>JARGPI010000012.1 GCA_029213005.1 Verrucomicrobiales bacterium
ACTCTTCTTAAATCGCCTCTTTGATTGACCGGTCCATCGCACTTTTCGTTTGATGTCCGGGGTAAGGCACACCCGGGGTTTCGGGATATAGATCCGCTTAACCGGAGAGGGACGGTAGCTACCGTCTCTCAATTTGGTCTGGATCGTTTCCCAGTGCTTGCGGATGAATTGAGAGAATTCCTCAATCGTCATCCCATCAATGTCTGGCGCGCCTTTGTTTGCTTTGACCTGTTTCCAGGCTCTCTGCAAATTCTCGCGTTCCAGGACTTGCTCGAACAGTGAATGTTCTTTCACACACGATCTCTCTTTCTCTGCCTGACTCCGATTGCCATCTAATTCCCCGTGCGGGTTCAGTCGAATAGCAGGGTGGTCAGGTCGGATCGTCTGGCAGACCGCGTCGAATCAGTTTGGTCCTGCGGACGGCGACCTTTGTCGGATGGTTCCCCACTATCCTCACGGATGTCTTGAGTTCGTTGCCATCATTTGGTGAGTCCTCCGGTTTCATAGTTTATACAGGCCAATGATGGCCTCCGGCTCATTTCCACGACTAATATGACCTCGGCTGACTTCCTCTTAAGGCCTCCCCGTTTCCTAGTTGGATACGGAGTAGGAGTTGATCGAATCCTCACCGGCAGTGATGGTGCTGTTAAGAATGCCTTCCGCATCAAACAAGTTTCCGTTGAGCGAAATCTGAGAGGTATCGTAGGGTTTGTTCTCAACTTCAGGCTTGGTTTCCAGCTTTTCAGGCACTTGCGGCTCCGGCTCCACCGGCATTACCAGAGTGGGCTCGTAAGTGAAACCGGCGATCCATCCGCCGATCTTTTCGAAAATGCGCTTTCCGGGATCGGTTTTTATCCCCAATCCAATCACGGTGCCCAAGACAATCAACAAGGTGCAAACAGGCAGCAAACCCCGCGGGATTTTAAAAGAAGGTTCGGTCTGGTCCAACTCGATCGCCGACCGGTAATGGGTCTGATTGACGAGGAAACGACTCAAACCTCCAAAGCCGGTTTTCCCGGATTTGGAACGGTCTTTTGCCTCAATCAGTTGATCCTCCGACACCATATCAATCCGGGCGAGACATCGCTCCAGCATCGGATCGGGGTCACAGGCTTCGGTCCATTCGAGATCCCTCGAATCGCCCGTGATCGAGAAGGAACGGAGCGCTTTTTCCACGACACCAAGCGACATCGGTCCTTGGCTCAATTTGTGGAACAAGCCCGTGATCGCCGGGTCATTCACGTCCTCTTTGGTGAGGTCTTTAAACACCGACAGGATCAGAGCCGCATTGTCCGTCGAAGCGGTGGGAGATGGAACCAGCGTGATATCCCCGATCAGAATCCGGGGGCCGTAAATCGTCTTTTCGACCCATAGCGAATCGTATGAAATCAGATACTGATTGATCGGAATCTCCGCCTGATTTCGAAGCGAACCGATAAACCGGCACAGCACCCGCGCTGCCATCTGCCCCGGCCAGGGCGGCGAATCGTCCAGATAAATCGAAAGGGGCTCTCCGTGCGGAAATTTGCTGACGTAGTAGGGAATCCCATCGTCTTCTCCGCAGGCAATAATTTCCGGAAAAATCGTGGTGGCCCGGGCTTCGTAGGATTCTTTCCAAACCGCGCTGAGTTGCTCGCGCTCCCGGGCATCGTTCCCTGCGAAAATCTGGAGACGGGCGAATTCAAGCAACTCCTCCCCGCGAACGACAAATCCCTGCAGACGAGGATCGGAGGGAACTGGTACCAACTTCCCTTTTACATCACAGGCGAAGGAAAACTTCCCTATGGTCATCGTTTCATTTGATCCTGAACTCAAGACTGCAATCCCCTCAATTCGAGGTTATGAAAAATACATTGAAAGTCAAGATCTATTAACAAAATCGGAGATGTCCCGACCTTGATAAACAGAGCGTTTTAACGCCCCCGCCGTCCGTATTGCTGACGATATTTCCGGGGAGTGAGACCCATCCGTTTTCGAAATTGGGCAGTGAACGCGCTCTGATCACAAAAGCCCAGATCGTAAGCGATTTCGGAGAGATCATCCTCAGTCTCTCTCAACTTCTGGCACGCCTGCTCAATCCGGACCCGGATCAGGTATTGTTGTGGAGTCAGACCGGTCGCGGACTTGAATCTCCGGTCCAGTTGCCGATGGGACATGCCCATCCGGGTGGCGATCTTTGCCATCGAACCGCAGTCCGCCGCAGACTGATGCATCAGCTCGATTACCTTCTCCACCTTTTGATCCCCCACCCGCGCTCCGCCCGTTTTTTTGTAACGCTGAACCGATCCCATCACCCCGATCACCGCCCCGGACAGGCCCCGGACCGGGAGTTTGTTGGTCACATACCAATCGGGAAGTCCCTGGCGATTCAGAAATAGCTCGACCAGTTGATCCATCGGGCGACCACTTTCAACCACGGTCAGATCGTCTTTCCGGAACTTGGCGGCGAGGGGCTCGGGAAAAAGCTGAAAGTCATCTTTACCGAGCCAGTCTCCGTCCGATTCGAGGTCGAGTCTTTCGTAGAAAAACCGATTGGCATAAACCAGCTGGAAATCGCGGTTTTTCACAAAAAAGGCGACGTCATTGAGCAAAGAAAAAAGAGTCAGGAAGCCGCAATCGCCCCCTAACTCTTCTAAAAACCGGTTTTGGATCTGCTCCGCGCTTTCGGAAGACATACGACTAGATTTTAATAAAATCGTCGTAAGTCAACACCGGCATCCAGTCGGGAGCGGTGCAAAGATTAACGCTCTTCGCGATGAAACTCAGCGTAGTGCTTGCGCAGCAGGTCTTCGCCGAAATCACCGTCAAAATCGCGCCAAACCGCGTGCACGTGGTTTGCTCCGTTCTGAGTATTGGCATATTCGAGAAGAAAAGTCGGTCCCTGAACGCGATAGTAATGCGGCTCATTCTTCTCGTATCCTCCCGCCCAGGCAAATACGATGTTTTCGAGACCGGCTTTTTTGATATCCGCCCACTCATCGTTAGCCACCGCTTCACGAAGGCGACGCACGTAAACGTCGATCAATTTGTGCAATTTGGTCTTCTGCTCTTCATCCAGCTTGTCATAGGGAAGCCCTCCTCCTTCAAGAGGCGCGACTTTTTGCTCCGCCGCAGTGAGAATATCCCTCGGCGCTTTGTCCATGATCACCGCTTCTTTTTTCTGCGCATCGCTCAAACTTTTCGCCAGCGAACGGGCCACATCCTCCTCAGCCGCGAGGACCCGGAGTCCTTTCCGGGGACCTTCCAACACCTCTCCGGGATTCGATGCAAAAAAGACCGGCGTCCCGACGACAACATCGCCGTCAGCGATCGTGAAATTCATTGAAATGTGATGACCTTCCACTTTCCAGCCCCAGTTTTTCTCACCCGGGGTGCCGAATACGGTTACGTAATACATGCTCGTATCGCGATGGTCCGCCTGTTCCAGCTCCCAGAGAACCTGCTCCAGGCTCATAATCTGCAGCGCTGTGGTGAAGCCTTCGTGGCTGAGCCCCGTGCTCAGCAAGGCATAGGCGAGGTGCCGCTGATCCGGCCTCATTTCCTTCAAAGTCAGACCGATCCGCTTTTTCTCACCCTCGAATGGTTTCGGGATAAAGTGCCAGTCTTTCCGTTTGGGATCTTCAAGTTCGAGGTTCGCTTTGGCGCGTTGCTCTTCCGTCAGGTTGCTGAGAAAATCAGTGGCTGCAGCAGCCATTGAAGCGGCAACATCGTGCCCCTTAGCGGATTGGTAACCAGGCACAAGCAAGGTTGCGACTGCCAGAATTGTCAGTGAAAGTTTCATCGCGCCAACTGGACACCCCATCGTCAAATCCAGCAAGGGCGCAAAACGGGCTTTTCTGCGTCACCGTCTCGCGAAGGCCCGGGCGCATTCGATGAGCTGACCGGGATCTTCGATGCAATACTCGGGCCCCTCTGTGACCATCGCCTCTTTCTCATTGGCCCCCCAGCATACCGCCACCGCACAAACCTCCGATTTCCGGGCCGCTTCCATATCGCGGGTTTCATCACCGATATAAAGGACATTACTCGCTGCGACTTTTTGCTTTTTCAGAACCTGATTGATCCGATTCGACTTCCCGAAAAGGCTGACACCGGCTTCGATAAACTCAAAACAGTGCGAAAGATTGAAGCGTTTGATGAAATCCCGAATGTTATCCGTGCTGTTGGAGCTGAGAATGCCCATTCGAAAACCCGCCTCGTGCAAGGCTGAAACCGCCTCGGCAGCCCCCGGAAAAATCTCCACCTCGTCCATCCGGTCATGAATTTCCTTCCGGATCCGGGTTGCAATTTTGATTGCTGTGATTTTACTGATACCAATCCGGCTCAACACCGCTCTGATATTCAATTTCCGCAGTTCTACGATATCCTCGGAGGTAAATGGCTCTAATCCGTAATCAGAAGAGATTTCGTTATAGATACCAATGCCCGTATCGATAGTATTTGCTAAAGTACCATCGAAATCAAAGATCAACAGGGGTTTTACCGCCTCAGACATTGTAGTGAATGGAGGATCTTTGCCGGTAAATAGCAAGTGTAATTCTAAGTTTATGAAAAATGTTCACTGGTCGATTGACGGAAAAATGCGAGGATGCGTCGCTATGAATAAAATTGTTGCCCGTTTCGGCATGTCACTAGGCCTGCTATTCCTCGTTTCATGCGGTGGAGACGTTAAAACTGAACTCCTCTCGACAGAAAAGGAAGCTAAACCCGAGCCAATCCTAAAACTGGCTGCGGTCCCCCCATCTCCTGCGAAGGAGGCCGCTGCTGACGTGCCGAAAGCCGAACCTGAAGTCAAAAAGGAAGAATTTGAGTCCGTCGACACCGACCTCTTTGTCGTTCCCGAAGGATTGGAAGTGACCGTCTGGGCCACCTCCCCTCTCTTTTTCAATCCCACCAACATGGACATCGACAAAGATGGCCGGATCTGGGTGGCGGAAGGAGTTCGCTACCGGAGGGAGTTCGACCGCCAACCCGAAGGCGACCGGATTGTCGTTGTCGAGGATACCGATGGGGACGGCAAGGCAGACTCTTCACACACCTTTGTTCAGGAACCACTTCTCATCGCTCCTCTCGGGGTTGCTGTGATGGATAACAAGATTGTGGTATCCCAGCCCCCTCACTTGCTCGTTTATACCGACGAAAACCGTGATCTCAAATTTGATCCCTCGGTCGACAAGCGGGAAATTCTCTTAACCGGCTTTCAGGGACAGAATCACGATCACTCCCTGCACTCCGTGACCGCCGGCCCCGATGGAAAGTGGTATTTCAACTCCGGAAACTGTGGTGCCATGTTCACCGACAAGAGCGGGAAAACCTTTCGCATCTTCAGCGATTACCGGCCCAAACCGATTGGCGCCTTCAAATACCCTCACGATTCCTCGCAGTTCGCCGGAAAACCGAGCGACGACGGCCATGTCTATGTGGGAGGGTTCACCGCCCGAATGAATCCCGATGGAACCGACGTCGAAATCATCGGCCACAATTACCGTAACTCCTATGAGCAATCCGTGACTTCACTGGGCGACGTCTTCCAAAATGACAACGACGATCCCCCGGCCTGCCGCGTCAGTTGGGTAATGGAATACGCCAATTTCGGTTTCAGCTCGAACGATGGAAGCCGCTCGTGGCGGGCGGACGTCCGGCCCGGACAGACCACGGCTATCGCCGAATGGCGTCAGGAAGATCCCGGAATCACCCCGGCCGGTGACGTCTATGGCGGAGGCTCCCCGACCGGAAATGTGTTCTACGAAAATGGCGCTCTCGGTGAAGCATGGGAAGGCACGTTCTTCGCCTGCGAACCCGGTCAGAACGTGATTTTCGCCTACCAGCCACGGCTGAAGGATGATGCAGGCTTCGAATTGGAGCGAACCGATTTCATGACCAGTAACCCTGACAAGGCCTTTGCCGGTTCTGACTTTCTCGGGGGTTCTGAGAGCGTTAAGGACGAAGAAAGAACACTTTTCCGCCCCAGCGATATTGCAGTGGGTCCGGACGGGGCACTCTACGTCTGCGATTGGTATGATGGCCGGGTTGGTGGCCACCAGACCTTGGATAAAACCCGTTCCGGGACGATTTATCGCATCGCTCCCAAAGGCTTCATTTCAAAGGTCCCTGAATTTGACCTCACCACAACCGAGGGACAAATCGAAGCGCTCAAATCTCCCGCCGTCAATGTTCGGCACATCGGATTCAATGCTTTGAAATCCAAAGGACGCGCCTCGCTCGACGCTGTGGCAGCGATGCTGGACGAAAAAAACCAGTATCTGAAAGGCCGCGCAATCCATCTGCTTTATCAGCTGGGAATCAGTGGTCCGCGTAAGGCCGGTTACCCGGAATCCAACAACGATCCCGAACAGCGGATCGCGGCTTTCCGGGCAATGAGACGCGCCGGACTCGATTGGACCGGCAGCGCCATTCAGCTGTCTAAAGATGAGCATCCCGCCGTGCGCCGTGAAGTGGCCCTCGCGATGCGCGATCAATCGTTCGATGTCGCTCGCGAAATCCTCATCGACATCGCGAAGACCTACGACGGCAAAGACCGCTCCTACCTGGAAGCTTTCGGAACCGGCGCGACCGGGAAAGAGGCGGAAATTTACAAAGCGGTAAAAGAGGAGATCGGCAATGACGACCCGCGCTTCTGGTCCGAGGCTTTTGCCAACATCGCGTGGCGTTTGCACCCTTCAAGCACCGTCGAAGACTTCGGCGTTCGGGCCCGCTCGGTGATGGTTCCGGATGAACAGCGTAAGAAAGCAATGGATGCGATCGCTTTCATCAAAACCCAGGCGGCAGCGAAGAAAATGCTCGAAATTGCTCAGTTTGACGGTCCCCTGAAGGGCGATGCGATTTGGTGGCTGATCAACCGCTCGACCAACGATTGGAAAAAATTCAATCTTCTTCCGAAGATGAAACAAACCGGCATTTACGACCCGGATAAAATCGAAGTTCAGGCAATCACCACACCGGATCCGTCGGTGACCATCACAACGCTTCCACCTGTTGAAGAAATCGTGAAACTGACCGGGGATCCCGTGAAAGGGAAGACGACCATTCAGCGATGCTTGATGTGTCATCAGGTCGGTGACGCCGGGGCTAATTTCGGACCGACCTTAAACGGCTGGGGCCGAACCCAGCCAATAGAAGTGATTATCCGCTCAATCGTCGAACCGAGCGCCGATATTTCGCACGGCTTCAAAGGAACCGAACTCGTCATGAAAGACGGAAAAGTCGTCAATGGTCTGATTCTCAATCGAGGAAATCCAACTTTGATCACCAGTATGGGAGGCATCACCCAGACGATTCCCAATCAGAAGATCGCGAAGAAGAAAAATATGAATCGCTCCTTGATGATGAGTGCCGGACAAATGGGGCTTTCCGCTCAGGACGTTGCCGATATCGCCGCCTACATGAAATCGATGTAGACTTGTATTTCTTCATTTCAGACGTATAGGGGCTACGCCAAACCGCAGTGCGGCGGCCCTGTGGGTCGCCAATTTGTATCCGAAGCCCCGGTGTTCTCCCACCGGGGTTTCTTTTTTTATCGATGGGCGACCGATTCCCGAATCCGGATCCGAGCCTCGACCACGGTGTGCCCGCTTTTTCCGGGGCCCCGGCCCTGCTGATCTTTCATCAACTCAACCGCCCGGGTCGCAATTTCCTGAACCGGTTGCTCAATCGTCGTCAGCGGAGGACTCACCAGTGCCGACCAGGGCTGTTCATCAAAAGCCACCACGGAAATATCGCCCGGGATATCCAGATTCAATTCGGAAGCCACCTCCAGAATGCCCAGAATCCCCTGCCCGTTCAAACAAATCACTGCTTCGGGAAGATCGACGGTGCCGAGAATTTTCCGTGCTCCTTCGATGCCCGACTGCCGGGTGTAGCCATCGCCGCAAACCAGAGGGCCTCCCGTCGGTAGCCCCTCTCTCAGCAATACCTCCTCCACACCCCGGTATCGCTCCCGGTCGGTGTAGGACGCCCGGTTTCCCCGGAGACAGGCAATTTTCCGGTGACCACAATCCAGCAAATGTTTCACCGCGAGTCGACCGGCGGCAGCGTTATCCAGCGACACCAGCGGGAGGTCCAACTCCGGAAGAATCCGATCAACCATCACCACCGGAAAAGGGGCTGCGGTCATCGCCTCGACAAAGCGATCCGATAATCTGCCGACCGGAGCGAGAATCAATCCATCCAGCCTTCGTTTCACAATTTGCTCGATCAACTCGACCTCCACCTCGGGATCCTCCGCCGAATCACAAAGCTGAACGGAAAATCCGTCACTCCGCAATTCCAGCTCAATAGAGCGGGCTAAACTGGAGAAAAATGAATTCGTAATGTCCGGCACTAACAAGCCCACCATTCCCATTCGTCCCCGCTGAAGCCCTGCCCCAAGCGCATCCGGAACCACCCGGTGCTTCTCCGCAGCAGCGAGAACCCGTTGCACCGTCGCCCGGCTGACGCGATACTTCTCGCCCTGACCGCTCAACGCCCGCGATACCGTGGTCGGAGAAAGATTCAATTCTTCCGCCAACTCACTGATATTCATTAACGCCCCCTCTTTTTATCGTAATGATGCCACAGAATAGTCTTGCACAAACGATTGTGCAAAGGTAATGAACGGAATAATGAAACGCGATTCTTTCTTCATTAACATCATAATGCTGACCATTTTCGGATTTTTTCTGAGCTCCTGTGGTCAGAACTCCGGGGATTCCGGTGACTCTGACAAACCCGTAGTCGCTCTCGTCATGAAGTCCCTGGCCAATGAATTTTTCAAAACGATGGCCGACGGGGCGGAGAAGCATCAAGCCGCCAATCCTGACCAATACGAGTTGATCGTAAACGGGATTCGCAATGAGACCGACCTCACCGCGCAGGTCAATTTGGTTGAGCAAATGGTGTCCCGTGGCGTCGATGCCATCGTCATCGCCCCCGCCGATTCCAAAGCGCTCGCACCGGCCTTGAAACGTGCCATTGATGCCGGTGTTACCGTGATCAATATCGACAATCAACTCGATCAGGACGTGTTGAAAGAAGCCAGTCTCACCATCCCCTTCGTCGGGCCCGACAATCGCGAAGGAGCCAGGATGGTAGGCGATCAGGTGGCGAAACAACTCCAGAAAGGTGATGCCGTCGCCATTATCGAAGGGGTTCCCACCGCGTTCAATGCCGTCCAGCGCAGACTCGGTTTTGAAGATGCGATGGAAGCCGCCGGGATCAAAATCGTCAGTTCACAATCCGGTAGCTGGGAAATGGCCAAAGCCAACACGGTAGCGTCCGCTATGCTCAGTGAGCACCCCGAAATCAAAGCGATTCTCTGCGCCAACGATTCTATGGCTCTCGGCGCCGTTCAGGCTGTGAAAGCAGCGGGGCAGAACGGAAAAATACTCGTCGCGGGCTTCGATAACATTTCGGCGATTAATCCACTGATTGAATCCGGTGAAGTTGCCGCAACCGCAGACCAACATGGCGACGAACTGGCCGTGTTCGGAATTGAAGCCGCCTTAAAAATTCTCGACGGAGGCGAGTCAGTGAATCGCAAAACCCGGGTGGACCTCATTACCAAACCTTGATTGTACCCTGTACAGTCTGAAACGGTACCCTGTACAATCTCTGGATGAACGCCATCACGATACAGAATCTTCAAAAATCCTACGTTCCCGGAGTGCCGGTCCTGAAGGATTTTGATTTTGAAATCGCTGAAGGCGAAGTTCATGCCCTCGTGGGGAGTAACGGAGCCGGCAAATCCACTCTCGCAAAAATCCTTACCGGCTTAACACCGGCAAATTCCGGAAATATAGACCGTCACGGACGTGATGAATCCGCCATCGTCTTAGTGCTACAGGAACTGAACATTATTCCAACACTGACCATTGCTGAAAATATATATATCAATGCTCTCCCCCGACGATTTGGTGTCATCAACCAAGCCTCATTAAACCATAAAGCAAAACAGGCTCTCGGCCGGGTGGGACTAAAAAACCTCGATCCTTCCCTCCCCGCCGGGAGCCTTGGTGTGGGACAACAGCAGCTCATCGAAATTGCATCTGCGCTGGAAAAAGAATCCTCCGTGCTGATCCTCGACGAACCCACCGCCGCTCTCACCGGACCGGAAATCGAACTACTGTTTGATAACGTCAGAGCACTCCAGAAGCAGGGCGTGGCCATTCTCTACATCAGCCATCGCATGGACGAAATCGCCCGGATCTGCGACCGGGTTACCGTGATGAGAGATGGCAGGCGCATCGCAACCCATCAGGTATCGGAAGTAGAGACAACCCAACTGGTAGCTGAAATGGCAGGTAGTGAAATTTCTTCCCGAACTGCGGCACCCAGTCAACAGAAGGAGAAAATTACCGGCATTTCGGTATCAAACCTTAGTGGCGGGGAGAAAGTCAAAAACGTCAGCTTCGACGCCTACCGTGGGGAAATCCTCGGTATCGCCGGACTGATTGGAGCCGGACGAACAGAGACCTTGCGGGCGATCTTCGGCGCGGATCCTATCAGCGGCGGCGAAATTCGTCTCGGTCCGGAACAAATACCTTTCCATCCCAAAAGTCCCTCTGATTCTGTAGCGAAGAAACTCGCGCTGGTTCCAGAGGACCGAAAGCAGGACGGCCTCTTACTACCACTGAGTATCACAGCCAACACCGTTCTCGCCTCAAACCGCAGCTTACTCCTCGACGATGCCGGGGACCGGAACGCAACAGTAACGACAGGCGAACGACTCGCTTTAAAATACGATTCCCCGGACCAGGCAGTGGGCGATCTCAGCGGCGGGAATCAGCAGAAGGTCGTCATATCGCGCTGGTTACTTTGTGAAAGTGACATCTATTTATTTGACGAACCTACCCGGGGAGTCGACGTCGCTGCTAAAGAATCAATCTATACTTTGCTCGACGAATTAGTCGAAGCGAACAAGACCATCATACTGGTATCCAGTGACCTGACAGAGCTCATGTCGATCTCCCACCGGATTCTGGTTATGTCTAACGGACGCATCACCGGGGAATTCGAACCGGAGACCTGGAGCCGGGAAGCCATCACCGCCGCAGCCTTTGCCGGTTATGAAAACCGAAAGGAGACTGCCGCATGAACATGAAGCGATTCCTCACTGACTATGCACCGATGTTTATCATCTGGGTCATTCTCATCCTGCTTTTCGGGAGCCTCAGTGACAATTTTTTAAGTTCCCGAACCCTTTCAACCATCGCCGGACAGGTGCCCCCACTGGTTCTGGTCTGCTGCGGAATGACGCTGATCCTGATCGTGGCGGGCATCGATTTGTCAGTCGGCTCCGTTCTCGCCTTCTGTGCGACCCTTTTCTGTCTTTTAATTTCAAAGGGTAACTGGCCGGTTCCGATCGCCGGCCTCGCCGCCATTGCCGCCGGTGGAGTCTTTGGGTTGATTAACGGATTGGTCAGCGTGTGTTTCAAAGTGCCTTCGTTTATCGTCACACTGGGGACCCTTAAAATCGCCTTTGGATTGTCACTTCTGATCAGCCGGTCGGAAACCATTACCGTAGGGATGAAACTGGAGAACCTGATATCCCCTCTCCCCGTTCTCGGTATCCCGATCAGCTTTATTGTTGCCCTCTGTCTGGTTGTGATCGGACAGTTTATCCTGTCGAAAACAATCTATGGAAGGCACTTGATCGCAATCGGCACCAACGAGTCTGCCGTTCGCCTCGCCGGTGTGGCCACCACATGGAAAAAAGTATCTGTATTTGTCGTCACCGGCATCCTGGCAGGTCTCGCTTCTATATTCTTCGCCGCCCGGCTCGGTGGAGCCAACGCTGACCTGGGCAACGGTTTCGAGCTATCAGCTATCGCCGCAGTCGTGATCGGCGGAACCAGCCTGATGGGTGGCCGCGGCTCATTGATCAACAGTTTTCTCGGTGTGCTCATCATCTTAACGCTTGATGCCGGACTCGCTCAGGTCGGCGCTGATGAATGGGTAAAACATGTCATCACCGGCATGGTAATTATTTTGGCCGTTCTCCTCGATGTGATGAGGGGGGAAATGGGAAACCGACTACTTCAAAAATACCAACAACTCCGTCAAAAATAAGATGAAACCAATCCTGGCAATCGCGCTCTGCGTTTTCTTTCTCACGTTCAACAGTCCGGCACAGAACCCGGGGCCTGCCAAACCGGAAAAACCGGTTAAAGTTATCTTCGATACCGATATCACTGGCGATGTTGATGATGTTTTGGCACTCGCAATGCTTCATACCCTGGCTGACCGCGGTGTTTGCGAAATTCTCGCCGTCACGATCTCGAAGGAAAATGAACTGGCCGCACCTTTTGTCGATGCAGTGAACACCTTCTATGGTCGGCCCGATATTCCGATCGGGATTCCGAAAGACGCCCCACACCGCGACAGCAAATATTTACATATCATCAACCAGAAGGATGGCGACAAACTACGCTACCCACATGATATCGGTATATCAACAGAGCCGGAACCGGCAGTGGAATTGATAAAAAAGACGTTATCGAAGGCCGGGGAAAACTCAGTGACAATCATACAAGTGGGGCTCGCAACGAACATTGCCCAACTGCTCGAAAGCGAGGGTGGTATCGACTTGGTGAAGGCAAAAGTTGATCACCTGTCGGTGATGGCCGGAGCATTCCAAACGATCCGGGATAACAACCGGTATCTTGAAGCTAACGTGAAAAACCATATTCCGTCGATGAAAACGCTGTCGGACAAATGGCCCGGCGAGGTGCCTGTGATCTGGAGTGGATTCTCGATCGGCATTGCCGCACCCTTCCCCCGCGAAAGCATCGCCAATGATTTTGACTACATCGACCACCATATCGTTAAAGAAGCCTACCTCGCCTACTGCGGACCGGATCATGACCGTCCCAGCTGGGACTTAACCAGCGTTCTCTACTCGCTATTCCCTCACCGTGGCTATTTTGATCTCTCACCGGTAGGTAAAGTTCGAGTCAGCGATACCGGTTTCACCACTTTCACTCCCGCTAAGGGACCATTTGATCGCCCTAAAAACATCGAAAAGTTCGCGGCGATTCGGAAGCGGGATCGCTTTTTGCTGATGTCCCCGGTTCAGTCTGAAAGAGTCAAAGAAGCTCTGGTCCATTTTGTCGCTCAGCCACCTAAAGATATGAAGGTGAAGTCAGCGGCCAAAACCAAACTGATTTTTGATACCGATATGGGCAACGACGTCGACGATGCCATGGCACTGGCGATGATTCACTCCCTCGAAAAAAGGGGCGCTTGCGAACTGCTCGCAGTGACCTCCACCAAGGATCATCCCAAATCAGCAGCCTTTATCGACGCGGTCAATACTTTCTATGGAAGACCGGATGTCCCCATCGGCGCGGTAAAAGATGGTACCACCAAAGAGTTGGGTAAATTCAATGGTCTCGCCGATAACTATCCTCACGACCTGCGGAGCGGAGAGGATGCTCCGGATGCGGTAGCGTTACTTCGGAAAACCCTCGCCTCGCAACCCGACAATTCCGTATCGATCGCTCAGGTGGGATTCTTTACTAATCTTTCAAGACTACTTGAGACCAAAGGTGACGAGCACTCCCCTCTCGACGGAGTCGAACTGGTAAAGAAAAAAGTCAAACAGCTCGTAATCATGGCGGGTGCTTTCCAAACGATCCGCTACTACAACGATTACTCTGAATACAATGTGTTCAAAGACGTGCCGTCAGCCCAGAAGTTCTGCGAAAAATGGCCTTCTCCCCTTGTCTGGAGTGGCTTCGAAATCGGTATCGCGGCACCTTACCCCTGGCAAAGTGTGATGGAGGATTTTGAGTATGCGAAACCTCATCCAATCAAAGAGGCCTATCTGGACTACGTCCCTTTCACACCTCATGATCGTCCGACCTGGGATCTCACCGCGGTTCTCCATGCCGTCTATCCCGACCGGGGGTACTTCGGACTGTCTGTAAAAGGAGACGTTACCGTCGAAGATGATGGATTCACTATCTTTTCCCCGAAAATCAAAGGTCGCGATCGCTTTATGACCATGACAGAAGAACAGAAAGCCCGCGTTAGCGAAGCACTCGTTCAATTAACCTCAGAGCCTCCCCGTTGATCTATGAAACTGCTACTGCCTTTTCTTTACCTATTCCTCACAGCGTTCACCGGCCTCGCCGCACAGCCCAATGTCATCGTCATCGTCACCGATGATCAGGGCTACGGCGATATGTCCTGCCATGGAAACCCGGTTCTGAAAACTCCCCATATCGATTCTCTACATGCTCAGAGCCTGCGATTGACCGATTTTCACGTCGCGCCGATGTGCACCCCGACCCGCGGGCAGCTATTAACCGGAATCGACGCCGCGGCAAATGGAGCCATTAACGTGAGCAGCGGACGAACCCTGTTGAAAACGGGGATACCCACCCTTGCCGATATCCTTTCCGGAAACGGTTACCAGACGGGACTATTCGGCAAATGGCATCTCGGCGATAACTATCCCTATCGGCCGGAGGATCGTGGCTTTCAGGAAACGCTTTGGTTCCCCTCTTCCCACATCAACTCGACCCCCGACGTGTGGGACAATGACTACTTTGATGATACCTATCGCAGAAATGGAACACTCAAAAAATATCAGGGCTACTGTACCGATATCTTTTTTGACGAAGCCATGACCTGGATGAAAAAACAGGCTGATGAGGAAAAACCTTTCTTTGTTTATTTGCCGACTAATGCGCCGCATTCCCCTTATTGGCTTCCGCAGCACTACCGGGACGCAATGACTGCAGATCTCGAGGAGGCGGAGAGGTCCGGTCGATTAAAAACTAAGCTCACCGGTGATAAAAGAACCCGGCTGATCGACTTTTTGGCAATGATCCAGCAGATCGACGATAATATCGGTAAACTCGATTCCTTTTTAACCGAATCGGGAATTGGCTCCGATACCATCGTAATCTTCCTGACCGACAACGGTAGTACTCTCGGTGAAACCTACTTCAACGCGGGAATGCGGGGGCGGAAAACTCAGTTATGGGAAGGCGGTCACCGCGTGCCCTGTTTTGTTAGATGGCCCGGGGGTAAATTGGGCGAACCACGGGATATATCCGGTCTCACTCAAGTCCAGGATTTGGCACCGACTATCCTCGATCTCTGCGAAATCAAAACTGAGTCAAAGTTCGATGGGGAAAGCCTCGAAGCCGTGCTTCGGAAACGGGAAACGGTCGATGAAGATAGAATTCTGACGATCAACTACAGCCGGATGCCCTTTGGATTTGACTACCCGTCTCCCGACAGTCCGTCGATAATGCGTCGTGAAGGAGCAGGTGTCCTTTGGAAACAGTGGCGCCTTCTCGAAGACCGCGAACTCTACAATCTGGAAACTGATCCCCGTCAGAAAACAAATGTGATTGAAGATCATCCGGAAGTCGTTGCGAAGATGCGCAATCACCTCAACCAATGGTGGGAACGGGTCGGACCGACAGCGAACGATCCTCAGCCGGTCATCATCGGTCACGAAGAAGCAAATCCCGCAATGCTGACTGCCTGTGAGTGGCTCGATGTCTTTATCGATCAGCAGAGCCAAATCAGAAGGGCTGACCTGAAAAACGGTTGGTGGGAACTGGAAGTGGCCGACGCGGGCCGCTACGAATTTGAACTGCGGAGATGGCCCCGCGAACTGGATTTGGGCCTGAGTGAAGGACTGCCTGCCACCCGGGTTACCGATGGAACATTACTCGAAGGCACCGCTCTGCCCATCGGTCGTGCGAGATTGAAACTGGGAACCGGCCCTATGATGCGGAGGCCACTGAAACCTAAAGCAAAATTCGCCACCTTTTCAGCTAATCTCGAGCCGGGGCGAATCCGATTACATACCTGGTTCGATGACAACAACGGCCAGCCGCTTCTCGGTGCTTACTATGTCTATGTCGAAAGAAAATGAAATACTGGTTACTTCTCATCCTGCTCGTTGGAAATGGATACGCAGCTGATCCGGTGCGATTGATTTTCGACACCGATATGGCGAATGATTGTGATGATGCCGGTGCTCTTGCCGTGCTCCACGCTCTGGCCGATCTCGGTGAAGTCGAAATTTTAGCAGTCGTCACCAACCGGAAATGCCCCGGCAATGCCTCTGCAGCAGCGGCTGATGTCATCAACACCTGGTATGGAAGACCCGATATACCGATAGGCACGGACAAAGACGGAGCGACTATCAAGGGCGGACGCCCCAGCAGTTATACCGGAGTGCTGCGCGACGAGTTTCCTCATGACTCAAAGCCGGACAGTGAAATGCCGGATGCGATCTCGATTTACCGGTCAGCCCTCCAGTCCCAGCCCGACGGAAGCGTGATAATCTGTAGTGTCGGCGCTCTGAGCAATTTGGAAGATCTACTGAGTAGCCCGGCGGATGAAGAGCTCGTTAAAGCTAAAGTAAAGAAACTCTATATCATGGGCGGTGGCTTTCCCCGAACCAATCACCCGGAAACCAATATCAAACTCGATCCCGCCGCCGCTGTATCGGTTACCAATCTTTGGCCAACACCAATTGTCTGGCAGGGATATGAAGTTGGCGCGGCCATGATGAGCGGAGCGGAATTGCAAACGGCTCCTCCTGAGAATCCAGTTCGGAAAGCGTACGAGTTGCGACCGTTCCATGAATATCAGGCGATCACCTATGGAAAGCCGAACCACGATCTCGCGACGGTCCTGCTCGCTGTCCGCGGGGTTCAACCGGAGTTATGGCACGAAACCAAAGGTGGCCACGTAGTTATCGATTCAGAGGGTGCCACACGATGGGATTCCAGCCGGAAAAAGGATCACAGTTACGTCCGAATCAAAGGTCATCCCCGCAAACTCGTTAAGCTGCTTGGCGACTTGTTAGCCGCACCGCCAAAGAACTGACGAGGCTCACCCTCGCGGATGGAATTTTTTGTGGATATTGCGAAGATGCTTCTGGTCCACGTGGGTGTAGATCTGGGTGGTTGAGATGTCGGCGTGCCCCAGCATTTCCTGAATGACCCTCAAGTCGGCACCGTTCCCCAGAAGATGCGTCGCAAACGAATGCCGCAGTAAATGCGGATAGACATTTTCATCAATACCCGCCTTTTGAGCGCGCTCCTTAACAATCTGCCAAACCCGGGTCGTCGTTATTTGGGTCCCGCGCTTTGAGATAAAAATTTCGCTTCCGGTCTGGCGCTTCAAAAGTTCTTTCCGCTCCGTCGTGACATAGTCCGTAATCGCAGCTCCCGCAGCACTCCCCAGAGGGACCACGCGGGTCTTATTGCCCTTTCCGGTAACCCGGATGATACCCTCTTCCAAATTGAGATGCTCCAAACGGGCATTTACTAATTCGCCAACCCGCAAACCGCTGGAATACAGGAGTTCAAGAATTGCTTTATCCCGTTTTCCCAGCATCTCGCCGGTATCGATCGATTCGAGGAAGTGCTCGATCAACGGTTCATTTAACGTATCCGGAAGAGCCCTCTCCAGCCGTGGAGAATCGATCGCTTCAGCGATGTCTTCAGCTACCGCTCCGACCGCTGCCAGGTGTTTAAAAAACACCTTTAACGCAATCAAATTGATCCGCATCGTTGAAGCGGAGACCTCCTGCTCGCTCCGGCGATAGTGGAGAAAATCGGTAATATGGCCCAGCGAAACTTCGCCAGCGTTCGTTATCCGGCGCTCTTTCGCGAGCCAGTCGGTGAACTGTTCCAGTGACTGCCGAACTGAGATTTGATAGTTATCCGAGAGGCCTTTCTCCACCGCTAAAAAGCGGATGTAACCATCGATGTGTTCTTCCATTGAATTCTACAGGGGAATGATTACTTGAACCATCCCTCGTCGACGAATTCTTTGATCACATAGTGCCGGATTCCGTGACTAAACCCTTCCCGGTCGATCTTCAAAATCACCGCTAGAGGATCATCTCCCAGACCAATCTTTTCATTCATGACTCTGGCGATTTCAGTTCCCTTCTTCACAAATGCGTATTCGGAATAAGCACGGTAGCCTCCGTATGGCGGATTCAATTCGAAGCAAAGATAATTATCGAGATCTGTAAAGCCCGGCTTATCCGCACCCGGATACTCACTTACCCGCTCGGCTACGAGACGGAAGGTGTGAGGCGCACCAATCTTGCCTTCGCGAAACTTGAGGAAATGCTCGTCGCTAAACTCGGAGTAGACTTGCCAATCTACTTTGAGATGGCCGTTCTCCACCCGGATAATCATTGGTACGCCACCGGGATCTGCATCACTCTTAGTGATTTGATAAACCCAGAACGGTCCACCGAACTCCTCTTCCATTTCCATCTGGAACAACTTCATTTTGAAGCGGTCCAGTGAAAAATCGGGCCACTTTTGGTAGTATTCCGCAATGGCGGGACGAAGGCTTTCCCCCTGATAAGTGTAAGGTATTCTCGCTTCCCAGTTCGGCGCTCTCAGGTAAGCGTCCACCAGATCGTGAGTATTTTTCAGCGGCGGATCATCTCTTCCCGGAGCTGGATAGTAAGGCTTCGGAGAGTAATTTTCCTTAGCGATGGCCGGAAGCGGACTTGGCGCAGGTGTTGGAGGCGTGATCTCCATCTCATTCGCAGCATCGTTCTGATCGGGAATCGGCGGCTCTTCCACCGGTGGAATCGCAGCGGGGATTTCATCCTCCAGACGCGACGCCACCTCGGTAGGCGTCATTTCCTCCGGCTCAACGGATGGAATCTCGATCTGCTCAGGCACCTCCGGCTCGGGAGGAGTGATGGCCGGTATTTCAGGCTCTCCCTCATCAGCATCGGCAATCTTTTTGCTTCCGGTAATTCCGGAAATATTAATTCCCGTTTTCTTCTCCAGATTTCTGAGACCTTCCTCTCCGAAAACATTTTCTCCGGACATCGAGAACCCACCGATTTGATCAATCGCGTAGTAAACACCGATTCCTGCACAAACCGCGACGGCAGCGAGAATCGACAACATAAATTTGGTGGAGGCACTGAGGCCCTTTTTCTTCTTTTTGCCTTTCGGAGCCACTCCCAGCAATTCATCAAGAATCTCATCCTTGGACTTGGATGCATTTCCCTCCTGCGAACTGTGAGTCTCCATCGCTTCCGCGAGGAAAGCGGCCACTGACCCCGTTCCGGAGCCGGGCATTTCAGGTTCTTCAACCTCGTGATATTCCTCGATCGGTTCAACCACGGGATCTTCGAGCGGAAATTCCGGCTCTACCTGATAGGAATAATCCTGCGGGACTTCCTCCACTGCAGCCTGCTGATAAGCAGGTTCTTCCTGAACCGCCTGGTTCGGCGGTGTCAGTGCAACCGGATTTGGCGGACGATAAGGCGGACGCTCTGCCGGGTTGATTGAAAAGTTTTCCTCGTTCGCCTCACTACCCACTTCGGGAAGTTGAATAAAGGTAGAGTCCGGCTGGTAAGCGGCCTGTCCAGCGCTCAAGGTATCTCCCCCGGCTTCAGCCAATGACGCATCGAGTCTTGGCGGTGCCTGCTCGGAGTCCTGAGAAATCACTTCCTCCTGACGACGTTTAACAACGATCGGCTGGGTTTGGGGCACGTAGGCCTGATTGTACGCTTCGGACTGCTGATGCTGATAGTAATTGTCCTGCGGTTCCTGAGCTGGAGCCTGTTCGGCTTCCGGCGCAGCGGCGGGTGTGTCAGCTTCGAAAATTTCTTCTGGAATCTCCACGGCCGGCTCAGCCGGTGCTGGAGTCTGGGCCGCGTATTGTTGATACGACTGCTCCGGATAATTCTCGGCAGCGGGTGGTGCAACTTCAGGTTGTGCCGGGGCCTGTGGAGGCGCTGGCTCCGGTGCCGGCTGCTGATAAACCTGAGGTTCCGGGGCCTGTGGTTGAGATTGCTGAAAACTGGCTGGAGCGTTCGCCAAAGCGACTGCCGCCGTGTGGCTGACCTGTTCCAATGGACGGGGAAAGCCAATTTCGTTCGAGATCGTTGGGGCTGGACGATGCTGACTCGGCTGGTTACTGGCCGGCGCCTGATGAACCGGCTGATTAATCACGGGCGGCGACGGTTGTGAAACCGCTGGACGCGACTCGACCGCCTGCTGCGGAGGCGGCGTATATGCTGCCGGTTGTTGAGCAAAAACCGGAGGCGGAGCAATCGGCTGATTGATCACCGGAGGCTGCGTGACAGTCCTCTGAGGCTGAGGCGGATCCGCTACCGCTGTAGCTGAGACCGATATCGAATGCTTTTGAGCCGGAGCTTCCGCAGCGCGCTGCACGGGAGGAGATGAAACGACAGACGCGCTCGTCGGTTCATATTCCTCTTCAGACTGCAAAGGAGCTACGATGGTTCCACCACACTTGGGACAGGGTCCTGAAACGCCAGCGAGACTGGACGGAACCTTGAGTTTTGCGTTACAACTCGGGCAGTTAAATTTGATTTTTGTCACGGGGTAATATCGTTAAGGTGGATATCACATCAGGCTCCTAACCGCTGCGTTCCGTTTGGTGAAACGATTCGCAATGGTTACAAATTAGACAGATAACTAGCGGTGATGGCAACCCAGCACGAAAATACTGTTCGCCCACGAAATTTTATCATTGAAACTCATAATTGCAAATTTATCTCAAAAAAGTTAAATATCAAGCAAGCAGAGTGCTTTAGATAAAAAATCACGAACGTCGCGATCGCCTGCAATCAGATGAATGAGACCTGAAAGTTATTCAATGATGCCCCGGTTCATTCCGGTTTGTTTCGTCAATTACTTCTGATTCAACGGTAAACACATCCGACGAGGTCCGCTGCGTTGATTTTCCCGTAATTGGATTGTTCAAATCTTTCCCCACGACCTGAACTTTATTTTTTAATCTTTCGCCGAGAAATTTCCGAACTTTTTCACGAACCGGTGGAACCAAAAGAGCAAATCCAACGGCATCGGTCAAAAAACCGGGAGTTAACAGGACAGCTCCGGCCAAAAGAATAATAATTCCGTCGATAGCCTCGCGATGCGGCAACCTTCCTTCGGAAACGGCTTTTTGATAACTCATCAAGGTTTTGAATCCCTGAGACTTGGTGAGCCATGCGCCGAGAAAACCGGTGATGATGATGATCGCGATCGTATACGGCAGCGAAATCACACTGGCGAGACTATAGAAGATGAAGAATTCCACTAATGGAATCAGCGTGAATATCAGCACTAATTTTCGAAACAAGCCCATCTTTTAAACTAAGTCCACTGCCACCAGCGAGTCACGCCTTCCTAAACCATACGCTTGAAAGACTTTTTTGATTTCATCGCGCACTCTTCGGAACTGCGCCAACTGCTCCTCCTCAGTTCCCTCCGCTTCAGCAGGGTCTTCGAATCCCCAGTGATAGCGGTGCTGCTGTCCGGGGAATTCCGGGCAGGCCTGATCGGCATTCCCGCAGACGGTGATCACCGTTTCCACATTCAAATCACGGAACACATCGAGAGATTTTGATTTCCAGTCGGAGATGTCGTGCCCGACCTCTGCCATGACTTTGATGGAAAAATTGTGCACATAACCACTCGGCTTCGAGCCGGCACTGGCGACCCTGACCGCACCTCCGGCGGCCTCTCTGAGAAACGCTTCGGCCATTTGAGAACGACAGGAATTACCGGTGCAAAGAATGAGAATGAGCGGGGAATCAGATTCGTCGAGCATCTTTTCTACAGGAATTCCCGCTGTCGTGTTTGTCAAATTATGGTTTGTTATCATTCAAGCTATATCAATGGTTGATCGAACAAAAACTCTCAATTCCGCGGCGGGGCTGACGCTCGACGACTGGACCTCCTTACTGAAATCAGAAGGGCATCCGAATTTCCGTTCCAGGCAAATCGTGGAATGGATTTTCGATAAACGGATCTCGGACTTTTCGCAGATGACGAATCTGGGCCAGCCCCTCCGGGAATGGCTCGCGGCACAGTTCACGGCATCGGATCTGGAAACCGTGATGGTGACCGGATCAAAGGACTCGACCCGGAAATTCCTTTTTCGCCTCGCGGACAAACGACTGATCGAAACGGTGTTAATTCCGGCGAACCAATCGATGTTCGGCGAAAAAAGCGATCGCCGGACCCTGTGCGTTTCGAGTCAGGTCGGTTGCGCCTACGATTGTAAATTCTGCGCCTCAGGACTGGCAGGCTTCACCCGGAACCTCACGGCGGGTGAAATCATCTCCCAGGTCCTCAGCGTCGAACAGGAAGCCGGAGAACGCGTCCAGAACATCGTTTTCATGGGAATGGGCGAGCCTCTCGCCAATTTTCGAAATCTCTCCCAGGCTCTGGAAATTCTGAACGCCCCCTGGGGCATCAACATCGGCGCGCGGCGTATGACGGTCTCAACCAGCGGACTCGCGCCTCAGATTGAGAAACTGGCCCAGATCCCGATGCAGATCCGCCTCGCCATTTCTCTGCACGGGGCCACCAACGAGGTCCGGGATCAGATCATGCCGGTAAATAAGAAATATCCGCTGGAGAGACTTTTTCAGGCGCTGGAAGTCTGGCGAGAGAACAAAAAGCAGAAAATCACCTTCGAATATATTTTGATCGAAGGGGTCAACGACGGCCTCGACCAGGCCAAATTTCTCGCTAACCGATGCCGCTCGGTGAATGCCAAAGTGAATTTGATCCCCTACAACACCGTCGAAGGTCTCCAGTGGAAACGCCCCTCAGTCAATCAGCAGAAGGCCTTTCTTCAAGTGCTCATCGAAGCGGGTGTCCAGGCCACGCTACGGCACGAAAAAGGCCACGATATAGCGGCGGCCTGCGGTCAACTCCGATTACAGGAAGAAACCAAAGAAGGCACCATCGCAGAAGCGGCGATTAAGTGAGATTCCAAACTGTACCCTGTACAGTTTGCGACTGTACAGGGTACAGTTGCTCATTTCTACGCCGCTAAAGAGGCCAGAATCCCTGACTGGCGGGAATTTCCAGGCACATCCCGGGACGGATCCGGGAGAAAAGGATGTTGTTCTCTTTCCGCAGCTTGAAAGGTGTGATGCCGAACTTCCGGCTAATCGACCAAACCGAGTCTCCCGACTGAACGGTGTAACTCCGGGAGGAATTCCCACGGCTCTTCGAAGACTTGATCGGACATGGCGTGTGGGGATTCTTGAACGAAGGCATCGGAAAATGTTTCGGGTCCAGCGCATACTCATTTCCCGTTCTTCCGGGGTAGTGAGCTGCTGCCGACACTTCACGTGACCTTGGAAATGTCCGGAACTCCGGAGCCCGCGCGATCTCTGGTTCACGGGGCGTGACCGGGGTTGCCCGTCGCTGATTTGGAACCGGCTTTGCCGACGCGATCGGTTCAACCGGAACCGCTCGAGGTGGCGTTGGCGGGCTCTTGTAAGGACTGGGATTGTAACCGAGGCCAAGCGGATCCTCTTCCGTTGTGACTGGAGGCACGGAAGGCAATCTCCGGGAGCTGACAAAGGGTTCAACCGGATCATTCGGGACCGTAGCGCCGCGATATCGATCAACCTTGTTCGATGGAGTCACCCCGGCATACGTTCCGGACGACTGTGGCACCGGCGGTGTTGCAATCCGGCCACTTCTCTGAACCGGCGCTACCTTAGGCGGGGCAGCGGTTCGCGAAGCAGTCGTATTGCGGGACGGAATTACCAAAACCTGGTTGGGGTAAATCGTGGTTTTCTTTAAGCGGTTCGCTTCCATAATCTCCCGGTAATCGACGCCGAAACGTTTACCGATCCGATAAAGGTTATCCCCGCTCGTTACCCGGTATCTCTCATCCCCGAGGGCGTTCCCGAAAGACACGATGAAAGCTGTCAGGAGAACAAACCATTTAAAAGTAAACGTGTACATATGGATGTTTGAAGCTGTTTTAAGCCAGACAATCTGACTGACCCACATCCATATTATGCATAGAAATATCGAAATTCAGAATTATATTTTCTTAGAGCTTTTTCGCCTTTTTCGTTAAAAGCGCTCACAGAGACCGAACAAAGCGTTGTTACGGCCGAAGAAGCACACGAATTTGGTTGCTAAAAAGCGTGACCTGAGAAAATCTTTCGAAAAAATACATGGGTAGAGCATTTGAATATCGTCGGGCTTCAAAAGAAAAACGTTGGGACAAAATGTCCAAACTGTTTCCGAAGCTGGGAAAATTGATCACCGTAGCCGCTAAAGAGGGCGGCCCGGATCCTGACACAAACTCGGCTCTTCGTCTCGCGATCACGAACGCGAAGACCGAGAACATGCCCAAGGACAACATTGATAAGGCCATCAAGCGCGCCAGCGGCAAGGACATGGCCGACTACAAGGAGGTCAATTACGAAGGCAAAGGCCCGCATGGCGTCATGATTTTTGTGGAAACCGCGACGGACAATACCAACCGGACCGTTTCCAATCTGAAAACCTATTTCAACAAATCGGGAGGGGAACTGCTCCCCACCGGCGCTCTCGAGTTTATGTTTGACCGGAAAGCGGTGGTGGAATTTGAAGTGCCCGAGGGCATGGATATCGAGGAAATCGAACTGGAGTTGATCGACTGCGGTCTCGAAGAACTTGAGGTCAACGAGGGCGTTGCCTATGCCACCGGGGAATTCACCCAGTTCGGCAATCTCACCTCCGGCGTTGAAAAACTCGGAATCGAGATCAAAAAGGCCAGCCCGCAGCGATTTCCGAACAATCCTCAGGAATTTTCCGAAGCGCAAATGGAGGAAATTGAGGTGCTCCTCGATAAGATCGAAGACGACGAAGATGTCCAATCGGTCTACACCAACGTTGCCTGACTCATTGCTGCATGAGCGATCTTTCCCCGGTCCGCAAAGAACGAATTCAAAGTAAGATCACCCGAATCATTCTAAAAGATGAGGGTGATGATAAATTGAATCAGTTGCTTGCGGTAAACGAGGTGAACGAAACTGATGCGGCAGAAATGATCAAAGCCGCCCGGAAAATCCGGATCGATCAGATCCGGGGCCAGTGCATGAAGAACCTCTATCTCGGCTGTTTCATCATGTTCCTCGGCCTCGCAGCGGCCTATTGCTTCACCATCGTCACGGGAGTGATCACCAATCCCGTCCGAGTTATTACGGCGTTTCTTCTTGGGCTCGGACTCTTGAAAGTGATTCAGGGAGTTGTGGGTATCGCCATCGCCCCGGCGAAGAAAGGCCCCGTGACCGACGGATGAACCGATTTCTTCTAGTTGGGCTACTGCTCCTATCCCCATTGCTACGCGCCACAGAGCGCCCGCCAAATATTGTTTACCTCATCGCCGATGACCATTCGTGGACCGATTATGGCTTTATGGGTAACGAGCGGGTTCACACACCCAATTTGGACAAACTGGCCCGCCAATCCGCACAATTCCCCAACGGTTATCTGAACTGCAGCGTGTGCCGCCCCTCTCTGGTCACCTTACTGACAGGTCTCTATCAGCATCAACACGGGATTCATTTCAATCACGGTCCACCGGGAAACTCGGGCTACAACAAGATGACGTCGGTGGATGAATACGTAGAGGTAAGATCCCGCGAATTCGAACTGATCCGAAAGGTCAAAACACTGCCCGGAATTCTCTCCTCCGAATCGGGATACCGCTGTCTCCAAACCGGGAAATTCTGGGAAGGACACTGGAGAAACGGAGGATTCACCGAGGGAATGACCACCTTTACCGCCCCGCCACCCTCTCAGACCTTCGGCGGCATTCGCAAGCTGGCGAGCGGAGATCCCGTAGCTCACGGAAACGGAGATCATGGCCTGCAAATTGGGCGGGAAACCATGCAGCCGATCACTGATTTCATCGTCGACTGTGAAAAGGAAAAGACGCCGTGGTTGGTTTGGTATGCCCCTTATCTGCCACACCAGCCTCATGATGCGCCGGAGAAATTTGTCAAAATCGTGTCCGAGATCCCCGGCGTCCAAACCCACGAAATCCCCTACTTCGCTTCCATTGCCCAATTTGATGAAACGGTTGGAACGCTCATCGATTTTGTCGAAACCGAGAGCGATCCGGGCAACACACTATTCGTTTTTGTTGCCGACAACGGCTGGAGTCCCAGCACCAAACCGGAAAAGAAGCACCCCGGAGAGTTTGTTCATACCAAAAACAGCAAGCGGGCACCTTTCGACGAAGGTATCCGCAGCCCGATTCTGATTCGCTGGGACGGGAAAGTGACTCCTGCAATCCACTCAGAGCTGGTCAGCAGTGTTGATATCGTTCCAACTCTAATCACGGCAGCCGGCGCGGAGGTCCCTGCCAACCTCCCGGGCAAGAACCTGCTCTCCCCCCTCCAGAAAAACCGCACCGTCTTCGGCGCGATCTACCCCGGAGATGCTACGACATGGGGCGATCCAGCGGGCGATGTGGCCTACCTTTGGGCGAGACAGGGCAAATACAAATTGATCAAACCGGCACGGGAAAAGCCGTGGCAGAATTTCCTCAAAAAGCCTGCTCTATTCGATGTCGAGGACGATCCGAAGGAAGCCCGGAACCTAATCGATCAGCAGGAATTTAAATCTGTTGCCGAAGAGTTGTCCCTGGCAATCGATCTATGGTATCAAATGGCGAAGTAACGCTTTAGCCATGGAAAATGCCGACACCATTCTGGATCAAATCCGCGCAAAAATTGGTCCCCCACCCCGGAAAACCGGCTGGTTCAAACCCTCACCCTGGGACATTCCGGAGCCGGACTGGATGAAGACTGCGACCCTCGAAGACGAACCGATGAAGGAAATCGTGAGCGGGCTAAAATCGCTCTGGAAACATGGCGTAATTGTCTGGGGGCACCTCGTTCGGGCCAACACCGGATTGTACGCATCCGGAGAGGACGATTGCCCCGGGACCGTCATTTTCTCGCCTACCGCAAGCGATGGGGACACCTACAAGACGCTTCCGGGGCTGGCTGAAAAGCTGCATCAGTTACGTGCCTCGATTTTCCCCGTGGAGGAATGGACGCTCCGCGAAAGCGAATGGGGGGAAGACTTGCAGAATGATATGTCCTACCACCGTGGCTTCAAATTACCGGAAACGTGGCAGCTTGGGAATCAGGATTACAAAGGCAGTAACGTTCTTTTCCATCGTCGCCATCTCCCGGACGGTTTCATTCAAAGCCGTTTTTTGCCCATGCTGGTGCACCCCATCACCTCAATTGCTCAGGTGGTTCCAGCGGAAGTCTGGCCAGCCGAATTAAAAGAGAATCTGGCCGGGGATAACGGTTTCGCCGATGATTGAGCTTTTCAGAAAAAGTTCACCACGAAGCCCCGTTTTCGATACGCCTCCTGCATTTGACTGGCAAACTCGACCATCGACCGCTGTCCGATCATTGCATCCAGAGCCCGGTGATTGATTGTGCTGATCAAAGTCAGTGTTTTGGCCCTCTCTACGGAAATTTTTTCGATCGGAGCTTCTCCGGGCGCTTTTGGAACGGCCGGGACCGCAGGTGTTCCGGCAATCACGAGTCGCCCGTTGGATTTTGATCTCACAAAGACCCGCTGTCCGCTCCGCAATTGCTGGTTGGCCTCGGCAATTCCCTGCTGATACTCAGCCAATTGCTCCCGGTAGGTTGCCACTTTGGAATTGTAACTGTCCGCAATACTCTGCAAATCCGAAAGCATGGCTCTCGCGTCGTCCTTTGACCGGGCCACCTCCGCCACGAGGCGATTGAAGGACTCCCCGTTTCCACTGCCATCGAGATGGATCAAATAATAAACCAAAACCAGAGACGACAGATATTCCATCGTGGTGTTTCCCCAGGAACCGCTGCCGCCAATCAACTTGCCGGGATGAATCACATTAATCGCTGCGGGAGCGGTTCGATATCGATCGGCGAGGGCCGCGCTCAAGCCCTCCTCCGATTGATCGAAGCGGAACATCCGGTTTTCGTATGGAATCGAGGACATGTACTCCGCAAAACCTTCCAGAAACCAGACCGGCATTAAAGGGAGCCAATCGTGCATCGTCTGGTGACACACTTCGTGAATTACCGTCGCGCCGAGCAGATCCAGGCTGACATTAGCAACCCCGGTTGGTAACCAAAGCTCACGCCGTGCCGCAATATAAGCCCCGCGAACTTTTTGATTCGGCACAATGAGATGCATCCCAACCTTGGCAAATTCACGATCGAATGAAGCCCGATCCATAAATCGCACCTGAAAGTAGGTCGACGGTGCCGGAGGTTGCAATTTCAGTCCTGTCGGAATCGTCGAAATCGCATCGAGCGCGTCCTCCATCACGGTGGCGAGCCTGGCGACGCTACCACGGTCCATCCCCCCTGAATAAACCTGAAAATGGTCGGTCCGAAAGGTTCGGGGCCCGCCGTAAAGCCTCACTTCCGACCGGGTTTTCACCTTACGCGGCCAGGATTGAACGCCGATCTCATTTCTATATTTCTCAAGCAATGCGAGAAATGTTTGATCACTCTCGATCAGCCGCTCGCGCCGCAATTCGACATGCTCCCCCTGACTCGTTTTGATCAGGATGAGTCCATCCAGCGATGAAACAAACTCACCGGAAACGGAGACGCCATCGACGGTTTCCCAATCCTTTCCCGCAGCTTGAAAGACTGCGAGAAGCGCAAAACAGATCAGGATCGCAGTTTGCTTCAAAACGTATCAGACGCCCGGATTAAAAAGGATCAAACGAGATGATATCATCACCGACCTGAGGTTTCAAAGCCCCGTCAAACTTCCGGTTATCAGTCACGATGTTAGCGTTCGACTGATTGGTGAACACTTCAAAAATCTTTACCACGCCCAGCACATCTGATCCGCGTCTCACGGAGTAGCGCTGGCCAACATCAATGCCATTTGATTTTCCGGCACCGATCGTAATCAAGTTCCAACCTTCGTCGTAGGAAACAATTTTTCCGATAGCGGGGGCTTCCCTCACTTTACGCTGCACCTCTGTCAGGCTCGCCTGAGTCGCGGCGGAGCGATAGCCGCCAGGAGGTGCCACCACGGCATCCCGTAGTGGATCTGAAATTTCATCATTGATTCCCGGAGGAGGGATCGACGCCATATCCGGCGGGAATGAGTCGCTGCCACCACCCGGGCCACCACTGAGGACCCGCTCGACTTTCAGCGAGTTTTCCTCGACGAGTTGCTTGGTTCTCTCGGTTTGCTTCTTGATCGTATCCGACTGCAGTTTCATGGCATCGAGTTGACGCCTCAATTCTTCAATCTCCGGATCCCGTGCCGCAAGAGCGTTCGATTGATTGGCCGCTGCCGGTTGGCCACCCGCCGTGTATTTCTCAAGCTGCTCCTCAAGCTTCCGGATCCGTTCGTCCGACGACTTCACCTTTTTCTCTGCCTCAGCATTCACATAGTCGCGATAACTGATAAACCCCACTATGAGGAGTAAAAGTGCAGCGATACCGAGAACCAGAATCGGGGTATAATTTGTTTTCGGGGTTTCCTGGATGTCTTCCGGTCCAATCATGATTACCCGGATTATACGTCGGTTCGTGACACCAAACAAGACTTCTCAAGCCTGAAATGCGATATTGAGATCCGATTTACCAAAACCGAATCGAATTAGCACTCGGCCAGTGATGATAGATCCTGCCATCCGCGTGAGGCAACAAACCGGTGTCCTGAAGGAATTGTCTCGTAACCGCAGCCCGACAAATCGGATTAGTCAGATAATGCGCGCTGTGGAACCGATGCCAGTGAGACGGCCAGTTCAGAGGATTCGGGTGCATCTGACAATACCAGTTTGGCTGCTTCGCTACCGGTTGCCTGATCAGAAGAGTCAGCGTCACATCGGGAATATAGACCTGATTTTTGACCGCTTGAGCTTTCGCGTCACCTTTTTCCGCGACCTTTGGAGCATCCGCGGCAGGGATCTCACCCACCGGCTCGAACATGTCCCGAATGTTGTTGGAGAGAAAAGGAAAGCTCTCCTTGGCGATTCCCCCGGCATGGCGGAAGAGTAATCCGTGCTTATCCGCATCGATAATCCGAACCTCGCGGTAGACCTTTCCGGTTTTAGTGGTCATTTTGGCGAGATCATAAGCTTGAGAATTACCCGCAAAAAAACCACTCACCAGCACGCAAGTGAATGCAAAACTGAGAATTTTCATATTAATAAAACTCAATACTAAGAATCACTCCACGTAAAGCAATAGTTGTGGTTATTTTTGTAATGATGATTAATAACCTCATCATGCTCTCATTGAATTGCTTGACGTCTTTCCCGGAGCGGGATTGATTGCCGGAACAACATGATCGATCGCAGCCTCTCTAAAAAGCTATTTGCTAAAGCCAAAGAACTGATTCCGGGCGGAGTCAATTCACCCGTCAGAGCATTCCGCAGCGTGGACGGAGAACCTTTCTTTGTGCGCCGCGCCAGAGGTTCAAAAATCTGGGATGTGGATGGCAATGAAATGATCGATTATGTCGGCACGTGGGGACCTGCGATTTTGGGGCACGCACCCTCCTGCGTGATTGATGCGGTCACCCAGGCAGCAAAAGAAGGCGTTAGCTTCGGCATTCCCAACCCTCACGAAATTGAGATTGCGAGCATGATCTGCGATTTTGTCCCGTCGGTCGAAAAGGTCCGCATGGTCAACAGCGGGACCGAGGCGACCATGACGGCGATCCGTCTCGCGAGAGGTTTCACCGGCAGAAAGAAAATCATCAAGTTTGACGGTTGCTATCACGGCCACGTCGACTCCCTTCTCGTCGCAGCAGGAAGCGGCGCTCTAACATTGGGACAACCGGACAGCGCCGGAGTCCCTCCCGAATTTGCCGCTCTGACAACGATCCTTCCCTACAACGATCCCGAAGCCGTGGAAAAAGCCTTCAAAGAGGACGGCGAAAATATCGCGGCAATCATTCTCGAACCCTACCCCGCTAATGCCGGCCTGGTATTCCCCCGCGAAGGTTATCTCCAGTTTCTTCGCGATATTACCGAAAAATACGGTGCCCTGTTAATTTTTGATGAGGTAATGACGGGGTTCCGCGTCGCCAAAGGCGGCGTTCAGGAGCTGGAAAAGATTACGCCGGATCTGACGGCGATGGGGAAAGTGATCGGAGGAGGACTACCGGTCGGGGCATTCGGAGGCCGCGCTGATATCATGGATCATCTCGCGCCACTCGGCCCGGTTTATCAGGCGGGAACCCTCTCGGGAAATCCACTGGCAATGTCAGCGGGTCTCGCCCAACTCCGGGAGATGGACAGTCGCAGCGGCTGGGAGAGGCTTGAAGAAATCGGTCAATCATTCGAAGACGGAGTCACTGACTGCCTCAAGAAGATTGGCCAGGATCTCACCTTTCACCGGGTTGGCTCCATGTTCTGCCTTTTCTTTACCGATGAAAAAATCTGGAACGTCGACGATGTGAAAAAATCGGACTTCGGTGCTTTCACCAAATTTTTCTGGGCTGCTCTTGATGCAGGGGTCTATTTTGCCCCTTCACAATACGAAGCGGGCTTTATTTCACTGGCCCATACCAGTGACGACATGCAAAAAACCGTAGAAGCCACCGCAGCCGGATTGAAGGCCGTATTTTCCTAAAGAAATCCTAAGTGAAATCGGGGTGGATATTGGTAGTAATTAGCTTATTCTCCCGCCCTGAATTTAAGACAATTTTGTTTCTATCGCGCCCAATCCGGTTGCGATATCATCCAAAATCCGCCGTAACACCGTTTTTAAATGAGCGACGACAATAACGCGCCCCTGGAATTTTCTGCCTTAGACCTGATGCCCGATTGGGCGCAGGACAAAGGTGAAACTAAACCTGCCACCCAGAAGTTTAAAAATCGTGATGACGACCGGAATCGCGATACACGGGGCAACCGTGGTGGCGGAAAATTTGAAAGACGGGGCGGCCCCCGTGATAACAATCGTCGTCAGGGCGGCGGAGGAGGCGGTGGCTTCAGAAATGACAGAGACCGTCGTGGTGGCGGCGGCGGCGGAAGAGGTGGCAATCAATTCCGGGGCGATCGGCGCGATGGAGGTCGCGGTAATCACCGGGATCAGGACGAGAACTTTGAAATCAAAGGACTGAAACTGACCTTTGAGCCAACACCTGAAGCAGCCAAAGCCCTGAGTAAACATATTCAGGAATCCGTGAAAGCGTATCCCGTTGCCGATCTCGCGAAAATGATCGCCAATTCAAGGGAACGGTATCAGATCAAGATTAAGGCAGACAAAAACGGACCGAAAATCTACTGCGGCAAAGAAGACGGTTCTGCCTGGTTATCCCGCGACGAAGCCGTTTCCAATTTTCTGCGCAGTAAAAAGCAGATCAGCAAATATTACCTGATTGAGGAAGTCGATCTCGGCGCTCCCAAAGGAAATTTCAGCACGATCGCCGTTTGTGGATTCAGCGGAGAAATCCTTGGACCACCAAACCACCACGAATACCAGAAAAACATCGTCAGAATTCACCGCGAGAAATTTTCCAACATGTCGCTGGAACGCTACAAACAGCGCATCCAGATGGAAAGTGGCGAAGAAGTACTCGCAAACTGGCAGGAAAAGGTCTCCAAAGCATTTCACTATCGTTTGAAATCCGATCAAGTGGTCGAGGAACCACCGGTAGTTGAAGAGACTCCCGAAGCGCCGGTCGAGGAACCGGCGAACGAATCTACCGAAGGTGTCGAAGCGATTCCGGCAACCGATGAAGCGGCACCGGCGGAAGCCGAAACCACCAGCGAAGAATCCGCTGGCGTTGACGAAACACCGACTGAACCCGAAACTTCAGTAGAGGATACTGCGGAAGCAGCGGAGGAAAGCACCGAAGCGGAAGAGGCCCCGGTCGCAAAAGAGGCCGAAGCGGCCAAACCTGATGGTATTGTGCTGAAGACTCCCGAAGAGTTGGAGCGCCATTTTCGCCAGAACTACGCGGACGAAGAAATCGTCGAGTCGACCGAGGCGATTCTATCCGGAAATATCTCCGGTAAAAAGCTCTCGCAGGATCTGCTGACCCTGCTCAAATTTGAAGGCAAAAAGCTCCGCCGGGGATTTCCTTTCGAAATGTTTCAGGCGGTGTGCAGCTGCCTTGAGAAAGAGGGACTCAAGTTCTTCAAACGCGGCAAAAAGGCGCTCCATGTTTCCATGGTACGTCCGCAGCCCATCAGCAACGCCCTTTCTCTCACCGACCGGATTCAGAAGATCATCAAAGTGGTGACGGACAATCCAAAGATCCAAACCGCTGACGTCCTCGAGCAACTTTGCGAAGGGTTCAAACGCGAGGGTGATGAAAAAGCTGAAGCACCGAAGGAAGGTGAACCTGAACCAAAGCAGGATTTGAGTGAAGAGGCCAAAGCCGTTCTCGCTGACATTCGCTGGCTCGCCATGGAAGGCTATCTGGTCGAATTTCCGGATACTCACCTGGAGTTGGGTAAAGTCCCCCGCCCTGAAGGCGAAGCTCCCGCTAACCAGCCGAAAAAGAAAGGTGCTGCGAAAAAGAAACAGCAACGCCGCAAACCTTCCCTTCCGGGTGGAATTTGTACCTTCACGATCGCCGATTTGGCAAAACCTGCACCAGCAGACGATCCCAAGCCGGAAGTGTCTTCAGTTGAACAATAACTTCCCTTGAAAATAGGCTCAGGATGACCGATTCGTCCTGACATGGAATCCAATCCTTTTCGCGAAGAAGATATCGGGGCCCGACGGGTCGCCGAACCCTGCACTCTTGTCATCTTCGGGGCGACAGGAGACTTGACTCACCGGAAGTTAATCCCCGCACTTTACAACCTGGCAGTCGATGGCGATCTCCCAGCCGGGATGAAAGTCATCGGTTTTGCCCGACGCGAAAAGAGCGACGAAGTGTTTCGCGATGGCTTGAAAGAAATTAACAAACAGGTATCGCGACAGGGTCATAACGATGCGCTCTGGGACCAGTTTGCTCAGAATATTTCCTATCATCAAAGCACCTTTGATGATCCCGAAGGCTACAAATCTCTCAAGAAACGCTTAGATGAAATTGAAGCCGATGGCGGCAGCCCAAACCGGCTGTTTTACGTGGCTTCCGCTCCGGAATTTTTTGACAATATCCTGCTCCAGCTCAAGGAGTCAGGATTGAACCAGGCGGAAAACGGCTGGGCCAGAGCGGTGGTTGAAAAACCCTTTGGGACCGACCTTGCGACCGCAACGCACCTCAATGAGGTCGTAAATGAGACCTTTCACGAAACCGATACCTATCGAATCGATCACTACCTGGGCAAAGAGACCGCTCAGAACATCATGGTCCTGCGGTTCGCCAACGCCATTTTTGAGCTACTCTGGAACAATCGTTTCATCGATCACGTTCAAGTCACCTGCTCCGAACCACTGGGTATGGAAGGTGGGCGCGGTGGCTACTACGATAAATCAGGAGCCCTCCGGGACATGGTCCAGAACCATCTCCTCCAATTGGTCAGTCTCATCGCCATGGAACCCCCGGCCGATCTCAGTGCCGATGGTATCCGCGATGAAAAAGTAAAAGTACTGAAGTCACTCCGGAAATACGAAACCGTCGAAGCCGTCGCGGAGAATGTGGTCCGCGCGCAATACACATCGGGAACCGTCGGTGGGGAAGATGTGGTTGGCTACCGTCGCGAAGACCGGGTTGATCCGGGCTCGATGACGGAGAGCTATGTGGCGCTCCGCCTCATGATCGATAACTGGCGGTGGGCCGGAGTTCCCTTCTATGTCCGGATGGGCAAAAGGCTCCCGAAAAAATCCACGGAGATTTCGGTTCATTTTAAAGAAGCACCGGAAGTGCTTTTCAACGCAGTCGACGCGGACGGCAGCCTCGGTAATGTGTTGGTGATGAGGATCCAGCCGAACGAAGGTATCTCCCTGGGAATACGTTCCAAGCAACCGGGTCCTGCGGCACAGCTTCAGGCGGTAAAAATGGACTTCCAGTATCAGACCGCTTTTGGTAAAGGCAGCCCCGAAGCCTACGAGCGCCTTCTGCTCGATGCGATCGCAGGCGACGCCACCCTTTTCGCCCGGAAAGACGAGGTCGAAGAAGCATGGAAGTTTGTCGATTACATAGAAGATGCCTGGCACAAGGCAGCTCACCCTCCCAGAATGGCCGAGTATCAGGCAGGTTCATGGGGCCCTGTCGAGTCTGATGACTTACTTGATCGCGACGGCCGGAAATGGCGGCGCATGTAGGTAAGGAGTCGAGACGCGATTAAGGGAGCAGTCCGGCTTGAGCGATTTCGCGGTTTGTGGTCGAGTTATATCGATCATGAACCGTTCTTTGACTCTACTACTGGTACTCTGCTTCACCGGAATGGTTTCCGGCCAAAACAAGAAAGCACCCAAACCCGATCCCAATCTGGTTGAGGGCGCAAAAAGCCTCGATCGCATTGAGGCAAACGCTGAGTGGGTTTCCTTATTTAACGGCAAAGACCTCGAACACTGGCAGGGAGATACTGAAAAGTATATCCCGCAGGATGGTATATTGGTTTGCGAACAGGGCGGTAAAATCCTGGAGACCAAAAAAGAGTATTCCGACTTTGTCTTTAGTTTCGAGTTCAAGCTCGAAGAAAGTGGCAATAACGGAATTGGTATCCGGATACCTAAAGGAGGCCACGCCGCCTATGGAGGAATGGAAATCCAAATCCTCGATCACAACGGCTCAAAGTATAACACCGAGACTAAAGATGGTAAAAAGATCCGGACGATTAAACCCTGGCAAGTCCACGGTTCCATCTATGGGGTAATGCCCGCGAAGACCGGATACCTGAAACCGGTCGGTGAGTGGAATCAGGAAACAATTCTCTGTATTGAAGATCATATCAAAGTCATTCTGAATGGCGCCGTGATTGTCGATGCCTATCTGGATGACCTGTCACCGGTTGACGGACGTCCCCACCCCGGTCTGAGGAATCGGAAAGGACATATTACTCTGGCCGGACATAATGACCGGGTCGAGTTTCGCAGTTTGAAAGTGGCAGAGTTCTCTCCGAGCCCGCCCCGACCGGCCTCGAGCGCGGAAAACACACCCCCGGCAGGCTTCACCGCCCTGTTTAACGGCAAGGACCTCAATGGCTGGAAAGGTCTCGCCCACCGGAACGCCAATGAAAGACGGGCGTTAACCGGAAAGGCTCTCGAGGAGGCACAAACCGAAGCTGACAAAACGATGAATGAGCACTGGAGCGTAGTCGACGGCATCCTCACCTACGACGGGGAGGGTCAAAGCCTCTGCACCGCCAAAGACTACGCAGATTTTGAACTCTATATGGATTGGAAGATTCCCCCCGGGGCCGACAGTGGCGTATATCTCCGGGGCACTCCTCAGGTACAAATCTGGGATCCCTGGCATATCGGCATCAAAGATAAAGAATTGCCGGATAACGCGGAGGAATGGGTAACAGCCTATCGAACCGGTCGAAATCTCGGCTCAGGTGGACTATGGAATAACCGGCGACACAGCAACCGCCCTCTGGTTCTGGCCGACAACAAACCCGGAGAATGGAATACTTTCCTGATTCGCATGGTGGGTGATAAAGTCTCTATCTGGCTCAATGAAAAAAATGTAATCGACCGCACCGTTCTCGAAAACTTCTGGGATAAAGAAGGTCGAATTCTGCCATTGCCAAGAGCTGATCAAATCGAATTACAGCACCATGGTAGCGAACTGTTTTTTAAGAATCTATACATCAGGGAACTCCCCTACTAATGATGATAAAGAATCTTTCTGAAATCATTCTCTATGTCCAGGACATGGAAACCCAGGTCGCCTTCTATCGCGACGTCATGAAACTACCGATTGAAACGCCCCCGGATCTCGCCAGCTATAGCGATCAACAGTGGGTCGTTTTTGAAACCGGTGACTGCAAGCTGGCCCTCCACAGCGGCGGCCGTAAAAAGTTCGGGCGCGACGCACCAAAATTTGTTTTCGATGTTGATGACGTCAAAGGCACCCGGGAACTGCTGTCTTTAAAAGGTATCAATGTCGGAAGTATCAGGACGCCATCCCCGGGGGTAGAAGTGCTTGATGTGGAAGATCCGGAGGGAAATCAGTTCTCGATTGAACAACGTTTGACCTGATTGTACAGGGTACAGTCCCGGACCGTACCCTGTACAATCGGTATTTCCGGATTCAGGATTAGCCTTGACAGACCCTCGCCGAGAAGGGATCTGTATTCTGTGCTTTCAGGCGTCGCAAAAATTCTGATCACGATTTTACTGACGATTTACATGGTCAGCGGCGGGACTGTGTGTATTCATAAATTCGTCTCGCTATTCGACTGTGGAGCTCACAACCACTGTCATCATCACCCGGAGGACGCTCATTTTGGCGACCACGATAGCGAGCCGACAGAAGAGCCCTGCGACTGCGAATTGAAAGCTTTTAAGGGCAGCCTGCCTGTAGTGATTCATCTCGCCGGACTAGAAGAGACATTTGATCTTACGGAGCTGATTTTGACGGTGGAAACCGTTCAAAGTCTCATCAGCTACCAGTCATCCGGCTGGAAGCACCCACCTCCGCTGGCGGCCCAGATCTCGCTGCCTATTTTGCAACGCTTTAACGTTTGATCCCTAAAGGACCGCTTTCCACGATCGGAAAAGCGCTCCTCATGTTATTTGCATCCCTTCCGGATGCCCTATTTCCGCGCGGATGCGTCCGAAACCAACCCAGGGATCGTCCCTACCTATTTAAAGAAATCTTACGTTAATGACCCGAAATTTTATCATCCTCTCCCTTCTCCTCCCGTTTAGTCCACTCATTCTGAGTCAGGACGCCATCGAAATCGACAGAGCGGCAACCACCGTGATTCTGGACGAAACCGCCGTGCAAAATCTGCGGATTAAAACGGAGCTTGTGGAAGAGCAAACCTTTGAAAACACCGTCTTCGCCATTGGCCGGATCGAAGAAATCGACACCGCCCGATCCATTGTCTCGACCCGTGCTGCGGGTAAAGTAATCACACTGAATGTAACGGAAGGCGACTACGTCAATGAAGGCGACACCGTCGCGATACTCGAAGCCAGAGTCTACGGAAATCCCCCGCCGAAGATCACGCTGAAATCCCTGCAAAGTGGAATCGTCACCGACGTGCACGCCCATCTCGGACAACCGGTCGAACCGGATGAGGATCTTTTTGTCCTGTCGAACCGGGAGCGGGTTTGGGCCGTCGCTAAAATACCTGAGGTCGAGGCAGGAGAAGTAAAAGTAGGAACCAAAGCACGGATTCGGATACCCGCGCTTGGCACCCAATCGTTCGAAACCAGCCTGGTACGATTTGGAGTGGATGCCGATCGAGAGTCAGGAGCTGTCATCGGTATTTTTGAGATCGATAACCCGAACAAAGAGTTGCATCCCGGAATGAGAGCGGAATTCTCTATTATCACTTCGACCCGTGATTTTGTGATGTCCGTCCCGAGGGAATCGATTCAGGGAGATCCAACCAAGCGCGTTGTTTTCGTAAGAGATTTCGAGATTCCCAATGCCTTTGTCCGGGCACCGGTCGTGTTGGGCGAAAGCAATGATAAATATGTCGAAGTGCTCAGTGGACTGTTTCCCGGTGATGAAGTTGTTACTACGGGCTCCTACTCTCTGAGCTTTGCCGGCTCAGGAAGTGGTATGTCTCTAAAAGAAGCACTCGATGCCGCACACGGTCACGAACATAACGAGGATGGCTCGGAAATGTCTCCGGAGCAGTTGGCTGAGAAGGAAAAAGAAAAAGCGCTAGCCAGAGGGGAAGGCTCCGGCGGAAGTGGCAAGTTTACGATTCCCCTACTCATCTGGGCGACAGTTGCCAGCCTGCTCTGCCTGATCCTCGCCCAAATGGTCATGTCTCAAAAACGGAGGGAGCAAAAAGTCTGATATGCTAAACTGGCTGATTCAATTTTCGCTCCGACAGCGAACTCTCATTTTCATCGGAGCTATCGTGCTGTTGGCTCTGAGCGGCCGGAAACTACTCCAGCTTCCGGTGGAGGTCCTGCCCGATCTGACGAAACCGACCGTCACTATCATGACCGAGGCGCCCGGTTATGCACCCGAGGAGGTCGAAACTCTGATTACGATCCCCCTGGAAAACGCCCTGATGGGAGTGACCGGCGTGACCCGTCTCCGCTCCACGAATGACATTTCTCTATCATTGGTCTTCGTCGAGTTTGACTGGGATACCGACATCTATCAAGCGAGGCAATTTGTGCAACAGCGCCTTGGAAGCGCCGCGGAATTCCTCCCTGAGGGTGTGATTCCCTACATGACTCCGGTCGCCTCCCTGATGGGGGAAATTATGTTAATTGGATTGACTGATCCAACTGGCCAAACCCACCCCAGAGATCTGCGAACTATTGCAGACTGGAGAATCGCCACCGACCTCAAATCGATCCCCGGAGTAGCGGAAGTTCTCGGCATGGGTGGCGGGGTCAAACAACTCCAGATCCAACCGAATCCGAAAGAGATGTTGGCTCTGAATATCACCTTCGAACAATTGAAAACGGCTGCGTCCGAAGCGGTGCGAAACACAACCGGAGGCTTTCTGACCGAAGCGTCTCAGGAGATCATGGTTCGCAATCTGGCCATGACTTCGAACTACGAAGATATCGCGAATACCGTCGTGGTTCATCGGGATGATCGCCCCATCAAGATCGGAGATGTGGCCACTGTCGCCTGGGGCACAGAACCGATGCGGGGAGATGCCGCGTTGGGATCCCACCACATGGAAGCCTACAAAGATACAGACAAAGCTAAAGGCACCATGGGAGTGATTCTCAGCGTGACCAAATCGCCGGGCTTCGATACGATCAGGTTGACCGACACGATCGAGGAAAGGCTTGAGCTTTTGAGGAAATCCCTACCGGAGGGTGTCGAGTTAGTCACCGTCTACAAGCAGAAAAACTTCATTGAGATTGCGATAGAGAATCTGGTCCACGCCCTCCGGGACGGTGCGGCCATGGTCGCCATCGTTCTGTTTCTTTTTCTGTTCAACTGGCGGGTTACTCTCATTACGCTGACTGCGATGCCCCTATCGCTTGGTATAGCGATTTTGGTCTTTGACTTCATGGACCTGACGGTGAATTCCATGACCCTGGGAGGCTTTGCTGTCGCTATCGGAATGGTAGTCGACGACGCAATTGTCGATGTCGAAAATGTCTTTCGCAGACTTAGGGAAAACGCGGTTTTAGAGAATCCCAAACCGAGGCTGGAAGTAATAGCCAAGGCATCTTCCGAAGTCAGGTCTTCGATTCTCTACGCCACGGTTCTTATCATTCTCGTGTTTATTCCCCTGCTCGGACTTAGCGGCGTTGAAGGACGACTTTTTGCTCCCATCGCCATTGCCACCATTGTGAGTATGGCGGCATCTTTTATGGTCTCGTTGACGGTCATTCCCGTCCTGAGTTCCTTTCTTCTCAAACCTAAGGCCGGGAAATCGCATCGCGACGGGCTGGTCGTTCGCGGGCTCAAAACCCTGTTTGAAAATACCTGGCTGAGATTTGCTCTCGCCCAGCCCTTCATCATCGTCGGGATCACACTGGCACTTATCGTCTACGCGGCCTTTCTCTACACAGGAATGGGCGGGAACTTTCTCCCCCCTTTCCGGGAACCCTCCGCAGTGATTGCAACGGCGGCAGCTCCGGGCACTTCGCTAAAACAGACCACCGATCTGGCTAATGCCGCTCTGGACCAATTACTGAAAGTTCCCGGCGTTGAACTGGTTGGTTATCGCGCTGGCCGTGCGGAACGGGGAGACCACGTCGTTCCGGTCTCGACGGTCGAATTCGATGTCGAGTTCGATGAGGAATCGGGCCGCAGTCGCGAGGAAATGCTCGAAGATTTACGGAAAACTATGAAGAGTATACCGGGAACCTTCAGCGCCTTCAGTGGCCCTCTTGCGGACCGGGTTGGACACATGCTAAGTGGGGTTTCGGCGAAGGTAGCCGTGAAAATCTACGGAAACGATCTCGACGAACTTCGGAGAATCGGAACGGATATCGCCGAAATCGCCCGTGAGATCCCCGGCCTGGAAGAGGCCAGGATTGAACAGCAAGCAGCGGTGCCTCAGGTCAGAATTGAAATAGATCGAGAGAGGGCACTCGCCTACGGCGTGCGGCCCGGTGAGTTGAATGATGAGCTTTCCTCACTGATTGGCGGAGAGCCGGTTGCAGAAATCTACGAAAACCAGCGTATCTACGATTTGGTGATTCGGTTGCCCGAGGAACTGCGCTTAACTCCGGAAAACCTCGGCGATCTTTATATCGACACCATCGATGGTAATCAGATCCCGCTGAACTACGTGGCAAGCCTCCGTCAGGCTTCCGGCCCCAATACCATTCTGAGAGAAAACACGAGAAGGCGATTTGTGGTCGCGATTAATCCCACGATTTCCGACCTGAATACCGCAGTGGAGGAATTGCAGAAACAACTCGCCCAAAAACTGGACTTACCCAAAGGATACACTCTGACGTTTGAGGGAGAGTATCAGGCGCAGGCAGCCGCTAAACAGAGAATTCTCGTGATGTCGGTAGTGATCCTGATGATTGTGACCTTTTTGCTATTCAGCTACTTCAAGAGTTTCAATTTTGTGCTCCTGGTGTTGGTAGATATTCCGATTTCTCTAGTTGGAGGAATCATTATGACCAAGTACACCTTAAACACGATCAGTATTGCGACCCTTGTCGGATTTATCGCTATCTCAGGAATTTCGGCAAGAAATTCTATCATGATGATTTCCCACTATCTCCACCTTATGAAACAAGAAGGTGAATCTTTTTCACGGGAAATGATCGTGAGGGGAACTAAAGAACGACTCGTTCCTGTCTTGATGACTGCTCTGTCAGCAGGAATCGCTCTCATTCCTTTAGTTCTTGCAGCGGAAGAACCCGGGAAAGAGATTTTAAATCCCGTCGCTGTCGTAATCGTCGGCGGATTGATCAGTTCAACCCTGTTAGGACTGGCGGTGACACCTTCAATTTTTTACTGGTTCGGCCGAAAATCAGCGGAACATTCGCTTAGGATGAATGCTCCGGCAGCTGATTAGTCAAACCACCATCAAACCACACACAAAGAAATGAAAATCAGAAATCTACTAATCTTAGGCGCTGCCTGCATCACCACATTTGCCGTTTCCTGCAAAGACGGAAACGACACTCACGATCATTCGGGGCACGATCACGATCATGCCGGACACGATCATGATCACGGTCATGACCATGCCGAAAACAAAACAAACGTTCGGGAAGCTGGACCGAATGGAGGCAGAATTCTGCATGATATCGAGCCTCACCTCGAGTTTCTGGTGACTTCTGATCGCAAGATTCAGATCACCGCACTGGACGACTCTCTGAAGCCGACAAGTTTGGGATCTCAGGTCATCCGCATCACCGGTGGCGACCGGTCCAGCCCGATTCCGGTTAATTTGGTAAAACAGGGTAATGTCTACCTATCGGAAAAACCTCTGCCTCCGGGAGATGATTTCCCCATGGTAGTTCAGGTTAGAGCAGACGAGTCAGCCAAGGCCGAGTTCGAAAAATTCACCCTTGATATGAGCCCCTGCCCAACTTGTGATTACCTGGAATATGCCTGCACCTGCGACCACGGTCATGATCACGGGCACGACCATGACCACGATCATAAGCATTAATTGAGCAGGATACCGGCCGCCACTTTCCCTGAATATCGAGCCTCTCGCATCCGTCTTTCACGGATGCGAACTCTCAAACTGGCACCGTTTTTTCTCTACCTGTGTTTCCTTCCTGCATTTTCAGAGGAGGATCATGATCACGATCATTCACACGACCACGGAAAACCCGGTGAAGCCGCACACGAAGATCACACCAGCTTGATTCGTCAATTGGGGTTCGATCTCGTCATGGCGGAAGATCAGGTGATTGGCAGCCGCTCCGTTACCGCCCTCCCCCTGACCAGCGTGTTTGTCGAAAACGGTAAAACCTTCGTTTTGGCACAGAACGAAAAAGACCACGACCATCTGGAGCGATGGGAAGTGCGACTGGGGCTAAGTGAAGGCCTGTTTATCGAAGTACTCAGCGGGGTTTTCCCGGGTGACCGAGTGATCTCTAAGACCGGCTCTTTAGCAACGCTTCAGAAAGCGCAGGCCCCTGCTCCAACACCCGTTACCGCTCCCGTGCCGCCCGTGAAAAGTATCGTGAAAAATGCCAGCTCCACGAAGAGTTACTGTATTCAAATCGGAGCATTCACCAAGTCAGACAATGCAAAACGGATCGCGACTCAACTGGAGCCAATCTATGGAAGAAGCGACGTCAGGATGAGCCAGAGCAACGGCAAGAACTTATACCGGGTCAGTGTTGGGCAATACGATTCGTTTAAAGTCGCGAATGAGTCGAAAGACAAATTGAAGTCATCCGGATTCCCCGGCGCATTTGTCACCGCGCTCAACTAACCCAACTTCCCCGCGGCCTTTTCCATGATGGTTTCTCTGGTAACCGTTTCGGTATCGAGAAAAAAATCGGTGAGGGCTTCGCGGGTGTCAATCGGGTGATATTGGGTAGTAGCAGCTGGCTTCAACAAGATTTCGCGGAGAGTCAGCATACTGCGACCGCCCGATTGAGCGTCGTAAGAATTAAACGCAATCCGATATCGCTTATCCGGCACCACCGGCTTTCCATCTCTATCTTTCACATTGGAAACTCTGCGGATTCTGGCTTTGTAATCCCACTTCGCAGAGAGAGAAAAACCGACTAAACGTCTTTTGCCAAATCCCTCGGTAAATGCCTCCTCAAGAATCGCAATCAACTGATCGCCGCTTAAAGTCGCTGTCACAATCCGGTTTTCGTAAGGCACGATTTGCCACATGTCAGCCAGGGTCTTCGGCCCGGAGGGAATTGGTTCTTTAGAAAATGCCCCGTGCAGAACACCATCAATTTTTTCGCCCCGCTTAGCCAGTGAATGGATCACTCCCGATGCAATTAAAGCCTGGGTATCAGCGCCCTGATCATCGTAATCCCCTTCCCGCAACTCTATGGCAAGCGTGCCCACCGGAGCCGCCAAAGCTTTTTCCGATTGCTGTAACGGATCGCCGGCCATCTGTAGTATCAGAGGATCTTCAACCACCTTTTGATCCATCAGAACGGTATCCGCGTCGCGACGGATAAGCCTCGCGCCCTCTTTGTGAAATGTCAGATCCACTTTTCCGGCCCAGATCCCGTAGTAACCCGCCTGAGTAAATAGAGTATTCCCGATTACGGTCGATTCCCTGTCCCGGTGAGTATGCCCCGCTATGTAGACATCAATCTCGGGACAGCCGGAAATGATCCGGTTTACCTGGTTGGCATAGTCATCGGTATCCCACCGCTTCAATCCCATGTGACCGGCGGCTATGATGCAATCGGCTCCCCGCTCTTTCAGCGATTTAATCGCCTTCCGCGTTTCGACGAGCGGGTCAAGGGCTGCAATCGACCCCAGTTGTCCGGGGTTCAGCCAAAACGGCAGGCCCGGGGTCGTGATCCCTACAATTCCGATTTTGATACCGTCGACCTCTTTGATCAGACCCGGCACCAGATTGCGATATCCGGCGCTATCATGATGAGAATGACCGGCAGGGAATCCATCCGCCGAAAGATTCGCCCCTAATACCGGCATCGCCGATTGTTTCACTGCGTTCCGGAAAACCCGCTCTCCCCAGTCAAAATCGTGATTTCCCGCCACCCAGGCGTCGTAGTTTGCCGCATTCAGCAATTTAATCATTATCTCCCCTTCCGACTCCAGAGACACGTGAGTCCCCTGATAGAGATCTCCGATATCCAGCGTGATATGGTTGGGGTTGGATTTCCGCCATTTTCTGATCTGAGTCACGCAGCGCCCCAGTCCCCCCAGGTCCTCCGCCCCATCATAGGTTTGGGTCGGCGAGATGTGTCCATGAAGGTCAGTGGTGTGGCAGATCGAGATCCGAACCGTTTCATCAGCCGGCGGCTCGTAAATATCGTCAGCTATCGAGTGGCCGATCGATAACCCAGCCGGGGCGATCAGTGAAGTCTTGAGGAATTTGCGGCGTTCCATAATCAGTAAGGGGCGCTAAGAGGCATTCAGGCGGGCTTGATACTCTTCTTCAATTTCCAGCTCCTGAATGGCAATCAGTGTTCCGGCGATGGTACCGAAAGTCGGCGCAAACATCCAACCAAAAAACGGCACTAACATCAGCAGGATGTAACCGGCCCCCACACCGGTCGAGCATCCGCTACGATATTTTACGAATCGGATGCTCTCTTTCACACTGAGCCCTTTGTGCTCCAGTGGAAAATCCATCAATCCGAATCCCATAAACCGGGATTGATTGATAAACAGCCCCGCAGACGCCAACACCGGACCGAATCCGGGAATAATGTTACAGGCGAGAAAGAACCCGTTTAGAAAAGCCTCTTTGACGATATTTCCGAGGTTGATTCGAATTCCCCGTGAGATCGATTGAGATACCGTCAGTGGTGAGGTGCTCTCATCATTCATCACCGCTCGATAGGTCGCTTCCGCCAACTTGCCCAGAAAAGGTGACAGCAATACGAGAATGACATGCTTATGAACCGAAAGGAAAACCAGCAGCATCAGCAACATCGTAAAGATAAAGCTGAGAGAATTGACGGCCTCATCCCATTCCGGCCAGGGCAGGTTAACCCTGGCATCAATCCATTTGGTTATCCCCGTCGCCGCAAGCCAGAACGCGGTCACCATCAAAGTACTGAGAATCAGACTCAGAAACGCAGGCACAAACTGGGCAGGCCACAACTTATAACGGAACAGGGTTGGCACGACCCTCATGTAAGCGCCAAGCCCCAGTGCAACTCCCGGAATGAAGCTGCGTCGCAGGGGGCGACTAACCGATCGGTTCCGGGCCATATCTCAAAGAATCACCCTACTTACCGGCGTATTCTTTAAGTCGTTCCTGATACTCCCGGTTATCGGGTTCCAGCTCGAGAGCTTTGTTCATGTAGGAAATCGCTTCGGACTTATTCCCTATTTTGAAAAAGGTCTGCGCGATATGATCCATCACGGTGTGGTCGCGTTCCTCCATCATTGCTTCCGCCCGGACCAACTCATTCATCGCTTCGACATAGCGACCCTTTTTGAAATAGAACCAACCGAGACTGTCGGCAATCGCCCCGGAGTTAGGATCGAGTTTAGCGGCTTTTTTGATCAACTCACCGGCCACATCAATGTTCTTATCATTTTCCACCCACATGTAGCCGAGGTAATTGAGAACCGTAGCGCGGAATTCATCCTCATTCCCTCCTTCGGGAATCCGCTCCAGTGCGGTTTGGAAAAGCTGAGCAGCCTTATCAATATCCCCGACGCGTTCCACGGCAGCGCCGTATTGGAAGTAGAGTTTATGGTTCAGCCCCTCAGGTGTCTGCTTCGCGGAAAGCACTTCTATTTTCTCGTATTGTTTAACCGCATCGGCCCACTTTTCCTGATATCGAAGCGGAAAGGTCATCAGAAAGGCAAGATCCATCGAATCCGGGTAGAGTTTCTGCCCCTTACCGATCACATCGATCGCTTTATCCAGCTTGTCGGTCTGAATGAGAAGCCGGCCTAGAGCGGTGAATTCCTGCTCTGCGGGTTCTTCCTGAAGCTCGATCGATTTCTCGAGGTGAAGAATTGCGTTGTCAAAGTCCTCCAGAGCCAGATAGCTCCTCGCAATCTGTTTTTCGATCGTGTGACGGCTCTCCTTCTCCGTGGCTTCGTCAGCCAATTCGGCTTTCAGTTTGGCGATCTCATCCTCGCGTTCAATCGCTTCCTGGGAGAATCCAATGACTCCCGCCAACATAAATGTGAAAATCAGTGGTCGTATCAATTTCCTGCTCATGGCTGTTTCTTAAGAAAATTAGAATTCTAGATGACAATAATCCGGTAAATAACGAATCGGTCAGCTTTCTGTTATGGCCGATTCAAGTTCAACAGAGAGAATCTCATCAGGCCCCGGGCTTCGCACCTTCGGCTGTTTTGGATGGTGCAAACGGAACTCCGTTTTGATATTGAGCGAGCCTCTCTGAATACTCCTTTTTCTCCGGATCGAGTTTCACAGCCCGCTGCATATAATCGATTGCTTTGTCTTTCTCTCCCAGAGCGTAAAACGTCTGCGCGATGTGGTCGAGGATCACCGCGTCTGGATCGCCACCTTCCTCTTCGAGCAAAATTTCAGAGCGCAGCAGCTCCTTCTTGGCCTCTTCGTAGCGGCCTTTTTTGAAGTAGAACCACCCGAGACTGTCAGAAATCGCGGCGGAGTCAGGATCCAGATCAATCGCTGTTTTGATCAGTTCGCCTGCCTCATCGACATTCATGTCGTTTTCCAGCCACATGTATCCCAGATAATTATAGACCTGAGCTTCGAACACTTTGTCCTCTTTCTCGGGATTTTGCTTCCCGATCAACTCAATCGTTTTCTTAAAGAGTTTGGCCGCCCGGTCGAAGTCCCGGTCCCGCTCCACGGTGGTCGCAAAGTTAAAGTAAAACCGTTCGTCCAGAAGAGCCGGCTGATGTTTGATCGCAATTTTCTCACAGTCTTCAAACGCCTTGGCAGCCTCTTTGAAGCGCGACAGATTCCTCAGAGGATAAGTCAGCAACCAAGGGAAATCTGGGCTCTCCGGAAAGAGATAGGCCGCTTCATTGATAAATTTGACGGCCTCTTCGTGAAGATTCTCCGTCACCATCGCTTTCGCGACTTTGAGATAGTCCTTCGCGGTTCCTTTTCCGATCTTAAGCGCGAGCCGCTCATGCTTGACCGAATTGGGAATATCACCCTGCTCGCGGTAGGCCGCTGCGATCTGACGATGAGTCAGGACATCGCCCGGATTCACCTCCACAATTCCCAGCAGCGTTTCGGTATATTCCTTAAGATCACCCTTTTCTTTGTAAACCCGGGCCAGCTTTTTCCTCAGGTCCAACCGGTCCGTCATCTGGTCCACCAGTTGTTTGTACAATTTCTCCGCTTTGTCGAACTGTTCGGTTGCGGCATAGTAATCCGCCGCTCTCTCGTTCACTTCAATATCGCCTGCAGCATGTTCCGTCGCCCGGGAATAAAATTGATTGAGCACCTCCAGAGATTCCTCACTACTATCCGTTCCGGCTCGTACCGGCCAAATCCGGCTGGCTACTTTTCCCAGCCTGATCCAGAACTGCGCGTCAGAATTCTCCCGACTCAATGAGCTCATCAAAAGCGTTTTGGCTTCGTCCTTGCGTTTGCCGAGAAGATACATCTTGGCAAGATGCTCGTAAGTCATCGGATCCCCGGGGAACTGATCGACGGCCTGCTGAGCCAAATCCAGAGCGCGGTCTTTGTTGTCCTGATTGTTGGAGTGATAAGTCGACAGAAACTCCGAGAGCATCACATACGGAAACGGGATTCCCGGGTTTCGCTCCAGAGTCGACTCCAGCAACTCTCTGGCCTTGGACTGCTTCCCGGCGCGGGAAGCCAGCAGATAAGCACACTTGCGAGCGAGATCCAGCTGATCCGGCTGCAACTCAAGAACTCGAAGGTAAGAAGCAATCGCCTCCTCCGTTCGATCCTTGTTTTCCTGCATGCGCCCCACGGTAAAATGGGCCAGCGCTTCGGCTTTGTTTTCAGCACTTTCACTAAGTCCCGCTACAGGAGGCGGAAAATACTGATCCACGTAGATCTGAGCGTAGTCTTCCAGTTCTTCCGCATTCACAAATGCGGAAGCAAGGAAGACCAATACTCCAGACCAGATTAAGCTAAGCTTAATGAGCCATTTGGGAGAAACGCTACGACAATGACAGGTTTGATTGTGTCGAGAGTGTTGCGCTTCATCCATGCTAAAACAATAATCAATTAGCTCTTGTAACGCAAACGCTTCTTGTGACGGTTAGCCTTCATGCGTTTGCGACGCTTGTGCTTATTAATTTTGGTTTTTCTTCGTTTTTTTAGAGATCCCATAAAGAATCGGTCCTATCGGTTAAATTTAGAGACAAAAAATCTCAGTCGATCACTTTGTTCAGAGGAAATTCAATGATGCCTTCTGCTCCACGTTTGCGGAGTTCGGGAATCAATTCTCTGACCTTGCGCTCGTCCGAGATGGTCTCAACTGCAACCCAGCCATCCTGTGCCAATTGTGACACGGTAGGATTGCGGAGGGATGGTATGCACTCCAGCAAAGATTGCAAATTCTTTTCCTCAATGTTCATCTTAAGTCCGACCATATCGCGGGCGGTCAGAGCGCCTTTTATCAAAACTGCGATATTTTCCATTTTTGTGCGCTTCCAATCATCGGCCCAGGACTCTTTTTTCGAGATAAACTGAGGATAACTTTCCATCAACACATCGACAATCCGGAGATTGTTGGCTCGTAAAGATGAGCCGGTTTCGGTGATATCAACAATCGCGTCAACCAGTTCCGGGACTTTCACTTCGGTAGCACCCCAGCTGAATTCGACCTCCGCCTTGACTCCGTTTTTCTCGAGATATCTCTCAACAATGCCAACGGCCTCGGCGGCGATTCGTTTGCCTTCGAGATCTTTAACGGTTTTGATCGGCGAGTCATTAGGAACCACAAGCACCCAGCGAGTTGGATTGGAGGTTGCACGGCTGTAGGCCAGATCGCAAATCACCTCAACATCGGCACCGTTTTCAGCAATCCAGTCTTTGCCGGTGATGCCACAGTCCAGAAATCCATGATCGACGTACCGACCGATTTCCTGGGCCCGAATCAACCGCACCTGAATCTCAGGATCGTCGATTGTCGGTCGATAGGAGCGGGAAGCCCCATGGATATTGAAACCGGCCTTTTCAAATAAATCCAGGGTCGGTGCGAACAGACTGCCTTTCGGCAAACCGATTTTTAGTATTTTCTCGTTGTCTTGTGCCATCTCAGGCCCGCATTATTACCCCAAATCGGGTTCTGTCATGCTTCAATTTTCGATCATCCGGCTTTCTGCCCCTTTCTAAAGCTTGCAATGGCCTCTCTTTTTTGTTTTTGAAGGGAATCGATAACCGCCAATCTACCTCTCAAAGCGTTAATCCCGAGCCCCGAAATACCAGCTTCCATTAACCCGCCCGATTTGAAATAGATCCGTTTCCCGTGATATGCTACGATAAAAGTATTGTGAAATTCAGCTCACTTCCAACGCCTCCCGTGCTGTTCCGCCAGTTTGAAAACGGGGAAATTACCCGCGACGAACTTCAGGCAACGATGGCAATGCACGCCAGAGATTTGATCGAGGAAATGGTCGAGGACAATAAGAATCCCGTTGCCGCGTTTATGGAACGCCGACGGAATTTGTCAGCGGTGAAAAAACTGAGCCGGAAGCACTCTTCGGCTCTGCTCCGCGAAGTTCTCACGGCACTCGGGGAAATCCCGGAATTTCCGCCGGCCCACCTTCTCTGGAACGCAAGTCACAAGCAAATGCCTCTGCACTGCTTTGTCAGAATGCGCCACGAACCGGTTTTTCGTGTCGCCAAAATGGATGTCAGCCCGATGAAAGTCACCGTCAGTGTTGAATACGGTAAAAACGCAAAGAATGAGACCACCCGGGAACAGATTGTTTTACATCGGAGTCCCATGTTAAAATTTGAGCTGATGGACCGCAGACCTGTCGATTAGTCAACTACAGGCTTCCATTCACCCTGATTTTCTGTCACAAAACCCTCTCGTTTTGTCAATAGACCATACCAGTCCCTCACCTTCCACCAACTCTAGATGTCAGCCATTGTAGATACCCTTACCGCAACACTTTTAGCAGCACCCGACAGCTGGCAATGCCGTCTTGCCCTTATCGAAGCCCTCATCGCTGAAGAACAAGTGGATGAAGCGTATGCGGTGCTGAGCAATGTCACCGAACTGCCTGAAGACGCCGAATCCTGCCTGATGGCGGCCCGGGCCTACGGTTTGCTGGAACCCGCGAGCGGAATCGAAATTCTCGAAGGCATTATTGCCGCCGACCCTACCAATGCACCGGCCTATCTGGAAAAAGCCCGCCTCCTTCTCGCAGAGAACGACCTCGAATCGGCCAGGCTACAGTATTCAGCGGCCACCACGTTTGACCCAACCATTAACGAACCGGAATTAGCGGCAGCACTCGGCCTCGTTGTCGAGGAAACCGAAGTCGCTACCGCCGTGCCGGCAATTGCCGTTCCGTCCCCCACCCCTGCTCCACTAAAGCCGGAACCTGACGCTTCAACCGTCTATTACCCGGCACCCGGAGAGTTCCCCACGATTACTTTGAGAGAAGCCCTCGCGGTTACCAATATCGCGCCGCTGGTTCACCCCGACTCGATTCCAGCCCATCCCCGGCTTGCATATCAGGAGGAAATCCACCACCCTGAGACCGTTCACACCGATACGGAAGCCTACCGGGCCTCACTTCACAATGTTGAAGTCCAAACCGCTTATTACGAGCAACCCGTGGTTTACGATTATCAACAGCCTGATGACACCGTTTTTGAACCGACGATTACTCAGGATCAGATCTATGTAAGCGCTCTGATCACCGAAAATGGCGAAAAGGTCGCCAACCTTCAGGAATCAATCCGCCGGAACAAAGCAGAAAAAGAGGCAGAGATCCAAAAGCGGGAACGGGTCGCGAAAATTCAGTCTGTCGTTGTCGCGCTGGTTTCTTTGGTCGGAATCTGCCTGCTGATGATTATGGCGGTGACTTCCGTTCCCCGGCCCAGTCCTCCTCAGATTGTTGCCTCAAGCGTCGTCACTCCCGAGGATTCTCTTGAGGAAGCCACGATCAAACAGACCAAAATCACGCCGACGCCGACGCAATCCGCTTCGGCTATGTCTATGGATGTGATGACGGTCGCCTCCGCATCCAGCGTGAGCATGATGTCTTTTGATTCCCCGACAATGGATCTCGGATCCGCCAGCATGGGAATGGATTTTGGATCCAGCATGAGTTTCGGAGACGAGGCAGGAGGAGGCTCCGTGATGTTCTTCGGAGGAAAATCCAGCGGAAAACGTTTTCTTTTCGTCCTCGACGCCTCAGCTTCGATGAAGCCGGAGCAGATCAAACTGCGGGACGATGAGTTGGAGAAAACACTCAAGACTCTCAAAAACGTCGAATTTCAGGTGCTCCTGTTCGCCGGGGGAGCCTACTTTGCCGACAAAGGATGGGGCGAGAAACCCAAATCGAAGAAGGGAAAATATGGCCCGGAACATTTTGAAAGCCCCAAAGGATCCTACTCCTTCTCCTCAACCAGCCTGTTCGACTTCACCCTGCTTGATGAAAAAGATTTCAAAACCCCGAAGTGGAAGAAATCAACCTCCTCCGAAGTCCGGCAAACGGTGAAATTCGTCAAGGATTCCACCAAATTTACCGGAACTGACTGGGATAACGCTCTCCGGATGGGCCACATGATGGATCCGCCACCCGACGTCATCTTCTTCATGTCCGACGGACTGGATAACAAGCTGAACATCAAAGAGATCCTCCGGAACAACAAAAAGTACGGACGCCCGAAAATCAACTGTGTGGCGATGCAAACAGCAAAGGGAGCGGACAAGTTCGGGGACATTGCAAAGGGTTCCCGAGGCAGCTATACGATAGTGGACAAGGATGGAGAACCCATTGACGGTTTCGAATACATGAAGGATCCGGGCTCTTTTGCCGGACGACTCAAGTTTTGAAACCGCTCTATGAAAATTCACGTCGCCCTCTTTCTTTTATTCAGCCTCGTTAACACTTCCAAAGCCGCCCCCCGGGCCATCGATCAGTTCCCCGATCTCGCAAAATTGCCTGACAGTTCCGCGGAACTGCAGGATGCGATTGATAACCGGCAGCTAATACCTGCCGGAGTTCACCGTATCACAAAACCTCTCGAGGTTGACCTCTCCGTTTTAAAGTCAGCAATCATTCGACCAGCATCGGGCGCCGTCACTTTGATCATGGACGGTCCCGGACCGGCAATTCGCCTCCGTGGCAACCACGAAGGTTCCGCAGCACCAAAATCTTTCAAAGCCGCAACCTGGCATCAAAGAATGCCAGTGATTTCAGATCTCGAAATTGTGGGAAACCATCCCGAATCAGTCGGGATCGAACTGGTCGGAACCGTCCAACCCATCGTCAGCAAAGTTGCAGTTCGTTGGTGCCACCACGGAATCAGAATTGCGGTCAGAAATCGAAACATCGCCATCTCCGACTGTCAGCTTTATGAAAACTCCGGAGTCGGCCTGTTTCTCGACGATGTTAATCTCCACCAAATTAATGTCTCAAATTCCCATATCAGCTACAATCGCGAGGGCGGCATCGTCGTCCGTGACGGAAACGTCCGTAACCTGCAAATTACAGGGTGCGATATCGAGGCCAACATGCCGGGGAACTCCCAAAAAACGGAAGCCGCCAATATCTTCATCGATGTCTCGACCTCGGAATTCGACAAATCAAAATCGATCGCTGAAGTCGCCATCACCGGATGCACCATCCAGCACAGTGCGAACTATGGTCAGAATGGACAAACCATCGCCCCGGGAGGCGCCAATATTCGGCTCAGAGGCAAAGAAATCTGGCCGATCGATTCTGTTACCATCACCGGAAATGTAATCAGTGATACCTGCACCTCTATCGATATCGATCGCTCCATGGATGTCACCATTTCCGGAAACACATTCTTCGCTCCCAAACCTGCCAACCTGTTGGTTTCCAACAGCAAGAGAATCCTCGTGAACGGTAACACTTTCAATCCCCGGCAATTCGAACGACCCGGAACTATCCAATTCGAAAACTCCGTTGACTGCGTCATCTCCGACTGCATTCTCAACGATTTCAAAACCAAAGACGGCGCCCTGATTCTGAAAAACTGTGAGGGGTTTCAGGTCCGCGGCAATGTTCTCACCGGTTGCGAGAGCGGGATCCGCGTCGTCGATTCCAGAGACTCCAACATCCATGACAACCTTTTCCGAAAGTTCACGGGGAAGGAAAAAATCGAAGTCGACTCAAAAAGCTCCGACCTGAGCATTCGCCAATAACCGCGAAACTGTACAGGGTACAATCCGAAACGGTACCCTGTACACCAAAAAAACGCCCCCGGGTACTACCTCAATTTCAACGAGTCGTAAATTGGGCTTCGAATTAGACCGAAGAATAAGTCACCTGTTCTGGCTGGAAATTCTATTCGGATCCGCATTTGTTATAAAAACCAAAACATAACGTTTAAGAAAACTTAAATATTAGGTTAATTGAATATTTGCCAGATCCGTAAAGAACTGCTAGCAGTTCTATGCACAACACGACCTCAATGATCAACACATTCCAGACAGTTACGGAATCGACCGCTTTAAGCTAAAAGTATGGAACTCCGTATCGCAGACACATTTCAAGACTCATTATTACAACTCTCGGAACATGAGCAGAAAGCTATTAGAAACACGGTTTACGACTTGCAGGGAGATAAATCCCTTCCATCCGTAAAATTCCACCGTATCGCCCGTACCAAGGACAAAAACTTTCGTTCGGTCAATGTCGACAGAAACCTCCATGCTGTTGTTCATAAGACAAAAAAGAACGTATTGCTTTGTTATGTTGGTCGGCAGGATCAGGTAAGGAAGTGGGCCGAAGTACGCAAAATCGAAAAACACCCCAAAACGGGAGCCGCTCAGATTGTTGAGCTGCGCGACAAAGTTATTGATTTTCCCGCGCCCAAAGACCTACCGAAATCACCCGGAAAAAAATATCTTTTTGCCAAGCTTACCGATGACGATTTACTCGGCTACGGCGTACCGGAGGAATGGATCGATGACGTTCGCAGCGTCACCGAGGATTCTCTCCTTGAGCTGGCCGATCACTTGCCTCAGGAAGCGGCCGAAGCACTTCTTGAGTTGGCAACCGGCGGAAAACCTGTAGCGGCCTCCAATCAAGGATCCGACTGCGAGGAAGGATTCACCCACCCTGATGCTCAGCGCCGTTTCCGGCTTGTGTCAGACGAAAAAGAACTCGCTCTTGCTCTCGATTACCCCTGGGAAAAATGGACCGTGTTCCTCCACCCATCGCAACGCAAAATGGTGGAGCGCGACTACAAAGGCCCTGCCCGGATTTCCGGTTCAGCTGGAACCGGTAAAACGGTCGTTGGTCTGCATCGTGCGATTTATCTCGGAAAAAAGAGCCCCGGCTCCAACGTGCTAGTTACGACCATCAGTGATGCGCTGGCGTTACTGATCAAAGTAAAGCTTGATCGTCTGCTCAGCCCTGAATCTGATCTCGGGATGCGGGTCACCGTAAAATCGATCAAAGAAGTTGCCCGCGATTTGTGGCAGCCTCTTCACCCCGACCGCCGTATAGCCGAGGGAGATGAAGTCGATGCCGCTCTCATGGAAGCGACCTATCGTTTGGACGAATCCGGTTTCACTAAAGGATTTATCCGCGATGAATGGGATGAAGTGATTGATGCACGTCAGGTAGACAATTGGGAAGACTACAAAATCGCGCCGCGGGTGGGCCGTAAAAAGCGTCTCTCAGAACTGCAGCGCGAGCGCCTCTGGAAAGTCTTCGCCGAAACTCTTTCTATACTAAACAATGCCGGTCTCAGTACCTGGGCTCACGTATTCTACGATTTGGCCGATCAAATCAAATCCGGAGAATGCCCGAATCCGTACGACTTTGTAATCGTTGATGAAGCACAGGATGTCGGGATCCCCGACCTTCGCTTCCTCGGCGTCGTTGGCGGGAACCGTCCCGATGGACTTTTCTTTACCGGCGATCTCGGACAGCGAATCTTTCAGGCTCCGTTTTCATGGAGTAAAGAAGGCGTCAATATTGTCGGTAGAACCTATACTTTGAAGGTCAACTACCGGACCTCGCATCAGATCCGCCAGCGGGCCGATATGCTACTTCCTGATCATGTCAGTGATCTCGACGGCAATGTCGAAGATCGCAAAGGCACCATCTCAGTCTTCAACGGCCCACCGCCAAGCGTGCAACTTTTCCGCAACGCGGCAGAGGAAACCAAAGCGGTAGCCAAGATGATTAAGAACCTTCAGTCAGAAGGCCTACTCAACGAAGAGATCGGAATCTTTGTCCGCAGCCCAGCTCAGATGGCTCGTGCCAGAGCTGCTGTTAACGCTGCCGATACCGATTGGAGAGAGCTGGGCGGAAAAGAGGAAAGTGGATCCGGTCAAGTTTCTATCAGCACCATGCACTTGGCGAAAGGCTTTGAATATCGCGCCGTAATCGTAATGGCATGTGATCGGGATGCGATTCCGCTTCAGGAACGGGTTGAAGAAATGTCAGTTTCAGAAGAAGTCGATATGGAAGAAGTCTACGCTTCGGAGCGACAGCTTCTCTATGTGGCAGCGACCCGGGCCCGCGATCAGCTTTTCTTTACCGGAACCCAACCGGGATCAGAATTTCTTAAACCCTTAGAGTCTTAACTCTCTTTTTTGTCGAGCCCCTGCTTTTACGAAAGCAGGGGCTTTTTTATGTCCATCAATTCGGATTATACCAGGATATCGTCCACCGAATATCCGGACACATCTGTGAGGCGGAAATCTCTACCACTGTGATTATAGGTCAGCATTTCGTGGTCGATTCCCATGATCTTTAAAATCGTGGCATGCAGGTCGTGAATACTTACCTTCCCTCTCGTCGCGTAGTACCCGAAATCATCAGTCGCTCCGTGATGATACCCGGCCTTCGTTCCCCCACCGGCAAACCACATCGAAAAGCCGTGAGGATTGTGATCCCTTCCGTTTTGATGACGCCCGGTGGCTCCGTCGAAAAACTCAAAACTGGGCGTTCTTCCAAATTCACTACCGCACATCACCAATGTATCTTCAAGTAACCCCCTGCGCTTCAAATCGTGGAGTAACCCGGCGATTGGTTTGTCGACAGCATTGGCATTTCCCCGATGTCCTTTCTCCAGTTCCGAATGCTGGTCCCATAGATTGCCATACCGGGGAGTAGCGTGATTGACCGTGATATATCGAACGCCCGCTTCGGAGAAACGCCGCGCCAGTAACAGCGCCTTACCAAAATGATCGGTGTGATCATCCCCGATCCCATAGAGCTTTTTCGTTGCGGTCGATTCCCGGTTGATGTCCATGATTTCGGGAGCTTCCGTTTGCATCCGGAAAGCCATCTCCATTTCACTGATCCGGTTCTCTACGGGATCGGATGAACGGTTCAGCGCCTCAATAAAATCAATATGCCGACGCTGATCCGAAAATCTCGGTTTCAAATTCTCCCAAATCAGATCCCCTTTCTTTTTATCAGCTTGCAGCACGGAAGTCCCAATATATTCACTGGGCAGAAAACCAGTCGGTCGATTGGGATCCGTCGGGACAATATCAATGTAGCCCGGGAGATTTTCGTTTTCCGATCCCAACCCATAGATCAACCAACTCCCCAGCGTCGGGCGGACTTCTATCGGCACTCCGGTATGCAAAACCGTCTTTGCCGTGACGTGATCATTACTTTCGTGGTGAAGGGAATGGATGAAACAAAGATCATCAATATGGCGGGAATTCACCTCGGGAAACAGATCGCTCGCGTAGGTTCCCGATTTTCCATAGTGATGCCAATCGAAAGGAGAAGGAATCACCGTGCCCTGAGGCGCAAAAGTAAATTTCGGCGGGGTAATCGACTTCGGAAGCGGTTTCCCGGCATATTTAGCGAGGGCAGGCTTGTAGTCATAGGAATCGAGATGGGACAAGCCGCCTTCCAGAAAAATGTAGATTACCCGACTCGCCCTCGGGGTATGGTGCAGCGCCCCGGACATGCTCCCGCCCTGGCGGGCCCAGAGATCCACCGCAGCCAGCGAACCGAGCCCGAGAACACTCTTTTGAAGAAGTTTACGTCGGGAAAACATCCCCTCAAGATCGCGCCGCAAGTGCAGCAACGCAAAGAGCTTTCCAGTCGAGATTACGGCCTAAGATCAACCTTCCACCTGGAACTGAAGATCGTAGAGACGCTTGTATTCCGGACATCTTGTCACGAGTTCGGAATGGGGTCCCCGGTCCTCCACTCTCCCCTTTTTCATCACGATAATTTCGTCGGAATCCAGAATCGTGGACAGACGGTGAGCAATAGCGACCACCGTTTTCCCTTTTGCCAGCTCATCGATTTCTTTCTGAACTTCCTTCTCAAGCTCAGTGTCCTGAGACGCCATCGCTTCATCGAGAAACAGAATCGGTGCATTCCGAAGGATAGCCCGGGCAATGGAGAGTCGCTGTTTCTGACCACCCGACAGGTTCTGACCTTTATCGCCTAACATGGTATCAAACCCTTCCGGGAGCGTTTCGATAAACTCATCGGCACGCGCCATTTTCGCCGCAGCCTCGACTTCTTCATCAGTGGCATCGAGACGACCGTAACGAATGTTGGACCGAATTGAATCGTGGAACAAAAAGGTATCCTGACTCACCAGGCCGATTTGATCCCGCAGCGATTCCTGCGTGAATTCCCTGATATCTCTGCCTGACAATTTGATGGCGCCTGACTGCGGATCGTAGAACCTCATCATCAACGACAGGATCGTCGATTTACCCGAGCCACTGCGCCCCACGAGAGCGTATTTTTTTCCGGGTTCGAACGTCAGCGAGAGACCTTTGATCACTTCGCTGTCCCCGTCGTAAGAAAAATGGACGTCATCCAACTCAAAGGGACCGTCGATGGTTTTGAGATCCACCGCATCATCACGATCTTTAACTTCCGGTTCCCGGTCGATATAACCGAACACCCGTGACGCGGAAACCGCACACCGCTGAAGCTGGAGATGAAGGCGACTTAGCGCTTTGGCGTGAGGATAGATGCTCACCATCGCCATATTCAGAACCATAAATTTGCCCGGTTCCATTTTGGTCATCCAGGCGTAGACCAGACCAATCGAAATCCCCAGCGAAGCAACGGTTTCGACCATCGGAGTCGAGATTTCCATCGCCTTGCGCCACCGCATCAACCACTCCAGCAGGTGACGGGAGCCCCGGTTAAATCTCTCACGCTGGAAGTCTTCCCGGGCGTGGGCTTTGACGAGACGGATACCATCAAAACTTTCCTGCATCGTCACCATTAAGCCTTCCGACTCAACCTCTTCGCGTCCACCGGCCTTCCTCACTTTCCGGGCAATCATCGCCACGGGAAGAATACAAATCGGGAAGACAATAAAGGCGCCCAGGGTGTAAAGCCAATCCATCGCAAAACAGGCAATCAGGATCGAAACGATCGAAATCGGGTGCTTGATCCACGCACTCAAGAGTTGGATTCCGGCATCTGCGGAAGCTCTCGTCTGAGTGGCGACAGAATGCATCAACTCGCCCTGTTTCACTTCGCCGAAAAACGAAAGAGGCTGCCGGATAATCGAGGTAAAGCACTCATCCCTAAGCTGAAAGAGAACCTTGTTATTCAACCAGAGCATCAGGTATTGGTGCAGGTAAGTGAACAAGCCCCGCGCCGCCAGGATCAACGGAACCGAAAGACAGATTACGGTGACAAAGATCCACTCTTTCTCCGGCGGGAGTTGAGGTCTCGGGATCTGAATCTTCTGAAACGCCTCCAGGGGCACATCCTCAAAGGGACGGAAATGAGTTGGCACGGCCTTACCCGATTCACCGGGTAGAACGATCGTAAAAACTGACTTCAGTAAAAATATCAGTAATCCGTTCACCACGCCCGCCAAAGCGCCGAAAACCACCGCCCAGACGAATCGTCCCCGGTATGGCTCGATGTAAGAGTAGAGGCGGTTGAAAACGCCATCCATCACCTCAATCTCTTCTTTTCCGACCTTTCTTTTCCTGATGAACGCCATAAAGTTGATTTAGGTGACACCTAGGTTAAAACCTGAGTTTTATCAAGCTCAGACCCTTCCCGTTAAATCAGGGAATCGGGTTGAAATTGTGACAAAGTACGGAACCGATTTCACCAGTAACCATGCCAACTATTTTAGAGGAAGGAGAATCCGGCTGGTTCGTCGTTCGGACGAGACCAAAAAGCGAGCATATCGCTGCGGCGCATCTAATCCAGTTCGCCAATCTCGAAGAAGTGTTCTCGCCACGGGTGAAATTTGAGAAAGGAACACGGCGCGGCAAAGTGTGGTTCGTCGAGGCGCTTTTCCCCGGATACATTTTCGCCCGCTTTGACCTCGCCGAAAAGTTGCGCGCCGTTAATGCCACCAACGCCGTGAGTGGTGTGCTGCGCTTTGCAGACCTTTATCCCCAGGTCAGCGACCATTTTATACAGCAACTTCGCGATGAATTTCCCGAGTCCGAAAATGAAGTCCGGATCATTGATCGCCCCATTCAGGAGGGGGACGAAGTGCTAATTCTCGATGGTGTTATGGCCGGGATCGAAACCGTGGTGACCCGTATCATGTCCGGAAAAGAACGGGTGCGGGTGCTGATGAACTGGCTTGGGGAAGAACGTGAGGCCGAGGTGTGTTATTCCTCGATTTCTCCCACCAGACCGGCCCGGACCGATCTTTGATCCTTGCATTCCCGCCTCCCCTCTCTACCGTTTTCGCCGATGTCCCAATCCGTATCTGCCACCGATCTGCTCGATCGCTTTTCAAAACAACGTATTCTTGTTGTCGGGGATATCATGCTCGACTGGTTTATCTGGGGGAGCGTCTCGAGAATCTCCCCTGAAGCTCCTGTTCCCGTTGTCGAAGTTCAGGAGGAAGACCGTTATCCCGGGGGTGCGGCCAACGTGGCCCGCAATCTCACTCCATTTGTCACCTCCGTAGAACTGGCGGGATTATACGGCAAGGACCCCAACGGAGCGCTGTTGTCGGCTACCCTGGAAAACAACCGGATCGGTGCCCGCCTTTGCCTTGAAATTGACAGTTTTCAGACCATCACCAAAACCCGGGTCGTTGCCCGGCATCAACAGGTCGTCAGAATCGACCGGGAAAAGCGGCATCGTATCAGTTCCGAGCAGGAGAAGGCATTGATCAAAAGCATTTCGGCGATTCTTCCAGAGATAGATGGATTAATAATCGAAGATTACGGCAAAGGCCTGATTACTCAGGAACTGGTCTCCGCCCTGATCAAAGAAGCCAATCTGCACAATGTCGTGATCACCGTCGATCCGAAGCCGGGAAATCCAATTTCCTGGAAGGGAGTGACGACGGTAAAGCCAAACCGGTCCGAGGCCTTTGCCTGCGCCGGCAAGGATGACATCCATCGCGATGAGGGCGTTCCCCCTCTCAAAGACGAACCGCTTATTGAAGTCGGCAACCTGCTCCGAAAAAAGTGGGAGTGCGACCACGTCCTTTTGACACTCGGAGAGCAGGGTATGTTGCTTTTCTCCGGCGACGATCAGCCATTTCTGATTCCGGCTCTGGCTAAAGAGGTTTTCGATGTCTCAGGCGCGGGAGACACTGCGATCGCACTTTACACCTTGAGCCTGTGTTCCGGGCTCGAAGCGCGCGAAGCGGCGCGGATTTCCAATCTGGCGAGCAGTATCGTGGTTGGTAAACTGGGAACCAGCCCGATCGAACTGGACGAACTGTCCGCCGTTCTCTAGACCCACTCCCCGACCGGAATATGGGCACAAAAAAAGCCCGACCTCACGGCCGGGCTTTTCCGAAATTTCAGTTTGGCCATCTTACATGACCAACGCCGCTTCTTCGCGATCTGAGAAGAAATCATCGTCGTCGTCGGCTTTGGAACCTCTAAGAGGACGTGGGCCGGGATCTTCTTTCTTCTGCAGGGCACGACGCAGCTTCTTAAGCGCGATGTTCTGCAACTGACGGATCCGCTCACGGGTCACGCCGAATTCCTGACCAACTTCTTCCAAAGTTTTGGGCTTCTGCCCTGCGAGACCGAAACGAGCATCGATAATCTTACGCTCACGCTCGTCAAGAACCTCAAGCAGATCATCGAGCTGCATGTGCATGTTCTTGTGGCTGAGAAGCTCCAGTGGGTTTTGAGCGCGCTCATCACCGATGATTTCACCGAATTCAGTGTTGTCATCATCACTGATTGGAGCATCGAGAGATGCCGGACGAAGTGCCGCAGATTTCAGGTGCGAAAGCTTGGCGCGATCGATCCCGATTTCCTCCGCCAATTCTTCGTCGGTCGGTTCACGGCCCAGCTCTTCGCTGAGCACCATGGCGACACGACGCATTTTCGAAATCTTATCCACCATGTGGACCGGAAGACGAATCGTCTTACTCTGGTTAGCCAGAGCCCGCTTGATTGACTGCTTGATCCACCAGGCAGCATATGTTGAAAGTTTACCACCCTTGTTGGGGTCAAATCGCTCCACAGCCTTCATCAAGCCGATGTTGCCCTCTGAGATCAAATCAAGCAAAGGCAAACCGTAGTTTGCGTAATCCTGAGCGATCTTTACGACCAAACGCAGGTTCGCCTTAATCATGTGGGCACGTGCCTCCTTGTCGCCGTTCTTAATCCGCTCGGCGAGCTCCACTTCTTCCTCTCTGGTTAGGAGAGGAGTCTTTCCAATTTCACGGAGGTAGATCTTAATCCCACCGTCCATTTCTAAATTTGCCATCGTTTACTTTGTGCTGTATGGTTGTTGTTGTACCAGGGTATATCACTTCATTAAAGATTTGTGACATTTATCACAATCTTTTTCCTGCGCCGATTTGAGTGGGGCCAGCCTCTGTGAATCTCTTGTTTGAATCAAACGGCAGAGATTTCTATCTATTAGGTTGCTTATTATGGCCGGTTTATGAGCCCCTGGTCTCTTTTCAACGTGTCCTATCAATCACTTCTGCGGTTATAGTTATATTCAAAAAATAATCAAGGATAAAAATAACCTTAATTATAATATTGCTTAGTTTTTATGAAATTTCAACACTTCTTGTCTGCAAGCGTGTTTTTTTTCGCAAAAACGTGCCTATACCTTTAAGATACGCAGGTTCCGTGCCGAAAGTTGACTCCTTTTTATGATTAATCACGACGATCTCATCGACGCGGGCTGGCCGCGCTCCCCGCTGTTTGCCGACTTGATCGAAACCGCCCGAAAGTATGAGGAAAAGGGCATCAAGGATAAGGTCTATATCCTGAAACTGCTGGAGAGGGATTTCGAAAAACCGGATCCCAGAGTGAAGCTTCGCAACGAGCCGGAGCCATGGACCGAGGCGATCGAAGCAACCTGTCCGGAAGATGAAGAGAATATCGGATCGGTTCGGAGGTTTATGGGGCAGTTGATGAGGGTGCCGGTGATCGAGGCCGGGGCAATCATGCCCGACTCCTGTCCTGCGGGATCGGCTGAGGCAACCATTCCGGTGGGAGGAGCGATTGCGGTGAAAAACGCCATCATCCCCTCCGCGCACAGTGCCGATATCTGCTGCTCGATGTATGCGACCCTTTTTGAATGCGAAAAGCCGCTTAATGAAATGCTGGATGACTTGATGGAGTCGACCCGTTTCGGTCCCGGCGGCCGGAATCGGGATGAACTCGTTCCCGACCCCGTGGTTGATGAAGACGTCTGGGAAAACCGTTTCCTCTCCGGCCTGCAGAATCACGCGGCGATCCATATCGCGGACCAGGGCGACGGAAACCACTTTGCTTACCTGGGAAAAATCACCATCACGCAGGAGTTTGTGCAGCAGTTGAAGGACACCGGTCACGATGAAATCGCGACACCTCTTGAGCAAAGTGAAACCAGAGAACTCCTCGTCCTTGTCACCCACCACGGATCGCGCGGTCTCGGGGCTCACGTCTATAAACGCGGACAGAAAGCGGCGCTTCGCGAAACCGAAAAGGTCGCCGATGGAATCCCGAAAGCTGCCGCCTGGCTTGATTATGATACAGAAATCGGTCAGGAATACTGGGAGGCGCTTCAATACGTGGGCCGATGGACTCGCGCCAACCACCGCGCCATCCACCGCCGCTTTCTCGAAAAGGCCGGAGCCGAAAAACTGACTGAGTTTGGAAACGAACACAATTTTGTCTGGAAAAGAGACGATATTTTTCTCCACGGCAAAGGGGCAACGCCCGCCTGGAAAGATGAGCATGATCGCCCGCTTCTGGGATTGATCCCCTTGAATATGGCCGCGCCGATTTTGGTAACCCTCGGTCGGGATAACGGGGAATACCTCAGTTTCGCCCCTCACGGCGCAGGAAGAAACCGCTCCCGAACCGCGCTGAAACGCGCCTATCTTGGTCGGAACAACTTCAATGACGAAGAAAAGATCAACGAAATTGTCGATCAGAACACCAAAGGACTCGATATCCGCTGGTATCACGGCAAAGCCGATTTATCGGAAAGCCCGGTTGCCTACAAACCGGCCGAACAGGTCAAAGCGCAAATCCAGTCATTCGGTCTCGCCGATGTCGTGGCGGAGATTTTTCCTCTTGGTTGCATTATGGCAGGTGATTCCGGGCCGCAGCCCTGGCGTCGCGACAAAGAACTGACCCCGAAACAAAAGCGGCAGATCGTCCACCGTGCCGACCGTCGCAAAACCCGCCAGAAAACCAAAGACTGGGAAAACGAAGATTTCTAGAAGCAAACTGTACAGGGTACCATGCCAAACTGTACCCTGTGCAATTTCTACTGAGAGGGAAATCCAAAGCCCATCGATCTCACTTTTTCCGCGATCGCACGCCCCAGTGACGCATGTCCGCTCGCATCGAGATGAATACAGTCGGGCACCGGGCAGGTCGCGAAATCGCCCGCATTTAAAAAAGAGACGCCGCGGTCAACGGCCAGTTCGGAATAAGAGACAGGAAGGTCCCGGGATTTTTCCGGAGCATCGGTGAACAAATGCCCGAAAGGACATTTTCCTTCAGATACGGGTGCAGGGCAGACCATCAGGACCTGAGGCGGATGCTTGCAGGGACCGGAATCGCTCGCCAAAACCCGGTCGACCAAAGTGATCACCCCGTTGGCTATTGAATGGGGACTGTTATTCATGTGGCTTTTCAAATCGTTAGTTCCCAACATGATAATCACGAGATCGAGAGGTTTGTGTGACTCCAGAACGACCGGTAAATGGGTCAACCCACATTTGGAAAGCAAGGGCTCCATCGGATCGTCCCACACAGACATCCTGCCGTTTTGCCCTTCTTCAATGACCTTCACTCCCCCGCCGAGCTCCGCTTGAAGAATGCCCGGCCAACGCACATCTGCTGAATATCGCTCTCCCTCCGACCCGGGAATATAGCCCCAGGTGTTAGAGTCCCCGAAACAGAGAATATTAGTGGTGCCCATCATGCAGCAATATGACAAAGTCTGAATTGAACACACCCGAAAACTTCACCGAATGGAGGAATTGAAAAAACAACCGAAAGGACCCGTTTTGGGATTCCTCACTGATTATCGTGTGGGAGCCGCGCTTTTCTGCCGCGGAATCGGGCTGATTTATCTGATCGCCATTTTATCGTGGTGGGTTCAGGCCGATGTTCTGATCGGAAAAGACGGCTTAATTCCGGCACAAAACTTACTCGATTTTCTGGATCGACAATGGAGTCAGTCCCCCGATGCGAGCCGCTTGGATCTACCCACCCTCTTTTGGCTTACCGGCGCCTCCGACCCGGCGATTCACATCCTGTGCGGACTCGGATGTGTGTTTGCTATCCTCGCGATGATCGGCATTCTCCAGGGACCGGCTTTAACCGGCTGCTGGGTGATCTACTTATCCTTTGTCACCACCGGTGACGCCTTCATGAGTTTCCAGTGGGATATTTTGTTATTGGAATCCGGCATCGCCGCAATCCTGTTTTCGAGTTGGAAATGGCGCGAGTCTCTGAATTCTCCACCGCCCCTTTCGCTGCGCCGAAAACTGGCCACGATACTCTGTTGGATCGTGATCGGTAAACTGATGTTTTTGTCCGGTTGGGTCAAACTCGCCTGGGCCAGCGAAGCGCAACCGGAGTGGTGGCCCGCCCATACCGCCATGACCTATCACTACCAAACGCAGCCCCTCCCGACCTGGACCGCCTGGGGGATGCACCAGCTCCCGGTTTGGTTTCATAAATTCTCAATCTGGCCTATGTATCTTATCGAGCTGGTTCTGCCATTTTTCATCATCGTTGGACATCGCTTCCGATTGATAGCCGCGATCGGTTTTACGATCTTGATGCTCCTCATTTGCCTGACCGGAAACTATACCTTTTTCAATTGGCTCACGATCTGCCTTTGCCTACCTCTGGTGGCCGATCGTTACTGGCCCGGGAAATGGTTTACACTCGGAAGATCCGGCAAAAAAACAGCGACATGGCAATCCCGAACTTCGATAGGCTTCGCCGTTCCCGCGTGCCTCATTCTGCTTCTATTAAACTATCAGGCGATCGCCACCAGCCTGAACCGCGCCCCGAAACCACTACTCAAAGTTGATCTCTCCCCGAACTGGCTCGACCGCTTCGCCCAACATACCGCTCCGTTTTACCTTTGCTCAAGCTACGGCCTCTTCCGCACGATGACGACCGACCGGCCCGAAATTATCCTTCAGGGAAGTCACGACGGAAACCAGTGGCACAGTTATAATTTCAAATGGAAACCCGACCCGTTGGACGAACGTCCCAAATTCGTCGCCCCCCACCAACCGCGCGTCGCCTGGCAACTCTGGTTTGCGGCATTGGAGAGGCGATACACGCCCCACAGCCGCAATTCCCGCTGGCTCGAAAGTCTCGTCGTAAAACTTCTGAATGGTGACAGAACTGTAGACAGTTTATTTAAAGAAAACCCCTTCCCCGATACGCCGCCGAAGATCATACGGGCAAAACTCTACCTCTACGAATTCACGACCTTCTCCGAACTGAGGCACTCCGGTAACTGGTGGAGCCGAAAGGATGCCGGCACCTACCTTCAGGAAGTTCAACTTTCACCGTAGCGACTTCTTTTTTAATTTGAGCGATTTCCCCTCCGGGGCAGCAGCTGATCTAATAAGGCAACTGGAGTCGGAAACCCCGGCCAAATTCCATTTCTCGACAGGAAAGTCCGGTATATAAAAATCCGATTTCTCTTTAACGATAAAGTTATCCCCTCCCCGGATTGCCAGCTCGGCGTAATAGGTTTTAAATTCCGCATGCGCCCGTTTCTCAACCGCTCTTACGGAACCGGTTTCGATTTCCTCAATTTGAATCGAAGTTGAATCGATTGTCCTCAAGCGAATCTTCTGATCAGGAGAAACCTCGCCCTCCTTGAGAAAGAATGAAAGGCGATTGGGGTATTTAGAGGTAGGCATCCGAATCAGTTGAACCGTGGAACTGTCGGTTTTCGCCGCATACCTGATTCGATACATCTCATGATGCTGTCCGACAAAACTCAAGAGGTGACAAGCATCCGGATACGAACTTGAGTCCGCGGGATCAGTTCCGTGTTGGTATTCCTCCAATACCGTAAAGCGGTCACCGTCCGGATCGGTGGCCATCAAATTGCGTTTCAGTAAATTCAAAGGGTGATCAAGCAGCCAGGCATTGGGCACCTCTGGAAAAAGTCGGGGCTTCTCTTTTATCAAATCGTACACCACACCATCTCTTTCGATCAGTGTCACCGCATTTAACATGGGAACCCTTCGCTTACCGATCTGTTTATCGCGCCATTTCTCCTCGTTATTAAGCACCCGGATAACCACCGTGTCGGAAACAGGTGCAGACCTGATGACGCTTTCAGTATTTACACGGGGGCTCTGAGGAACCTCCATCGAAACGGCGCTGACTTTTACAATCGAGATGACCGACCCGAAAATCAGCATCACAATGGTGAAAGTCAGTCCGGCAATCAATGAGGAGCAAGGTAGCTTTTCCCGCTTTTCACCAAAAGCAATTCTCGCAGCCCGGTCGCTCGAACTCTCGCTACCAAAAGCCAAAGCCAGGCCGGATCGGGTCGCTACACTTTCCAATTTTAATAGAGAAGAAGCGTATGACATTGATCTACCCGCCATCATTTCCACAGCCCGGTCATCGCAGGCTTTCTCCCGCTCGTCTCGAATCTGCTGCGCCAACCATCTTGCCCCCGGATTAAAAAAGTTGGCTATTTCCACCAGGACCTGCCCAAAATTCAAAGGGATATCTCTGCGCTGATGATGTGCTGTCTCATGGGCAATAATCGCTTCAATACATTTACCGTCACTTTTTTTCAGGATCTTCTCTGGAATCAAAATCAACGGATTCCGGAATCCACACAACACCGGTCCATCCAGATCACGAGTGGCCCTGACTGGCGGAGTCACTACGTCACCCAGTTTCCGTCGCACCTCCAGCACTAGAGCCCCAGCCTCCATGGCCCGTTTTTTGATTCGCCAGTATTTGACTGCGTTTGCGAAAAGAAACCCCATTCCTAAAATCACCCCCGACACCCACAGCCCGCTCACCAAATAGATAACCGCTTTCGATACCGGAATCGTGATCCCATCCCCGATCGGGATTTTAGGAATGCCGCCCACAGTAAATCCGATCGCCAGCAACGGGATGGCCACCAGCAAAACCAAGCCGATGGACGTTCGCTCCGCTGCCCGCAGTCGGCAGGAGTTCCGAATCCACAGATAGTAAAAAAGCGCCACCGCTGCGCCCAGCCACATCATATGTCCCAGCATTCCGAATACGCTTTGACAGATTTTGTAGATCAATTGCTCACTCATCATTCCCTTTCTCTTCGTTTTGTAGTTGCTGATCGATATAGGCTTTTAGCCGACGAAGCTCCTCCGGCTCAACCTTCTGAACTGAGAGAGCCTGCATCGCCAGATCAGCAGTGGCTCCCCCGAAAATTTTTGATGCCAAATCTTTAAGAACGTGACGCTGCATCTTCTCCCGCGGATGGGTGGCGCTATACCTATGCGAACGTTCCGATTCGTCCCGCTCCACAAGACCTTTCTCATGCATAAGTTGGAGCAGTTTGAGAGCTGTGGTGTATTTCACTTCCTCCCCCTTGAGACGGGTCAGCTCTTCGGTCACAAACCGGACGGTAGCCGGTTGATGGTCCCAGAGAATTTTGAGAATCAAAAGCTCGGAGTCGGTGGCCCTTGGAATTCTCTTCATACCTCAGGTTATACGAATCATTTCGTATGATCAACGAAAAAGTTCGTAGACATGATGATATAGAGCTTTAGAAAACGAAAATCAACGGTCGTGAAGTTACCCGACGTAGGGATTGGTCCGTTTTTCGTAACCAATTTCGGTGCATGGACCATGCCCGGGATAGACCACGGTGTCGTCAGGAAGCGGCCAAAGTTTCGCCCGGATTCCCGAGGTCAATTGTTCCATACTTCCGTTCGGGAAATCAGTTCTCCCCACGCTGTTTTTGAACAAAACGTCGCCACCGATAACAAAGTTGTCCGTGGCGTCGTGAAAACACAAACTGTCGGGCGAATGACCCGGGATATGAAGAACGTTAAATGTCCGCCCTTCGATCTCGATTGGCTCTGACTCGGACAGGTGGCGGGACACCGTGAAGTCCCCGAGGTCCCATTCCATACCGGTTGCAGCTTCCAGGCTCGACTTCAGAGTTAACTCATCATCAAGATCACTGAAAGCCCAGACCGGACAATCAAACGCTTCAACCAGCGCTGCCACGTCCATGATGTGATCGTGGTGCTGGTGAGTCAAAATCAGTAAATCAATCGTCTTTCCGTTTCGGGTTAACCAATCAGTGATCCCCATCGGCGCATCGAAGAGCACATTCTGACTCCCACAAGAGACCAGATAGCCGTTCGTTTGGAACGGCCCTCCACAGAAAGATTCCAGTTCAGCCATTGAACCTATTTGATCATCTCGTCGATATTCTCAATCGACATTTCCACAGAGATCTGGGTTCCGTTGTACTTCACTTCACCGTCAGGACCAACCACTACGAACCAGGGAACGTGAGGGCTCTTATACGTTCCGCGCAATCCACCCATTCCGGGATAAGAAGCGGTGTAGGTGTAGTGACCAAAAGGGATTTTAAGGCCAAACTTATCCGCTGTAGGCTGCAACTGCTGGGAAGTATTGTCTAACAGGTTACTAAAAGCGGTCTGTACGGCGATAAACTGAACCTTATCATTCCCGGAATAGTGATCGACCAACTCCTTCAAGCGGGGAAACGCGACCTCCATACTTCCGGCGCTGGTGTACTGGAAGAAAAGCATGATAAGAGCCTTTCCCTCATAATCAGCGATCGACAATTTTTCTTTCCCGTCAGGGAGCTGGATCCACTTTTCGACGATGAACTCCGGAGCTTTTTCCCCTGCAATACCCTTCTCGATATTCGGTGCAGGAACTTCTTCCTGAGCAGTTGCGAAAAAGCTGGTTCCGGCGATTCCGGCGATTACGGTGATTGCGGCAATTTGTAGGCAGATTTTGTTCATTGTTATGAGTTCTAAACGGATGAAGCGCGAAATCTTATTCATTAATCACGCCCAAATCCACAAAAAACGCAAAAATTACGCGATTCAAAAAAACTGCTGAACTTTGCCTCACCGTTTTCATCAATGAATCCTCTCCGAACCCTTCGCGTAAATTAAACACCACGCTTCGCTCCGAATAATCGAAGATGGAGCCGGTCGGAGTAACGATACCCCCTCTCGCGGGCCCATTCAGCCACCCGACCCTGATTCGATTCAAGTTCAGCCACCGTATTGGCCTTCGGCATCAAAAAGACCCGCTCGCTGGAAATCCCGGCACGATCAACCAATTCCACGACTTCTCTCAGATCCTCTTCATCGGACACCACAAATTTGAAGTCCGCTTTTCCGGTTGCCTGCAATGCTCTGAGAACATCCGGTTTTGATCTCAAATTGGCATCAACCCCGGAATTCCTAAGCTTGGGAGAAACATTCAGTTGGTCGATCCAATCCAGAAACTCTTCGCCGGGTGTGAGAGTTCCGTTGGTTTCAATTTCGAAATGACAATTCCTCCCGAGAATTTCCATCAGTTTTACCCAACTTTTTTCCTGGAGAAGAGGCTCACCGCCGGTAAACACGTAATTTTGACAGGGATACTTTTCCAGATACCTGGCGATCTCCGCCTCCGAGAGCGTCACGATCACATCGGATTTCCGGTATTTTTCGTAACCCGGCAATCCCTGCTTCTCGTGGGTGTATTCGGTCCCTTCCCAGTTCCAGGTGTAGTCCGTATCGCACCACACACAGTGTAAATTACAAAGTGAGGAACGAATAAAAACGGTGGGTAAACCACAGTTCCGCCCTTCACCCTGAAGGGTATGGAAAATTTCAGGGGAGCCATCAGGCATACGGGCAAGTTTCATAGTTCAGTAAAATTTCGGGCCATTTATATAATTTCTCAGAGGTAATTATCAATTAATTGAAATTTCGCATGAAGTAATCCTTGCCAAATTGTCAACCTATCCTAAAAATGGGTTCAACCTATAACCGTAACTGACTTCGTGGCCTCAAATAATCCATTTTTCGAACCGCTGAATGGCGACAAAGGTAATCTAACATCTGAGTCGAATGTATTTGCAGCGTCACCCGTTGATCAACTCGTAAAAGACCGCGTGGTTGACGACGATAATCCAAGTCCGTTCACACTCGATGAACCGGAAGCGGAAAAAACTGAAGAACAGGCCCCGTCGCAGTGGGACTCCGTGTTTTCCGGTCTGCCTCAGGCGGTCATTGTTTTAAACGACCAGCAGGAGGTAATTTACACCAACTCCGCCCACGCAGAATTGCTTGGGATCGATGCCGCCGGACAGGGCATGGATGAATGGTTCGAGAAAGCCTGCCCCGATGAGGACAAACTCGATAAAGTCCTCAATTCCTGGCACGAACATATCTGGAGGAACCAACTCACCCGGACATTCTCGCTGACGAGCTCCAAAAAAGGAATTCGCCATATTGAGTTCCGCACCTCACTGTCTCCCGATGGTTTCACCATCATTCTGCAGACTGATGTCACCGATGAAATGGCTTCGGATGAAGCGCTTCGGCAGGCAAATCTCAAATTTCGTAATCTGTTTTCAAAATCCACCGGCGGTATTGTAGTCGTCAATCAGGAAGGCTTGATACACGATCTCAACGAAGCCTTTACCGAGTTTTCCGGACTGACCGCAAGGGACCTGATTGGAACTCCATTCCTGAATATCCTCAATCCCGATGATGCGGAGGCTCTCCGCCAAAGTGAAGCCAACAATCTTCAGGGAACTTCGGAGATTCCCCGGAAGGTCCGTTTCGCCTTCGATGGTGCGGACCGGGAACGCCCCGCGCTGATCAACTGCTCCTACATCACCAATCAGAACAACGAAGCGACCCTAAAGCTTTATCAATTGAAGCCCCGCGACACTCAGCTGTTAGCGAAACTTCACGAATTGTCCTCGAAAGCCCAGTCCCTGCTCGATGCGGTTCCCAACATGTTCGTTCTGCTCGATCGACAGGGCACCATTAAAGACTGGTCACCGCCGTCCAGTAAGTGGGATGTCGATTTGGATTTCACAAAAGAGAGTATCGGACAACCCGCCCGCGCCATCTGGCCATCATTTGGAAAGATGCTCGACATCAATCTGGGAGGCGTCTTCGATGCCGGCCTTTCCCTAAGACAGGAAATCCCGTTCGGCCCGAATCGGGTGGCATTTCCGGTGACTCTGTCACCTTTTGGTAAGGATCTCGCTCTGGCACTGATCGAAGCGCCGACTTCGGGAGCAAACCAGCTCGCCAGTCTCTGGCAGTCTCATTTTTTCACCAGTGCCTCCGAGGCCGTCCTGATCACCTCAAACGAAGGGGACGTCATCGAAGCGAATCCGGCTGCGAGCGAATTGCTGGGCCAGACTCATTCCGCACTGACGCGTTCCAATCTGTTTCAGCTCGTGTCAAAAGCTCCCGGTTCGATGGAAGCATTTGATCTCGACCGGCTCGATGAACTCGATACCGAAAAGCGCTGGTACGACTTGCTTTCGGTCTCCGCTCACGGACCCAAACCGGTATCAGCCAACATTATTCCCGTCAAAAACAGTGAAGGAATTGTCATTCAATTTGTTGCGATACTGCAACCCAAGCAGGTTTCATCACTTTCAGAATCAGACGTGCTGGAGCTGTCGCAGAGCCAGTTTAGAAGCCAACTTCAGACCATAACCAGTCTCTTCTCAATCGCTCCCGACGGTGGCGATTCCGCCTCATTTGTCACCTGGTTGATCCGCTTGAAGGTTCTGGCCGAATCGATGACAAGTAGTAAGCGGGTTGGCATCATCCACTTGCTTCGGGACATCGCCGACCAGGTTTCCTCCGTTGCCGGAAAAGGCCTCGGACCCAGAGAGGTTGTGATCAGCGGTTCCAGCTCTCTGACGATAGAAAACGAAATCGCGACACCATTTGCCCTCCTTGCCGGAGAAGTGATGTGTCTCGGCGTCTGTAGCAACGAAGTGGGCCCCGGCCCCTCTGTTTACATCGATGTGGAGAGCTACGAGGGTAATATTCTTCTGACCGCAAAACCTGGAGAGAATCGTAATCTTTTCACTCCTGATAAAATGGAGAATGCCAAGGTGATTGAAATCCTCGTTGAACAGATCAGAGGCAAAATTTCAATCGGCGTGGGTGATGATAATATTCACACCGCCTCCTTACGCCTCACATTTCCCTGCCAACAATCCTGAAATAAATGAGCGAGACGCACGACAGCTCACTTAGCATTCTTATTGCCGAAAACGATCGAATCGTGGCACGGGATATTGAATTAACCCTGCAACGAAGAGGTTTTCTGGTTGTCGGGAAACCGAACAGTCAGGCGGAAGCTCTATCACTGGTAAAAGAATCAAAACCGAATATCGCAATCCTTTCGATCAATTTCGGAGGAGACAACGAAGGGATCGAACTGGCAAAACGCTTGAAAGAGGAATGCGGACTTCCCGTCATTTTTCTGACGGGCCGCTCGGAAGACGCGGTCTTTGATAAGGCGAGAACCGCTAAACCGGCCGGTTATGTGAGAAAACCCTTCAGCGGGGCGGAACTTATCGCCAGTATCGAAGCAGCGGCCTATCGAATCGATCCCGACAAGTATCTGGAGGATCGCATCCCTGCGATACGCTCGGTAGCAGGGCCGCTGGAAGAAAGCGTCATCGTTTCGGGTATTGATGGACGGGTCGTCCTCATGAACGAGTCGGCTGAAAGACTCACCGGATGGAAGGAAGACGAAGCCACCGGTAATTTGTACAGCAAAATTGTTCCGACCAGCTTCACAGGTCGGGAAAACGGCGTCAATGGAGTCAACGGCGGAACCGTTTGTCTTTTGACTGACCGCAAAGGACGTCAGCATTCCGTAAAAGCGATCACCACTCCGGTTCGGGATGAGAAAACGGAACTTCTCGGAACTATCACCATCCTGAAAAACCAACCGGGACCAGGCGACGCGATTCCCGGTTTAGGCGCTGAGGAAAAAGTGATCCCCGGACAAGCGCGGGCAATTGATGCATTTGAGAAGATCGTGACGAGTCCGGCGTATGAAAAAGCGATCGGAAAAGAGGAAGCCCCTTCGAAAGAGGAGACGGAACAAAAAGCCGACTCGCCATCCCACCAATTGCTGCTCGATCAACTGGGCGATCCCCTGCTGGTTCTTGACCGTGATTTGAATGTCATCCAGGCAAATTCTGAAGCTCTGTCCACTTTCACGGGAGAGCTGCCAGTGCTGGGACGGCCCTTTTTCGACCTTTTCTCAACGGATGATACCGACCACTACGAGAGCGACTTCTTGAAGCCTCTCGTTGATGGAAAACGTCATCGCTTTGAGTTTCACGACATCGACCGGGGAATCTGGTTTGAGATCTGGCTCTACCGCTCTCATGAAGGCCTAATCGCTTTGTTTCATGATGTTTCGGAAAGTAAAATCACCAAAGCGGAAGAAGTTCGCCAGCATCGTCTTGAGGGACTTGGCCTACTTGCCCGCGGTTTTGCTCACGATTTCAACAATCACCTGACTACCGTCTCCGGAAATATTGGTCTCGCCAAGGAATTACAGAAAGATCCCGATCTTATTGAAATGCTTGGCGAAGCTGAAGTTGCTTCGTCACGGGCCGCTGGATTGGTCCAGCAACTGATGACCTTTGCCACCGGTGGACGCCCGGTCCGGGAGCCTGTCAAAATTTCCGATTTGCTGCGCCAGGTGCTTTCAGAACACCGGATGGGGAAACCCTCGATCCGATACCAGTTCGCCTGCGCAGACAGTGATATCAGGGCAAATGTCGATCGGGCTCAGGTCCGGAGAGTCATCGAGAATTTACTCAACAATGCCGAAGCCGCGATGCCCTCGGGGGGAACGCTGACGGTGCGGTGCGAATTGACCAAAACGGAGGATATCAAAATCTACGGTAAAGACACCCCCTCCTCCGTTGACGATTTTCTTTTAATCGAGGTATCCGACACCGGAGTTGGTATGACGCCTGAGGTCCTTTCGAAAGCGACCGAACCTTATTACTCCTCGCGGGAGTCCGACAATGCCACCGGCATCGGACTGACCGTCTGTGAGTCGATTGCCAAAGCTCACGAAGGCTTCCTATACCTCAAGTCAGCACCCGGCAAAGGAACCACCGCTGTGTTTTGCGTGCCTCAAGGCCTCAATGACAGCTACGTGAAGTGGCAGGAAGTGAATACTTCAAAGCCAACCCGAAAAAGCGCCGCCGAACTGGAACAACTCGATTTCAATCCGGAAGATTACCGAATTCTGGTGTTGGAAGACGATGGACAGATCCGCCGTCTGATGGGAGCAACCCTCCGCCGATGCGGCTACGAAGTCGTCGAAACGGCGGAAGGCAACGAAACCCTTTCTGAATACCGTAAGGCTCAGGAAATTAAAGATCCCTTCGATCTTGTGATTACGGACCTCACCATCGAACAGGGAATGGGTGGCTTGGAAACCATGAGAAGACTTCGGGAAATGGACCAGGAAGTTGTCGCCATCGTATCGAGTGGTTATTCTGACGCGGCAGCGATGTCAAATCCGTCAGCATTCGGTTTCCGGGGCGTTATTCCCAAGCCCTATTCGCCGCACGTCCTGAAAGACAGTGTCGGCAACGTGATCGGAACCTATTGCCGGAGAAAAGCGTAATTCCCGATTGCAACGAAGAATTTTCTGGAAAATTCAGGAAAGGGCGACAGAGTTCGGTCGTCTGACACTCGGAAATTCTCCGGGTTCAGGATCTACCATATACAATGGTCATTCTTCTTAAACAAAAACCAATAATAAACCGATGTTGAAAAGATCACTTTTCCGCGTCGGTCTGGCAGCGGTAACCACCTTGGCCCTCATAGGCTGTGGCGGTACTCCGACCCCGACCGATGAGGATAGCAATTCCACCACCTTTATCGTCTCTGCAATCCCTGACGAAAAGATCACCGAGCAAAAAGTCAGATTCGATAAGCTGGCCGAATACCTCACTGAAAAACTCGGGGTCAAAACCGAATTCATTTTCTCAAAAGACTACGCCGACGCAGTCACTAAATTCAAAAACGGGGAAGCACACCTCGTCTGGTTCGGAGGTCTCTCCGGCGTTCAGGCGCGAATGGAAGTTCCCGGTGCTGAAGCGATTGCGCAGGGTAAAGCTGACCCGAAATACAAGTCTTACATCATCGCAAACAAAGCCGTCGGATTGACTCCTTCGGATGAGTTTCCTGCGGAGATTAAAGATAAAACGTTCACCTTCGGTTCTCCGGGCTCAACCTCCGGTCGTCTCATGCCGACGTTTTTCATCATGGAAAACAACGGCGGGATTCAACCTGATGAGTGGTTCACCACCAAACCAGCCTTCCAAATGAGTGGCGGTCACGTCGCAACCGCCAACGCCGTTGCTGATGGAACCTATCAAGTGGGAGCACTCAACTACAAAACCTACGATTTGCTGGTTGAAACCGACGAGAAAATCAAAACGAATACGGTTAAGATCTGGACCACGCCTTTTTACGCGGACTACAACTTCACGATTCATCCCGATGCGAAAAAAGCATTTGGTGAAGACTTCTTCCAGAAAGTTCAGGACGCACTGGTAGCGGCTCCGGAAGGTTCCGACACTCTGAAGGCAATCAACCGCGATGCGATTATTCCTGCGAAAAACTCTGACTTCGAAGGCATTAAGCAAACCGCTGTTAAAGTGGGCCTTATAAAAGAGTAACCCGACCGACACGCATGCCTGACTCAGCCTTTACGCTCGATGGTGTGACGTGTCGTTACGGTGATCTGAAAGCAATCAATGAGGTGTCCCTGAATATCGATTCAGGCCACCAGGTCGCCTTTATAGGCCCCAGCGGAAGTGGGAAAACCACCTTGTTGAAATTGCTGAACACCATGCGCGTCCCGGATGAGGGGCGCGTTTCTGTTCTCGGGACAGATGTCACAACCTGCAGCGCGCGGGAAATGAGAGAATTTCGCAGGCGTATCGCCACCATCCCTCAACATCTTGGCCTGGTTGACAACTTAACCGTCGCGCAAAATATCGTGTTAGGACGCGGCGGCTACCGGGGCACCTTTCGCTCCGTTCGGGATTTGATCTTTCCGTCAAAATCGGATCTCAGCGAGATTCATGCGATTCTCGACCGGGTCGGGATCGAAGAAAAGCTGTTTTCCCGCACTTCAGACCTTTCAGGCGGTCAGAAACAGCGCGTCGCCATCGCCCGCGCCTTATTCCAGAAACCGGAGGCTCTTCTTGCCGACGAACCGGTATCCAGTGTCGACCCGGCGAGGGCTCACGATACCATTAAGCTCCTCACCGAACTCTCCACCGAAAACCATTTTACGCTCTGCGTCAGCCTTCACCATATAGAGCTGGCCAAAGAATTTTTCCCGAGGCTGGTCGGACTGCGATCCGGCAAAGTCGTGTTGGACGGATCGGCGGAAGAACTCGATGAGAGCACCCTCACTTCGCTGTTTCTGCTCAACGAAGCGGAAATGATGACTGACGCCTAGCTGAGACCAAACCCGGAAGAAGTTTTTAAATTAATTAACATTTATTTATAATTAATGTTGATTTAGCACTAATTAATGGAATTAGTGTAGGAGATCCATTATGACCCCGGCGTTCTCCGATTTAGTTTACAAAACATTTCTCCAGATTTCATTGCTGGTGGTTTTGGTTTTATTCCTTTCTGCCTGTGCCAGCGATCCGGGAGGTAAAGCCTGCGTGGTTACTTCCACCTCAGCAAAACGGAGTTTCCATTCGAAAAAATGGGGCAATAAGTATCCCCGCGCCACTTCGCGAACTTTGACTCGATCGGCTCGAGACTGCGTGGTTTCGACTGCGACTTATGGATCACGCGCCCCGATTCATGCCGAGCCGGTGAAGGCCGCCGCGCCTGTGGAAAAGAAGGCCGTCCAGGTTGAGGATGTGGTTGTCAGTGAGACTCTTACCTTGCCGGTCGAGCCTCTCCCCGTTGTTGCCACACCAGTTCCGACAATGCCTCAGAATTTTAAGGAAGAGCCGGCCGAAGCAGCTCGCAAAAATATTTTGGTGAAAGCCAAAGGTGCCGACCAAATTATCGTGGCGGATGATGACAATGTGACGATCGAGGGTAGCGGCGGAATTGTGATGATCAGCGGACGTTGCGTCAATTTAACTCTCAAAGCCGATAAAACCGAGATCTACTGCGATATCGCAACGAACGTCTCGATCACGGGTGATGATAACTCCATTACCCTCGGGACTATCGGCGAATGCAAGATTCCGGGAAATAACAACAAAGTGAGCTGGGAAAGCGGATTCACCAGTGGCACCGCCCCGAAGATCGAATCGACCGGCGAGGGCAATGTTCTGAAAAAACGGACGCTCTAAGGCTCCTCCACAAAGGGTGGATGCTCAAAAGGCACCACTTCCTGAGTTACGCGGGGATCTTCCACATCGTAGAGCACCGTCATCAACTGGTCGAGTAAGTCGGCTTTGATATCGGCATAAGCGTCCTCTCCCGCGACATTGTTCATTTCGTGGGGATCATCTGCGAGAACATACAGTTCTTCTTCGGGCCGTTTGGCGAATCCGAGTTCAAAGAGATTCCGGTATTTTTCGTCCTTCCGGTTCTCTATCATAAATGCCTTGGTGGGACTGGCATCAACATCACCGAAACCGATCACCGTATTGTTGGTGAGCACATCCCGATCGGGGATGCTGTCCTCTGTCACCGCAAAAGGATCACCCATCGGCCAGCGATCGGGTTCAAAATTGACGATGTAGAGGTAGTCTTTGGTTCGAATCGCTCTCTGAGGATAGGGCTTCAGATCGGCCCGGGCCTTCTCCACATGACGCTCACGTCCAGTGATGACATAGCTGCGAGTCTCATCAATTTGCCCGGAACCTTCCGCCTCGAGAACGGGAATGAGGCTTTTTCCTGTCATCACTTCAGGGATTTCCACCCCACCGGCCTCGAGGAACGTGGGCGCCAAATCCATCAAGTTCACAAAATCGTCAACGACCCGGTTTGGTTTGATTTTTTTACCCCATTGAATGGCGAGTGGAACGTGAGTCCCGAAATCATAGAGATTACATTTACCCCTCGGAAAGCCGGGTGCTCCGTGGTCGCCGGAGATCACGATAATGGTGTTGTCCATTTCGCCGGTTTCTTCGAGCCTGTCGAGAACGGCACCCAACATGGCGTCGAATGCCACCACTTCCCCCAGATAATCGGCAAAATCTTCTCTCACAACCGGCACGTCAGGTAAAAAAGGCGGCAGACGACCCTGCAGTTGATCAGGATCGATCCCCCACAGCTTTTTGCCGGAACCGGCTACCCATTTGCGATGCGGATTGGTGGGCCCAAACCAGTAACAAAAAGGATTGCCCGTTTTCCGCGAGGCCAGAAATTTGTCGAAAGCCTCCCGCGCCTGCCCAATTAACACCGCCTTGGCCCGGTCGGGAGCCGTCCCCTGCTCGACACTTTTTGTAACCGCCTGGCAAAAGCCATTAAACTGCTGAGGCTTAGCACTGAAGGCATTGCGCTGAGCTCCGTAGGGTGCATCCCGGGGTGTCCCCGGACTCCACACTTTGGCGGTGAAGCCGATGTCGTAACCGGATTTTTCGAGCAAAAGCGGGTAGCTCGGGATACTGTCATGCCAGATCGCTCCCTGAAGAAATGCAGCCCGTCCGGTTCGGAAAAAATACTGACCGGACAGCAGGGCGCTCCGACAGGGTGTGCAGGAGGGCGAATTGACGTGCGCGTTTTTAAAAAGCACTCCTCCCCTGGCGATTCGGTCAAAATTCGGGGTCTCGATCAATTCGTTCAGCGAACCGTCTCCATCGATTTCGGCATAGATCGACGCGTATTTCCCCCAGTCGTCCGCGAAGGCAAACAAAATGTTAGGCCGTTCATCCGCGAAGGACCACCAGGAAAAACCGGCTAAAATGAAACCAAACCACAGATGTTTTTGCATGCCTGAGTTAATGACTTGCCCGGAGAAAAAGCTATCGCTTTTTTTGTGAGAAATAATCTGGTAAGCTCTCTAACTATGACCAGACGTCAAATTTCTCCTAAAATCCCAACCTTAAATGTCGGCGAATTTTTTGCCCGGCATTCGGAAGAATTGAAGCTGGAACTAATCGGCTCCGATGTCGGTTTTGCACGGGAGATTTTGGAACCCACTATCAACCGCCCCGGGCTCGCTCTTTCCGGGTTTTTCACGTATTTTGCGGTGCATCGTATCCAGGTGATCGGAAAAGCGGAGCGCTCGTACATCAAGCACTTGAGCCGCGAAAATTCGGAAAAGCGGTTTCGTGCACTCTGTGAACGCAATATTCCCTGCATTGTGATCAGCCGGGGCGATTCTCTCCCCGAAAATCTCATCAATATCGCCAACGATGCCGGTATTTCTATTTTCAAGACCTCGCTGGTGACCATGAATTTCATCAATGCCGCAACCGTACGGATGGAGTGGGATTTCGCTCCGACGGTTACGGAACATGGTTGTATGGTCGATGTGATGGGAATCGGCATTCTGATCCGCGGAGACAGCGGGACCGGTAAAAGTGAAACCGTGCTCGCGCTGCTCCGTCGCGGGGCCAGTCTCGTCGCCGACGACATGGTAAGAATCCGGAACATCGAGGGACGGGAATTGATTTGCACCGCCCCGGAGCTGGGTCGCAGTCACATGGAAGTTCGCGGACTCGGCATAATCAATGTGGCCGCCCTATTCGGAGTTGGCACCTTTCGCACGGAAAAGCGGCTCGATTTGGTGGTGACGATGAAACCGGCAGACGAACTGGAAGAAATGGATCGACTCGGGCTCGACCGCAAATCTTTCGAAATGCTCGGCCTCCGTATCCCTCTTGTGGAGCTGCCTGTGGCCCCCGGACGGGATATGGCACAGCTCGTGGAAGTGGCCGCTTTAGATCAGAAACTGAAGTCCTTAGGACATGATTCCGCTGTCGAATTTAACAAAAAATTGTTAAAAAGAATGCAGGAACGGCGTTCAGATTTGGTATAAGATAGTTTTCAAGCACCCAACAACAACCAACCAAATTAATCGAAATGCCTGATTGTGATATTACCATTCCGAACGCGGAAGGGCTCCATGCACGTCCCGCCGCCAAGTTTGTGAAACTTGCCAATCGCTTTTCTAGTGATATCTGGGTCAAAAAAAACGACGATGAGACCAATGGCAAAAGTATCATGGGCTTGATGATGCTCGCCGCCGAGCAGGGCGCCGTAATTACGATTACAGCTGAGGGAGAGGACGCGACAGCCGCGCTCAGCGAAATTAAAGACCTCGTGGAAAGCGGATTCGACAAGGAAATCTGATTTTTTCAGACTGTACAGGGTATGGTCCCGGACTGTACAGGGTACAATCCGGCCCTGAGTGCTATTCCTCTTCCTTGACCAGATCAATCGGTCGCATATCGGTTTCGTTCAGATCGCTCTGGTCGTTCTTCAAACTGGTTCCGAGATGGAATAAATCGAGCCTCCGGTCTCTCAATGGACGGACACTTCCCGACGACCGGTTTCGATACAAGTCATTGATATCAAGGTCGCTGACGAGAAGCATCTCGACATTACTGTCCGACTGAGCCTGCACCCCGTCGCGGGCAAATTCGAAGTCGCTCGGAGTAAAAACGGCTGAGCGTGCGTAGTGGATATCCATCGCCGCAACGCTCGGCAGATTCCCAATCACACCGGCGGTAACGACGTAGACCTGATTCTCGATCGCTCTCGCCTGACTGCAGGCATTGACCCGCATCCAGGCGGTCCGGTTGTCGGTGCAATAGGGCACGAAAATAATCTCAGCCCCCTGATCGGCCAGATAACGGGCAGCTTCAGGAAATTCACTGTCATAGCAGATCAGGATGCCGACTCTGGCTTTCGGCGTATTGATGACGTGTAATTCGTCGCCCCCCGTGATTCCCCAGTAGGATTTCTCCGCCGGAGTGATGTGGAGCTTGGGCTGCAGGGTCGACGATCCATCCGGAGAAATGAGCGGAGAGACGTTGTAGACGACATTATCGCGGCGCATCGGGTGACTCCCGGCGATGATGTGCACCCCGTATTCCCGCGCCATGGATGTCATCAATTCCATGAAGTCATCCTCCAGCTCGGTCAGTTTTTTGATGCCGTCGATAGAATTAAGATCACGGAGATGCTCCATCGAGAGCAATTGAACCGAGAAAAATTCCGGAAAAACCAGGAAATCAGCCCGGTATTCGCTCGCCGTCGACACAAAGTATTCCACCTGATCGGCAAATTCCTCAAAGGTATTGATCCGGCGAACCTGATATTGCACACAGGCGACGCGAACTTTTCGTTCCGTTTCATCGAGGCTTCGAAAATCCGGGTTCAGCCATTCCAGGTAGGAGGCACAATTCTTACTTTTCGGATCGATGATGTAATTTCGGATCACCCCGCGCACCACAAATCCCTCCCGGAGCTGAAAACTGAGGACCTGATCCCGGATCGCCCCCATTTCAACTTCGTGGACATAAGCCTCCGGAGTGAGTTTATCGGCATACTCGCTGTAACCGGCAAGTCTCCCTCCCGCCACGATTCGTCTCAAATTCAGATTCCGGCACAGCTCGCGGCGTGCCTCGTAGATCATGGCACCAATTCCGCAGCCCTGGTAATCGGGATCGACATAAACGTCGGCTCCGTAGAGCGTATCTCCGGCCGGGTCATGGTTGTAGAAAAAGCCACCATCCGTGATGCCTGCATAAGTGTGCGTCCGGTAGTCATCACACCCCATCGTGACGATCAAGCTGGATGCCCCTCCGATAAGTTTTCCCTCGCACTCAACCACAAACTGCCCCTGAGGAAACAGCCGCAGATGGGAAACGAGATGTCCCTTCGTCCAGACCACATTCTCCTCGGCCATGAGGGGAAAGCACTTTTTGTTGACCCGGATGATGTCGGGGATGTCTTCAGCCATCGACAACCGGACTACGATTTGGCCTCGATCGGTCGATTTGGAAATTAGCGTCCTGCTATGATTCATAGATGTGAGTTTACCTCCGTGGAAATCCCGGAATGGGCTTCTTCTTGGCTTTCGTAATATACGGAGCCCGAAGATAATGAGGTTCAACCGGTGCTGTCGGTAGATCCGACCCGATTGGAAATTGAAGTGAAGCGCGATAGGCAATCCCTTCGGCAGTGGGGAAACGAAGCTCGGTCTGCTCAAAGGCATCCGCAACTGTCCGGTCCATGGTGAAGATAGCCCCGTCGTTTAATGAGGCGGTCAATCCTGCTTCGTCGAGTAGGGCCGGCTCTCCGGCAAGGGAGCCATCCGTTATCGAGGCTATGTAAAACGTCTTCCGTCTTGCATCCCCGACGACTTGATAGTCCTTCCGCTCCGCATCGAAGGCCAGCAGGGAGGAAATGCCGACCACAGGAACACCCAATGCAAGGCTGATCCCATTTGCTGCGGCAATCCCCACCCTGACTCCGCTGTAGGAACCGGGACCGACGCCGATCGCGATCAGATCGAGCTTCCGCTGGCAAAAATCGAGTGCCTCATTGAGAGGCGTAAACAGCTTAGAATTATGGGAACGGTCCGTTTCAAAATGAGATTCCCACAGCACTTTCCCATTATCATAGAGACAAAGAGAAGCGCGGGGTGATGACGTTTCGAGACCAAGGATCATACATTTTTTGAACTGTCCGGGTTGGACCGGACAGACTCACTATTCGGACTCGGTAACCAGAGAAGCGTTCGCAATCGTTGCCTGACGATCATCGTAAAGCCGTACCAGGCTGCGCTCAGTCCCCTCTCTGAGCACACGGACGCGGGTCCCGGGGCTCAATTTGACTTCCTCGCCATTAACTCTGGCGTAGACATTATTTCCCCTGACCACCGAATAGGAATCAGCCTTTCTGGCCGACACATTGGGTCGGAAAATTGAGGGTTGAGATGCATTTCCGCCTGAGGTCTGGCTTTTCTTTCGCCCGAAACCGGAAAACAGCGATTTCCGCTCCGGAGGTGCTGCGGGAGGCGAGGCGTTTTGAGTTGCCGCCATTCCGGGTTCGGAATCGAATGTCGCAAAAGTCGGTACCGAGTCCTCCGTCGGATAGGCCGCTGCTGGAGGGGTGTCCGTAACCATCGCCGCCGTCACGCTCGGCCCGGTCGGCTCCTGAAGCTCGGGTAGTGAAGATTCTTTCCGAAATCGTGAAAAAAGTCGCTTCGGCGGAGGGCCTCCCGAATTAATCGCATTGGAAGGAGGCATCGGCGCATTGGACTCCGGGGAAACAAAGGGATTCGTATCCGGAGCGAATTCCAGCATCGCCGATGGTGCCCGGGTGCTTTCGGCCTTTTTTGACCGGATTTTATCGGCCAGAGTTCCCATTCCCGGCTTTCTCATGTCCACATATTCGATTTGAGGCTCCGGCGGAGGAGCTGGAGCGGATTCGCTATCGGGGTAACTTGCGCCCGGAGGCAGCGTTCCCGTTGCAGCAGCCTCCGGCGCCATTGCGGATTCAGCGGTGAGCGGAGTGGGATCGGAATGAGGAGGATTATCCTGCAGATACCCCATGGCGGAAGCCGAATCATTGGGCAGGCGGTAATGCCGAACCGCGGACATGTCCTCCTTCAACTTCTTTTGACGACGGGCCCTCTGCAGTGCCTCTTCCTGTAATTGCTTAGCGCGGTCCGTATTGACCCGGTAACTTCCTGTGGTGCCCAGCATTTCGTAGTAACGGTCTGCTGAGACTTTCACATTTGGATCGATCCGTTGGCTCTGAACCGTTGTGGTCTGCAGAGTTCCGCTGATGGGAACCGTCTCGGATGACATCGAAGGAATATTGGCATCTGCGGGAGCTGGAATAATCGGATCGAGTTGATTGCTTGGCTGGTTTGGTATGACCTCCTGTTGGGCTTCGGCCACCGAAAAGAACCCGCAACAAGCCAGAACCGTCCCAAAAAGAATTTGGAGCTGTCTCATGATAGTGTTTCAACGATAATGGACATCGGTTTAATGGAAAAATCCAACAGGTTTTCAATCGAACGCTCCGTCACGAAAACACTTTTCCATTGATGTTTTAGCTGGTCATCCGTTTTCTATTCTGTTAGGCAAATGATAGACCGCCTGATCCCCTCAGGACTGATCTCCACTTTATGAAACTTATTTTACGCATCCCGTTCCTTTTTATCATTTTGATCGTGTTCAATCTCACGATTATTTCAGATCCCGGATCACTGGATCCTGAAGCGGTCCCATTCTTTTCCATGCCATTACCCAGCGGTGCCATCTGGCACGCGACGCGCGGCGACTTTCTGGTCATCGGCGGGATTATTCTCCTCTTTCTGGAGATCTTGAAATCGACGCGGATCAGCATGGGGACGATCATCGAACATGTTCTGTCTCTCTTCGTTTTTGTAGCGTTTCTGGTTGAGTTCATCGTCTGGCCGGCAGCCAGCAATTCAACCTGTGTCATCCTCATGTTAATTTGTCTTCTGGACGTTATCGGAGGTTTTGCGATCTCATTTTCGAGCGCCCGGAGAGATTTTAACATGGGCGGAATTCACTGATCCCCAAACAACGAGGATCTCCCCCGGAACTTACATTAAATTCGGCCCCTTCCACGGCAGTTGACGATCGACCTGTTAGCGAGGAGATTCGTATGGTTCCTATCAAGACCACGCGAACCAAAAGCCATCACCATTTTCAAACAGCCATGAAACTCAAACCCTTGATTCAGGTCATCCTTCCCCTGGTGATTGTAGCCTGGTTTCCCGCCGTTTTCGCTGAGACGGATTCCATCGATGCTCCCGCCGTGGAGGATGCTCCGGTAAGTGAAGAATCCAACATCGATCCGGCTCCCGAACTCAATCCGGACAAGGCGGAAGAACAGGGGCAGAAAGAGGTCGAGATGGCTCCTGAACAGGCCGAAGAAGCCGAACTGGAACCGGCCGAAGATCCCGAAAAACTGATTTTAGACGAGAAGTCCAAATCACTTGAGAAAATCATTGCCGGCGAAGTCAACAAAACCGAGTTGGAGACTGGCAAAAAACTCCAAATTCGCTCGATGGCGCTCACCGCCTATCGTGACAATCAACTGGAAGACCTCTGGGGAGAAATCGATCAATCGGTAGAGGAGATTTACACTGCTCTGGGCGAACAGCTCCTGCACCACGGATTTCCTGAATCGAAACTCAGTTTTCTACCCGAGCCACCGGAATTGCCTGAAGAGAGCCCGATCTCTGCAACAGACCTGATGGTGACGCTTGGTCTGGCTGAGGCCAGTCTTAGAATGAAGCAGGGCCCCGAATCTATTTCAGAATGGCCCAACTGGACCTTTGGCGACGCTCCCATTGCCAAATCGACCAAGGCCCACTACGACGACGTCACCGCCCGGTTTGGAAATACCGCTTCAAAAGCAGACCGGCCTGATGCGGTTCTCTCCGAGTTTATTCCGAAGAACTGGGTCTATCTGCGACTTCATCAGGAGATCCACAAAGAAATCGAAGAGGTCGAACCACCCAACATCGAAATCGAGGGTCTCATTAAAGTGGGAAATGAGTTTCCTCAGGCCAAAGAACTCGCCGAACATTTGCTGCGCGAAGAGTTTCTGGCACAGGAAGATTTCGATGTGATCGACGGTATCTATACCGAGCCACTTTCCGAAGCAATTCGCGACTTTCAAGAGGAGCACGATCTTCAGAGCGATGGGATTTTAGGGCCATCCACGTTGAAGAAGATTGGAACCAAAGATGAGGATGTCCGGGAGCGCCTCGTCATCAATTTGCACCGGGCCCGCCGTCTACCGGATTCACTTGGCGATCGCTATCTGATTGCCAATCTTCCGGCCGGTGAAATCTATGGCGTCGAAAATGATATCGAGACGATTCGAATGAGAGTGGTCTTCGGCAAAAACAAAGCCGGACAGCGGACGCCAATCTTTCGTGACGAGATGGAAACCGTGGTATTCCGTCCTTACTGGAACGTTCCCTACAGTATTGCAGTAGGCGAAAGCCAATACAGCAATCTAGGCTATCTGGCTAACAACGGATTTAAAATAATCAGCAGCTCGTCCGGCGCTTCCCTCCCCCTCACAAGCGAAAGCCTCGGCAGGGTAGCTCAGAGTAAAGCCTATGTCCGGCAGGACGGCGGAACCAGTAACGCTCTCGGCCTGGTGAAGTTTCTCTTTCCCAATAAACACGCCGTATATTTTCACGATACCCCTTCCAAGCACCTCTTTAAAAAGTCCTATCGCGCTTACAGCCATGGCTGCGTGCGTCTCCAGCACCCGGAAGAGATGGCTAACTGGGCATTGAAGGGTATCGAAGAGTGGAACCCGACAACGATCAAGTCAGCCCTTAGTGAAGGTTCACGCACGATTGTAGAGCTGCCGGATCACATTCCGGTTTATATCGTCTACTTCACCGCCTTTCCGGATCCCGGCAAACCCGAGGCCATCAAGGTACACCGCGATTACTATGATTATGACCGTCCCGGAGCTGTCGTCGACGCCCCCGGGCCCAAACCGGTTCCGACATTCACCGCGTCGGATCAGGAGGAAGACGAAAAGAGAGGTCCGTTTTCTATATTTAGAAAAAACCGAACAGGTAATAACACGTCGAACCGGTCATCCAACAATTCAAACCGACGGGAAGGCACACTTTTCGAAAGATTACGCGCCCTGCAAAACTGATCTTTACGACAGAGAAACGCGACCTCACCCTTCGGCCACTATCATCATCCAACGGAAGTCAGATTCCAGTAGCTGACGATATTTGATCTCAAATCCGCATGACTCCAAGAGGTGGCGGTGATTGTGGGAAAACGAATACTCCTGCCCGGAGGATCTCGATTTCATTTCGGTATCGGGATCAAAACCATCGTAAAGAGGTTCCACCAACGCGACCAACGAGGGCGATTGCTCCTTCAGGTAACGGAACATCTCTACTAACTCGGCTTCGAGGAAATACTCCATGACCCCTCCGTAACTGAGCAGCACCGTTCCCCTTTTGGCCTTTTGCTTGATTAGAACAGAAGCATCGCCACTTTCAAAACTGAGTGTTTCCACATCGTAAACCTGACGGTTTTTCTTCACTATACCGGCATTGATATCGAGACCGATAAACTCATCCAGATCACTGAATTTCTCAGATAGGTGATTTATAACCCTTCCATCTCCGCAGCCGATCTCAATCAATTGATGGTATTTCCCTTCCGAGTCTCTAATCTCGGCATCAAGCGCCTCAACCAGACTGTAATGCTCCCCGAGAAATGAAGTTTCAAATCGATCTCCGAAAGTCTCGTAAAACGAGTCTCCGGCATCACCCTTCCAATATTGAGTGAGATGTTTACGAAGATCTACCTCATCGCCTCTTCGTGCCGCTTTTTTTATCAAACTATAGGAAATAAGTTTTTCCATAGCTCCCCGAGGTTCTTTTCCCCCACTAGCGAGAGCCCGCTTTGCTCCCGGTAATAGACATCCCGCCACATTTCCACAAACCTCTTTAATCATCTCTTTCATAAAAACTATTAACAAAAATTAAATTAGGGATTTATATTTTCCATAACTAATTTATCTTTTGTTTCTAGTTGGGTCACCACTAGAGGCTTAAACTGTATTAGTTTATAAAAAGAAACACAAACGATGCCAGAGGACCATCAAACCGAAACATTTGCGACTGTCGTTGATGCATTCCAATCTACCGTCGAAACCTGTCGAAACAATGTTTCGGTAGTATGCGGAGAAGACTTTCTTACCTACGAACAGCTTGATCACCGTTCAGACGCGCTAGCCGCTCAACTACTGAAAGCGGGTGCGGCACCCGGCGACTTTATAGGGATCAGCAATGAACGTCGCCTCGAACTCGCCATTGGATTACTCGCCATTCTTAAGGTCGGCGGTGCCTACGTTCCCTTTGATTTATCCTACCCCGGAAATCGACTCCGTGGAATGGCCGAAGATTCCGGCATCAAAATCTTACTGGGAAGTATAGCGGAACTTACAGATCCGGAAACCGAACAGATCCCGTTCGATCAGTTTGCCGACCAATGTGACTTTAGCTTTGAGAACCCGGCCACAGGTGACTCGAAAGCCTATGTGATGTATACTTCCGGTTCCACCGGGAAACCCAAAGGAGTGGTCGTCCCTCACCGGGCCATCCTTCGTCTCGTTAAGGATCAAAACTATTGTGAACTGGGCCCGGAGCAAACCATACTTCAGCATTCCCCCGTTTCCTTCGATGCCTCCACCTTCGAAATATGGGGTTCGTTGTTAAACGGCGGAAAGATGGTGATATTTCCAGACGAAGAACTCTCGCTTCGCTCCGTCGGAGACGCCATCCGGGAACAGAAAATTACCACTATGTGGCTCACCGCGGGTCTCTTTCATGCCCTCGTCGATGAGAGGCCTCTGGATCTCAAACCGCTCAAACAGTTACTTACCGGAGGGGATGTGGTTTCGCCAGTTCAGTCGGCTAAGATACTGACAACATGTCCCGAACTAAGCCTCATCAACGGATACGGCCCCACCGAAAACACCACCTTTACCTGCTGTCACCCGATCACTCTGGAAGAACTTAAGGACCAGTCGCCAATTCCGATCGGAACGCCCATCAATGGAACTCAAGTATATTTACTGGATTCGAATCTCCAACCCGTGGAAGACGGAACACCCGGCGAACTCTGCACCTCCGGCGAAGGACTCGCTATTGAATATCTCAACGCTCCCGAAATAACCGCTGAAAGGTTTACCAATCTAGCGGATGGCACCAGAGTATACCGAACCGGAGATCTCGCCTCGAAGCGCCCCGATGGCATTATCGACTTTCACGGCAGAATTGATCAACAGGTAAAAATACGCGGCTTCCGGATCGAACTGGGCGAGATCGAAACCGCGATTCTGACAGATCAGGCGATTCAGCAAGTTTCCGTCGTCGCTGATTCCTGGGGCGAGGCCACCGACAAAACCCTGATCGCCCACTATGTATCGGATGACGACATCACTAAAGAGAACTTCGTGGAACGACTTGAAGCAATACTGCCTCACTACAGCATTCCATCGTTCTTCAATCGGGTCAGTGAAATCCCGCTAACTCCGAACGGTAAAGTTGACCGCAAATCTCTACCATCTTTAACGGAGTTCATCGCCAAAAAAGATGCTTCAGAAACGAGTCAGGACTCAACACAGGTGTCAAAAATTATCAGCGACGCATTCGCCGAAGTGCTTCAAGTCGAAACCATTCCGTTAACGGTCAATTTCTTTGACCTCGGGGCCAGCAGTCTCCAAATCGCGCGGGTTCATGAAAAGGTCCAGGCATCTCTGAACCGGGAATTTCCGATTACCGACTTTTTTAGATTCACAACGATATCAGCACTCGCAGCCTATTTGAGTCACGAGACCGACAGTACCGACGCAGCTAACAAATCGAAAGGAAGTGACAACCGGAACCAGGACATCGCTATTATCGGCCTTGCCGGACGTTTCCCCGGTGCGGAAAATGTAGACATCTTCTGGGAAAACCTGATCAATGGTAAAGAATCAATCTCGCATTTCACCGCAGAAGAACTCGATTTCGAAAACGCCCTTTCGTCCGATCAGGACGCTACCGAAACCTATGTGCGGTCACGGGGCATCATTAACCAATCCGACCACTTCGATGCCCCTCACTTTGCTATTCCACCTCGTGAAGCCGAGGAGATGGACCCCCAGCATCGTCTGATGCTGGAATGTGCCCAAACCGTTCTCGAGAACGCCGGCCATGACCCTGATCGGTTCGACGGAAAGATTGGATTTTACTGCGGGTCCAGCCAAAACTCATACCTACTGAGCAATCTTTGCCAAAATCCCGACTTTGCGAAGAAACTTGCCGCCGGATATCCCACTAACCATTTTAATGCTCTGTTAGGAAACGATAAAGATTTCCTGCCGACCCGGGTAGCCTACAAACTGAATTTAAAAGGCCCGGCAGTCTCCGTTCAATGCGCCTGTTCGACCTCATTGGTTTCCGTCGCCCAAGCCTGCGAAAGCCTGCGGTCCAACACCTGCGATATGGCTCTGGCCGGGGGGATCTCTTTAGGGTATCCCCAGAAAAGGGACTACCTGTATACCCCGGACGGAATTGCCTCGGAAGACGGCCACTGCCGAACGTTTGATGCGAAAGCGACCGGAACCGTTTTCGGAGAAGGCGTAGGGCTGGTCGCGCTCCGGAGACTGGACAACGCACTGGCCGACGGTGACCATATCGTGGCAGTGATCCGCGGTTTCGCGATTAACAACGACGGTTCTGGTAAAGCAGGCTATACCGCACCAAGTATCAATGGCCAGGTTGAGGTCATTCGCGAAGCACAGAAAGCCGCCGACGTTGATCCTGAAAGCATCGGCTACATCGAAGCTCACGGAACCGCAACGCCTCTGGGTGACCCCATCGAAATTGCAGCATTGAATACCGCCTTCGGCCACTCCGATCAGAAGTATTGCAAAATTGGAACCGCAAAAACCAATGTGGGCCACCTCGATATCGCAGCAGGAATCACGGGACTGATCAAGACCGCTCTCACGATTCAAAAAGCTGAAATCCCACCACTGCTTCATTTTGATACCGCAAATCCTAATATAGATTTCGACAGTGGCCCTTTTACACCGGTAACGGAACTAACCAAGTGGAATCCGAAACAACATCCCAGAAGAGCAGGCGTAAGCGCCTTCGGCGTTGGCGGCACTAACGTCCACCTTATCCTCGAGGAAGCGCCGACTGTACCCTGTACAATCGAAAAGTGTACAGGGTACAGTGATGAATCCGCCCCAAAACCCGCCTACATCTTTCCTGTATCCGCCTCAAGCGATGAAGCGCTTCGCGAAGGAATTCAAAAACTCGGTCAATATGCCAATCAAACCCCCGGTATTGATCTGGATTCCATTGCCTACACCCTGCAATACGGCAGACGCAATTTCGACAAACGGGCCGTAGTTGTAGCGGACTCCCTATCAGAATTAGTAAAAGGCGCCGAAAGCCATCGTGGAAAAGCGATTCAGGCAGGTGCCTACCATCAGGTCGCATTTATGTTTCCGGGACAGGGTTCGCAGCATCCCGGAATGGCCAGGGAACTATACGAAACCGAAGAAACGTTTCGGAAAGCTTTTGATGAATGTGTCGAACTGGTTAAAAAAGAAATCGATATCGATCTCAGTAAACTGGTTTTTCCGGATAGCAAAAATTCCGGAGACGCCGCCGATAAGCTGAAGAAAACCAGTCTGGCCCAACCTGCCATTTTCTGTGTGGAATACGCCCTCGCCCTTCAGTGGAAGCATTGGGGAATCACCCCGGCATGCCTGATCGGTCATAGCATCGGTGAATTTGCTGCCGCCTGCTTTGCCGGAGTCTTCAGTCTTCCCGATGCCCTGAAACTAATCTGTCTTCGCGGCAAACTGATGGCCGACCTTCCCGGAGGTGCCATGATTTCCGTTCGGGCGTCGCAAGAGGAAATCGCCCCGTTCCTCAATGAGGACATAAATCTCGCCGCAGTTAACGGAGCCACCTCCTGTGTCATTGCGGGGCCCTACGAAGCCGCCGCCGTGGTAGAGAAAGAACTACAGAGCGCCGGGCTCGAAGCCAAACGTCTCCATACCTCCCACGCTTTTCATTCCTCGATGATGGAACCCATCGTGGACACCTTTAAGCTCGAAGTAGAGAAACTAACACTCTCCGCGCCGACTATTCCTATCCTCTCCACCGTCACTTCAGACTGGATGAGTGAGGAAACCGCAACTGATCCCGATTACTGGGCTTCGCATCTCCGCATGCCAGTCAACTTCCACGAAGGGATCAAACAGATTTGGAAACGCAGTGATCACATTCTGCTCGAAGTCGGCCCCGGCAGAACATTGGCCACCCTGGCCGGTCAGAATCCGGATCGAAAAAAAGCTCAACCTTCATTGGCGTCACTGCCCCACCCTTCCAAAGCGGAATCGTCCTATCATCATATCAGGACCACCCTGGGTGAGCTCTGGTGTCATGGACTTCCCGTAGACTGGAACACGCTAGAGCACAGAACGGTGAAACCGCGCCGCGTTCCATTGCCAACCTACTCTTTTCAAAGACAACGCTATTGGGCCGATCCCAAACCACCCGCACTTTCTCCCGCCACTCCTACACCTTTTCCCTTCCCTAATTTGCTACCTAACCCAACCACACCGGAAATGACGAGCACTAAAGCAGACCTGAACGATATCGAAACCCGACTGAAAGAGGTTCTTTCGGAGCTATCAGGAATCAGTCCCGGCGATATGGAAAACGACGCTTCGTTTTTGGAACTCGGATTCGATTCTCTCTTGCTGACTCAAGTCGGAAAAGAAATCCAGGACACCTTTAAGGTCAAAGTATCCCTTAGGCAGCTGATTGATGAGCTATCATCGATTAAAGAATTAAGCAATCACCTCGAAGCTAACTCCGACTTCGCCACTACAGTTTCTGAAGCGCCCCAACCATCTCCGGTAGGAATGCCCCAGCCCCCGGCCGGGATGCAGCCTCAGGCCTTTCCATTCAATTTCCAAATCACACCGGAAATGGCGGCACAGATGCCGATTGCCTATATTCCCGTAATCTTTCCACAGCAGGGGGTTCCACAACCCGTCCCAACCGTTCAGACTCCAGGGTCAGCTCCAGCGAAGATCGAGCCGAAACCAGAGACGCCCGTCATTTCAGAACCAACCACCGTCATCGACCGTTCCGAACCGGTTGAGTCCCTTACCAAAGCCCAACAAGCCCACATTGACCGGCTCGTTTTTCGGTATACCGAAAAAACAAAAGGGTCGAAGGCGCTGACCCAGAAGTACCGGAAATTTCATGCCGACCCGCGGACCGCCTCGGGCTTCAATCGACTTTGGAAGGAGATGGTTTACCAGATCGTCACTACCAAATCCAAAGGCTCTCGACTTCTCGATGTCGATGGCAATGAGTATATCGATATTTTAAATGGCTTTGGCCCGGGATTTCTCGGTCATTCCACAGACTTTCTGGTTAATGCTGTCGAAGAACAGCTTCATAAAGGATACGAAGTCGGCCCTCAATCGTTACTGGCCCTTGAAGCCGCTGAGTTGTTCTGCGAAGTCAGCGGCAACGAAAGAACCAGTTTTGTCTGCACCGGTTCAGAAGCCGTTCAAGCGGCAATGCGCCTCGCCAGAACCGTGACAAACCGGGACAAAATCGTAATTTTCGCGAGAGACTATCATGGAAACTTTGATGAAGTTCTCGTCCGGGGTGTCAACCAGGGTGACAATCTAAAATCTCTACCTACGGCTCCCGGTATACCTAAAGCTTCCGCCGGTAATATCATCGTCCTTCCTTACGGAACCGACGAATCCCTTGAAATCATCCGGAAGCAGGCTCATGAGTTGGCGGCTGTCATCGTGGAGCCTGTCCAAAGTCGCCGACCCGAATTCAGGCCGAAACACTTCATCAAAGAAGTTCGCGAGATCACCCATCAGTCAGGAACCCTGTTTGTCTTTGACGAAGTGGTTACCGGCTTTCGGTTTGGCCCCCGCGGTGCTCAGGAATTCTATGGTGTCGACGCAGATCTTTGCACCTACGGAAAAGTAATCGGCGGCGGGATGCCTCTGGGTGTGGTTTCCGGGAAGGCCCAATACATGGATACTTTCGATGGTGGAATGTGGCAATACGGTGACGATTCATTTCCCGAGCAGCCCGTTACCTTTTTTGCGGGTACATTTGTTAGACATCCGCTCGCCATGGCGAGCGTTAAGGCGATGTTGGAGTTTTTCAAAACACAACCCCTCCATTTTTGGAATCAGATTAATGCCAAGGGAGACAAGTTGGCGGGCACAATTGATTCCTTCTTCAAATCGCAGAATGTACCGATGGAAATGCCTAACTGCGGCTCCCTGATGTTCGTAAGAATGGGTGAAGGCCAGAAGTATGGAAATTTGTTCTTCTACCATTTGAGAGAGAAAGGTGTCTTCATGCTCGAAGGCTTCCCCTCCTACCTAACCGCAGCTCATAGCGATGAAGATATTGACTACATCATCGAAGCGTTTAAAGAATCGACTTATGAAATGCAATCGGCCGGTTTCTTTCCGGAATCAGAGGAGGGAAAAGCCTTCCGTTCACCGAGTCTTTCAGGACCTCCCCCTCAGCTAGCGGGGAAGGAATCAAAAAAACAAACCGTTTCCGAACCCCAACGTGAGGAAAAAACTTTCTTAAAACCTCTTGAGGTGGAAACCACTGAGCCTCAAAGGGAAATCATTTTGGCTTCGAGCCTTAGCGAGGGTGCCTCCTGCGCCTTTAATGAATCGGCAACTCTCACTCTCAACGGTGATTTAGACACCACGGCATTGGAAAAAGCATTCGAGAGTTTAGTCTCCCGCCACGATGCGCTCCGATCAACATTCTCTGAAGACGGACTCTCCATGCGGGTCCATCCGACCCTCGAGATTCCCATCGAAAAAATTGATTTGAGCAACAAAGGCTCCGAGCAGCTGAAGGGAATTTTGCATATCGATGCCTCTACCCCGTATAATCTTCAGGAGGGACCATTGCTTCGTCCCATGTTAATCAAGACGTCCGATAAGGAACACAAATTTGTTATCTCGGCCCACCACCTCATTTGCGATGGCTGGTCCTACAACGTTATAGCCGAAGAACTCTGCGAACTATACAATTCGTTCTGTCAAAAGGTGCCTCATCACCTCTGTCTGCCCAAACAGTATGCCGACCATTCGAGAGAGCAGATCGCCAGGCAAAAAGGCGAAGCACACCAGCTTCAGGAAACCTACTGGCTGAACCAGTTCAAATCATTACCGGATCCATTGGAACTGCCCCTTGATCGCCCCTATCAAATTGACCGGACCTTCCGTGGCGAGACCATTGAACATTTTATCAACAAAGCCAAATACGAGGAAATCAAGAAGGTGGGCGCCAAAATGGGAAGCACACTGTACAGCACACTCGCGGCGACATTTGAACTGCTGATCCATCGACTCACCGGTCAGGACGATATCGTGGTCTGTATCCCCGCCGCCGGACAAAATGACGGAGAAGACACCGATAATCTGATAGGCCACTGCGTGAACTTCCTGCCTCTTCGCAGCCGATACCAGCACTCCGACAAATTTGAAGACTTCCTGTCTCAGAGCAGAAAGACATTGCTGGAAGCAACCGACAACCGCTCTTTTACCTATGGCGAACTTATTCAGCGACTGGACATAGAAAGAGATCCCCGCCGGATGCCACTGCTTGAGGTTGCCTTCAATTGTGAGCGGATGGACTATTTCGGAGAATGGAAAGACCTTTGCGTCAAATTTGAGCCTAATGGTAAGACTCATGTCCACTACCCAATGTTCATGAACATTGTTGAGTCTCAAAACGGGCTTCGCATCGATGTTGACTATAATTCCGACATTCTGGATAGAGACACGGTAGAAGGTTGGCTCTCCGGTTTCGAAACTTTAATCGATGGAATCATCGAAGATCCGAAACGTTCCGTATCGAAACTGCCGATTATGGATCAGGCCTGTCGGAAAACTGTTCTTCAGGAATGGAATTCCATTGGTTCAAATCCGCCCCTTCCAGATTCACCGGTTCACAAATTGTTTGAAGAACAGGTTCGACTGCATCCCGAATCAACTGCTCTCACAAGTAGCGATGGCGAGATCAGTTATCAGGAACTGAACGAACAGGCGAATACTATTGCCGATCAATTGAAGAAAAACGGGGTATCGCCGGATGATATCGTGGCGATCGTTGCGGAACGATCGGCAGGAGTGGTTGCCGGTCTGCTTGGTATCTTGAAAACCGGCGCTGCCTATTTGCCGATCGATCCCAATTTACCGCAGGAGCGAATTTCGCTGATCCTGAAAGACGCCTCTCCCTCCGTGATTTTAAGCGGAACGGATACCGGAGTAACTATCGGTAAAGGCACCAAAGCATTGTCGATCAGGGACCTACTGCAAAAACCGATGGTCGGAAACTTTGAATCCTACTCCGGCAATCTCGACGATCTGGCCTATGTGATGTACACTTCGGGCTCAACCGGAGCGCCGAAAGGAACTTTAATCCCACATCGGGGAATCGTCAGACTCGTTAAATCGACTGACTACATGGCTTTTGGTCCCGACGAGGTTTTTCTGCTATCGGCACCTCTTTCATTCGATGCCTCAACACTGGAATTATACGGGCCTCTGCTTAATGGCGGTTCCCTTGCCTTACTCGACTCCGCGACCCCGGGGTTGGATGATATTGCAAATGCAATCCGAGAGTTTGGAGTTACTACTCTGTGGTTAACGTCAGGCTTATTCAATCTAATGGTGGAGGAACACCCTGATGCACTAAAAGGTCTCAAACAGCTACTTGCCGGTGGGGACGTGCTCTCAAAGAGTCACGTCGCAAAAGCCCTGAAACTGCTGGGCGAAAAAGGCACACTTATCAATGGATACGGTCCAACTGAAAACACCACTTTTACAACCGCTCACAAAATTGTAGCCGCGGATACCACCTCAGTCTCTATACCAATTGGACGACCCATTGCCCATACGCAGTGCTACATCCTGGACGAAACCCTGCAACCAGTGCGTCCCGGAACCAAAGGACGTCTCTATATCGGAGGTGACGGACTCGCCATCGGTTACCTGAACCAGACTGAACTCACCCTCAAAAAGTTTATCCCCACGCCTTTTTCCGAATTATCGGACGAACGGCTTTACGATTCCGGTGACACCTGTCGCTGGCTGAAAGATGGAACGATTGAGTTCGTTGGCCGAAGTGACAAGCAAGTCAAACTGAGAGGATTCCGTATAGAGCTCGACGAGATCGAAAATATTTTGACCAGGCATGACGAAGTCTCTCAGGCCGTGACGGTAATTGCTGGACAGACTGCCGCTGAGAAGCAGCTGATTAGTTTCATCGTTCCGGAGAGGAACGCATCTCCGAAGCCGGAAGATCTTCGAAAGTATTTGAATCGAATTTTGCCGGACTACATGGTCCCCTCGGATTTCGTGATCACGAAGGAACTACCGGTTACAACCAATGGAAAGATTGATGAGAAAGCTCTCCTTGGAAGCTATCAGCCTAAAACGACAGATCTCTCTCCCGGGATCGAATTGCCGACTACCGATACGGAAATCAAACTGATAGAATTATGGAGCGAGATTCTGGGACACCAGGAAATCGGCACCACTGACAATTTCTTTCAAATCGGAGGTAACTCATTGTCAGGCCTGAAAATGTTTACCCGAATTCACAAAATGTTCGATGTAAACTTCCCGTTGGCCAAGTTATTCCAGGCCCCAACGATCAAACAGCTCGCCGAAGCGATCGAAACTAACACGATCGATAAGAAGATCGAAATTGTGACTAAAGTCTCATCAGGAAACGACGACCAAACACCACTTGTTTTGCTCCATGGAGGGAACGGCGGGACCTTATTCTACAAAACCTTTATCGAGAATATCGAGAGTTACCGGGATATCTACACCGTTGAAGCACCAATGGCAGTTGACCGAACGCTGGTACAGACTGGAAAGACCATCGAAGAAACGGCAGCAGAGTACATTGAACAAATCAGAGAAGAGGTGGATGGTAGAGACCTGGCGATCGGCGGTTACTCGTTTGGAGGGGTTCTCGCCTACGAGATCGCCCGGCAACTAAAATCAAGCGACCTTAAAGTGGAAAGACTGTTTCTTTTCGATACCAACAACCCGGCAACCGAGGAAGATTACAAAAACGGAATCAGCACTGTGATCACATCGGAATGGAATCAAATTGAAGCTGACAATATTCTGGATAAGATCTCCAAGGTCGGTCACCGCATCGGAACCAAGTTGCAGGACCGAACCCATTTGAGACAAACCAGAAATACTATTCGTGAGATTCAGGAGACCAGTGGAGTGCTTGAGGACGACGTCCGAATGACGGCAATCACGGAGATGCATAACGAAATGATGTTGAAATACCAGCCGAAACCCTACGACGGAGAAACTCACCTGTTCCGGGCGAAGTCCTCACGTTATTCCTTTGACAGGGAAATGGGTTGGAAAGGCATCATCACCAATCTAAGTGTTCACGACATCACGGGTCGGCATCTTGAGATTTTCGACAGCCCCAATGTAGAGAGCCTGATTCACCGATTTGACAAAATCTTTTCACTCTATGCCTGATGAAATCCTAATCTCTATTGAATCGATAGGAGACGATTCCTCTATCCCGGTCGAAGTAGGAGTCAATTTACTCTCGCCTGTTGAGAAGGCGAGGGCTAACGCTTTTAGATTCCCCAAACATCAAAACCGTTATGTGAGAGGTCGGGCTCTGCTCCGACAAAAATTGAGTCGACTGATATCGGTGCCGGCTGACAGGATTGAGATTAAAGAAGAGGAAAGAGGAAAGCCGTTTCTGAAAGATGAAGCGCTTTCATTTAATCTATCTCACTCGGGAGATTTAGCGATCTACGGTTTTTCCACCTCTCACAGGCAAATTGGTATCGATTTAGAGTTATTCGACCGCGAATTAGATGTCGACGGTTTGAGTAAACATTACTTTTCCGCTTTGGAATGCCTCGAACTGAATCAGTTTCCGGGCAGCGAGAAAAAGGAGATGTTTCTTAAAATTTGGACAGCCAAAGAAGCCAGAATGAAACTGACGGGCGAAGGACTTCATCTCGACCCGAGATCGATCGAACTCACTTTTCAAAATGGGGTTCCGAGCGGCTTTCGCAGACCGACCCCATCATCCCAGCACCTCCTGGTCAGTCATCACGAGAGCCTGGGAGCCGTTTCATCAATCGTGGCTGATGACCCTTTCTCGGTTTCGTCTTTAGACTGAGACAACAATAGCGGCTCTTTCCAGTAAGCTCCCAGTTCAATATCGAAACGGGTCGGGGAAACGCAATGCCTTCCTTCCGAAGGGCAAAACGTGATTTCCCCGAAGTATACCCGGCCTGAAACGGAGTATAGGTCAATCCTCACAAAATTAAAAACGACACTCAAAGCTCGGGCAACCCGTTTCATTTCTTCAAAGGTGTCTGTCGCCGGAAACGGTCCGTTAAATGGCTGGCACCCCCGGTATTGAACCTTTTCCCCGTCTACAGTAATCTCGCGGAGCGCTTCATCAAAAAAGCCGCACTCAATGGTGCCATCGTCGTGACGTCTGATCACCTCCACAAACAAGTAGTCATTAAATACAAACAGCTTGTAATCAATCGGCCTGTCATTGGCAGGATCTACCAGCCTTTTTTCGACTAGAATTTTCGAGGGAATCTCCCGATACCACCATTCGTTGGTGAGCTTCCCATAATCCGGCAAACGTTTTACTTTTTCCGAAATGGATTGAGCCAGCGATTCACTATTTTTTGAAACCAGATAGACTGAGCCCGAGTTATCGTTTCGCTTCACCACAATATCGTCTCCACATTCGAGGATTTGCTCCGGGGTGATCGTTTCGGAGCAATATAGTAACGGAACCAAATATTCCTCGCCGATCCGTTCTGCGACAAATTTACGTACCTGGAACTTATCGCTCAGCGTCACGAGTCGGCTGTCCCTATCGTTCAACTTCCGGAAATGAACTTTTTCAGAAAAGGAAACCGGGTTAACAAAATCGGGCCAATAGCCCAGTTTAAAAAGAAACAGAACCTTCTCCTTTAATAAAACCGGAACGGGAAGAACCCGAACCCACCGCTTTACCAGATAGCGGAACGATCTCGAACTGAAAGTCATCGCCTCAATACCAGTTTAGCAATCTCCGAAAAAGCACGGATGAGTTTAAACGAAAAGGAGTAGAAAAAGCGGGGTTCATGCCGGTCTATTATTTCCCAATACAGCAAGATCCCGCGGATTCTCTCTTTACTGATTTGCCCGCTATGCGTTCGGTGATGGCTGGTAGCGGCGTCGAGTTTACGCACTTTTGAACCCGATTTCCAAAACCTCACAAACAGATCGTAATCGACCTTCAACGGTAAATTCTCACAATATCCGCCGATCTTATCAAACGCTGATTTTCGATAGACCACACTGGAATGTTTAAATGGCAGGACCGGCCTGGTCATCAAACACCGGGTCGCCTGAGCGCCATCGATAAAAGAAGGATACCTCAACCTTCGAACATGGGATGATCCGTCGCGAAACACTAACGTGTCTGCATAAAGTAACGCTATATCCGAATCTTTACGCAGGCTTTTTCTATAGCGGGCAATCGTGTCGGGAAGGAAATAGTCGTCCGAATCCAGAACGGCTATGAACCTGGATTTCACCAGGGAGTTCGAAAAATTTCTCGCTGCAGAAATTCCAATATGCCCCTGGCCGGAAATCACCTCTAGCTGTGGAAGTCGTTTTTGATAAGCCTCCAGAATCTCGATTGAATGATCAGTCGAGCCATCATCGTAGTAAATAATCTCGTCCGGGGCATCGACTTGATTGACCAGCGAGTCCATCATCTCAGAAATGAATCTGGCGGAATTCCGCCCCACGATCACAACGGCAATTGTCACTTCATCAGCAACCACCTGTTCGTTACGATTGGACCTTTCCGAGATCATCTTTTTAGTCAAAACAGGCCTTAGTAAGCACTCTTGGGCGGTTTGATCAATTGAAGGACTGTTTTAACAATGATTGTGATGTCGAATCCGAGTGACCAGTGCTGAATATAGAAGAGATCCATCCTGACCCGATTCCTAATCTGATGTTCTTCTGAGGTATCACCACGGAATCCCTTGCACTGGGCCAGACCGGTGATTCCGGGCTTCGCCAGCGATCTCAGGCGATACGATTGGGTTTTACCGGCGTGCTCCAGATCGGTAAACTCTGCATGGGGACGTGGACCAACTATACTCATATCACCGAGAAATACGTTAATAAGCTGAGGAAGCTCGTCAATGCTGGATTTCCTGATAAAATCCCCGCCCGGAAATATACGGGAGTCATTTTTTGCAGTCTGAACGCCTTCATCATTTCGATTGACGTACATTGAGCGGAATTTGAAACACTTGAACTGTTCCCCGTTCCTCCCGGTTCTTAATTGAGTATAAAACAATGGCCCCGGCGACTTCCGCGATTGAATGATCCAGACAAACAGCATCGCTGGAGGCAGCACAAAAATAAGTCCGAAGATCGAGCCCGCCAAATCAAAGACCCGTTTCACCAAACGGTTTACTGGATCTTCAAGTGGCTCATTAATATGTGAAACGATGGAAAACTTCCCGGTGTGATAGGGAAAGAACCGGCTTCCGAAGCGGGAATTAATATCATCGATCCACATGGCGCGCATTCCGAAGTCATCTGCCAGTTTTACCACCGGATTGACCAGGTCCTTCCGATTTTGAAGCCCCAGAAGCAGCAGAGCTTTCGCTTTGGAGTCTTCACAGATATGTCTGATATTCTGAAAGCTACCCAGATCCGGCAGAGCTGCGACTCCACCCGGCGCCTCTGAACCTATCGTAACATAACCAAACAAATCCAGTCCCGGAAAACTCGGAGCGTGCGAGTTGGTCAAATACTGGTTGATGTCCGACCCGCTGCCAACCAATACAGCACGACCTCTTCCCCTGTCATTACTCCGATAGAGCAGACGATGGGTCAGACGGAAACCGTAAATATTCGACCACGATATCCACAGGAATTCTGCGACGAAGAAACAGGTCAGAAATAGACGCGACAGGGTTTGATCCTTACTCATAACGATGAACCCGAACATCGTCGCCATCGCAAAAACCAACTGACGGTGGCAGACGCCCTTCAGCGCTCGGCGACTCAACCCCGAGAGCATCTTTTCCGGCTGCGACCTGGTGTGATATTCGACCAGCAATGAGAAGACCAGAATGGCACTCCCCAGGGCGTAGTGCTCAGGGCTGGCCATCCCCCCGCGGTAAACCACAAAATTAAGAATCACAAAAAGGGTCCAGTATAGAACAGTGGACACGCCTATTTGGATGAGGAGGTGCAGGCGGGACATGCCTACATAGCGGTTCGGTATCATAGGGATAAGATTTAACGGTGATGAATCTTCAGTAATTACGACTTTTGCCGAAATTAAGAATTAACTCAAAGATGAATCTCAAATTTAAAAGTTCAACCATAATTGTGAGAAATTCTATATTAAGTAGCCGAATGAGCTGCCCGGCTGCCCCAAACCGCCAAAATTTACCGTTTATGAAAATAATTTTTGTTTTTATGGTTTTCAGAATTATGTTTCGTAAAATAGATATTTCGCAATTTTGAGAAAAGTATACTTTCCAGAACTTCATTTCAACAGCCCGCGATGAACGATCAGATTCAACACCCCAATCAATCGCCGTTAACGGCACGTTTTTATTTGAGTGATCTAGCTCATCTGATCGGTCGCTACTGGTTTATCCTGTTTGCTGTCCCTGCTCTTCTCATCGCCGGCGTGGTTCTGTTTTATCTCCAAGGCACCAAATTCTACGGAGCCAGCGCCTCGGTCTATATGGACCCCAGCTTCGGCAGCCGCATCCAAACCGAGTCAAACCGGGGCATGCCGCAAGCCCAGCAGGATGACGAACAGGCTCTCTTTTCGATGGAGGAAACCATTTGCTCCGACGCAATGATTTTGAGAGTTTTAAAGAAGCTTAATCTGACTGGCGATTCCGACTTCCTCCCCGAATCGATCAACAACCGCGTGGCAAATCAACTTGAGGTGTCGGATGCGCGGATCGTGGATTCTGTAAGGAAACGGTTTTCGTCCGAACTGATCAACGCGACACGTATCCTGAAAGTCTATGTCGAAGACCCTGATCCTGAGCGGGCCGTGCTAATTGCCCAAACCTTCATTTCTGAATTCGTCCTTTTTCTTCAGGAGCAAAAGGTTGATAGCGAAATCAACCTCAAAAAGAACCTTCTCTCTCAGGCCGAAAAGGTAAAAGCGCGAGCTATCGCTGCCGAGCAGGATTTGAATAAATTCCGAAACAAATATTCCGACTTTCTGGTAGAGCAGGATAGCAACCTGTTCAGCAACCAAATGCAGGAAGCCAGTAGCGAGCTAAACCAAACCAATGCGGAACTGATTAAATTGGAAACGCTTCTCGCAGGTTTTGCGCAAATCGATGCTAAAGAGAATCCCGTCCGGATCCTGAACCTGGCAAAGGGCGAATACGCTGTCGATTTTGATCAGATTCTTTCTCAGAGAGCCGCCGCACTGGTTAACCTACAGGACGCTCAGCAACGATACGGTCCCCGCCATGCGAACTACCGGGCTGCCTACAATCAGTTCAAAAGCGTCGATCAATCGATACAGAATCACGCTCAGGAAATCAAAAACTCCACCAAGACCCGTAAAATCTTATTGGAACAGCAAAAGGCAGCTCAGGAACACGAGGTTGCACTCCTACGCAATCAATTCAACGAGTACAAATCCGCCAGTGCAGAGTTCCGGGGCCTACAGGCGACAGTGGACCGCGAATGGCAGTTGTATAATAAATTGAACGACAGAATGTTGAGCCTTTCCGATCAGGCCAATTTAAGTCCCAATCTGGCGACTCCTCTCGGTGACCCAATTGTCCCGTTTAAGCCCACCCAAAAGTATCTTATCTCGGCTGCTGCCGGCGCGATCCTACTCAGCACCGGTTGGTTGGTTATCATCGGAGCGTTATTAATTCTACGGGGACTACCATTCACCTGCCCTCGTCAGATTCAGGATCTACTTGATGTCCCTATGGCAGGTTGCCTGACCAGAAAAGACCTCTCGAAACCCGGCATCCTCTCTTCGCTACCTCTACTGACCGGTTCATCCCGCGTCGTTCACCTGACTTCAGCCGACCCCGGAAAGGGATCCACGAACATCTGCCAAATGGTTACCGAATCCTTTCTCGAACAGGGCACCGATGTGACAATTCTTCAGGTCACCGACCAACCGGGTATCGATGAGTACCATTTTAACTCAGATGGCGTAGAATCTTTTATGATCCGGCCCTCCCAGATTGAAATCAGAAAACTGCGGCTCACGATCCGTGATTTCCTCAATCACAATCCAAAGCGGACTATCATTATCGACTCCACTGCGGTCACCGATCCCGAAACCAAACTGGCTCTCGGTAAAATCACCAATTCCACCGTGATACTGGTCAAAGAAAACGGAGTCACCCGGGAGCAGGCGAGAACCTGGTTCACCCGCTTCAAGAAAGAAGCCGGCAATATCCTGGCTCTATATCAAAGATCCAATTTCCCGACTGGAGGAACTCGCAAGGCTCTTCCGATGAAGGCGATGAATCCGGCGACAGAAGCCTTCCAACTCAAATAAAGCTTCGGCAACGTGCAATCAGCAGGAAACAGCATAGCTCACCATCGATCGGTGCTTTCGACTCCTCTACCGTCGGTTTACTACGCCGCCCATAACGGAGTGGTTCTGATCCAGGCGTTATTGGTCCTCCTGGCACCGTGGGTGTCGTACCTGTCCGGCGAGCCTACCATCATGGACCGAATGGTAGACCTGACCTTTGCGGGTTACCTGGCACTGATTGCGGTTCGGTGTATTTTTGACAAACCGACCTTCCGCCTCATGGCAGGACTGGCCCTGATCGGTGCCTACGGGGGGGCCGGCTTAATCGAGGCAATAACCGCAAACAACCTGGGCGGATTTGTCTATGAGGCAAAGCTTCTCGTATCCGCCGCTCTGTTTTTCTGCCTACTGGACAAACGCCCCACCGTTTCTGATCTTACGGTCAAAATTCTGTTCTTCAGCTTCATCATCGCATCCTGCATTTTTCTGGTTTTATTCAGAGGTGAACGACTTCACATCGTCAACGAAAGCAACTACCTTTGTCTCTATATCGGGATCACGATGTTTTCCTACCTATCGGCAAAAGGCCGGGCGGTTGGGCTCCGGACAATTGTCGGTCTTGGTATATTTACCCTGTTTCTGATTGTCGCGACCCAGAGCCGAACCGGTGCTGGCTTCATGCTCTTGATTTGGTTGGTATATATCTGGGAGCGATTCGGCTTTCGTACCGCCTTCTTGGGAGGTATCGCAATGAGCGTAATTGTCACCATTGCCGGTATTACCGCCATCGCTCTCGATGCTCCGATTGTAAAACGCTTCGAGGAACTCAAAAACCCGGGAAAAGTAGACCGTTTCATCTTTTTCGAACAGGCGGTAAAAATAGTTCAGAGGCGCCCCATCCAGGAAAACCTTATGCGTTTTTCCTACGCCGATCCGGTATCAACCCGGGTTCCTAACGATATGAAGTGGCTTACCAGTCACAGTGAGCACGGAACCGAGATCGGGCAGCTCTACCCCCACCATTTTCATCTCGCCTTCCTGCGAATTTTAGTAGGCCACGGATTCATCCCGTTTTTTCTTTATCTGGCAGTAATTGTGCTTCTCTGGAAGGTTAACAAATACCTTTCCCTGGGGATCGCTATCTGCTCGCTCTCGATGTCAGTTCCCTACCTCTCATTGTTTTTCGGAACCTTACAACTTGCTTTGGCCTTCACACCTAATCGACGCTCCACAAACTGAGTCCCCAACTAAATTTTGAGGAATAAAATGATACCCGCTATCAATCATAAAATTGAAAAAGACTTTCAATTACGAAAAGGGGAAATACACGCCTTTCTTAACCCGTATACCTATGTGGTCCTGAGGAAACACCAGGACCTCATTTCGCAATTCGATGTGATCCACTTCGACGGAATTGCCCTCTGTGGAATCTACCAACTCTTCGGTGTCAAGAGCGTGGCGAGGCGAAGTTTTGATATGACATCTGTCGCCCGCGATGTCCTTGAAGAAGCCTCAAACTCCCGCCTGACTGTGGCAATCGTCGGAACCGAAAAAGGAACCATCGATACTGCCGTGAACCGTCTCGTGGAAAAGTTTTCCATCGAAGTTGTTCTCAGCCGGGACGGGTATTTTGATTCACCAGAGGAACTACGAGGCTTCCAGGAGAAAATACTCGAGGTGAATCCTGATATCCTCATTGCGGGAATGGGAGTCATCCGGCAGGAAAAATTTCTCGCTGATTTAAAGCAAATGGGCTGGGAAGGAACCGGCTTTACTTGCGGTGGCTTCCTCCACCAAACAGCCGATCGGCTGGAGTACTACCCGCAAGCCCTGGACAAACTGAATTTGAGATGGGCCTATCGCGTTTGGAAAGACCCTTATGTGATCAGACGATACTGTCTCGATTACCCCAAATTTCTCTACTGCTTTATCAAGGACTACGTATCGTGGAAATTTAAGCAAAACCGCGAACTGAAGCCGACTGTACAGGGTACAATCAAAGACTGAACAGGGTACAATCAGCGTCCCGTTAAAGAAGGGACTCCTGTGTAGTATCCTGCGGAGTCGCTTTTCACCAACCCGGCTGACGTGCGCCCTGCCTGACAGGCTTCACACACCGGAGCTGGCTTTTCGAATCCGTAGGCTTCGTAGACCGCTTCCCGTTTATCACTGAGATTGGAGTCTTTACGCTCATGAACGATGCCGCAGGTTTTACAAATTTCAGTTTTATCCTCCGGAGCGATATAGAAACGTTCATCACGATACCCCGCCGACTCAACAGCCCCTCCCTGCCGCGTCAGGGAAACATTGACTGATTTCGACTGATTTTTCGAAAACGAACTTTGTTTCGAAGCCGAATTCCGCGCCATCCTCGGAGTTGGCTTCTCGTCGGCCCGAATCACAATATAATCACCCGGGAACACCGCGTTCCACACCTGGATAAATTCAGCATTCTGGTGACCCAGCTGAACCTCCAACCGCTCTGATAAGGCGGGATTTCTTTCATTAAGAACCACGACGTAGTTTTTACCCTCGTCTTCAATCACAGCGGAACGTGGCACCGCGACACACAATCTGCCCTCGATCACCCGGTTTCCGGCACGATCGATTGAGAGCCCCATTTCCCCAAGCGATTGATGGGTGAGCTTCAGTCCATCGGGGAGTACATCGTGGTCGAGTCCGTTAGCTTTCGACAGGTTAACCGCCAGCAGCGGTAGCAGCAGAGCAATCAAGCGTGTTTGATTCATCCCCAAAAGACGAGCAGTCCCTTTCCCTGATTCAATTTTAATGGCGGAAAATTTGCCCTTCAGCCCCCCATCCCCCCGACCACCGAACAATCCATTTGTCTTCCTCCGAACTGGGGCAATCTTTGCGCGAATTACCATTTTCTATGACAAAACCAGAACGTCGTCCCGATTGTCCTAACTTTTCTTCAGGTCCCTGCGCTAAGAGACCCGGATGGAGTCCCGAAGTATTGTCCAACGCGGTAACAGGTCGATCGCATCGCTCCAAGCCGGGGAAAGCCAGACTGAAAGAGGTCATCGACCTGACCAAAGAGATTTTGGAAATCCCTGATGACTACGTTTGCGGCATCGTTCCCGCATCAGACACCGGCGCGATCGAAATGGCGATGTGGTCTCTTCTCGGAGAGCGCGGTGTCGATCTCTTTGCCTGGGAAAGCTTCGGCAGCGCCTGGGTAAAAGACGTTCAAAAACAACTCAAGCTCGATGATGCCCGTGCCTTCGTGGCGGATTACGGGGACATTCCCGATTTCTCACAGGCCGATTTTTCCCGCGACGTATTATTAACCTGGAACGGAACCACCTCCGGAGTGAAAATTCCGAATGGTGATTTTATCCCCGATGATCGGGATGGTCTTGTCATTGCCGACTCCACCTCCGCCGTTTTCGCCATGGAAATGCCGTGGGAGAAACTCGACGTTGTAACCTGGTCCTGGCAGAAAGTGATGGGCGGCGAAGCCGCTCACGGCATGATCGTTCTGAGCCCCAAAGCCGTGGCTCGTCTCGAAAGCTACACGCCTGCCTGGCCGATGCCGAAAATCTTCCAGTTAACCAAGGGCGGTAAACTGATCGAAGGCATTTTCGCCGGGGAAACCATTAACACCCCTTCCATGCTGGCAGTGGAGGATGCCCTCGACGGACTTCAGTGGGCAAAAAGCATCAACGGTCTATCCGGGTTGATTGAACGGTCCGAAAACAACCTCAAAGCAATCGCCGACTGGGTCGACGACCGCGACTGGGTCGCATTCCTCGCCAAAGAGCCCGAAACCCGATCCAATACCTCGATCTGCCTGAAAATTGTCGATCCCTGGTATCAGGCACTTCCGGCCGACGAACAGGCCGCAAAAGCCAAACAACTCGCCAGCCTTTTAGACGCCGAAGGCGTTGCTTATGATATCGGAGCCTACCGGGACGCTCCCGCAGGTCTCCGAATCTGGGGTGGCGCCACCGTTGAGACGTCCGATATCGAGGCATTATTGCCATGGTTGGATTGGGCCTTCGAGGAAATTAAAGGATCGTAAAACCCCCGTTTCATCTGCAAAAAGGCGCCGTGAGAATTGATTCGTAAACCTGAATCATCAGGGACCGCAAAATAGATTGTGAAATTTTTCACAAATAGCCGTTGCGGTCTTGGAATCTTTGATTAACATGGCGCGCAGATGAGCGAACTGTGCTCATTAAACAACGTCTCCGTAATGGATTTCAGCCCATCCCTTTCGATATTTAATTCGATTCACCCTCTGGTCGCTGCGGGACTCGCTCCCGGCGAGCTTCCGGGCTTCGGTTGGTTTACGAATTCTCTTCTTTTCGCACTGCTCGTAACCGCCGTGGTTTTGGTCTTCACCAGAATGGCGACCAGCAGAATGGAATTGATACCCGGTAAGAAACAAAACTTCGTGGAATACGTCGTCGAGTTTCTTTACACCCAGGTTGAGGGAATTGTCGGGCACCACGTTGCTCCGAAAGTTTTTCCGATTCTCGCGACCATCTTCATCTTCGTTCTGGCCTCAAACTGGGCAGGATTGATCCCCGGGGTTGGAACGGTAGGATTCGCCGGTGGCGAAGAATACATGGCAGGCCCTCTTACGATTAAAACGGATGCCGGTCACGAAGAGGACCACGCCGCCGATCATGACCACGCTCACACAGCGGATGATCACGCTCACGATGGTGAACATGACGCAGAGGACCACGTTCACGCTTTCACACCAATTTTCAGACCTCCCACGGCTGACTTGAACTTCACTTTGGCTCTCGCCTGCGTCTTTATGATCGTCTGGGCTTGGGTCACATTCAAAGAAGTTGGGGTTAAAGGATTTATCGACCACACCTTTGGACCCAAAGGGGGATTGGAAGGTGCCATCAAACTGGCCCTGATTCCGATCTTCATCTTCGTGGGAATTATTGAGGTGATTTCGATCGCCGCTCGTCCGGTCTCTCTGTCACTCCGTTTGTTTGGTAACGTCTACGCCGGTGAGACGCTGCTGCATTCGATGATGCAGATGGGTAAACAGTTTGGCCTCGGTGGTATTCCGATGTTTATCACGAGCGTCCTGCTCCCTCTTCCCTTTTACTTCATGGAAATTCTCGTTGGTGTGCTGCAAGCCACAGTCTTCGCACTGCTATGTGCGGTGTTTGTCAAACTTTCGACAGCTCACGAAGAGGAACATTAATCCGAAAAACCAATTTTTCTGTCGGGACCATACGCAAAGAGTGGGCGGCAGAGAACAGAAACAACAAAAAATAAAGATATGACAATGGTAACCGACATGCTTCCTCTTCTCGCTGAGTTGGAATTCAATGGCAACTTCGCTCTTGGCCTCGCCGGAGCTGGCGCAGGAATTGGGATTGGAATGACAGGAATGGCTGCTGCCAGTGCTGTTGGTCGTAACCCTACCGCGTTTGGTAACATTCTGACGATTGCGATCATCGGAATGGCACTCGCAGAGGCGATTGCGATTTACGGTCTGGTTATGGCCTTCAAGGGATAATCATTTCCAGGGTGCTGCTCCGCTGGAGTAGCACCCGATCTTTATGTTGAACAAATTTATCTAAGCATGGGTGAGATTTTTAAAGTATTTGGACTTCAGTGGGGACCTTTCCTGGCACAGGTCATCATTATCCTGATCGTCTACCTAATCCTTTCAAAGTATGCCTTTGGACCTGTAACGGCGATGCTTGAAGCCCGTCGCAAAAGGATTGCCGAAGGCGAAGAGGGTTTGAAGAAAATTAAGGCGGACTTATCAAAAGCCGAAGACCGCGTTCAGGAGATGCTCGACAAAGCAAATAAAGACGCTGAGCGTTTGATCTCTGAAGCTCGTGAGAGCGCTGAAACCGTCCGTGAACAGAAAACTCAGTCCGCGATCGCAGAAGCCAATCAGATTGTTGAGAAAGCACGCGAAGCTTCAAAATTGGAGCACGACCGGGTCATGTCCGAACTCAAGTCAGATTTTGGTCGCCTCGTCATTGGCGCGACTTCAAAGGTCTCCGGAAAAGTTCTGGACGATTCCGATCAGAAGCGAATCAACGAAGAAGTGGCCGGTCAGGTTTCACTTTAATCCAACAGGAACTCTTAAAGCATGAAGGTCAGTAAAGAAGCCCGGCGCACCTCACGAAAGCTTTTGGCAGCTTGTATCTCCGACGGAAAAGTCGATTTACAATTGGTTCGCACCATCGTTACCAAGCTGACCGAAGGGCAGTATCGCGGATACCTCCAGGTGATTCATGCCTTCTGGAGACTCGTTAGACTGGAGGTGGCCAAAAGCCAGGCTCTGGTTGAGAGCGCGGTTGAGCTCGACTCAACAATGCAAAACAAGGTGGTTGCCGACCTACAGGCGAAGTATGGAAAACAGGTGGAAGCCACCTTTAAAGTAAATCCCGAGTTGATTGGCGGAATGCGAATCAAAGTGGGTAGTGATGTTTGGGACGGAAGTGTTAAAAACCGTATCGAGCGTCTCTCAGGTAAATTTTGTTAACTAACTAAAAGTCGAAGATCAACTGACGAAAAGTCATGAGTAATATCCTTCAGGAACTGGAATCTGAAATCGCGAGTCTTAAGACCTCCGTGGCAAAATCAAACGTCGGCATCGTCCGGGAAATCGGCGATGGCGTTGCCAAAGTTGAGGGCCTTAGCGATGTTATGCTGAACGAGATGGTTGAGTTCCCGGGCGGTCTATACGGTCTGGCACTTAACCTCGAGGAAACCGAAGTCGGTTGTATTCTTCTCGGCGACGGACTTCACATCAAAGAAGGTGACGAAGTTCGCTCCACAGGCCGCCTTCTCTCGGTTCCTGTTGGTAAAGGTCTTCTTGGACGCGTAGTTGATTCACTGGGACAGCCGGTTGACGGAAAAGGCGATGTCGCTTCAACCGAAACTTATCCGGTAGAGAAAATTGCTCCGGGCATTATTCCGAGACAGTCTGTTTCCGTTCCGGTTCAAACCGGTATCATGGCGATCGATGCGATGATTCCAATTGGTCGCGGACAGCGTGAGTTGATTATTGGAGACCGCTCCACTGGTAAAACCACCGTTGCGATCGATACCATCATTTCACAGGCGAAAATCAACAAGGCTCAGAAAGAAGCCGGTAACAAAGATTACAAGCCAATCTACTCCATTTACGTCGTTATTGGACAGAAACTCGCTAACGTAGCCCGGACTATTGCGACTCTCGAAGCAGCCGGCGCTATGGAATACACCATCGTTGTGGTGGCTTCCGCATCTGACTCTGCTACTAACCAGTATCTCGCTCCCTACGCCGGCTGTGCCATGGGTGAGTGGTTCATGGATCAGGGAATGGACGCACTGATTGTTTATGATGATCTTTCCAAGCACGCGGTTGCTTATCGTCAGGTGTCACTGGTTCTTCGTCGTCCTTCCGGTCGTGAAGCTTATCCCGGTGACGTTTTCTATCTTCACAGCCGCCTTCTGGAGCGTTCTGCTCGTTTGAGTGAAGAAAACGGTGGTGGTTCTTTGACCGCGCTGCCCATCATTGAAACTCAGGCAGGTGACGTTTCCGCTTATATTCCGACCAACGTGATTTCGATCACAGATGGTCAGATCTTCCTCGAAACCGACTTGTTCTATCAGGGTATCCGCCCCGCGATTTCAGTGGGTCTTTCCGTGAGCCGGGTTGGTTCATCTGCACAGACCAAAGCAATCAAGAAAGTTGCCGGAACCACGAAGCTGGATCTCGCTCAGTATCGCGAACTTCAGGCATTTGCCCAGTTTGGTTCCGATCTCGATGAGAAAACCAAGGCTCAGTTGCAGCGTGGTAGCCGGATCGTTGAGCTCTTCAAGCAGAACCAATACTCTCCAATCTCAATGGAGGCGGAGGTCGCCATCCTTTTTGCAATGCAGAACGGATACTTCGACGACGTGCCGGTTGATAGCATCAAAGATTGCCAGGCGAAAATGCAGGAATTCTTTGAGACTAGAAAAGATTCAATTTTGAAAGAAATCCGGGACAAAGGCGCTCTCGATGATGGTTTGGTTGACTCGCTCAAGCAGGCACTCAAGGATTTCAAAGGTAATTACAAGCCGGTTGCTTAATTGCTGACCACCAATCTATAGATAATCGATGGCAAACCTTCGTGACATTCGCCGCCGGATCAGTTCGGTAAAGAACACGGCTCAGATAACCAAGGCCATGCAATTGGTCGCTGCGTCTAAAATGAAAAAGGCGCAGGACCAGGCAACAGCCGGGCGTCCTTACGCGGACTTGATGAACAAGGTCCTCGTGAATCTGAAAGAGCAGTGTGACGAAGATACCCATCCCCTTCTCCAGGAAGGAAAAGGGGACAAGGATTTGGTTCTTCTGATCACCACAGACAAAGGACTTTGTGCGGGTCTCAATACAAACCTCCTCAAGATTATTCTTACCGACGCGGCCAAGGATGCATCCTATGTGACCGTCGGTGCCAAGGGGCGTAAAGCAATGGCCCGGGCCGGTAGAGATCTCATGGCGGATTTCACCATTGACGATCCGGTATCCTTTGCCGATTCCCGCCGTATTTCCCAGTTTATCATCGACCAGTTCCTCTCCGGGGAAATCCGGTCGGTAAAAGTAGGCTTCTCCAACTTCGTCAATACGATGACTCAGGAGCCAATGTTTGAAACGCTGCTTCCGATCAGAGCTATTGATCTGGGCCGCGACAAAGATTTTGTTGGAATGGGCGGAAACAGCAAGCCTGTTGAAGTTGTCCATGGAGATCTCGGCAATTACGGGGGCTATATTTTTGAGCCCAGCGCTTCTCACGTTTTGGACACCATTGTTCCGCAATATGTGGACTACCAGGTTTATCAAATGATTCTGGAGTCGCGGGCATCTGAGCACAGTGCTCGGATGGTAGCAATGAAAGGCGCCACAGATAATGCCAACCAGATGGTCAAAGACTTGACCCTTCAGTATAACAAAGCCCGTCAGGCTGCGATCACTGCTGAGCTGCTCGAGATCACGACGGCCATGAAGGCGCTTGAGTAATCCATTCCCGAATCTGAAAACAATTTAAACATAGCTGAACCCAAATTCTTTAATTAGGAGAAAAAATAGATGAGCAACGAAGGTACCATCGTTCAAGTTATCGGACCCGTTATTGATGCGGACTTTTCCGGTGCTAGCAAACTGCCCGAAATTTATAATGCACTTGAAGTGACTTATGATGTCAGTGGCGTCGCAACCAAACTGACTCTTGAAGTCCAGTCCCACCTTGGAGACGGCTGGGTTCGCGCAGTTGCTATGTCTTCTACCGAAGGGTTGAAACGCCAGATCAAAGTGATCGATACCGGAGCACCGATTTCCGTTCCTGTAGGCGAGTGTGTTCTAGGAAGAATTTTCAATGTCACCGGAGACGCCGTGGATAACAAAGGACCCGTTAACGCAACGAAGCGTTACCCGATCCACCGTCCAGCGCCTTCACTGGTTGACCAGTCCACCTCAGCCGAGATTCTTGAAACCGGAATCAAAGTGATCGACTTGATCTGCCCCTTCACTAAGGGTGGTAAAGTTGGAGCGTTTGGTGGTGCGGGTGTTGGTAAGACCGTTATCATCATGGAGTTGATTAACAACATTGCGCGTGAGCACGGTGGTTACTCACTCTTCGCCGGTGTTGGAGAACGTACTCGTGAAGGTAACGACCTTTACTGGGAAATGAGCGACGCGAAAGTTATCAATCAGGATGACCTTTCGAAGTCAAAAGTGGCTCTCGTATACGGACAGATGAACGAGCCTCCGGGCGCTCGTCTCCGGGTTGCGCTTTCAGCACTTGCGATGGCGGAATATTTCCGTGATGAAAAGAATCAGGACGTTCTTCTTTTCGTTGATAACGTTTTCCGTTTCTCACAAGCGGGTGCTGAGGTATCGGCGCTTCTCGGAAGAACACCTTCTGCGGTGGGTTACCAGCCAACTCTGGCATCTGAAATGGCCCAGCTCCAGGAGCGAATCACTTCGACCAAGAGCGGATCGATCACATCCTTCCAGGCGGTTTACGTTCCTGCGGATGACTTGACTGACCCAGCGCCGGCTAACACTTTCGCTCACCTTGACTCAACCGTCGTTCTTGAGCGTTCCCTTGCTGAGCTTGGTATCTACCCTGCGGTTGATCCTCTTGCATCAGTTTCAAATGCACTCGCACCTGACGTTGTTGGCGAAGAGCACTATGAAGTGGCCCGTGGCGTTCAGAACGTGCTGCAGCGTTACAAAGATTTGCAGGACATTATCGCGATTCTCGGTATGGACGAATTGAGTGAGGAAGACAAACTGACCGTTTTCCGTGCTCGTAAGATCCAGAAGTTCCTCAGCCAGCCTTTCCACGTTGGTGAAGTCTTCACCGGTATCCCGGGTGTCTACGTTCCGGTAACGGAAACCGTTAAAGGATTCAAAGAAATCCTCGACGGCAAGCACGACGCTATTGCGGAGAACGACTTCTACATGAAGGGCGGAATTGACGCCGTTCTTGCAACTAACTCATAATCTAAATTTATTTAACTCAACTGGTAACTCAGGATGTATCTCGATGTCGTAACTCCGGAAGCAAAAACGTTCTCTGACGAGATCGATAGCGTGGTATTGCCTGGTAGCGAAGGGGATCTGGGAATTTTAAGAGCCCACGCCCCTCTGGTTACCACCCTTCAGCCGGGAGAACTCAGATACGTAAAAGACGGATCTGAGCATTCTCTGGCGGTAGGAAATGGTATTGTCGAAATCTCCAATGACTATGTGTCGGTCCTTACGGACATGGCAATTGATCAGGACGATATCGACGCTACGGCTGTTGAAGCGGCTTTGGAAAGAGCTAGAAAGGAACTTTCCGATACCGATATCACAGAAGACGCCGAAGAGATCCAAAAGGCCATCATGCAATCAATCGCGATTCTTGAGGTCCATCGTCGTCGTAAAGGACACTAAGCTCCCTCGCGAAGCACAAACGGTACCCTGTACAGTCCAGAATTGTACCCTGTACAGTTTTACCGAGAACCGCGCCCTCATCGCGGCTAGGCAGTGGCGGCTTCCAGCCGCCACATCTGCCACATTCTTTCTGCCCCACCTCCCGCGCCTCACGAAATCTTTTCGGTTTCATTAGAGAAAATTTAACTTTTCTTAACAAACGGTCCGTAAATGTCCCACCCCCGGAGCTAATGTGTTCTCAGATGAATGCTACAGCTACCAACATTACCATTACCGCCCTCGATTTTGACCTCGTCTCAAAATTCCCCACTCACCGGAGCCGCAGAAAGCCTACTCCAGTCATTACCCGGATCGGCGCGGAAGAGGAACTGTCCCGTCTGATTTTACAGGACGGACGCGGAAAACCGCTTCTCAAGTTCTGTCACGAAATCGGTTCGGTTTTGATCCGCAACTACCTGGCCTCCGATTGCACCGAGTCACTGCGCCGCAATGTTTGCGCCAACCTCGTCGAAACGCTCGCCTGCACGGAACAGGAAGCTCACTGCCTGCTCAACCTCTCTCTGGAGTTGATCTATGTGAAGGTTCACAAAACCTATCGTCACGCCAATGTGAACCTGAATTACCTTATCAGTATGGCCACTAACGCGCTTTGCAGTGAGGCTCCAGCGGCTTGATTTGCGATTCCCCCATCGCATTGATCCCGCCCCTTAAATTTTCACTGAAAATCCCCCTAAAACCCTTTTACCCTTCGTCTTAAAGAACAGTAAATCGGGATAGCTCTGAAAAAAAAATCATTTTTCTACAGGAGTGTCCCCTCGATGTCCCACCCCATTGATTATACTGTTCTCAAGATGAAAAATAATTCCTCTCCACCCGTTTCCGAGACTCCCCGGTCTGATGAACCCTACCGGCCGACGTGTGATCATGTGTCAGTTGGGAACCCTTCTAACAGTGACTCTTCAAACCGCGCAGAAACGGATCTGGCCGACCGGATTTTCCGGGAGGGAAACGGAAGAGGACTCATCAAATTCTGTCAGGAACTTTCCGGCGTTCTGATCCGGCGCTACATGGTGGATTCGGATGTGGCAGTGCTCCGGGCAAAAGTCTGCGCCAGCCTGGTGACCACACTGGGTTGCTCAAAACAGCAGGCCGATTGTCTGGTCGATTTGTCGCTGGAACTGATTCATGCCCGTCTCCACGGTAAATATCGCCGTTCCAACATCGAACTCAGCTACCTGATCGCCACCGCTACCGGAGCGGTCAAGGATGTGGCGGCTAACTAAAATTTTATACACAAACAACCCAAAGACGGCCCGCAGCGTCTTTACCCCGAACTGAGAAACTGTCTTCAAACCAATCTCGAATCGTAAGCAACAGGAAGGGCATCGGCGAAAGTCGATGCCCTTTTTCGTCCAGCGATTGGTTCCGCCCGGTGCCTATAGCGAATAAAAAATCAGTTTTTCTGAATGATCAACTAATAATAGTCGTCTCTCCATCGTAAAAAATAAAGAATCCTTAAGGGAGTAGCTTTTGGGAGCTAACGGGGATTTTTACACTCAACCTATCTAACAATGACACCACAAAACGCAACGTCCCTCAACCAGGATCCTGTTTCAGGCAAACCAGTTGATCACATCATGATCCGCCAGCAGCATCAGAGCAGCACCAATCGACGCAGACCAACGGCGGAAGAAGATCTGACAAACCGGATCTTCCGGGAAGGGAACGGACGGGGCCTCATCAAATTTTGCCGGGAGTTGTCTGTGATTTTGATTCGCCAGTATTCAGTAGAGGACGACGCTACCGAATTGCGCGCCAAACTGCGCTCCAGTCTGATGTCGACCCTTGGTTGCTCCGAAAAACAGGCTCTCAGCTTGGTCGAGCTTTCGCTTGAACTCATTCACGCTAAAGTTCATGGCGCTTATCGCCGGACTAACGTGGAACTCAGTTACCTCATCGCAATGGCGACGGGAGCGGTGACCGATGTCAGCTCCAACTGATCCATTAAAATTTTCCGTAGTAGTAAGTAGTAGAGAAAGGGCGCTGATGGGAATCGGCGCCCTTTTTCTGTTTCGGTTTTTTATCGCCAATCGTGAGCTACACTTTTAGGATTATCTTTTATGACTTGGGAAATCGCTGCTGTCCTCTCGATTCTGGCCGTGGCACTGGTCCTGTTTGTGACCGAGAAACTACGAATGGATGTGGTGGCCCTTCTGGTTCTCGGGACACTCGGAATCACCCGCCTCGTCGAACCGTCCGAAGCGCTGGAAGGATTCAGTAATCCTGCTGTGGTCACCGTCTGGGCGATGTTTATCCTCAGCGCCGGTCTCAGTGCAACCGGTGTCGCCGATATGATCGGACGGCAGGTCTTGAAAATCGCCGGGCAGACCGAACCCCGCATCATCATCACAATTATGCTGGCCACCGGAATTCTGTCGGCCTTCATGAACAACATTGGTGTGGCGGCATTGATGTTGCCGGTCGTGATGGATATCGCGCGGAAAACCCGGACTTCCCCCTCCCGTCTGCTCATGCCGATGGCCTATGCGTCCTTATTGGGCGGACTGACCACGTTAATCGGCACGCCGCCCAATCTTGTGGCGTCGAACGCCCTGAACGAAGCAGGTTACGGAACCTTTAAGTTATTCGAGTTTGCCCCGATCGGAGCACCGGCTCTGATCACCGGCACTTTGTTTATCGCGTTTTTCGGTCGCAAGCTTCTGCCGGGAAAATTGCCCGAAGGTTTTATCGACGAAAAAGAGGGATCAATCGGGTTTCAATACGCTCACCGGGTTGAGAAGAAACACTTCCAATTATCTATCTCGGAGAACTCCCCCTTCATCGGAAAAACACTGGCACAGAGTCGTTTGGGACCGGTTCTCGGAGTTCACGTCAATGTGATTATTCGGAAGGGAAATGAGATCGCCGTAACCGGAGACACCGTGCTGGAAGAAAACGACCGCCTTATCGTTCAGGGTAAAGTTGAAAACTTCGAGATCTTCAAAAAGTGGCAGGCTTTCGAAATGGCAAGCGGAGTGGAAATCGCCGAACTGCTGGCTTTTAAGAAGTTGGTTCTGATTTCGGCGGAGATCAAAGATGGAGGCCAGTTTGATGGGTTGACCGTCAAGGAATCGGATTTTCGAAGACGCTTTAGCGCTCACATCCTCTCGATTCGTGACGGTGACGAAATTATTCGGGGTAATTTAGCCGAACACCGTTTCAAAGCAGGCAACCGGATTCAGATTGAAACCCGCAAAGACAGTCTACCTCTCATCGAAGACTGCGAATCCTTTGAGAACATCGAATTGATCGCCGAAGAATCGATTTCCGATATCTATCCTGACAGCGATGCCCTGTTGGAAATGGCGATACCGGAGGAATCCCACATCACCGGGTCAAAATTGAAAGACACCGGCCTGTCCGAGGACCTCGGCCTTCGAATTCTCGGGATCGCCAGAAAATCGGGATCGATACTGTTCCCCTCCGGTAACGAGCGGATTCTGGAAGGCGATAAACTCCTCATTCACGGAAGCCGCGAAAGTATCGAATTGATCAAAGGACTTCAAGCCCTCGAGTTCGACGATCCCGGCGATTTGATCGTTCCCGTCAGCCCGGCCGATCACACGATGTGCGAAGCCACCCTCGCCCCGCAAAGCACGCTCGCCGGGAAAACCCTGAAAGAGATCAATTTCAGAAACCGCTATGGCGTACAGGTCGAATCCATCTGGCGCCAGGGCAAATCCTACCGATCCCACCTCCGGAACATGAGTCTGGAATTTGGTGACGCCGTCTTGATCTCAGGTGCGGTTGAGAAAATCGAAGGCTTCGCTGCCGAGGGCGATTTTCTGATTTTAACCCGTGGCAAAACCAAAGCCGTCGATCCTCCCTCTGTGGTCCAGGCCTGGATCTCCGGTCTGATTATGTTTCTTGTGATCCTCATTGTCCTGCTCGGGTGGGTGCCGATTGCGGTCGCCGCCGTGGCGGGTTCGGCAGTCATGATCGCAACGAAATGCCTTTCTATCGATGCCGCCTACCGGGCGATCGAATGGAAATCGGTCTTTTTAATAGCCTGCATGATTCCTCTCGGAGTCGCAATGAATGATTCCGGCGCAGCAAAATGGCTCGCTCAGGGTGTCGCAACGGTCGCGTCGCCTTTTGGCCCCTGGGGAATGGTGATCGGACTCTATGTGATGACGGCTCTCGCCACCACCATCGTTCCCACAGCGGCGCTGGTGGTGATTATGGCCTCCATCGGAATCGATGCCTCAGCTTCGTTTGGAATCCCGCCGGAAATGATCGTGATGGCAATCGCGATGGCGGCCTCTGCCAGTTTCACCAGTCCCATCTCCCACCCCGCTAATGTCCTCGTGATGGGACCGGGTGGATACCGCTTTATCGACTACATCAAAATGGGAATCCTACTGGCCATCGTAGTGATGTTCACCGTTCTCCCGATGATATGGCTGCGCTGGCGGGGCGAACTAGGCGGCTGAGTCGCTAGGATTTGCCAAGGCGCATTTCGATCAGGTTGGCGCAAATCCCCTCTTTTCGAAGCTGGTCGCAACAAGCTTCAATACGCATCGACTTGGAAGACGGGCGAAATCCGAGCCTTCTTGTGATGCAGTCGATCAAAACCGCGGCGTTTTGATCTTCGAACTCGACCACTTTTCCACAATCGACACAAATCAAATGATTGTGATCCGGGGAATCTAGGAAGTTGGGATCGTAGACTCTTTCATCTTTTCCCAAATCAATTTCGCGAAGCAAACCACTCTCTTCGAGTAAAGCAATAGTCCGGTAAACCGTAGCCCGGGAGGCTTTGGGATCCAGTTTCCGGGCACGGTTCCATAGTTCTTCCGCCGTAAAATGTTCATCCGACGAAAATGCTGCCTCCACGATGAGATCGCGTTGTCCGGTGCGCCGCAGCCCGCGCTTTTTGATGAAAATATCAAATCTCTCTTTGATTTCTGGATCCATTGACTGCCATTGTCCACGTTTTCCGAGCATTTTGCGAGTGGATTTCCATGAAAAACTATGGCAGAGGGTTTCCATGTCATCGAGTTCCATTCTGCGATTCCAGCCAATCTATCAAAGCCGGATCTGGGGAGGACGAAGGTTGGAGACAAAATTGGGAAGAAAGCTACCCGATGACTCCACACCTTTTGGGGAATCCTGGGAAATATCCGCGCGGGAGGAAGCCGATTCAAAAGTGATCTCGCCCGGTAAATACGAGGGGCAAACTTTGACCGAAATTTGGAGCAATCCGGAATCGAAAAATGAAATCTTCGGCCCCGATGCACCGAATGCCGATCGTTTCCCTCTGCTCTGTAAAATTCTCGATGCTCAGGATAAACTGTCGATTCAAGTCCACCCACCTACAGAGATCGCAGAAAAACTCAACGGTGAACCCAAAACGGAAGTCTGGTATATCGCGGGCGCGGAAAAGGATGCGAAACTCTACGTCGGCGTGAAAAGCGGAGTCACCGAAGCGGGCTTCCGCACCGCTTTGGAAAACGGCACTGCGGAAGATCAAGTCCATGTACTCCACCCCGCGAAAGGTGACTTTATTTTTATCGAAAGCGGCAGGCTTCACGCAATCGGCGCCGGACTTCTGATTTACGAAATTCAGCAGAACTCCGATACCACCTATCGAGTCTACGATTGGAACCGGGTGGGTCTCGATGGCGCCCCCCGCCAACTTCACATCGAGGAATCGCTGATGTGTATTGATTTTGATGACGTAGAGCCGGAACTCGATTCAACCGATAACGAAGTGCTCTGTGAATGTGAGCATTTTCGACTCGAAGAACATTCCGTGACCAGGAACGAGTCGATCAATAGCGCTGTAGCGGGGCGGTTTGCGATTCTTACGGTCGTTGAGGGCGAAATCGCTTGGGAAAACGAAACCGCCCGGGAAGGAGACTTTTTGATCGTCCCTCACGGAGCGACCACGGAAATTACCGCCACATCGGATGCCACCGTTCTCCTAACCACCTGGTAACCGTCGCCTGGCTTCGAAGCGATAAGCTCCCCAGAAACTGCGTGAGCATTGCCACTGCCATTCGTCGCGACTCAACCTCATCGCCTCGGCCAGTTCGTCTCCTCTAAATCCGGCTTCGATACTGACAATCATATCGTGCCGGGTTACATGGTTGAAAATCGGGAAACCCAACCAGCCCTGAATTTTGTGGGAGAAGTACCTCGCAGGTTCGGAAAAAACCAGCGTATCCACCCGGGAGGGAATCCGTTTCCCGATCTCCCCAAGCTGATCATCGGTGAAATGATGGAGAAACAGGTTAGCTGCGATGCCCTTGGCTTCATGATTCTGATCGGCCAGAAACGCAAACAGATCTCCCTGATGCCACGACCATTCTTCCGGCCAGCGCTCCGGACAGGGAGCAAAATCCACGCCGGTGACCTTCAGTTTTCCGCGATCGGATATATACCCGGACAAACTCCCCGCCCCGGCGCCCAGCTCCAGCCAGAGCCCACCAATTTCAGCCATCCGGGAGGAGATCCAGCTATAGTTCCCCATCATCCGGTTAATGATTTTCAGGTCTTTTCGACTTCTGATTGCCGCAGGATCGTCCGGAGGAAGTTCATCCAAAATTTCCGGAGTCAATTTGCGTTGGTTCATTTCAGGGTATGAGTTTCGATATCAGCCACGTAGCGCTCCTTAATCTTCAGCAGTTTTTCTACCACATCAGGATTTTCCGGAGCCAGATTCGTCGTTTCGCCGATATCGGAGGAAAGATCCACCAAAAAATGAACTTTGTCGTCCTTCGTCAGTTGCTTCGTGTCCACTGGACGCACATTTTCCGATGTGTTGCCGAGTAATTTCCAGTTTCCCTCCCGGACCACCCACTTGGCTTTATCCGGATTGGCTCCCAGTTGCCAGTAGAGATCCGTATGAGGACTCGCCGCATCGGCTGAATCTAAAACTTTGGAAATTGACTTCCCGTGAATCCGATGTCCCTCGGGAATTTTGATACCCGCCAGTTCTGCAAAAGTCGGGAACCAATCAATACCGCACACCAGTTGATCCCGCACCTCACCTTCCGGCAGCTGCCCGGGCCAGCTGATCACCGAAGGCACCCGTAGTCCGCCCTCAAACAGATTTCCTTTGTGCCCGCGATACGGACCGGCGGAACCTCCCCCACCGAAGGTTCGATCCTCCACAGAATGCCCGTGATCCGATTGAAATAAAATGATGGTGTTTTCCCGCAAATTCAGGGATTCCAAATGATCCAACACTTCGCCCACCAATTCATCGGTAGTCGATACAAACGTCGCATATTTGTCGCGGGGATGTGGCAGGTCTTTGTATTTCTCCCGCCATTTCGAAGTCCCCTGAAGAGGATAATGAGGCCAGTTAATTGCCCAGTAAATAAAGAAAGGCTTTCCCTTCTGAGCTGAAATATACTGCTTCATCTCATCGACCATCATATCGCCGAAATACTCGCCATCTTTAAATATTTCCTCGCCGTTACGCCACAAATCATGACGGTTGGGGCCATTCCAATAGAAGAAATGAGAGTAGTTATCGATACACCCTCCCATGTGGCCGAATGAATAGTCGAACCCCTGCTGATTCGGCATCGTCTCCGGCGTATATCCGAGATGCCATTTCCCGATATGACCGGTGGCATAGCCGCTGCTTTTAAACAGTTCCGCCATGGTCAGTTCCGTGGTCGGCATTCCTGAATTTCCTTTCGACGATGACACATTCGAGGGCACTCCCGCTGCCGCCGGAAATTTACCGGTGAGCAAACCCGCTCGCGAAGCGGAGCAAATCGCGGAAGGGGCGAGCATCTGAGTGAACCGCACGCCCGTCTTCGCGAGGCGATCAATATTGGGGGTCTCCAAATCGGAGGAGCCATAGCAGGCCGCATCGATCGAGCCCTGATCATCCGTATAGATCACCACCACGTTGGGCGATCGATCCCCCCGCTGAGACAAGCCGATCGCGATGGAACCGACAAAAAGCGCTATAAGTAAAAACGTGTGCTTCATGGCTTGGCTTGATACTTTTCATTCTTCCGTGGTGCCTCAAAGAAAAGCGCCCCGCTTGTCTGAGTCTTCCGGCGATAGACCTTATCGCCACAGGCCACATGCAAATACTGGTGTCCCGGGCCGGCAAAACAAACACTCACCAGATTGGTATCCTGGGGTTTCGGTATCACGCCTCCCATCCGGCCGGTTGGATCAAACATCTGAAGCCCTTCCGCAGTCGTTACGTAGTATCGCCCATGAATATCGGTCGCCGAACCGTCTCCCTTTGCAATCTCCGGCGTCGCGACCGGTGCCCGCATTGTCATGTAGGGACTTGGGTGAGATAGCGTCCCGTCTTCCTCGATTTTAAACACCCAGACATTGACGCCACCATAGTCCGAAACCGCGAGGGTCCCCTGATCCGGAGACAAGGTGATCCCATTAGGCTTGTTGATCACACCGGCATTGACGACCGTCATCTTACCCGACGAATCAATGCGCCGGATCTCACGAGTCGGTGTCATCGTGAAGTAAAGGTCTCCGCCGTGAGTCACCACGAGGTCATTCGGCCGAACGTCTTCAGCGAGCAGAGCTTCCTCTCCTGCCGCCGTGTAAACGACCACTTTTTTACCTTTTGCCACACAGGCATACAATTTTCCGTCCGCCCCCCACTGGAGCCCGCTGATCCCGGGGGCATTTTTGATAAACTCGGTGGTTTTTCCCTCCAAATCGACTTTGTAGACGGCATTTCCCTCTTTCACATCCGAAAAATAGAGATTGCCCTCGCCATCGGCGCAGAGCCCGTCTGTAAAAGCATGCCCTTCGCTAACCACCTCCCAGTTCTCGCCCTCAATCAACACCTGACTGAGCGGCATATCTTGAGAACCAACGAGATGAGTAAAGAGACAGGGCAAAATAAAACCGAAAAACCGGCGAATCGAAATCATCCGGAAAGAATGATCAAGGTCTCACTAAGATTCAACCTCGCCATCACGTTATTAAGCGAAGTTAAAGCTGGACCCCAAATCATTTTGCATTTTTTAATATTTTATATAAATTAAAGGTATGGAAATTAGAATGATAATTCTAACGATTTTCCTCGGATTCGCGACCGGAGCCATCGCGACTGAAATCACCTCAGAGAATCACTACAAGTTAAAAGCTGTCTATGAGGCTCTCCCTAAAACGGATGGAAACCATGACGGTATCCTGACGCTGGTGGAGCTTCGGGAATATGTGGAGCGGAAATTCAATGACCGTGCGACCTCCCGCTCCAACTTCTACCTCAGCAAATTTTTAAAAAATGAACCCGAGGCGGATAAAAACCACGACGGCGTGCTGACAAAGCCGGAACTACTTCTCCATCTCCAGGAACCCTCATAGTTCCTGTTTCATCTCGCAGCTGAAGACCGGGGAGACTTGCCTTTTGGTAAGTCTTTTTTTCGGTTTGGACAATGCCCCTCGATCTGGTCTAACCTCTGTGCCATGAGGTGCCTGCTCTTCTGTTGTTTACTTTCCACCTTCGGTTACTCGGCGGATAAACCGGATATTCTGATGATCGCGGTCGACGATCTTCGTCCGATGTTGGGTTGCTACGGTGATAAAAACATCAAGACCCCGAACATCGATCAACTGGCCGCCTCCGGGACGCTTTTCGAAAGAGCCTACTGCCAATACGCAAAATGCGGGACCTCGCGACTGTCCCTGCTAACCGGGCTCCGGCCCGATGCGATCGGCGTATTCAGCAACCGGGATAAAGATGTCGCCGATTTCCGGAATCAAAATCCAAATCTAAAACCGATCGGCCAATGGTTTAAGGAAAACGGCTATATCACACGCAGCTTCGGTAAAATTTACCATGACGGCTGGGACAATCCAGCAGATTGGAGCGAACCGGCCGCTCCGGGGCGTCCCGGGGAAATGCTGGAAATCGTCGACCCGGAAAACCCGAGCGGTCCGACGATAATTGCAGACCGGTTCGCATGTCCTGTCATGCAGAGCCCCGATGTTCCGGACGAGCATCTATTTGCCGGTAGAATGACTCGCGATGTGATGTCATTGATCGCCGAACCGTCCGAAAAGCCCCGCTTTATCGCGATCGGTTATCGGCGACCTCATCTCCCCTTTGTTGCTCCAAAGACCTACTATGACCTGTATCAACCCGACGCTACCTGGCTGACGCGATTCCCATCCCCGCCGGAAAACGTTTTTCCAGTGGCCTGGTTCAATTCCGATGGCTATCAAGGTGCCGCCCGGAAAGCGGGCCTCACCATACCGAATCCACCGAACCGTGAGCAAGCCATCGCCTGGAACGGGTATGAAATGAGAAGCTACCAGGGAGTTCGTAAAAACGGTCGACTTACTGAATCCGATCAACTCACCTATATACACGCCTACGCCGCTTGTGTTTCCTATATCGATGCCCAAATCGGGAAGGTGATGCGGGCGCTGGAAAAATCGAAGAAGAAAGATAATACCGTTGTCGTCCTGTGGTCGGATCACGGCTGGCATCTCGGAGAACACAGTGCCTGGGGCAAGATGACAAACTATGAAATCGCGACGCGTGTTCCTTTGATTTTCAAGGGGCCCGGGATTCAGGCGCGAAGGACGTCGTCATTTGCCGAACTGGTAGATATATACCCAACCCTCTGCCGTCTTTCAAGGATAGAAATGCCAACTCATCTAGAGGGAGATGATATATCAAATCAACTCATCGAAGCGGTGCCCAATTCAGTCAAAACGGCCGCCTACAGTCAGTATTCCCGCTACAATGGAAAGTATACTGGACGTGCGGTGCGAACCGATCGATTTCGTTATATCGCCTGGTATGATCGGGATAAAAATCTTATCGCTGAGGAATATTATGACGCTTTCGAAGACCCGGGTGAAACGAAGAACCTCATCGATCAACTTGATGAGGATAAAATCATCGAGTGTCGCTCCTGGCTCAGGAAATCAAAATAAAGCTTCGACTTCATTTGAAGCTCCAGACTCCATTTTCCCGGACTGGAGAGTCAACTTGATGGGCGGCATGCATTCCCCTCCCGAAATACAATCGTCGCCGGAACTGCTGCGCTGAAATGATTCAGGCTGCGACAGGTTACCGACAACAAATAAGGCTGAGAATGCTAAAAACAGAACTCGCATCCGCCTTCCGACGACTCCCGAATTCTCCGGCTTACAAATCAAAACCTTTCGGCTTATCCAACACCTCTTTGAGGACGAGGGCGCGCCGGAGTTCGTTTGGATTTTTCAGAGTCGCAGCGATACTCCGCTTCCGCCGAACCGGTTTTGCCGGAGGCGCTTTGACCACAACCGGTTTCGCGCGGGGCACGACGACCTCAGGTTCTACCGGCTCCGGAGCTTTCACCGGGATCGGCGGTGGAGAAAGCTTACGCTGAGCTTCGGCGATCTCCTTCCGCCGCATTTCGAACAGCTCCTGCAGGGTCTGGGGAACCGATTCGGGCTGCCGGGGAACATCCTCGACCGTTCGAGATTCAGGAATAGGCGGAACCACCACCGGACGCGGCGGCTCCGGTTCCGGATTATCCCAGCGACGGCGCAAATTTCGACGATAATCCCGTCGTTTGGCCGCTGCTTTTCTGAACTGAGCCATCAACCATCTGACGAAGATGATTGCGACCATCGCCAGATAGAGCCATGGGATTTCCGGTTTATCCATTAGAACTTGTCGTTGTGATCCGAGTCCTCTTCTCCGGCGATACTGGTGCGCATCTCGGTATCTGCCACGATATTTTTGTATCTGGCGTAGTCCATGATGCCGAGATTTCCGCTGCGGAATGCTTCGGCCATTGCCATCGGCACCTGGGCTTCCGCTTCGACGAGGCGGGCTTTCATCTCCTGGGTTTTGGCGGACATTTCCTGCTCGGTAGCGACGGCGGCCGCGCGGCGAACCTCAGCTTTTGCCTGGGCGACCTGCTTATCCGCTTCGGCCTGGCTGATCTGAAGATTTGCTCCGATGTTTTCGCCAACATCCACGTCGGCAATATCGATCGAGATCAACTCAAACGCGGTATTGGAATCCAGTCCCCGCTCAAGGACCCGCTTCGAGATATCATCAGGGTTTTCCAGAACATCTTTGTGAGAACTGGCGGAACCGATCGAAGTAACGATGCCCTCATTCACCCGGGCGATAATGGTTTCCTCAGTAGCACCACCGACAAAGCGATCCAGATTGGTCCGGACGGTGACCCGGGCCCGGGCGCGGAGCTGAATACCGTCGCGGGCGACCGCATCAATTTTCCCACCGCCACCGGGACAGTCAATAACCGCCGGGTTGATGGAGGTCCGGACCGCCTCAAGGACCGTTTTGCCGGTTCCTTTTACCGCCAAATCGATGGCGCAGGCACGCTGAAAAGTCAGAGGGATCGCGGCTTTATCGGCAGCAATCATCGCGAGAACGACCTGATCGACTTCCCCACCGGCGAGATAGTGAGCTTCGAGGTCGTCGGCGTCAAAAGGAAGACCGGCCTTTACCCCTTTAATCCGACTATCAACGATCAACGCTGCCGGAACTTTCCGAATCCACATTCCGATCAAGTGAAACAAACTAATCGGTGCATTTGAAACCAGTGCCCGAATCCAAAGCCCGATAAAACGACTGAGTATGAGAAAAATTGCCAGCGCGACGAGAATTCCGCCCGCGATGACGATCATTGGTATATTTTGTAGCATGTTTTTGTGGTAGTAAAAGTGAAACGGTACCCTGTACCGTCCGGGACTGTACCCTGTACAATCCCAAACAATACGCTATGAAACGATAAGAATAAATGCTAATCGGCGCTTTCCGCTATTTTTCTGTAGCGAGAATACGGGTCAACAACGGTTCCATCGCATCGGCCTGTCTCATAAATCCAAGGTCGTTGGGATGTGACCCATCCGTAGTGCCTTCGCCATCCTCCCCAAGGAGATTTTCGCCCTCAAGGTAATATATATTTTTCACTCCGGATGATACCAGATTATCAAAGGCTTTTAACTGAGCTCCGCGGCTGCCTTCATGCCGAAGTCTTTTTGATATATGTATCCAGGAATTAGCGTAGGTCCGGTCCTCAACGAGAACAATCGGTGTTTCCGGACGGGAAACGCGGATTATTTGAACGAGCGCCTCGGCGTTTTCGACCACTTCCGATTCGGTCATATTCGGCAGACAATCGATTACGTAGACTTCAGGATTCAGCTCGGCAAGAAGCGCTCCGACTTCCGGCTCCATTTTGCCATTACCGGAAAATCCCAGATTAATGACAGGACGATCAAGGCGACGTCCCAGAATCGCCGGATGCGCCATTCCGGGCCGGGACGCCGACGCTCCGTGGGTGATTGACGTGCCGTAAAACAGAATAGGTTTTTCGCGACGCGGAGCGACCGGTTCAAATACATTTCCTTTTGGAATCCCTACTTCCAGTTTCGTTACCTGATTATATAATGGCAGGTAGGCCATGTAGGTACGTTTCCCGGCATCAAGTCCCTCCAGCTTAAACTCCACTTCCTGTCCAGACGGTCGGCTCACATTCACCCATCTCCATTTTCCGTCGGGCGCCAATGCATAGAGATCGATCCCACTCACTCCGGTCGCCGGCATGTGGGCCATCGCAATTCGGGAACTACCCAGGGAATACTTTATCGTGAATTTAGTCGCATCGGTATTGAAGCGGAAACAGAGCCCCGCGCTGTGCCGACTCAAATTCCACACAGCTCCCCGGACAATATTCTGAGCTTTGGAAGGCAAACGATCATAGGGCGATTCCAAATCGTCGGTGGTCCAACCCCGGCCTTCCAACCCGAGTTGAGCTCCGTCGTGCCAGACCAGTTCCGGGCCCGGGGCGGGCTTTTCGGCGAGAACCTGTGGACCGCCGCAAAAAGCGATAAACAAGAATGTGGTGGTTAAAAACAGTTTCATATTTCGGGTTGAAACTGGAGGGGAAACGCTGCGATGTCAAAAGAGCAAAGTGCCCAATTTCCCGGTAATCGGGGTTTACCCGAGAAGGGCTGAGACATGTTCCGAAACCGCTTTAGCAAGACCTTCCCGATTGTAGCCGCCTTCGAGAACGGAAACCAGTCTTCCCCCGGCAAATTCCCCGGCTATTCCGGAGAGGATTCCGGTCAATTCGACAAATTGTGGATCGGTGAGGGTGAAATCGCCCAGGGGATCGCCGTCCCGACTGTCAAAGCCGGCAGAAATAATCACCAGATCCGGCTGATACTCTTTCATCTTCACGGCAAAACGTTTTCGGAACGCGTGGCCAACCTCATCCATTCCGCTCCCCGCCGGTAGAGGCGCGTTCATTGTGGTATGGCGGCCTTTCCCCTGCCCCGTCTCGTCAAATTTGCCCGTGCCCGGATACCAGGGATGTTGATGGGTGCTGAAGTAAAAGACATTTCCGTCCTCGTAGAAAATATCCTGCGTGCCGTTTCCGTGATGCACGTCCCAATCGATGATCGCGACCCGCTCGGATCCGTACTTTTTCCGGGCGTACCGGGCCGCAATCGCCGCGTTGTTAAACACGCAGAATCCCATCCCCCGACTCGCTGTGGCATGATGCCCCGGAGGCCGCACCGCACAGAAGGCATTGTCGAGCTGATCGGTCATCACCCCGTCGATCGCATTGAGAAGACTCCCCGCCGCCTGTTTTGCGATGGCGAGGGAACGCGGCCCAAAATTAGTATCCCCGGTACTGAGAGTTCCGGAACGTTTCCCGTCGATCTCGGTCTTCACCGTTTTCAGATAGGACTCGCTGTGGACGAGGAGAATTTCGTCATCCGTGACATCGCGCAACTCCAGCGGGAGACATTTCCCGACGATACGATCTGCTTTCAACTGACGGTGAATCGCTTCGATCCTCCCGGGCGCCTCCGGGTGATAGTTTCCCGGATCGTGCTCCGTGAAGGATAAATCGAGAACTAAACCGGTTCGCTTCATCGCCACATTCTACCGTTTTCGCAGCGCCGAGACAACCATTCCCAATCCTCCCAATACAAAGAGTCCCGGGAACCAAATCGAGTAAATCGAAGCTTTCGAATCCTTTTTCAAAACTGCGGTAGAAGGCTCCTCGGGATTGACGTAACAAACCGCCTCGGATCCAACGGGATAATCCTTCCGTTTCGACTCGATTTTATCCTCATGAGAACTGGCCGGCTGGATTCGTTTGTATTTGGTCCCGGTGTATTCCGTGCCATCGAACTGGTAGCGATATTCCGTCACCAAAGCATACATCGTTCCGTAATGTTGGTTCAAGCCACTGCTATCGATCTCTGATTTTTCGATCACGCAGGGAGTTTCCACCCAATCATTCATCCGGCTCGACTTCTGAAAGAAGGCCCACAAATACCAGACAAACAGGCTTCCGACCGCGATGAGAAACAGTCCCATCACCACCATCCAAAGCCTTCCGGCGAGCTCACTTCCTTTTTGATTTGTTGACTTTTTCACTTAGCGATTGGTTAAAAGAGTGTCTAATGTAGCGCATGAGTGATTTATCCCAACAACTTACGGATGATATGAAGACGGCGATGCGCGAAAAAGACAAAGTCGCGCTTGGAACCATTCGTATGTTGAAGTCTGCGATCAAAAATTCGGCCATCGAAAAAGGTGGTGCAGATGCCGAACTGACAGACGCCGAAATTTCCAACGTGATCCGCAAGGAAGTCAAAAAACGCCAGGACTCGATCGAACAATACGAGAAAGCAGAGCGTCCCGAGCTTGCCGAAGTCGAGAAAGCCGAAATTGAAGTTCTCCAAAAGTACCTTCCCGCTCAACTCACTGAGGAAGAGCTCGAGAAGGCCGTCGACGCAGCCATTGCTGAGGTTGGTGCCACCTCAAAAAAGGAGATGGGTCAAGTTATGAAGCTCCTTCAGGAGACCACGGGCGGAAGAGCCGATGGGAAAGCTCTTTCAAAGGCCGTAATGGCAAAACTGGGATGATTTCGGCTCCGAGATCCGCCCTCTATGAATAGAGTTTCCGAGGCCCTTTCATCCCCCGATTCCAAACGGGAATTGAACCGGATGTTGTTCGATCGTATCGCAAAGAAATACGATCGAGCGACGGTCCTTTTATCATGCGGGCAGGACCAGAGCTGGAAAAACTCGTTAATCGAGGCCCTACCCGATACCAGCCCGGCGGTTTGCCTCGATTTGGCCAGCGGTACCGGCGACATCACAAAACGACTCACCGAAAAATACCCTGATTCGCAAGTGATCGGACTCGATCTGAGCGAAGAAATGGTGAGCCTCGCACGGAAGCGATTTCAGGATTCGCAGGAGAATCTATCCTTTCAGGTCGGCGATATCGGAAAACTCCCTTTCCCAGACAATTCCATCGACATCGTCACAGGAGGCTATGCACTCCGAAACGTGCCGCAACTTCAGGTGGCGCTCGATGAAATCGCCCGGGTTATGAAACCGGGTGCTACCGCCAGTTTTCTCGATTTCCTGCAGCCGGAAAATCGTTTTTTGAAACTGTGGAACCACGCGGTACTTCACCTCTGGTGTGGCATCGTCGGCCTCATCCTACACGGTCGTCCCTGGATTTACCGCTATATCCCCTACAGCCTTTCCGATTTTCCCGATACCCCGACCTTGAACCGCATGTTCGAAGCATCCGGCTTTTACGTGGGACCGGGCAAGGTTCATTTTGGAGGATTCCTCCAACGAATTGAAGTCAATAAAGTTAAGACATCTTAATAATCAATATTTGATAATTAAGTGAGCTGTCTTAGATTTATCGACCTTCGATGCTATGGACCAATCTCAGGAGAAAACAAACCTTTGTAAAAAATCACCGCTTTTTGCGGCGGTGATGGCTCTGATTGGGTTTCAGGTCATCTGCCTTGGAATGGTGGATTCCGGAATATCATCTCTTCCGGAAGGCAAAATTATTGCTCAGGAATCGAGGATCTGCCCGCTGGCCGAATGGTACCCGCGAGTTGCTGATTAAAGAAAGGGCCGCCGGAAAACGCGATTTCTCGTGGAATTCACATCATCGAGGAGACGCTTGATTGCCTGCTTCTTTGGACCGTTGGGAGCGGTATCACAGTAGGCTTCGAGCCGTTCCTTTATCGATTCCGGAAGAACCGAAGACTGCGTAAATTTTCTGAGGTTAGTAGGCGTGTTATCGGACTCAAAAAGCAGGGAAAGCTGAGCGGATGCGTAATCGATGTCTTTATCGAGGGCACTCTCCCAAAGTTCCCAGTTCGGTTTTTCATAAGGATAATATAATCGGTCAAAATGAAGCACCCGAATCAATTCAAACACGCCCACTTCATTCTTATTTTCGAGGTAATGATTTAACACCACTGCCTGATCGGTCTTTTGAGACAACATCTGGTTAGCAGCCGTGATTCGAACATAGGGATTTTTGTGCTCGAGAAGCTTTCCGTGATCTTTGTACTCAAGGATCGGGCTGAAATTTTTCGCGATGTGGTTAACGCACAGGAAATCTGTCGCCGCTTCCAGTTCCTGGGTCGGAGCCCCGCTTTGAATCGTCTCCCAGGCCACCTTCGCCAGCTGCGGATCCTTAAATTTCGAACTTTGCTCCGATTCCTCTTTCAAAACCCGCCAGCACAGCGAGCGCAATTTTTCAGTCCCCGGTTCCCGGTCAATTAATACCGCGCGACAGTGATCAAATAACCGCCCCACGTTGTATTCCGCAGGCCAGGGCTCCAGGAGTGTTAACTGAAGCTGAATCGCCAAATTCCGGTCCGCCCTTGATGATACCGGATTCTCATGAACAGCTGCGGCCCATCGCTGGGCTTCGAGTAAATCAACGTAACACGGTCCGAAAGAGCGGAGCAGCGTTAGTTTATTCCCCCATTCTTCGCGGATTTCCTTCCGGGTGGTTTGCTCCGGAAAATATCGAATCCTGAGTGGCTCCGGAACCAGCGAAGCTGCCATCAGATCGTGACGGGCCTTATCGATCTCGCCGACTGGAAGACGCCCTTCAAACGATTCCGAGATAATCGCAGCCCGGCCATCCTGATAGAGGGCGTATCGCAACTTGGCGGGTTCCCCCTCTTCCCAGAGACGGGCTTTTTTCACTTTAAAATTCCCCGCCGGGAGTGACTCCTCTTTACGGGTCGAGAGAAACCCATAGGCGTTGTGAGACTCAGCCCGCTCCCAATGTCCGTTTCCTAAATAAGCTTCCAGGACGATCGGAATTTCCAGAGCAACCGTTTCCATTCGGAAAGTCTTCCCGGTCCCATTGATCAAGTAAACCGGGACTCGATTCTGTTCAGCTCCGGCAAAGTCCGCCACCAGAGAAACTTTTCCGGATTCATAATCCAAATTCCGGGGAACATCCGACAGAGGAAGACTGCTCGGGGTTTTGTGCGCTCCGAAAACCCGCATTTGCTGATTTCGAAAACCAAACGGATCATCATCCGACAGCACTGCGGGAATCAAGACTCCATTAATCGCACAGAGACATAATCCAAAGAAACGGGCGGATGATATGGGATTGAATAAACGCAAAACTAAATCACTTGGCCAGTGTCATCCTAACCCTAAAAATTGATAATTCTCTGATTAATTTTCGGGACGGACCTGAACCCTACTGTCCCGGAACGGTCAGCGAATCGCCGTTGTTAGAGGCATCGAGACCATCGATAAACGGAACCGCCGATTTTGCCCACTCCTCCGGCGGCAAATAGGATGAAGCACTTGAACCGAAAGTCGACCGCAACATCTCGGTATCAATCACACCGGGATTCAAAGCCACAGCAGCCAGTCCCGCCGGCAGATCCTGAGCCAATCCTCCCGTCAATCCCTCAACCGCCCACTTTGAAGCGCAATAAGGGGCCACATTGGACGCTACCGAACGACCCCAGTAGCTTGAAAAATTTACGATCACGCCGGACCCTTTTTCGATCATCGCCGGTACAAAATACCGGATCATGTTGGCGACGCCTTTGATATTTACATCGATCAATCGGGAGAACTCGTCCGTCGGCACCTCCCACAAAGGGGCGTTTTGATTGATCAAAGCGGCGTTGTTGATCAAGATATCCGGCGCTCCGCCCTGCTCCAGCACCGATTCAGCGAATCGTCTCACCGCCGCTTCACTGCTGACGTCGCAAGTCTGGAAATGATCCGAATCACCCTGGTCGGAATGACTGCCTCCCTTACTGGAACAGCCGAAAACTTCGTAACCCAGTTCGGTAAAACCTCTGGTCATGGCCAACCCGAGGCCCCTCGAACACCCTGTGATGACAATCCTTTTCATAAAACCCGATGACGATACGCCCATCAAGCTCCTCAGGATATTGTCAGACACCTAGGCCGCAAAATCCACTTTCTCGATATTTTGCTTGGGGAAGGCAGTCGAACGACAGAGAGCTTTTTTGCTGTTGGAAACCCGGCCACATTTTTTGCAGAAAAAGCACGGATTACGGGTCAATTCCATCAAACGCTCAGAGTTCTTTTCAAGATCCTTCTTCGACCAGTCACAGATTGTTTTTGCCATGATATCCTAAAAATTGTTTTGCAATTGAGATGCAGTCGCAATAATATGAGCAGAAAGTTAGAAAGGACAAGTGATTCTTTAGCCTTTTTGACGCCCTCACGTGATGAATTCAACAACCATAACCACTGCCTCCACCACACCCGATCAGCTCTCAGCGGAAGAAAAAGGATTCAGTGACTGGATCGACCGCGAACTGGTCAACCACGTTTCATCGAGAAAATTGATCGGAGAAAGAGACCTCAACAGTCTTCTGGAGCTCCGGGATTTGATGAGTCATCACCGCAAGATGGATCCGGCCGAAGTGATCCGGGAATTCTTCCGGCTTAGAAAACTCCTCGAAAAGAACTTTTATCTCCTCTGCTATCGACTCCGGAACTGGCTGTCCATATTTTACGAATTGGAGATCAGCGATCCGCTGGAAAGAACCGGAAAGAAGGTCGAGCCGTTAGACCTGAGGTTCCGCGATTTCGGAAAAATGCTTAACCTTGCCCGGCATCGCTATTTTGAAGAAGCTCCGGTCACCTTATTGTGCGCCGATATCCGCATTTCTGTGGTCCGGAGAATGGAAAGCGAATAACTTAAGGAGAGGCTATTATCGGCAATCCTTGGATTTGACACCGGCCCTTTCTCATTTACGCTGGTGGGATTCACCTGACCTCGATTTTCGATTAGTTTATCCCGGCTCCAGTTGTATTAAATCTGAACAAGTGATTTGCTCAGTAGTTGTCGATTGGGGTGTGCGCTCTCTTTTGATCTATTTTTAAGGCGCACATTTTGAAAAGTATTAATGAATATCTACGTAGGAAACCTTCCTTACACCACTTCTGAAGTTGATCTCAGAGAGTTGTTTGGACAATTTGGAGCTGTGGTTAACGCCAATATCATCATGGACCGTGAGACGGGCCAGTCGAAAGGCTTCGGATTTATCGAAATGGGGAGCGCCGAGGAAGGCGACATGGCCATTAAAGAATTGGACGGAGCAGAGGTCGATGGAAGAAACATCAAGGTGAACGAAGCACGCCCCCGTGAGGAAAATCGCGGCGGCGGTGGCGGCGGTGGTTACCGTGGCGGTGGAGGCGGCGGCGGTGGTCGCGGCGGAGATCGTCGTGGTGGCGGTGGCGGTGGCGGCGGTGGTTACCGTGGCGGTGGCGGCGGCGGTGGTGGTCGCGGCGGAGACCGTGGCGGACGCGGCGGCGGCGGTGGTCGTGACAAATGGTAATCCATTAAAAACGACCTCACGTCTCAAAACGTGACAAATTTCCGGGCCGGTGGAGCAATCCACCGGCCTTTTTGTTGTCCCGGCGGATCTTAGCAGTGAATTTTGGCGAGTTCGAGAGCTTGCGGTCCGGTCTCCTTTTTGCAAGAATGGCGCGAAATGAATAAACTGCTACTCTCCAGCTTTTCCCTTCTCACTGCTTTTCTAGTCACTACCGTCGGAGCAGCCGCCGAAAAACCAAATGTGATCGTCATTATGGCGGACGACCTGGGTTATGGTGACGTTTCCTGCTACGGTGCCGATTCTTTTAAAACGCCGAACATTGACCAACTGGCGGCTGAAGGTATTCGCTTCACAAACGGGTATTGCTCCGCTTCGACCTGCACACCGACCCGCTATTCCTTTTTAACCGGGAATTACGCCTTTCGTTTTCCCGGCACCGGAATTGCCGCACCCAGCGCACCGGCCATTATTAAACCGGATGTGACCACTCTGCCTTCTCTTCTCCAGAAAGGTGGCTACAAAACGGCAGTGATCGGAAAGTGGCACCTCGGTCTCGGCGGCAAAACCGGTCCGGACTGGAATGGCGAACTCCGCCCCGGCCCTGCCGAAATCGGATTTGACTACCACTTTCTGCTGCCGACTACCAATGACCGGGTGCCTCAAGTTTACGTGGAAAACTCCCGGGTTCTCAACCTCGATCCCAATGATCCACTTTGGGTTGGAAGAAAGAAGCCGAGCGAAGATCATCCAACCGGAATCACACATCGTGACATGTTGAAAATGGATTGGACGCATGGGCACAATCAGACCATCCACAACGGTATCTCCCGGATCGGATTCTATACGGGCGGAAAATCTGCCCGCTTCCGTGACGAAGACCTCGCCGATGAATGGGTCAAACAGTCGAGAAAGTGGATCGGGGAAAACAAAGACGAGCCGTTTTTCCTTTTCTTCGCTTCCCACGACATTCACGTGCCCCGGATCCCCCACGAGCGGTTTCAGGGATCCTCCGGTCTGGGTTACCGCGGCGACTGTATTATCCAACTCGATTGGTGTGTCGGGGAAATCATGAAAATCATCGACGAAAATGAACTCGCTGAAAATACTATGATCGTCTTTTGTTCCGATAACGGCCCGGTGATGGACGATGGCTACGCCGATGAAGCCCTTGAAAAACTCGGTAATCACAAAGCCGGGGGCCCGTTTACCGGAGGAAAATACAGCATCTATGAGGGCGGAACCCGCACACCGTTCATCACTCGCTGGAAAGGGAAAATCCAACCGGCGGTATCGGATAAAGTGGTCTGCACCATCGATCTCGGCACCAGTCTCGCCAACTACGCCGGTGTCGAAATACCCGAAAATGCCTTGCTCGACAGTCTCGACGTGATGGATGCGCTGCTCGGGGACAGCTCAGCCACGGGAAGAGATCATCTCGTCCAGCAGGGCAATCGGAGCGAGAATCTGAGCCTCCGGGTCGGAGACTGGAAGCTACTCCACCACCGCAAAGGTCAGGGTCGAAATCTGGTGGTCGAAAAGCTGCTCGAAAATACCGAAGTACCCGAATTCCAACTGATCGACCTATCAAAAGATCCGGCAGAGGAGCACAACGTGATGGACCAACACCCGGCGAAAGGTGAAGAACTCAAAGCCCGCCTCAAAAGCATCGTAGCCGGGGGAAGAACCCGGAACTAGTCCAGTTCCCGGCAAGGACGGAGCTTGCCACAGCGGCAGGCTCAGGACTTCATCTCACAGGACAGTTCAAAAAGACGGCGGACCTGAGGCATCGGAATACTCGGGACATCGACCCGTCGCTCGTTGTTGATCAGGAATGAAAAGGTGCCGACATCTTTTCGATCATCCTGCATCTTGGTATTACTGATGGTGTTCCAACTGTGAGCTTCCAGTTCATATCCCACCCTTTTCTCAGTGAGATGATAAAGATGTTTATTGGTAATGATGACGCACTGACGGGTCTTGGTTAAAATCCCGACCCGGTTTTGCACAGCGATGTAGTAAATCTCTTCGTTAGGCGAAAGCACATTGCTGACCTCACGGAAAGCTTCCCCCAACTTGTATTTGTCCTGTCCATCATCGATGAAGTGATTGATCTTCTCATGAATTTCAAACACATCCTCGAGAGGGCGCCAATCAGACAAGCCCTGAAAGAAGACGTAGTCCTTTTTTGAAATCTCGTCCTCCCTCAACATCGAGAGAATCTGCTCCTCAGTATAAGGACCGCCCGGCTCGGTGGCTCCGCGGCGCAAAATTGAAAACGAAAGGCCCAGTTCTTCATCCCAGTTTTCGCTGTGATCAGGATAATTGGAGAGTGGTGAATCTCCTTGCTCTTGCAGGTCTGTCATGCTTCAAAAAAAGTCGTTCAACCTCAGAATGCCCTAATTTCTCGTAGCCGCAAGATCGAAGTCTGGTGTACCTGCGCCCCTATGGAACCCATTTCAGTCTCTCAAGGTCAACTGCTTCCAAATAACGCCATTCACCGGGAGGCAGATCGTCGCCAATCGAAAGCTCCCCGACTTTTTCCCGTTTCAAACCTTCAACCCGGTTCGACACCGCACCAAACATGCGGCGAACCTGATGATAGCATCCCCGGTCAATGGTGAGCCTGACTTGTCGTTCAGACACGGCTTCGACCTCGGTTGCGCTGAGCTTTTCATGTTCCTGATGCAATTCCACACCGGAGACCAGCATTGCCTTCTGTTCATCCGAGAAGGGATGCTTCAGATCAGCGAGATAAGTCTTCCTGACTCCTTTTTTCGGAGAGGTGACGTGGTGAATAAACTGGCCGTCATCGGAAAGAAGCAGGAGGCCCTCGGTATCGACATCGAGCCGTCCCGCGATCTGAATTTTCCGGTTGATGAACTGAACCGGCAACAATTCAAAGACGCTTTCGTGGTGATCCGGAGTGTGCGAACATTCATACCCCTTTGGCTTGTTCAGTACGAGGTACACATTGGGTCGAAAGGTCCACTTCTGAGAGGTGACTTCAAAAGTGAGGTCGTCCGTTTCAAATAACTGCTTCGGATCGCGGCATTCCTTGCCGTCGATTTTAACACCCGATTTTTTGATCATCCAGGTACATTCTTTCCGGCTTCCGAAACCCTGACTCTGGAGAATTTTTACGAGTGTTTGTTTCATCGTTTTACAGTCGATGCGAGAAGTACTTTAAAATCGATCGATTCCGAAATTCGCTCGGTTCTCACGAAGTGCTCTTCGAGAGCTTTTTCATAGGGCAGCTGCCGATTTGCGACGAGCAACAACGAGCCCGACCGCTTCAAACATTTGGCTGCGTTTTCGATAAATTTGATTCCGAGACCAACATCCGTTCGAGCCGAACGATGGAAAGGCGGATTCATCACGATCCAATGGTAATGATTTGGTTTCGGCGGCGGCCCGGATAAATCAGTCCAATGAAATGAGGCCCGGTCGAGAAGACCACATTTTTCGAGATTCTGTTTTGATACATCGATCGCGAGATGCTCGTCTTCAAACAAATCCAATTCCTGAAGATCGGGATATTTCTCGAGGAGATGACGACTCAAATAGCCCCATCCGGAACCAAAATCAGCCACCGCTCCTTTGATCTTCCGGGGAAAGTTTTCCACTAGAAATTCGGATCCCTTGTCGATCTTCTCCCAGCAAAACATACCGGGCTGAGTGAGATACCCGGAACCGGGAATGAATTCCCCCGGTTTGCTGAACTCCAACCACTCTTGAGGGGCGCTCCCCGATTCACCGTCTTTCCTCATCCAGAAAACGCGACAGTGATTTTTGTGCAGATTATCCACTACCGGGATTTCCTTCCGGATATTCTTCTCAAAACTCTTCACTCCAATATCATTTCCGCCCACACAAACCAGAACGCCACCTTCATTCAAATGCTCCCAGGCCCGGGCAACATTCCCGTAATTTTCTTTTTTATGTTTAGTGAGCAGGCAAAGGCCCAGATCAAACTTCCCTTCGATGCGGTTAACACAATTGAAACCCGCGCTTTCCAAAGGCTCAAAATCAGACCGTGAAGTTTGCTCGCACAGCAGAACCTTCTTCCAATCCTCATCCAGGTCAGGAGAGAACTGAGCTCTGATGAAAAAGACCGGCTTATCTCCCGGCAGTTCAAGGTGCCCCTCCCTGAAAGGCAGAAGCAACGTTTCGACTAGCGATGTATAATTGATACTGATAACAAAAGTTGGTTAAACCACCCATATAAAAAGGCTTACCTATAATGGTAAGCCCTTAAAAAGTTAAGCTAACTGAAGTCGTTTTCGCTTATTTGTAAACCGAACCTTTTTTGAATTTCTTCACCAGGAGGTAGTAAACCACAGCGCGCTGCTTCTGGCGTTTCTTGTAAGACTTCAGAACCTCTGAAATTCCTTCGTCAAGTTTTGGCGTATCTTTGACACCGAGCTTCTTGATGCAGAAATTCTGCTTCACACGCTCGACCTCTTTCGGGTCACTGGCAGCAACCAGGCAGGCATCCTTTCGGTAAAGAGAAGGGCCGCATCCTTTGGCAACCGCTCGAAGAAGAGTTTTGTCTAGTGGAACGCCGACTTCTTCAACATCTTTGGCGTATTTCTCAACGAGTTCGTCGATTTTGCTCATAGCTTATTTGGTGGTGATCTTAGGAATTCAGTAAGGTTAACCACTGTTTAGTACCACCATTTGTTCCGACAGGCAAGCGCCTTTTACCATTTCGAAGCCTGTTAGGCACTCTAATACGGGGCTGAAGGCATCTTTACAAGTTATCCGGGCGATTGTAAGGAACCGGAATGAAAACTTTTGTTACCATCATCGGTCTGGTTGCAGGTTGTCTTTTCAGCACTGCCGCAGAGAAACCGAACATCCTATTTCTATTTGCAGACGACCAGTGTTTTGAGACCATCGCCAAATTTGGAATGACCGATATCGACACCCCTAACCTCGACAAACTGGTAGAGCGGGGCACCACCTTTACCCACACCTATAATATGGGCTCATGGAGCGGAGCAGTCTGTGTGGCCAGCCGCCACATGATTAACACGGGAGCGTTTGTCTGGGATGCTCAGAAGATCTCAGAAAATCTCGACCCCTCCGGTAAAAAGAAACCCAAGCCGGGTGCCCCGCCGGCGCAGTGGCCGGATTTCCAAAAAGAAAATCTGATGTGGTCACAGCTCATGAGCCGGGCGGGTTATGATACTTACTTCACCGGAAAATGGCACGTCCGGGCAAATCCCACTAAAATCTTCGATGTAGCAAAAAACGTCCGGGCCGGCATGCCGAATCAAACCAAGGAAGGTTACAACCGCCCGATTGATGGCCAACCGGACCCCTGGGACCCCTCGGATCCTAAATTCGGCGGCTTCTGGAAAGGCGGCAAACACTGGAGTGAAGTGGTCGCCGATGACGCCGGGGAATTTATCGCCACCGCGAAAGACAAAGAGGATCCCTTCTTTATGTATATCGCTTTTAACGCTCCGCACGACCCCCGGCAGTCACCTGAAGAATATGTCGATCGCTACCCTCTGGACCGGATCGCCATGCCGGAAAATTTCCTGACGGAATATCCCTACAAAGACAAAATCGATTGCTCCGCCGGACTGAGAGATGAAAAACTGGCTCCGTTTCCCCGAACAGAAAATTCGGTGAAAGTTAACCGCCAGGAATATTATGCCATCATCACACACATGGACTATCAGATCGGAAGAATTCTCGATGCTCTGGAGAAAAGTGGTAAACAGGAAAATACCTACATATTCTTTACCGCCGACCATGGATTGGCAGTCGGACATCACGGGCTGATGGGGAAACAAAATCTTTTCGATCACAGCATCCGCGTTCCGATGATGGTAGTCGGCCCCGGAGTGAAGGCGGGAGTTGAAAATCACGCTCCGGTTTATTTGCAGGATATCATGGCAACCTCTCTGGAACTCGGCGGAGCAGAGAAACCCTCACATGTTCAATTTCAGTCTCTGAAACCCGTCTGGGAAGGAAAATCCAATGGTTATGAAGCCATCTACGGCGGTTATCTGAAAAGTCAGCGCTGCGTCGTCAAGGGTGACCACAAGTTGATGCTGTTTCCCAACGTTCCTAAAGTGCAACTGTTTGATCTCAAATCAGATCCAAACGAAATGAACGACATTTACGAGTCGAACAAGGGACTCGCCAAAGAGCTGTTTGCTGAGTTCCTCGCCCTTCAAGAGGAAACCAATGACCCGCTCGATGTAGCGTCCACCTTTCCGGAGCTTCAATAGCAAGACTTCCCGTCCCGCTTTCGTTCACGGTCGCCGGAAGGGCGACCGTGCAATGGCGACCAGTGCCCGTGTCAACTTTTACTCCCCTTCCAAAGTCGCATCTTTGATGAGGCGACAGAATTCCTTTTTGGTGACAGAGATACGCTTCCCGCCTTCGGGATCGGAGTCCTCTACCTCTTTGTATTCGACGGAAAGTCGCTCGAGTTGGACGATGCGAAAGGTGGTTTCACCTTTGCGCCAAATTTGATTCTGATACAGCCTCATTTTTAGAATGACGGGGAGTCTACGCTGAATCTGCCGTTTCGCCCGCTTTCTTTTGGCGAAACCCCACTGCTACGCCTGAGTGGCCTGCTCCCACTTCGAAATCAACCAGCGGGAGACTCCTTCATAGATCCAGATTCCAAGGCGCTTGGTATCGGCTTCGTATAGTTTGGCAAAGCCCCACTCCCCTTCGCGCAGCGGTGGGTCCCCCTCCCTCGGCTCGACGGTAGCGTAGCCGGTCAGTCGCGCTTTGGGAAATTCCAACTGGGTCACGTCGTTCTCCTCGATCGAAAGCCCCACAAAGTGATCCATCTCATCTCCGGAAGGGGCGATCGACCGGGCCAATCCTTTGGCCCGCTCACTCTGGGCATTCATTTTCTGCCTTACCGGAAGGGGTCCTCCATTACTCGACGCCAATGCGGCATGAGGCACCGCAATGGTAGCGGTCTTCTCGATCCGGATGACTTTAGCCGGTAACGGCTCTCCGGGGCGCCCCGCGATTCGAACGTTCACATCATACTGCTGAGCCGTTTCGAAAGCATCGACCGCTCGCTGATCGGCGGACACAACCAACTCGGGCGCCTCCTCTGGCAGGATAGATAAAATTTCACTTCCGGGGCGCAGAAATCTACCCGGTAACATCTCCGGCCGACGGAGGAATACCCGCCCGCTGACCGGGGCAAACACATCGAGGTCCTTGACTCGGCGGGAGGCCAGCTGATACCTCGAATTGAGCCCGCTCAGATTCTCCAGCTCGGCTTGGTAGGCACCCATCTGACGTTCTTTGAGATAGTCAGCGACTCGCAGACGCGACGCCGTGACGTCCAGCTTTGCCGTTCCAAGTTCCGTGACCTGCTCCGGATTGGTGAGCCGGGCAAGCAGATGCCCTTCTTCAACCACTTCGCCGTTCTCGACGAACACCTTGTCCACAAAACCGGCCAGCTCAGTTCGAAGCGACTCCCGGCTGGGGTAAGTCACGACGGCAACCGCGCGAGTGTAGGGCCGGAATTCCACAAAATAGAAAACCGAACCGATAACAGCGGCAAAAAAGCTGAGGCGAACCAGGACCAGAAAAGGATTAGGCCGCAGACCGGCGTAGCCCTTGTGGAGCAACTTAAAGAACTTGCCGAGCATTCCCAGTAACATCCCGCCGATCATCAATCCGACGAGAAGCAGGCCGGCCCCTTTGGCAAAAAGAGACAGGGCGATCATAATACCGGCCCAGATCAGAATTCGCCACAACAGGGCACCAACCCCGTATAGTGATATGATTACCGGCGCCTGCTTTGCCTGCGCAGGGAAGGTCAATTTCTTCATGCCGATGATCCAGCGATGATAAAACCAACTCATCACAGCCTGACCCCGTTGACCGAGGTTCGGAATATTCAGCAAGTCACAGGCGAGATAATAGCCATCAAAACGCATCAGCGGATTGGCGTTGAACAACACCGTGATAACCGAGGCCGCAAAAATGGCGTTGTAGGCGATCGCTCCGACAAAACTTCCATCGCTGTTTGCCCAGACGAGAATCGCGATCGCCGCGACTCCCAACTCGACATACATCCCTGCGGCCGCCACGGCCATTCGCTGAATCCGACCGGGGAATCGCCAACTGGCCGATGCATCCACGAAGGTCAACGGTGTGATGAAAAGCAGCATCTGGACGCCCCATTCGGGCACAACTCCCCCGAACTTCCGGGTTGCGACCCCGTGACCGATCTCGTGCACGATCTTCAGCACGCCAAAGGTCAGGATCATGATTATCCAGTTCTCCGGCAGAATGATTTGCGAAGCGCCGCCTCGAAACTGGTCCCAGTTTTGCACCAGGGTGTAACCGGCGACAGACAAAAGAATGATCCAGAGAAAGAGAGCGAACCCGCTAAAGAGCCACCCTAAAATCGGCTGAAGCCAGAGGAAGAAACCATCCGGATTTCCCATCGGGATTTTCAGGAAGACCACTTTCTGGAACCAGGGCTGCTTGGGCTTTTTCGAAACACTCTCATCAGCGAGGTCGTAGCGACGCTGAGCTTGACCTGCGCTGTCGGAATCGAGCAGGTCGTTGTCGACCAGCCACCTGACCAGCTTGAGGGCATCCGGCTCGGAAATCGCATTGGCCCCGAGCGCCCGGGCACTGATCGCAATCGCTTCACCCACGGTTCGTTTCCCATTGAGACTCTGAATAAACTGATACTCAGGCAAACCGACCTGAAAGTAGCGGCGGTGCATCAAGTCCTCCACCACATAGACGGGACCGCTGCGGCGCTTGTGAAAGGTGACCTCCACATCACGACGGACCCGGGGCCTCGCTACGGCCCATTCCTTGACGGCAAAATCGGCTTTGTCGCTCATGAAATCAGGGGGCGGTCAAGTTTCCCAAATGGTACCCTGTACAGTCCGGGACTGTACCCTGTACGGTCTCTCGTTATACCCGGTACGGTCATCAGAAAAACCTGACTTTGATATAGTTATACGGTTTGTGGAAAATAACCCAGCCGAGCGGCTTCCATCCGGCTTTGATCCGGGCGCGTCCCCGCATCCCGGGTCGAAGAAAGGTGCGGCCATCTTCGTCGTAGATGTATCCAAGACAGACAAACACGTTGTCGCCGTCGTTCACTTCTGAAACGGGATAGATTTGCTCAACTTTGCTTTCGAAAACTTTTCCGCCGCGGGACTCGAGGCGCAGCGCCACTTCCTGTTCTTTTTCCACCCAGTTGATATCCTCATCAACGACCGCGATCTCAACGACAAATTTGTCGAAAGCAGCCACTTCGAAAAGCTTCTGACCGGTCTCGACCGGCACACCTTTGGAACGCTCCAGGTCTCCGGTTAAAACAAGTCCGGTGATTGGAGAGCGGATATCGAGGTTTTCCTTCTGGTATTGAAGAAACTGAACCCGGAGAGCCAGCGCCTCATATTCGTGCCCGGCGAGTTGAGCCTCGGCGATGTCTTCTTTGGCCCGCGCCTGATTCCGCCGTTTCCCCGCGACTTCGCGTTCCGCGATGGCCTCAGATAATTTGGAGCCGATTTCTTTTCCGTCGAGTTTGGCCAGTAATTGGCCCTCCTCCACGACCTCACCCGGTTTTACGAGCACTTCTTCGAGAATTCCGCCAAACTGAGCGGCAACCTGTCGTGAAATATCCGGCGTCAATCGCGCAGAGGCCCGAATTTGGTGAGGCACGGGAAGAAACATCGCCGCAACCAGAGCAACCGGAGCGAGCACGGTCGCTAATTTTTTCCCGAGACTGGCATCGCGGGCAAAGCGCCGCATCTTTCCGCGAATCCCGGTCGGCAACCCTTCGCTAAGCAAGGTGAGCAATGCTGCGAGGTGAGGTCCCATCGCGTTGATCAGCTCAAATTTCTCGGGCGTTGGCTTATCTTTGTCCCGAAACATCACAATCATGGTGCCGTTGCGGTCTCCCTCGGTCGGGATCAGCGGCACACCCATGATGCGTTTTACGGAAAACGTATTGAGCAAATTGTCCTGATTGGAGGCCACCAGCGCCTTGAACTCCATATTTTCCGGAGCCGGCCAGATCACACTGCTTTCGGCCGATTTCACCTCGCGCATCAAGTTGAGCACCCCGGAATAGCCCTGACTTCTCTTTTCCCGCTTTTTCCGGCCGGAGATAGAATCGACCCGCATCCGGCCTTTGCGATCCAAACCAATCGCAAGGTGATCACAGCCGATCAATTCCTGAAGTTCGGAGGAAACAATGGCGGCCGCCGTTTCGTAATCTGAGGCATTAGCCGCTTTGGTATAGAGATCGACCAGCAAGGTCGCCTGAAGAAAAGCCTCTTTCGTTTTCTGGAATTGAACCCGGTTGCTGTAATTCGCCATCACTGCGGCGTAGAGACTCAGCATCCCGTAGGTCGGTTCCAGAAAGGGTGCCCGCTCGGCACCAAGCAGCAAAATCAACACTGTAGGACCATCGGCTCCCATAAACGGAACGGAAAGCGCGGCGATCTTCTGATCTTTGGCAGCGAGAGTGACCTTCTGACTCGTCGCGGTCTCACGGGTGTAACTCGCCAGCTTCGCGACTTCAGGGCCCAGGGCGGGATCGAATTGATGACCCTGACGATGAAATTCCGCGCGCGGGACCATTTTCCCCATCGGATCCGAGCGGAAAATAAAACTGCTTCGAGCGGCAGTGAGTTCCACAACAAAACCTATCGCATCCCGACAGAAAGCTTCGTACTCCGAATTGGCAAAAAGCCCATCTACTTCCCCGATAATATCGCGCCCATTCGTTGCCGAAGGCGGATTTGGGGTGGAACTGGTGGTAGCAGGTGGGGAACTCATAGATATTCGAAAAAACGGCCAGTGACACTATCCGGAATTTTTGGACGATAATTCGACCGGAACATTCACAATTATTTTGGCCGGAACCCCGCTTTTATAAGTCATTTCGTAGTTTTCGATCACAACCCTAACTTCGACCGTACCCGTCGCAGCGTCAATAATCGGTGACACAAACTCAACTTTACCCTCGGTGCGCCACTCTTCTTCGATATCGGAACTGGCAACGGTCAGCTTGTCACCGATTTTGATATGCCGAACCGCTTTATACGGCAAAAAGGCCGTGGCTTTCAGGGTTGAGATCTGGACGATTCTCACCAGGTAATCCGCCTGATTCGGATCGCTCCGGCCCTGCCCGACGGGTTCGCCGGCATCTTTGGTGACTTTGATCACATACCCTTCGATCGGGGAATTGAGGACCCGCTGATTGAGCTCCGCCCGGATCCGCATCGCTTCGAGGCGGCTGATGTTGGCATCCTCTTTCGCTGCGACGAGATTTCCCTCTTTAGTCTGCAGGATCGCGTATTCCTTTTTCCTCTCAGCGCTGTTCGACCCGATCGACGTCACCAGACTGTAACGGTGATTTTGCTGATCGCGCTCCGCCTGCGCCGCCATGATGCGCCCCTTTGACTCAGCCTTTGATTTTGCGACCTCGTACTGCGCTTTGATGATATCCGAATTCAGCGAAACCAGCGCCTGGCCTTTTTTCACATACTGACCTTCATTGACGTGAATCGCCTCGATTCGTCCCGTTTCGATAAACGAAATTTCGCGACTGTCACTGGGCTCAAGATAAGTCTCAGCCGAGACTTCAGTTTGAGCATTCGTAAAAAAGGGCAGCGCTAGCGAGAAGACCAGAACGTTAAGCCAGATTTTTCCTGGTCTCTTCCGTCCACTTGTCCCGTTCTGCCATGGAGAGGCGTTGTTCATATCGTAATTTTTCAACTTCTTCCTGTACTTTATCGAATTCGCGGCTGAATTTCGAGCTTAACTCTCCGTTCTTCTTCGCACGAGCTGATTTCAACTGTTTTAACAGATCGCGCCCATAAGTCACGATCAGATAATCATCGGCACTGACGAAAGACTGGGCGCTACCGGGCTCCCCTTGACGGGCTCCCCGCCCAACCAGCTGGCGGTCAATCCGCTTACTTTCGTTTCGTTCCACCACTACTACGTGTAAACCACCGGCTTCCAGAGCTTTTTTACTCAACGAAATATGAGTACCCCGCCCTGCCATATTAGTTGCGATGAGAACCTGACCGGCTTCACCGGCTGTCGCGATGATCTCATTTTCCTCCGAATCCTGCTTTGCAGTGAGGACCCGGTGGGGAATGCCGCGCTTGATCAATTCCTCTGACAAAGCTTCACTCTCCCTGATCGTCCGGGTACCGGCGAGGATCGGTTGTCCTTTTTCGTGCCGGACCAAAATATCCTCCGCAATTGCCGAAAACATCGCTTCCCGTGTCTGAAAAATCCGTTCCTTCTCAACCACGCGGCGACTGGGGCGGTGCAAGGGGACCGTCATTGTCGGCATTTCGAAAAACCGCCAGAACTCTCCGGCCGCCTCCGCTCCGGTTCCGGTAAGTCCACACATCCGGTCGTAGAATTGGAAATATCGCTGACGGGTGATACTTCCCGAGGTTTCATTCTCCGGGTTGATCTCCACGTCTTCTTTCGCCTCAACGGCCTGATGAAGCCCCTCGCGCCAGGTCCGCTCTTCGAAACGGCGACCGGTAAATTCGTCAACGATCACGATTTTCCCCTCTTCGGAGACGACATATTGAGCATCGCGGATGAAATTGTGTTCCGCCTTCAGCGCATTCAGGATGTAGTCCTCCCAGGGGCGCTTCAGTAGATCCCAGGGAATCCCCTCCAGATCATAGATTTTCTCTTTCCCTTTTCCGGTCAATTTGATCACGCGGTGAGGTCCCTCCCGGGTGAAGTCGCGATCCTCCTCCAGGTGCTCGACAAAGTCGCGGGCAAAGGTATAGGGAATCCCATCGATCTGTCCTCCCGGAGAACTGGTGCTGATCACCAGAGGCGAACCGGCCTCATCGATAAGAACACTGTCGACCTCATCAATAATTACGAAGGGATGTCCGGTCTGGCAGACATCCGGTTCACCCGACCGACTGCCGAGCAATGCATCGCGAAGGCGCTCCCGTGGTCCAGGTTTGGGAGACTGAATCATCGCCAACTGATCGCGGAGGTAATCAAATCCAAATTCGTAGCCAACGCCGTAGGTGACGTCTTTCTCATACTCGACCCGTTTCACTGAAGCCGGCTCCCGCTCGGGAAGCAGCCCGACTGAAAGGCCGAGAAGTCGGAAAATGGGCTCGGTAAATTCAAAGTCACGCTCAGCGAGATAACTGTTTACGGTAACGGCGTGCACCCCTTTTCCCGCGAGAGCAAAGGCGAAAGCCGGCAGTGAAACCGCGAGGGTTTTGCCCTCTCCCGTCGCCATCTCGGCTACGCCGCCCCGAACCAGAATCAATCCGGAAACGATCTGACAGGGGTAATGGAACATCCCGTGGACCCGGCTCGCCGCTTCCCGCACCATCGCAAAACCAGGTTCGATAAAATCGTCGATGTCTTTTTTCCCGGACATGACCTGCTCCTTCATCTGCAGGGTGGCCGCTTTCAGCTCCTCATCGGTCCGATTTTTCATCGTCTCAGCAAGACGATCGATCTTTCGCAGCCGGGCGCTGTCGGAGAGGTGTTTCCCCGGTCTTTTCGCGGCACGCCAGTTCTGCACCAGCTTACCTTTCAGGTAACCCCGCTTGTCGTACTGGGAATTAAGGGACACTGGCATATTGGGGTGGGACTATAAACGTGACGGAGAGAATAGGCAATCCCTCCGCCTCTTGAATAAGACGGGCGAAATGCCAATTGACAGGATATTTCCGCGTTTTTCTGACGAATCAGGCCCTAACAAACCGAAATTCCGTCAAGCTAGAATCGTAGCGAAATCTATCACGTCGTTTCGGATCGCATAGATGACTGTATCGAGCGCAATCTCTTCCGGATATTTGAATCGCACCGTCATATTCTTCAATATGGTATCGACCTGAGCTTTGATCTTCGGAGATACCTTCTCGTATTTCCTCGGCGAGCCCTGTTTTTGGAAAAAAGCATCGCGAAGCGCTTCGTGGTCAATACCTTCAGTATTTTTGCTATGAGAGAGCAGTTTCGTATATTCCGCGGAAAAGACCTGAAGCAAATTATCATCTCTACTGATAATAACAGGCTTATCCGAATCCGAAGTGATATCTCCTGAGCTGTGTTTATCCAGAAATTTCTGGGCCACGTTTCTCCGCTCAATTCCCGAGTCATCGTCCGGGTGGATAATCGACTCAATGGAGCGCAGAAACTGAAAGTCCGGCTGATCCACTTTTTCACCCGAAATGGGTTCCACATAGGTATATCGAGGCACCAGAACGTGGGCGAAAGCCTTGTTTTCCAGCGCTTTCTCCAGCAGTGCGTGCTGGATATACTTTCTCAAATCGTGTTCGATCCGCTCCGGATCCCGATCCACTGTCGCCACAGTGATCTCACGCTTCAAAGTCGCATGGTAAATTCCCCGGACGACGTTAATCAATCCGTGAAAGTCGCCATAGTCTCCATCTCCATCATAGAGCACCAGATTACCAATTTCGCGCGTGAAGATCGGCTCCCGCTCCCAGGGCTTCTTCGAAAAGTCGGGGGAACCCAGTTCCAGCCAGTGGTGGACATTCTCCCCTTCCTTAAGCACCTGATTTAACTGGTCAAGAAAGACCGAAACGGTGACTTTTCGACCATCAGAAATCGAAATCGTGTTCCGCATGATATTCTGCAGCTGACGAATCGACAAGCCGTGACGTCCCTCATCCGGAAAGTGCTCTGAGCGAAGCTCCCGCATAAATTCATCGTCAATCACCTTCAGGTCTTCATCCGTGAAGAGACCGGATTCTTTTAACGAAATCGCATCGGGATGCCGCACCACAAAGTCTCTCACAAAGTCCTCGTCCTCGAGGTCAATCCCAAGGCGACGACACTCGTTCCGGAACGGATCCCATGGCGGGAGATTCTTAATCGTCTGAACCGGATCTTCCGACTGGTCGGCATAGATAAAGAGTTTCTGCTCCGGTGTGATCCGCTTATAGAGGCGTTTCTTTTCATCACTCCATCTCGGCGGGAATTTTTTCCGCGAAGGCGGGAACAACCGGGTCAGCACCGCATAGTAAGCCGCAACAGGGAACAAGTTAGGGTCAATCGCATACTTATCGCGGACATTGTTCATGTCCCGCCGGAGGATATCCATCTCCGAAACCGCATCGAGCAGGTAGTTCACCGGAACTTTCTCAATCCGGTCGAGCAGTTTATTGGAGGTGAGCTGGCGATCGAGCCGCTTCATTTCCTCCAGATTCGTCGTCAGCAATACCGTAGTATCAAGGGACGCCTGAGTAAATTCCAGAGTGATTTTCCCGGATCCTAAAAGCATTAACAAGGGTTTATACTCGGCTTCGTCCGGCATGTGCCCGTCGCCGGAGAAGGCATCGTGAATATGCAGCATCCCTCGGTTGGAGGAGAGTAGCGCTCCCTCATAGGTGAACATCATTTTGCCCTGGAAATGCTCATTGAGAAGCCTCATATCCGGCTCGGACAAATTGATTGGACGCACCATGGTTCTGAGCTGGCGCATATCGTCGATATTCGCGATCCCCTTACCCCGCGGAACCGAATACTCCACCTCTTCAACCCGCACATATTCTTCAATCAAATCGAAAAGCGTTTTACCCTCGTTGCGCGGGTTCTGACGGAGAGTTTCAATGACATCAAGCGAACGCTTATCGAGCGTCGCATATTGATAATAGGAGGGAACCGAAAAACCGGACTTCTCCTTATGAAGATCCATAACGTGATCAAAGATCTCCTGCCGGGGATGGGATACCGACCCATCATCATGCCGCACCGTAATCGGAAAGAGTAGAATCGGGTTCGGCATCATCGAGGAGCGGAATTCCACAATGTGTCCGTTCTCACCCTCAAGCCGGAAGAAGAAAGTGTACTGTTTGATTTTCTCCTCTTTCGAATACTCCTCGAGCGCACGGGAAATCAAATCAACGATATTGGTTTTCCCGGAGGCCGGAGGGCCCACCAGAACAATACCCCGGCGCGGTCCGGATTCCTTATCAACCGACTCGATGACATCGACGATTCTTTTGATACAGAATTCCTGACCATAGACTGCGTTTACCCCGGTCGTAAAATGGTCCTGAAACAGTTTATATCTCAAACAGGGTTCGCCACTGCGCACCACTGCCTCCACTTTAAAGTGTTTGATGGCATCGAGTAGAATCGACGCCGAAGTTTTCAATACGGTCTCGGGGTCGTGAATAAAAGTTTCGACAAACTCCGAGAACCTCAGACTGGTGCGCTTCCCCGTTTTGAGAAGGCGACGGTAGTCGAAAGGTTTTTCATCTGTGAGTTCGTGATCCATAATTAATTTTTATAGTACAAAGGGTCTTCGCCCTTCCTGCATTCGTTCAACAATTTGTTCAAATTCCGGAGCTTCAACGGTGCTGTTTTTAAATTTCCCGGCTGAGAGGGTATAGAGACTCTCCCGACATAAAAGCGACACCGGACCTTTCCATACCAAATTTATATTCTTCAAAGTCGGCCGAATCCAGCGGCGTCTCAGATCCCTTCCATCATCACGATGGTAGAGGAGCAGTCCTCCCTCGAGGAAATCAACGTCGATCAGATAAATTCTGGGACGGTGAAAGTGGGTAAAGAACTGAAGCATCTGCTCCTTGACCGGCTCCGGCTCAATCCATACATAGTTCCGGTCTTCCCGAATCACATCGTTGGCGGTCATTTTCAACTGCGGAATATGAGCCTTGGGAATTCGGTTGAGGTGAAACTTCTCGATCAGTTCCGCATCGAGGAACCGCCGGAGAAATTCGTAATCGGTACACGTCTCGATGATGTGCTCCATCGCCTGAAGCGGATCTTTTCCGCTCGGCTTATCCCAGGTCGTTTTCTTGGCAACATCAGTCTCCTCCACAAAATCGAGACTGACCCGTCCCTGCTTGTAAAGATCCTCGATGTGATTCCACATATAGTATCCCAGATGATACGGATTCCTCTGATAAAATGGCCGGGGATAACACACCCCCGCAAAAATTTTGCAGTAATCGACAATTCCCTTACAGGAACGCTCCTCAAAGAGCTTTTTCATGATCTTGTGCTCCCAATACATCGCCCAGCCTTCGTTCATGATCTGGGTCCGAATCACAAAATCCGATGTCGAGTTCACGGTATAGAGATAGTCCAGAATATTCCGCTCGCCGGTCGAGGCGGGAGCGAATTTCCGCAGGAACCCCATGATGTCCTGACAGGGCGCTTTCAATTTATAACCGCGCCGGCTCAGCGCCTCTTTGTTCGACTTGCGACGATTATCGGACTCCAGCAGCGTATCGTGATTGTCCTTTTTTTGAATCACCTGATTCAAGGTGTAGGAATAGGGAAACGATAACAGCGAGGACTCCGACTCCTTCTCTTTTTCGAAAGGATCAGAATAGAGGAAATCCGTTTCCACTGAACTCTGCAAATTAAACTGGGAATTCGGGGAAATAAGCGGCACCAATGACTCAGCGGCGTTCCAGAAAGTCCGGTAGTGAGCTTCGCCCATCCCCTGCCGGGATCGATCCACCCGGTTCACCAGATACATGACCCGTTCGGTCCGGTCGTCATTCGAGTCGTGAAGGACATTCAACTCCGAAAACTCGCAGTGCCCCACCACATGAGCCATCACACTGGCCTGGACCATAGGTGAATTGGTTTCATTGAGATAGGCATACGAAGGACGCCCCGTCTGAACCACTTCGTAATAAAGCGAGGATTCCTGACCCGACTCAACCCGGTAACGGGTCGAAATCATCTCCTTACCCTCCCAGAGGTTCTGAGGGCTCTTGGGATATACCCGTTTGTGAAGCAGGGAAGCAAACTCCATCGGATCGAGAATAAAAAATCTCATCTCAGGGAGTTGCCGCTTGAACACGTCTTCAGCGTAGTGGAGCACTCGTTGCTCCAGAAACTTCAATTCGGGGTCTGTATCGATACTACGCATAAAAAATCGCCTTTATCTAAAAATATCACAAATCACTTTCTTAATTTTCGAGGAGTCCTTCAATTGGGTTAGACGAACGATTTCGTCATTATCGAAGCGTTCTTCGAGAATACTGACCAGTTGGCTCATACCACTTGGTTTTACCTCCGTAATCCCTATGCGGTTGAAATAGGGCAGCATGTCCTCATCAAGAAGCCGCATAATCTCTTCGGCATCGTCATGAAAGACTTCTCCGTCACCGAAGTAGAAAGCGTAGAAGTTTGTTGAGTTCACTTCGTACTCATTCCTCGCAACCTGGTTCACCATATCAAAAACCATGCTGGCCTGAGTCCCGCCCGCATTGCTCACGTTAAAAAACTGATCGGCCATCACCTCGTAAGCCTCGGAGTCGTGAACAAAAAAGCGGTGCTCCACTTTGTCGGCGCCGTAATTGTAGTCGAGCCAGTTCTGAATAAAATTAACGACTCTTTTCTCCAGTTTGAGCCGTTCGCCGTAGGTCGAATAGGAAATATCCCCGATATAGAAAACCACCGCTTTGTAACGGGGCTTTTCGACCCGCTCCGGGAGTTTGAAACGCCGGTCCTTTCGACGCAGCAGAATGTTATATTTCCCGTTGGCGGGATCGTAAACATCCGTTGCGATACTCGCTTTCAAAGCGCGTTTGAAGGTCCGCTTCTTATCCAGAATAATTCCGGCAGTTCCGTAGGTCTTAAACTCGTAGGACACTTCTTTGATTTTACCCTGCCCTTCTTTCAAAAGGCTGGGTAATTTTAACTTCTCAGCGATCAACTGCATGATCAGCTCGTAAGATACGGAGAAACTGAGGCGCCCCGCATCTTTGCCGGGGCCTTCGCCTCCGGCGCCGCCCTGACCATCCTCCTCGTCTCCGTAAGTGAAACGGGGAGGCTGAATATCATCGGTTTCGACAATAATCTCACTCTCGCGACCACCGAAGTTCGACATATCCCCTTCGGAGATGATGTTGTCGATCATGTCCTCGAGGCGATCCCGAATGAAATCGTTAAAGATTCCTTCCGAATCGGATGAACTGATTTTGTCTTCTGTCATTTCGGAAGTCTGGAGGGGGTGGGCATTATCGGTTGAAGAGGGTTAGGCGACGATACTGGAAGCATTTGCGGTGATTGCGAGAGCCTGGAAAGCACACTTCCCGCAATAACTTTTCTTCTCCATGAGATAACGAATCGTTTCGTTGAGCTGCTCCTGCTCACGGGAGTGAACATTGGCTGCGCTGGTGCCGGACTTGATCCATCCCAGCAATTTCATGTTTTCGCCGGATTTGAATTCGTTTTCGAACACATACTTCTTAATTGCGTTCTGGTAGGACGGCTCGTCCTCAAGAAGCACCTGGAAACTGACACTGGAAATCGCGTCGGAGAGTTCCTTTCGGAATACATCCTTTTCGGGAATACCGAGATACTGCTCGATACTTTGCATAAACGGCTCGTCCGGCTTCACGTCACCCTGAGTTACATCGTGTTTCACCGTGGTATTGTGCGCATAGGCCCGAACGTGGTCGGTATACTTTTTCCAGGTGGTTTCGATCACAGAGTTATCCCGTAAAATCGCTTCATAAACATCACTGGCGATCTGCCCGAAAATCCATTCTTTGGCCTGAGGTAACACTTTCTCCACGTAATGACTCAACTTTGTCTTATCGGACGCATAGGTGTCCTTCATGTAATTTTCATTTCGGACAAACAAGTCCAGAGGTGTCACACAGGGGTTTTCCATCGCGATGGACCCGAGCACAGAAGGATCATTATCCCGGCTCAGGAGAGCCTGCAAATTGGCACCATACTCGCTGATCTGAAAGTGCTCCGTCGTTTCGAATACATTCTGCACAAACCGGGGGTCGAGACCGAAGGTGCCTTCCGAAGGTTTGACATACTTGAACTCGTCGAGAATCATCTTCGACATATTGTTATCCACTCCACTGTCGGAACGCCCGGCGTAAATCAGAGCTTTTTGCAGCAGCGAGATGTTGGGATTGGCTTTTGATTCGTAGAGACGGGACATCACCGCAACCAAACTCAGTAATTCAAGACTGTGTGGTGCCACGTGACCGATGTGCTTGCGATCCTTACTCCAGCTACGGGCATCATTGGAGTAGGAAAAGCGATAGATCTGCTCCTCCTGCTTAAAATCGACCGACAGTGGCATCTCAATAAACGTGGTCCGCGAACGCAGGGCCTCGAAGGAATTGTTTGCCATAAACATGTTGTATTCATGGAAGTTGGTATGGCCGATAATGATACCGTTGAATGGAATCGGCGGCTGGCCCTCCGGCTTGAAGAAGCGGTCCTGGGTCGCGAAAAGCAATTCATACAAAAATTTGTCGGACAGCTTCAGGATCTCGTGAATTTCGACAAACCCGTTGGCCCCGGCACACAGCTCGCCCTGGTAATCATGAACCAGAGGGTGGGATTCACTACCAAACAGTGGTAGCGAACTGTAATCGAGGTTACCTACCAGCGAACCCGCCTCCTGGCTTTTCTCATCCCTGGGTGTGTAGGAACCAATACCGCTCTTGGTTCGGGCATCGTATACCATTCGTTTCACTTTCAGATGACTGAGCATCTCCCCGAAAGACAGCGATTTGTCTTTCATAAACTGTTTCAATACATAATCAGCGTATGGAGAAATCCGTCCGTTGATCTGAATAGAAAATTCTCCGTCGTAGTGAGGGTGCTTATCCAGAAAGTCCCGCACCGCGTCCGGATCGATCGTCTCGGTCAAACGCGCTGCAAACTCTTTGCGAAGCCCTTCAGGAATTACTTGAAGTGGTCTCTCGAACAGAGGTGCCTGAACGTAGAAGACACCGTTTTCCTCCATCACCGCCTTGTCTTTGAGACGGCTGTCTACTGTAGGAAGAAGTAACATAAACGTCTTCCCTTCGTCAGAACTCGAATAGGTATGCAAAGCATGCTTTATCCCGTCCATTGAGCGGGACTTCGCCGAACCCGGAGGGCCGAGCAGAATCCACAGTCGCTTCGAAGCCTCCGCGCCGCGACTCGCGTTGTCCATCTTCTCCACTAAATTCTCTTTCGCTCTCTGCTGTCCGAACACCACGTGTTTCCCTACCAACTTATCGTTCTCAAAGAACTTGTATTGGTGGATCACCGGTTTCCCGGGAACAATCGAATGTTCCACCCCGGAAGATAGAAGCATATCGTGAAGCAATTGCGGAGAATCTCTCGTTACCCAGGGTTCACTTTTTATCAGATTTAAATATTCATCAAAAGTGAAGATAGATTGATCAATTTCCGAAAGATTTTTGTCGAGTATTCTGGCTAGTTTAGGGTCCATAAGGAGTCGTGGGCAGAGACGGGGTTAAAAGAGCTGTGAATGAGACGTCTGGAAAAACCGCTCATTCGTTCAATTCCACTACGATTTAAAAGATCAAAATCACAGTAAATCATCATTCAAATAATTCTACCAGTAGCACGTTTCATGCCTACTGTTAAAACCCAAATAAAACCTACTGAAATAGTCTGGTTTACTGATGATTTGTTTATATAAATAATATATCATAGAAATACATAATTACTATCCAAAAACCATCACTTGTGGACTGTACCGGGTACAGTGGAACATTGTTCAGGGTACAATTCGCCCTCCTGTCTTAGACAAGTTACGCGTCCCGATCGTTCAAAGAAACCGTGTCGGGATTCTTTGGTAACCTCCCTTTGTTAATCGGACTTCGCGGCATCATTCTAAATGGATAATAAATTCCATAATCGCCCATTTCTGCTGCCGCGCCACTTTGTCACCCTCTAATGAGACTGACCCTCAGTGAACTACGAAAAAAAATAATCGTAGAAAGTTGGCCGGTTTTTTGAACAAACCACGCCCTTAGGTTGAATTCAGCAGAAAGTTCTGAGTTCGAAAACTAAATCAAGTTAACAGAAAATCACTATGATCAAAACATCAATACTCACGGCCGCACTGGCTTTCGCTTCAATGGTTCTCTGGACCTCTACAGGCGAGGCAGCGGAAATCAAAGCGGCCAATGTGTCGTCGGTCCGCTATCAGGATCCTGACACCGGACAACTGGTGCAAATCAACCGATCCGGGCAGAACAATAACAAATTCCAGGAGCATTCACCCAACGGTATCTTCACCTTTAATGTCGTAAGACGCGACGAATGGACCGTGTACTTGTATGACCCGGCACGCCAGATGTCGATGACCATTGATCTCCACCAGAAAAAACTTACCTGGGGAAGAGGCGCCAATCAGGGACAAATCGACAATCCCATAGGATCTTACGCGATCCACTCGTTCCAGTAAAACTGATCGCCGGAGCAAAACAGCGCTCCTTAACGCAGCGATACGATAAGAGTCTTCGCAGTTGATCGCTCAAACGAAGACACAAAAAAAGCCCCGGTCCAACGACCGGGGCTTTTCAATGTTATCGTTTCAAAAAGACGTAGTCGAGAACCTCCTCGACCGTCGAAACTGGAATCACCTTCAGTTTCTTCATCGCCGAAGCCGGGATATCGCGAATGTCTTTACGATTGCCCTCGGGAATCAAAATAGTCCGAATCCCCGCGTGCTCTGCGCCCAGCGCCTTCTCTTTGAGGCCGCCGATAGGCAGCACCTGACCGCGCAAATTGATCTCCCCGGTCATTCCAAAATCTTTGTTCACTCTTTTGCCCGTAAACAGTGAAGCGAGAGCCGTGTACATCGCAGCACCGGCCGATGGCCCATCTTTGGGAATCGCGCCTGCCGGAACGTGCACGTGGGTGTCCCATTTTCCAAAATCCTCCCACTGAATGTTGAGATCTTTGTGCCGGGCTCTCACCAGACTCCAGGCGGCCTGAACGGATTCGTTCATCACGTCTCCAATCTGGCCGGTCAGCTTGATCGCTCCTTTACCGGGGTATCGGACCGCTTCAATGTTGAGCACCTCCCCGCCGACCGGAGTGTAAGCCAGTCCATTGACGACTCCGATTTCGCTGATGTTCGACTTGCTCTCCCGCACATATCGCGGTGGTCCGAGAACCTCCTCGATGTACTCGGCATCAACTTTGATCTCGACACTCGAGTCGTGAGCGACTTTTGCAGCAATGGAACGACAGATCGATCCGATTTCCCGACTTAAATTCCGAACTCCCGCCTCCCGGGTGTATTCCTCGACCAGTTTTTTCAACGCGGTCGTCGTAAACTTGGCCTGACGGTTAACAATCCCGTTTTCTTTGAGCTGACGCTTTACCAAATAACGTTTCGCGATCTCAAACTTCTCTTCCAGTGTGTAACCCGGCAGCTCAATCATCTCCATCCGGTCGCGGAGAGGCGCCGGTATGGGATCCAGATAGTTGGCCGTCGCGATGAAAATGCACTGGCTCAAATCAAATGGAACATCGAGATAGCGATCCACAAAATCCGAGTTTTGCCACGGGTCGAGCACCTCAAGCAGAGCACTCGCCGGATCTCCGCGGAAATCAGCTCCGATCTTATCAACCTCATCCAGCATGATGACCGGATTACGGGTCCCGAGCTTCCGCAGCTCCTGAATAAGGCGCCCCGGCATCGCACCGACGTAAGTTCTCCGGTGACCGCGAATCTCGTTCTCGTCCCTCAGACCGCCGACACTGATACGGGCAAAATCCCGGCCCAGAGCCTCCGCAATGGACTTACCAAGACTGGTTTTACCCACTCCCGGAGGCCCCAAAAGGCAAATGATCGGCCCATGACCTTCCGGATTCAGCTTCCGGACCGCCAAATATTCGATGAGTCGCTTTTTGACGACATTTAAACCGAAATGGTCCCGGTCGAGAACCTCCTGAGCATGAACCAGATCGTGATTGTCATCGCTCAACTTATTCCACGGCAACTCCGCAAGCGTTTCGAGATACGTCACGATCACAGAATGCTCCGGACTCGCCGGAGGTATCATTTCGAGACGTTTCAGTTCCCGATCGGCGGATTCAAAGACCGTTTCCGGCAGCCCGCAGGCCTCAATCCGTTCGCGAAGATCCTCGGCCTGTTCATCAGCTCCGTCCCCTTCCCCGAGCTCGCGCTGAATGGCACGAAGTTGCTCCCGAAGATAAGCCCGTCGCTGGGCATCGGAAAACTCATCCTCGACGTCTTCCCGCAATTTCTGCTGCAGATCGGCGATATGAAGATGGTTGTTAAGCGACGCCTGAATCTTGTCCGCTCTCTTTTCCACATCCAATTCCTCAAGGAGACTCTGCTTCTCAGCAATCTCCATACTGAGGTTGGTCGCCAGGAAATCGGTCAAAATTGCTGATGACTCAATTTGCTGGAGCGCATGATTCGCCTCGTCCGGGATGTGAGGTGTCGCCTCGATAAATTCATCGGCTGATTCCCTCAAATTAGCGATCTTCGCCGTCCAATCGTCAGATTCCCGGGGGAATTTGTTCTCCCGAATCTTGAATTCAGCTTTTAAATAGGGCAGTTCCTGAGTGAATTCCACAATCTCGATCCGCTCCACAATTTGAATCAAAACGAGAAGATGATCACTGTCCTGCCTCATCATCCGAAGCACGTTTCCGAGGACGCCGATCTTATAAACATCATTCGCCCCCGGCACGTCGACAGAATCGTCATACTGAGTACAGAGCCCGAGGAGGCGCCCCGTGGGCAGTAATTCCTCGAGAAGCTTCTGACTGGCAGGGCGTTCCACCGTTAAAGGCGCAACCGTCCCGGGAAACAGGACCACGCCGCGAAGCGGCATTACCGGAATCACATTCGGCATATCTTTTCTCCATTCCGGAGGGCCCGAGTCGCGGTGTGAGCCTGATATATCGATGATTTCCCCGGAAGAATCGGATAACATACGTTCGATGTCTTGCATGAAAATTGGCAGTAAAAAAGGGTAAGTGGAGAGCAGATGGATTATTTAGCTTCGGCAAGAGGAAGCACGATCCAAAGCAGCCCGTTCTCCTGTTTGGCAGTCACTTTGTCGCGGTCGACCTCGGCAGGCAGCGCAATTTCCCGACCGAAACGGCCGCTCTGGATTTCCATGGTGAAAACCTGGCGACATTGACTCGACGCATCGCGAGTAGGAGTCGGAGGTGTGCGATCTCCGGATATTCGAACCCGGTCGGGGAGCACATCCACGCTGATTTCGTCCTTTTCAACGCCGGCCAGATCGACCCAAATTTCGAAACGATTGTCGTATCGGTAAGCGTTTATGTTGGGTTTCCAACCTTCGGAGGAGTGAAAATCATTGAAATGAAGATTCCCCAATTGTGAAGCAACATCTCCAGTTTTTCCAATTGCTCTGGATAATTTTACATTTCGCGACATACAGGAATTTAAAACGGAGTGACCGTTTTTGCAATGGCGCGTCAGGAATCGATCCGACCAAGGCGTTTCATTTCAGAAACGAGGTCTTCCACTTTCCAGGACTCATCGGTGAAGACCCGGGCAATTTTCCCCTCGGCATCCAGCACAACCGTCCTCAAATTATGAACAAAGGATCCATCTTTATCCGCAAACTTCAGGCCAATATTGCCCGATATCTCATGAATCGTGCAACAATTGTCAGTTGAAAGCAGACTCCACTGATCAGAATCGCGTCCAAACGCGGTTCCATAAGCCTTCATCGTTTCGGGATTATCCATCCAGGTATCGAACGAAATCGTTAGCAACTTCCAGCCTTCCGGTGAATCGGGATCATTTTTCAGGGCCTCTTCCACCTCGTTGAAATTCCGCATCATCGCCGGGCAGTACTCAGGCACCGGACAACGCGAGAAGACAAAGCTCAAAGCGACCGGCATGCCCCGGTAAGAGCTGAGTTTGACCTCTTGACCATCCTGATCTTTAAATTCGTATTCCGGCAACGTGTCTCCTATCGCGAGAACTTTCACATCGTCGAAGTCCTTGATGTCCTCGATGCTACCCAGTTTCACTTCTTTAACGACACCGGTTTTGCGAATCTTCGAGATTCGGGAAGTCACCTCCTCCACTTCGTAAAGAAACTCAATTTCCTCACCCGGAGTCAAATCGATCGCCGGCTCACCTGCGGCCACTTTAAACGGCATAATCATCTGGCGCATGTAACCCGGGATTTCCTCATGATCGATTACGAGCACTTCCCCCTCGTTGCGAAGCTCCTGCACGACTCCCCGAACTTCAAAAGTCCGCTTACCCGAAGCATCGACCGCAGCCTCGTCCGACTCGCGACAGGAAACGAACCCGCATACCACAAACCCCATCAATGCTATTTGAAGCAATTTCTTCATCATCTTTTAGACGGGGGTAGATACGCCCACTTTCACGCACAGGAAACCGCTTTCGATAACAATTTTCAGCCGGAATTTTGCTTAAGGTAAGTTGATTATTATTAAATCTGTAATAAATATAAGTCCTTAGCTTAGCAACACTTAAAAACTTGACGTAATTAAGTAGTCGGGCTGAGGTATTAACCTCCACCACTCATGAATCGTAAAAAAATAACACCCATCACTTCACGCTGCCTCGTCACCCTGCTCTCCGCTGTTTGCGCCATTTCCATTCCACTGTCCGGAGCGGAGGGATTACGCCTCCTTCCCGAGTCGGCGGAAGCACTTGGTAAAGTCGGCGGACGCATCGCCAATCTGAGCGATCCCTCAGTCGTCCGCCTGAACCCAGCCAACCTTTCCCTGATCGAAGGCACCGAATTTATGATCAGTACCTCGGTACTGCATGGTAGCACTGATTACACCTCACCCGGTGGAGCCACCGCAAGTATGGGAGCCCCCTGGAAATACTCCGGAGCAATCTATCTCGCGACCAATCCGGCAGACTCCCCCTGGGCATTCGGTATGGGTATTTCATCCCCTTTTGGTCTCGACATTCGGTGGGCTTCGGATTTCCAATTCAACCTGGCTAACGAGTCAAAACTGATTCCCATTGCTTTCAGCCCCGGCGCCTCATATCAGCTCTCTGATTGTTTGACTGTCGGATTCGGATTCGACCTTACCTGGAGCCAACTCGAGTTCACCCAGAACTATCCCTGGTTCAGCGTCATTCCGGGATCACCGACCGGCGTGCAGAAACTAAAAGGCGAAGGTTGGGGATTCGCACCCGTGGCATCGATCGCCTGGGATATGGATGAAAGACAAAGAGTCTCTGTAGTGGCCCGCGCTCCCATGAAAACGGACTACAAAGGGTCCTACAAAGTATCAAACATTCCAGCTCCCCTCACTCCCGTCTTTGCCTCAGAAAGTGTCTTTCGCTCGGAAATCGAACAGCCCGGCAGCATCGGGATCGGTTACTCGGTAGATATCAAAGACGACCTTCGGATCGGCTTTGACTTTGAGTGGATTCAGAACTCGACTCACGACGATATACCGATCGACATCGGCGCAAACCAGTTGCTTCTCAATGGTAACGATCGCGTGGTACTGGATTGGGAAAATTCCTGGAACCTCGGTTGGGGTATCGAAGCGGACGTGACCGAGTGCCTCACGGCGCGGGGAGGTTATATGTATTCCAAATCTCCGATGCCGGATCAGACCTTCACACCCGCCGTGCCAGCCAATGATCGCCACCTCATCAGTACCGGCCTCGGTCTGAAACACGGCTGCGGAACTATTGATTTTGCCTACTTGCTGGGAATTTATGAAGACCGCGATGTGAGAAACAATCAGGTCGCTGCCTACAACGGTGATTGGGAATTTATGTGGCACCAGTTTACCCTGAGTTACACCCGCAAATTTTAGTCGGAATCATGTGTCGCGGACACTCTTGTCCGCGTATCGCAGAGCTTCAAAGAACTGCGGACAAGAGTGTCCGCATCACGAATTTGCCCGTATCCTGGCAAATTTTAGCGGTATTTACGTTTACCCTGTACAATCAGTCAGAGAACACGTATTTACCGCCGGATACGGTTACGTTAGGCGGGCGCTTCTTTTCTTCGAACCAGTCCCAGCCTTCTTTCAGGTTTTGCCAAAATTCGTAGTGCTTACTTTCCCGATGAGATTCCAGATTCTCATCGGTCATCGGAAAAGGAAAGGCATGAACCCGCACGATTTTCTGACCTTTCTTCAACGCACCATCTACCAGAGTATAGATTTGTTCGATCGAGCAATCACTCATCGCATAGCATCCAATCGATACCGATTTGCCGTGGATCATCAAATACGAACCGGTTCGTTTTTTCGACTGATCAAAGGCATTCGGATACCCCATGTCCATCGAGAGATGATAACTACTCTGTGGATTCATCCGACCGCGACTTACATAATAAAATCCCTCTGGAGCCTGAAAATCGCCCGTTCGAGTTTTAGGCCCGAGCCGCCCGCTGTAGTATTGAATCCGGTAGGTTTTGTATAGTTCGTATTCTTTTGCTCCCGCCTTTTCGAGCCAGACTTCCAATACCCCTTTCCGGTTGCTGTTCTTTACGATTCGAACAAACACCGGATCGCCCACCCGGGTGTGATCCCAAAAAAACGGAGCGCCTGATAACGGTTTACCATCCTGTTCTCCATCTGCGGAAGTCCATTTTCTGATCGCTTTGCGGGCCCGGCTGCTGTCGGAACTTTCGATATCGCTGCCGCCGCCCGCAAAAAATGTTTTGTCCTCAGCTTTCTGAGCCCACGCAGGGGCAGCAAGCGAAAAGAATAGTAAACCGATCAACAACCTCATCTTACTCTCTGACTTTTCTCCATTCTTTGAAACAGGTCACAAAGCCCGTTGCGAAATCCCCGGGGCGCCGTTCGATCCAATCTGCAATCTCATCCGGATTGAAAAAGCGCCCGCTGTGAATTTCACTGGTATGAACCCGGATTTTTCCGGAAACTTCCGCCTCGAATACTTCGATAAACTCGAGGTCAGTCGCTTCACTCGCCGGAATTCTGACCACCGGTTTGAATTCACCTTTGGGACGAACCCAGACTTCCTCCCACGCTTCACGCATCGCACACTCCAGATAAGTCTCGCCGGGATCCACGTGGCCGGAGGCACTGCTGTCCCATTTTTCGGGATGGGAATCTTTAAAGGCGGATCGCATCTGCAGGTAGAGTTCCCCGCTTTTGTTTAACAGAAAGACATGCACTGCCCGATGGAGCTTCTTTTCCTGATGTATGGATTTCCGTGCCATCTGTCCGAGAACTTCGTCGTTTTCGTTAACATAGTCGAGCTCCTCTTCAGCGGAAGGAGGTAGCGAATGACAGGGGTGAGGCTCAAGCGCATTTGAAAGATTCACCCAGGTTTCCAAATCCAGTTCCTCAGCCCGCGCACTTTCTTTCAGTCCGGTTTCACTGCAAATTTCATTCCATCGCTCCCGCTCGACTGTCAGGTTATTATGTAGTTGCTTGCGACGACGGGAAAAGCCCTGCTTCACGGTTTGCACGAAGACTTCGGGGCTGAACCGGGGCAAAGCTGATTCGGATCGCGGGGTCAATTTTATGATCGTGGAGTCAACTTCCGGTCTCGGGAAAAAGGGCTGAGGACCTACCGTTTTGATAGCGGCGATGTCCCAGCGCAATTGCATCACCAGAGAAATCATCCCATAGGCTTTGGTCCTCGGCTGTGCACAGAGACGGTCCGCAACTTCCTTCTGCAACATAATAACCGCTTTGCTGATCGGTGACGGCGCATCCAGAAAAACGCGCATGATCTCGGAACCGGCGGAGTAAGGAAGATTCCCGATAAACTTCACCGGCCCTTCCTTGAAGAGAGGGCGGACGTCGAATTCCGTCGCATCGGCGTGAATCACCTCGACGCCGAGCGGTCCATATTTCTCCCCGAGAAATTTAGCGAGGCGCCCGTCTTTCTCGATCAGAATCAGACGTTTCACTTTCCCGGCGAGGTGAGCAGTGAGAGCGCCGAATCCCGGCCCCACTTCAATCACGGTGTCGTCGGGACCGGCTTCCAGTTGAGCGGCGATCCAGCGCGAGGTGTTTTCATCGACAAGGAAGCTCTGCCCCAGCTTGCGACTGGGTTGGAGGTCGAGCACCTTAAGTTGCGTTTTTAATTCTGACTCGTTCAAAATATCGTTTTTTCCGCGCAAATTGCGGCCCGAACCGGAAAAAAGCCACCAAAAACCTCTTACTCTTCGTCAGCCGGGAGCGCCCGAACCTCGATTTGCTTCTCCGGCCATTTGAATTTCGCGGCCAGCTCCTGAGGATATTTCCATTGTTCAGGATTGTCGGTATAGAGACGCAGCTTCGCATCATGCCCCACAAAAGTGGTCATTTCAGGGATGTCAACAAAACGCAGCACGTTGAGAAATTCGGGTCCTTCACGATGCGTCACCGGCAGTTCATGTAGATCGAGACGATGGATATCCTTTTCGAAAAAGGCGGCATATAGAGCATTTCCCGCCATGGTTCGGCTTGCCTGAATCCACAGCTGAGGTTTATCCGCTCCTTCGATCGATCGCAGGGTTTGAATGCCCCGTCGAATATCCCAAACTCTCATGCCATCCAAAGTTTGCCCAATTAGGGCAAAACGCCGCCGGATATGGGTTGATTCCTTCTTATCATCCGTCCAGCTGGTTGGCCCGATACCTCTCGGAGCGAGATAGGCCATTCCCCACTTCATATTCTGATGCATCTTTTTCTCCGACTCATAACCGGCCTGATCCAACTCCGGTAAATCGATACCCGGAAAAGCGTCGGGAAAAGCCGCGCCAACCGAACTGAGAAAATCGGGCCAATTGTCTTCGTCGGCGACATTGAGCACGATCAAATCCAGTTCCGCCGGGGTGAGCCCCTCCCGATGAACCAGATAAAGCGGCAGTCGATAAGGGCTCTGGCTGTTGAAACTGAAGCGGGAAAATGTCATCCCGTCTTTTTCGGACCGAAATTCCTCCGACAAATCGAGTCCTTCAGCACTGCTCGGCCACCCCCGGAATGACTTACTTTTCAGCCGTGACCGGGTCAGTGCTTGATGGGCCCTCCAATCGACTTCGGTCTGTGGCATCGCTGCCCGGCGAGGGATGCGCTTTGTGAAGTACTCGTCGATTGCGGTATTTCGCTCATTAGCGGGAATTTCCTCTAACACCCGCAATTTGACCGGTTCGATTTCTTTAGGAGCTGCCGTATCCGGCATTTCGAAACCGATTGGCTTTCCTTTGAGATGCCGCTCAAACCAATGAAAGGCGGAAACGCGGAGCGGCTGAGTATCGAGATGTGGCCCTTGATAGAAGGCCAGTCCCAGCGAATTTTTTGCACCGATTCGGTCGTAAACTTTCGCGGTTTTAGTAAAGACATCCACTACACCTTCAGTCGGGAAAATCCGGTCGTTATCGGTATTGATGATCAACATGGGTCGCGGCGCAACCAGTGAAGCCAGCAGAGGGAAATCCCATCGGTAAGTATTTACCATGAACATGCAGTCGCAATGTCCCTCAATACATCCATCAACAATGTGATTCTTCATCGATGTTATGCCCGCCACCGGCGCTACGGCCTTGATTCTTTCATCCAGAGCAGCGATCCAGTAGCTGTAGGCTCCGCCACCGGATCTTCCAGTAAGACCGATCCGGGTTTTATCCACTTCCGGCCGTGTTTCAAGATAATCAATCGCCCGAATACCATTCCAGGCTTCCACCCCGGCAGGAGTGTAACCGCGGGAGTTCCACCACCATCGATCATAGCGGTGAGTGCCGTGGTGGATGCCTTCGATCTCTCCGAGTTGCAAGGTATCAATAATCAAACAATTGTATCCGTTTCGGGCAAACCAGAGCGGGTGATGATGATAGTAGGCTTTATTTCCCAGACTGATATCGCCATCTTTTTCCCGGCCGTGACCACACACATAAATGATAGTAGGCAGCGCGCCTTCCGCGTTTTCAGCACGATAAAAATTGCCTGTCACATAAAGACCGGGACGGGATTGGAACTGCAGCTTTTCAATCACCACTCCGTCATGGGTGAAAGTTCCAGTAATCACCGGTTTTAGCGGAGAGCGGACCGGGAGCGGTTGAAGACCCAGCATTTCAAACAGTTGCCGTCTCAATGCGGGTGATTGCCGGGACCAGTCCTCATCGCTCTCAACGATTTTCTCAGTTCTTGCGGCGACCCGTCGGGTTTCCTTCTCAAAATATTCGCCAAGCAGCTTGTCCCCTGTTTTCGGCTCCGTGGGGATTCCGGTAAAATCGGAAGAGACTCCCAGCTGCAACGTCATCAAAAAAACAGGCAAATAGATGAGAACACGATTCATAACAAAGGCACGGCGCATTCGAATAAGTTAACCGGAAAAATCCAGTCATCAGACACGAATTCGTCAAGTTTCCGTGCCTTGCATTTGCGAGCTTTCAGTCGACCGTCAGCTCATGGCTTCGCCCCAAGATATCCGTCCCACCTGGAAGAAAGTTGCAGATAAAATCATCACGGTCTTTATCATTGTGCTGATTGCTTACGTGATTGTTTCCTGGATTCCACCACTCAGATCAGGTGCCGTCGGGGCCATTTTTGAAACCATCATGGGACCGATCCTGATGCCGATCCGGAGCATTATTCCGCCCGTGGGAGGTATCGACCTCAGTGTGCTGGTTCTCTATTTTCTTCTCAGCTTCATTCAGAGAAAATTTCTCCGTTTTTAGCGTCAGTACGGTGGCAGACACCTGCGGCCACAATGCACCAGAATCACGGAAAGGCTGAAGAGATTGCGTAACGCCATCTGCCACACTGGTGGCGTGCTGATTTCAAATCCGTCCAGTTGCTCTTTGCGAAAAGGCCAGAGCAGAATTCCTTCACGCCATCTTTCCGGTATCGAGTCCAGGGAAGCCGTAATACCGGCGAGAGCGCCACAGATTGCCGCGGTCGTATCGGTATCACCACCGGCACGAATACAATGCTCCACGGTAGCTTCAAAGTCCCCGAAATGGCGATACCAACAAACAATCGCAAACGGAACAGTGTGATAGACATACCCACTCACTCCGCGTTTCGCTCCCTGAGAAGACACCATCTCTGCCAGAGTCTGACCGGACATCAATGTATCTGATATTTTTGCCACGATCTGAGCCCACTCCTGATCTGAAGAGATGGCCGAAAGTGTGTTCTCCAATTCGGATAGGGAAGGTTTATCCTTCCATTGCCCGTTGGCAAGACACGCCGCAATCTCAGAAATCGCAAGAGCGCCGATTGTCGCTTTTGGATCGGAATGAGTGATCTGTGATGACTTTTCGGTATATTCGATTCTCAATGAGCGGTTGTCAGAAAGCAGGCAACCGATCACGGCACTACGCATTGCCGGGCCGTTTCCGGCCGAATACACTCCGCTTTTTGGAGGAGACACGCCGACAACCAATTTCAGTAAACTGCGAAGTGTGCCCAAGCCAATCCCCGGAGGAACAGCGAGAACCCAGCGCTTCAAATCACTCGCCATCAACTTCTGAAAAGACAACGAATCCTGAGGATGTCGAAGTATAGATCTAGCGACGATCAAAGAGTGATCGGTATCATCACTCACCATACCCCTTTTCAGCACGAAGCGATGATCCAGTTTCCGCTTCTTCAGCAACTTCGCGATTCTCCGCGAAGACAAATTTTCAAAGGGGAGCCCCAAGCTGTCGCCTACTGCGCATCCCCACAAACACCCCGATAACTTCTCCCGATCGATTTCCATACTTTGGACCGGAAATCAGTCATTGAGAAAGGCCGATATCTCCCCTTCGCCTTGATACATCAATAGCACCGCGCCCTTTTCAGAAACCGCTGAGAATAGATCAATCATCATTTCCTCCTGGTCTGGCCAGGGATAGACAAAAAACAGATCGACGTCTTCGGGATTGAGATCGCCATATTCCGGCGCAATGGACTGATGCCTCGTTATCACCAGTTCTTTCCCCCCGATTTCCTCGATTTCATCAAAACCATAGGGCAGGTAGTCAGACTGGATAATCTCCACTGGCAATTCAAGGTGCTCCATCAACCGGGTGGCGCGGTCGTAAAGCTCGTCTTCAATTTCTATTCCGTAGGATTTCATCCCCAGCAGACTGGCAATACCTGAAGCGACCGCGAACCCACAGCCCCACTCGCAAAACACATCACCCTGCAAATGACCACCTTCCTTCAAAAATTTGATCGCCCTGCACACCACCCGGGGATCACTCGGCACATATTTCGGGTAACGAAGTCCCAGGCCTTCGCCGTAAAATTCATCCTGTTGGCGAGTGGCTTCGGCGACTAACGATTCAACTTTCCGGTCCACCGGTCCGTTATCAAAAGTCATCTCTATTTCTTCAATCGCCATCGTTACGGTTCCGGCCTGAACCGGAATATTCTATCGGTGCTTTGAGTCGGACTTGATCCTTTGAATCACATTCGCTTCGCCGGTCGATTTGAACTTCGGGGCATCATCACCGTAGCTGCTCCGCCAGTTTATTTCATTCCGGTTACCGGAAATGCTGCCGCCGCCCACCGAGCCGACCGTCAGTTTGTTATGATCTCCCACCACATCAATCACTTTGGCTTCATCACACTGCACTCGATTTTTTTCACCCCCGAGAATTAATTTCCGACACATCCCTTTTACGATCACGACGCCATCCGCGCCGGTTACCGCGATCACTTCGCCGTTAGCTTCGATGATCCGAACCACATTGTCCTCAGTTACTTTGATAGCCCCTTTCGGAATCGTGACTTTAGTTCCCGCCTTCACGGTTTTCTCCGGAGTATCAACTTTTGCAGGCCCTGCCGCGTGGTTGGTCGGAATCGAGATTTTACTACCTTTTTCCGGCTTATTTATCTCTTCCCCATCAGGAACCATGGAAAGAACGACTTTTACCTCCTCGGCAATATCCGGTCCGTGATCTTTGCTTATCTCTACTTTTTCCTTTTCCCGAGGGCTTTCTTTCTCAACCGTTACCGGAGTTAACTTCTTCAATGACAGGTCGTTGTTCCCAACCATACCGGACGGGGGCGATTCCGATTGGTACTCCATCTGACTTCCTATAGCTAAGTCATCCGTTTCTTCTGAAAGAGATGATTCCGCCATGAGAGTTTCGTCATCGGGCAACTCGTCACCGAGTCCTGCCACGGAACCCGATTCAGTAGGATGATAGTCCTCCTTCGATTTTTTCCCTGGAAATCCGGAACCCGGTTTGAAGAAAGAGAGCCTATGCTCTCTCCCCGGTTTTCCCGGAATGATGTCGTTTTCAACCTGTTCACATATCACTTCCTTACCTCCATCAAAATTGGCGGTAAGCTCAGTCGTAAACGACTTACATGAGCTGGTTAGACATAATATTCCGACGGCGCAGCCACTGGTGACCGCCGGAACGATTTGGTTTGATCGCATTTTCGAACAGTGTGTTTGTGTTTGCCCCCGGCACCTCTACCTCCAGTTATGTCACTCAGAAATCTGAGTGAACCTTAACCGTTTGCTTTAGTGTCGAAGAAATAGCGTGTTTCGTTACTATTTTGCGTCCCAAGAAATTAACTTTTATTAAAATCAATCACCTCCGGACAATCAATTAATGAACTGCTCTCGACGTTTTGCAAACAAAAGAATTAAGAATTTAATAATAGTTAAGGAAGTTTAACTATTAATTTTAATAAGTAGTCAGGTTTCGAGTTGTATTAAAAAAGTGCTCAAACCGGCATCGCTGAGCCGAATTCAGGGTGCCGGGATACTTGAAACGAGCACGGCTTAATAGATATAGAGAATCTTCCCCTTCCAAATTTCATCAAACTCAGCGGAGGAATACACCTTCTGCTCGCCGATTGGGTCAAGGATCTCAAAATCGCCCCGGTCCGAAATTGATTTAATGACTACCCAGTGATCCAGAAGATGCTCGAATTTAATGACGGCCATCATCGGAGGTTTCCGGTGATTCTTCAGGGTTTGGAAATCGATCACTTCCAGTTTTACGAGCAGCCCAGTCGCGGCCAGCTTCTTCCGAATTCCCCGGCGGACGTTAAATTCATCCGTCGCAAAGGCTGCGTTGGTCATGCAAATCTCCGCCATTTCGCCCTCGCTGGTCCGGATACCATGTAAGTTCAGCAACATCGCTGACGAGGCTGCTCCGCAACTGTAGGTCGTTTTTTGAGTCACCAATCCTGAGTCCGGATTAGGGTAGTTTCCCTGAAGAGTGGAGTAATCCATTGCCAGAGCTGCCATAACGGCACGCCCGGAGACAAAAAGGACCAAAACGGCAGCGGCCTTGGAAAGCACCCGAACGCTAAACCGACTGACCAGCGGAATCGCCGCCCCGGTCAGGAATGTCCCAAGAGGGTACCCCCACCACGGACGGATAAACGAATACCAGTCGTCCTTGAACAAACGGTATTCGATTTCGGGATTCCTTAACAGCATCATCCGCACCACGATAGCCAGGGTCGCAAACGCGATTCCAGCCTTCAACCAGGCGGGCGAAGCCTTGCCGAGAAGAATGCCGATAAAGAAGGACACGACCGTCACTATCAGCACCATGACCAGGGCAATTTCATGGGTTATGGGCATTATTAAATTTACACCCTTTACTAAGATGGTTCGAGCCTAATTATGATAAATCGTGAAGGCTGAAAACGAAAAGTCACGTGCCCAGGATGGACACGTGCCTTTTTGCGATTGTGCGGATCTTAGGGCGGTGTCTATTTGTGTCAGAGCCCCCTAAAAATATGTTCCAGCGCCAAAAGCGCATATGTGGATACGAGAACTTTATCGTCCTCCATCCAACGATTTGACTCGTCGTTAATCCACCCTCCATCTGTGCCCTGTTTTGACATGATTTTCAAGGCTAAATCTTTACGCCAGTTAATATTTTTGCCTTCCGGAGTTTTAAGGTAATTGATTTGAGCAATGCTGAGGGCTTTTGCCATCGTGTGATAGTAGTAAAACAACCCCTGAGCGTCCATTCCCGGATTTTCCTCCAGAGTGTAGTTTGCCTGCAACCAGGTCAAAGCGGACTGCAACCGAGGATCAGAACTGTCCAGTTCAGCGTAGATAAAAGCGAGAAGTCCTGCGTAGGAGATAGATCCGTAGCTCCGAAGGGCGACTTTTTTACCGTCCTCTTCGAGTTGGATCACATCGGACTTGGTGTTTCCGGGGAAATAAATGAAACCTCCTTTGTCCTCTTCACGGACCCCAACCATATCGCCCATTCTTTCGGCCGATTTTTCGGAATTCTGACAAAGGCTGACGAACTCAACCGCAGCGTCCCAGTCCAGCTCGAACTCACCGGATTCGTCATACTCGGTATCGGCGAGTACTTTTTTGGAATAGTAGAGTGCCTCCATCGCAAAATGGGTATTCGACAAGTCGGAGTGGGCGTAAGAACCGCCGTACCCGATTCCCCCATCGAAAAGGTTATCAACCTGCCCTTTGCGATCGTAGTCCTGCTGCTGATTGATCAAAAGTCGTCTCGCTTTGGCGATAACCGGCAGGTGCTCCGGTTTCCCGGACTGCGACAGCGCCATTACGCTGAGAGCGGTGTTGTAGGTCGCCAGGCCTTTGCCGTAGATGCCACCATCCGCCTTCTGATTTTTAAGCAGAAATTCGTATCCCTTCTCAACTCCCGCAGTCAGAGGTGCCGATGGGTCCCGCTCCGGATTTCCCACAATTGAAGAAATGGCAAGCGCCGTGAAAGCCGGTATTTTCGAATCGCTCCACGATCCATCCTCCGGATTCTGTTTGGAGTTCAGAAATGAAATTCCCTTGTCGATTGCCCGGGAAATTTCGAGCTTGAGTGAGACATCGCCATCCTTCGATTGCTGGATGCGGTCCTGACTCATTCCCATCAACGGCAGCGATGAGATAAGTGCGAATGCGAGTATTCTGTTCATCATTAATTTTTGTCGAATCACGATTGTTTTGTGACGGTTATTTTTTCAGGGGACGTAAAATCAGAGTCGCTTTTGTGCCGATCTCGGGAATGACCCGGTCGTTTGCTCCCCAGCGCTCATCAATCTCGGCACCGGGAACGGTGGTGTTGAAAAGGGACACAGGATCAAGGTAAATCGCGATGATTGAACCCTCGATCTCACCAAGAAATTTTCCGTCCATAATTACCGAGCCGGTGTAATTCCACGGATGCTCAGGCATCGCCTCCCCGGCCTGCCCTTCCCCTTTGATGGTTTCGCCATCGATCGTCCACTGGTTAATGGATGAGATTTTCTCTTCCTCTTTATCCATCCATTTGACCAATACATCGACGGCTTCACCACGCTCTGCAGATTTATCACCTTTTATTTTACGATCCTCGGCGGGTAACAGTTTATCGAATACGTCGCCCTCCCCCGCTTGATATTTCAACAGTTTCAGCGCGATCTGGACATTCATGGGCCGCGCTTTAGTGGTCAGAATCGACTCGTGCGTCTTCCCGTTTTCGTGCACCAGGATATACTCAATCGGGCCGCCCTCCCGCTGATTGACGACCACCGGGATTGAAATCTCCCGGGTTTTCGCATCAAATTCCACCAGACCGAGACGATAAGTCGTATCCCCGATCTTTTTGACCGATGGCTTTACCGGTGTCGGCTCTTTTTCGTCCTGAGCCGCCCCGAGAGAAGCTATCAGAAGGATCCCAAGAATTAATCGCATAAGAGGAACTTAGCGCCAACCTTGGAGGAATAAAGTGTTCCCTCTGCCTTATCAGGTAAAAAATTCGGTCTAAGACAATAGAGCGCTAGCCTCGCGGGCGTTCTCTTCAATTTGGGCCCAGTTCTGAGTGGAAATCGCGTCGCGCGGAGCAAGCCAACTCCCTCCCACAGCGGCGATTAGATCGGAACTCACGTAACTCTCCAGATTGCTCAAGGTGACACCTCCGAGGGGCACAAATTTAATCCCGAGATGGAGATACGGGGCCGCAATATTCTTCAAATGCGCAAGTCCTCCGGATGACTCCGCCGGGAAAAATTTCAGAAGATGGCAATCGTGCTCAACCAGAGCCAAATCGATATCGGTCGGCGTCATCACTCCGGGTCCAAAGGGCAGCCCTTTCTTTTTCGCATATTTCATCACTCCGGGATTCACCCCCGGTGACACACCGAAATCAGCGCCCGCATCCACCACTTCATCCACCTGATCTTTCCTTAAAATGGTGCCGATCCCCGCCGTCATTTCCGGAAATTCCTTTCGGATCGCCCGCAGGGCCCCGATCGCGGCCGGGGTGCGCAGAGTCAGCTCGATCACATCGACCCCGCCTTTAAGAAGGGCTTCCGAAACTCGCAAACCTTCCTCTTCGGAATTGACCACCAGCACTGAAATCAGCCCCGCGTCTTGAATTTTCCGCCCTATTTCCGAATCGAGACTTAATAAACTCATAAAAATTGGTCCCGGAAACTGATCGAAGGCCAATCAAAATCAAGAGGCAATCCCTTCGACTGGTCCCTGAAAAAGGTCTTTTCTAAAACTCGGACTTTGGTTAGCGTCTATTATGATGAAAATTGGACACATTCTTGGTTCACTCGGAATTGCCGCTTTTGCCCTCCTCCTGTCTGGTTGCAAAGATGAGCCTTCCCAGAAACGATTCGCTTTTGTCACCAATGGCGTGGCTGATTTCTGGACTATCGCCGAGGCCGGCGCCCGGGCTGCAGGAGAAGACTTCGGGGTGGACACCCAGATCCTGATGCCCTCCGGAATCACCGATCAAAAACAAATGCTCGAAGATCTGATCACAAGGGGCGTGGATGGCATCGCAGTGAGTCCAATCGACCCATCCAACCAGACCGAAATCATCAACCAGGCAGCTGAGGCGGCAGCGCTCGTGACTCACGACTCGGATGCCCCGGATTCCAATCGCCTTCTCTACATCGGAATGGACAACTACACCGCAGGCAGGATGTGTGGCCAGTTAGTCAAAGAGGCACTGCCTGACGGTGGCTCGATCATGATCATGATCGGTCGAATGGAACAGGATAATGCCAAACGCCGCCGCCAGGGTGTGATTGATGAGCTGATGGATCGGTCCGAAGACCCCAGCCGCTACGATCCTCCGGGCACCAAAATCGAGGGCGACAAATACACAATTCTCGACACCTTGACCGATCAGTTCGACCGCTCCAAAGCCAAGGCCAATGCCGAGGATACCCTTTCCCGATATCCCGAAGTCTCCGCGATGGTTGGCCTCTTTGCCTACAATCCACCCGCCATTTTGCAGGCTCTTGAGCAGGCCGGAAAACTCAACACCGTGAAAGTAATCGCTTTTGATGAAGACGCCGAGACCCTTGCCGGAATTCAGAGCGGAGCCGTTTACGGAACCGTCGTTCAGAATCCCTACCAGTATGGTTACAAATCGATTGAACTACTGAAAGCCATCGAATCCGGCGATAAATCGATGATTCCCGAAGACCGGTTTATCAATATCGAGGGTCGCCAAATCCGGAAAGACAATGTCGACGAATTCTGGGCCGATTTAAAAATCAAAACCGGTAAGGAATAACGCTTTCCAGCAGATTGTACCCTGTACGATCAGAAATTGTACAGGGTACAGTCGGAAATTGTACAGGGTACAGTCGACGCTCTTTAACAGCAGCCGCCGCTGGGAGAACAACAATCGGACGCGCCCGTCGTTTCGCGGTAATCGAAGCCTTTGGTTTGGCTGGCGGGACGTATCGTGAACTCACTGCAGTCAAATTCCCCGGCCTCGTCCAGCGGGACTTCCTCCCGGGGTTCGATGAATTCAAAATGGTCGGCGTAGGGCTCCCCCTTCATCATTTCAAAGGTCCGTCCACAAACGGCATAACGATAGCCGCGCTCAAGGGTATGCCCGTCGTCGTCGACCACTTTTTTGAAGGGGCCTTTGTAAATTACTGACTGATTTCGCTCCAGACAAATCTCATCACTCCCCTTGTAAGCGACCACCGTCATGCTGCGGAACTCGATTCCCTCCACAGTTTGCCAGGGCTCTTTATCAAATTTTAAAACCGAAACCCCATAGAAACCGGCATCTTCAAAAGCTTGTAAAAATTCCTGCTCTCCAAAGGCGCCGGATATACAGCCGCTCCAGAGATGCGGATCCTTTTGCAGCTCTTCGGGAACCTCTTCATCACAAACAATGTCCGAGATCACCGCACGACCGCCGACTTTCAAAATTCGATGAATTTCTTCGAACATCTGACGGCGATTCTTTTTCGAAACGAGGTTCAGAACGCAGTTGGAAACCACCACATCGACCGAATCATCCTCAACAAGCGGGGCTTTGATCCGCAATTCCTCAGCGAGTTCCTCCGCCTCGACAAAACTGTTGGCATCGGCAATGGGATTTTCCTGGAGCTTTTCTTCGAGGAGCTCCAAATTCAAACTGAGATCCTGAATCCGACCTTTCCGGAATTCGACATTGCTGTGCCCGATCCGCTCAGCCACGACGGGCGCATTGCGTCGCGCCACTTCCAGCATGTCATCCGTCATATCGATCCCGATAACCCGGCCTTCCGGACCGACCACCTGACTTGCGATAAAGCAGATTTTTCCCGTTCCGCTACCAAGATCCAGAACCGTTTCGCCGGGCTTCACATACTGACTGGGGTCGCCGCAGCCATAATCCCGCTCAATCACCTCGTCCGGAATCGCTTTGAGATATTGAGGATCGTAATCGACGGGGCAACACAGCGCTGCCTCCTGGGCCTGAGCTCCAGCAGCATATCGTTCTTTTACAGCAGATTCAGTTTTCATAGTTAAAATGGATTAAAGGTTACGAGAGCGAACCGCCACAGGAGCTTCCACTTCCCGCCGTGCATCCGAAGCAGTGATTTGCCGTCAGGATAGGTTGATCAGAAAAAGCCTCCACATCGATATCCCAGACATACACCTGGTTTCTTGAGCCGTCGAGGATCGGCATTTTCAGCATCTGATTGAAATCACAATCGTAAACTTCGCCCTCCCAACTGACGTTGATTGTGTTCCGACACATCAAACCGTCGATCGTAGCGGGATTGAAACTACGGCGGAGCAGTCCCAAATAAGATTCCAGTTCGTCGTTTCGCTTCAAATAGCTCGCAAAACGGGAAATCGGCATATTGGCGATGCAATAAAGAGAGTTGAAATCGATATCAAAATGCTCCTTCATTTCACTTTTATAGTCCGACTCGAGCTCCGCCTGATCCGGAGGAAGAAATCCTCCACTCGGATTATAAACAAAATTCAGAACCAGATTGGGATCGCGTCCATAGCCCAGCTGATTCAACTTCTGGAAAGCGGCGATACTCCGGTCAAACACGCCGTCACCCCGCTGCTGATTAACATTTTCAGGCTCGTAACACGGCATACTCGCGATGATTTCGACCTCGTTTTCGGCGAGAAAATCCGCCACCCATTCGAAACCGGGCTCGCTGATAATCGTCGCGTTAAGCCGATCCATGACCCGGCGCGGCTGGTCAAAATTCCGCACCGCTTTCACCAGTCGGCGAAAGTCCGGAATCATTTCCGGCGTTCCCCCGGTGAGGTCCAGGGTCGGAATTTCCGTCTTCTCAAACCAATCGAGGATTTTATCGACCGTGTCCCCCGTCATGATCTCCTTCCGCTTCGGCCCGGCGTTTACATGACAATGCACACAGGTCAGGTTACAGAGCTTACCAATATTGAGCTGCAGAATTTCGGGGCGTTTCCGCTTCAGACGAGAGCCTGAACTGGAGACGGCGCGGTCAAAATCATTGATTACATTTGCGATGCCCATGGTGTTTAGAGAACGGGGAAGGTGACGTCAATCTAAATCATTTCCTTACCGAATCTGTCAAAAATTGCCGATTAACTGAAGCCAAATGACTTTAGGAATCATAAATATTTAAGAAAAGCCCACCTTGCAGAAATGATAAACAAGCGTAAGACTTTTTCTCAGAAACACGAACTTGTAGCGAAACACCAACCAATGTCTACCACCACAGATGCGGTGACTGATGCGATCCGTGGCGCCTTCGGAACACGCCCATGGACCCACGGAGAAGCCCTGAAAAAGGCAGGAACAAAGAATGCCTTTGCTCACGCCCTGTCCACCCCGCCCAACCAAATCAAATCGTCGGATGTCAAAAATCTCGTCAATCAATTGTGGGAACAGGGGATTGTCGAAATCATTCCACCGAAGGATCGGGAACGGACTTTTAAATTTCGCCTTGTCGATCAGCCGGCGGTAGCCCAACCGGCCATCGCGGACCGCCCGGAAGATGACGAAGCGATCCTGCTTCAAACCTACAAAAAGCTCAGAACGGAATCCCAGTTCCGCCATGTCTACCTTTCCGATATCTTTGAAAAATCAGGCGTCCCGATCGAAAAGATCCATGCCTGGGCCTCCGGCAAAGCCCGCAAATGCGAATTTGAACTGGGACAGGCCGATTGGTCCCTCGCCACCAAAAGCCAGCGAGATGCGTCGATCAACATCAACGGAACCCACTACCTGACGGTCGGACTTTTAAACTAAAAACACCACACACTCAGATTTGTAAATGACACCATTCACCTCAGACATCGTAACCAATCCCCGAAATCTTGGGCCCGTCGTCGAAAGCCTCAATCAGGATATCCTGACCAAGCTCACCAGATTTGTACACAGCATCTGTCAGGATGCACCCCACAAACCGATCCCCTCACCTAAAGTCGAACACCTTGGTTCCATCAACCGCGGTACCGGTAAGTCACACGTGCTGGGCCGACTCTTCAACTCCGTTTCGACCCGCGCCACCCGGATCTACTTTCCGCCCTTTCAGGACCCAAAGACCGCCTGGAGCCATGTCCTCCATCTTTTGGTCGAAGAATTTCGCCGTCCCGAGTTCAACTCTGATTCGAAAGATCCCAACGATCCCGATCAGCTCGATGCCTTTGCCCATGGCATCTTCGGTCACGCCCTCGCGGAACTGGTCGACCTGCAGCGCGTCACCGTGACCAGCAAAGACGATGTCGATATCGTCCCCTTTTTGCGGGCCGGACTCAGTGATCACTGGGATCTCGCCAATCCGGATCTACCACTCACCAAAGCCTTCCACGCCGCTTTTGATGAACTGGAAATCTTTCTCGAAGAACAAATCGATACCCTCCAAAGCGATCAGCAAATCAAGTGCAGCAATCTCAGCCCCATCTTGCGTGTCCTCCGACAGTACGCCAAAAACCGGCAGGACTACAAAACCCGAAAGCTCTGTGTGATGTGGCTGAAATCGATTCCCTACAAAGGAATTGAAGCCTACTCCGAGATCGGGCTGGAAAGTTCCGAGATGGTTCAGGCCGAATCGGAAAACTCAACTATCGAAGGCAACAGCAGGCAGCGCATCATCGATCTGTGTATCCTCGCCTCCTATTACCGTCCTTTCATCTTCTGTTTCGATCAGGCGGACTACTATGTAAATGATGAAGACCTCGCGGGCACCTTCGCCAGCGTTCTCGATTACCTACATCGCTTTGCACCCAATCAAGCCACCATCATTGCCTGTAACAAACAGGTTTGGGATACGATCAAAGGCAGTTTTCAGGAAGCTTTCCTCGATGGCATCTCGAAGGAAATCAACGACCTTCGCGGAATCCAACTGGAGCAGGGTCGCGAGTTGATCAAACTCCGGATGGGAGAAGGGGAGCAGAAAAAGCTCGACTACATGTTAGACGAGCAGTGGCTCGAATCGCAATTCGGAGCGACCGGAACCGTTGTGGTCCGGAATTTTCTCCGCGCCTGCGAAACCCGCTACCTTGGATTTGAAATCCCGCTGGAGGAGGCGGACATCGAATCGGTCTTTGAAAACCGTGTGGCCGATCTGAAATCGAACCGCCAACAGATGCTGACCTATGACGCCGGCCTTCTTCGGTGGATCGTGAACGAGATCATGATTCTCGACTATCCTCATTACCAGTCGGAATCATTCAAATCGAAAAAGGACTACTACCCGATCATCTGGGAGAGCGAAGCGGAAGCACCCATCATCTTCGGCTTTGAGTCAGGTGATAACAATGCCACCTGGGGAGCGCGTCTCCGGGAGGGAAAACGGCTCTTTGACGAGGAGCAAATCCACACCGTACATCTCCGGATCGCGGGCTCCCGCCAAATCCCCCCACCCTCCTGGAAAATAGCCCCTCAGTTTGCGGAGGCGGAAGAATACTTCCGGATCGTCACGATTCCTTTCGAAGACATTGTCGCAATGCATGCACTGCGCCAGCTCACTTTTGACGCCCACGATAAAACCAATGACTTTGATCCTGCTGACATCATGAAGTTTGGTACCAACGAGCTGAAACACATCAGCGAAATGGTTGTCGGTAAACCTGCACCTGTCGAGGTTGCTCAACCAGCAGAAAGCGAGTTCAAAGATCTTGCCGAAAAAGTCGAGCAAATGGTGAAACCGGCTCTCTTTATTTCCATGACCCAGGTTCGCAATCAGTTACTGACTCAGCACAAAATCTCAGTGACTGAAAACGACATTCTGAGTTCCTGTCATCAGATGGAGAATATCGAAATCTATACCACAGGAAATCAGATTTCCCTGAACTACCAGGTTTAGTTCAAGAGCCGCAGCACAGCGAGCCAGTCGTGATCTGAGGACGGAGCTTCCAAAAGAACGCTCCCTCCTCCGGATACTTGGTCGTCACCTTTCAGCCCGCCTCCATCGCGGGGATTGAACCAGTCGAGACGGAATTTACCAACCGCATCGGACAAATCGATCTCCCGCTTCCCGCCCTCTGGTAGATAAACGAGATAAACCTTCCCGCTGTCCGCGAGACAATAAGCTGAGTTATCGTGTTTCGGATTCCCTACTAGCGCGTCGGCATTGGTCATCTCCTGAAAGGGAATCTTCTCTTTTTCGAAAAACTCAATCGCAATCCGACTGTAGTTCCAGGTCATCGCGCGGGACCGCCAGTCTTCACAAAGCAGATCATTCTCCGGGAGTTTGTATCCGAAGTAATACTCCACTCCAACGCCGCCACCCATCAACGTCCCCCAGAGAGCTTGCTTCCGAACCTGCTCAACGCTGGGATCCGAAAAGTTTGCCGGTGTTCCCGGGTACCCCGGATCCGGAGGGGTACCGGTGTGGGCAGATCCGGGCTCGTCGAACGCCACAATCCACGGTTTCCCCGCCTCGCGAGACTTCCGATTCCACTTCACCACCTGCCAGTGACAGTCTTTCACATTGCTGTTCTGCAGCGACGCACCGTCAAGACCGCTTTCTTGACCAAGTAGTGGTCCGTAAACCTTATCCTGCTGATCGGGATAAGTATGGATAACGATCGGATGCGAATAGGCATCAAGCTTTTCAATATACCCGGCCATGGCAAGCTGCTGCTCCGTCGACTGGGTATTTTCCTCGCCCAAATTCCAGTTCAAGGCGAGAGCGTGACCGAACCGGGCAATCAGTTCCCGAAGATATAACTTTCGCTCCGGCCCGAGATCGCCGCCATCCAGAGCTGCGGGAACGTCGCCGTTAGCTTTGCCTTTTCGCAAATCGTCATTCTCCGTTTCCTGCAATTTGAAGTGGAGGTAGAGCCCCTTCGTTGTCGCATGATCAAAAACCACGCCCCATTGATCCAGCTTGCTGCAATCGTAGTGAAACGTTTCGCCATACTTCGCAAACGGCCAGACATTGTCGCCATCACCACCGGCATTGTAGGTTAAAAATGAGAACGCATTACAGCCTGTTCCGGATAAATAGTTCAAAGCTCCGATCAAGCCTTTACCCTTTCCCGCCTTCCAGACAGGATCGCCTTCTTTCCAGTCCTGCAGATGCGGCTCCCAGGTCTTTAAAGGGCACTTCTTTGCTTTGCGGGCTTCGGTTCCATCAAAATCAGCGTAGCCGAGCAGAGTCTCCGGCGCATCCGCACCGACCTTTAAGAAATACCGCTCACTCCCGGCAAATTGCAGATAGGATTTCCCGACATATTGGAGGCGCCCTTCGCCGCGAAAATCACGTCCGGTCTTATCCGAATCTTTGATCTCGAAACTGACGGTTTGCTTCAGAACCGGCTCTCCGACATCCCCGGAAATCGCAACCTTGGTTCCTTTGACCAAATTGAACTCTGCCGCCCATTTTCCAACCCGGTCGGGACTGAAGTGGACCCGCCATTTATTACCTTTGGTTGCGCCAGTTTCGGAGGCGTTTCCATCCGCTGCGAAAAAGCCGGGGATGGTATAGGTAGTGTCGTCACCGTTTCGGAATGTGGCGGTGAGTCGATAATCGGTAAATGGATTGGGAGCGGTATCCATTTCATCCGCTTCCGGCCCCTCAAGAGTGAAGGTGACTTTATGCCAGGTTTTTAATTCCCCGGATACTTCGACTGCTGAGCTGATTCCTGCGGTGAAAAATACACCGAGACTGAAAACGAAAACCTTGAACCACATCATCGGACCGGAAATCTAATATAGAATTCCCGAACCGCTAATGGAAAGGATCTCCGCCTAGCGCAGCAGATTCATCATCATAGTGGGATTGATCCCTACCACAATGATCGCAATCATCAGGAAAACCATCGCGATTCCGGCAGCGGGGCTGACCCGGATTGCGGTGGTCGTGCCACCCGCCGGGGCTTCGCTGAGAAACATAGAGGCTGCGATTTTCAGGTAGTAGTAAAAACCGGCGCAAGCTCCGATGATACCCACGGCAAGCAACACCCACTGTTCCTGATCAAACGCCAGTTTGAAGACGAAGAGTTTACCGAAGAAACCGGCAGTCAACGGGATCCCCGCCAAAGAAGTCATCGAGATCAACATCGCAATGGCAAGGAATGGCGAGCGCTTGGCAAGGCCAGCGAAAGAACCCACATTTTCACCGGTAATACTGGTTCGAAGCGCGGATAGAACCAGGAACGCCAACATTGTCATCAAAAGGTAGGCACCGAGGTAAAATGAAACCACATCGCCCACTGACATGGCATTTTCCTTCAAAGCTCCCTGCGGAGCCGAGGCCATCGCCATTAAAAGAAAACCGGCATGTGCCACACTGGAGTAAGCCAGGAGACGCTTAAAGTTAGTCTGCGGCAACGCAACGAAGTTCCCCACAATCAGAGTCAATACAGCGATCACTGTCAGCACAACCGTTACCTTTCCGACGAGCGCTCCACTGCTCAGATACAAAGCGGTGATTCTGAGGAAAACGATAAACCCGGCCGCCTTGGAGGCGACTGAAAGAAATGCCGTGATCGGTGTCGGCGCTCCCTGATAAACATCAGGAATCCAGTTGTGAAACGGAACCGCACCCACTTTGAAAGCCATCGCCACCAGAATCAACGCAAACGCAAACAGCGCACCGGTCCGATTCACTTCACCGGATGCGAGGATTTTACCGATCTCAGGAAGCTCCATACTACCGGTCATCCCGTAGAGCCAGGTCATGCCGTAGACCAGAAAGCCGGTGGACAAGGCACCGAGGATCAAATATTTCACCCCGGCTTCCAGCGATCCCACATTCCGGCGCAGGTAGGCCACCATGATATAGAAAGCGATCGTTACCGTTTCCAGCGAAACAAAAATGCTTACCAGATGATTAGCCGAAGCCATCCACATCAATCCCGCACAGGCAAACATCGGCAGGGCAAAGAATTCACCCAGACCGGCCTGAGGATGGGCGCCCTCTTCCGGATCAGCCGTCTGCGCCATTACGATAGGGGCAAAATCGATCGACATGATCAGAACGATCAAGGTTGAGACCAGAGCAATACCTTTAAAGAACAGCGATTTGGTATCGCCAAAGGCATAAAATTTCCAGAAAACCGAAGTGGCAGCGTCCTTGCTTCCCCACTCTACGGAAAACAGCAATCCGATGACGACGAGAAGCCCGAGGACTCCAAAATAACCAATCGTTCGCTTGTCGCTGAGATTCGCAAACGCGTCGATCAGCAGCATCAGCAAACCGAGGCAAACCACAATAATTTCCAGTGAATAAACAGGCATTGAATTAAACAGGGTACAGTGGTTGACCTAACAGGGTACAGTCCCGGACTGAACAGGGTACAATCGCAAACTAAACAGGGTACAATCCGCTTTCATTATCCTCCTACAGCGACCATAAGCCCTTCCAGAGCCGGTCTCAGATATTTGATTAAAAGCTCAGGCACGAACCCAGTCAGCAAAAGGGTTCCCAACAATAGAAAGATCGGCAGTTTTTCAGCCCAGTTCAGGTCGCTCACCTTCGGCAGTTTTGCGGCCAGCTCACCTTTGAAGATGTTTCGGAAAGCCCGCAACATATAGACTGCGGAAATCACTACACCCCAGAGCGCCAGAATCGTAGCCCACTGCAAGGGTCCAAAGGTTCCGTCAAAGTCTCTAAACGCACCGAAAAACACCATCACCTCAGCGGCGAAGTTTGTGAAACCGGGCAGGCCGATCGACGCAAAAGCCGCGAAACCAAAGAGCAGTCCGGCTGCAGGAATCACCTTGGCAAGACCGCCGAGCTTTGCGAATTCGAGTGAACCGTAGCGATCACGGAGTGCACCGGAAAGAGCAAACAGCAGAGCGATCGAAATCCCGTGAGCAAACATCAGCAATACCGCTCCAACCGTTCCTATATAGGTCCCGCTGGCGATTCCAAGAAAGACGTAACCCATGTGCATCACACTGGAATACCCGAGCATTTTATCGAGACGCTTCTGAGCGATCGTGACCAGTCCGAGAATAATGATGTTTCCGACCAGTAGAATCAGAATCAGGTTGGTAAGCGCTTCTGCTCCCTGCGGCAGTATAGGATTGGCCACCCGGATCAAACCGTACAGTCCGAACTTTTTGAGAACACCGGCGTGAAGCATCGCAACCGGGGTCGGTGCATCGGCATAGGCATTCGGTGCCCAGCTGTGAAAAGGAAAGAGCGATACGAGAATCCCGAATCCAATGAGGAGAGGCAGGTAAATCCACATCTGAGCCTGCTGTTCCATCCCCGACTCACGAGCCACTGCAATCAAACTGGGAATGTCGAAGGTTTCTGCATTCAAGCCCGACATCGTAGCAATCAATCCGAGCAGCAGGATCAAACTTCCCACTCCGAGGTAAATCGTGATCGTCCAGGCGGTTTTCACCCGGTTTGCTCCCACCCCGAAGATTCCGATCATCAGGAATGTTGGAATCAGGGCCAATTCGTGAAAGGCATAGAGGAAGAACAGATCCGTCGAGAGGAAAGCTCCCATCGCCCCGGCTCCAATCAGCAGGCAGCAAATGTAGTAGAGTTTCGAACTCCCTTTGATGGCGTCTTCTTTTGGCGAAATCCAGATCGCTGCCAGCGAAACGATCGCGGTGAGCAACATCAGAACCATGCTGATTCCATCGATCCCGAACGCCAGACTGATGTCGGGAAACCCGTCGATATCAAAAACCTTGCGGCCCTGGAATCCGGTCTCTCCAAAGTACTGAAATGAAAAATTACTGACGCCCTCTTTACTGACGTTGAAGTGATTCGGCATCGCGGTCACAAATGCACAAATCGCGACACCAATCGCCGCAATGAGAGAGGTCGCCCGGGCCGGAGCACCAAAAGCAATCGTGATCGCCGCGAGGATGGGCAACAGAACGATGATTTCCAGAATGGTCATATTTGCGATCTTTTTCCGGCGAAATTAAAGAATTAGTAGAAGAATCAGTAGCAACACCGCTACCCCGATGTAGAAGACGTAAGCCTGAAGATTCCCCACTTGAAAGAGACGCAGCAGCGAGCCGGCCGTCATTGCAGCAACCGCAGGGAAGCGGGCCGTTAAAGGCTCAATCAGGGTATTGTCGACCCAGTTAAGTAATCCCCCAACACGGTCCTGCCCCCATTTGACCAGTTGCCCGTAACCTTCGTCGATGTAGAATTTGTCCCGGAACAGTGCCAGACTGATGGGATCTTTCTTCTTCCCGAGATAGAAGACCGCCGCGAGAACCACACCGGCAACCAGAGCGACAAGTGAAGCGATTGCCGTAAGCGAGAAGTGGAAGTCTGTCACCGGATTGACTGAGTGACCTCGAGATTTCAGAAACTCCGGTACACCGCCATAGACGGAAATCACCGAGACGATCGCCAGCAAAATGAGTGGGATCAACATCACTGGACTGACCTCGTGAGCGTGATCTGCATTCTTGGATTTCCCGCGACCCAGGAAAGCCACGATGAAGAGCCGGGTCATGTAAAAGGGCGTCAGAAAAGCCACTCCGATCCCGATCCAGAATACGAGTTTGTAATTCCAAATGTGCTCAGCGGTGAGCGCCTTATCCAGAATGTGTTCTTTACTCCAGAAACCACTCGATAAAGGAATCGCAATCAGAGCCGCCGTTCCCAGCGCAAAGGTGATCGAGGTGATCGGCATCTTTTTGAAGAGACCACCCATCTTCCAGATATTCTGTTCGTGATGACAGGCGTAAATCACCGCACCGGAACCAAGGAACAGAAGTGCTTTGAAGAATGCGTGAGTGTAAAGGTGGAACATCCCGGCATCGCTTCCCTCCTGCCCGAAACCCTGAGCCATAATCATATAGCCGAGTTGGGAGAGAGTTGAGTAGGCGAGGATCTTTTTGATATCGTCCTGCTGAAGCGCCATCAACGCCGCCAACAGCGCCGTGATCGCACCTACCCAGGTGATAATCGAAGCCGCCATATCGGCGGAAGCAACGAGAAAGGAAATTCTCGCCATCATAAAAACACCGGCCGCAACCATCGTCGCCGCGTGGATCAATGCCGAGACAGGAGTCGGACCTTCCATCGCGTCGGGAAGCCAGACATGAAGCGGAACTTGAGCCGATTTACCAATCGCTCCACAGAAAATCAGAACGACCGACAGATTGAGTAAAAAATCGTTAGTGATCGCCGCCGCAGAATCTTTGATCTCTGCAAAGTAAAACGAACCGCACAGTTTCCAGAGCAGGAGAATCCCCAGCATGAAACCAAAGTCGCCAATCCGGTTGGTGAGGAATGCTTTCTTCGCAGCATCCGCAGCCGATGGTTTCGAAAACCAGTGACTGATCAGAATGTAAGAGCTGACCCCAACCAACTCCCAGAAGATAAACATCATCACGAAATTGTTCGCGAGAACGATTCCGGTCATCGAAAACATGAAGAGAGACAGGCCGCCAAAGTAGCGGGCTTTGCCTTCGTCGTCTTTCATGTAGCCGAGCGAGAAGAGATGAACCAGAAACCCGACAAAGGTCACGATCAGCATCATGCCCTGACTGAGACCGTCGACTTTCAGGCCGATATCGATCTTCAATTCTTCGCTGCCGAGATTGATCCACGGAAAGCTCTTAATCTCACCGGCGGAAACTTCATCACCATGATGAGCGTGGTCCCCTGCCGCAACATCGGCATGAGCAGCCCCTTCACCGCCTCCCAGCAAATCCGGGTGTGCCAGCAGGACGGCCAACACCAGCGTTGCTAAAGCCGATCCCGTTGCCAGCAAAGCGGCGACTCCGGAGAACTTCTTGAGGAAAAACAGAATAAAAGCCGCCACCACTAGTGGTAGAAGTAGGATGGTCCAGGCTATGACGTTAGGCTCCATGAAAAATTTCGGTCACTAGTGCGGGTCAGAATTTCATTTCGTCGATCTGCGTCACGTCCGTCGTCTCCTTGGTCCGGAACAGCGCAACAATAATCGCTAAACCAACCGCGACTTCTGCTGCCGCGACCGTGATGATAAAGAATAACATGACCTGAGCATCATAGTCAGGGAGACCGCTCTCCGCTCCGTATCGGGAAAAGGCCACCAACGAAAGGTTCGCGGCGCTGAGCATCATCTCCAAACACATGAAGATCACAATGATATTGCGGCGAATCAAAACCCCCGCCAAACCGATCGCAAAGAGCGCACCGCTGACGTAGAGGAAGTGCTGCAAGGTGAGTGCTGAATCCATCGAAAACATTGCTAATTTGTTTTATTTTAACTGCTTACGACTCAGGACAACCACACCCACCGTGGCGACCAGCAACAACACCCCAACCATCTGGATGGGGAACCAATATTTACTGAAGAGCAATCGGCCGATGTGATGCACATCGGAGTTTCCTTTACCACCCAGCTCTGTTAGCTCAGGAAGCGCCTGCTCAAAGCCAACTCCGGATTTCAAAAGAACAACCGTGACCAGTGCGAGGAATCCAATTCCCACAAGGGCTCCGCCAAAAATGTTTTCACCGCTGAAGCGCTTGTTTTCCTCCCGATCAATATCCAGCAGCATAATGATGAAGATAAAGAGCACCATGATCGCACCCGCATAAACGAGGATCTGAAGGATCCCGACCAGATAGGCATCCAACTGAATAAACAAAGCGGCCAGACCCAGGAATGAAACGATCAACGAGAACGCCGAGGTGACCGGGTTTTTATAAACGACCACCCCGAGTCCGCCGATCACGGCTAGTGCGGCAAACAGATAGAAGAAGAATATCATTTCTGGCGGCTGTATGGTGGCATTACAAAAGGTAAAAAACTCCCCTCAGGAGACTGCTACGAAAAGCGATCGACTATCATACGCCACGCTTTCAGGGTCAAGGTGACTTTGTGAAAAATTTCACAAAGTCGGTCTCCAAAGTGATTCGTTACGAAATTTTATGGCTATTTGCTTCATTATGTTAAATTGTCAACCATGGCTAATCTCTTAGTTCACCCCCCATTGAGAACCAAAGTCAGTCTTTTGGTTATTGTTTTAACCGTTCTGGTAGCCTCGATCATTACCACTTGGATTTTCCAACAGTTTGACAAGGAGTTAGTCGCGCGAAAATCAGACCAGTTAAGCACTGACAATTTGATCGTCGAAACCCAGATCAAGGTTCACCTTGAAGAGATTGGTCAGAACGTTTTAGCCTTTGCCGGGATGCCTCCGGTGCGGGAAATCATCCGCGAAAGTAGAAACCCGGGCACCGAAACGGCGGAATCGGACGGGAAAGCTCAATTAGAAGCCATCTTTCTGCAGTTATTAAAGAGCAAAACCAATTATCTTCAGGCCAGACTGATCGGTGTCGAGGATTCCGGAAAGGAACTGGTTCGAGTCGATCGCCCCGGAACACCGGGAAAAGCGAGAGTGGTTCCGGATGCGGAATTGCAGTCAAAAGGCGGAACGGAGTATTTCAAAAATGCCGCCATTATAAAAAAAGGGGAAGTGTCCTTCTCCAATTTTGAGTTGAACCGTGAAAACGGTGCTATTTCAAAGCCGGTCATCCCCGTAGTGAGAGCCTCCACCCCCATATTCGATGACAATGACGAGTTTTTCGGGATCATCATTATCAATGTGAATGTCGACGAGTTATTTCACTCCCTTTCCCGACTCGGTCGTGAAAGTCATCAGCTTTACATCACCAATGCCAGAGGCGATTACCTTTTCCATCCCGACTCGCACAAGGCCTTTGGCTTCGAATTCGGAACTCCTTTCACCATTCAGGATGAGTTTCCAAAATGGATCACATTAGGCAATAACGGCAATCGTGATCAGGCCATCCGCTTTACCCGGTCATCATCGAAGGAACCGTATCTCGGATATTGGAGACGTTATAACTTTGACACCCACAGCTCCGACAAAGCCCTCATCTTCGCGACCTCGGACACCCTCACATCGGTGCTCGAAGAATCGAGAACGGTAAAGCGAGAGGCAATTCCGATCATTATCATGATCCTCCTTGTCGCAATCGCTATCGGCCTGGTCTTCGCCAGCTGGATCGCCAGGCCGATCAGCGAAATTCACCACGCCATGAAACTTTACCGGGAAACCAACGAGGTCCCGAAACTGCCGGTGACAAATTCCTGGGATGAAGCCGGGCAGCTCGCTTTTACTTTCAGCAGTCTGGTCAAAGAGATCAATGCCCGGAACCTGGAGTTAAGTGAAACCAACCGGGAATTGGAGCGATTTGCCTACATGACTTCCCACGATCTTCAGGAACCCCTGCGGACCATCACCAGCTATGTTTCCGTTCTCGATAAAAATTACCGGGACTCACTGGATCCCAAAGCTCAAAAATGCCTTGAGTTCATCACCTCATCAGCTACCCGGATGCAGGCTCTGATTCAGGATCTTCTCGCACTGACCAAGTTGGGGAACTCCAAAATAGAATTTGTCGAAACCCCGCTGGAAACCCTGGTCGACGAAATCCTCGAAGACCTCAGTGCAATGATCGGCCAACGGAATGCCAGAGTAACTTACACCTCTCTTCCCGTTTTGGAGTGTGACCCGGCACAGATGCGACAGCTGTTTCAAAACCTGATTGTCAACGCGCTCAAGTACCAGAAACCTGATGTCACTCCCGAAATCACTCTGTTAGCCACGCCCGGGGACAAGGAATGGAGGCTGTCGATTGCGGACAATGGAATCGGGATCGACAAACAATACAGCGATCAGATCTTTGACGTGTTCCGACGGCTTCACCGGAAGGAAGAATATAGCGGCACAGGAGTCGGTCTGGCGATTTGCAAAAGAATCGTAAACCTGCACGGAGGCAGGATCTGGGTGGAATCCGAACCGGGCAAGGGATCGACTTTTCATTTTACAATACCAACTCCTCCCGTTAGGTGAACAATCGAAACCAAACCAATATGGGTGAATTAAAGAAATTGAAGGAAGTGGTATTGATCGATGATTGCGAAGCCGACAACTTCCTCCACTCACTGGTCATCGAAGGAACCGGCCTGGTCGAGAAGGTAACGGTTTTTGATTGGGCTATCGATGCGCTCGAATACTTTAAATCACCCACTCCACCCGAAGTTGACCTGATTTTTCTCGATATCAATATGCCGAGGATGGATGGCTTTCAGTTTCTTGAGGAATTTAAAAAGCTGGAGTTCCTCCCCAAGCCCTTTGTTTTAATAATGCTGACGACGTCGATTCTGGAAGGCGACAAACAGAAGTTTCAGGAACTGGGAGGCAAAGAATACCTCGGAAAACCACTGACCGAAGAGACCTTTCTCGATATCGTTGCGAAATTACAAAGTGATCAGGCTTGAGACAAACTGTCAGCCGCCGCCTGCAGCTCACCGATCAATTGCAGTGTCCATTCCTGCGGCTTGATTTCCGCATTCCACCCCACCGCGACACAAACCGGTTCCGGAGCCGGATCCAGAGGGATCTTTTTCACCTTATCTCCCGAGGCAAAGTTGGTCGTCACGAGAGCCAGGCCCAAGCCGGCTTCCAGCCCGAGGTTTAAACTTTCGCTGCCGTCAAATTCCCCGGCAACGCGGGCATTGATCCCATGCGCGACAAAGAATCCGCTGACCTGTTCCCAGTAAGCCGGATAATCGCTTTTCGAGAAGAGCAGCAATCTCACATCGTTCAAATCATCCGGAGTGATCACTTTTTTCGCCGCCAGCGGATGATTCGAACTCACAGCACCACACAAATTCAGTTTGCGGAGCTTCAGCCAGCTGAATTGAGGATCCTCCGATGACACACTCAACATCAGATCGAGCGAGCCATCCTCAACCTTTTCGCACATCGACCGGGTATCCAGATCCAGCAGCGTTAATTTTACCATTGGATGTTTCTGGGAAAAACAACCCACCGCGATTTCCAACAACTCATGACCGAGCGAAGGCGAATAGCCGATTCTGATCTCGCCCCGCCCGATCTCCTCGGTGATCCTTTTCCATTTCAATTCGGCATAGGACAGTAACTGCCGTCCCTCTTCGAGGACCATACGCCCCTCCCGTGTCAGATTGAGAGATCGCGCCCCCCGTTCGAACAACGGGAATCCCATATCATCTTCAAACTTCCGGATGAGACGACTCAAGCCCGGTTGAGTCACTCCCAATGCCGTGGCAGCACGGGAAATGTTCTCCATTTCCGCAACCTTCACAAAATATCGCAACAAACGCAGATCCCAGTCCATAAATTCAGTCACCCTTCAAGTATAACAAAACGGTATACTCAGATGCAGGTCAAATCATTCTACAACGCCGCGCATAGCCGGATAATTATCAGTATGAAAACCACATCTGAACTCGTCACGATTCGCCGGTCAGAGGACCGGGGCCACGCCGACCACGGCTGGTTAAATTCTTATCACAGCTTCAGCTTCGGGAGTTATCACGCTCCGGCGCATAGCGGCTTCCGCAGTCTCCGGGTCATCAATCAGGACATAGTGGCCCCGGGAGGAGGCTTCCCGACTCACCCCCATCAGAATATGGAAATCTTTTCCTACGTTCTCGAAGGCACCTTGAAACATCAGGACAGCATGGGTAACAACAGCGAATTGAAGCCCGGTCAAATTCAACTGATGAGCGCGGGCACCGGAATCACTCATTCCGAGTTCAACCCATCCAGTACCGATCCGCTTCATTTTCTCCAGATCTGGATTATTCCCGACCGGACCGGTTACAAACCCGGTTACACTGAATGGCAACCAATCGACGGAGCTGAGGACACTTCAAAAACTCCGATCATCACCGCAGACGGACGACAGCAGTCCGCAAAAATCAGACAGGATGTCGATGTCTTTCGGATCAAACTCAATCCGGAAGAAAGTATAACTCACGATCTTCGGGACGGTCGCGGTCTTTGGCTTCAAGTCATCAACGGGCCGGTCCAACTACATGGAACCGAACTGAAGTCAGGAGACGGAGCCAGCATCGAAATAAGAGGGAGCTATCGAATCGAAGCCGACCAACAACCTGTGGAGGCCTTGTTATTCGATCTCAGATAGACGCCCGGAGGTGTAGATTTTTTTAAGTGAGCGCAAATCACTACGTCAAAGTCCTTATCAAACTTCAAACTCGTATATCCATTTTATGAACTTTCCCGACTTGTTACAACCGATCGATGTTTTCTCCGCGAAAAGCTCTAACCGGGTTTTTATGGCTCCGCTGACCCGGGCCCGGGCGGACGAGAATCACGTGCCCAATGAACTGATGGCGGAATACTACTCCCAACGCGCCGGGAGTGGCCTCATCATCGCCGAAGCGACGATGGTGATGGAAGGCAACTCCGCCTTCACTGCGGAACCCGGCATCTACAACGCCACTCAAGCCGCCGCCTGGAAAACCGTGACCGATGCCGTTCACGAAAGAGGGGGCCGCATTGCCCTTCAGCTATGGCACGGAGGTCGCGCCTGTCACCCTCTACTCAATAACGGCCAGTCACCGGTCGCGCCCAGTCCCATCGCCATTACCGGCGATCAAATCCGGACACCCCAGGGCAAAAAAGACTACGTCGTTCCGGAGGAGTTAAAAGACTCCGATATACCCGATATTATCGACGGTTTCAGGAAAGCTGCCAACTATGCCAAAGACGCCGGGTTCGACGGGGTGGAAATACACGGGGCAAACGGTTACCTGCTTGATGAATTTCTCCGTGACGGTGCCAACCAGAGACCCGGCCCTTATGGCGGACCGATTGAAAACCGGGCGCGACTTATGTTTGAAGTGATCGAAGCAACCGCATCGGTCTGGGGAATCGAAAACGTCGGTTTGCGCATTTCGCCATTAAACAGTTACAACAGTATGATCGACAGCGATCCCTATAACCTCACCGCCTATATTGCATCGAAGGCTGATGAAATCGGTCTCGGATACCTTCATGTCATGCGGAGTGATTTCCTCGGCCAGCAAACTGGAAATATCATGCCGATAGCTAGAGAAAACTACCGGGGAGTTCTGATCGGAAATATGGGATACACCGCAGCAGAGGCAAATCGCGAAATAGAGAAAGGCAATCTGGATGCTGTCGCTTTCGGCACTCCTTTTCTCGCCAACCCCGATCTTCCCGAACGATTCGCCCGCGGAGCTAAACTCAACGAACCCAATCCGGCGACTTTCTATACTCCCGGACCTGAGGGCTATATTGACTACCCGGCTCTACCGGTAACAGAACGCTAAATCTCCAGCTAAACATCTCAACTTTGAACGATCGCCGCCACATGGCGATCGGTCGACTTCCCGGGATAGTCGAGCTCTCTGGTATTGGGATTTTGCTCCGAGAAAACAACCTTTCCTCCCAGTGAACGGATCATTTCCAAGGCCAGAATGTGCTCCCGATCGAAGTAGGACGTGATAAAGAGCACTCCGTTTTCCGGGTCGAGGCGGTTGATCACGAATTCGTAGATTTTCCGCCACACCTCCCGGTCATGCCAGAGATTCTGGTGCCGGATAAAAATCACATCGAACCGGTTCGGAACCTGGCCGTAACCAACCAGATGAGTCGCATCATCAGCGACGAATTCGACTGTATTCTGTTCGTCCGTTTCCTTCACGCCGGGGATCCCGGCCTTTTGAAAGAGAGCCTCCGTCATCGAATAACGACGTTTTGCCTTATCGATTTCCCGGTCGCGAAGATCCATCGCAAACTGACGCACCCGCTTTCCTCCTTTTCCAAAAAAAGCGGACAAAATGGAGCCCTCTTCACAATGCCCGCATGCCAGATTGAGGAGACGGATCTCCCCATCCACACCGGGGGCGCGTCCCGACTTGGCAAGCGCCTTTTCCAGCATCAGCCAGAGGTGCTTCATATCACCACTGAAAAAAGAACTGCGCTCCAGTTCCTCGCGCAGTTCCTTCACCAATTTGGGATCGAGATTGGAAACCCCGGCTTCGCCGTCCGAGAAATGCTCGATCAGCGCATCGAGCAAATCGGTTCCCGCCCCGTCACCCTCTCCAGGTAGGATGATGAGTTTCTGACTTTGATTGAATTCTTCCGACACGCCAAAGAATCGCTCAACTAGCTCATCAGGCAACTCACAGATTTATTTAGCTGCCGGCCTCACTCGACGATTGATTGTTCCCGTAGCTGGAAACCACCAGGTCACTCAAATACTTATCCGGTTGCCGGACGGCTTCCGCACCGATATGAAAGGTGTTCCGCCCCGTATTCTGCTGAATCAGTTTTAAACCGAACTGGAAGTCCCGGAATAAGTCACTGCAAACCGTCAAACCACTCTGGTTCCGCTGATTGGTGATTTGCTCGATCTCAGTGATCGCTTCCGTTTCGAAAATCAATCTCACTCCATGATCCTCTTCAAATTTGCGCCGGAACGCCGTCAGTTCACCGAGAAGTTTCGAATCGCCAATCGCGGCGGCACTTTCCAGAATTCGCTCGAGCGAACCACCCGGATCTTTGATCATCTCCCCATCTACTGACAATTCAGTGATCGCGGTGCCGGGAAGTTCAAATTTGAAGTTACGGAGAATTTTCTCACACACCGTGATTAAACCTCGAGCTCCCGTTTTTTCCTCGGCAGCCAACTCGGCAATGTTCAAAAGCGCGCCGTCCTCGAAAACGGCTTGAATACCGTAGGCCTCGAATTCCTTCTCATACTGGCGAATTAAGCTCCCCTCCGAGTTCTTCATGATCTCAAAAAGGTCTTTTGATTCGAGGTGTTCGCACACCACCCGAACCGGAAGACGCCCGATAAACTCCGCCTCGAAGCCAAACTCAAGAAAATCAGCCGTGGTCAGCTCTTCAGCGAGCGTTTTCTCATCAGCCTGAGCCATCGCATCCGCCCCGAAACCGATCGAACCCTGCTTGATCCGCTTTTCGATAATTTTTTCGAGTCCGGAAAAAGCTCCACTGACAATGAACAAAATGTGGCGGGTATTGATCGTATCTTTACCACCCTTGCCACGCGTCATATCGAACATGGCCTGCATCTGCGACTGGATATCCTGAGGGTTTCGCAACGGCACCTCAGTTTCCTCCATCAGTTTCAGCAGAGTGGTCTGCACTCCGCGACCGCTGACATCGCGACCCATCATATCACCTTTCGTAGCGATTTTATCGATCTCATCGATATAGATAATTCCGTTCTCAGCCAGTGCGACATCGCCATCCGCTTTGCGAACCAGCTCGCGGACCAGATCATCGACATCGGCACCGACATATCCGGTTTCAGAAAATTTCGTCGCATCCGCTTTCACGAAGGGCACTCCAATCAACTCGGCGATATGTTTCACCAGATAGGTTTTTCCGACACCGGTGGGCCCGACCACAATCACATTCTGTTTATTGAACTCCACCTGTTCTGCCGCTTCGGGATCTTTCTTCCGGAGACGCTTCAGGTATTTGGCATGGTTGTAGTGATCGCATACCGCGATTGATAGAGCCCGCTTCGCATCCTCCTGCTTAATCACAAAGCGATCGAGATGCGCCTTGATATCCCGGGGGATATACTTGAAATCAAATACATCATCCGATTTTTCCTCTTCACTACGTAAATCGTGAGACTCGGCACTGGACTCCTGATTAAACGGATTAAAACTTTCCTGCACCTTACTGATAGAAATCGTCTCGCCGAAACTGCTTTTCAAAAAATCCGCGAGCTTTTTCGACAGCTCCTCCGGATCCCCGAAGGGATTATTTTTGTCCGGAATCGGAATCTCTTTTTCGTCATCATCACTTTTATCTGACATAATTACTAATTGGTTGTTGTGTTGTTATTAGACCCGGACGGCCCAATGTTGATCAAAATTAATTACTTGTACCGCGCCACGGCCTTCTCCAGTTCACCCGATAACATCTCCCTAAATTCCGGCGGAGCCACCGCTTCAGCCTGCGCCCCGAAGCCCAGAACCCAGCGTGCAACATCCTCGAGAGCGGTGAGTTCCATCGTCAGTTCGATCGATTCTCCTTTTTCGTCCAGATCACGAATATCCTGACTGGGGTGCCACCGCCGCTCAGAAACGATACGTGCCGCAAAGCCGTAAAAGCGGATTTTCACCTCATAAGTTTTCCCTCCGGAGGCAGTTCCCGCCCAGACTCCAAAACTACCGGAAAAATGCTCGTCGAGCCGGAAATCACGGGGCCGGATGAACCTCCGCTGGGTTACGTTAACCTTTCTCATCCGCTGGACCGCAAAGGTCCGTTTCGCATCCCGGTCCAAATCCCGGCCAATCACATACCAACCGCCATCCACTTCAGCGAGGTGGTAAGGTTGCAGTTTCCGCTCCTCTTCCTGATCGGAATTCAACTTTTTGTAATCGAATCGGATTTCCCGACTCTCCAGTACCGCTTCGGCGAGGCGGTTAAAAAGGAATAAATCCCGCTCCGGTATCCCTTTGGACTTTACCGAGAAGGCCTGATCCAGATCCGACCACGGAATCGTGACCTGCTCGCTCATCGTCGATTGGAGCCGCTGGAAGCCGCTTCGCAAGGTCGCTTCCAGAGCTGAACCACGAAGCGGATCAAGGGCATTTCGAGCCAAAATCAGGGAAACGAGGTCCTCCGCCGTGGTTTTTAGAAAGGGAAATTCGCTGACCGGGCGGGTGTAGTGGTATCCGTGATTCGACTCGCTGTATTCCACGGGCAAATCCAGCTCGTCACGCATAAAATTGATGTCCCGCTGAATCGTTTTCCGGTTCACCTCCAATTCATTGGCGATCGTGCTGCAATTCGGGAAATGACTGCGACTCACCATTTCATGGATCTTCATAATCCGCTCAAGAGGACGGCGGGTTCCACTGGCTTTTTTCTGCTTGGCTGTACTCAAAACAATATGTTCGTTTGTGCAGTTTATCATACTTAAATACAAAGAGTGGTAAACCAAAAATTTACCACACTCCCCACAGACGACGATTTTGTCCCGGAACGTTCTTACAATTTCCCGGAGATTTTGGAATGTTATGAATCCTACGAAAATTCAGAAGGCGATTACTGAAATCCTGAACTTCGCTTTCCGCTTCTTTCTTCCTCCGCGATTTTAACCGGAAGAATTTGCAGGCCATCGACGGAGACGACTCCATCAGCGTCCGCATTGGAAACCGTGATCTCAATCTTGGATCGGGCTTCAAATCGAAAGGTCCCCAGCGCCTTGGGAATGCCGTCCACCAGAACCGGCTCCCTCTGATTGACATTCACCGTCTTCCCGGCAACTTCGACTTGAGCACGGGTCGTGCGATTTTTGTGCGCACTGTAAAGGAACCGCACTTCGTAGTCACCGGTTTCGGGAACGGAGGTCGTGAATGTGAGGGATTTTGCACCCCGGTTCTGGTTCGCGTCGTGATGGTAATTGGGTCCGATCAATGAAGGTTGCGCATTACTCCTCACCCACTCGCCGGTAAACGCCGCATCACTGTCATCCAGAACGATACCCGCTCGTTTCTGACTTGTGTTATTGGGCGGCCAGCTCAGGACCTGCCCATCCTCCACCAGACGTGCCTCCAGTTTTCCGTAATCAACCTCCTGCACCGAAACCCCGTCGTCGATGGCTAGGCAGGCTGCCGTGGCGGCCGATTGGCTGGTCACCATAAACACCGGTTCCATCCGGATACTCGCAAAGGCGGTGTGACTGGCTGACAACGCGAACGTCACCAGCAAATTTTCCGCTTCACCAATTTTGGGAACGATTGCGCCGTAACCAATTTGATAGGGCCCGAAACCTCCCCTTCCCCCGGCGACTTTTCCTTCGCGGGTCACCACACCATCTTTCACAATCCTCCGGATCTCGTGCACATCAGTCCCGTAAGAACCGAGCCCGACAGAGTGAGGCGCCACTTTGCGACCGAAGGTATGATGCTCCGTCAAAACGAGATCACTGACCATGCGACGCCCCTCGCGAACATAAATTTGATGGGGCCAACCTCCGGTATCGAGAAATTCATCATAGGGTAAACCGAAGCGCTTCATGTCGCTGCGGACTTTCTCCGGCACTCTCGAGTCCGTCGCCAGAAAATACAGCAAACCCCGATGGTAATTCTCTATTTCCCGGGCGACCTCGATCCGACGGTCGTAATCGGCTTCCGGCCACTCCCAACTGGCTCCGGGAAGGTTGCCCCCAAAGGTAGCGGTATTAAAATCCCATTTTTCGTTGGGCAGAGGATCGTATTTGCTGAACCAGCGGAGGTCCATATCATCACCATTCGCCTGGCATGCTTCAATAAAACGAACAACCAATTCGTATTGAGCCGGGTCGTAGTCGGACGGCGGTTCGATCGGCAGACGGTTCTCTGCCGAACTGAGACAAAGCCGGAAACAATAAGCCATCACCCCCGGGGCGGCCTCGCCCTGGATTCCCGGTTCGCCCTCATCGATCAATGCTAACAATCCACTGGACGGATCACCCTTCACCACATAGGGATCGAGCGGAAAATCCCGATCCCACACACCCTGTCCGCCCCGAACCCGACCGTTGGTTCCCGGCATCAAATGATTGGTTCTTGGCCGGTACTTTTCGGTATAGTGAATTCCGTTCAAAGTCTCACCATATTGGTCATTCCCCTCCCGGATCAAAGTATAGCTAACACCGGCAGCCGCCATCAAGTCACCCTCGTAAGTGGTATCGATAAACATATCGGCGCGAACCTCGCGTCCATCGCCGGTCGTTAAACTGACAATGCGGGCGCCCTCTTTTTTCACCGAATCCAACCGGGCTCCCCGTAGCACCGTGACGCCCGCTTCCCGCACCATCTCGTCAAATACCTGTTCCGCGACCGCCGGCTCGATTGAATAAGCTCCGCCGGTAGCCGGTCCGCCATTCTTGCCCTGAAAGGGCTGATCCCATTGCAAAGTCTTTCCATACTTCTCGACTAGACCTGTGAAATATTCCCGGGCAATTCCGCCGACGCTCCGCGGATCACCGATATCAACCGCACCGAGGCCGCCGGAGGTCATTCCCCCAAGATGGTTGCCGGGTTCCACCAATACCACCTTTTTCCCCATTCTCGCTGCCTGCACAGCTGCCGCAACACCTCCGGATGTGCCCCCGTAAACGCAGACATCTCCGGAAATCACGTCATTTTGTACCACTGCTTTGGCATTTACCCATGCTTCATCAAAACGGGCGACTGAGAGAAGGCCGGTCCGATAGTTACTTTTCTGATCGGTACTACCGCGTTCGTAAAAACAGAGCATGGTCCCATCATTCAATACCGCCAAATCGCTATACCCACTGAAGCTTTCCTCCAGGGTGCGATTCACCGGCCAGGTTTTAGCTTCGTCGTAGCTGAGTTTAATTGAGAGGTTCTTACGGTCGCGCCCTTTGCCGGGGATTTCTTTACCGGTGCTTCGGGATAGATTGTGGGGATTGGCAAAGGCAATCAATCCCCGCTCCTCTCCGAGTGGTTCCCGAACCCTGACGATACTTCCCATACAAATTGGCTCCAGCAACCGGGAGTCAAACCGGGGCGTCGACCATTGAGTGGCTCCGTCGGGACTCACCGTCACCAGACGCCGATGGGACTTCGATTCGCTCCGGGTATTGAGCATTACCGATCCATCGGCCAACTGAACGATTGCCGTTTCGTTGGGGTAGACAAACCGGGGCGTATCCGGCACGGCGATTTCGCCCGGGTGCCAGGTTTCCCCATTATCATCACTATAGATTGTCGCGGTGACAGAGGGCCGATGGGCATGCCCCCCGGTTCCCGTCGACATCCAAATCGGCACCACCAGTCGACCTTTGTTTTCACCACGGCTCAACTGGATCCCGTGGGACGGACCGGTTGCAATAACTTTCCAATCGTAGTCGGGGTGAAATGCCTTGAAGGTATTGGTTATCTCTACCGGTTCCGTCCAGGTCGCCCCTTCATCATCACTGCGAATGTAGAAACAACGCATATACTCCAAACAGTAGAGAAAGTGGACGGCGCCGGTTTCGTGATCGACAATCGCCACCGGATTATTGACCGTGTTCTGCCCCGGTTTGTCCAGGTTTTGAGCCGTCGCTACGGGATTCATTGGTAGATCGCCTTCCACCTCCACAATCTTCTGACGGGGCAACCAGGTCTTTCCGCCATCGAGACTGCGCCGCATCATCACATCGATCTGACACCAATCACTCCGGTCGCTGCGCCGCGCTTCGCAATAGGCCAGCACGGTGCCCCGTTTCGTCACGACGATGCCCGGAATTCGATAGAGAGCATAGCCGTCCTTTCCGGACTCAAACAAGTCGGTTTTCGTAAGCTCACCGGCAGAAAGCGGGATCGATAGAAGCAGGAGACAGAATCGTAGAATCAGTTTCATGGTATTGCTTTAAATAGAGAATCTTTACCGAAGCGGATGTGGTTTCGCATTCGTTCCTCAGCGGCCCCGGGCTCAGCGTCAGCCAGATCGTTTAGAAGCGTCACGTGCCGGTCGTAGCTCGCCTGTTGCATGGGACTGATCACCGCCGTTTCGTAAAACATACTCAGATTGGATATCTGTTTGAAACAGCGACTCAGAGCCTCGTAACCAGCCAGATTCACGAGCGCTTCATGAAATGCATAGTCGTCGCGCCACAGCGGCTCCCCGGCATCAGCAGTGGCATCGGCCGCTTCGGCAAGGGGCAAAAGGGTGTCCCGGGCCTCCCGGATTTGATTCCCGCAAAGGAGACGCGCCACCTGACATTCGAGAGCCTCCCGCAGCAGCTGCTGCCCTCTGACATCTTCCAGCGACGGCGAGGAAACAAAAGTTCCCTTCCTCGGCCGGGTATAGAGAAAACCCTGGTGAGTCAGCTTCTGGATCGCTTCCGATACCGGGATCAAACTGACCTCCAAATCCCCCGCCAGTTTTTTTCGATCCACAAAATCTCCGGGGCGAAGCCCACGCTTCAGCAAACGGTCCAATATGTCCCGATAAACCCGCTCACTTAAAGTATCTGATGAATCCCGCTTCATGCCCGATACCAACCCGTGTCACACCCTGTAACATGTTACAAGATATTTTTCACGTATTGAGAGCATATTGTACCCTGTACAGTGGGAAATTGTACAGGGTACAGTTTGAGATTTTTCAGGGTCAGAGATCAATCGAATGCCCTTAAGTTTTCGGTTTCAGTCGCGATACGGCAACGCCGTTATGTAACACAGCCCCGGGTTGACCGAAGCGAAGCAGAGAGTCTACCCGGGGATTTTATCGTTCGACAAGTCGATCGCTGAAAGTGATCTGAAAGCTTTCGCAACGCCTTCAGCGTAGGGAATCTCCTGGGATGCAAACCCCATGGTAGCCTCCGCTTCACTGCGGCAACCATGGGCTGGGTTACGTAACGGCG
>JARGPI010000076.1 GCA_029213005.1 Verrucomicrobiales bacterium
CGGGGCGATGCGCGGTGACGGAGTGGCGGGGTTGAAAAAGCAAATCCTTAGCAGTCAGTAGGACCGACGCCCCGATAAGAACTCCTTGTAAAAGCAAATTCCAATCAGTCAGTAACCCCATGCCATCTATCAATTCAATTATGAAATACGACCCACATTACCTATCCACAATATTAAAATCATTTTCTGGGAGCCGCCAAACGACAAAGCAAGCGGAAGAAACCACATCCGGCTTTATGAGCAGGACTGCCGGAAGGCGGTTTCGGATTGGTCACAAATGGGGAGCCACACTTGCCATCTTCGTTGGTATTGGATTGATCGCCTTTCCTAGAATGGGTCGTGCGGATGTAATTGTAACCGTTGAAGAAGTTGGAGCGGACGTTGAGATTAACGTGAACGGTAGCCTCGATACAACAGGTCTCTCGTTTTTAGGAGCTGGGGTTCAGGTGGGAAATATTCTCCCATTGAACGGGGGAGTGACATCGGATCTGTTTTTCTTGGCTGTCGGGGGGACCAACACCTCAAGGTACTCCGCAGGGGCGCAATTTCCGCCTTTCGGAACGAATCCAGGAGAAGGCACGGCAACGGCGGTTTCAGGGACCGGGCTTGGGTTCAGTTGGAATAGCACAACAATTTCTGTCGGTGACACTTATGTGAGCGGCAGCCCAATCGCTGGCACGATGACTTTTGCCAACACCACCATCGCCGCCCTGATCGGGACGCCCAGTCCCTTCACATTCGAGTTGCCCAACGGACAAAAAATCCACATGTTACAGCCCGTCATCAGCGATCCCAATGCTGCCGCGAAGTCTAAACTCAAGCGGGCTATTAAAAAGCTGAAGGGCAAAATCAAAAAAGCGAGCCGTGCTAAGGCGAAAAAGTTGAAGGCAAAATTGAAGAAGCTGAAAAAACAGTTGAGGGCTCTCTAAGCAGCTCAGAACCAATTCAAACGAAAGCCGGTGCTGCGGGGATTCCCGCCACCGGCTGTTTTGCATCTAGACTCTTATGAAACTGCTTTTGTAACCCGCTTCTGTTTCGGCGCTTTCCGTTTCGCCATAACTCCACCGGCTTTCATCGCGTCCTGTAGTGCCTCACAATCGACGAACCAAGCGCAGAGCGTAAACTGATCGTGATTCGGCCACTCATGGCGCTGCGAGTAACCTGCGACCATAACGGCTTCGCCAGCCTCTTTCGCGTCCTCGATCTTCGCGGCTTGTGCCTTTGTCAGCCGGAAACGGATCGGTGGGGTTTTGGGAATTGAGCACGGGCAGGAATCACTCTTGCGCCTCCGACTTCAGAGATGAACCGTCCCTCGAAAAACTGAACTGTGTGATCACACGATCGGAAAGTTCGTCGGTCAACCCCTTGAAGGAGTCGGTCTGCACCAGGTGAGGTTGAAGGGGGCCCATGTCGCCATCGTCATCGAGAATCACAAACCGCTTGGGCACACCGTTGCGGTCCAGCCATCCTTGGATTTCCAGGCACCTGATTTCCAGGGAATCGGCATCCGATGCCTCGATGTCGACATCACCGCAAGTGGTCCCTCCAAATTGTCCCCCAATACGGTCGATCATATCAACCAGCCCCTTCAGTTGTTTAGGATCAAATTGCCAACTTGAAGACACGACGATAACCGGATCGCAAGCATCCACGATACGCTTCAGCCGACGCACCTTGTCCGGTTCAAGATCCTCCGAGGACATGGCAAAACAGCTCAATACGCCATCCACGTCGAGGAAAAGCACATCGCCGACAAACCTTTTTGAGGTGCTTTTTCTTGATCTAGATTTTTCGGATTCTTCCATGGCCTGCTCTTATGCAACTTCCCCTTAAACCAAGATCAAGATGAATCCAAGTGCTTGGCAGTAACCATCAATCATCCCTGCTTGCCTGGTCGGGAAGCATCGAATCGTAGGACAGCATGACCAGACAGCCGACAGGGGTGTTCTGGATATCCGATCACGCCGGCGTCGATGCCTAGACTTAACCCTGTTTCCGGCTTCTCTGCTTCGCCCGCTTCCGTTTCGGCGGTTTCCTTCCCCCCATCACCCCGGCGGCATGTGCGAAACACATGAAAATATCTGAAATCGTCAAGAGGAGGCTTGGCTTTACGCATACGGAGTAATTCAACCCTATCAAGTCCGAGACTCAACCCTGCTCGCTTCCGGATGGACTCATTTTCCAAAAGTCTTCTCCCTGCTTCGCGGGTGACATGGCTCCGGGTAAAGCCACCTCCGGCGGCAAGGAAAAGGGGGTTCTTCTCAGATTTTAGTGGTTGAGGGACCTGTGTTAAGGTTCTGAGTGAAAGAGAATTTAGAATCCCATTATGGGCAGCTGTTGGGACTGGAGTCGCCTTGGGAGGTGACTTCAGTGGAATTGGAACTGGAGAATCAGAAAGTGGAAATTCGCTTGGAGCATGCGCCGAGCGAGCCGGTGTCTTGTCCCGAATGCGGGAAGCACTGCAGTATCCACGATCACGCTCCGGAACGCACTTGGAGGCACCTGGACACGATGCAGTTTGAAACCCGGCTCAAAGCAAGGGTACCCCGGTGCAAGTGTCAGGATTGCGGGGTGAAAACCGTCGATGTTCCATGGGCGGGAAAGCACGGGCGGTTCACGCTGATGTTTGAAGCCTTCGCCATCGTAGTGATTCGCAATGCGTCCAGCATCCAGGCGGCATGCGAGTTGTTGAAGATTCACTGGTCGACCGCCGATACGATCATGAAACGTGCCGTGGAACGGGGGATGCGGCGACGCGGGAGCGAACCCATCGAGCATCTCGGAATTGACGAGAAAAGCTTCCGCAGCGGTCACCGCTACGTCTCGCTGCTCAACGACCTGAAAGGTGGTCGGGTCATCGATGTCGCAGAAGGCAGGGATGAACAAAGTGCCGCCAAACTCTTCGAGGGGCTCACGGACTTGCAGAGAGGGAAAATCCGGGCCATCGCGTTGGATATGTGGAAGGCCTTCATCAATGCTTCAAAAAAAGCCTGTCCGGGCGCGGACTTGGTGCACGACCGGTTCCATGTCGCCAAACACCTTGGCGAGGCGGTGGATCAAGTTCGGAGAGCCGAGGCGAAGAGGTTGCGAGGCGAAGGAGATGATCGATTGATAGGGACACGATGGTCGTGGTTGAGGAATGAAGAGAACATATCCGATGATAAGTGGTCGGAGTTCGAGGTGCTAAGAGACTCCGAATTGAAGACGGGGAGGGCGTGGTCGATCAAAGAGTGTTTCCGCTGGTTCTGGCAGCCGCATCTGAGCCGGGACGAAGCCGAGGAATACTTTTTCGACAAGTGGTATAGCTGGGCGATCCGCTCCCGGCTTGAACCGATCAAGAAAGTGGCGCGGATGCTGAAACGTCATTTGCCCGAACTGCTCAATTGGTGCGAGCACCACATAACCAATGCCGTGAGCGAAGGACTCAACAGCCGGATTCAGACGATCAAGTCAGCAGCCAGAGGCTTCCGATACTTCGCGAACTATCGAACCCGAATCCTCTTCTTCTGTGGCAAACTCGATCTGTCACCCTTCAGCTCCGCCCACTAAAATCCGAGGAGAACCGAAAAGGGTAAGGACATCTAGCCGCCAACTCCCACCACCACCCGAAAACCGATGAATAGGTCTCGAACCGTACGGTGGACGCCGAGGCGGATCGACGACCGCAGACTCCCCTCTGAATGGTCGGTCCACGAACTACCGCGCGACACACGAATATATTGTTCAGACATATATCCATCCTGACAAAATTCACCAACGTTCCCGCTGAGATCTTTAATACCATAATGATTCAGCTCAAAACTCCCCACCGGGGCTGTGAAAGGAAAGGGATCGCGATAGCCTTCAATTTTGGGACGAGATGAGGTTTCCTCGCCAGCGAAATTCCCGCTCCCGGCAGGTGGTGGCCATTGGTTCCCCCAAGGGTAATCCTTGATTAAGTGACCCTTATCGACAGGAGAAGCTGCGGGATCTTCCTGATCTCCAATCCCCACGGCAACACTCCATTCATGATCGGTCGGCAGGCGGTAGGGTTTGCCTTCTTTGCGACTGAGCCATTCGCAGAAGGCGGTCGCATCTTCCCAGCTCACGCATACCACGGGATGATCGGGGCCTCCCTGACAGGCAGAGATAGCTTTCCATGCCATATCAATTCTTGGATTCTCGGCGGCATAGGCAGCGTAATCCTGCACTCGTGTTTGCCAGATACAGAACTGAACTCCATCTAGTCCAGGAACCGGAACAAACGGCATCCCGAGGGAGTTGGTGAAAGATGGCCTGAATAGTTCCCGCTTCGCCTGCCTTTCCGCGAGTAGCTTATCGACCAGCTCAAGCTGGCGATCCATCCGCGCCACGATTTCGTGGCTGGATCGGATTTCCAGTTCATGCTTCTCGGGGTTATCCGGGTCGCTCATCCTCTTCAGTCACACCAACGGTTTCAAGTTCGTCTTCCAGGTTAACAATCTCATCGTCCAGCAAAGCGCCGCGTTCCGCGAAATAGCCATCCCAATCCTCGGTTTCACTGATCGTCTCGTAAGTCGCTGAGACTTTCACAGCTTCCAAATCTGATCGAGCTTTATCGAGCGTCTCTCTCATAGCAGCGATCCGTTCCCGCAGGTTTTCTTTTTGCTCTTCTTCACTTCGCCCCTCGATGTTATTGGGTTCAAATATTCCCATTTCAACCTGGCGGGTGATTTTCCGGACGGTTTCCAAATCTCCCGCTTCATAGGCATCTTGAAGCTGGATGAACATCGCTGAAGCGGCATCCACATGTTCGGGCGGAACTCGATCAGGATGGCAATCCCTTGCTGCTTTGCGGTAGAATTTCTTGAGTTCCTTTTCTTCGTCCGCGCTGAGATCCCAATCGGATTTCTTATCGACTTCGTTTTGAACTTTCTGATCGCGGGAGAAATCTTCATAGTCCTTTCGGGATTCCTTGAACTCTTCCCACTTTTCTGGATCATCTTCTGCAGCCTGAGCGGTGAACTGCCTCATCAACATCCGAAGTTTGAGAAGTCTGGCAATTTTCTCACCCAACGCCCGGTTGTGGGCCGCCCGAAACCTAGCGATCAGGTGGTCAATCTCAGCCTTATCAGCTTCGACTCCCGCGACATCTTCGGCTAACTTATCCAGTTCGGCTTTCAGCAGCGCAATCTCCGGATCAGTCCAGCGAACGATTCTGGCCCCTTCGGCAAGCACTGTTCCAATTTGGTCGCTGGCTTCTGAAAACCGCCGGTCTCGAAGCAGATCGAGGATTTCAGCAATTACCGGCTCGTTGCGATGATCCTCAAGCCGTTGTGCCGCCATTTCGATCAATTCAAATTCACCAATGGCGAGGAGCGATTTAATCGCTTCGAGACGAGTCGTTAGATCAGGGGCGAGATTCATTTCAGGAAAATTTAACTGATAGGAAATCGCTTTTAGC
>JARGPI010000048.1 GCA_029213005.1 Verrucomicrobiales bacterium
AGAAATCTAGACTATCTTTGGCGGTTCGCTAGATGCGCTTGTTTTGGTGCTTACCGAAAATCTGCCCAGTAGGGTGAAATGCTACATTTCCGGCCCTGTGTTCTCTGTTTTCAACACAGCAGATTCATAGATTCCTGCAGAAGCACGGAAAAACCCAATAATTCAAACAAATAGGAATTCGCTCTTCAACTATCTGTCTGTCCCCTGTTTCTAGCGGAAAATTATAAATAGATCAAATAAATAGGAATTTCGCTCTTCAACTATCTGTCTGTCCCCTATTTATTGCTGGTATGACGGGGTTGAACAAGAGAATGGAGGCCAGTCAAGTGTTTGATTTTTTTGACCGTCCCCCCGCTAAACGTCCCCCCTAAATGTGACCGTCCCCCCTAAATGCTAAATGGATATTTCCGGCAGTAAAAAGAAATTTTCCGATCTTGAAATTTGGGGTTTGTTGAATAATGATTCCTCATATGTGGCTTGCATAAGGAGGGATTTACATGGACAGAATAACTAAATCGTTGTTGAAGGAACATTCGGACGAATATGGTATCCATACCGAGAAAGAATCCGACCAATTTGAACATTTTTCATCGTATTTGATGACATTGCGGCATTTCACCGATTCCTTTACGCCTGACGAAGTAGTTATTGGATCAGGAGGGGATACAGGTATCGATGGTATTGCAATCATTGTTAATGGCAGTTTTGTTGTGGAACCAGAAGAAATTGAAGATCTGGTAGATACGAACGGATACCTTGACGTCACATTTGTATTTGTTCAGGCAGAAACTTCAAGTTCCTTCAACACCCAGAAAATTGGTCAATTCGGGTATGGAGTGCAAGATTTTATAAGCGAACACCCTAGCCTCGTTAGAAATGATTCTATTTCTCAGAAGGCAGAAGTTTTCTCCGAAATTTACGAGAGGAGTAGTAAGTTTACGAGAGGGAACCCCTCCGCCTTTTTGTACTACGTAACCACCGGAAAGTGGACGGAAGATCAAAATTTGGATGCTCGACGAGGTTCAGTTGAGACCGATATTCTATCAACAGGACTTTTCGAAAAAGTGTCCATGCGATGTTATGGAGCATCAGAGCTTCAAAGCTCGTATCGTGATTCGAAGAATGCGATCGCATGTGAAATCGCGTTTGCTGAGAAGGTTACCTTACCTGAAATGAAGGGTGTACAGCAAGCTTACATTGGTGTCTTGCCTGTGAATGAGTACAAAAAACTTATTCACAATGAAGATTCTGAAATCATTCATTCTCTTTTCTATGATAATGTTAGGCATTGGCAAGAGTGGAACCCTGTGAACACAGAAATACAAGGAACTCTAAAGGATGAAACTGAGCAGCAATATTTCCCGATTTTTAATAATGGAGTGACTGTTGTTGCAAAGAATATTCAACCAACCGGAAACAAACTTCTTATTGAAGACTACCAAGTAGTTAACGGCTGCCAAACAAGCTATGTTATCCATGAAACTTTGGATGACATTGACGATGGAGTGAGAGTTCCCGTGAGGTTGATTGCTACGGTAAATCAGGATATTAAGAATTCGATTATTAAGGCGACGAACCGGCAGACCACGGTTGGTGATGATCAGCTCATAGCTCTGACTGATTTCCCTAAAAAATTGGAAGATTTCTTCCCTTCGTTCGATGGGAAGAAAAGGCTTTTTTACGAGAGACGATCTAGGCAATACAGTGGGCAAGACGGAATCGAAAAAGTTCGAATCATTAACATGACTATGCTGGTTCGTTCCTTTGCTTCGGTGTTTCTCGATCTTCCCCACCGGACGACCCGAAACTATAAGTCCCTCTTAAAAAGTATAGGGAGTGATATATTCAATCCAGATGACCGCCTTGAAATGTACTACCTATCGGCCTTTTTGCACTATCGGTTGGAACAATTGTTTCGCGCGCAGACTATTGATCGAGAGCTGAAGGTTGCTCGTTACCATCTTTTGATGGCGTTTAGATACCTTGCGGTTACCGACAATTGCCCAACTAAAAGGAACTCAGCAGATATGCAAAGATATTGTGATAAAGTTTTAGAGGTTGCTTGGGATGATGTGAAATCAGAGAAAGTTTTCCAACAAGCTGTAGCCGTGGTTAAAGGAATTGCGGCCGGGAATTTTCACCGAGATAATATCCGAACTGAACCATTTACAAATGGCGTTAGGAAAAAGATCTAACTAGTTCCTGAGAGGGAATCCTCCACACCTCTAATTAACTCGATCAGACACGATTTCTGGCTTCGAATGATTACCGGAAGGACACCGCCGGGTACGGTTTCAAGGCGATTACAGCTCTTTTCAGTGAATTATTCGACGGTAGAATATCAACATGCGTAGAAGATTCACCACGGATTTGGATTTTGGGCAAAACCCGATCGAGGAGGTTTTCATAGCGATCAAGCAAGTGGCATGAAAAGCGAAGCTCGTAGTCGAAAAAGAAAGCAAAAATCGGGACTATCCGGCTGATTCAGAGGCTTCCGGCGCCTGCTGGAATTGAGTGCAATTTTCACTTTAGGGTGTGATTACGCGATATCCGTGGATCTTGTAGGTGCCCCGAAGAAGCCTTTGCCGTTTGATTCTAAATCGGGATTTCCTGCTGAGTGGCTACATTTATTTTTTTCAGCTGATTTTTGGGAGGATCTCACTATGCCTGCCAGCAGATGGCCGGATTTTACCGGTTTATCTATAGTGCTATAATCTTCCGTCCATTGAAGGAGGAAGTTTGGTTAGTTAGAGTGACGAGATATTTTGTCTGGAAAACTTGGCGCGGAGTTTAAGTGCCTACACCCGGATCTACGGGCGGGGCTGGTCAGGCGGTCACGTTCTTCCTGAGATCTCGCAGGACTCGGAGTGATCCCCAGTTGGCACCTCGCATTCGCCTCGCTCCGTCTTGTCGCCTGGGACCAAAACTACTTCGCTCCCGCTCAAACATGTGATTCACAAAGGAGGCTGAGCCAAGAACCGCTCCGTAGAGAGTGGGTAGTAATTCAAGCAGGCTCTCCTCGGTTAACGGCTCCAGCGATTGACGATCCGGAATCTCAAGTAACAGATGGGTGTGATTGGACATCCAACAATAAGTAATCACCCGGACGTGGAGGAACTTTTCGAGTCGACGCATAATCTTGCGGCACTCCTCTTTCACAACTGCTTCCTGGAAAAAGTATCCCCGATCGACGCAACGACCAATGCAATGATAGAAGCTGCGCCCCTCCCCAATTAACCTCGAAGAACCCATGCTTTTTTTAATACTGTTCAGAATAATTTGCAGCAATCGAAAAAGCTGGAATTTTCCGTTAAGTTTCAAATGGGCGAAGATACCGTCCGATGCCGGAGGTCAGTGTTTAAACGGGTTGGGGGACGAAAAGGGCTTCTTTTCTTATTATTAGCCTCGCTTTTTTACGATCACGCGGGGAAGGGCCTGGCTGTCGCAAAATGAATGAAACACCCAGACACACCGCTTGCCACCACCGTTTTGTTCTGCTCTTTTTTATCCTTCAGATTCGCAAGTGTAAACAAACTAAGGAAAGCGATCACGTGGGCGACGAAAAATGGCTCTATATGCTGTCTAAAACCACCTGCCATTGCCATGACAAGATAAAAAACAATCCCAGACAGCCATGCCCAAATTATTGAATCAAGCGATGTCGCCATAGTATGCTTTCCGATAAGCCAGATAATGACTCCTAAAAGAAGCAATAGTAGCGTAGATGTCCACGGTTCTTTCCTGCGCGTGAGTGATGTAACCGGAAGTGAAAGATAACCGCCACCAATGGTGCCTAGTAGGGGGATTACAATGATTATTGCGGGATCAAACTTCTTGGTCGTCGGCGCGGGCATTTCTAAGCAGATTAAGTTAGGAACGCCAGTTGCCCGGCGTCCCACTCGCAGATCCCGTCGTGCGGTTCTCCCGCAGTAGGGTCCTCAGTTATTCGCGCACGTAACTGGCTTTCGTTCATTTTGGTTACTTTTCCTTTCAATGCTTTGAAGATCAATCGAATAATGATGGGATCAGATTTTCCCCGGCATCATTGCCATAGAGCGGACGTCCCTGCTCTGCGATTCGAGGCTCGGGCATCTCCCACGGGTCGCGCCTCCGTTTAGCATAGTGGGTTTAACCGAAGCTCCGACGCTGGCTCCGTCGATTCCGCCACTTGTCGATCAAACGCTTTACCGCGGATAGATTTCGACCAGTCATCCGCCGTTACCTGGCGTCTGTACGATTTTATCTTCTAATGAAGCTATCCCCAGATCACCGGTGGCGGAAATCGAAACTTTGTGCCAAAATAGTGCGTTTATCTATCCCTATGGCCAAACATCGCATTTACTCCATGAGCTTCGCCAGTGTCTATCCCCACTACGTCGCCAAGGCAGAGAAAAAAGGACGGACCAAAGCCGAAGTGGACGAGATCATTTGCTGGCTGACCGGCTACACGGAAAAAGGACTGGCTGAACAACTCGGGAAAGAGACCGATTTCGAAACCTTCCTCGCCGAAGCTCCCGAAATGAACCCTTCCCGAAAATTAATCAAAGGAGTCGTTTGCGGAGTCCGGGTTGAAGAGGTCGAAGAACCGACGATGCGGGAAATCCGCTACCTGGATAAACTGATCGACGAGCTCGCCAAAGGTAAAGCGATGGAAAAAATCCTGCGCGGAGATTGAGAAAAACATGCAGCTGTGTCATGGCGCAACCTCTCAAAACAAGCGCATATCTGCCCAACTACTTGAATCGGCAGGTGGATTTCGAGTATGGAAATCCACCCTGCATCCCTGAGACTAAGGAGTCATGAATCGATTTGCCAGCTCCCGTGCTAAGTTCAATTTACAGATTGTACCCTGTACACTCCGCGACTGTACAGGGTACAGTCAGATGCGGTCAGGAAATCACACACCCAGTGAAGGCGCTCTTAGGGCGGACTCTGGTAAGCCCAATGGTGTCCCGGCTACGGTAGACACGCCCTTAAAGCGTTTCCGGAGAATCCCCGCCATCAGCCGATTTCTCAGTGGCCTGCGGTTTTGCCTCTTTCTGGGAATGCTCTTCCCTACTCTCGCTTTCGCTCAATCTACCGAACCCGTATCGCTCTTCGACGGGAAATCGCTGGAAGGATGGGATTTCAATCCGGGAGTCTGGCGGGTCGAAGACGGAGCTGTTACTGCAGGATCTTACGAGAAAAAATTTCCACGGAACGAGTTCATCCGCACCAAAAAACGCTACTCGAATTTCGAACTGAAACTGAAGATCAAATGCTCGGGCGATCCCAAAACCGGACTGATCAACAGCGGCATCCAAATCCGCAGTGCCCTGCACGGTAAGAGAGTCGCCGGCTACCAGGTCGATTGCGGCGCAGGGTGGTTCGGCAAAATTTATGATGAGCATCGTCGGGGCCTCATCTATCCCAAACCGATTGACGAGGAAGCACTTTTGAAAGCTGTCGATATCCAGGGCTGGAACGAGTACCGCATCCTCGCCGAGGGTCCGCGCATCCAGGTCTGGATCAATGATACCAAGGCCAGTGACTATACCGAAACCAATTCGGAGATTCCGCTGGAAGGCATCATCGCCCCACAGATTCACGGCGGCGGACATGTCGTTGTTCAGTTTAAAGACATCGCTATCCGCGAGCTACCTCCTACCCCCGGAGCCCCGACCTGGGAATCGCTCGGCGGAGTCGAACAGGCCCTCGCCAAGGTCAAAAAGCCCCGCTCACGGAACAACGCCGCGGGACCAAAAAAAATTCCAGCTCCCAGGAAAGGAAAAGACCAGGTGACGTTCGATTTTGAGTCCGGCGATCTTCAGGGCTGGCGTACCATTGAAGGAAAACTGGGGCTACCGATCGCGGCTAACTTGAAGACCCGCAATGGCTCTACGCCCTTAAACAAGGAAGGGAAATGTTACCTCGGAACGCTGGAACAAGAGCAGGGCGGCCGACCGTCCGATGCTCAAAAAGCGGTGCTTGAATCTCCGGTTTTCAAACTGGAGGGGCCGGAAATCAGTCTCGCCGTTTCCGGGGGCAAAGGCCCGGATACCTACATCGCGCTCTGCACTCTCGATGGAACCGAGGTGAAAAAAGCCCACGGGAAAAACTCCGAACTATTCTTTCCTCATCAATGGACCGTCCCCGAGCGGGTCGGACAGTCACTCTTTTTTCGACTCGTCGACCGGAACCAAAAAGGCTGGGGGCACATCGTAGTCGATGCGATTTCCGCTAAAGGGACGCTTCAGCCTGAGCTGACCACGAAACGATTCGCCAATTTACCTCCCGAACCCAGATACCCCAAACCCTCAGAAGCAGCGCCGTCGAAAAATTCGCAACTTGACGATATTCCAGCCAATACCCCCGAGGAGGAACTGGCCAGCTTTACTCTCGCCGACGGCTTTGTCGCCGAATTGGTCGCGTCGGAAGCTCAGGGCGTCGTCAATCCAATCGACCTCACCTTCGACGATGCCGGTCGTCTCTGGACTCAGACCGCCAGAATGTATCCGCTCGATCCGGTTACCGGAATCAGCTTCGGCCAGGCGATGAGCATGATGCGGGACCGTGCCGCAATGGCCGCCAACCCACGGTTTGCGAAAATACACCACCTCTACCAGTTAAAAGATAAAGGCACTGACCAGATTTTAATTATCGAAGACCCCACCGTGGAACAGCAAAATCAGCTCACCGTCTTTGCCGATGGCCTCACGATACCGCAGAGCATTCTGCCCTATAAAAACGGGGTTTGGGTCGCACATGGCTCGGAATTGTTCTACTTGAAAGACAACGACCGTGACGGCAAATCCGACGAGATGGTTCCCGTCCTCTCCGGCTTCGGATTTTTCGATACCCATACCATGGCCCACACTCTCGTCAGGGCCCCCGGAGGCTGGGTTCACTTCAGTCACGGACTGATCAACTCCGGCGATGTCACTGCCGTCGCCAGTGGGGAAACCACCAAAATCGAACTGTGCCTCACCGCCCGCTTTTCGAACGATGGTAAAAAACTGGAGATCGTAAATCGCGGTCTGCAAAACATCTGGGGATACCAGCTTCGCGGCGATGGCCAATGGTGGGGTACCGAAGCCAATGATATCGGGTATTCGGTAGTACCCATGGAATCGCAAACCACCTACAGAGGCTCGCAAAATCCGAAGATTCGCCCCTACCAACCCGAACTCCCGGCACCTCACGATTTTCGAGTCGGGGGAACCGGTATATCAGGCCTCGCTTTCTCCGAAGACGAAAACGGAGTTGGGTTTCCGGAAGAATGGAAGGACGTCGCGTTCCTTGCCAACCCCATCACCAATTCAATCAATGCAGTGAAAGTGGTGCGCCAACCGGACGGCGCGATCGAATCAAAATTGCTGCCAAACCTACTAAAATCGACCGACAAATGGTTCCGCCCCGTTAACATAGAATTCGGTCCGGATGGGTGTCTCTATATCGCCGATTGGTATAACAAAATCGTATCCCATAACGAAGTCGACACCGCTCATCCCGATCGCGACAAATCTCACGGCCGGATCTGGCGGATCCGGCACGTCAGTCAGAAACCGAGGAAAGCTCCAGATCTGTTTGCGGCGGATACAAAGGATTTGGTCAGTCATTTATCATCTCCCTATGTGTTGGACAAGCGCGCAGCGTGGCATCAGTTAGTTGATCGTCAGGCCAAGAATGAAATTCCCGAACTAGAGAAACTGGTAGCAGACCCCAGGGCATCAAAAATGACCCGGATCCATGCTCTCTGGGCGCTCGAAGGCCTCGGAGGATATGACAAAATGTTATTTGTAAAATTGATCGCCGACTCCGACACTGATCTCAGTCGGGAAACGATCCGTTCCCTCAGCTCCTTCTCCCTGCCGCCCTCCGAGGTTGCCGAACTGGTGGAACCCCGTCTCGAAGATGCCAACCCCATGCTGCGTTCTCAAGTCCTCCGCACCCTCGCGGAAATCAACCAGGCAGATCAGGCCGTGATCGACTTGCTGGTCCGCGCCTGCAAGCCGGACATCCCGGGCCAGAATACCGGAGGCCCTTACGAGCGTAAATTTGAACGTTTCCTCGCCCGCAAAGCTCTGGAGCAATATGTAGACGAATTAAAAAACTATCTTGAAACCGACCTCGGAAAAAGCCGCCCCGCGACACACCTCCAGTGGGCCATCCAGGTTCTTCCAGCGGAAGACCGCGAAGCCCGGTTCGCAGAGATCTGGTCCAAAATCTCCTCCCAACCGCTCGATCCCGAAACCTATATGTCTATCGTCGGCATGCTGGACAACCCCGCCATCCTCAAAATCGTCGAACCGACGTTCAGTGATCCGGCAAAAGGAGACACGCTCCTCGACCTGGCAATCAATTCAGCGAACCGGGTCGACTCACGGCGCCTTGCTCCGGCACTCTCCGCCACTCTCGATCGTCTCCTCAACTCCACCGAAGAGACAGAGATGATCAAGGGCCTCCAGGGAGTTCACGCCCTGAAAAGCCGTTCCCACTATGATACCGTCGCGGCAATGGTCAGACCGGGCCTCCCCGGCAGTATCCTGAAAGAGGTTCTCCGGGTCCTGAGTCTCAATCCCAAGGTGGTTGATCCCGAAGTCTACACCAGAATCGCCAGTGATCCGTCAGTCGATTTCGACATCCGGATCGAAGCGCTCGGTGGCCTGATCCGCCGGGACGCGGCACTGGGCAAAGCTCAATTAACCGCCATCGCCGCCAGTTCTGACACCAATCAGAAAAAATTGATCGTCGAAAATCTATCGATGTTCCCCGCAGGTTTACTTTTGCTTTACGAACAGTGGGATGAGCAAAATCTCCCGCTGGAAGTCTGGAATCAGTCCTCCTCTGAACGAGCCATCCAGAGCCACAAACGCGACCGGCGTGCCCAACAGATTTACTCCCAGGTCAAAGAGCGCGAGGCCATCGCGAAAGCCGGGATCCACGAAAAAATTGCCGGATATGTCAAAGCCTCCCGGGAACTCGAGGGCAATCCGGAAGCCGGGAAACTGATATTCGGCACCTGCCTCGGCTGTCACAAAGTCGGCAATAGCGGTCAGGACATCGCACCGGCTCTCGACGGCTCCGCGAATCGGAATTTGGAACACCTCATCACCGCCATCGTCGATCCCGACGCAGCCGTCGAAGGAGCCTACGGTCTCTTCCGTGTCACCCGCAAGGATGGCTCCAGCGCCGAAGGTTATCTGGTCGGTCGGAACAAGACAGGAACCACCATCGCGATGATGGGTGGAGCCACCCAGCACATTCCCCAATCCGAGATCGCTTCACAGGATTTCGTCAGCGGAAGATCATTTATGCCATCGATTTTTGGCTCCCTGCCCGACCAGTCCATGGTCGATCTGATTGCCTATATCAAAACGCTGGAGTAGAGGGCTGAAAACAGATTTCTGAGATCGGGGCGCAACCGATCTCAGTTTACGGGTTTTGATCACTGAGAAAACGGCTCCGTCGTTTCATCCAGTTACGATCACATGAACTCAAAATTCCATCTGTCTTTAGGCATCATCACTCTGCTGACGATCACCTCTTTTTCTCATGCCCAAAGGGAATTACCCGGCACCGGCACTTCACCTATTAAAGTCGGAAGTGATCTGGCAGATGTCACCGCTTACCTTGAAGACGGCACCGCCTATCGTCTCCGTGATAATATCGAAGGAAAACATACCGTGCTCGTATTCGGCTGTCTAACCTGACCACCTTTCATTAGAAACGTCCCCGGTCTGGAGGCGGTTTACAATGATTACCAAAACAAAGGTGTCCAATTTTTCTATATCTATAAATCTCTGGCACACCCCGAGCGGGACGGACTGGTCCAACCGGTAAGCCTCGGCGAACGATTGAAACATATCGAACTCGCTAGGCAGCAGTTAAGCACCAAGATTCCCTGGCTGGCTGATTCGATGACGAATGAGCTGAAGCATGCCTTTGGAGACCGTAACAACTCCGAGTTTGTTATTTCTCCCGAAGGTAAAGTCATCATTTCCCGGACCTGGAGCGACCCTGACCAGCTCCGTAGCGATTTGGAAAAACTGGTTGGTAAATCGGAAACCCTCACCGAAGTCAAATACACCAGACAACAAAAGACTGAAACTACCTATCCGCAGGGCATTGTGGAAAGAGTCCCCCGCCCTGAGGGAGCCGTTCCGCTGATAGTGAAAACACAGAAGTCAGAAGAACCGCACTATGTGAAATTACGAGCTGAGGGAGAGTCCGGAATCATTCGGGGAAGAGGCGGGAAACTACATCTCGGCTTCTATCTGGACCCGATTCACAACGTTCACTGGAACAATCTGGCACCTCCACTGAAATGGAAAATAACCACACCAGATGGCGTCGAACTTTCCAGCTCCGAAGGCGCCGCGGCCAAAATCGATGAAAAAGCGGACATCGATCCCCGCGAGTTTCTCATTGATGTGCAAGGCCGTCCTGCGGCCCCCCTGAAGCTGACCGTCGATTACTTTGCCTGCGATAATGATGACCAATGGTGTAAAGCGGTGTCGCAGGAATACCTCATCGAATTTCAGCAGGACCGCGATGCCGGGAGGGTTGCTGGTGAAAAAGGAACCGGGAGAGGTGGAAAAGGAAAAGGCTCCACCAAAGGGGGCGCCAAAGGTCGTCCGGACCCGGAGCGAATGATAAGAATGATGGACCGGAATAACGATGGGAAGCTCTCCCGGGAAGAGGTCCGGGGTCGCATGGCCGAGCGATTCACTCAGATCGACGCTGACGAGGACGGTCTCGTCACCCCGGAGGAGATCAAAGCGATCTTCGAGAGGAGATAGACCCGGCGCTTTCAGGCTGCGAATGGCGAAGACTCGCTCCGCTTACGCAACCTAAACCATAGCGGTATTATTGAGCCGCCGCAGCGACGTCCCATCCTTTGATGGTATAGTGCTCGGCGTGCTTGATCGCTTCCGCTGCCGCATCAGACGCAATGGGCTGTGTGCCGTCGGTGGTGACGATCAGTTTATGAGTGCCGTCCTTATTTTTCTCGATCCGGATCTTTTTAACGCCTTCTATCTTGGCAAGCGACCGGGCAATCGTCTTCTTACACTCATCGCAATCGATGCCGGTCAAAGTGCCCGTATAAGCAACCTCGCCAGCCTGCAGAACAGCAAACGACACAGCGCAGCTAGCAATTATTAAAAATTTAGAAAGTGAACTCAGTTGTGTGTTTTTCATTTTTTTTACGAAAGGTAATGCAATTCGCTTGCATTATACTTAAAAGCCTCCTTAATGCAACCAAATTGCATTAACCGCTCGATGATCAGACCACACTTGCTATCTATCTTTCTTTTTGTCTTACCCGTCTTTGTTGTCGCCCAGGAAACGGACAGCGAAGTCTTTGAATATACCGTGGGTGAAGAGGATCTCAATTCAATTTCAGAACCGGCTCACGATCATTCGAGTCATGCCCACGACCATGCGGGCCATAATCACAGTGACAGCCACGCGGGGCATGACCACAGCGATCATAGTGGCGGTCACGATCATAGTGACCACGCGGGTCACGATCATGGCCACGGGGCTCACAGTGAAACCGGCGCTCACGACCACTCCGGGCACCTCCACGAAGAAGAAGCCGTCAACTGGATGACCGGGCAAGGGGTTAATGTAGGAGGCTTTATCTTTCCGGAGCTTTTCGTGATCGGAACGGGCGGGGTTTTTGAAAAGGGCGGCACCGCTGAGGATTTCTCGACATCGGGGCATGACCCGCAGAATGATATCGGGATGCAGGGTATTGAGTTACACCTTGAAATTGACTTTGACGAGGTGGTCACGGGCCGCATCGCCGGTTTCGGTAATCAGGGTCCGGGTGAAGTATGGGAGGCGGAGATTGAAGAGGCCTATCTGCATTACCATATCTCCGAAAATCTCTCAATCGGGGGTGGTCGATTCCTCAACACCGTGGGTTTCCAGAACAACCAACACCTCCACGTCTGGGATTTTATAAATCAGAACCTTGTTAACAGTCGCATGCTGAACGAAGGGGAATTCACTACTGAAGGTGGAGAAGCCACGGTTCGCTTTCCCAATATCGGGGGGATCCTCACCGTCGGTGCAGGTGGAGTTCGCACCCACGCTCATGATCACGCTCATGATCACGCTCATGATCACGATCATGGCCACGGTGATGAGGAGCACGAAGACCATGACGAAGATGAGCACGATCACGAGGAGGAACATCTCGAAATCGACAATGCGAACTTCAACGACTGGGCTCTCTCCCTCGACTATAAATTTCACCTTCCCGGTGACAAGACCACCACACTTTCCGCTTCATTTGTAACCGGCGAAAACGGCTTCGGTGAACAGACCTACGTCTACGGCGGCGGGATCGAAAAACTCTGGCAAACTCACGCAGTCGGTAACGACAGTGAAGCGACAGAGTTCGGCGCTGGCACCATCCGGCTGCGCAGCGAATTTATGGCCCGGGAATTCACCGCCATCCACGAGGACGGCGACGCCCTGAAACTCGATGACTATGGTCTCAGCACCAATCTTCACTACGGCTTAACGGACCGGGCCACTCTGGGCCTGAGACACGATTGGATCTCTGAACTCGAGGAAGCCGAACTCACGGACCGTCAACGGATCTCCCCTTCCATGACCGTTCGTCTCGGCGCAGAAAAGCAGCTTCGGGCCCGCATCCAGTATGACTACACTCACGACGAGTCTCTGGAAAGCGAGCACGCCGCCTGGCTCCAGTTTCAATGGACCTGGGGCGGAGGCGCACACGGTCACGGGCACAGCCACTAGTTAAGACATCCGGGCTAAAGCTGATTAGTAGAGGAATCCTTGAGGTTTCTCTACATTTACCCGATGTCGCCCCTAAGCTCGCGCCAATTGACTATGAGGTCTTAGTTCTCGTTGGATTCGCAGCTCAAATGAGGTTCGAATAGCTTAGCCAACCGAATCTCCGAGATTTTCATCCCTGTAGGGATACCCGGAGCAAACAGCGAGACTCTTAGTTCTTCAATCGCATAGCCCAGGTTCCGGATCGAGAGATCATCCGCATTTTCATCGAGTAGGTATTTCCAGTCATCCCGAAAAGGAATGATCCGATCCATCTTGTCGAGGTCTTTGACCAGGGGCTGACTTTGCATCCGCAAAATCCGCTCCTCTATCGCCTTAAAATACCGGGGATAATCGGAAATCCGTTTCCAACCAGCCTCCAGCAGGAAATCTTTCCGAAGTAGCCAGGCGAGTTGTTGCTCAATATCGGCAACACTCTCCCCGAACGATTCCGACTCCCGGTTTTCCTCCACAAAAGCGGAGATACCGGAATAACTCGCTACCGCTTGATCCAGCCACGCCCCCAGCTTCGCCGCACACTCATAGTAAAGCGAACGCCCGGCCTCCGCTGCCTTTTCGAAACTCTCCGCGGCGCGGGGCATCTCCGGACTTAAGGTCCCGACCGCAGCCAGTAGACAGAAGTCTTCATTATTCACTCCGGTTGCTCCAAAGAGTGGCAGCATCATCCGGGTATCGATTTCCATCGGAGGATTTTTCAGTACATACTTTTTCAAGTCAGGAAAACGCAGTAGAAAAAGTCTTCCGCAGCCCTTTTCATGAGACTCGATCGCCCGGTCGCGATTCAGCCACAGCTTTAATCCAACCGATTGTTTCTCGTCGATCAAACCGGGATATCCGGTCAGTCCACCAGCGGGAATCTCGCGAGGCAGATCCGGAAAGTCCCAGACTCTGTGCCCGGTCATCACCCAATCGGCTCCAACCGAACTGTCGAACTGATCGGCCACTTTGGATTTCAGTTGTGCCTTCAGAGCGACGATATCATCACTGATCGTTATCTCCTCACCGGTCTCGTCATCGTAAACCCAGATTTTCGTAATCAGTGGATCGGGGATTTTTGATAGATCAAAATCCTGTTCCGTAATTTCCTGATTGGTTCTTTCCCTGATAAAACCCGCCAGTTCAGTATATAGACTTTGAGCCGGAACCCAATCCGCCCACGCCGCGACAAAGTCAGCTGCGGTATCCGCTACCGGTTGACAGGCGATCCGGAGAGCTTTCGGTAGCGAGCGGATTAGTAACATGACACGCCCCTCCAAATCTCCCCACACACCCCACCCCGGCAACCATTCGGGAAAACCGGGCAACTCACTGAGCGCGAGCTCGATCGTAATTCCATCATCCGGCTCACCCGGAGCATGACGATAGTGAAGCGGGTACTTCGCGTTCCCGTGTTCAAGAAAATCCGGGAAGTGCTCCAAATCAAACTCTGAAGGATCTTCATAGATCACATCTTCCAAAGTCGGCATGAGAGCCTCTTTATTGGCCTCTTCCCGCATCCATCGGTGAAACGCCTTCGCGGTGCACATCCCCTCGGGAATCTTTGAATCGAGAAACTGAAAAATCGCATCGTCGTGCCAGAGTCCACCGACGCGACGAGTCTTTTGCTCCATGAGATGGACCTCGTCTTTCAATTCCTTGATCCGTTTCAAAAAAGCGGGCTCTTTGATCAGACCGTCCCCTAACAAAGCATCGCGAATGAAAATCTGCCGGGCTTCCTCCGGATCGATTCGACCGTAGTGAACCCGGCGATCCTGAACGATATTGAGGCCACCGCACACCACGACTTCTTTGGCGTAAACGGCGCCCTGCTTTTTATTCCAGTAGGCGCTGTGATACCGGCTTCGACACAGATGAGGCGCGACATTTTCCACCCAGGCGGGATCGATCCGGGCAACCCGTCTCGCCCAGAGTCTGGTGGTGTCGACCATCTCAAAAGCCAGCAGCCAGTCGGGTTTCTTTTTGCCAAACAAGCCGGAGGCGGGAAAAATCGCGAATTTTCCTCCGGTCGCGCTTTTATAGTCTTTGGACTCGGTATCGATGAGACCGAATTGTCGGGGGACTCCGGAAAAAATCGCTTCATGAATCAGTTGATACTCACCGGACTCGACATGATGACCATCGAACTCCTGCCAATTCCATGTGAGCTGCTTGCGCCCCAACTGACCCAGTTCCCGGCGCAGGTTATCCCACTCCATGACGCGGCGGAAGTTCAGAAAGTTTTGTTTACAGAATTTTCTGAGACGGTTGTTCTTCCATTTTTTCCCATCCCGGAACTCAAGTAGGTCATCCCAGATATGTAGTATAGAAATGAAGTCGGAATCTTCATCATTCCACTGACCGTGGGCTTTGTCTGCGGCATCCTTTTTATCAGCAGGACGCTCTTTGGGATCCATCACCGTCAGACCCGATACAATAATCAGGACCGGTCCGAGACAGCCGGTCTCAGCGGCGGTGATCAACATTCGCCCGAGGCGCGGTTCCACGGGAAGCTTCGCCAACTTTCGCCCGATATCGGTAAGTGCCTTGTGTTTATCGAGCGCCCCAATCTCCCGCAGGGTTCGATATCCCTCACTGATGTTGCTATCCTTGGGCGGATCAAGAAACGGGAAATCCGAAATTTCCGGAAGGCCCAGAGACTTCATCCTCAAAATAACCCCGGCTAACGAAGAGCGGCGAATTTCCGGATCGGTAAACTCCGGCCGGGACAGAAAGTCCTCTTCATCATATAGTTGGACACAAATCCCTTCAGTGACGCGACCGCAGCGGCCCTTCCGCTGCCGGGCACTGGCCTGAGAAACCGGCTCGATCTGAAGTCGCTGAATCTGTCGTCCCGGATTCCATCGACTGACCCGGGCCAGCCCGGAATCAATCACATAGATAATTCCCGGAATCGTGAGAGATGTCTCCGCAACATTGGTCGCCAGAACAATGCGACGGCGCCCCCGGACCGGATTAAAAATTTTCTGCTGATCACCCAGTCCAAGACGGGCAAACAGCGGGCAAATATCGGTCGCGCGGTACTTGCGTCCTTCCAGCATATCGGTGCAGTCGCGGATTTCCCGTTCGCCAGGAAGAAACACCAGAATGTCTCCCTGCTCATCATATTGACTGATCTGTTCCACAGCGCGGGCCACATGCCGCGACAGCTCTTCACCGTCCTGAGGCGGTAGATTTTCCACCTCGACGGGAAAGGTCCGGCCCTCAACCTCCACAATCGGGCACTGATCAAAAAAGTTAGCAAAACCACCGGCATCGAGAGTTGCAGATGAGACCAGAATTTTCAGGTCCTTCCGCTTTTTAATGAGACGCTTCAAATAACCGAGCAGGAAATCAATATTTAGACTGCGCTCATGAGCTTCATCAATAATGAGAGTATGGTATTGTTTCAGCGAGGGATCACCCTGGGTCTCTGCAAGCAAGATCCCGTCGGTCATAAACTTCAGGGCCGTCTCCCGCGAAACCCGCTCCTGAAACCTCACCTGATACCCTACAATCTGCCCGATCGTAGTACCCATCTCTTCGGCAACCCGCTGCGCGACACTGGCCGCCGCAATCCGTCGCGGTTGAGTACATCCCACCCTGCCCCGCTCGATATTATGGCGAGCTGCGAACTCGATCGCCATTTTCGGTAGTTGAGTCGTTTTACCCGACCCCGTGTCGCCCACCACGACCACGACCTGATGCTTTTCCATCGCATCAAGGATCGCCTCTTTCTCCCTCGCTACCGGAAGGTCGGGATAGGTCAAATTCAGATTGGTTTTCACGGTCTCAATTCCGTCTTCAACCCAACTTGGAAAGTAAAGTCGAGGCTAAACTCAACACCAGAAAGAAGCCGCACATATCCGTGCATGTCGTCAGGATCGGCCCGGCAGCCAGTGCGGGATCGATCTTGAACCGCTTGAGCAACAGTGGCACCATTCCGCCCAACAAAACGGAAAGGATCGTGTTCAGCAACAGGGCACCACCGACTACCAGCCCGAGATATATATTATCTTTCCAGACAAAGGCAATGGTTCCGAGGATCAGTCCGAGGACAGCCCCATTGATAATTCCCAGAATACCTTCCTTCCATACAATCCGGAGAAATTCGGTAGGTCGAATCACCCCGAGAGTTAACTCACGAATACTTACCGCAACGGCCTGATTGCCGGAGCAACCGCTCATATCGGAAATAATCGGGAGGAATACCGCTAATGCAATAACCGCCTGCAGGGTGTCCTGATACATCGCGATAATACTGGCTGCGATAAGATTGAGCACGATATTCGGTGCCAACCACGCAAGCCGGCGACGGGACCTGGTGAACATCGGCATACTTCGCAACTCTTCACCACCGACAATACCGCTGGAGTGCAGGTAGTCCTCTGTCTGGTGATCCACCGTCGCCTCCCGCACGGCTTTTCTAGTCACGACTCCAACTAGAGATCCGCTGTCATTGAGCACCGGCATGGCCAGGTAGGCGTGCTCTTCAAATACATTTTTCAGGCTTTCGAAATTATCGTTCACGTTCACAAATGCCGGTTCCGGAATCATGACGTTCTGGACCGGCGTTGTCGCCTTCTTTACGACCAGATCCCGGAGCCGTAAAACCCCGGCAAGTTTCCCCGAAGGCTCTACTGCGTAGACATATTGAATTTCCCGATCACCATCATCCTCGGCGTGCTGGTTCAAATCTCGAATTACGTTTCCCGTTGTGTAGTCCGTCGTTACCGTGAGGTATTCCGAGGACATTAATCCACCGGCGGTATCCCAATCGTAGGACGTCAATTCGCGGAGGTGATCCGCTTCGTCCGCATCGTCGAGTTCCCCCAAAACTGCAGCGGAGTCATTGGCTGACATTTCCTGCAAAATGTCGGCACCAATGTCATCCGGGAGCGCCTCAACGATATCAGCAGCGACCTCCGGCTCCAGATTTTCAAGAATTCCCGCAGCCTGAACCTCCGGCAGGCTCTCCATGATATCAGCCGCCAATTCCACGGAAAAACGGGACAGCAGATCAGCCTGATCGACATTACTCAATCGGGAAAGACAACGCCTCTGATCCTCTGCCGACAAGCTGTCGACAAATTCCGAAACCGCTTCAAGATTCCCCTCTGCTTCCAGCTCATGGAGCTTTTCCCAGGGCTCGAGAATCTCAATTTCGACAACTTCTTCAATCATGGGCGCACTTTACATTCGATCACTGCCAATCCTATTTAAAACCCAGCAAAAGATCCACAATTTGTTAGATTCCCGGCGATGAATATCGATCCAGTTCAAGATGCAATCCTTCTTGCCGAAAGACTACTGCGTAACTCACTCAGGGACACGACCCGGAGTGAAGCGGCGCAGATGAAACGTCTCTCGAGGATGATTTCCAATCCGGAAGCGAAGCAGCTCAGCCTCGCGATGACAGACCGGCTCGGACGGAGTCAAAGCCCCGTGCGCTCCGCCCAAATGTGGCGCGATCTCTTGAACCGCTTCGGCACCGTCCACGGCTTTTCGCTACTGGATCACACCTTGCTCGAAATGGGTAAACACTGGTCCCGGCTTTTTCCCGGACTTGTCATGAAGGCCGTCAACGAACGGCTTCTCGCCGAAACCCGCGAGGTTATCCTACCGGCTGAAAATGAGTCTTTAACAGAGTACCTTCGGACCAATCAGGACACCAGAATCAATCTGAACCAACTCGGCGAGGCGGTCCTCGGAGAGGTGGAAGCGACCCGTCGGCTCCGGGCCACAATCGACCTTCTGAAAAGGGATGATGTCGATTACGTCTCTGTGAAAATTTCGGCGATCTTCAGTCAAATCAATCTCGTTGCCTGGGACGAATCGCTCGAAATGATCAAAACCCGACTCCGCAAACTCTATCGCGCAGCAATGCCGGGTAACAAATTCGTGAATCTTGATATGGAAGCCTACCGGGATCTCGAGCTGACCATCGCAGCGTTTAAGGAAGTGCTCTCCGAAAGTGAATTTATCGACACTTCCGCCGGCTTAGCTCTCCAGGCCTACCTCCCGGATTCCATTTCAGCCCAGAAAGACCTCACAAGCTGGGCCCGCCACCGGATCCAAAAGGGTGGAGCTCCGATCAAGATCCGCCTCGTCAAAGGAGCGAACCTGGCGATGGAAAAAGTAGAGGCCGAAATCCATGGCTGGTCGGTCGCACCTCATCCGAACAAACTCCAGAGTGATGCCTGTTTCAAAGCGATGCTGGAATTTGCCTGTATTCCCGAAAACGCCGCTGCGGTCCGGATCGGAGTCGGTAGTCACAACCTGTTTGATCTCGCTCTGGCGCTCATCCTGAGAGAGCAAAATGACGTCGTCGACTATGTCGAAATCGAGATGCTGCAGGGCATGGCCCCCGCTCAGGCCAGAACAGTTCGGGACGAGGCGGGTCAACTGTTGCTCTATACACCGATAGTAAACGAAGAGGAATATGCCAGCGCTCTTGCCTACTTGATTCGCCGCCTCGACGAAAACACGGCTAGAGGTAACTTCCTCTCCAGTCTGTTCTCTCTCAGGCTGGGATCACCGGAATGGAACCTGCAAAAAGAAGAATTTATCTGCGCCTGGAAAGTGAGACACCAAGTCAACGATCAATCCAATCGGGCGACGCTCCCTCCGAGAGACATCACCGATTTTCAGAACCAACCCGACACCGACTGGACTCGAGCGGAACATCGCAAATCGCTGAAAATAACGACTCCCCCGTCCGATATACCACCAACAGCAGGTCGTGATGAAATTGAAGCGGCTCTATCCTCAGCCATCAGCCGTGAACATTCATGGTGGGGCCAGACGATCGCAGAACGCTCGGCTCTACTTCTCGCCTGCGGCAATCAACTTGCCGAATCCCGTTTCCGTTCACTGGCAATTCTTCGAGACGAAGGAAAAAAGGCACCGATGGAAGCTGATTCGGAAATTTCCGAGGCGATCGATTTTGCCCGCTACTATGCCAAAACCGGGCTTCTCTCCACAGATCTCGAAGCCAAGCCCCTGGGAACCGTTTTGATTGCGCCTCCCTGGAATTTCCCCTTCGCGATTCCCTGCGGTGGGATCCTCGCGGTGTTGATGGCAGGTAATACCGTAATTTTCAAACCGGCACCGGAAAGCGTCAGAACCGGCTGGTGGCTCGTTCGGCAGCTGTGGGATGCAGGGATTCCAGAAGATGCGCTTCATTTTGTAGCCTGTGCCGACGGCGAAACCGGACGCAGTCTCATCGAGGACCCGAGGGTATCAGCCGTGGTCCTGACGGGCGCCTATCAAACCGCGCGCCGCTTTCACCAGTGGAGACCTTCCTTAAAATTATTCACCGAAACCAGCGGAAAAAATGCGATTACAATCACGGCAATGGCAGATAGAGAATTGGCCGTAGCCGACCTCGTAAAGTCCGCTTTTGGTCACTCCGGCCAGAAATGCTCTGCCGCCAGTCTCGGTATTTTAGAAAAGGAAGTCTATGAAGACGAAAAATTTCTTCAGTTGTTAAAAGACGCCACGGCCAGTCTCAAAGTTGGACCCGCTACCGATCCGGCAAGTCGGATCACACCGCTGGTTCAACCTCCCGGCGAAGCCCTTCTCCGGGCCTTAACGACACTTGATGAGGGCGAAGAGTGGCTTCTTAAACCGGAAGTATCTCGACACGATCCCTGCCTGTGGAGCCCGGGAATCAAGACCGGAGTCAAGCCGGGATCATGGTTTCACCAGACCGAGTGTTTCGGGCCAGTTCTCGGTTTAATGATGGCGGAAAATCTGGAGGAAGCCATCCATATCCAAAATACCGTAAAGTATGGATTAACGGCTGGATTACATTCGCTCGATGAGACGGAAATTGCATCCTGGACGAATAGGATTGAGGCCGGAAATCTCTATATCAACCGAAGCACAACCGGAGCGATCGTGGAACGTCAACCATTTGGCGGCTGGAAGCGCAGCAGTATCGGCCCGGGCTGCAAAGCCGGTGGTCCCAACTATGTCAATCTGTTCCGCACTCTCACCGATTTGAATGAACTAAGCCTCGCCGAAATCGAGGCGTCCTTTTCGACCGCCTGGAAAGATCACTTTTCAATCGAGCACGATCCCGCCGGACTCGCATCCGAAAGCAACCGCTTCCGCTATGTCCCGAGGAAAGGAGTTTTACTCCGAATCACTGAACCGGATTTCCGCTCTGAAACTATCGCAAAGATCGCAGCACGGATCTGCGGCGTGAAACTTATCATCAGTCACGCTTCCGACGAGTCCGATTCGGCACTAGCCAACCGCCTCCCGGAATTGATCAGTGAAATAGACTCCCTGAGAACACTCGGCGAAGCCCCGTCTGACCGTATCCTCAGCGCGGCCCACCCTCTCGACATCAACTGGATCGATTTCCCCGTCGTCGGGAATGGACGTATTGAGCTAACCCGCTGGATGAAAGAACAATCTATTTCCGAGACAATGCATCGCTACGGAAATATCATCTCCCGCCCGGCTCCAAACTAGTAGTCCACCAAGACTGAGGTAATGGGTAGCTGGCTCGGATTTTCTTTCGAGACCGAGGCGTGAGGAGTGCGGCTATTGGGTTAATAACCAACCGACGAACAACGAAGGTATCGGAAGAAAAGCCGGTCAGATGCTCATCAATTTAGTCTTGGTGAACTACTAAGTTTCAGGACGGTTTTTGCCGTTCCGCACCGGTAACGGAGCGTTTAACAACAGGCTGTCGAGATCTTTCAGATTTTGCTGAGACATCCCGACAAATTTCTGTTCGTCATCCCGGAAGGGAGCGATCTCACCTATAGCGGACAGCTCATGTTCTTTAAATCGGCGCGCCGCATCTTTGGCATGGTCCAATTCGTGTCCCAGTTCGTGAAGGATGGCGATGGCGCAATCCATTGATGACCCCAGTTGCTCGATATAGTATTTCACTCCGATTTCATGGAGCTGGTAAGCATGGTATCGCGAGCAGGCCCTCGCAAACAGCTTCAAGTGCGGGTAGTGCTTCCGGCAGGTATCGATAATGCTCATGCATTCCTCTTCGTTGTCGATCGCAATGATTAACAGTTCCGCATCCTCTGCCCCCGCCGCTCTTAACAAATGCGGCCGGGTTGCGTCGCCGTAGTAACATTTCAAGCCAATGCGCCGCAGTAGATCGACATGGTCACTGTCCTTTTCCAGAACCGTTGGCATACAACCGGCACTACGTAACAGCCGTCCCATGGGGTGCCCGAATCGCCCGAACCCCGCCAGAAGAACCCGGGCTTTATCGTTCCCGACATCGTGAGCGCGCCCGTTTCCTTCCGTTTCCGTCGTGCCGACCCGGGGCAGAATCACGCGCTGCACCACGAGTAGTAAAGGAGGCGCGAGTGCCATCGATAACGCAACAGCGGCTATCATCTGTGCGGCCAGTTCCGTGCTAATCACACCCTGCCCGACCGCAAAAGCACCGAGCACGAAAGCAAACTCACCGCCCTGCGCCAGGGCAGCCGCAAACAGCAATCGCTGATCAAAAGAAAGACCAAACCATTTCGCTAAGCTATAGAGAATGATGCCCTTCAATGCGATCAACACAAACACCATCGTTCCGATCGTGAGCGGCTGAGACCCGATCAGCTCAAAATCAATACCCGCACCGACAGCGATAAAAAACACCGCCAGCAGCAGCGCTTTGAACGGTTCGATATCGCTTTCCAACTCGTGCCGAAATTCACTACTTGCCAGCATCACTCCGGCGACAAAGGTGCCCAGCGCAGGTGACAACCCGACGGCATCCATTAACAGCGCAATCCCTACGACCAGAGCCAGGGTCGTCGAAGTCAGGGCCTCCGTTACCTTTAGCGAAGCAACCCATCGCAACCATGGCGTTAAAACAAAGCGACCGATAATGACGACCAGCGCAATTGCCCCGACAACAACCAGTCCCTGACTCCAGGCGGGAACTGATTCAATCCAGGTATGCCCGGAGCCATGACTGTCCTCACCAGCGGGCAGATGAGCCAGCAGAGGGAGTAGAGCAATCATGGGAATCACCGCGATATCCTGAAACAACAACACCGCGAAGCTCTGGATTCCGGCACTCGTTTCGCTGATGCCTCGCTCCCGCAAATTCTGCATCACGATGGCCGTCGACGAAAGCGCCAGAATCAATCCCATCGCGACCGCCTCCCGCCAATTGACCGGTAGCAACATCGCTGCAGCGGCCAACACCACCGTGGAAATCAATACCTGCAGCCCTCCGAGCCCCAAAATCGGGCCCCGCATTTTCCATAGTCGGGACAAGTCGATCTCGAGACCAATCACAAACAACATCAGCACCACCCCGAACTCGGAAAAGTGCATCACCTCCTCGCGATTTTCCCCGACCCAGCCGAGCGCTGAAGGTCCCACCACCGCACCGATCACCAGATAACCCAACACGGCGCCCAATCCGAAGCGCCGCCCGAGTGGCGCGGCGATCGCAGCCGCCGCGAGGTAGATAAATCCGTTAAAAAATAAGTTTTCGTCCATGCTGGAATTCGACCCGCCGGTTTACCGGTTATTTGCGAACTCCAAACAGTTGTATTGAGTGCTCGTCTTTCATCCGGTAACCGGTTCCGAACGGTAACTTTTTCACATTCCCCGATTGATAGATCGATCGCAGACCGGGCTGATCAAACTCACTGAACATATCAATCGGACCGATGTAGTTACCGTAGTAAGTCAGGTTGTAATATTGAGCGAGGAAATCAGCCGGAATTCCCGACGCATCCTGAAGAATGTAACGACAGTCCCCCACCAGGAAATTCCGGATATTACTGAAGTTTTCAGTATGCATCAGGTAGGATGCCGCTTTCAGGTATCCAATCCCACCGGGACGGGCCACCAGGAACTTATGAAAGGGTGTTCCCGCCTTGAAACCGCTGTCGGACAGGTCCGTTTTGAAATAATAGAGACTCTGAGTCGGCGGTGCCTGGGGAGAAGGGTTGAGGGGACGGATCTGTATCCAAACGCCCGTTGCAGCGGCGGCTTCGCAGGTCACGGGTTTCCCATCCGGGTCTAATGTTACATATCTGGCGTCAAGAACCTCATGCCCGGTCAGAGCGGAAAAATACAGGAGGACGGGAAAGACCCCATCAACACCTTCTTTCCCGAAATCCTCTTTCATCTCTTTCGTGATGAAGAAATTCCGCTCCGATATACTTCTCAGCGAGAAACTGAGGTGGGACAGATAACTATTCATCTGAGCCGGAGTCATTTGGAAGAAATCCGGGATCGAACCAAGAGGCTCCATCCCCACAAGAACATACTCGGGGATTTCCGGGAACAGTGTAGCAACATGGACAAAGTCAGGACCGCCAAACATATATTTCAGAACCGCCTGCCTCGCAATTTTCGGTTGGATTTCCTGTCTCGCCCAGGTCCGAATTTGAGAGAGCCGATAGCTCTCCCATTTTTTGGTCAACTTCTGGGTCTCCACCGTGTGGGCAACAGCGGCGGGTTGGGTCATTAACTTTTGAAGCGGACTCTGAGCCCGGACTGGTAACCCGGCAAAAAAGCGGGCATAGTCGTTGGGCGTCACCTGTATGGGCACCGCAGGGCTCAAAGTGTCCTGAGCATCGGTTTTCACTGCCATCAAAGCGAAGGCAACAACCATAAGAATACGGAGGGTCGAATTCATAACGTTTTTTAACTACTGATTAATGAGTCGGGGCGGCAACGGTACCTTCAAAAACCTCTTTCTTACGTCGATCGACGATTTTATCGGCGATGTCGATAATCATTTCCTCCAGCAAGAGACGGAGATGACTCCCGCCGCGATAATCCGCCGGAGCCAGGTAGTCAATTCGGGCGGCAGGACCGGACAGTTGGAAAGCTTTGCGAAAACTGCTTCGTGACTCGTCTCCCGGATTGTAAACGGCAATCGTGTACCCCCGGTTCCGCTTCATCACCGTAAAACAAGGTACGTCGGTCGGTCCGTCACCGATGTACACCATATTTTGAAAGGGAATCGGTCGCAGTTCTTCAGGCATGTGATCATTGACGTCCTGATCGTGCCCCAACATACCTTTATTGATCCGGAACAGGTATTGAGTTTTTGCCGTGTGGGAAATGACCCGTTTCGGAAAAGAAATAACTCCCGCTTCGTTTTCAGCGAACTCACATCCGAATATTTCTTTTACATAGGGTTTTAACGCACTGCCTTCGATCAGGTTTTTGATTCCACTCGATATAATATAGTGCTCGATCTTCACCTCCATTGCCCGGTGTTCCGGCGTCAAAACCGATTCCAATTCCTCAAACATATCCGGAAGGCCGGGAAAAAACTTGAGATCTTTTCCGAGATCTTCGAGGTCGGCATTACTGGGACGATCGATGTCGAGATAATCGAGCATCGCCTTCAGGTAGGCCAGCTCACTCTCGTACTGCTGCTCATTGACCAGTTTCTGACATTTTTTCCAGAATTCACCGGGATTGATCCCGAATTTCGGGAACAAAACCGCGTCCTGCATGTAAGTGGGACTCAGAGTCTGATCGTAGTCGTAAACGAGACCAATGATGTTTTGAGGAGCTGCCATGATTGTTTTCTTCCCCAAATCATAGCAGGAATTCGCCGAAAATCGACTGTGACCTCGCCTCTTGTTACGACTCCGGCGCCGTCGCGGAATCCCCCTCCACTTGCTGCGAATTCCACCATTGCGGCAGGTCCGGATTCCACTTTTTCCAGAAAACGCCGTGATAATCGGCCTTTCGCGTCTCCCGGAAAATAAGGAATGCGCTCACCATCAAAGAGCCCACCGCCGTGATCCCCCATCCCGGGACTCCCGAAATAGCGGTCGCCCCGGCAAGCACGGCGAAAATGCTCGCCCAGATTAATTCCGAAACCCGGGCGATCCGGAAAACATTGCAGAAGAGGAAGAAATGCAAGACCACAAAGCTTACGATGAAACCGGCCCACCACACAAAAATTCCCGCGACAACGGCTACGATCAAACCTGCCATCAGGAAAATGACGTCGAGAAGAGAAAGACGAAACCCGGGACTGAAGGCGGCCTCATTCATATCAGAAAAATTGGCAAATCAGCGGAAATTTAGCAAACAAAAAAGCCCTGTCCGTTTCCGGACAGGGCTGACACGCTTTGAGAAATTCAGAGACGGTTAAACTTAGTAGCCGTAGGAGGTGGTGTAATGATGGTTGTAAACCGGCGTGTAGTTGTAGTAGACCGGAGTGTGAACCTTATAAGTCTGCACACATGGTTTAGTATAAGTAGTGGTGACCACCGGCTTCTGAACAATCACCTTTTTCTCGATGTGAACAGGCTGATGAACCGGAACGCTCACAACCTGATGATGGTGCTGCTCCTGAACCACATAAGTTGTCTGAGGAGTGTAGTAAGATGGCTGAACAGCCACGTAGGAAGTACCGCATCCTCCGGCGAAACTGTTTGATGCTGACCCAACTGCGATGACGGCGACGGCTGCGAGGAGTAATTTTTTCATAGTGTTATTGATAGTTTTGATGTTGTTTTTAAATACTGGAGACTGATCTCAGTCCCGCTTCACCCAGGTTTTACCAGTCGCCTGAATAAGGTTACAACCTTCGGCAAAAAAATTACTTAAAACGCCTCCCGCGCCTATCACTCTGTTCAGGATCTCCTAATGAAATAAAGTGCCAAGCTATTAGTGAAAAGAAAGATTAAAAGCGGCTCCAGCCTTTTAATGAACGGCTTTGAGCCGATACTGCGTTCAATCTCAAAAATCATTTTAGGTAACGATAGCCGAAAGACCGTCGTCAAACCCACCGTTTCCGGGACTGCTTCAATGGCCGCGAACTCGTTTTTGGCGACTAGAAGAATCTGCCCAGCTGGAACGATCTATCACACAGTCCCTTACCGGGATTGACCATCCGGCTGATGGAAATGAAAATCATCAAAGGCCTCTTCCCGGAGGCCGATTTTTTGCTCCGTTAACTCGGGGTGCAGGGTGAATAGGTCCGGGAAATCGAGATCAATTCGGGGAATCCAGTCACCGAGGAAGGTGATTTTGTTACCTCGCCAATCCCTGGGCTGCTGACCCTCGCTGATCGCAAAATGCGGATCATCGACCACCAGGTTTTGGTGACCCAGTTTCTTCTGGTATTCAGCAATACTGGTGCGGCCCGGACCGCCCGCGTAGAACAGGAAGGGTTTGCGTTCGGCATCGGGGATGCGCAGGTAAAACGCATTGCCCGCGAAGAGATGGCGCTCAAGCCCTCCAAGCTCGAAAAGGCATACCCCGACTTTGCTGGGAATGCTGTCGACAAAGAGGTTGTTTCTCACCACGAAACTTTCGGAAGGTCCGCCACAGCAACCGATGTTGGTGGTCAGATTATTCATAAATACGTTGTTCTCCAGACGCATCGTCGACTCTAACTGAACCACTATTCCCTGGAAGCCCCGGCAGAAAACGCAGTTACGAACGGTGACGTTCTCACAATCCTGGGCGCGCAGTTGGGTGCCGACACCGATCTTGCCGTAGCCGTTGAAAAAACAGCGCGTCACGAGGATGTCGCTACTGAAGCGGAGATCCATCACGCTCCTCCACCCATTACCGGTGTAGTTCCTAAAATAGAGCCCGTCGAAGTGAATGTGCTGTTTGCCGACTACAGAAATCCCAAGGTCGAGAAGGCGTTCGTTACCATCGAAAATCACCTTTTCTCCCGGGGCAGCCTGAAATGTGATCGGTCTTTTTTCACTTCCGGAGGAGCGAACCCGAACGATCTCGCGATAAGTTCCCCCGCCGATGATCACGGTATCACCGACCCGCGCTTCCCTCGCAGCATGACTGACTGTTTTCCAGGCCCTCTCCCGGGTCAGACCATTTAGGGAATCATCTCCATCGGGTGAAACATAAAGGGTCCGAGCGGTCGTTGCTTCAGCCGGGGTTTCGAAAATCAGCGGCGAATCATGGAAGGTGATTCCGGGTGTGTATTGGGCGACTTCACCGTCTGACGGCCTGGAGGAAATGAGGCGAACAAAGTATTTAGTTCCGGGTTTCAAGCCCTCTAAACTAAAGGTATTAAAACCGTCGATGACACTACTCGCACCTTTGTTCAGAAGGGATCGGTTGGGGGTATCGGCCGTCTCACCCCAGGCAACTTCTGTTATTGCCGGAACCGATGCCCACCATTCGATATCGGCGGTAGTTCCGGAAACCGAATGCAGCTCAGGTGACGTTGCTCGCATCACGACAGGTTTATTAGGAAGATAAAACCCGGTCGGGGTTCCAAGGGGACCGGGTATATATTCATTTGTTCCGACCCTGGAATAAATATCCTGCTCTTTCTGGATCGTCTGGAGCGGATGCGTATCGCCAGCCACTTGCCAGACCTGCCCCGCTCCGGAGTAACTGTTGTAATCGCTATAGAAGATAGCTTTGGTATTATCGAGCTGAATCGCCGGAGCCATCCTGTTATCAAAGCGGTTTCCACTCAGCCAAACCCTCGAAGTTTCTTTCAGCAGTAAGGCAGCCTTTTCAAATCCGGTGAACTCGCAGTGCGTGATTTTTAAATCTTCGACGGCTGAAGCGGCCAACGGCGTTCCCTGATTGGTAAATCGACAGTTATTGAAAAGGATACCCTGGCTCTTATCCAACGACAGGGCGCCCGTGAAATGGATTCGCTCCCATTCCAGCCCTCGACTGCCGGAAATATCAATGTCTCCCTTGAGCACAACCGGCTTTGTTCCCCGGCTCCGGATGGAGGTGACCTGCTCCCCGGGGTTCGCAATTTTCAGCTCGTCCGCTGCCAGATACGTTCCGCCCTCAAGATAGAGTGTATCGCCGGATCTCAGTTGTCCCATCGCGTGGGCAAGAGTCTTCCATGGTTGCTTTGTGGAAAGGCCGTCGTTGATGTCATCTCCGGTTTCCGCTACGTAAAATATGTTCGCCTGGTAGGGGAAAGGGCCGCTATCGGTTACGTCGGGAGCCGCAGCACGATACTTCGCGGACGACTGAAGGCGGAAATCGAAGTTTTTTGGATCAGCAAAACATTCGTCGCGATTTCTCTCCTTCACCTCCTGATTGCCGAAGGGACTAAAGAGACCATAGATTGTGTCTTCGCCTGGAGAGCGATTGTATTGGTTGTGGGTCCCGACAATCGAGTGTTTCAGATTGGCCGAATGGAGATTGCCGAGTGTGATCGAGTTTTCACTGAATGCATATTTGTCAGCCTCTCCACCTTTGATCATGATGTCGACCCCGTTGCCCCAGCTGAGACAGTTTTTCACGAGGGCTGGTCCGCGAATACCTGCTCCATACAAGCGGATCCCGTAGGAGTGAGCGCGGTAGGCAATGCAATCACGAATCTCATCGTGATTCGAGGCATAGCCGATCAGGTTGATCGTGTTATTGCCGTAGCCAACGCATTTCTCTATCACATTCCAGCCATTTTCCACGCCGTCTTTACTCAAGCCCTCGCCACTATCAATTCCGATTCCGCTGCGATTGAGATACACCACACAATTGCGAACCACGCAACTACGAGCACCGGAAAGCAGGATACCCCAGACTTGTCCTTTACCTGGCAGATGTGGCGTCGGCACGCTGTTTTGATACCCCGTCGCGGCGATCCCATCCACCGTAACACGGCGGGGATTGGTCAGCATGAGGCCGCTTCCTTGAATCGTCGAAACCGTATAGTGATGGGTGTCGGGCGAACGAAGGTCGCTTGTCGACAGGTAGAGTTTACCCGCCTCAACATCGTGATAACTGGTGCCGGGCCTGAATTCCAGCTCTTCCTTGAGCGCTTGAATCCGTAGAACGGTAAGCGTGTCAATTTCACTAACTGCCTGAATTTCTTTGTCGAAGTCAGTGACATAGAGAAAGCGGGATCCCTCAACCTTCTCGAAACCGGTTGAGGGCAGGGCCACGTCGCCCCGCAAAACCACCGTGCCGGGAATTTCGGCGCGAATCATGGTTTCCACTTCCATATTACCAAGTCCGTCCCGGGTAATGCTTTCAGAATACTCCCCCCGCCCGATGGTAAGCACATCACCCGCCTGTAGTATTTCGATTCCTTTCCGGAGCGTTCGAAAGGCAGTTGCTTTACCAGTGCCCTCGTTGGAGTCGTTGCCTTGTTTAGTCACAAAATATTCCACGCCCATCGAAGGCAGGGAACTGACATGAAGCAAAACAAGGAGGCTGAAAAGTTGCTGGAAGGTCATGCATTTTTATACACTGCTGAGTCACCATATTCTGAGGAGTGTATGGGACCGACCATCGTTTACGCGAGGACAGAGGCGGGGTCGAGATACGGGAAGAGGCTCACCTCGAAACGAAGCTTTTATCCTGAATTGGGCGCTCCTTAACGCCCTCATTCAGTGGTGCGGAATTAGCTCTGGTCAATAATCGCTGAGATGACCCGGTATCCGCTTTTTCGGGCAATGCTTGATGCCGTCTCGCCGTCGGCATTGGTGAGGTTGCGATTGACCCGAAGTTGCAGCAATGCCTTCACGGTGTCTTTGTGTCCACGGGAAGCGGCGAAGATCAGCGGGGTATTGCGGCGGCTGGTTTGCGCATTTTTATTCGCGCCAACCCGGATAAGCGTTTTCACTACCTCTGTTTGGCCGGATGCCGCAGCTTTAGAGATTGGAAACCAACCTTCTGAGTCTTTAGTATTCACGTTTACTCCGGACTCAACGATATCGAGGACGCGATGGAGATTACCTTCTCCAGCAGCTTTGGTGAGGTCGTCGACTGTGAAATCACGAGCCTGTGCAGACAGTGAAAGTGAAAGAAACGCAGCGATTGTTAGGATTGTGTTTTTCATAAATTCCAGATTAAACATACTCGAATGACGGCTAATCACCTTAACCTATGCAATTAAGCGATATTTTTGTTCGGAATTGCCTATTCAAGGCCAAAGTGAAGCTGCTTGCGGCCCTTGGTTTACCAGAGGTTTGGCGGAGCCAGCGACCGAAAATTATTTAGATGTCACGATTTTAAAAATGGAGCCTAAAAAACGGAAAATAATATTTATCAACCTTGGCTGCCTCGCATTGATTTTCGCCATAGCCATCGGAGGTTGGCTTCTTTGGAACCCACAGTTTTTTTACCCGCCAGTGACCCTCAGGGGCACGGTTGTGAAATATTGAGCCAAGCTAATAGTGAAAAGAAAGATTAAAAAGCGGCTCTAGATCCGTTTATGAAGGGCTTTGAGCAGATACTGTGTTCAGCCCCGAAAATCATTTTAGGGTGATGCGGGATCAGTTTTGGTCAATAATCTCTGAGATGACTCTATATCCGCTTTTGCGGGCAATGCTTGAGGCCGTCTCGCCGTCAGCATTGGTGAGGTTGCGATTGACCCGAAGCTCCAACAATGCCTTCACGGTGTCTTTGTGTCCACGGGAAGCGGCGAAGATCAGCGGGGTATTGCGGCGGCTGGTTTGCGCATTTTTATTCGCGCCAACCCGGATAAGCGTTTTCACTACCTCTGTTTGGCCGGATGCCGCAGCTTTAGAGATTGGAAACCAACCTTCTGAGTCTTTAGTATTCACGTTTACTCCGGACTCAACGATATCGAGGACGCGATGGAGATTACCTTCTCCAGCAGCTTTGGTGAGGTCGTCGACTGTGAAATCACGAGCCTGTGCAGACAGTGAAAGTGAAAGAAACGCAGCGATTGTTAGGATTGTGTTTTTCATAAATTCCAGATTAAACATACTCGAATGACGGCTAATCACCTTAACCTATGCAATTAAGCGATATTTTTGTTCGGAATTGCCTATTCAAGGCCAAAGTGAAGCTGCTTGCGGCCCTTGGTTTACCAGAGGTTTGGCGGAGCCAGCGACCGAAAATTATTTAGATGTCACGATTTTAAAAATGGAGCCTAAAAAACGGAAAATAATATTTATCAACCTTGGCTGCCTCGCATTGATTTTCGCCATAGCCATCGGAGGTTGGCTTCTTTGGAACCCACAGTTTTTTTACCCGCCAGTGACCCTCAGGGGCACGGTTGTTTACCGATCTTCAGGGGAGAGTGTCACAAACGGATTATTGAAATTTCGGATCTATGGAAGGCGGGGCCCACCGATCCCATTTACCGCAGGCCCTATGGCCGAAGGAAAAGAAAAGACTGTACAACTCAACGAATCGGGCCAATTTGCGATTTCTTTCAAAGACGATTTTATCAGGTTACTCGAGATTACTTCACATGGTGACTTGATCCCCGATTTCACTGCTACGTTTCAGCGATTCGACGGAGTTGAGTATATCACGGAAGGATATCTACACGACCGGGGAAACTCACTCTATCCAAAAGCACCGGCCCCCTATTCCCGAAACTACCTGATCGAAATAGACCTGGCTGAACGCACCGATAAGCCGAAAAGGAAAAGCTATTTCAGAAATCATCAGAAAAATAATTGAACGAACTGAGCGCCGGCACGCAGGGCACAGGACTCTTGATACGACGGCTTGCTGAAGGACTTTTTGCTATCCTTTTCGAAAACGGGCAAGAGTGCCCGTTCTACGTTTTAGGCAGTGGATTGGCGGGATTATTTTCGGCGGGCAGGATAATACTCGAAGTAATTGGTGGGTTTTCATGATCGATTTGTGTGGTGACGCGACCGGTTTATAATAATTTCAACGCTACCGATAAAACGATCCGGATACAAAAAAGCCCTGTCCGTGTCTGGACAGGGCTTTTGAGGCTTGGTGATTGAAAAATTTAGTATCCGCAGGAGGTGGTGTAGGGACCGCTGTAAACTGGAGTGTGATTGTAATAAACCGGAGTGTGGGTCTGATAGGTCTGCACGCATGGCTTGGTATAGGTAGTCGTTACCACCGGCTGCTGAACAATTACTTTTTTCTCCACGTGAACGGGCCGATAAACCGGAACCGTGACGACTTGCTGATAATGGCTCTGCTGTTGCACGACGTAGGTGGTTTGCGGAGTGTAATGCGGTTGTTGAACCGTGACGTAGGAAGTGCCGCATCCTCCGGCGAAACTGCTTGATGCTGATCCAACTGCGATGACGGCGACGGCTGCGAGGAGTAATTTTTTCATAGTGTTTTTGATAGTTTTTATGTTGTTTTTAAATACTGGAGACTTATCGCAGTCTCGCTTCACCCAGGTTTTACCGGTCGACTGAAGAAGGTTACAACCTTCGGTAAAAAAATTCCTTAAAACGCTTCCCGCGCCTATCACTCTGCTCAGGAGCTCCAAAAACGAAAAAGCCCTGTCCGTTTCCGGACAGGGCTCTTAGATTTCACTGCTCTAACTCAATCTCTTTTAGTAGCCACACGAAGTGGTGTAATGATGGTTGTAGACTGGAGTGTAGTTGTAGTAAACCGGAGTGTGCACCTTGTAGGTTTCAACGCATGGCTTCACATAAGTGGTGGTAACCACCGGCTTTTGCACAATGACTTTTTTCTCAATTTGAACAGGCTGGTAGATCGGCACGCTCACAACCTGGTGATGATGCTGCTCTTGAACCACGTAAGTCGTTTGTGGAGTGTAGTGCTGCTGCACAGTGACGTAGGAGGTGCCGCAGCCTCCGGCGAAACTGTTTGATGCTGATCCAATTGCGATGACGGCGACGGCTGCGAGGAGTAATTTTTTCATAGTGTTGTTGATAGTTTTTATGTTGTTTTTAAATACTGGAGACTGATCTCAGTCCCGCTTCACCTATGTTTTACCGGCCGCCTGATGAAGGTTACAACCTTCGGCAAAAAAAAAGCTACAAAGGCATCACGCCCTTGTAGCTCTTTAACAAATTTAGAGGAAATCGAGGTTAGGAAACCTGATCGATTCCGGCCTGAACGATCGCTGCGAAGCTTTCGGATACCAAAGCGGCCCCGCCTACGAGGAATCCGTCGATGTCTTCGAGAGCGATCAGCTCGGCTGCGTTCTCCGGCTTGGCGCTGCCGCCGTATTGGATGCGGGTCGCAGCGGCAACATCGTCATTGTAAGTTTCCTTGAGGAGACCACGAACAAAGGCATGGGCTTCCTGAGCTTGCTCCGGAGAAGCGGTAACACCCGTTCCGATCGCCCAGACTGGTTCGTAAGCGATTACGACATTGACCATCTGCTCAGCGGAAACATCCGCCAGACTGCCCTGAATTTGTGATTTGAGCACTTCTTCAAGTTTCCCACCTTCACGCTCTTCCAATGTTTCGCCGATGCAGAGGATCGGAGTGAATCCATTTGCGAGGGCGGCTTTTACTTTGGCGTTGATAATAGCATCGTCTTCGCCAAACAGAGAGCGGCGCTCGCTGTGACCGAGGATAACGTAGGAAGTCCCGACTTCTTTCAGCATCGCAGCGCTGACTTCACCGGTGAATGCGCCGGAAGCTTCCGGTGACATGTTTTGAGCTGAAAGAGCCACTGATTTGCTGGGAACGATTTGTGCGGCCGCCATAGGCATCGAAAGGAACGACGGTGCGATGACAATGTCGACTGCAGTTTCCTCAGGAAAACGTGGCAGAAAGTCCTCGAGGAAAGCTTTAGCCTCCGTAGGAGTCTGGTTCATTTTCCAGTTCGCGGCGATAATTGGTTTGCGATTGCTCATTAAATTAGTAAGTCAGATTTCTGATTCCTACGATGCAGGGGAAGCCCTTTACGTCAATCTGAATGATGGATCGATTTTGCATCCAATCCGGAGCCGGGCGCCGGAGGGACACCGGAAAGATTGATAGCCCACTTGCGCGCCCCCGGCAGGGAGACGTGTTAGTTGCGAACTGAAGTCCCGCCCCACACCTTGCTCTTGCTCTTGCTCTTGCTCTTGCTCTTGCTCTTGCTCTTGCTCTTGCT
>JARGPI010000077.1 GCA_029213005.1 Verrucomicrobiales bacterium
ACCAAGGCGATCTCGACTCTTTGCTCTTCCATCTTGAGATCAACTGAGGCAACCTACCAAGGCGACTCCAGTCCCAACAACTGCCCGTAATAGCCTTTCAAATCTTCCAGCATCCATTACCTTGCCACATTTCCCGCCCACGAAAATCCGAGAAGAACCAAATAAAGAAGGTCTCGCTCCCCCCCTGTCGGCAAGTCGATATACATCCTGGAGTATAATGAGGGATCCCCGGAAAAGGTTAATCTGTTTTTCCCAATGAAGCCTATAGCGATCTGAGTGCGGAGAAGGAGGTTCACGCAGGCAAAGTTGGCTGATGCTCAAATGGCCCGCGGCAGAACAAAATAAATGATCCAAAACCCGCCCGCCAAAGTTCCGACTATAAGAATCAAGCCATTTCTCCAATGGTGCCCCAAAAGTAGAACGGCACCCGCGATAAACCCCAGCGCATAGAAAAGACCGCTGAAGACCTGTCCCCACTTTGCAACCCCACCGGTCGAGTGGGCCACGGCCAGCAAGGCAGTGGCGCAGAATAGGAGGTTTACTCCAACCTTGAAGACCGTTCGGGACAAGAGATCTTTATTCTGACCATTCATGAAAAGACTCTTAACATATTCCTCGATGGGGACGGGACGAAACACGGTTTAATCAACAGCAACGAGATGGAAAATGAAAACATCCCCGAAACGGTTTAAATCGACGTGCCCACTGGACAAGTTTCGTGGAAGCCCGGGAGCAAACTAATCACTGCTGCCGCAGGTGATTACTAAAGGCTGCAAGCAGTCTTTTTGCAAGGCGGAGAACGGCGCATCCAAGGAACTCTAAAATCGACCGGCGGGAAGAGACGAGGCCTCTATCGCCGCACCGGCTTTGAGGTCGACCGAGTCGTTGCACGGCGGCGGCCCGCGCCGGCGGAAGATGTGACGAGAAATGACTTGCGCCAATCTTGACGGGGTCATAATCTGACAAGGGGAGTCGCTTCCTGCTTCAACAGTTCAAAGATTTTCTCATGAAAAACCGTAAATTAACCCGCCTCGGGTAAAGTAAGAACGAACCCGGAGGCGTTGCTGAAGGTCACCGGGAATTTTAGATCCCATAGTAAAGCATACTTCAGCTGCCTGTGTGATTCTTGGTGCCGTCAAACTTTCGTCCCTGAATTCTTTGTAGATCAACTTTCCCGAGAAAATGAAAATCCGGACTGCCTTGCTCACTCAACTTTCCCGAGAAAATGAAAATCCGGACTGCCTTGCTCACTCAACTTTCCCGAGAAAATGAAAATCCGGACTGCCTTGCTCACCCTGATCTCCTGCCTTGGCCTTTTTGAGGCATCTTTTGCTCAGGAATTTAGATCCGGTTCCGTTCCCTGGAACGTCGCCCGGGTGGACCTCTCGGCGGACGGAAAAAGCCTGGCTCTGCTGCTCGCTGAGTTTGCCCGCCTGCAGGGAATGCAGTTCACGGTGGGAGAGAAAGTCAAAGGTAACGTAAGCGGGGAATTTGTCGACACGGAGGCGCAGGTTCTGCTGGACGCGTTATGCGATTCCCATGGGCTGGCCTGGTTTTTCGATGGATCCCAGATTTACGTTGACCGAATCCAGGACAGGCTGACACGGCATCTCACCGTTTCAAACGTTTCGGGGGAGGAACTGGGTAATGTGGTGGCTTCGCTCGGGTTTGCCAGTGGGCCGGAGGGCCTCGGGGGCATGGTCAGAGAGGGCGATCGGTCCCGCATCATTACAATTGCCGGCCTGCCTTCATTTGTGGGAATGGGGGAAGCGCTCGTCAAAGATCTCGATGCCAGGGAGGACCTGAGGCTCAGAGAAGAGGTGGTTACGAAACAATATCGGCTCGTCCACGCATCGGCCTCCGATATATCCGTCAATTCCGGATCAACCACCACCGAGATTGCAGGAGTCGCCCGCATCCTGCAGGAGACCCTGGGGTTGAAGGCGGGGGGCGGACTTTCGACAGGGGATTCACGGCGCCCAAGTCCCGGTAATCTGACGAGTGCCCGGGAAAGTAAGGCGATGGGCTCAACGGTATCGCCATTCTCCGCGAACAGGAGCGGGGAAGAGAGTCAGGGAAACTTCGCCAACTCTCGGGATAGCGGCCAGAGAGAGTCCGGGGGCGAAGGAGGCAGCGGATCGTTTGAGCCCACGATTACCGCCAACAGCCGGCTCAACGCGGTGGTCGTGAGAGATTTGGCGGGACGGATGTCTCTCTATGACGATTTGATCCAACAGTTGGATGTTGCGACCCGGGTGATAGAAATCCGCGCTTCGATCGTCGATGTGGATTCCAACAATCGTCGTTCTTTTTCAAACGAGTTCCTGGGGAGTCAAACGACCAGTACGGGCGATGTCCGGCGCTTCGGATTCGATGCCGATCGCGGGCAGTTCGACGGAAATGATAATCAGGGGCTGATCCCGAGCTTTATTGACGGGCCGAATCTGGTCCGTGGGATCGGAGGGAACTTATCCACGATTCTGACCGGTTCCAACTGGGAGCTTCTCACGCGGGTGAAGGCGCTGGAAGAGAAGGGGGTCGCGCAGTTGGTGACCAGCCCAATGGTCCTGACCGAAGAGAACCGGGCTGCAACGATCCGTTTCGACGAGTCACTATATGTTCGCCTGCAGGGAGAGCGTGATGTCGACTTGACGGAGGTGACAACCGGAACAGAACTCAGAGTGACGCCGACGATTGTTGAAGAGAACGGGGAGCGGAAGTTCATGCTCCAGATCGAGATCAGGGACGGTAATTTCAGTGACAATTCGGTCGACGAGATCCCCACCTCCAGCGAAAGCGCCATTTCCACCCGCGCCATGATCCCGGATAGTAGGACCTTGCTCCTCGGCGGGGGTTTTGTTGAACGGCAGTTTAACAATCGTCGCCAGGTGCCTCTCCTTGGCGATATTCCCCTTGCAGGCAAGCTATTCGGTTCGCAAGAGCGAGATCACGTCAGAGCGCAGCGGTTTTTCTTTCTGACCCCGCGATTGGTCGATCTAAGTGAGGACAGCCATGAAGTTGAGCAGGAGCCATTGGAATCCGTCCCCGGGGGTGATATGAATATGACGCGAGCGCTTCCTCTTCCCTATGTTTCCCCTACCCGGGTGGAGGCCCAGGCAAGAAAAATCGATTACGAATTAACTCAGCCCGCTTCACTTCCTCCGGAACTTGAGGAGAATCCCGAGAAAGCCAGTCGCTACTTCCGCCTGCCGCCTCCATTTGATTTCAAGGGTCGCGGGCTTTTCCAGAGGGGGAGTCGGGCCAAAAGCGAGCACGGGGGGAGATAAGCCGGGATTCGCGTTCCGAAACAGTCCCCTTCCGATTACTTCACCAGTGAGACCTCCGGCAGAATTATGAATCAAGATTACAGAGATGACTGGCTGACCGACCTTGGCGGCAGAGCCGGGCTGTCTGCGCTTGAGTTTGATCAGAACGGAGTTTGCCAGTTGATTCTGGAAAGCGACCTCGTTCTGACGTTTTACAAATCCGATACCACGGATAAATTGGTGGTCTTCGGCCAACTGCCGGTAACTCATCTACCGGCAAAGACCTCGAAAGAGATGCTGAAGCGAAATCGTTCAAGCGCCAAAGTATCGTCGCCGGTCATCTCTCTTTCGCCCGGGGAAGACGCCATCGAAGTCCATCAGATATTGGATCAGGCGGAGCTCGCACAAGGCGGGGATATCATTGAAGGTCTCGTTGCCGAACTGAATTACTGGAAGAAAGCTGCTCTACCCGATCAGCCGGAAACTATTCCGGATCCGTTCGATCCGAACATCAATTTCGTTTAGTCCCGACTCAAAATTCCGCCCTCGCTGCGCCAACCCGCGGACCTCCCTTATGACACCGATCAATATCAATAACATATCCGACCTCCAGCAGCACAGCTTTCAGGATATTGCATCGCAGGGCAGCCTCTCGCTGGGGGGCAACCGATACAGCGTTACGGTAGTCAATGATCAGGTTCATGTGAGCCGCGAGGGCCTCGGTAGTTTGTCCAGTGCTGAAAGACTTGCCGGTGGGATCAAGGATTTCTTTTGCCGCTTGTTTCAGGACGGCAGCCTCACCACCAGAAGCAGCCGCCTGGAGACTCAACTTGGCATGATGCAGCAGGTGCAGACCAGAGTTGATCACCACGCGAAAGAGTTCAGGACCTGTTTAGAGGAATCGCGGCAGTTCTTGCAACACCATTCGCTGCAGAACTTCACCGAAGCGTGCACCAGTTGCATGACTGACAATCCGTCAACCCTTCAGTTTCTTACAGAAAATCTAAATAATCCGGCTTTCGGGAAGGATCAATTTACCGGTATCGAAGATCATCCCGGAAACCCCCAAATATTCATCGCCAAGTTTGGCGACCAGCAGATCGAATTCTCGAACCGCAGCTCGAGCAACCTCGAGCTGCGGGGCGAAATCCTGAAGAGAGAATTATCGGAGGGAGATTTCCAGAACCTTGGTGATCTCATCAGCAAAAATCACCTGACGGAGAAGGACTCTGTGCTCACTTACTGTTTGACGCCGCCCGTCCTCGAACTAACGGGCAGGATCAGCCAGTATCCACCGGCGATTAGGGACCAGATCATTTCCGCCATCGTCAATGAACCGGTCGGAAATACTACCGTCGGCGCAGCCGTGCCCCATCTCCTCAACCTTCCTTGACACAAGACCACGATCGGAGGCGCACAGCGGCAACCTGAAAAACTGTGTCAAGCGACCGAGCCGAAGTTTGCGCGTTCGTTTCCTGTCCCCGGCTTAAACCGCCCGGGTTTTCGACCGGTCCTGACAAGCTAGACCCTTTCTCAAAAGGTTTTGCGTTTATTCGCTATGCGTGTTGCAGACGGATTGGACAAGTTTCGGCTTGTGCATCATTGCTCGGATGGAGTCGAGTAGCTTCTCGAGGAGTTCCTCGCCGCTCTTGGTGATGAACCCAGCGAGATAGTGACTCTTGAGGTGCTGCCTCAGACGTTCGATCGGGTTGAAGTCCGGACT
>JARGPI010000013.1 GCA_029213005.1 Verrucomicrobiales bacterium
GTGCTCTCTCCGAAGCCCGATTTTTAAGGTGCGAAATGTCTGACCCTGTACAATCGAAGACTGTACGCTGTACAGTCCTGTTTTTACGTGGCTTGGGCCCCGGCGAGCACCTGCTTTTTGCGGCGGTGGAGCATCACAACCAGAATCGAGACCGCGATAAACAGGCTGATCACAAAAATCCCGAAGATAGCGAGGTATACATTCACCATATCTGACATATTCTTCGAAGAAATCCCCACGACCACCTTCTCGCCGATTCCACTTCCCACGATCTGCACTTCCTGATTGGGAATACCGGTTTCAAAAGTTCCCACGAGAAACGCCTTCTGACCATTGATGCTCTTGTTCTGGGTCAGCCAGTTATTCAGTTGCAGGAAGTCCCCCGTCGCTGAGTCGATCACATGAATTCTCGCACCCGCAGGCAGCTCCGTCCCTGCCTCATAACGTTGCCCCTCAAATTCGCCGGATGAATAGACCCACAGACTGTATCTCCCCGGAGTCTCCAAAGTAATCGTAAAACGGGGCGGCACCAGACCACGCTCATCGTCAGCAAAAGTTTCCGGAATCGTTTGAAACGCGTAAAACCCACTCAAAATCACCCCTCCCAGCATGACGATAATCGGGAACAGAAAGCAGTTTAACAGTGATACCGGACGATTCATAATGTGGGAGTTATCAGTAATCCAGGATCGCAGCAGCGAACAAGGTTTTTCTAATCGAATTCCTTTAAGATCATCACAATTTCAGGATCCTGACAGGGAAAAGACCGACATTTGTGCGATTATCCAAGCGGTTTTATGAGCTTCATCTTTCTCAACGGCGAATTTATCCCTGATGATCAGACGTCGATCCCATTGTCGGATCAGGGCTTTCTGACCGGTCACGGAATTTTCGAGACGATCAAAGTCACCCACTCAGCACCGCAGTGGTTCGATCAACATTTTGAGCGACTCACCAGATCCGCTCACCGGCTGGGGTTGATTTCCCCGGATCGATCAACCGTGGAATCCGCGATATCCCGTTTACTGGAGAAAAACCAACTCATCGAAGCCCGCCTCCGGATCACGCTCACGGGGGGACCCGCGCCTTTCCCGCAACGGTCGGACAACCCCACCCTCGCCATAACCACGGGGCCTCTTCCGGTATACCCGAACACCGCTACCGTTATGACGGTTCCATTTACCCGTAACGAAACCGGTGCGCTTTCGGGAATCAAATCCATCAGTTACGGGGAAAATTTGCTGGCACTGCAATACGCTCAGGAAAGAGGATTCGATGAAGCGATATTTGCCAATACCAAAGGACACCTCTGCGAAGGCGCCACCACTAATATATTCCTAGTCATTGGAGATCGGTTACTTACTCCAAACCTGAAAAGCGGTTGCCTCCCAGGAACCACTCGCTGCAGAGTTCTCAAACAGGCAGAACATTTGGGAATCCCCTGTAAAGAAACCGAAATTCCGCTGCCTCTTTCGGAAGTTAATGCTGCGTTTCTGACTTCGAGTTTGCGGGGGATTCAGCCCATCCGAAAATTCGACGGCCGGGTGATCTCTACCTCACATTCCGTAATCGCCCAGCTAAGGGAAGCATTGTAAATCACATCCCCGTCCACTCGCGCACCTGATCGATCCATTCCGGATGATCGAGATTCACGGAATACCACAGCGCCGCGCCCAGGCCGATCATAAAAAACACTAGCGGAACGATCGAGCAAAGTGATCCCGAGGCCAGAACCATCCCCGGCGTCAGCGCAGTCACCATCAGCACCGCCCAGAACAGAACCGGATCATCAGCGAGGATAATTTTATATAGACAAAGCACCACGACCCCGACGAGAATCAACGCGTAAAACGGAGCGGCGATCAGGTAGTGAAGAATCACCAGCGGCCAGAGAACGATCGTGAGAATTTCGGCAGGGACATTGGCAAAAGCCTCCACCAGAACCTCGATCGGATTCCTGAAATCGCTCCAATCCGTGAATGATACGCAGACACGGCTCAGAAAATTCCCCAACCACCCTGCGGCGAAAGAGATCAGGACCCTCGATATCAGCGAGGATCCCGTGGCGAACATGTTAGTGACGGGATCGATGGACGGCGGCATAACCCGCGAATCGTCTCACTTTTTCCGCTCCCGAATCAACCAAAAAATAAAAACTCCCAGAGCGATCAGCCCCATCACGATCGAAAAAGCATCACCAATTTGGGCGTAGACCGTCATCGGAGGATCGAGATCAACTTTCACAGTCCCGGGCAGACTCCCCCGGATATAGGTATCACCCGTCTCTTCATCCTGAATAATACGAGGGTATTTTTCCTTCGAATCCCGGTCGAACACACTGCCCCGCTCATCGATAAATCCACTGACTCCCGTGTTCGCCGCCCGAATCATAGGGCGTCGCAATTCTATACAACGGAAAATTGCCGTCGCAAAATGTTGATGCGGCGCGGCACTGTCGTAAAACCAGGCATCATTAGTGACATTCACCATCACCTGCGGCTCATCCAGCACGAACTTCCGGGCATGGCGCGCCACCGAGTCCTCAAAGCAAACCAGCGGGATAATCCCTATTTTCTGCCCATCCTTTTCCATGACCAGGTTTTCGTAACTGGTACCGCGTACAAAATCCTGAGTGATGACGCCGCCGAACACCCATTCGAAAATGGGGAACTTCCAGTCCCGCCCCGGAACAAACTCTCCAAATGGGACCAAATGCATTTTTGAGTACATTTGAAAACTCGCCGCATTCTCCTTCATTAAAGTAATGGTATTGAACAGGCGCCGCTCCACGTCATTGTCCTCAATCCCCATCAACAGGTAGAAATCCTCGCCTTTCAGGATCTCGTTATCCAGAAACTCGAAGGTCGATTTCCAGCTGAACACTGTAGGTAAAGCCGTCTCGGGCCAGACCATCAAATCGATATCACCGGTATCGAGAAATGCCCGGCTCAGATCACGATAGTCCCAGATAATCTGTTTCCTCACTTTGACATCCGGATTGTACTTATCGTTGATCGATGTGTTCATCTGAATGATCCGCACATCGATATCTACTGTTTCCTCCGGAGTCGGCTCCGTGACCTTCGAAAACCCGTAAAGAAACAGACCGATCACCATCGCAATCGCCACCGAGAAATCGAGGTGCGGTCGCATCGATTGATGATAGCGCACCTCTCTGCCGAAGCGATAGATCGTGGCAAATCCCACCACCCCGCAAAACATGACTACGAAACCATAACCGAGCTGTCCTATCACATCAGCAAACTGAACGAGCATCAGTTGATTTTTCAAGGCCACCCCGAGGCTGTTCCAACTGTAGCCGGTAAACGCGATACTCCGAACCCATTCGAGTCCGCACCAGCAAGCCCCGTTAAGAAAGGCGCATTTCAACACCGCCACCGATTGCCCGAATAAATCTTTGGCGACTTCGGGATCAAATATCGCACCGGGACCTTTCCTCACCGGTTTTGCTCCCAATCCGGGCAACGAGAGCTTCCCGACAGTTGAGGCAAAAATCGCAAACACAGCAACGTAGAGCCCTAGATACAGCCCCATCCCCATCACCGCACCGATGCCGGCGATTTTCATCCCCACTACCTTCCAGGTGTGAAAAATCCAGTGGGAATTGACCCCGAAAAAGACGACCCCGGTGGTATACCCAAGCAGAAAGCTACGAATCACCACTTGCTTAAGGCTCAGATCCTTTGGTAGAGAAAACCACAGTGCCGCCAACAATGGCCACGACCAGATCCAGACCAGACTACCGAGCTCCCACGGCGCATAGCATAGCGCCAGTAAAAGCCCACTGAGGACCGCAGCGAACCACGGCCACAGTTTTACCAGAATCGGTGGCATATCACGAACCGAGACGGGCTTTCATGTCGGCAACGATCCATTGTTTCAATGAATCGAAAGACTCTTGAGCGGCAACTTTTGCTGCAGCGAGATCACCGTCACCAACTGCATCTCCGTCCGAAGGTCTCACATAAATATAGAATTTGATCTTTGGCTCGGTTCCGGAAGGCCGAACCGCAAAAGCGCGTCCATCCGCGAGATCGACAAATACCATTTTCTCTTTTGGAATGGCATCCCCCTCTTCGTCGGTATAGTCACAATTGGCAAAATCCCGAAAATTTGTAACCGCTGAACCATCTACCTCTTTAGGAGGATTTTCACTGTAGTCTTTAGCAAGTTTCTGGATCTTCTCCGCACCATCCGCGCCGGAAAGCACTTCCGCATGCTGCCCCTCCATAAACACACCATGTTCGCGAAACAACTGATCGAGCAACTCGACGGCAGTAATCCCCAGCGACGCGGCGTAAGCACAAACTTCCGCGAACATCGCCACGGCACCGTTGCCATCTTTATCACGCAGAAAATCCGCTCCCAAATAGCCGTAGCTCTCCTCTCCGCCGAAGACGAAGAACTTGGAATGCTTCAGCCGGAGGTCGCGGGTTTCTGCATCGCTCAACTGACGATAATTTGCGCGGACATCTCCTGGAAGCTGACTTTCATACTTCCGCAGTTTAGCGCCGATATACTTGAAGCCGGTCAAAGTATTCACCACCCCGACTCCGAAGGAATCAGCTATCGCGGTTTGTAATTCTGTAGTTACGAACGTTTTGACCAATACGGCATGGTCTTTATTCGAGTCGTTGAGAATCCCCTGATCGGTAAAAGCCTTCAATCGGTAGTATCCCATAAGAGAACCGATCTGATTCCCGGTCAGAAGTGTCATCTTCCCATCCGCGTCCCGCACCGCCACGGCCATCCGATCGCAGTCCGGGTCGGTTCCGATAACCAAATCCGCATTCGTAGCCTCGGCCTGAGCGATCGCCATACCAAGCGCCTCCGCATTCTCCGGGTTCGGTGATTTTACCGTGGGAAACCACCCGTCCTGAGTATCCTGCTCAGCAACCGTATCACACTGAAATCCCAACCGACGTAACAAAGCCGGCGAAATCGTACCGCCAGTCCCGTGAATGTTGGTAAACACAATCTTGAGATCAGACTGTGCTTTGACGAGTTCGGGATCGAGTAAAAGAGTTTCGAGACGCTCCAAATACGGCTCGTCCAATTCATCTTTGATCTCATTGACCGTGCCCCGGTCCGCTTCCGGAACCGGATCGTAACTCTCGCCGGAAATTTCATTTACCAGAGCGATGATCTGACTGGCATCCGGCTCCACAATTTGGGCTCCGTCATTGCCATACACTTTATAGCCATTGTCATGCGGCGGATTATGACTCGCCGTCAGCACGATACCCGCACTCGCTCCGAGGTGACGTACCGCAAAACTGAGATGAGGAGTGGAACGGGGCTCAGTAAACAAATGGACATCCACCCCGTTCTCCGTAGCTACCTTGGTGACACACTCGGCAAATTCTTTACCGAAATGGCGCGAATCCCGGGCCAACGCCAGCGATGGCTTTGAGTCACCCTGGTGGCTGGCAATCAAGTGCCTGACCAACCCGAGTGTGGCACGGGTAATATTATAATAATTGAGGGCGTTGGTTCCTACACAAGGGTACTCCGGGCGCTCCCCTTCTTTTGCGTCGCCCATTTCCGAGGGCGTCACCAATTCTCCGATTGTCCGACCGCGCAAGCCACCCGTCCCAAACGCCAACTTTTTGAAAAAACGGTCGTTTAATTCATTCCAATATTCACCGTCTGCCAGCTCCTTTACTACAGCTTCGTAACGTGGGTTGTCCGAACTGTTGACCAGTTCGGAAATGTTTTCGTGGGTGGAGACTTGAAGCTGCCCGTTGGAAAGCGCTTCTTCAAGAATTTCAGACAAATCAGAATTCATGGCTCAGTTTAAGAAAACCGGCGCAGAATGCAACCAATCGATGGAAACAGGTCTGAAAAGTATTCAACTCTGCTCCACGTCGTGCTCAAAGGCCAAGGGAGGCTCATCGGGAACGCGTTGTTCGACTGGAAGCACCTTAATCTCAACGTTTACCGGCACAGCACGGAGCCCTGCGATGACCGACTCCAACTGTTCAATTTTGGGTCCCGACATGTGTCCGAGGCTCTCATTGATCTGTGAAAGCGACCCGATGACACGTGAGACCGGATCATTTTCACCCTGGCCGCCGAGGAGAAGATTTCGTGAAAATTTGCGCTTAATTTCATCCCAGCGGGCAGACTCCTCATCAGTGAGCAGCCCCTCCATCTCGCGGAATTTCAACAAGTTGGCTTCCGCACCGGTCGTCAAAGTCTGAGATTCATTCTCGTAGTGGTCGAGAATCGCCACCTCAACCTCTTGATCCGTCATCACCGGCAGCATTTTCTCGGCGAGACGGTTCATATTCCGGTAAGATCCCTGTAGCCTGAAAGGAGGCTCCGTTCGATAGGCATCCTCCATCGCTGCGGAACGGATATACTCCAAATTGACCCGAAGAATGGTGTCCCTCACGCGCATAATTTTCTTCATCACATTGACCATCTCGTCAATTTCTTCGACCGCGTAATTGCCCTCGAAATCGACGCCTTTCTGTGATCCTGCCTCCGCGATCTTCATGATGGCATAAACATCGGACTGTCCCTGACTGGAGAGTCGACTCAGTATCGGATTCGAAGTAATACAGTTTTCGATGTAACTCGCTTCAAAGTCTCCGCTATGACTTCCGATAATATCACCCAGGTTATAGGTATCCGCACGGTTCGCCAACATGTCCGGGATCTGGAATTTCCCGCCACTTTCAGTATAGGGATTCCCCGCCATCACAACGCAAACCTTTTTGCCCCGCAGGTCGAAGGTTTTCGGTTTCCCTTTCCATATCCCCTCGATCTTGCGCTGCGCATCACAAAGTGAGATGAATTTCTGCAGGAACTCCGGATTACAGTGCTGGATATCGTCCAGATAGATCATCACATTGTCCCCCATCTCGAGAGACAGATTGAGTTTAAAGATCTCTTCACGGGCGCTGGCGTTCGGCGCATCCTCGGGATCCAGCGATGTGACTTCGTGCCCAATCGCCGGTCCGTTGATTTTCATAAACGTCACGCCGAGACGATTCGCCACGTATTCCATCAGGGTCGTCTTACCGTAACCGGGAGGTGAAATCAGAAGCAACATCCCCATCCGGTCGGTGCGGCTTTCATCACCGGCGGTCCCCATCTGTTTAGCCAAATTATCGCCGATCAACGGTAGATAAACCCGGTCCAGAAGGCGGTTTCGGACAAACGAAGACATCACCTTCGGTTTGAATTCCCCGAGCCGCATCTCGTCCCGTCGCTTTTCAATTAACTGACCTTTGGTCTCCTGATAGGTTAGAAATTTTGGTGCCACAACACGTCTGAAATGACCAATTCGCTTCTGAAAATCGAGATAGTCAAAATAATAGGTATTCTCTTTCAGGAGATGATGAGAGCCAGTCATATTCCCGATTTCCGCTTCGCCGTTCAATTCACGGACCGCGCGATGTTCATAAGATTTTGCCGCCAGCAGAGCAGCCGCTTCATACATCAAATCCTTGTGTCGATAGTCAGCACTATCGAAAACCGTCATCATCCAGTCGCGATAGGTCTCGTACTGGGCAATCAGGTTTCCTTCCATCGTTGCAATCGAGTCGGTAAACGCCTTTTCGAGTCGCTTTGTGGAAAGGTAGTGGCCGAAATCATGTATTACTTTGCCGGCCCCTTCGGAAGCGGTAAGGACTCCGGCAGACAACAACTCGAAAAACAGGTATTCAGCAGCGGAATCGACACTGAGCCCGGCAAGTTCACCCAGATACTTCCGGTTCAGGGTTAAAAACTCTGTGAGTTCTTCGGATAAACTCGATATATGAGCCTCACTCTTTACCTGATCCGGGAATTTGGCGCTCAGTGCACTAAGCGCCTTGAGCTTTAACTCCAGAAGCGCCTTATCCGGATCCTCTTTCGCGGAGTTCCAATAGAGAATGGCAAGCGCTCTGACACCGGGCAAATAGCGAAGCAATCCAGCCTTTTGGTCGACTTCGAACAATTTGTCAAAAATCTTTACCGCATCCTGATCATGAACCCCTTTGGTATATCCCTCGGTATAACGCCCCGCCATGAAAGCCTGGATCTCGGCGATCTTCTGATCAATTAACATTTCAACCCAGGGCAGACGCTTTTCGTTAACATGCTCCAGGAACACGGCTGCCAAATATTCCGCCCGGTATAGATTGCGATTCTCAGAGGAAACGGACATGTCGGACACATCAGAGGCGTTCAGAAACACTTCATCAGTGATCGGCTCGAAAAAATCAGTTCCCGCCAGATGAAAGCAGGGGTGTCCGTCATGAGGAACAATCGACAACTCCAGCTCCTGGCGATTGACATTAAAGTTATGATTACCGAGGCGAATCACATTCTCTCCATCAACAAAGAGCTCTTTCCGGTCTTTTAACTGGCGAACCGCGTCTTCCCTCAGCGTCTTCAACCGGGTTTGCAGGTCATCGGCTTTCACCGAGTCACCCATCCCAATCAATTCCTCCACGATATCGCGGACTTTCTCTACCATGAGGTCACCGGCGAGATATCCGTTAATTGCCGCCACCTCATCGAAGCCGCCGATCCGGTGCTGGACAGTGGCCAATATCCGATCCGCCGATTTCACGAGGCGGTTAGCCCGCTTATTTCGTGACTCGACCAGCTGGACTTTACGAGACTCAAAAGCGTTATAGATCTCATCGCGCTTCGAAACGATTTCCTCTATATACTCTTCGAATTCGGCAAAACGACCTTCGAGCTCTTCGAGCTGAACCATCGATTTGGATAGGTACTCATCGCACTTATCGGCGGAATCGCAGAGGTCAAGGTAACTGACCACCGCCTGCCCAACGAGTTTCATTTGCGCCCCAAACTGCGCCTCGCCCTCGATCCGACTGAGATCTTTTCGCCGATTCTTCAGCTTCGCCCGAACGCCATTGAGTTGCGCATAGATGGCCGAGATATCATCAATGATTCGGGTCGTCTCTGTTGCATCATCAATTCGCAGATTCCCCACGATATCGATCAGCATCTCCAGTTCCGATCCGGCAGAGTCAAGCTCTTCACCGATTTGATTGGCTTCGGCGACTTTCTTAATTTCCGAAATCAGACTTTCCTGATCCCCTATTTTCTTACGATAGGGATCGAGCGCTTCCGGTTTGAGTAAAAACTCTACACATTTCCGTGAAACTTTACCCGCAACCTCAACCAACTCCGACTCGAGTTCATCGATTCTCTCCCCATCGCTGTAACGCAACTCCCGAAGCGAGATTACCTCTCCACGCATTGAACGCAGGTCGGCGAGACTCTGAACGAAGCCCATGATATCATCAGGCTGATTATAGGTCGCCTTTTTCGCAACCTCTTTTGCCCGGCGACTGACCTCACTGGTGCGCTCGGCCGTTGACTTGCGAATCCGCGACACCTTGTCGAACTCCGCGATGGCACTGTCCGCCGTCCCCCGGATTTCGGCGAGAGTATCCTTCAGGGAAAACGCCTCTTCATGCCCGCACCAGAAATAACTATCGATGACATCCCCGGATTTCCGGGTTAAATCGATATAGAGATCCGCGTAGGAATCATCCTTCCCGATCAAATTAATAATCTCGTAGCATTCCGCCATCGCTTTCACGATGTCGGCATTTCCAATTTTATAGAGATAACTGTCGTGATCCTGCTCCGCCCGGAAATCCCCGGCCATAAACGGAGTTCGCCAAACCTGAAGCACATGATGCTTCTGAGGCTCGACATCCTCCCGGAAGTAGACTAGTTCACCGTCCGGAAACAAACTGTAACCGTGACAGATAATCGGGTTATCCACCGCCTGATCGATGATGTTATAAGACATCAGGATATACGATCCCAAAATCCGGTTATAGAAAACGTAGAGATAATCTTCGCCATTCGGCGAGGCCACTCTCCGCTCGAACAACATATCCTGAAGCTCAATCTGAAAGCGCTTCTCCTCACCGGTTTGCAACAGATAACCATCGGAGAAAATCAGACCATGATCTTCAGGCAGCAACACGCAGGAGTTGGCAATCGAATCAACCCGGCTGACTTTTTTTACCTTCTCATTATAAACCAGATATCGATAGTCTTTCTCCTGATAAGGAAGGATTTTGAGAAGAATCAGACTGCCCACGATAGCGTAGAAAATCTCCGCGTCGTCGAGCGTCTGATCCTCGTGAGTCACGCTTTCCGCATAGATCCCCTCTCCCGATGAAGTATTGTCCTCGATCTTAACCGTGAGATCTCCACCCACCGTCTCGACAAAGAGCCGATCCTCGATTGAGATATGGGGATGATCCCCTTCGCGAAACATGCCGCGATGAGCCCGCACCCATTCAAAATCCTGCTGCGGCGGAAACCTATATTCATGATCGAACCGGTTACCGATATAGTTAAGTTTCCCCTCATCAGCGATCAGCCATTTGAAACATTTGATATCATTGACATCCCGACCAATGCGGAAAGCCATATACAGATGAGCCCCGATCTGTAGAAACTTAACAAATGAAGTTTCGCGATAATATTTGTACAAGTAGGCCAGGTCGGCCCGGAAGGCGGCATCACCAATGACGTCTATCCCCTGTTTCGCAAAGGTATGCGCTGCAGAATCATACTGATAAACGCTGAAGACATCTTCGACATCGGTAACTGACTTCAGGCCAATCTGGACATTGTAGCCGAAAAGAAATATCCCGGCACCAATCGACATGATATCGCGGGGAGAACATTTGTGTTCTGTCGTAACCCGCTCAGTCGCAATCAGACTGGGCTCAACCGCCCCGAAGACCGCCTGCCTCTGGGCATTCAGCTTCCCGAGCCGGTCACGAAGTTCAACACCCTGACTGTTGAGGCGATTCCGGATTACCTCGTAGCTACCACCCTCAAGAGTGTTCTGAGGTTTTGCGTCCGTGTTAATAGTTTCCGTCATAAGTTCCCCCTTTACCATTCATCATTGGTTATGAGCCAGGTTGCCACTCCCGGGGGGAATGACATACCTGACACCATTTCCGGAACTTAGGACAGACCTGTGATCCGATTGATTACATCACCGGCGTTGTTTTCCGATACCCCGAACCGCTTCGCTGCATTCAGCACGCTGCTCATGTTGCTTTTGGTATCACCATCCGCTTCGGTCATTAACCGGGTCAACAAAGCGCTCAAGGTCAGGTTTTTGAGATCTTCACTGGAGACCCCGAAACGATCGACCCATTCCCGGACCTGACTTTCGAAATAGGTTCCATCTCCGTTGAAGAAGGTCTCTTTCACATCAGTCAGCGTCCTGCTGTTATCCACAAGACGGTCCACCGCTTTACCCGAAGTAATCGCGCTGGTGATCTTATCGAAGAACTGAGCTTCGCCACCGACGATATCGATTTTGGCACTTCTGAGAGCCTCGCCCATAACTTCCGCCTGACGAGCCGCAATGGCTTCGCGAACCGCAATCTCAGCCAGCTCAACCTCTTTAGCTTTCTCAAGCTCAAGCTTGAACTCTTCATGCTCTTTACCAGCTTCATTGAATTTCTTCATTGCCTCAGCTTTCGCATCAATACCGGCTGCCTCCGCGTTGGCTTTCGCCTCAATCACTTCAGCTTCACCTCTACCGGGAGCAGCGGTTTCGGCCGCAATACCTTCTGCCATCGTTTTCTTGGCAATCGAAAGTTTCTCCGATGCAGTCTGTTCAGCTTCAGAAGCAATAATGATTTCCTCTGCTCTCATTTCAGCGGCCTGCTTGTCAGCTTCCGCGGCTTTGATCGTTTCATACATCAACTGATCAGCCCGCAACTCAGCTGCGGTTTTCTCAGCTTCCGCTTCTTTGATCTTACGAATCAACACCTCTTCCGCTTCCTTCTCGGCAGCGGTAACAGCGACACTCTTCTCACGCTCGGCAGTCGCAAAAGCCTCGGTATCGAGAATCTTCTGCTGTTCTTCGACCACGTTCTTCTCGACCATGACACGCTCGCGAATCACGTCCTGAATATTCTTCTTCTCGATCTCGACAGACTTCTCTTTCTCGATCTCTTTCAGAGTCGTGACCCTTTCGCGATCAATTGACTCCAGCTCCTGGTCCCGCTTGACACGTTCCTGCTCAACGACATCGGTCCGTTCTTTATTTCTCTGAGCCACTAGTACTTCACGCTCTTTATTCTGAATCGCGATTTCGATTTCCTCTTCCGTAGCGATCCGGGCGCGTTCCGATTTGAGACGCTCCTCTTCCTGAACTTTCGCCGACTCCGCTTCCTCACGGGCCCGCACAGTCGCCACTTCACGGGCCTGTTTGGCGACCGCTTCTTCCTGCTGACGCTCCAGCTCAAGAATCGCTTCTTTCGCTTCCACATCCTGCTGCTTTATGACCCGCTCTTTATCTCTCTGAATCGAGTTTGCCAGTTTGGCCTGAGTTGCGGTGAGTTCGGTAATCTTTTTGATACCTTCCGCATCGAGAATGTTGTCAGGATCCAGCGATTCGATCGGTGTCTGCTCAAGGTGATCGATCGCACAGTCATCAAGAACAAACCCATTGAGGTCCGTACCGATCACTTTCACGATCTCATCCCGAAACGTGTCCCGCTCTTCATACAACTCGATAAAATCGAAGCGTTTTCCGACGGTTTTCAGCGCTTCCGAAAATTTGGCATCAAAAAGCGTCGCGATTCCCTGCTCACTGGAGGCCCGGTCGCAACCGATCGAACTCGCTACATTTTTGACATCGTCATTCAAATTATTAACCCGCACGAAAAACACGACATTGATATCGGCACGCATGTTATCTTTACAGATCAAACCGTTCTGAGCACGCCGATCCACTTCGATACGCTTCACCGATATATCCATTTCCTCGTATCGATGAAATACAGGAAAGACGATCATTTTATCAAAAGCCACTTCAGTTCCGCCGATACCAGTACGAATTCCGGCGAAACCTTTTTTCACTTTTTTCAGGAAGGTTGCATACACGATACAAACCGCGAGGAGCAGACCGAGGATCAAAGCAATCCCGGTTGCAAACACCATCACCCCACTTGGAAGCCCAAGTATAGCAACAGCGTTAGGTAGTAATGAGGTAGTCATATATATTCTTATTTGTTATAAACGTAATAATTACAAGTTTAAAGTGCTCTTACTATATAGTTTTCCGAGTCTTCAATTTTGGAAACCACAAGCACCTGAGCGCCTTTTTTTAGTTTTTGATCCTGATTAGAGATCACCGCATTCAGGACGAGAGGCCGCCCGTCAAAATCGATTTGCACCCGCCCGAACTCGTGATCCAGCGAAGCGGAGACCACCACAGCCTGTTCCCCGATGATGGCAGCCGGGGCTTCTTTAGCCTTCAGCATTTTCATAACGGGCCGCAATGGACGCACCAACAATCGTGTCGAAACAAAACCGACCACCGCAACCGGCAGCAAAAGCATAGTTGCCTGAGTCCCTGACTCGAGGGGATTAAAATACATATTTGCAATCAAATTAAAGACCCAGACCATGACAACAAAGACCGAGAGTACAAACATCATTGGAGCGTCGGCAAAACCGGCAAAGCGCATCGCCGAGTTTACAAAGTTACCGGACGCCGCATCCACACCTTCTTCATGACCTGATTCAGCATCCGTATCGACATCCAGATCAAAATCGCCACCAATATCTATATCGACCAGACCAAGGAGAGCGACCACCCAATATAATATCACGACACCTAGCAGTATAGTTAACGGAAGATTATATCCCTTTATTGATTCCTGTAACAGTTCCAGCATAGTAGTAAGTATACGAAGTCTCTCTTCTTTTCAAAGAGTGATTCTGTAGATAAGCGATCGGAGTATATAGTTATCGCCCCTATTTCCGACACGCTTTTATAGTAAAGGTTTAAGCAAATAGAGCCCATTACAATTGATCGAAAGTTTTGTAAAAATTTGTAAGACATCATTTCACTTGTGTTCTCTCGCTCTTTCAGGCAAAGTTGGCTGTGATGGAATCCCACGAAGTGTTAAAAGAAGCTTTCGAAAGTCCCACGACCAGCCCGAAGGAAATCGCATCAGAAATGGGCGTTTCCCTTTCTCTGGTTTACAAGTGGGCACAGCCCCATAACGAATCCGGATCGGGGAGTAAGAATCCGCTGGACCGGGTTCAGCAGCTGGTCGAGTTAACCAAGCACCCCGGAATCGTCGAATGGCTCTGTCATCAGGCCGGTGGTTATTACGTGCGAAATCCGCAGAGCAACTGCTCAGAGGGTTACGAAGTGGTTCCGGCCACACACGAAATCGTCGCTCAGTTTGCGGGTCTCTTGAATGTGGTCGCTCAGGCAGCGATGGATAACACCATCACTCCTGACGAATCAGCCGATATCCGCGTGGTTTGGGACAAGCTGAAAGCCTACTGCGAGGGCTTTGTCCGCTGTTGTGAAGAAGGCGATTTCGAACAGATCCAGAAAGATCTTTCGAACCGCTAATTTTTCCGATCCCCGGAAGCTACTCGGCAGGAAGCTACTCAGTAAATTCGATTTTCAGACCTTCGCTTCGCCAGGCGTCTGCGAGGTCTTTTTCCAGCTGCTCATAGCTTCGCTCTCTCAACAGGTGCTTCTCGCGGGCGAGCTTTCCATCATCGCCGCGATTACCACTCGTGATTTCTTTGAGAAATTCAACGAGGTGAGTCCCGTTCCCTTCACCATCGAGACGGAGGAAATAGTAGGCCAGTATGTTGGCACTGTCGTAATTCCGCCCACCCCGACCACTGGCCAGGTCGGAAGACCATTCGCCGTGGGTGATTGTCATGAGCCGCTCCAGATTCAACATCGTATAATCCCGGCCCCGACCTCTCGTCACCTCTTCCGCGACCGAACGATTCATGGAATTGAGCTTAAACCTTCCGTTATTATAATCCTGAGAGGAGACCACTTCCGCGAGCCCCTCCGACAGCCAAACCGGCATCGCAGAGGCCAGCCAGCGCATCATCACCTGATGCACAATTTCGTGAGTTAGCGTCGTACTCCGCTTCTTGTGATCGACGATAAAGCGGGTCCCGGTGTATTCGACGCCCAAATTGGACAGCGGGACCTTGATCATCCCGCTCATTTCCTGCCCCCGCCGACGCCAAGTAAACATGCCTCCACTCCCCGGCATACCACCATCCGAGTAATAATCGTCTTTCGACATGTAGAGTTTGGTCTTGTAAAAACCGTTTTCACTGGCTCCGGGCGCAAGACCGATCGGCATCTGATCCACAAATGCGTAAGTCGCCTCGAAGATCCGGGCAAATTCACGAACCACACTGGTCGAGAGACGGTCCGGGGAATGAAACTCGAAGTGCGGCGTTCGATACAAAAACTGCTCTTTCCCGTCGTCGTCCTTCGATTCAACGATTTCGATCTGATCGAGACTTAACTCAGCCACAACATATTGAGGCCACTCCCCCAGTTTCAAATTATCAAAATTGCCCAAAGTCATCGCCTGAGGTTTGCCATTTTCTTCCGACGGCTTTGCGGCGGCCATTTTATTGGCCCAGTCCTTGGCGAAGAGCTGATCGGCGGTCGAAAGTTTGTCGAGCGACAGTTCAAATTCACCCCGGGAAGTCCTCAGCCGGACAATCTCGCCATTCAGCTCTAAAATGGTCGCTTCAATCACTCTCCCGTCGGCACTGGTCCAGTTTCGAGTTTCTGCACAGGCCAGTGACGTGATGAAAATCAGAAAAATCGCGAGAATTCCGGGAAAAGCCATCGAGCAATCTAGAGGTTTCGTTCCGGAATTCAAATAAAACGACAGGGCGCAATTACAGGGTACAGTCCCCGTTTCCGGACAGGATTTCCCGGTTTCTTTGCATTTTTTTGTCCAAAATTTCGGAGCTGCGGACCTATACTCTCTACATGGATGATATCCGGACAGAAGAGTTCCTGCGAAACCTCGCGCAGCATGAGCGATCGGTCTCATCCTATGTTTACGGCCTGGTACCCAACCGGGCGGATGCGGACGAAATCCTGCAGGAAACGAAAATCGTGACCTGGAAAAAGTTCGATGATTTTCAGACAGGGACAAATTTCAGCGCCTGGGCACGTAAAATCGCGCTTGGTATCATCCTGAATCACCGGAGATCGATCAAGCGCCGGAAAACGACACCGACCGAAAGCGCGTTCATCGAAGCGGTCGCTGCCGAGATGGATCGGTTCGATACTGCGGCAGATCTCCGGACCGATGCACTCGAAACCTGTCTGAAGAAACTCCCCGTGACTCATCGGGAATTGATTCTCTGGCGCTACTACGAAGATGAAGAAATTTCAGAAATAGCCGACAAAGCGAACCGCACCGAAACTGCGGTCTACCGAATGCTAAGCCGCATTCGCAAAACCCTTCAGGAATGTATTAGCGCCGAATACGGAAGAGGAACCGAAGCATGAATCACGAAGACAAAATACAAGCCGCGCTCAACGGCGAACTGAGCGAGTCGGAACTGGATTCGTTTCAAAATGAGGTCTTAAACGACCCAAAACTTCTGGAGGAATACGCGGAAGCAGCGTGGTTGAACGGCCAGCTCCAGGCGATGGGCGGCTCGCTACCTTCAGTTTTAAAAACGCCCCCTCCGGAAGCGACTCCTTCCCGGAAGCGGCCGGTTCACAGATATCTCCCCAGCCTGACGAGTATCGCGGCAGCGTTCATCGGCGCCGCTTTGACCTGGCTTCTGGTGAGTCATTTTTCCGGAGAACGACCCGTCTATGTCGCGACGATTATTGAGTCAGAAGGTTGCCAGTGGGCGGGTTCCGACCTCCCCACCGCCAAGGGCTCCCGACTGCAGGCCGGGAAACTCGCTCTCACAGCCGGAATGGCGACCTTGCGATTCGACAGCGGAGCTGAAATTGTGATCGAGGCACCCGCCACCCTGGAAGTGGAATCGAGCATGCGTTGCCGGTTGATCGAAGGCTCGCTGGTCGCAGAGGTTCCGGACTCAGCCCACGGTTTCACCGTCGATGCCCCGCAGCTGGAAGTTGTTGACCTCGGGACCCGGTTCGGTCTGACGACCAATCAATTTGGAAAATCACACGTCCTCGTCTTTGAGGGTGAAGTCGAAGTCACTCGTGAAGGCGATACCAAAGCCACCAGCCTTAAAACCGGTAATGCCCTGGTTAATGGAGCGGATGTGCGACCTCCCGACGAGGAAATTTTGCGCAACCACGAACCGGCACGCCGCGAAGGTTGGATTTCGTTCGAAGCCCGGAAAGACAGCTTTGTCCGGAAAGGCATGAATGAATCCCGCTTCGGCTCATCACCTCTCATGATGGTGAAAGAAACCGATCTCGCTGAAAACAACCGACGACGGGGGATCATGAGCTTTGACCTCTCGGCTCATCCCACCATTGATATTGAATCCGCGGAACTCTCACTGGAAGTGGAATCGAGCGGGCTCGGATTTTCCACCCTCGTCCCCGACTCCCGCTTCGCGATCTACGGCGTGATTGATGACAGCCTCGATCAGTGGGAGGAAAACAATGTGACCTGGGAAAACCTCCCCGGCGTGACCGACGCCGCGATCATCCCCGAACTGACGACCAAACTCGGGACCTTTGAAATTCTGAGAGGTGCCTCCGCCGCTACCTCCGTAAAAATGAACTCCCCGGAAATCGCCGACTACCTTCGGAACGACGGTAACCGGATCGCCACCTTTTTAATCGTTCGTGAGACCGGAGAATACGAGAATCAGGGCCTTGTCCATGCATTCGCCACCCGCGAACATCCTACTGCTAAAGCTCCGACCCTTTACTTAAAACCAAGATGATTAAACAAATTATCATTTTTCCGCTGTTACTTCTGCCCTTGTGTCTTCAATCCGGGGACCGGGAGGTATTGAACTTCTTCGAAAACAAAGTCCGTCCGCTTCTCGCTGCGGAATGTTATGACTGCCATGGTCCGGATAAGGCCAAGGGCGATCTGCGGGTCGATAACATCAGCCATATTTTAAAAGGCGGTTCCAGCGGTCCCGCTCTCGTCATCGGCAAACCGGAGGAATCCCTCCTCATCGAAGCCGTCCACCGCACCGATCCGGACTTCGCGATGCCACCAAAAACCGAGCTGAGCAAAGATCAGGTGGCTGTTCTCGAAAAATGGGTCAGAGAAGGTGCCGTCTGGCCCAAAGACGAAATCGAGGAAAGCCCCGAGGTCGACCAGTTCGGGTTCACGGAAGAGGATTATCAATGGTGGGCCATTCAACCCGTCAAAGATCCCAGTCCACCTAAAAACGGAGCCGGTTGGGCCACAAATGAAATTGATCACTTTATCGCCCGTAAACTGGAAGCCGCCAATCTGCAGCCTGCAGCGGAAGCCTCGCGGGAGGAGCTGATCCGTCGCGCTTACTTCGATCTACACGGTCTCCCTCCTTCTCCGGAACAGGTCGAGGCTTTTGTGAATGACGATCGACCCGACGCCTGGCCCCGCCTTATTGACGAGTTGCTCGCCTCTCCCGCCTACGGCGAACGCTGGGCCCAGCATTGGCTCGATGTGGTTCGCTACGCCGAAAGTGATGGCTATCGTGCGGACGGATATCGCCCCGAAACCTATCGCTACCGCGACTACGTGGTAAACGCGTTAAACGAAGACAAGCCCTACAATCAATTTGTGCGGGAGCAGCTCGCCGGGGACGAAATCGCTCCCGAAGATCCCGATACCGTAGTCGCAACCGCCTTTCTGAGACTCGGCATCTACGAGTGGAACCAGCGAAACGCGCGGATGCACTGGGATCTCATCATGACCGAGATGACCAACGCCACCGCCGAAGCCTTCCTTGGAATCGGAATCGGCTGTGCCCAGTGCCACGACCATAAATTTGATCCCATCCTTCAGAAAGATCACTTTGCTTTGCAGGCCTTTCTCAACACCGTCTGGTGGCCGGAAAATCAGCCCCTCGCGGAGAAAGACGATCTGGCCAAGCTCGCTGAGTGGGAAAAAGCCACTGCCGGGATCAGAGCAAAACTGGATGAGCTTCAGAAAGCCCGAGTTGCCAGCAGTCTGAAATTTGTCGTCAAACAGTTCCCCGAGGACATTCAGGCAATCTACAACAAGCCGCAGGAGGAACGAAACGCATACGAAGAGCAACTTGCCCAACTCGTTCAACGTCAGGTCGACCACGACTTCAGACGAATTGACTGGAAAAAGACGTTCGCCAAAGACAAAGCAAAATTGGATCAATACAACCAGCTGACCTCGGAACTGAAGGAGTTTGATCATCTCAAACCGAAGAACAAGGTTCCCAATGGATTTATCGCTACCGATGCCAAGTGCCAGCCGGCAGACACGGTCCTCGAAAAGCGGGGCAAAAAAGAAGTGATCGAACCCGCCTTCCTCACTCTTCTCGGTCAACCCGCTCCGGAAATTAAGCCCGGGAAAAACACGACCGGTCGCCGCACCGTGCTCGCGGATTGGATCGCCAGTGACTCCAACCCGCTTTCCACCCGGGTGATGGCCAACCGGATTTGGCAGCGCCACTTCAAAAATGGCCTCGCTCCCTCCCCCAATGATTTCGGGAAACTCGGCGGAGTCCCAACTCATCCGGAGCTTCTCGACTGGTTGACGAGTCGCTTCGTCGAAGGCGGCTGGAAGATGAAAGACCTGCACCGCAAAATCATGACCAGCTCAACCTACCGCCAAACTGCGCGGAGGAAGCCCACCTCAGTTGAGAGCCTGTCCGACCCCGGCAACGAACTCCTGTGGCGTTACCCGCCAAAACGATTGCAGGCCGAACAGGTGCGGGATGCGATGCTGAAAGTTTCCGGCGACCTGACCCCGAAATCCGGCGGTCCCTCGCAGGGCGGAAGCGCTACCATCCGCTCCGTCTATATCCAGAAAAAACGCAACAGTCCGGATCCATTTTTGGGCAGTTTTGATGCGCCATCCGGCTTCGCCTCATCTCCGAGCCGTATTCCAACGACGACGCCCAATCAGTCACTCTTCCTCGTCAACAGCGAATGGCCGATGAAACGGGCCCGCAGTTTCGCGAGACGAATCCTGCAAGGCAAAAGCCAGGTCGATCGCGAGGTCATCCAGACCGCCTTTCAACACGTCTATGGTCGGGACGCTACCGATATCGAAATCGATGGTTCGATTGATTTCATTAACCGCCAGTTGGACAACGTCACCGGAACGGTCGCGCCACCTCCAAAATACCCGAACGAAACCGGGCTGCGCGATATCAAACAATACTTCGGTGAAGTCAAAGACGTCGATCTCGGGAAAAACTCTCTCTGGCTGCAACCGGGAAGCCGCTTTGAGCGACTGGATTTTTCATCGATCCCGCTGCCCGAGGAAAGCTTCACGATCGAAGCCGTCGCCAATCTGGATTCGATATATAAAGATGCTTCGGTCAACACCTTGATCTCAAAATGGAACGGATCCACCAGTGTCGATGGCTGGGGACTCGGAGTTACCAGTGAGAAGTCGCGGTATCAGCCCCGCAATTTCATCATGCAGTTGGTCGGGGAAAACTTCCAACAGAACCAGGTCTATGAAGTGGTCGCTTCCGACCTTCGGCTGCCGCTACAGAAACCGGTCTATCTGGCCGCATCCGTTTCGGCCCGCCCTACCGATGGTGATGCCACTTCCGGTAAAATCAATTTCTACCTGAAAGACCTCTCAGATCCAAAAGCCGAGTTACAAACTTCGGAAGTCGTTCATTCCATTGTCGGAGGCTTCCCCAAACAAACCATGAAATCGCTCATCGGAGGCCGGGTCGGTTCCGGGCACCTCTGGGACGGCCAACTGGCCAGACTGCGCATCAGTGACGGCCATCTCGAACCCGGCCAATTGTTGATCAACAAAGGAAAGGCGAAAACGATTATCGACTGGAGTTTCAGTAGCGGCGTTGGCGAGAAACCGGAGGAGAACACCTCCTGGTATCGGGCACCACTACCGCAAAATTCAGACTCCAAATTACTGAGTGCGACTACCGACTTCTGTCACGCACTGTTCAACTCAAACGAATTTCTTTACCTACATTAATACTATGGCCTGTCATCGATACGATCACCCAAATAGCCGTCGGGAATTTTTGTCCAAAGCCGGTGCCGGTTTCGGAGCGGTAGCTCTGTCCGCACTGTCGGGTAAGAACCTGCTCGCTTCCAGCGGCCCGCCAAATCCGGTTGCGGCGAAGATTCCCCATGCTCTTGGTAAAGCAAAAAATGTCATCTGGCTGTTTATGGAAGGCGGCCCCAGCCATATCGATTTGTTTGATCCGAAGCCGGTTCTAAACAAACTGGCCGGCCAATCGCTGCCAGACAGTTTTGAGCGCCCCGTCACTGCGATGGGTGAAGCCAACTCCCCACTACTCCCGTCTCAGCGGAAGTGGGCACAACACGGGGAAAGCGGACTATGGATTTCCGACTGGCTTCCCAATCACTCCGAGATTGCCGATGAACTTTGCGTGATCCGCTCCTGTGTGTCCGACGGGATTAACCACGCCGGCGGAGTCTGCCAAATGAATACCGGTTCGGTCTTCGGGGGACGTCCTTCGCTCGGCTCCTGGGTTTCCTACGGTATGGGGACGGAGAATAAAAGCCTACCCGGCTTTGTCGTAATCAAAGACAGCAACAGTATGGTGGTCAACGGAACCCGCTGCTGGGGATCCGGCTTTATTCCAGCCGTTCATCAGGGCGTCCTGTTTGAAAGCGGAAATCAGCCGATCGCCAATTTGAATAATCCGAAAGATGTAACGGAGCAACGTCAGCGCAATAAACTGGATTTTCTAAATCAGTTAAATCAGAAACACCTACTCGGTAGGGAGGCAAATACCGATCTCGATGCGCGAATTCGCAGTTACGAACTCGCCTTCCGGATGCAGGCCGAGGCACCTGAAGCGATTGACCTCGAAAGCGAGCCGGAGGCAATAAAATCTCTATATGGTCTCGATGATAAAGAAACGCAGACCTACGGGCGACAGTGCCTCATGGCAAGACGCCTCGTTGAACGCGGCGTGCGGTTTATCCAACTCTATCACGGAGCAGGTAGCAAATGGGACAGCCATTCCAAAATGGAAAGCAATCACTCCCGTCTCTGTCGCAATGTCGATAAACCAATTGTTGGTCTAATCACCGATCTGAAACAACGCGGCCTGTTGGACGAAACGCTCATCATCTGGGGCGGCGAGTTCGGCCGGACTCCGATGAGTGAAAAAGGAGACGGACGGGATCACAACCCGACCGGTTTCACGATGTGGATGGCAGGCGGCGGCGTCAAAGGCGGCCAGACCATCGGAGCTACCGATGAGCTGGGCCTTTATGCCACTGAGGATAAAATGCACGTTCACGATATCCATGCTACCACGATGGCGATGCTGGGACTGGACCACACCAAGGTCGTATATATGCACAAAGGCAGACCTGAGCGTGTTGACCTCAATGAGGGCCATGTTCACGAGGGAATCGTGTCCGGCGTGTAGGTAGATTATTTCTCAATCAGAGCGATCGCCTTTTCGGCGAGTCGTTTCCCGAAGGTAACATATCCGTCAGCGGAATAGTGCAGATCGTTACTGATCTCTTTTCCGCTACGGTTCTTACCATCGTTCAAATCGTCGGTGTCTACCCAGGCACCGCGTTCATCCCCCTCTGCGATGGCCACCTGAACGTCGCGAATTTTCGTCCAGTGAGGATACCTTCCATTCTTCATATCGAAATCACTGAGGCGCCCGATTACGAAATTCAATTCTTCGACCCCGAGATCAGATTTCAGCTGATCGAGCATCCGTTTAAAACTGGCTTCATATAGTTCGCCATTCGACTCACGGGCGTCCCTCTCCCCCTGCATCCAGAGGTAGGTCACTGTGGCGATTTTTTCATCCTTGATCTGCGCATCGACTGCCTTCATGAGAGCTGCGTAGAGGTCGCCGATCTGCTTTTTGTTCTGCTTGCCGGTCGCCTCCCACGATTTGTCCCATCGCCGGATCGGCTGACCACCCTGCGCCATTTTTACGACGATAACGCCCTTTTTTCCATATTTGGTCTCCACCGTGGGGGTGAAAGATTCTTCAGGCTTGAGCCCGGCCATATTGGATTGACCCGATAAAATAAAGAGGTGTTTGCCTTCGTCGGCCGATACCAGAACCGAAGTCAAAAGGACGCTCCAAAACATAACGATCTTTTTCATACCTGACAAAAACCAAATTATAAGAAGCCCGGCAATGAAAAACTCGGCGCATTTGATTTTCCCGGGCTTCGCAGCGATGCTGGACCTCAAATGGATCACGAGGACCCGGACGAAATCAGAAATCACCGCAGCTACAAAAAAGCTTCGCGGATCGCGGAAACTTATAAAGATAATCCCGATGGTCTCATCGATCTCGTCTCCGATGCCTCGAAAAAAGCGGAGGGAGCGATGCCGCGCAGCTTCGACGACATTCGTGAAGCGCTCGGTGCGTTGTTTCGAATGGTGAAAGCTTATTCCACAGGCGAGTACCGGGAAGTTCCCTGGAAATCGATCGCGCTGATCGTGGGTTCGCTGATTTACTTTATATCACCGATCGATCTGATCCCTGACTTTATTCCGATCATCGGTCTGGCTGATGATGCCACACTTCTCGCGTGGACCATCAAACAGCTCAAAACCGATATCGATGCCTTCCGCCAATGGGAAGAAGAATCGAAAATCATGTCATAGCCGATCGTTACTCGACCTTTTTCGTTCCGGGACGAACCGCTTCGATTTTTTCGAGCCATTCAGGAACTTCATCCGGCGCATAAACCGGAAACTGGACTTCCATACAGGAAACCACAGGGTAATCGCCGACTTTGTCTTTGCCGGAACGATTAACTACGACAAAAACACCGGCAACTTCACCGCCCTGTTCCTGAATAAAATCAGTCAGTTCCAGCAGCGTGCCACCGGTGGTGATCACGTCTTCGACCAGCAGAAGTCGCTCGCCCTTTTTGATTTCAAAGCCCCGCTTTAATTCGAGTTCATTGGTCTCGGCGTTTCGCTCGGCATAAATGGTCCGGGCGTGAAGCGCCAGCCCCACTTGCTGACCAACCGGCACCCCACCCATCGCAGGTGAGAGAACCACGTCGATTTCACCAAGCTCGCGCATCTCCGGCACGACCTGCTCGATCATTTTCTGCAGTTCGTAGGGATGCTGGACAAGCTTGCCCTTTTTGACGTAGTAGTTGGAATGATTGCCGCTTGCGAGGATGAAATGGCCTTCCTCCACTGCGCCGTAATCCTTTAACAACTCAATCGTTTCCTCCGAGGACTTCGGTAATTCGGTTCGCATAATTTTTAGCTTTTTCTGAAAATGAAAGGTTCTCGTCCGCATAAAGAATGCCACGAGAGACGTTGATGACTGAGGGAGCTGAGCGGTTCGCACCGGAAAGCGCATCAAGTTCGCCGCCCTGGGCTCCGAGACCGGGGATGAGCATCGGCACATCGGGAATCCGCGCCAGAATCTCGTCGGAGGCGTTGGTTAAACCGAGCACAAGGCCGATTCTGCCATCGTCAACTCGACCCGCCATATCGCAGACAAGTTCAAAGACGGAGCGTCCGTCAGCAAGTTCCCGGGTTTCCAAATCGGCGGCCCCGGCGTTCGAAGTGACCCCGAGCAGATAGACGCCTTTGCCTTCGTAATTTAAAAACGGCTCCACAGAATCGTAGCCCATGTAGGGGCTGAGGGTCACCGCGTCGACATCCCAGTTTTCAAAATAGCCCTTGGCGTAGTGCTCCTGAGTGGTGCCGATATCGCCGCGTTTTGCATCGAGGATGATAGGAACCCCGGTCGCTTTCATATCACCGATGAGGTCTTCGATCATCTGATATCCGGGAACACCGAGCGCCTCAAAATACGCGATATTCGGCTTAAACGTCGCCGCGAATTCCGCGGTTTCGTCGATCACTTTCCGACAGAAATCCCGGATTTCGTCATTGGAACCATGGAGCGATGGTCGGGGATCAAGCCCCACACAGAGATGACTGCCGGACCGGGCTACCGATTGCTGAAGTTTTTCTGAATAAGTCATGCGGATTCACAGACTGTACAGGGTACAGTCAGGGACCGTACCCTGTACAATCGAGGAGTCAACCGGGTACAGCCCGTCGCGGAGAAGAGTTTCCGCAAAATCAAATGATCAGCTTCCGCCGCGCTAGGAGTTCTCCATTTCCTCCTGCATTTTCGCAAATTCAGCCGCTTTTCGCTGAATTTCGTCGGGAGACGGCAGCGATTCCAGATCCAGCTCCGCCAAAACTTCCGCGGGAATAATGCCCGATTGCTGAAGCTTGGTCAGGCAACGTTTCCGCTCATTCAGCGCTTTGTCCGGAGAGCGCTCTTTTGAAAAACGGGATTTTGCTTTCTCACTTCGGGTCCGGAGACTCGCGTAAATGTCACCGCCCAAAAGCGAGGTGATATCGACCTTCATTTTCTCCCGGGCAACATCTGAATCGGCAACTTCCGCGCCGTTGATCGGGCCGCTGGAGTATTTCGGGAACATAATTGCCACCTCCGGACAGACCCGGGAGCAAGCCGGACAATTCGTTTTACAGTTGTCGTTATTTTGCACCTGGATTTGCTTCTCATCGTCTACGCCATACACGTCGAAAAGGCAGAAGCTGAGACACTGCATGCAGTTGGTACAGCGATCGTAATCAATCACCGGAAACCATGGCTTCCAGGCGCCCTGTTGACCGGGAGAGTTCAATACCTGCCCTTCCGATTCCCGCTTTTTCTCCACCAACTCAAGGATGGTTTCAACACTCAGCCCGGTAATATCTTCGGTCTGAATATCGATATGAGTTTCAGTTGAGGTCACCTCCGGCGCTTTGCCTTCAAAATCGCCCAGCACCAGCATCGGAATTTTTTCGGATGGCCGGGAAACCCCGCGCACACCGTCCTCGGCAACCCGCGTCACCGAATAACCTTTGTCGAGAAGCGAACGAGTCACCTGACGGCGACGATCCGAAGCGAGATCTGCTGCGCCGTTCCCTTCAAAAAGAACAATTTGGTAAGGATAGACATCGTTTTTCATGATTATTTCAAGATTTTCTCACAAATTTCATCAGCGGACTCTTCCCGCATGTTCAAGACCTCCACTTTATCTTCCGGAAAATCCGCACCGGTGTTGTGGAAAAGCCATTTTACGGCCCGATGATAGCAGGCCACGATCTGAACCGGCTCCTCCCCTTCCAGCAAATCGTGTAGCCGGGGATCCTTTCGAGCGGCCATTTCACAGAGATCAGAAACCGTGTCGAACGACTGTCCGGATTCGCAAAGTCGGTCAAGCACCTCATCCTTAGTGGATTTGGGAACTACCTGCGCAAAAGCGCATCGGCAATAAAGTATTCTGGATTTGGTGTCGCTCACTGGTTTCGTAACTGTGTTAGGATGTCCCGGAAGAAAATCTTAACCGCTCGGGGCCAGAATTCAATGAATCTCCCGCACGGGCATAAGCTATCCGTCTAATACTGAGATCCGGTTCGTCGTACCCGATATTCAGGTTATACTTCCACCAAGCAGCTATGAGTCGTCTCATCCGATATTTTCTGATCCTCTTTATCTCGATACCCGCTATCCAGGCAGGTGAAATCACCAAAGACACCAAGCAGTTAATCCTCGGGATTGCTGACAACTGGGATTCCTCCTACGTAAAACTAACTCACTACGAGCGGGGCTTGCGGGGGAACTGGAAGATCGAGGGCACCTGGAATGGTCGTCTCGGAAGAAACGGGCTCGCCTGGGGCATCGGACTTCACGACATTCCGGCGGGGGCAAAATTGAAGCGCGAGGGCGATGGCCGGACCCCGGCTGGCATTTTCGACATCAGTCACGGCGCTTACGGCTACGCCTCGACGATCCGCAAGAAGTCGAATCTACCTTACCACCAAATCACTACCCGCAGTCTCTGGTATGAGGATACCAGTTCGCCCCGCTATAACTCTTTCCAATTACTCGACCACGAGCCGAGATCCACCGCAGAGAAAAAAGCTCAAATGCGACAGGGTGATTACGCTCACGCTCTGAAACTCTTCATTTCCCACAACGCCCCGCCCCGCGCTCAACCCGGGTTTGGCTCCGCGATATTTTTCCACATTTGGCGGGAAGGCGGCGGCAAACCGACCGCAGGATGCACGACGATGGCCGAGCAGAACTTGAAAGCGATGATTTCACGAATCGATCCCTCCAAAAATCCGCGCTATGTGATTCTACCAAGAGCGGAGTACGAAAAAGTGAAGGATTACTGGAAGCTGCCCTGATCCCTTAGTCCCAGACAAAGTGACGAAGCCGGATCCGTTCGGCTTTCCGGGCCGCTTCACTGGCCCGGGTTCCGTTTCGTTCCGCGAGGATTTCCGCAATCTGCACCGCGCTTTTCCAATCCTGCTTCCTCTCCAAAATCTCCATCGCTGAGAATCCGGCGCGGTACAGCCAGTTATTTTCCTCGATCGGAAAGCTGCCGATTTGAGGTTTGGGATTTTCCTCCGACTCGCGGGTCAGCGACTGATAAATTTCGAGTGCGACATTCTCCCGACCCAGCAACTCCAGACACTTTCCACGCCGGACCGAAGCTTGAAACCGCCACGCACGGGGCGCCTGCGAGTCCCTCACAATTTTGGTGAATTCTTCCGCTGCCCGACTCAGGTTGTCGGGGTCGCCTCCGAAAGCGAGAGCTTTCATGTAATAGGCGTAGCCTTTATCACACTGCGCCGCCTGCTTCAGGTCATTTTCGATCTTATCGGGAGAGTCGAGAATTTCATCAAAAATCCGAATCGCCTCGTCGAACCGGTCCTGCTCGAGGAGATTGATTCCTTTTTCGTGACGGGCGTGATTGGCCAACGAACCGCCGCTTTTGATGACCTCATCCCAGCTTGTGGCATCCGGAGTTTGCGTGGTATCATTTTGCTCCCGTGCCTTCGCCGCGAAGAACAAGGCGGTTTCACGATGCGAGCTCTCCGGAAAATCGCGCACCACCCGCAGAAATGCATCTTCCGCAGCCTGATAGCGACGCTGCTCGTAAAATTCGGTCGCGAGCAGCATGCTCACTTCCGGCAATAGCTTCGACTCGGGCCACTGCACAAGAAAAGCGGTCGCTTTCTCCAGAGTATTATTGATGCCGGGAGTCAGTAGCTCAGCCCAGATTTCCGCGTAATTCAGTCGCTCGAGCCGCGTCGGGGACAGATCCATCCCTTTCAATTCGCGGAACACTTCTTTTGCAGCCGCCGGTTGCGCGGGAACCTGATTAAGGTGCATCTCAGCCAGCGCCAGCTGAGCATCAATCACGGAAGTGTGCTCCGGGTAGCTCCGGATAAAATTTGAAAGCAAACCAAAGGCCTTTGGATTCGCTTTTGACGCGTAGTAGAGACCGCCGAGAAAGAGCAGGTCAGCGTGCATCGCCGAAGCCACATTGCCATCTTTCGCAAACTCCTTTGCCTGAGTGTCAAAGGTATCGTCATCTCCAGCATAAAGTGAGGCGATCGCCGAGTTGAAAAGCGCCTGGTCCCTGGGGCGACCTTCGAGCTGATTCGACATTTCCAGGAAAGTCTCTTTCGCCGAAACAAACGATTCCTCCTGAAATTGCTTCACCGCCGACGCAAAATCGATGTGACGCTTCAGTTCCTCCGAATCTTCGACGTCTTCACTGAGCCGCAGCTTCATTGCGAGATCCGGGCGTAGCGAGCCCAGCATGAGACGGGCCTCGTGAGCCAGCGAGTGATTGGGATTCTGTAAAATGAATAACTCCAACCGGGATACGAGATGGGACTCGTCGGGATTGGAATCGATCAAAATTCCATAATACTTCGCAGCCAACTGGCGATTCGGAAAATCACCATCATTGCTCCACTTTTCAAAACGTTCGGCCAGCACTTTGCGCTCTTCGCCGGTCGAAATTTGCATCAACACATCGAAGGCGAGATAGACCGTCAAAATATCGTAGGTGTGCTCGACCAGATCGAGAACCAGATTCACCGCTTCCAGTGTTTTCCCTGCACCGGCGAGGCATCGTGCCTTCAGAATCACCACCCGGGCGTAGAATTTTTCATCCTGCTTACTGGAATCCAGCGCCGCATCGCAAAAAGCGATTCCTTCCTCCCACCGGTTGGTTTTCTGGGCGATCCCGGCAAAAAAATATGCCTCCAGAGCGTTTTGCGGAGTTTCGTAATTGGGAAACAGCAATCGGTAAGCCCGCTCTTCGGTTCCATTTCTCACCAGGGCATGAGCCTGATAAATCGCCATCTGACGACGGGCATCCCGGGGAGCATTTTCCCCGAGCTTTTCGAAAAATTCGGCGGCCTCTTCATAATACCCTGCATCAAGCATCGAGAGTGCCACCCACTTCAGCACTTCATCCGACAGTTCCAGGGTGGCGACACCGCGATACCAGCGAACCGCGGTCGATTTGTCTCCGTTTCGATACCAGGATTCTATCAGCCGGGACGCCACCACGCTTCGCACAAACACACTGGCCTCCGTCCCGAGCAGAGACCAGGCAGTGTGGAATTCCGCAGCGGCTGCTCCAAAATCCCCCTTTTGATAGGCATCCGAGCCTGCTTTGAAGAATTTATTGTCGACAAGCAGACTCTGCCCGAAAATTGAACCTGCAAAGATCCAACCGGAAAGGAAACAGAGCCACGCCACCCGCCGCATCCGGATCATGCTTTGGAGACCGCCTTCACAAATTTCGCCATCGTCATATCCGGATCATCCGATGCCTCGGCGCTCCAAACGGTGCGAAGGAAGTCGGCAGGGGAAATGTCGTGGGTGCTGAGAAACTTTCGGTCTCCTCCGCAACAGAACATGATCTCCGGATCAAGCTCGCCTTTGAGTTTCCCCCGGGCTTTAGCCAAAATTCGCGGAAGCCAGACAATCCCCTCAAGCTCAGCAGTTTTGGCGGGAAGATCGGCGGGATTCAAATCTTTTTCCCCGCTGGGTTTTCCACCCATTTTATAAAGGAAATAATCTCTCCGGGCCGCGGCGACAAGCAGGGCGGTTTCCGGTGCAGGATCTCCGTAATCAGCATAATCCTCAACAAAATCAAAGAACTCCCGCTCGCGGTATCCGATCGAATTCAGGAAATTAAGATCGCCATCGGTGTAGTAAGTGGTGAAGTCTTCGTTTCCGTCCCGGTATTTCTTCAAACACTTGTCGAAAAGCGCCAGAAATTCCTGATCCCATGAGTAACGCACCAGGTCGGAAGCCGGTGCATCGGCGCTCAAATCGAGCATCCGCTGAATCGGAGCTTCCGCTTTTTTCCGGAGTTCTTCGTCCAGAGTCACTTCCGGTTTCAGATCCTTGAGACACTGGTAGAGTTTTTCCAGAGTATTCATCTTCATGAACCGGCACTCGGCACAGGCACAGTGATCGGTTGGCCCGGCGATTAAATTCTTATCCGGACACTCCTTACGCAAACGGTGCAGCATTCCCGCCTCGGTGACGACAATGATATTCTTGGATTCACTCTCCTGACAGAAGTGAACCATCTTTTCCGTGGAGCACACTTCATCGGCGAGGAGCCGAACTGCTTTGGTACACTCGGGGTGAGCCACCACGGCTGCATCCGGATACTCCTCCTTAATTTTTGCGATACTCTCGCGAGTGAACTCAACGTGGAGGTAACAATTACCCTCCCAGAAATCCATTTCTCTTCCGGTTTGGCGTGAAACCCACTCCCCGAGGTTCTGGTCCGGAGCAAAAAGGATCGGGCGGTCTTTGGGAGCCGCCTCGACAATGCGAACTGCGTTCCCACTCGTGCAAATCACATCCGACAGCGCTTTGACCGCAGCGGAGGAATTGATGTAGGTAATAACGTAGTAATTCTTTTCCTCGTTCGCTTTTAGAAACGCTTCGAGCTTGTCCGCAGGGCAGGACTCTTCTAAAGAACACCCGGCATTGGCATCGGGAAGAACCACGGTCTTTTCCGGATTGATGATTTTGGCGGTTTCCGCCATAAAATGAACCCCACAGAAAGCAATCACATCCGCATCAGTCTCCTGAGCCCGGAACGCGAGGCCCAACGAATCTCCCACATAATCAGCGATGTCCTGGATTTCAGGAATTTGATAGTTGTGGGCTAGAATAACGGCGTTGCGTTTCTTCTTGAGCTCAAGAATCTCCTCGCGAAGATCTGTGTTTGTTTTCAGGGACTGACTCATGCCCTAAATAAGCCACCGACCGGAGATTAATCAATAATTGATGGGTCGTACCCCTTCACTTCAGGAAGCCTGACTTTTAAATTCGGTTCCAGCGTCATCTCACCGGTGAGAGTCCCGCCGTCATGAAGATCCATCGAACGGGCGGTGACATCACCATCCAGAATTCCGGTTCGAGTCACCTCAACTAGGCCCGCACAAGTCACATCACCGCGAAGTGTCCCGTAGATTTTGACGGATTCTGAGAAAACGCCTTCGGAAAATTCGACGATGGTGCCTTTTTCCACAATTAAGGTTTCGCAGTAAAGATTGCCGTTTACCGATGCCGAATACTTGAATCGCGCTTCTCCGGAGCAATCGATCTTGGTCGATATCGTCCCCATCGCCAACAGGTCGCGACAAGCCAACTCACTACCGATCAGAGATCCGCGGCGGTGAACCGTAACATTCCCCCGGGTACGGATCACCCGGTCGGTTGCCTGCCGGATATGATAGTCCGCCAGGCTGATGTAAGTATTACACCGTCCGCACTGGGTTGACTCGGCGTGTTTGGATTCCCACTGGCAGTGATTGCAGCGAAAGCAACGCACCCGAATTTGATGCTTTGAAATTTCCCGTTTTGTAACCACCGGCTTTTCGCTCTCAGCCAACACCGCGGGAAGTGGTTTATCGTCTACCTCCTTTTTCGCAGCGACCGCTTTGGCTTTTTTCTCTGTCCTGGGCTTATCCCGCTCTTCGTGAACACTCTCCCGGGAAGCCGCCTTGGCCAGCGAGCGTTTCTCCTCCTGCTCGACAAGGTCGCTTATCATAGCGGCCATCGAACCCTCGGTCAGTTCTTCGTAGGCGGCAGCTTGACCTCCTAACGTGATTGAACCTTCGCGAACTTCGTAGTCCTCCTCTTCGGACGTTTCGACGTCACTCGTTTCCTTCCGGGAGTCTCCGGTCAGCCCGAACACCTCAGCAACTGAGGGAAGCGGTTCTTCGGACCGGGAATTGGAACGACTTTTCTCAGCCGTCTCCAGATCTCCGATTTCAAACGTTTTGCCGTTTTCGCGTTCCCGCGATCGTTTATTTTTTTTCCGGCCTTTGTTCCGGTCCGGATTCTTCTTGGTCTTGACCCAGGTTTCAGGAAGGTTGGTCCCATTCCCGTTTTTCCCTTCGTTCTCGGAGTCTTTGCTCTCGACGTGATGAATTAAGACAGGAGCCGATTCCGAAACCACCCGAATTGACGAGATTCCTGACAACTGGGGCCCGGCATTTAAACGCGCCACTCCCTTGATGATCTTCAGGTGCTCACCACAGGTACGACAGTAAGTCGAAAAGGCCAAAGCAGGCTCAGTCTGTCCACCTTTGCAGGCAGGACAGATAATCTCGATGGACTTCTTTTTTAATTTATCGAACAAAATCAAGGATGCGGAAAGATAATGTAAACCTGCGCATTTAAAAATAAAAAAAAACGCGCCGTAAATTACGGCGCGTCTCAAAAATTTCTACCTGTGAAATAAACGTTACTAACTCAGGTAAATTTACTTGGCTCCTGCCGGAGTTGGTTGACCGGGAGTACCTGCAGGCTTAGGAGCTGCAGAGGATGCCGGGCTTGAGGAAGCTGATGCAGCCGGGGACGGTGATGAGCTTCCACCGGATTTTGCTGCGCCAACGGCAGAAGATCCCATGAAGATCGCACCCTCTTCAATCGCCAACTTACCAGCAGAAACGTCTCCTTCGAGATGAGCATTCTGCTTGAGCTCGCAGCGATCAGTCACTTTAATGTTGCCGACGATTTTGCCGAAAACAGTAACGGAACGGGTGTTGATGTCCCCCTGGATGTGAGCATTTTCACCGACGGTCAGATCACCTTCGGAGTTCACTTCGCCTTCGATACGACCATCAATGATGAGATCGTTGGAGAACTTGAGGGTTCCTTTGATCTCTACGTCGCTGGAAAGGATATTTTTGTTTGCACTCATTGCTGGTGATGTTGGTTGGGCACTCTGTTGGGGCGCCGGAGTTGCTGGAGTAGGTGATGCTGCCTGAGGTGCTGGACTAGCGGCCCCGGAGTCTTGCTCTTGGTTGATAATTTGTTTAAGCACGGCTCAATTTTTGTTAACTTTTATTAATTGCCAATCTCAGCGAATAGAACATTCTCAATCCTGATATTGAATCCCCTATAATATAAGGTCTTCTGCAGGATATGTCCAGATTTCACTTAGGGTTGGATGGTAATGGGGGATTTCTAGAAATTCACTAGCAGTAGCACCAAAATTCATAGCAACTACAATCTCGTGAATCAACTCAACAGCCTCGGGTCCCACCACTGCTCCCCCGAGCAATTTTCCGGTGGTTGAGTCCGCCAATAATTTTACAAATCCATGCAACTCGCCCATGATCATAGACTTCCCGTGATCATCGAAAGGGTAGGACGCGGCCCGGAAATCGAGCCCCTGTTCCTTAGCTTCCGACTCGGTCAATCCGACCATCGCAACCTGTGGATCTGTAAAAATTCCTAAAAGTTTCAAACGGTAATCGATTTTCCGTTTTGCCCCCTCTTTCATCTCGAGATGAATGGCAGCATTTTCGGCTGCTTTTTCGCCCTGTTCGATAGCGATATGGACAACTTCGTGGGGACCGCAGACATCGCCCGCGGCAAAAATATGAGGTAATACGGTCTGCTGGTAATGATCACAAACCACATGACCGGATGAAGCGACGGGAATGCCGATTCCTTCTAAATTCAAATGGTGGGTGTTCGGCTTTCTGCCCAACGCCTGGAGAATCTCTGCGGCGGCGACCGATTTGGACTCGCCATCATGCTGAAAAAAGACTTCTTTTTGTCCGGAAGCGTTGCGTTTCACCTCGGTGATGGTTGTTCCCACGAAAATATCGAGATTCGACCGACCTTCGATCGCACCCTTCAGGGCATCGGCCACGTCCCGGTCGGAACCACTCAACAGTTGATCACTTCTTTGAATCACGGTAACTTCTTTACCGAGCCCTTCGAGATAACAGGCCATCTCGAGCGCGATAGCTCCCCCACCAAGCACAATGACGCTTTCGGGAAGAGTTTCAGCTTCGAGAATGTCGTCGCTGATCCAGTAACCCGTTTCGCTCAAACCACGGATTGGGATTTCCTTCACCACAGATCCGGTCGCGATACAGGCGGAGCGAAAACTGAGTTTTTCAGAACCACCATCAAGCAATTTCACTTCCAGAGTATGATCGTCGACGAAGCAAGCATGACCCCGGTATAAATCGAATCTTCCGCTTTGGAGCTGCTCGGTCCGATAACTCGCGAAATCATCAATCAGCTCGCGCTTTCTTTCGATAATAGCCTTGGTGTCGACTGATAATCCCGACACCGAAAGACCGAACGTTTCACTGTGCCGAATCGCTCTGGCCCGGTTGGCCGATTCGATGAGCGCCTTCGAAGGCATGCAGCCCCGTAAAATACACAGCCCACCCAGCTTTTCAGATCCATCCACAACCGCAACTTTCATTCCGAAATCGCAGGCTGAACGGGCCGCCGCGTAGCCACCGCTACCGCCGCCAATTACTATAAAATCGTAGGAAAAACTGCTCATGTTGTGTGTGCCATCCTAAACGATGATAAAAGAAGTCTCTTCAAAGAAAAATTGATATTTTTGGTCTCTGTACCCTGTACAAAGTCAGACTGTACCCTGTACAATTTTTACAAAAATCCCCGTCGAAAGCTCAAAAATGAGCATTTGAGGCAAAATTTCGTCTCATAATTATAGAAATAACGTCATTTTTCAGTTAAAATAGAGGAAATTCTTTCTTTTGAGTCGAAATTCCGATATCTTATCAACAATTCCAACCACGTGGGGGCTGACTATGCTTAAATTGCAAATTCCGGTAAATTCGGACGGTGATCTTTTTGAATTCGATCTGGCTAAAGACAAAGTAACGATCGGGCGACGTCATGATAATGACATCCGAATTAAGGAGACCTACGTGTCAGCCTATCATGCTGAACTGGTGAGGAAAGATTCCGGCAGGTTCTATCTCCGGGACAGGGACTCCAGTAATGGTACTTTCTTAAATGGCAAACGGATCAGAGATCGGGTCGAAGTGTCTCCGGGAGACATTTTAAAGTTCGGTTCGCTGAAGTGTTATATCGCCGACCTCAGCGCGAAAGCAAAAGCCGCGAAAAAAGAAAAAGTGGGTGCCATGGCTGCTGCCGGATCCGCTACTCTGGAATCCATTCCGAAAAACGTTCGTAATAAAACGACCTCTATTTCGACGAAAAACCAGGATTTCAGCGATGATTTTGAAGAGGAATTCGAAAGTTCCAGCCGACAGTCCGAAATCATCGGAGGAGTGTACACCAATTCCCTGCCGAAAAATAATTTCGAGCGGCAGTCATTTCCCGATAGAAGCGACCGGACAGAAAAGCTCGCCGGGCAACCCCGCGAACTCGACAGTCTGAAGAAACAGCTCAATTCCAATCGTTCCGAATTGAGGAAAGCCCGCGAAGAACTTTCCAGGATTTCACGGGTACTCAGCAAAACCCGGGAAAAAGCGGCAAAAGATGAAGAAGCAAAGCAGGAAAAGATTTTAGAACTGGAAAAAAGGCTGAAGTCTAAGGAGACCGGTAACGATAAACTGGAGCAGCGCTTGCGCCTCGCCACCAACCGGGCCGAGCAACTGGAGAGTGAACTGGAACACCACAGGACCGATATGGCTGTGGAAATTAAAACCGCAATGCAGCGGTTCACTCACACCAAAAACGACAATCTCCTGCTCCAGGGCACGTTGGAAGCTCTGGAAACCGAACGGAAACAGTATCGGGAAAAATCGGTGGCACTCACGCGGAAACTCGACAAAACCCGCGAAGGCTTTTCTCTTCTCCTCCAAACTTCCGGGAAGCGACTTGAAGAATCGCTCGAAGAACGCATCCAAATTGAGGAGTCCCATCAGAAATCCGAGCAGCGCCTCAAGTGCCTCGAAACCGAATTGGAATCACTTCGGGATGACTTCGGGAAGATGGAGGTCAGTTACCGCCAGAAACTCAAAGACGCCGAGCGCGCCATCAAACGCGGAAACAAAACCGAGCAGACGTTGATCGGGGAATTGGAATCCGCCAATGAGCAGTTGAAAAACCAACAGGCGGACACCGTGAAACTGAAAAGCTCACTGGAAGTTCTGAGGGCTGAAAAGGAAGCCGCCGACGAAGACTGGAGAGAACGGGTCCTTGAACTGCAAACCACCAATCAGGGTCTGATTTCATGTTCCGACGAACTCGACACCTTGGAATCGAAAATCAAAGCGTCAAAAATCGAAATCAGAAAATTGAAAAACGAAAGGGTAGCTCTCAATCGGGAAACCGAAGGGCTACGTGCTGAGAAAGAAGCACTCGCGATCGAGAAAGCCAAAATCGATAAAGAGAGAACTCATCACAACAATACCGTCCAACAGATGAGAGAAGAGAGTCAGCAAGCCTCTCTGAAGCTGGATAACATTCTCCAAAACCTGCATGAGTCAGAGAAAAAGGTTACCTACTTGAGAAACCTCGAGCAGGAACTCGAAAAATCCGTGCTCCGGACCCAGCGCAGTGCCCTGAGCCGAAAAGGCATCTATAGTGAAGACGACGAAGCGATTACAACTATCTGGCCGGAAACCGAGCAGTTGATTTGCCGCGAATTAATCGACCGCCTCGAATTGCTCGAAGACCTCCTCGACCGCTACCAGCAGAACTGGTTCTTCCCGAAAGTCGCCGATCAACTGAATTTGTTGCGGGACAGCTTTATGGCGCTCCTCAAAAATCATTCCGTTGATCAATTTGATTTGGAACCCGGCACCGAACTTTCAGTCGAGTCGAGAAAGAAGATTCAGTTGATCAGCGTCGACGATCTGGAGGACTCCAAATTGAAGCGCCTCTCGATTCAACACGCCGGGAACGGATCCAAACCCAAAGTATTGCAAACGCTCCGCCCCGGTTACATCTACAGCAAAGGCGGACAGGATGTTATCATTCGGAAAGCGGAAGTAATCGTTGCCTGATTCAAATTGAGAAAGCCGGCGTTCGTGAGTATGGTGCCTCGAAATGGCATCCACTTCCGAATTCGTTGGCATCGACCTGGGAACCAGCACCTCCGCACTGGCTCACATCCGTGAAGATGGAAATCCGGAACTGGTTCCCAACTCAGACGGCGAACGACTCACACCCTCAGTCGTATACTTTGATCAATACGATGATGTCAAACTAATCGGTTCCGCCGCCCGCGATGGCGGATCGCCGGAAAGAACCGTTCATCACATCAAACGGTTCATGGATGATCCGGATTACTACTTCGAAGTCGACGGTGAACAGTGGAGCCCCACCGAGATTTCCTCTTTAATCCTAACCAAACTAAAAAAGGACAGTGCTTCGATTATCGGTGAGATCAAAGACGTCGTTCTCACCGTCCCCGCAAACTTCAATGAACTCGCCCGCAGCGCCACAATCTCTGCGGGCAAGATGGCAGGCCTCAACGTGACCCGCATGGTCAACGAGCCCACCTCGGCGGCACTATACTATGCTCATATCAAAGCCGTCAGCGGACTCGTGATGGTATATGATTTAGGCGGCGGCTCACTGGACATCACGATCCTCGAAAAAAGAGGCAACTATATCGACATACTCTTATCAGAGGGCGCGAGACATTTGGGCGGCCACGACTTCGATGAACAAATTGTCCGGACATTTGCAAAGGAGTATCGAAAGCAGAAAGGCAGGGAACTGAAAATCACTCCCTACTTGAAGCGGCGCCTGCTTACCCTGGGAGAGGACACAAAAAAGCTCCTATCAAAGGTCAAAGTCGTCACTGAAACCTTCAGCACCGATAATGAACCTATCACACAAGTCACCATTACCCGGGACAGCTTCGAACAATCCATCAGGAATTTATTAACCCGCGGAGTGATGCTGGTGGAGCAGGCGCTCGACACCCTCCAGCTCCAACCGTCCGACATCGATCATGTGGTGCTCGTCGGCGGCAGTACCCGGATTCCGAAAGTCACCGAAATTCTCGAGAAACAATTTGGCAAAAAACCGCTGTCCTGCGGAAACGTCGATGAGTGCGTCGCTCTGGGTGCCGCACTTTTTGCCCAGAAAGCCATGCATGTATCAGAAGTATGCAATCACAGCTACGGAACCCTGGCGTTAATCGAAGATGCCGCCACTGGAGTTGCTTCGGTACAGAATTCCGTAGTCATTCCGAAAAACTCGCGACTCCCCTGCTCGATGTCGCAAACCTACCAGACCTCCCGCGATGACGAACGACTCATCGAAATCGAGATCACCCAGGGTGAAGATCCCGATCCTCGCTACGTCGACGTGATCGGAAAAATATCACTGGATGTTCCACCCAATCGCCCCGCCGGCTCCGAAGTGACGGTGACTTTCAGCTACGATGAAAACCAAAGGGTCCACGCTGAAATTTACGACTCACACTCCGGGCTGAAACATAACGTGCCAATTCAATACACCGGGAAAGGCGTTTTGACAGAGGATGAAATCCAGCGGAAATCAGCTTACCTCAAGCAAATTCAAATTGCCTAAAATGAGTTCACTTCTAGTGTAGGCCAGCCATGCTCAATAAGATTTTCAATCTGCTGGGAAGTCAGGGAAAACGAAAATCCATCAGGAAAAAAAACTCCCTGAGAGACGAATGGGCCCCAGAATCCCCCACCGTTTCCCCCGAAGAACTTTGCGAAATCGATCCCGGCACGATGTCGCGGGAAGCGATTCGTAAACAGCTCGCCGTCCTCTACAAGCGCCACAATAATGCCGTCAGCAGTTTAAATCCGGAGCTGCGCGCCGAGGCGCTCCAAATGCTGGACGCCATCGTCGAATGTCGCCTTCGTTACGTCGATCCGCTCTAAGCGGTAAAAAGGCGTTTCAGGCGATTAAATAGCTTTATTTCCTTAACACTCTGGCTAGCCTAATCATAATTTGACTGCTCAAACACCAGATAAAGTTCACAGCGTCTCCGAGATCAACCGTGATATCCGACTCGTTTTGGAACGGGGATTCCAGGAAATCTGGGTCGAGGGGGAAGTCAGCAATCTGCGGACTCCCGGAAGCGGCCACCACTACTTTACGTTGAAAGATGCGGGCGCTCAGCTCAGCTGCGTCATGTTTCGAAACGCCGCGCAGCGAAGTAATCTCACCCTGCAAAACGGGCAGAAGATTCTGGTTCGCGGGGACATCACCGTCTATGAGTCACGGGGCCAATACCAAATCGTAGTTCAGACCGCACAACTTGCGGGACACGGGGAGCTTCAGGCTCAGTTCGAAGCCTTAAAGTTAAAACTCTCCGCAGAAGGGCTTTTTGATTCGGAGCGCAAAAAAAGAATCCCCTTTTTCCCGAAAACGATAGCAGTCGTCACCTCCCCAACCGGAGCGGCAATTCAGGATATTCTCAAAGTGATGTCACGACGAGCTCCGTGGATTCACCTCATTATCGCACCGGTCCGGGTCCAGGGAGAGGAAGCCGGCGGGGAAATCGCCCGCGCTATTCGCTACCTTTCCTCCCAACCCGATCCCCTTCCTCATATCGATACGTTGATCGTAGCGCGCGGCGGGGGAAGTATCGAGGACTTGTGGGCGTTTAACGAAGAGATCGTAGCCCGGGCGATTTACGATTGTCCGATCCCGGTACTCTCGGGTGTCGGGCACGAAATCGATTTCACCATTTCGGATTTCGTCGCCGATCGACGCGAACCTACTCCCAGTGCAGCTGCAGAAGCCGCCGTGCCGGACGGCGAGACACTTTTAAACCGCCTCTATGTGATGGGCGAACGTCTCGACAATCTTTCCGACAGCTTTCTCCGGCAACGGAAGCGTCTCATCGATGCTTATCGAAGGGAGATGGAGGCCCGTGAACCCGCTCGCAAAATTCAGAACTGGGCTCAATCGATGGATTATCTCGAAGAGCGGATGGAAAATGCGATCGATCGAAAAATGGAAAACTATCGGTCAACTTTATCCAGATACGATGCAATCATTGCCAACTGGAATCCCGAGCGGGATGTGAAACAGGCCCGGGAACATCTTGATCGACTGAACGATACTTTACTGGAAGCCACCAACCGGACGACCAAAGCCAAGCGCGAACGAATCGCTCATCTCCAGCACCTACTCCTTGCCACCGGACCCGATAAAACCCTGAAGCGGGGCTTTTCAATGACACTCGACGCCAAAGGGAACCCGGTTAACAGCGCTAAGAAACTGAAAAAGGGTCAGAAAATCAAGACCCGTTTTGCCGACGGCGAAGTGGTTAGTACCATCAACAAATAGCGGTTCCTCTTCCGTTTTCCCCGCAGAAAACTATAGCAATAGTACACAAAAAAACCCATCGCTTTGCAGCGACGGGTTGATTCGTAAATATAAAGAATTTTATCTTACTTATTCAATACACCAACAATCTGATCAGTGAGATCGATCACGTTAGCGGAAGTGTAGATAATCGCTTTGTTCGCCTTAGGAAGGAATGACTTATCAAAGATAAGGTCAACGCTCTGTGAGCTGGCAAGCTGGTCCATGACTCCTTTGATGTCAGTAACCAGAGCCGCTTCCATTTCCTGGCGGGCTTTGAGAAGTTCCTGAGACGCTTTACGCTCGTCGTCTGCAATCTCCTTCAATTTGGCATTTCTCTCCTTAGCGAGAGCCTGAAACTGTTCTGCAGCAGCCTGACGCTTGCTTTCCTCGAGAGCGGAGTCAGCAGCTACTTTCTGAAGCTCAACCATTTTGTCGGTGATCTGCTTCATCGCCGCTTTCTTTCCATCGAGCGCTTTGGTCTTTTCTTCACCGAAAGCATTAATCTTATCAACTTCGACCTTGGTGCGGTTATAGTCATTTAATGCCTTCTGCATATCAACTACTGCGATCTTCGTGTCCTGAGCGTTAACTGAGGAAGAAGCCGCGAGAGTGAAAACAGCGGCGATAACGGATAAAATGCTACTTTTAACATTCATAATCATTACTTGGTATTCGTGTTGTTATTAATTTTGTCTATCGTCGCTCTGCAACGACTATATTACGGTTATTCAGATAAAATATTAGATTAGCCGCAACGGTTCCAACGAGGGACCATTCAACTCCTTTATTTGTCAACGTCAAGCCCTTCGAGTCTTTTTTCGAGGCCTTTTACACGGTTCAAAAGACCACCTAATTTCTTTATTCGCATCTCGTTCCTCAGGGTTTCCTTCATGGGTTTTGCTGGATAGCCAAAATAAGTCCCGCCTGGTTCAGTAATACTGGAAATTACACCGCTTTTACCACCAACGGTAACCTGGTCCGCAATTTCGATATGACCAGCCACACCAACGCGCGCCGCCAGGGTCACATAATTGCCCAGTTTCGCACTTCCCGAGATACCACACTGAGCCACGATAATACAATGTTTCCCGATGATCGCGTTGTGTCCGATCTGAACCTGATTGTCGATCTTGGTCCCTTCACCGATCACCGTTTCCCCGAAACGCGCGCGATCAATCGTTGTGCTACTCCCAATCTCGACATCGCTTTCAATTCTAACGATGCCCATCTGGTCGACCTTGCGATGGCGACCATTTTCGAATTCGTAACCAAAGCCGTCTCCGCCGATCACGGTACCACCGTGAATAATCACCCGGTCTCCGATAATACAGCCTTCGCGAATGGTAACGTTTGGACCTATATCACAATCTTTACCGATGGTAACCCGTTCGCCAACTACAGCTCCGGCCTGAATACAGGTCCCATCACCAATCGTGGCATTTTTCAAAACCACAGCGCCGGGCAACACCGAAACTTTGGAGGCATCAAAACTGGCGCTTGAGTCAACATGACTCCCGCTCGCTAATCCCGGAACAAATTCCGGCGGCTTCTCACCATATTCCAAAACGATCCTGTCGAAGGCCAATGCTGCATCAGGAACCTTGATGAAAACGGAATCCTTCGCTTCCGAACCATCCAATCCTTCGGAAATAATGATCGCAGCTGCCGCCGTCTTTTTCAGCGAAGCTTCGAACTTTTCGCTGGCATAAAAACTGAGCTGGGAACCGGTGGCATCTTCCAGCGAAGCAAAACCGATTAATCTAATATCACCATCGCCATGCGACAGCACTCCCCCAATCAACTCACAAACTTCATTGATGGTAGCATCCATAATAAACCGCTTACCGTTTGGCAGCGTTGAGTCGGGCAATCACTTCGTTCGTGAGATCCGCGACGCGCGGAGAAGTATAGACAATCGATTTACTGGCTTTAGGGAGAAATGACTTATCGAAGATCAAATCAAAATTCTTCTCCGTAACGACCGTCTGCATCACGACTTTGATTTCAGCCATTAACTTTAATTCCATTTCCTGGCGGGCATCATATAACTCGCGGGTGGCTTTACGTTCCGCATCGCCAATCTCTGTCGCCTTCGCGTTCCGGGCCCGGGCCATTTCCTGGAGCTGCGCATAAATCTCAGCACGCTTCTCATCACTGAGGTCCGGAGATCGGACCGTCTTATCGAGCTTCACCATATCCGAGGTCATCTTTTCATAAACGGCTTTCCGCTCGTCGATGTTCCGAATCTTTTCCTCCCCAAGCTGGTTGATCAGCGCAACCTCCTCCTTGGTTCGATAGTAATCCCGGAGAGCCTGCTCCATATCGATCACGGCAATATTTAAGCCCTGCTGCGCCTGCAGGTTTATGATTCCGCTCACAAAGAGCACCAGAATAGTGAGTAAGGATTTCATGCTTCAGTATGGTTTCAAACAGTCGATGAAAAAGGGGCGTTTAACCGCCCCTTATGAAGTCTAACGTATTAGTTACGTAATAGAATCAACTCGAATTAGAACTGTGTTCCGATAGTGAAGTTAAACTGACCACCATCGTCGTTGAACTCGTCGGTCTGAAGTGGAAACGCGTAGTCCAAACGAATTGGAGCGTTCCCCATGAGGAACAATCTCAAGCCAATACCCCAGTCGGAGTTCACTCCACCACCTACTGAATTAGCAGGACCATCGGAAACTTCACCAACATCGTAGAAACCTGCGATACGGATTTTCTCAACAATTGGATAAGTGGCTTCGAAAGTCGCGTTCCAGGCCTGCTTACCACCGACACCATCAAGAGTAGCGGCATCTTTAGGACCGACTTCACGGTAGTCGAAACCTCTCAGGTTGTTCGCACCACCAAGGTAGTGACGAGTGAAGAGGTGATCACCATTAGCAGAGTAACGGTAGCGGGCAGTTCCGTTCAAGATCAGGTCACCGGGCAATGTGTAGTGCTTCGATGCAGATACCGTTGCGATAGAATCTTCAACATTCCCACCAAGACCTGCATACTCATAACCGGCACTGATCTTTTGTCCGCTTCTTGGAACGAAGAGGTTATCGCGGTCATCGTAAGTGATATCACCCTTAAGTGAACTCTTGTTAAACTTACCGTCCTCGGACTGGTAGAATGCACTCGCACTTGCAGCTGCATCGATGTCGATCACTTCATAGCGATATTCCAAACTTCCATACATGTGCTCACCGAGAGCTCTACGAAGACTAAGTGCGCCGCCATATGTGGTTTGGTCGTATTGATCACTGAGGAACAGGAGATCTCTGTAGAATCCTTCTGCAGTCAGCGCAAGACGCTCACCCATGAAGTATGGCTCCGTGATTGAGATCGAAGCATCTTTCCGCTCGTTACCACCACGGATACTCAAACGGAAGCGCTGACCACCACCAACGAAGTTTGGCGGGTCGAACAGGTCAAAGTTAGCCTGAGTAACCTCAACAAAACCAGTAACACTGTCGATCGAGCTGAAACCGGCACCGAAGTTCAATGAACCGGTTGGCTTCTCAGTGACCCGGATAATCAAATCTTTCTCGTCGATATAACTGGTGTCGACAGGAGTTACATCAACCGTTTCGAAGTAGTTCATGTTCTGGAGACGTCTTTCAGTGATCTCCATTGTAGTAACGTCGAGCGCTTCACCTGGAAGAAGTGGCAACTCGCGACGAATCACGTGATCCTTCGTCTTGGTGTTACCTTCGATGTGAATCTGTCCAATCTTGTAAGGACGACCTTCGTTAACGTTGAACTTAACGGCGACCTGTCTTGGACCTGCACCCTCAAGACGTGGAATGATTTGAGCGTCGACATAACCGGAAGCACCGTATTGGTCGTTGATCAGTTTGATATCGTCGCGCAGTGCTGTTCCTGAAAAAGGCTTACCGGCACCGGTTTTCAAGTAAGGAAGAATATCACTCTCCATTGAAAGAGACTGAACACCGGCAACATCGATTCCGGCCACGCTATAAACTTCACCTTCTTCGATTGTGAAAACAACGTCGTTATATTTCTCATCAACCGGCACCTTGGCCACGTTAACGACCCGGGCATCCAGGTAACCGTTGTCGCGGTAGAAATCTTCGATCGCACGGGAATCAACAGCGAGTGACTCAGAGTCGGTGCGACCACCGCCACCGAAGTGAGTCATGACACTTTTCTCCTTCTGCTTCATCACCTCTTTGATTTCAGAACCAGACTTGGAGTTATTCCCTACGAAGCTGACGTTGCGAAGCACACCCTGAGATCCTTCATCGATTCCGAAGATCACGGAAGAATAACCCTGCGCATTGGGAGCACCGATCCGATAACCTACAGTCGTCTCGGGGTAACCCTTTTTGCGATACATATCCTGAATGTCCTGACGTGCCTTGCGGATCGCACCTTCGTCGATCGCCTTGTTAACCGAAAGCTCAACGCTCTTGGCTAACTTGGAATCACTGAACAGTGAGTTCCCTTCAAATTGAACACCTCCGTAGAGCGCGCGGCTCTGAACGACCACGATCAATTTCACTCCACCATCCTGTGGCTCTGAAAGAACCCGGACGTTATCAACCTCTCCTGATTCGTAGAGAGTTTTAACATCTTCATCAACCTTTGCGATTGAGAGACTGTCACCAACTTTGGTCGACATTCTCGTAAGAATCCGCTCTTCGGAAACCGTTTTTGCTCCGACGTATTGAACTTCAATCGTCTTAACAGTTTTTCCGTTCTGGGCCTGAGTTCCGACAGTAGCAGCTACGAATATCGCCCCCGCCGTTAGCAGTTTTAGAGGAACTGCCCTCGATAGGCCTCGTAGGATGGTGTTGGTAAAGGTCATGTAGGTAAAGTGGTCTTCTCTCTGTATAAGGGGATCTAATCCCCTCGACAGAATCTTAAGTTATCTAATGGATGGGTTGAACAGTCAAGCCACAAATGCTTCCATTTTGGTAAAAGAGTAGATGCATTTTTGTTGCCAACCCGTTGTCAAACATTCAGCCCCTTTTGCAACTGTTATCCAACTTTTTCAAGCAAATAAAGTCGACTTTTCTAACGTTTAATATATCTTGACGGTCTGTAAAGTTTAAATTTAATAATTTCTATTCACCACAGCAACTTTTGTATAAAATAACTTTGTGAACGAGAATTTATACAACGAGCCCGATGGAAGCGATTCCTCCGACTTCGATAAGAGCCTGAGGCCGCCCGATTTCGATGAATTTTGCGGGCAGGACAAGGTTAAGGATCGTTTGATGCTCATGATTCAGGCGGCGAAGCAACGTGGCGACGCGCTTGACCACGTTTTGCTGTGCGGCCCTCCCGGCCTCGGCAAAACGACTTTAGCGAATATTCTCTGTGGGGCTTTCGGGACGGAAATTCATATCACGAGCGGCCCTCAGATCGAAAAGGCAGGCGATTTGGCAGGTATTCTGACCAATATTCAATTCGGAGATTTTCTCTTCGTCGATGAGATTCACCGACTGCACCCCGCGGTGGAGGAGTATTTGTATCCGGCGATGGAGGATTTCCGCCTCGATATTATTATCGACCAGGGCCCTAACGCCCGCTCGATATGCCTCACTCTGCCGAAATTCACCCTGATCGGCGCAACCACCAAGGCGGGAATGCTGACCCGGCCTTTATTGTCCCGTTTCGGGATTACCAATCGTCTCGACTATTATAGACCGGACGAGCTGGTCGTGATCATCAAGCGATCGGCTAAAATTTTAAAAATTGAGATAAAAGACGACGGTGCGCTGGAGATCGCGATGCGGAGCCGGGGGACTCCCCGGGTCGCCAATAACCTGCTTCGCTGGGTGCGGGATTTTGCTCAGGTGAAAGCCGATAACATCATTACCAAAGACGTCGCAATTGCCGCGCTGGCAATGCTTGAAATCGACGAGGATGGACTCGACGAAATGGATATCCGAATCCTGGAAACGGTGATTCACAAGTTTTCCGGCGGACCGGTCGGAGTTAACTCGCTGGCGGTGGCCGTCGGCGAGGATGAAGCGACTATCAATGAGGTCTATGAACCTTATCTGATTCTGAAAGGGTTCCTGAAACGAACCCCTCGCGGACGTGCCGCCCTTCCTCTCGCTTATAAGAAACTCGGAATCGAGCCACCTACGACCTCTGAGAGTCTTCAGGGAGAACTGTTTTAATCGCCGGAAATTTCCTGACTCATGAATCTCACCCTCCTCAAAGCGGAAAAACTGTTCGATGCCGCTCACGACCCCGAGTATCGCTTCCTGTTGATCGAGCCGGCTCTATCCTATGGCATCGCTTTTGGACTGATCCTCTTCGGCGTTGGTTTTTCTACGAAAATCAGCAAACTGCAAATCGCCGGTCTAGTCACGACGGGGCTCGCAGCCCTTTCGTTTATGCCATATATGGCGGCGCGCCGCGAGGCGATGCCGCGAATTGAGCAGATTTACCGACTCAATGCGTCGGGACGCGGAAAGATCTTTACGGAAAATACCATCCTCTGGTCGACCTCGACCTGGATGTACACCGGGATCGCCATCATTGCCGCAGCTACGATGGTAGTCGGATCGCGGCGCAATCAACTGGGTTACGGGCTCAGCGCCGCGACGGTTCTGCTCGGTTTGATCACGATCCAGAATTCTCTGTGGATGCATTATCAGGATGCAACGGCGGTGCACCCGAATTTAAAAGCTCACCGCGCGCCTATCGAGGAAGTCGCCCGGAACTCGCCGAGATCTTCGTCCCGGGTTCCAGAAGCCGCAACACCACGGGAAACGATCTATTCCGCTCCGGCCCAACCTTCGCCGCCCGCTCCGCGATCGAAGTTTATCCGGCCAATTCGCTAAAATTTGATGGGGTAACTGTCGACGACCTTCCCTTCGACATCGCGAAGATCAATCATGGCTTTGGAATTGGCCCAGTCGATATGGACCGTCCCGAAATTCCGTGATTGAAAATTAATCGGACTGACCCGGTGCCGGTTCGGCTCCCCTTTCCGACCACCGCCGGCATTGGTCAGCCCACTGGAGGTTAGTTCGTAAACAGGATAACCGGGACTGAGCGGGTCACTGGTCTTCAATTCCATGATCTCTCCCATGTGACGGTCGCCGCTGAGGAAAAGAACAGGATTTTTCACCTTAGCCTTAAGCAATTTCAACAATCGGGCCCGTTCGAGCGGAAAATTTTCCCACAACTCCCAGTGATGCTCCTGCGGTAAAAACTGGATGCTGGAGGCGATGATGCGAAAATCGGCCGGGAGGCTGAGCTGTTTTTCCAGCCAGGCCCACTGATCCTTCCCCAGAATGGTGGCATTCGGATCCATATTTCTTCCATAAGGGCCGTCCGGCCCTCTTTCCGGAAGGGAAACCATCGAATCCCGGAAGTACCTGGTATCAAGGAGGATAATCTGAAGTCTTTCTCCCGGCTTTCCATAAAACCGGCTCTGATAAGTTCCGGGATAGGACAGGACTTCACTGCCTGCGGGAGTTTCGAAAAATTCGTGAAAGACCGCCTCTGACTCCGCTTTAGCAGCATATTCCTTCCCTCCGTCATTCACCCCGTAGTCGTGATCATCCCAGACCGCAAGTATGGGACAGGTCGCCTTTAATTTTTGATATCCGGGTTTTGCGGCCAATTTCTGATACTTCGCCCTCATCACGGACATATCGTTGGTATCGCCGTAAATATTGTCTCCCAGGAAAATGAAGAGCTCCGGTTTGGATGCCACGATGGGCTCCCAGATAATGTGATTTTTATCCTGATGAGCACAGGAACCAAGCGCGATCCGGCTGATAGCGGGCAATACCTCCTCTTTTTCCTGCGCCAAGAGAGGTGCACAAAGGACAGACAGCGCCAAAATCAATGACTGTACCCTGTACCATTCCGGACGGTACCCTGTACACTCTTCGACCGTACCCTGTACCATTTGAAATTGGAAATGAGTTTTATTCATGACCGTGATTCTATCGTTTGAGGCCCAGTGCTTGTAAATTAATTTCGCAATCAACCGCTGCCCGATTAAAGTGCCCGCTTACGGATGAACCCAAATACTCCAGATTTTCACGAAATCGTCCTCGCCCACGCTGAGGAGGATTTGTTCCCGGCTCGCAAACAGGTCTCTAACCCGCAAGAGTACCGTTCGGTTTATCATTCCTTTTTGAGAAGGGAACGTGATCGCATCAAAGATGCGCACAATGAGGGTAGCACCGGCCTCGATATCGCCGCATGGCGCGCTGCTTTGATCGATGTGATTATCACCGAGCATTATAATACCGCGGCGAAAAGTGACGGACCTCTCCCCTACACCCTCGTAGCGAGCGGCGGCTATGGCCGGGGCCTCTTAAATCCGGGAAGTGACGTCGATCTGCAGTTTATCCTTCACGAATCGGTGAATTCGAGAACCCGGAACCGGCTCGAGGAATCGATCCGCGATCTTTTAACCCTCCTCTTCGATGGAGGACTGACGGTAGGGCACGGGGTTCGCACCATCCGGGAAGCCACCAAATTCGCCAACAAGGATCACCCCACAAAAACAGCCTTCCTCGATGCCCGCCTTATCGCCGGAGACGCCGAGAAATTCGACGAATTCGAAACCGCATTCTTCAACGAGTGTATTAAAGGAAAAGAAGTCAGCTACCTGAAGGAACGGAGCGAAGTGATTCGGGCCCGGCACCGTAAACACGGGCGGACTCCGCACCGACAGGAACCCCACGTCAAGATGGGCTGCGGCGGACTCCGCGATTATCACAATCTGATCTGGCTGATCTGGATGTTGGAAAAGTCCCGGAATCTTTACGATCTGGTGAAAAGTAAGCGTCTCACGCTGCTTGCTTACTCTGAAATCGAAGAAGCCTATGAATTTCTGATGCGGGTTCGCAATGAACTCCACTTTATCCAAAAGGGAAATGCAGGTGACATCATGACGCTGCGGCATCAGGGCATCATCGCGACCCACTTTGAATACAAAGGCGGCACCATCATCAAACGGAGTGAGAACTTCATGCGGGACTACTACCGCCACACCAAAGCCCTCTACCAACACGGTAGATCGCTGATGCAGGCCTTCCATCTCGATGTCGAAGACTCCACCTCGAACCCGATCCCCATCGTCGGAGCTCTCGCCGCCCGCTTTCAGCGGAACGAAGTGAACGAGTTTGAAGGCTTCGAATCCCGGGGCAATCTCATTTTCCCCGGAAAAGAAGACCCGTTTGCCGGCAAACCGAATCAAATGATGAGGTTCTTCCTTCACACTCAGCAGCGGGGATTGAAAACCAGCCCCGAAATTCGGAAACTGTTCAAAGACCACTGGTACGAGATTGATGACAGTTTCCGGAGAAGCCGCTCAAACCGGGAGACCTTCGAGCAAATTTTACAAAACCGCGGCCAGGTCGCCCACATTTTGCGCCAAATGCACCGGGTCGAGTTTCTCGGTCGCTACCTTCCGGAATTTGGTCAGTTAACCGATCTCGTTCAGCACGAGTTCTTCCACCAATACACCGCTGATGAACACACCCTGCGCTGCATCGATGAACTCGACCGCATCCTGCAATCGGACGATCCCAAAGAACAGGTTTTCCGCGAGATTTTTCAGGATTTCCACGATCCGGTAGCACTCTACATCGCCTTGATCATGCATGATACCGGCCGTGCCGAAAATGTCCGGATTCACGAAGATGCCAGTGCGATTCTTGCCGAAAAAGTCTGCAAACGGTTAAATTACACCGGTGACCGCTTGCGACTCATCATGTTCCTCGTTGATCACCACCTTTCCTTCTGGCGGACGGCGACCACCTCGGACATCAGCGACCGCGCCACAATTTCCGACTTCGCCACCACCGTGAAAAGTAAGTCTTATATGAAGGCTCTCTATCTCTTCACCTACGTCGATTCGCGGGGTACCAATGACGAAGCCTGGAACGACTGGAAAGCATCGCTGATGCAGCAGCTTTACCGGGCCACCAGCGCCTACTTCAATGACCGCAAAGCCTTCGAGGAAAAGTTTCGCCGGCCCATGTCGCAGATGACCCAAAAGGTCATGGGAAAACTTTCCGAATCTTACGCCGAGGAAGTCGAAGCCCATTTCAAAACCCTGCCTGAGAGATACTTCAACTACCGGGGAGCAACCAGTATCTCGCGTCACGTCAAACTGTTCCGCCGCTTTTTCAACAAAGTCAGAGACGGTGGACTCGAAAGCCTCTGCCCTGAAATCGGTTGGGAAGCAAGACCTGACGAAGGTTACACCCTGATGGAAGCGGTTTGCTGGAATCGCCACAATCTGCTCTCAACAATCGCCGGAGCCCTCTCCTCTTTGGATCTCAACATCCTCAGTGCAGATATCTTCATGAGAGAGGATGATCTCGTTCTGGATATCTTCCGCGTCTGCACCACGAATTTTCATCCTATCAGCGAGCGGGACATCAAGCGAATCGAAAAATTGATTTCCGACGCCTGCGCAATCGGAGAGAAAAGCCCCGATATCAATTTCAAAAAACTTATCGAAAAACAGGCCGAGCCTTCGATTCTGGATGAGCCGAGTCCCAGAATTTCGATGCCTCAACGCGTTTTCGTGACCAATGGCAAAAACAAATCCGCTACCGTTCTCGAAATTCAAGCTGCTGACCGGATCGGATTACTCTACGATATATTCAACGTTCTCAGTCAACTGAATACCGAAGTTCTGTCTGCCCGGATCAGCACCCAGGCCGGTGCCGCGATCGACCGATTCTTTCTCGTCGATACCAGCACCGAGGAAAAGATTGTCGATCAGGAAAAACTGGACGCCATTCAAAGCCGGGTCTGGGAGTGCGTTGCCGTCGCGGAAAAAGACATGATCACCTGATTCCAGAGAGGTGCCCGGAAGTGTGATAATTATTGTTTTTATACTCAAAATGAATATATTTGAGTATGACTTTCCTCTTTCCGATCCCGGGCCATCCAGATTTTCTTAACGCTTCAGAACGCAGCTGTCCTGAAGGTCGCTTCTACGGTTGTCATCTGCGATAATGAGCTCCGAAAACCGGGATCGGAGAAACCGCACGATTAAATCGGCGGTTCTGACGTCACTGCTGTCCAAGTTCGGCACCCTTGCGCTTCGGATAATTTCGATTCCGATCGCCATCCACGTTCTCGGGATGGAGCAATTCGGTGTCTACGCGACAATACTCGTTGCCGTTCAGATGATGGACGTTTTCCATCTCGGCATCGGCCCCGCCCTCACGCAGAAGTTGTCAAAAGCCAGTCTGGAAAACGACCAGGCGAAAGAAGCACGGCTTTTCTCCACCAGCATGATCATCAGCTCGGCGATCACCTTTTTGATCGCCCTCATTTTGATTGTCGCGGTTTGCACCATCCCTATCACCGATCTATTCGGCGACAAATACGCTTCCTACTCGGAAACGATGCGGCGGAGCTGCCTGATAGGAATCGGAATCATAGCCGTTGAGTTAGTCTGTCTTGTAGCCGAGCGGGCCCGCGACGGATATATGGAAACCCGCTACACCAATCTATGGGGGGCGGGCGGGAATTTTCTGGCAGCCGCGTTACTTCTCATCGGGATATGGAAATTTCCGACTACCGAATTTCTGGTTCTGGCAATCAATGGCAGTGTCGTTCTGGCCAAATTCGGAAACATGGTCCACATGATGGTGCAGCGCCCCTACCTCCTGCCCCGCTTTCGAACCTTCTCTCAATCAATGGTGAAAATGCTGATGAGCGGTGCTCTCATTTTCACCATTGTTTACGGAAGCAGCGGGATTATGGAATATAATATCATCGGATATCTAGTCGGTCGATTTCTAGGCCCCGAACAGGCGGCTAACTATTCGATCCTCATTTCTCTACATGTCATGATGACCGGTATCATCTATATGCTGACGGTCCCGATATGGCCGGCTATTATCGATGCCTACGAACGCCGCGAACTCGATTGGGTCATCCACACCGCGAAAAGGCTGCGCTTAACCGCCTTCGCCTTTGGAGCTACCGTCTTGACCGGCATGTCATTCTTCGGCCTTTGGGCAATTAAAATATGGATCGGGGAAGGATTCAGCCTTGAGCAAGGCGCTTTGATTGCTTTCGGGTCCTACTTTACCCTGCACCTCTGGCGACATGTTAACCAAATCCTGTGCCTCGGCCTGAGTCGTGAGAATGCGGTCGCGAAAATTGTTTTAGCCGAGACCTTTACCACCTTCACGGTTTCAATTTATTTACTGAAACAGGGATACAGCATCCCTCACATTCTCGCCGCCTTTTCCGTGATCATCGTCTGTTTTTCAGGCTGGCTGTACCCGTTAATTTATCGGAACACGCTTGAATCGACTACAGAAAACCCGCAACCGACTGAGCCCGAACCCCACGAGGTCCCCGGTCATCCAAGCCCGGTCAAACTGGCAACAAGGTGATCGGTTTCTGCTAATCTCCGAATCTCCCCCGGGGTGCCGGTCGCATACACTTGCCCTCTGTTTAGCAGGCAAATCTGATCCGCCGCAAGTTCATCGCTATTTAAATTAACCGCTCGGGCCGAGTAGATGATGGTTCCGTGATTTTTTCGATCAGCGATTTCCGAAGGATTGAGATCCTCGAAGATCCCCACCCCCGGTTCAATGACCGAATAGATCAAGAACGCGAGACGAATTGCCTGTTCGGATGACAATTCCTCCACTCGACTTTCGAATTGTTCTTTCAAATCAAAAGTATCCAGAGCAGTCGAAATTTTGTCACCGATTTTCGCATCATCCATTTTCTGATATTGCGTAAGAAATAAACTGATATTTCTCAGTACGGTTTCTTCGCTCAAAAATGGTGGCGGTGACGTCAATAACAGGAAGGAACGGCTTATCGAATCACTATCCGCTTCATATAAAGCTCCGTCGTAAGTGATTTCTCCGGAACTGAGGCTAACAGCCCCTGCAATCGCCCGCAACAGCGACGACTTACCCGATCCCTTCATCCCGACCACGGCAAGGACTTGTCCGGAATGAATTTCCAGGTTCACCGAACTGAAGACCGGCTTTTTTGAGACCTCTCTGGTCGCATTCTTTATACTAATATGCATCGTCAGGAAATAAGCCCCTCCAGGATTTGACCTCTCAGTTGATTCAACTGGTAGATCGATAACCCTTCAGCCGGCAATACAGGCCATTGGCCTTCGGGCGAATCACAGTCTACCCCTACCAGAATCCGATGCAGATTCAACTCCTCACTGGCAGCCGCCACAAAGCGACTTTCCCAACACTCCCGACTCTCTGGACCGGAAAAGACCACCGCGTAAGTTTTTCGCTTCAAATCGACCAATTCCTCCAGGCCGATATCACCCAGGCTCTGGAAGGTGACCCAATCGTGCTTCACATAATCGCTCAAGACCGTCTTCATCACACCGATCTCACCTTCAAAAAACTCCCTTTCGCCGGTTTCAATATCCCCCGCAATGATGTAGTGAAAATGAAATCGCAAAGCGTCGGTTTCAAAGATCTGGAATAGGTCATGGAGGAGCCGTAGACAAATCCCCTGAAGCAATACCGAATACTGCCAATCATAACCGGAAGCTTTGTTTTCAAAGACGCTACCGACATCGATTATAAAATGAACCGACCTTCGCTTACGACGGAGATTCCCGGAATCCCGCATGTAATAGAGCAACTCGCCTTCCGCATAACGCAACTCAAACAGGCTGACATCTTTGGTACCTTCGTCGAGGTAGACCAATTCAGAGGTGAGCAGATTCTCGAATGAACCCCGATTGGTCAATCCAGCCAACCCTCCTGTCGGGTAGTGAGTCTCATCCAGATAAACCGTATCGGCCCCATCTTCGTGTGAAGCGATATCAAGAGAAACCGGATCAGACTTGCCCAGCAATCGGCTCACCTCCAGGATTTGTCGACACCCTACTCGAAGGTGATCGGAATTTAAAACCTCGAGATGAGAGAGTTCAAAAGTGTCTTCATCATACAGTAGAGCGCTCCAGTTAATTCCCGCACCCAGTGCCCCGATAAAACCCTCCAGATGCCCCTCAATTTCGTTCGAAAAATCGTCATTTACCTGCCACTGATCAGGAAATTGATAGTCGCGCAGGAGCCCCGGATTCAATAGATAAACTTTGGGGTAAAACGACTCGATTGAGCGGACCACTTGAGCCAGGAGGCGCTCCGTCACCTGTCGCGACACTTGGGAAGTACCGGCAATTTCTATAGCAACCCCTATCTCCGGGGATTGCAGAATTCTCCCGAGACACTCCCGCTCATATCGCATTAACAATTTCCGTTCCCCCGCATTCTCATAGTCGAAATCGGAACGAAACTGAACATCGTAACCTTTCTCCAGCACCATCAAGAGATCGACTACGAGAAAAAATGGAAGGTGGTAACAACCATCCGCCAATAACTGCCGATATACCGAAAGTGCACTGATTACCTCAGCCCTATGACAGACCACGCCGGAGCATTTTAAACTACCTAATAGATAGGCCGAAAGTTGGTCTTTTTCGATATGCATCCCGGTTGCGGACTCTAGCCGCGCTCCAAAGGATTGTCCATGACATCATCTTAGACCACGCCCCGGTTCTCCCGCAGATGTTTTGAGGTTAGACACCAACCTGCGATTGCCTCATATAGATTACAACGAATCGACCTGAAGCATTGTCGTCCGCCAGTTGTCACTAGGACTTGAGACTCTTGAGGAATTCACCAAGGTCCTGCCATTCTTGATAGATTTTTCTTATCAAACTGATCATTTCGAATTCTTGTTTAGAAACATAAAAAGTCAACAAATCTTAATCTTTTTGGCTCACCATCGAATTGCAATACAATCCTGAATATGGCGAGTGTACCCTGTTGACTCGTTTACTGTACCCTGTTAAGTCAAGGGTTGGACCCTGTTAGAACACAAATCAATCACCTTTCTCATGGCAAAAGAATCTCTGAATAGTACCGAAGTGCGCGACATGCTACTGGCCGTTGCTGACAAAATCATCGAGGCTGAACCCATCCTTTCCGAAGCCGACCGCCAATTGGGTGACGGTGACCATGGAATTGGCATGGAACGGGGCATGAACGCCGTCAAAGAAAAGCTCAACAGTGAGGAACCTGACGAAATTGGCAAAGTGTTCATGAATATGGGCATGGCAATGATGTCATCCATGGGAGGAGCCTCCGGGGCGATTTTCGGAACCGTTTTCAGAGCCGGTGGCAAGGCCATCAAAGGATGTGAAGCATTTACTTCAGCAGAAGCGGCGACCTTTTTCAAAGCGGCTGCCGAAGGTGTCATGGAGCGCGGTGGTGCCAAGCCCGGGGACAAGACCATGATTGACGCCCTCGTCCCGGCCGCGGAAAAAGCGGCGGAAGTTACCGATCAGCCTCTCAATCTCGCCCTGGCCGCGATCGCTGATGCAGCCGAAGCTGGAAAAGAAGCCAGTAAGGAAATGATCGCCACGATGGGACGCGCCAAAACTCTCGGTGAAAAATCAATCGGGAAAGCAGACGCCGGAGCCTGCAGCGTCGCAATTATCGTAGCTACGATGCGCGATTATGTGGCATAGTTACAGCGAATGCCTACCGAGCCAAAAGACGCCTACCAAATCGACGACCTGAAGGACTGGGAGAACGCCACCAGCGATCTCGAGCCTCCGGCACGTCTTGCTGTTTTTGGAGCCCCCGTGATTCACTCACGATCTCCTCAAATGCACAATCCCGCCCTCGTCGAGGGCGGCAGAAACTGCCAGTACGTCCGGCTCCATATCGAGCCCGGTGACCTCAGAAACGCTCTGAATTTACTGAAGGAGAAGGACTTCATCGGAACCAACGTTACGATCCCGCACAAGGGCGAGGTTTATGCAGCGATGGATGAGCTGACTGAAGTCGCCAAATTGACTCATTCGGTAAACACTGTGCTGGTCGACGATGGCAAATTAATCGGCCATAATACCGATGCCCCGGGACTGGAACAGGCGATTCGGGAAGAATTTTCCGTCGACTTGAGCGACCTGCGCGTCATGGTCCTCGGAGCCGGGGGCGGAGCAGGGCGCGCAGCATGCGTTCAGGCCGCAATGGACCGCAGCGAGCGACTCGTCCTCGTGAACCGGACTTTTGAAAAGGCCAATGCGCTCAAAAAAGAACTCGAGCCCATTTATTCGAAAAGCGAAAGGCTTCAGGGCCCGGTAGATCGACTGGCGGTCATTCCTCACGAGACGCCCTACCTCGAAAGAGAACTTGAACATGTTGATTTGATTATCAACGCCACTTCGCTGGGAATGAAGGCGAGTGATCCAATTTTAATCCCGCCTCACCTCCTGCAGCCCCACCATCTGATTTTCGATATGGTATACGCCCCTCCTCAAACCCGTTTGATGAGAGACGCCGTGAAAGCAGGTGCCCGCTCCGCTAACGGATTGAGCATGCTGCTTTGGCAGGGGGCATTTGCCTATGAATTCTGGTTCAATGAAGAGCCTCCGGTCGATGCGATGAGAAAAGGACTCAAAGATTCCTTTAACTAATCAATCGGGCCGCTACGTCCTTGGCAAAATAGGTCAAAATCATGTCTGCTCCGGCTCTTTTGATCCCGATGAGCGATTCCATTGCGACTTTTTCCTCGTCAATCCAGCCGTCTTTTGCGGCGGATTTGATCATCAGATATTCACCGCTCACCTGATAAGCCGCGATTGGTAAATCCGTGGCATCACGAATCGAACGAATGATATCGAGGTAAGGGCCGGCGGGCTTCACCATGAGCATATCTGCGCCCTCCGCGACATCGAGAGAGGCCTCACGAAGGGCTTCGCGAGCGTTAGCCGGGTCCATTTGATACGTCTTTTTATCGCCGGCTTTCGGAGCGGAATCCAGAGCTCCCCTGAACGGACCGTAATACGCTGAGGCATATTTCGCAGTGTAACTGAGGATCGAAACCCCATCAAAACCTTCGCGATCCAAAGCATCGCGAATCGCAGCAACCCTGCCGTCCATCATATCACTCGGAGCAACAATATCAGCCCCCGCCACCGCATGACTCACCGCCTGCTGACAGAGAATATCAATTGTGTGGTCGTTCACGATTTGCAGCTCGCCGCTCGCATCAGGAACCACGACGCCATCGTGCCCTTCAGAATTGTAAGGATCCAGAGCGACATCAGTAATCACAATCACCTCGGGATGTGCCGCTTTGATCGCTTGAATTGCACGGGGCACCAACCCGTTCGGATTGTAAGCTTCCTCGGCCAAAGGCGTTTTTAACGAGTCATCGATCGCCGGAAAAAGTACAACTGAGCGAACTCCTGCCTTTTTCGCTTCCCCAACCTCGGCAACGAGCCCTTTCAGACTCCAACGCGAACAGCCGGGCATCGATTCGATCGGTGTATCGTCCTCCCCCTCCTGTATAAATAGCGGGTAAATCAAGTCGGCTGGAGACAGATGAGTCTCCCGAATCAAGCCTCTCACGGCAGGATTTTTCCGATTCCGACGCGGGCGAATGGGTATCGATCGTGATGACATTTGGAAAATTGAATTAGCTGTTTTCTAAAAAAGCGGAAAGTATCCTCTCGCGCAACTTTAGCGAGCCTGAATCAACTCCGCAACCTCACCTAAAGCGGGAAGATTCCCCCGACCGCCCAGAGCCTTGGCATTTATCGCGGCAACCGCACTGGCAAAAGTGGCCGATTCGCGAAGACTCCATCCTTTTCCATAGGCGAACAGAAACCCTCCGTGAAAGGCATCGCCACACCCCGTCGTATCAGCGACCGGAGACACCTTAAAAGCGGCTTGATGAAAAACCTCCCCCTCAGAGGTCGCAAACCAGCTTCCATTTTCGCCATCCGTGATCGCCGCGACCGCCACGCCACAACCGACCAAAGCGGCAAGTTGATCACCCTGATCTTCTGACCCACTGAAGCGGTGAGCAAAGTCCCGGGCAACGATGGCGATATCAGTCATTGCCAGCAGCTCATCAAATTTCGGGTCGTACCGGTTGGCACCCCCATCGAATGAAACCAATCCACCCGCCTCCCGAACCAGTGCAGCAGCCTCCAGACAAGCAGGCCAATGACGACCGTTGAGATGAAGAATTTTCGATGACCGCAAGACCTCTATCGGCAGTTCGTGACTCTCCAGCGGGCTGAAATCGCCGGGAGAGAACACCACATGCCGTTCACCATCGATTTTCCGAACCAAAACACAGGCAAACGTCGTTGTTTTATCCGCCTCCAACCGGAGGCTTTCCGTATTCACTCCGTAGCTATCATACTCGTCACGAGTGAGTCGCCCGCTCCAGTCATCGCCGACCCGATCAACGATAACGGCTTTCGCACCGAGTTTCGCGGCTGTGCAGAGTGCCGTCGGCACCGGGCCGCCTCCCATCAATCGACTCTCGATGACCTCTGTGACCCCGGATGAGCTCGGGAAATCATCGATCAACTGAAGCGAATCGATCGTCGACATTCCAATTCCGCAAACATCAAAACGCTTACTGATATTTTCCATATTTAACATTATAGTAAAAAATAAATAAAAAACCTATTGTTGATTGTTCGGTTGCCAGATCGGATAAACTTGACGACAGGTTGTGATTCGAGATGGTTGCATTTTTCAGTTGGATACTGTGAAGGAATCGTCGAGAATGACTAAAGGTTTTTAATAACCATTGAATTTTACCCAAGGAACCCACCGGAGGTTTAACAACTCTTATGGATCTCAAAGACATCGAGAAAATCATGAAACTCATGGACAGCCATGGGTTGTCGCAGTTCAAGTTAGAACAGGATGAAACGAAGCTGGAACTCAAAAAGGGTGGCGACATCGATATCGAAGCGGTACAGCGGATGATAGCCTCCTCTGCGCCTCCTCAGATGATGGCCAGCCATGCACCGGCAGCAGCAGCTCCCGCCGCACCGGCTGTGGCTCCAGGTGGATTGCCTCCCGGCACTGAGGAAATCACTTCTCCTATGGTGGGAACCTTCTACACGGCACGTAATCCTGAATCTCCGGATTTTGTAAAAGTAGGAGACAAAGTTTCTCCAGACACCGTTGTCTGCATCATTGAAGCGATGAAGGTTTTCAATGATATCACCGCTGAAATCAAAGGTGAAATTGTAGAGCTACTTGTGGAAAACGGAACCCCGGTTCAATACGGGGAAGCTCTCTTCCGGGTTAAGACATCCTGATATCGTCTTCGAAAAGAAAGGTTAGCCAGTGCCCAGAATGTTCAAAAATATCCTTGTCGCAAACCGCGGCGAAATCGCCCTGCGGGTGATTCGCGCCGCTAAAGAGTTAGGTGTGCGAACCACCGCTGTGTACTCAGAAGCAGATGTCGATTCCATGCACGTTCAGCTGGCTGACGATGCTATTTGTATCGGCCCGGCTTCCAGTGCAGACTCATATCTCAAAATGGATTCAATCATGGCGGCGGCAGAAATTGCCAATGTCGATGCGATCCATCCGGGATACGGATTCCTCTCTGAAAACCCACGCTTTGCTGACATTTGTGAGCAAGCCAAAGTCAAATTTATCGGTCCGTCAGCCGCTGTGATTTCCCGAATGGGAGATAAGAACGAAGCGCGGGCCACTGCAGTTGCCTGTGGCGTTCCCGTTACTCCGGGAAGTGATGGCTTAGTCGAGACCGAGGAAGATGCGATCCGCATCGCCGAAGAAATCGGTTACCCCATTATGGTGAAAGCCAGTGCCGGTGGTGGAGGCCGCGGCATGCGCCCCGCTCTCAATCAAGGCAGCCTGCTGGCCGCTTACAACGCCGCCAAAAATGAGGCCAAAGCCTGTTTTGGCTCAGACGAAGTTTATTTCGAAAAGTTGGTCGAGAATCCCCACCACGTGGAATTTCAAGTAGCAGCGGACATTCACGGTAACTATATCGAACTCGGGGAACGGGACTGCTCAATGCAGCGCCGGAACCAGAAGATTATCGAGGAAACTCCCTCACCCTTTCTTTCTGATAAACTCAGGCAGGAAATGGCGGAAGCTTCCAAAAATCTGATCAAACAGATCGGCTACGAGAACTGCGGAACCATCGAATATCTCGTCGACGATAAGGGTAATTTCTACTTCATGGAAATGAATACCCGGATTCAAGTGGAGCATCCGATTACTGAAGAAGTTCGCGGTTGTGATCTGATCAAGGAGCAAATCCGGATTGCAGCCGGCCAGCCCTTGTCGAACCACATCATGTCCAGTGAACCGAGAGGTCATTCGATTGAGTGTCGAATTAATGCGGAGGACCCTTACCGGAACTTTGCACCGAGTCCGGGTAAAATTAAGCTTTTCTACGCACCGGGAGGTCGGGGCGTTCGTGTGGACACCCACGTTTACAGTGGATACACCGTCCCACCGAACTACGACTCCATGATTGCGAAGCTGATCGTAACAGGCGCTAATCGCGAAATCGCGATCGCCCGGATGAGCCGCTCCCTGAATGAATTTGTGATTAAAGGAATCAAAACCACGATTCCTTTCCAGGCGTCCATCCTGAAGCATGCCGCCTTCCGAAACGGTGATTATAATATCGCCTGGGTAGAGAAATTCCTCAATTCACAGCCTGACCCACCGGAGCTTCCGGAGTTTGAGCTGGAAGACGAGGATTCCTAACGGTTAAACAACAGGGCTGCTGAAAAGCAGCCACTTATGAATTCCAGTGGGGAAGAGGAATACCGGTATTTAACGGTAGGGGAACTGGGAAAAGGCGGTATGGGAACCGTCTGGGAAATGCACGATACGGCGTTGAATCGCCGTATCGCATTCAAGCAACTGCACACCGAGTTGGTGGGCATCAAAGCTATCGAAGAGTATTTCCTGAATGAAGGCAGAATTCTGGCGCGCCTCGAGCATCCCGGAATTGTCCCGATTCATGAATTCGATGTCTCATCGGAAGACGGGGCCTGCTACTACACCATGGCAAAAGTTCGTGGTGAATCACTCCAGTCGATTCTCGACGGGCTGAAAAACCGAAACAAAGCGACTCTGCTAAGATGGAATCTGGTTCGGTTAATGGGCGCTTTCAGCCAACTCTGTGAAACCCTCGCCTTTGCTCATGAACAAGGCATTCTCCATCGGGATCTAAAACCTGATAATGTGATGCTGGGACATTTTGGTGAGGTTTTTCTCGTTGATTGGGGAATTGCCAAAGAAGTCGGCAAAGATACCGCCAACCCCGCTCTGGAGGAGCATCTCCGAATTTCCCAGACGCGTTTGTCGAACGGAAGCACGAGCCTTTTCGCAATGTCGGAAAATGTCTATGGAACGCTCGGGTATATGTCTCCTGAAGCCGCGTCAGGAACGGATTCCTATACCGATGGCGGCTCCGATATCTTTTCATTGGGTGCAATCCTTTATCAAATTCTTACCTTACGCCCGCCCTATCAAGGAAAAGACCCTGCGAAAATTCTGGAAGTGGCCAAGCGAGGGGAAATCTATCCCGTCAACAAAGTGGAAGGTATCAAACCTCACCTTCCCGGAGGCAAAGTCCCGGACGCACTCGCCGCTATTACCATGATGGCGCTTTCGAAAAACCGGGAGGATCGTTATGAGACCGCTCAGGATCTGCGACGCGATATCGAAGCGTTTCTCCAGGGCCGAACTCCGCGAGCACAGGAAGCCGGTGCTTTCCAGATGTTGCAAACCTTTGTGAGAAGGAATCCCGGCATGATCATCGTCTGGACCATCGCTATCGTGACAATCTTAAGCGTTCTCACTTCCGGTCTGGTCGAAAATTATCGGAACCGGGTCGAGGCGGAATATATGAGGGATCTGGCGGTGGAGAAAAAGAAAGCTTTCCTGGAAGAGCGGTCCGCATCGAACGCAGATCGCAACGAAGCGGCCCCCCGATTTGCCCAACTTGCCTGGGATCGCCTCAACATCGGTGATATCAGTCGGGCAGAAAATCTCGCAAATGCAGCGCTGGATTTTGGAGGAGGCGACGACTCCATCGCGAAATCCCATCTCGTCCTGGGTCTGGTGAAAGTGATCAGAGGCTTCCCGCAGCTCGCCAATTACCATTGGGAAAAAGCCGAATCGGGTCCTTTTCTAAATAACCTGAAAAATAATTTAGAGAGCGATCAGCCTATCTCGTGGCCGGATCTACTCGAAAAGTCAGGGCTCCATGCTTTAGCGCTTCGACAGCTGGATCACGATCCAAAGAAGCAGTTCGAAAAACTACACTCTCTCCTCGAAAAACATTGGGACAACCAACTCTGGGAACTATCAAATACTAATCTCGACCGCTCGGGCTACTATCGACTGGTTCTGAAAAAAGGAATTAAATCAAATGAATTGGAATACCTGAGAGGCTGGCCGATTCACCATTTGATCCTCAACGACATTCCGGTAGCGGATTTAGGTCGACTTACCGACCTACCGGTTCTGCGCATTTTGGAATTGGGCCCGGGCCATCTTGCGTATGATCTTTCCCCTCTGGCGGAGCTTTCCAAACTCAACTCTCTTACCGTCTCCCGCATCGCGGAGTCACCGGAATTTGCTTTTGACCTCACGCCACTGGGCTCGCTGAGCCGACTCGATTCGCTAACGATAGATTCAAATGTCATCTCGCTGGGGCCAATCCGCAGACTCGGGCTGTCAAAATTGAGCACCCGAAAATTGATCCGAAATTCGAGTCTCCTTCCTCTCCGGGGCATGCCTCTCCGGGAACTGACCATCGAGAATCCCACCAATCTGGATGCGCTTCGCGGTATGCCATTGGAAGTGTTCCGACCGGGTGCCCGGGCCACCGGCTACACTCTGAATGAAATTGCCCTACTGATCAATTTACCTATCAGCGAACTCCGCTTCGAAGGAAACGTCAGGGACGAGATCAACCGCCTCAGCCAATCAAAGACCCTCACAGCAATCGAAACGGATGTGTTGCACAATCTGAGGACATGGAGAAACAGCACCATCAAATGTCTACATCTCAAAGGGAGCTACCACAGCCTGACCGAACTTGATCATACGCCCGTTTCAAAACTGGAACTGAGCTCAACCACTGACAAAGCCACTCAGATCAGGCCTGTGCTTTACCCGCTGCTCCGGTCCAGTCAATTGAGTGAACTGAATCTTCCCGACGAAGGAAACTCCGAGCTTTCGGAATTCCATATTCACCTTGAATCTCCGCTCCTGGCCAAATGTTTAGCGCAGCAAGACTGGCTGGGAGCCAATCTGGAATGGAAAAGAATCGGGAGGCGCTATTCCAAACACCTCGCTTTAAACGAGATCGCTGACGAATGGTTACCGATTCTAAAGAAACACATCGATGATGCAGAAAAAGGGATTCCCTCGGAAACCTGGCACCCCCGGGTGAATTTTGAAAACCACAGCTACCAGTGGATCAAAACCCCTATGACCCGTGCCGAGGCGGCGGAATTCGCAAACACCCTGGGTGGCTACCTGGTGAGGATAGATTCGGAGGAGGAATGGTTATTTGCGGGAAACAACCTGGGAATCCCCCAGGACTCTACCTCAGTCTGGTCAGGAGGATCCAACCGGATCTGGGTCGGAATTGCCGATGCAGAAACTACCAAATATATATCTCCGCTCAGTGAAAATATACAGCCTCAATATGAGCCTGCTATCTATCTATCCCAGGCTGCACCCGTAGTTGACCTCAGCCCTCCCGGGGCCCAGTGGAGTTTCATCGTTGAGTGGGATTATCCGGTGCCCCCCCAACTTCACCTTCACCCCAGGATCCGGTTCAATGAAGTTTCGATGCCCCCACTGTAAGCAGAAGCTGAAAGGCGATCGCTCCTTTGCAGGAAGTCAGATGGATTGCCCCAAATGCAACTTCCGTTTCGAAGTTCCCAAAGCCACACTCGACGACGATACCGTCGCTGTGATATTGCCTGGCAAACCGGCGAAAACCAGCGGCACCAACGTCGAAGATAAGTACATCTTCCACAACCAAATCGCCCGGGGCGGAATGGGCAAAATCATTTCGGCTACCGACCGGAAATTGAATCGTCCCGTTGTCTTCAAAAAGCTACTCGATCCGAATGAAGACCCCGTCCTCGTCAAACAACTGATTCGGGAAGCGCAGATCACGGCCCGGCTGTCCCACCCGGGAGTGGTCCCCATTCACGAATTGGGACACGATTCAGAAGGCCGGATCTATTACACCATGAAGCATATCCGGGGAGAGCCTCTGGAGAAAGTCCTGAATCAACTCCGCCAGGAAGACCCCGCGACAATTACCAGGAGACCGTTCCGAAGACTTTTGCTGATATTCTCAAGGGTTTGCGACACCATCGCCTACGCCAACGAAAACGGTATCGTCCACCGGGACATCAAGCCTGACAATATTATGCTGGCACCCTTTGGTGAAAATCTCGTAATCGACTGGGGCATCGCCAAGGACCTTAATCAAAAGCCGAATGAGAAAGAGGACGCCAAGATAGCCACTCGATTTCTTTACGAGACCGTTGACGGCGATTACGGGGCCACACTACACGGAGCCGTCTTCGGCTCTCCCAACTACATGTCTCCGGAACAGGCCCGGGGCGAGATCGACAAAATCGATGCACGGAGCGATGTCTTTTCTCTGGGTGCCCTTCTCTTTGAAATCCTGACACTGAGCCCGCCCTACGATGGTCCAACGGCAGCAGAAACCGTCAAACATGCTGCGGAAAGAAACATCAAAAGGATTTCCGACATCCGGAAGGAACGACGCAACCGACACAATCTCTGGCCACATATCGAGAGTGGCGAACTCCCGGAGTCAGTGCTCGCCGTCGCCCTCAAGGCGATGCAGGAAAACCCGGACGATCGCTATCAGACCGCTGCTGATCTGAGACGGGACATCGATGCCTACCTGACTGGTCATACTACGGTCGCTGAAAATGCCGGCTTTATAAAAATCATTAAACTGGCCATAAACCGGAATAAAGCTTTCGCAGCGGCCCTCGCATTCGGATTGCTCCTTACCGGGACAACCATCGGATTCACCGCAAATCTGAACCGGGTCGAGACCCTGAAAGCTCAGGCAGCAAGATCAGAGGCTGAAGAATACATCACCAAGGCGGACCGGACGAAATCCAAACGTCGCGAAACCCGACTGGAAGTCGCCCCCAGCTATGTAGAAATGGCGCGACTGCTGGCAAACCAGGAAAAATTTATCGACGCACTTGCCGTAGCTCGACTCGCCGCGGAGTACGATCCCGACCTCATGGACGCACGGGCCCTCGTGAAAGCGCTTGAAATCTACAATGTCGCTCACCGAAAAACCGGCCAGGTCCGGCCCGATAGTTTTCCCGATCACCCCTCCCTAAACTACATCGCCAATCACCCGGATCAACTGAATCCGGAAAATGGTTTATCCGAGCAAACCTTGAACCGCCTCAGTCGGGCCTATTCCGAAGTTGGGTTGAGCCGATACGCCGGTCTACTAACAACGGAACAAACGCTTCGAATCGCTCAATTTGAAGAGAAACTGAAAAATGCCTGGATAGAGGACGACGTCACCTGGTCGCTTACGTTGGCACCGGAATTGAGTTCACTGTGTCACGACGACACCTTTCCGGAGCGATTTCCTGATTATTCGAAATGGGCATCCGGTATCGACTTCCGATATCCGGGGCAGATCCTCCATCTCGAAATTTCTGTGGGAGCCAAACTCCCCGACTTGTCGATTCTCTCAGAATTGGCAATCGAATCTCTCTCGATCGATGCCAATGGGATAAGTAATGCGAGATTGTTCGGCAAAATTGAGCAATGCACCTCACTGAAGTCACTCACCATCAGGGGAGGTCAATTAACTCAACTTGAGTTTGTCAAAAACCTCCCACTGGTAGCCCTCCGAATCGACAACAACACCCAGAAACTGGATATATCCCCTCTCAAAGATTGTAATACTCTTCGCGTCCTCTCTACCGGAATCGGATCGACCCTGACTGGTCTTGAAAACCTACCTGAGAATACACTGCAAATCTTCTCGGGACGAAGCAGTAACGGAGATTATCGGGGATTAGCGAAAATGCCTCTTCTATACCTGAATATAACAGGTGATGGTACCATCGACCTTGGAGAATTAAATTCCCTACCGATTCAAACCTTTATCTCCAAAGGCGCTGAACTCAGGAACAGTTGGAATGTCATTACTTCGTGGCCTCTCAAAGTTCTGTCGATTGACTCCCCCACCGATATCGATGCCTCAGAACTGCCCCACCCTTTGAACCAATTAAACGCTCTATACCTCAACGGCGGGATATGGAAAGGACCTGTGAATAAAAATTTACCGTCTCTGGAACTCATCCAGCAAAAAGGAGGAAGTAATATTCCGCAGTTTTCTCAGATCGAATCGCTGAGAACCGTTCAAATCGAAACAGATAGCCAAACCTCCTGCTATCTTTCGACAATCGAAGCCGTTCCACCCGACAAAGAACTACACATTCCTTCAGACACCTCAATACATGCCCTGACTCCCTCCATCGCCGCCAGCATGATATCGGGAGACTGGGGAGCTGCCGGAGCTGCCAGCGATAGGTTGCTGCAACGGATCGCAACAACACAGCGTTTGACTCCGGCATCCGCCAGCATCAAGGAGTTGAGGGATTCCATTTCCAAACGAAACGACCCCGATGAACTGTTCCTCTCCAAAAGACGCCCTTTTCAGGGCAAAACTTATCAGGCAGTCTTTTGCGGACTCGACTATGAACGTGCAGAGAAACTAGCCCGGAAAGTCGGCGCCTCTCTTGCGATAGCGGCTGATGCCGAAAAACTGGCGTTCCTTACAAAACTGGCGTCCTCTTTCAATCACCACGAGGCCTTCTGGATCGGAAATTCAAGTTCCGACAATCACAAATCCGCTGTTTCGTCAAAACATGGAGCGCGGATCCTCGAGCGTCCCTCCAACTGTATTCTCCCTTTCATCATTGAATGGGAGAACTGATGATCACCCCCATCCCCGCCCTCTAACAGGTTCATAAAAATTCAGATATCTCAAAAATTTTAGTTGATACTGAGTCCCATTAGCTTACCTGTGAGCCGATTCGCGGGCAATGGTAAGCAAATTTAAGAAAAAGTCATTTTGGACGAAACAGTTCTATTTGTGGCACTGGGTCAGCAGCGCGATTTGCCTGATGACGATGCTACTGTTTGCCATCACAGGCATAACCTTGAACCACGCCGGGAAAATCACGGCGAAGCCGGCGAAGATCGAAAAGACGGCGGAACTCTCTCCGAATCTTCTGGCGGAAATCAAAGTCGATGATGACGAAGACTCGGAATTCAAAAAAGCCCTTCCCGGTCCGATCCGCCAATGGATTTCAAATCAATTTGATGTCACCACCGGCGGGCGTGCCTACGAATGGTCGGACATCGACATCTACATCGATCTCCCCACTCCCGGGGGAGATGCCTGGATGAGTATCGATAGGGAAACAGGTGAAGTGATCTATGAAAAAACCACGAGAGGTCTGATTGCCTATGCAAACGATCTCCACAAAGGTCGCAATACAGGTAGAGAATGGGTTTGGTTTATGGACATCTTTTCCGGGGCCAGCATCATTTTTTGCCTGACTGGACTGGCTCTCCTCTGGGTCCATTCAAAACGCCGCCCCTCAACCTGGCCGATCGTAGCCGCCGGGTTGCTGATTCCCTTCATCATCATTTTCTTCTTTGTCCACTAACTCCGGAATACACCGATTTATGAAAAGCTACCTACTACCGATATCGCTTTGTACACTCCTGATAGCAACCGCCTCTTCCCGAACGGCAAGCTCCGGGGAATTGCAGGCCACAATTGAGATTCCCCAACTCGATGTTGCCGAATACCACCGCCCTTATTTGGCGGTTTGGATTGAAACTCCGGATCGGAAAATCGCGACTCACATTGCGGTTTGGTACGACACCGAAATGAAGGATAAAGAAGGCGAGACCTGGCTCAAAGATTTGCGGCAATGGTGGAGAAAAGGCGGGCGAAGCCTCACTCTCCCCCTCGATACCGTAAGCGGTCCCACCCGCCCGGTCGGAGAACACCAGATCACCGTCAGTCTCGATTCCGATAAACTCAAAAATCTCGCTCCGGGCCCCTACATCTTTGTAGTTGAGGCGTCCCGCGAAGTCGGTGGTCGTGAGATGTTACGCCTTCCCTTTGAATGGAGCGACAAGCCAAATGTCGAAGCATCTGCTGAAGGCGAAACCGAACTCGGAAAAATTTCTTTAACCATTAAATCCTGATAAACAACAAGCCATGAAAAAACGAAATCCAATTCTATTTTTTACTACCGTAGCGATCACCTTATTCACTGTCGGAACCGGTCAGGCCCATCGACAGTGGATACTCCCGTCAACAACCGTTCTCTCCGGTGAGAATCAGTGGGTATCGGTAGAGGCAGCCATCTCGAACGACCTCTTTTTCCCGAACCACCATGCGATGCGTTTGAGCGGAATCAGCGCCCTCAGCCCAACCGGAAAGCCTCTGGAATTGAAGAGCCCGGCCGAAGGTGAAATCAGAAGTTCATTTGAGCTTCTCCTCGAGGAGCAGGGAACCTATCGAATTTTCAGCCAGCGAAAAACAATGTTCGCCTCCTGGAAGGAAAATGGAGAATCCAAGAGAATGAGAACATCTGCTGAAGAACTGGAAAAGATGGACTTCTCTAAAATGGAAGACCTCAAGCTCCGTGAATTTAGCGGTCGAGTCGAAAGCATCGTGACCTGCGGAGAACCCACTGAGTTGAAACCCAATGGCGAAGGGATCGAACTTGAATTCATTACCCATCCCAATGATTTATTTTCCGGGGAAACGACAACCTTCAAAGTTCTACTGAACGGGAAACCGGTAGTGGGGCAGGAAGTAACGATAATTAAAGGCGATGACCGCTTTCGCAATAGCGTCGACGAAATCAAAGCAACCAGTAACGACGAGGGCATTGTCGAGATCATCTGGCCGAAAGCCGGACGGTTCTGGCTCACCATGTCCGCCGACCTGGAAGCAACCGAATTCAAAGGCACCCCGGTTGATCGGGGAACATCCTATACCTTGACTCTCGAAGTATTACCTGAGTAAACGCGAAATCAGGGAATCCGTGTCTACGCGGATTCCCGGCTTCCTTTTTATTCCTTTTTCAACTCATCCAACATCTCAAGCAATTCCCGAATCAACAGATCCGAGGAGTTTTCCTCGAAACGGGAAGTGCCCAACCAGGTCTCATAGCCGCCCAACTTATGTTGATTTGGCGGTGGAAGATAACCATACCCCCCATTTGCCAATTCGATCAAGAAGGTGTGGGGGAACGGACTTTTCTCCTTAATCTCAAGACCGATTTCGACCAGCACTTCAAAAGGCATCGAAACAATCGCCTGATCCCCGATTCGGATCGCCTGAATCAAAACACCTTCAGTCCTCTCTTTCTCCGGACTCGCATAGGCCACCGTATTAGTCGCCACCGAAGTGGTTCGACTGTGGATCGCGTTTCGTTCTTTACTGGTTAGCTCAAGCAATTTCAGCGCCTTTTCCACCTCAGCTTCCGTGGGGGTGCGGTACCGAAGCTGAACCTCTCTCTGGCGCGTCGCGATGGTCGGAGACTCTTCATACTTCTCGATCTTTTTCACCGCTCTCCAGGCAGCGTCGGCCGTTTTTGATGCCACAATTTGAATCTGTTCGAAAGGCGCCCGCGGAGCCCGCTTGATGTTAAACGTCAAATTGTTGATATCACCACTCGCGCCATTGGTCATCATCGCGACAAAATTCTCCGGCGGTTTTGATCCCCCTACCCGGTAGGGCATAATGCGGGAGAACTCCCCGAAGTAGTCCGCAGATGCCACTCCGATTTCCCTACCTTTTTCATCTTTCATCTTGGGAAGCCCCCCGACATAGTGCAACGCGTAGTTGGCAATTAACCCAAGCGGTCGACCTTTGCGGTTGCGAATGTCCACAATACAGACTTCCGGATCGATAGGTCCGGCGGGTTTCACAATTCCGAGACCTCCACCGTTGGTTCTGACCTTATCATATCCTCCGAGCGGGTTGAGAGTGGCTTTAGAACCCTCTTCGAAATACCAGCGACGATTACGAACCTCGCTCGCCTCTTCATCACTCGCAAAGCCAACCTTAGCCGGCTCCAGTGATTCAACCGCTTTCAGCATCGCCTCCACCAGTCCTTCCCGGCGAGTTTTTTCATAAGCGATCCGCCCCGGCGAGGTGTCCCCTCCTTTAGGAGCGGTGTGAGTATGGGTTCCGGCAATCAGCATCTCCTCCGGTTTCCAGCCAGTTTTTTCAGCCACCTTCTGTTTAGCCTCATCCGTCATTTCACGCCCCACCCCAATGGCATCAACCAGCGTGATCAGCACCCGCCCCTCTCCATTCTCCAAAGCAATCGACCTGACATGCAGCGGATCATTAATTAGTTCGGATTTCCCTGACCGAAGCTGAAACGGGAACACTGTCGGCGAGATATCAGCCACACCCGCACCGGATTTAAGCCCCTGAGCAGGAAGGAGACTGCTCACCACTAATCCTCCCAGAACCAAAGCGATTTCTTTTCTCATGGTTACACTTTAGGCAACATTCGAGGGCCATGACAACCCAAAGAAAAGACACGATCAGTCTCCCTTATTGACGTCCCCGACACCGAGCTCACCGCAATTGATCGATTTTTTTAATTCCGTCAACTGAGCTGTGGCTTCCTGTAATTGAAATACTACCAATTCTGAGTTCATTACCAAGTCCATGGTTTGTACCAGCATCGATACGCGATATCGACAGCTGCTTGAAGTATAGGAAATGCGTTCTTAACTGTTGCCAAGACTACTTTTTGTTCTGCAATTTGTTTTTACCATGTGCTATTTGCCCAATCGATCTAGGAGACTAGGGAGCGAGGGTTGAGGCTGGCGGGCTGGGCGGCGCGGGTTGATCAGTACGGGCGGGGACGCCAGTTCTACTTTGGATTAGTAGGGTTCGTTCGCTGTATGGGCCGGTGGGGGACTTGAGACGAATCCTTTGCTACAGGGCTTTGGTGGACTTAGTCCCTAGGAGAAAATTTCTTTTGCGACGACTCCATCTACATCGGTGAGACGGAAATCTCTACCGGCGTAGCGGTAGGTAAGGCGTTCGTGATCGAGACCGAGGGCGTGAAGGATGGTGGCGTGCAGATCGTGAACGTGCATTTTATTCTCGGCGGCGTAGTAACCGTAATCATCGGTGGAACCGTAGGCGGTACCACCTTTGACTCCTGCTCCGGCCATCCACATGGTGAAACCGTGGGGATTGTGATCTCTTCCGTCTTTTCCCTGAGCGGTTGGAGTCCTACCGAATTCTCCGCCCCAGAGGACAAGGGTGTCTTCGAGTAAGCCGCGGGCTTTCAAATCCTCCAGAAAACCGGCGATAGGGCGATCCACTTCCGCAGCGTTTTTCGAGTGCCCCTGGTAGAGATTTCCGTGCTGGTCCCACTGAACAAAACTGTCACTATGGGTTACCTGCACGAACCTGACGCCCCGCTCCAAAAAGCGACGGGCCATGAGACATTGCCGCCCAAAATCCTCGGTTACCGGATCGTCGATTCCATAGCGCTTTTTCGTGGCAGGTGATTCTCCCGATATTGCCTGAACTTCGGGCATCGCGGTTTGCATCCGGTAGGCCAATTCGAAGGAGTTAAGGCGTCCTTCGAGTGCCTGCTCAGCCCCGGCTGACTCAATAAAATCTCGATTCAGATCCCCCAGCAAGTCGAGCTGCTTCCTTTGCAGAGTTGACTTGATCCGGTGGTTCCTGATATGCTTCACTTTCGCCTGAGTGGAAGGTAAACTGGCGTTACCGATCGGCGTTCCCTGGCAGTGGGCGGGTAAAAAGGCGGCCCCCCAATTGTTTACCCCACCGTGGGCGAGGGTCGGACAAATCGTGACAAATGCCGGTAAATTTTCATTTTCAGTACCTAAGCCATAGGTAAGCCAGGAGCCCAAACTGGGACGGACAAACTGATCGGTCCCGGTGTGTAACTTCAACAGGGCTCCACCGTGGGCCGGATTGGTTCCATGCACGGAACGCAGCATGCAGATATCGTCGACGTGTTTTGCGACGTTAGGAAACAACTCACTCACGGGTAGTCCGCTCTCTCCGTATTGTTTAAATTTCCAGGGAGACTTCAACAGGTTGCCCTGTTTGGCAAAGGTCACTTTCGGTAGATCAAAAGGCAGCGGCTTGCCATGGTCGCGATCAAGCAGCGGTTTGGGATCAAAGGTGTCGACATGGGATGGCCCTCCCTTCATAAACAGGAATACGACCCGCTTCGCTCTCGGGCGGTGATGAGTCTTCTGCGGGGCAAGTGGATTTTGCCCAGCAAGCCCTTCCCGTCCCAAAATCGCATTGAGAGCTAGACCTCCAAATCCGACCGCTGACTGCTGGAGGAGGCTCCGTCTACTTTGGTAGGGAAACCTCATTACTGAAGATAGAAAAATTCATTACTGATTAAGAGGCTCTGGCATACCAGCTCCCATACTTTTGCTTCCGGCTCCCGACCTTTTTGATCGTCTAGAAATGCTATCACTCGCTCCGTTTCGCGTGATTGAGGCTCCCGACCCAAAATTTGCTCATAGACTGCACCAACCCTTTCGCGCTCATCCGGGGAAGTTCCGATAATCCGGTAAGCGAGCGCTTCTGCGGAATCCATCACGAGGCTGTCGTTCATCATGACGAGGGCCTGAGGGGCGATCACGGTTTCATTCCGGACGCCGGTTGGCATGGTGGGGTCCGGGTAGTCAAACTGCTCGTACCAGGAATAGAGATGATTTCGAATTACCGGTAGGTAAACGGCCCGCCGGAGACTGTTGTATTCGGTATGGTCTTCGGAAGTGTGATTAAAGACAAATTGGCGATTTCTCAATGGCAGGGTTTTGCCTCCCATTTCGAGGTCGAGTCGATCTGAAACCGCCAGTATAGAATCTCTGATTTGCTCGGCTTCGAGACGCCGCAAATTGGATTTCCAAAGCCAGCGATTTTCGGGATCGACCAATTCAAAGGCCTCCCCATCAGGATGGCGACCGGCTTGTTGATACACATAGGAATCGAGAATCAACCGGTTGAGTTTTTTCACCGACCAGCCCTGGTTTATAAAATACGTAGCAAGCCAGTCAAGCAGCTCGGGGTGACTGGGACGATCCCCCATGACTCCGAAGTTTTCGGTAGTACTAACCAGTCCGGTCCCAAAATGCCAGGCCCATACTCGATTCACAATTACTCTCGCCGTTAACGGGTGCCGGGGATCGGTAATCCATTGAGCGAGTTCGAGCCGACCACTTGAGGATTCAGGAAAGGCCCCCTGATCATCTGACCATTGCATCACGGCGGGAAATGCTCTGGGCACTTTCTCGCCGAGATTTTCATGACTCCCTCTGATGTGGATCGCCAAATCTTGAACCGGCTCGCCGTCACAGACAGCCATCAGCGAAGGCTGATCGGGAGCACTGATCTCAAAGGCGCGGTGCTTGTCCAGGAGGTCATGGTATTCAGTCAGAGTCTCCCGGTCAAACGCAAAGGCTTCGACGGTAGGCACCGCCAGTAATCCGCTGTTGTCGAAAATTACCAGCCGCGCTGTCTCGAGTATCGGGTCCGTTAATTCTTTAACTTTGGGATTTTTCTTCGCCGCGTCCTCGACTTGGGTAAAGAGTGATCCGTAGTGCTGCCTGATACCGTTTTCGTCACCCGCCTTATTGTAGTCAAACCACCTGGCAAAAAACGGATCGTCGCGATGGAATTCCAGATGCAACCTGGCGTGATGCAGAATCCGCGGGTGGAGTTCAAGCGACTCAGCTATCACTGACACTTCCGAAAGGGATGCCATAGTATCAAAGCGACTTGCTGCAACCAAGTAGTCAGCGGCTCTAGCCCGCGCTTCGGTTCGAAGCTTCGCGATCGCTTTACTTTTGAAATCCGTCGCAGCTTTTCGGTACGCCGCTATCTGCTTTTCGATCTCCTGAAACGACTTTTCTTCATCGGCCGATACCAGGGAGTGTTCGTACCACTTTTTGATCCCCTTCCCTTTTTCGTGAAGCGTCATGGTCCCCTTAAAAATCGCCGCAAGGGAATAATAATCGGCATGGCTCACGGGATCGAATTTGTGATCGTGACACCTCACACATCCGAAAGTCATTCCGAGAAAGGCTTTTCCCAAGGTATCGAGCTGTTCGTCGATAACGTCCATATCCAGCTTTTCCCGATTGGGCTCGGCTAAAACTTTGGGCCCGAGCTGGAGAAAAGCGGTGCCGCAGATCGTATCCGGAGACGCATCGGGGAGGAGGTCTCCGGCGAGTTGTTCTATGATGAACTGGTCAAAGGGCTTGTCGCTGTTAAACGCTTCGATCACGTAGTCCCGGTAACGCCAGGCCTGACCGAAGCCGAGATTTTCGTCGAGCCCGTTAGAGTCCGCGTAACGGGCGACATCCAACCAGTGCCGCCCCCAGCGCACTCCATAGTGAGGTGAGGCAAGCAGGCGGTCGACCACTTTCTTGAATGCATCGTCAGAGTTGTCGTTTTCGAAAGCTTCGATTTCCTCCGGAGTTGCCGGCAATCCGATCAAATTCTGGGTGACTCTCCGAATTAAGGTTCGTTTATCGGCGGGCGGCGCCACGGAAAGTCCGTTTTCCTCCAACTTCGCGAAAATGAAATGATCGATCGGAGTTCGAAGCTTCTTTGCATCGCTCACGTCCGGAATTTCCGGTGATTGCACGGGACGAAATGACCAGAACCGCCGGCCTTCTTCGAGACTCATCCCGTCGGGCTCGACGGCGCCGCCCGCTTCGTCCTCACGGGGATCGGGCGCTCCCATCGCGATCCATTTTTCCAGCGCGGCGATTTCTTTCCCCGGCAGACGGTTTTTGGGGGGCATTTGAAGCGAACGGTCGTGGTAGCGAATCGCGGAGATCAAGAGGCTTTCATCCGGCTTCCCCTTCACTAAAGCGGCTCCACTGTCCCCACCCTGGCTCACTCCGGTGGCGGTATCGAGACGGAGCCCGCCCTTGATTTTGTGATCAGCGGAATGACACTGGTAGCACCGCTCGATTAACACCGGACGAATCTCTTTTTCGAAAAATTCACGCTCCGAAGGAGACATAGAGATTTCTGCCAACCCTGAAACAGGTAAGAAAAACAGGACAGAAAAGAGGCTGAGATACGTGCGTGGCATGACTCTCCACTAAAGCTATGTCTGGATTCCCGGTACGTCACCTCCGAATCCACGTATCCCCCGTTGGCGTGTAATTCGCCACAAAATGCTGGTATTTTTCCCGTCCCTGAGATAACTCTGGAACGAATTAACTAAAGAATAACCGTTCTACTGCTTAAAGAAATGCCACACGTCGAAACCAACGGAATCCAGATGTATTATGAAGAGCGTGGTGAGGGAGATCCTCTCATCATGATCATGGGAATCACCGCGAGAGGCGAAGTCTGGGATGCACACGCTGCCGCCTGGAGTGACAAATTTCGCTGTATCATGCCGGACAACCGGGGCGTCGGTTACTCCGACAAACCTGCCGGTGATTACACTTCAGAGATGATGGCCGATGACTACGCCGGACTGATGGATGCGCTGGGGATCGAAAAAGCACGCATTGTAGGGTGCTCGATGGGTTCGATCATCGCTCAGCAACTCTGCCTCCGCCATCCTGACAAAGTGGTGAGCGCGGTTTTAATGTGCCCATGGGCCAGATGCGATCGTTACGCCAAATCCACCTTCAATCACATGGTCGATTGTAAAGCGCATCTCGATAACAAGCAGTTTATGGAGTGGATTCAGCTCCTCATTTTCACCAAACCTTTCTGGGATAACGACGAAGCGTACGAAGGACTGGTCACTGGACGCGATGATTTCGATGCCAATCCGATCCCTCAGCCACTCCACGGTTTGAGAAGCCAGGCAGCGGCTTGTCGCGATCACGATGTGTTCAGCCAGCTAGGCAGCATCAATAAACCGATCCTCGTAATCGGCGGGAAAGACGACATTTTCACCCCGCTCTGGATGGGAGAGGAAATCGCCCGCAACATTCCCGATGCGGACTGTCACTTCTACGACGGTGCCGGTCATGCATTCCACTGGGAATGTCTCGACGACTTCAACCCACGCGTTCTTTACTGGTTGGAGCAGCATTAAGATCTAGAAAATTTAACCACTAAATACTATGGCAAACATAAAATTCGGTTCCCAGGTGTACACCTGGTTTATGCAGGGCGGTGGCGAAGGCTACGCCAACAAGCTTGATCACATGATCGAAGTCGCGGCAAAAGCAGGATTCAAAGGCATCGAGCCAATGATTCTGGAGCCTTTCGACGATTACTGGCTGGGAGATTTTAAAGATCCGGAGCGTCTCAAGGATGTTCTCGAAGCTAACAACATGGAGCTGGCTGGCTTTTCACTGGTTTGCGGATGGGATAAACCCAACGAAACCGACTCCGAGAAAGCGGCTTGCGATTACGCGATCGAAACCCTGCTGAAGTTCCCCGGATCAAAATTTGGCACCGTTCCACTTCCATCCGACCGGAAAAATCTGCATCAGCGCCGTCTCAATCTGGCCAAAAATGTGAACCAGGTTTCCGCCCGGGCTCGCGCCGCTGGACTGGAGTGCTCATTTCACCCCAACAGCCCACCGGCGTCGATTTGCCGGACTCAGGAAGATTACGATGTGGTTCTCAACAGCCTCGATCCCAATCTGACCGGCTGGACTCCCGATGTGGGCCACATTATCCGTGGCAACATGGACGTGATCGACACAATGACCAAATGGGGTCACCTCGTAAATCACGTTCACTACAAAGATTTCAGCGGAAACGGTCCTGAGCCATGGGCTCAAATGGGAACCGGAAAGCTCGATTTCCACACGATCACAGAATGGTTGATTGTTCGCGATTACGACGGCTGGATCATTTGTGAAGACGAGTGTGAGCGCGCCATCGACGAGCCCGATGAGGTCACGATGCAGAACGGTGAGTGGTGTCGCGACAATCTTCAGCCGATGCTGGACTAGCCGACTCTCGCTGCTTGTGCAGGAATGGCACTGGCTAAAGGTAGAGGGATCCGTGAGGATTCCTCGCTATGCCTACCGGCCGGTGCATTGGCGCGATTCTTCGGGGTAAATTTACGAAGGAATCCTCACTGATTCCTCTACGTCCTGTTGAATAGCGCCGTTTCATTCGATTGTACAGGGTACAGTTTCAGATTGTACAGGGTACACTCATGAGCTCAACAGGGTCGCGTCCTCCCCGGTTAAAGGACTTTTTGGAGACTACCTTCGCAAATGCCGGAGGTAGTCTTTCTTTTGAGCGGTTTATGGAGTTGGCGCTCTATGACCCGCAGTTTGGCTACTATTCAGCAAATATCGCCGATGTGGGCGGCGAACGGGCCGACTTCTCTACCTGGGCGACGCTGGCGGACCTGGGAACTCCGCTTGCCAACTGGATTCGGAAGGAAATCCCGACGGTTGACTGGAACAGGCAAAAGCCCAATCTGATCGAAATCGGTGCCGGAGACGGCTCTCTCGCCGCCGGAATCCTGAAACAATTCGGTTGGCTCGAGCGGCGCAAATTGAACTATCACATCGTCGACCGCTCCGGGCCGCTACGGGAAAAGCAGCGACAAAAACTGAAGGGAAAGAGCGTCTCCTGGCACGAATCTATGCAGTCAGCACTCGCCGCCTGCGACGGGAGAGCGATCATTTTTTCAAACGAACTGGTCGATGCCTTCCCCGCAATCTGGCTGCGCTGGAACGGCGGGAACTGGGAGGAAATCTACGTGAATTTTTCGCCGGAAAAGGGACTCGGGGAGAGCTTTGTCGCCATTGACATCGAAATCGACTGGGAAACTCCTCCTCCGGGGCAGCGAGTGGAGTTTCATCGCTCCTACTTTGACTGGCAGAATGGGTGGTTGCCTGATTTTAAGTGCGGGTCAATCCTGACGATCGATTACGGCGATTCGGGGACGGAAAAGATCTACCGGAATCGCCGGAACGGAACCCTGCGCGGGTATCATCGTCAGCAGCGGATCGAAGGCCCCGGGGTTTATCAGCGTTTCGGGAAGCAGGATCTCACTGCGGACGTGGATTTCGCCGAGTTGATCCGACATGGTGAATGGTCAGGTCTCGAAACGGTGAAATTGGAAAATCAGCGGCAATTTCTGGAGCGTTTCGGAACGGGCCGGGTCATTTCCGACGAGGCAGCGGAGGCATTTCAAGTGCTTCATCAAAAAAAGCTACTGGTGGAAAATTCCTGACGATATGTGACTCTACGGCGTATATTTAATGTCGAGTAGGAAGTCCGGGTTAAGGAATAATATACCTGTTCGTCTGTTGAGTCGTATAACCTTGGCTTAAAATAGAACCACACAACTAGATAGAACCATGTCAGTCGCTTCACTTGATCCCGATATTATCATGAATCCGGAAAAGAGAGAATTTCCTGAATTCTCACTCGAAAGACTTCTCAGCACCGTCTTTGAGCCCACTGAAGGCTGCAAAGTTTGCATACTGATCGATCTTGAAGATATGAGCCTGATGGAAGGCTATGGATTTCTCGATGCAGAAGGGCACGAAGTTCAGAAGAAAGCCTACGAGGAATTTTACCTCGGGCTGAAGGACGGCGGGATGAGTAATCTGGGGATGACCGGCGGCGACATATTCGCTTTCCCAATGACCTATGGATCGAATCTCGACCTGTCGGACGAATGTTACGATGTGGAGGGCAAACTCTTGAGTTTGGATCGGGACATCTATACCGAATACGATCTGATTCTCTGTATCTCCACCTTTTCAGCCACCGCTCCGCTCACCGCTAAAGCCAAAGAGTTCGGATTTCGCGGTGCGACGATGCACGGCCTGAACGATGTGATTTTAAACTCCGGCCTTGCTGTCGACTACAACGAAGTCAGCGCCGATGCCGAAAAACTGCGCCTCGCAATGGACAAAGCCGACTCGGTCGAAATCGATTTTGCTCTGGAGGACGGCCGGGTTCTCACAGCATGGCTTGGCCTCGATGGCCAGAATGCCCAGAAGTCTCACGGCCTGTGCCGCGGACACAACCCGGACATCGCAAATTTGCCGGCCGGAGAAGTTTACTTTGTCCCGGTGGATGCTCGCGGTCAGTTTCCCATGAAATATGAGGACGGCACTTTGGGCGTCCTCGAAGTGGTGGACCGGAACATTATCAGTTCAACTTTGATCGAAGGAAATCAGGAAACGATCGACGCCCACAACGCGCGTCTCGCTGATGATCCGATGACCGGAACCTTGGGTGAACTCGGTTTTGGAACCCAGGTTTTGCCCGTTTCGGGAGCGGATATCCAGGACGAAAAAGTTCTCGGAACCTGCCATCTCGCAACCGGTCGGGACGATCATCTCGGAGGCGACATCGTTCCCGATATGTTCAAAAAACACGAAAACTCGACACACGACGACATTCTTTTCGCCCCTCACAAGACGCCGAATTTCAACATCAGTCAGGTGAGAATGAAAAGGGGAGATCAGGAGGAAATCCTCATCGAAAACTTCCGCCCCAGCCAGTATCTACTGGATGCCCTGCTCGGGCAGAGCTAAAAAAAGGAATGTCAGTAGACGACGAACTCCCCGCCAGGAACTCACCGCTTTTCGCTGAGGGCCTGGAAGTGTTAGACGGGTCCGTGCCCTGGCTCGACCCGTCGCGGATGCCGGAAAAACCGGGCGGCTTTCTCTATGGAGTAAGGTTCAAAAACCATCCCAAATTTGGAAATCAGGATCACCCCTGCGGAACGGAGGTGGAGTTGATCCAAACTCTCCTCCAGCATTCCGGCCATATCGATCTGGTGTATCTTCCAGACAATTCGCACGGTGTGCCCCGTCTCGCTCTGAATCGATACAATCCCTGGCAGAAGCCCGATCTTCTGAAGCTCTTTTTTCGCACCCTGCGAACCAGAGGTCTGGTCGCGGTCGCGGCTATCGGAGGGGCGCTTTTTATGCAGACCAGCCATTCTTTGACCCTGTTCTTGATTGGTTTGATTTTTGGAGTGATCCCGGTGTTCGATGCCATGATTCAGTGGCTGATTTATCCGAAAAACCAGCCGGTTTCCGAATTGAAGAAATCGATGATCCATGGGTCACTCTTTTTCGACTGGATCGAGAGGACGAAGCGCTCGAAGATTTTGATTTGGTTGATACTTGGAATCATCGCGATCGTTTACTGGGGGCAAATGCGGGCCGGAGTCGCCGGTCTGGAAAATCCCGGAAATATCGGGGTAATCCAGAGAGATCTGGTTCGGCAAAGCGGCGAATGGTGGCGGCTTTTCACCGGAACGTTGATGCACGGCCCGATTTGGCATATCGCGATGAACGGACTGGGCTTGTTTTACATCGGTAAATTTATCCACCGGTTAACTCATCCCGTCATGGTTCCGATCGTATTCGTGATTTCCGCCTTTGCCGGAGCGATCGCGAGTGTGCTCTATGCCCCGCAGGGAGGATCTGTCGGAGCTTCGGGTGGAGTGGTCGGAATGATCGGATTTCTCACCTGGCTGGTCATCGTCCGCCGGAAAGAGCTGCCATACGACTTCCGGTCATTTGCGATCCGGAATATCTTTCTTCTCGCCGTGCTCGGGGTGATCGGCTTTTTCTTCGTCGATAACGCCGGTCATGCCGGTGGATTCATCGGCGGTCTCTTCTGCGGGATTTTCTACCAGTATTTCCACCGTGACGCGTGGGATATTCCGGGATCGCCGGTGTTAACAGTCCTTGGAGCCCTTTCAGGCCTCGTTCTCCTGTTCGGATTGGCGTCTTGTCTTGATCTGTTCCTGTTCGACGGCACCTACCTAATAGAACGGTTGCCACACTATGCGTGGTAAAAATCCATTGGAAACCCGCCCAGTTTTACGAGAGGTTAGTTGATGGCGTTTATTATTAACGGAGAAAAGATCGGGGACGACGTTTTTGAAGACGAATTTGAGTCGATCAAAGAGCACTACATCAGTGCCGGGGAAGCGGTCTGCTGCGATCGCGACGAGGAGTTCAGGGCTTATGCGACCGAAAACGTCATCAATCGGGTTTTGCTGGAACAAGCTTCTATCAAGGAGTATGGCGAGGTCAGCGAGGCCGACGTCAACGCGAAATTTGAATCCATCGTTGCTGAACATGGCGGCGCAGATGCCTTTTACGACAATACCGGTTTTAATCGCGGTGACGAATTTATGCTTCGCCGGAAAGTGAAAAGCAGCCTGATGGTGGACCGTTATCTCGCAGACAAACTCGGCGAAGAAACGGAGCCGACCGAAGAGGAGTTGAAAGCTTACTACGAAGCAAACATCGAGCATTACATGAGCCCGGTTGAGGTGGAGGTGTCCCAGCTATTCGTCGAACCAACCAGTCACGAGGCAGCCAAGGAAGTCTACGATTCCCTTTACCTGGCACGAAAAGAGATGCTCAATAGTGCGAATTTTTTAGAATTAGCGCAAAAACACTCCGGCCTCGAACCTGACGAAATCCAGATGGGATTTATCAAACAAGGTGAAAATATGCCGGAGATTGATGCGATCGTCTTTTCAATGCAGCCGGGGGAAATCAGCCCCATTCTGGCCACCCCTTTCGGCTTTCACCTCTTTAATGTCACGGGACGGAAAGACCCCAGCCCCGTCCCGATGAGCGATATCCCAAATCTCGAATCCAGCTTTGTGAGTAAGAGAAGAGAAGATCGGATCAACCACATCATCAATGATCTGAAAGAAGCCGGCTCGGTGGAAGAAATCGAGGAAGCCCCGGTTTAGTTTTAAAAACTTTGCTGGATCTGATATTAAACTTGGCTTAAATTTATAATGTGCAGGCCATCTGGACATCCTTTGAATGCATTGCCGATTGGAAAAGACGATTGATTTTTATCGCTTTACTGACCGGGATGGCCGGCATGTTGTGGGAGACAAACGATCTGATCAGTGAAAATCCGAATCACCCTTTGATCGCTCCCGAAGCCAGTTTGATGAACTTGCAGTACGACGAATATGGCGATCCTTATGCCCGGTCCGAGCGGATCAAGCCCCTTTCCTACGCAAAGATCTGGAGCAGCCCGCTCACTCAGGTGTGCCTTGCCTTTATCGTTGCGATCGTAATCGGCAGTCTCTTCCGGAGCCTGATTCGAGGCGTGCTAACCTTGCTCGCAGTGATTTCGCTGGCGGCCCTTCTCGTCGGGCGGGAAAATTTGATCGATCAGTTAATGATTAGGGACACCTCCACCATGCTGGATCCGGCAAAGGACTGGCTCGTCACTCAATCTGAAATTGCGAGGCAATATTTTGTTTCATCTCTCCATTCAACACTGGCCGTGGCAACGGGTTTGTTCATGGGTATGAAGAAATGAGCTCCCCTTTGACCAATTGGGTAATCGCCTTGAAGCCGGAAGCTCAACCTCTCATTGAGCAACTCAATCTAAAACAGGCCCCCGGGCTTTCCGGAGGAGGCTTCCCGGTCTTTCAGAATCCTGAAAACACGGATCGACTCATCATTTCGGGAGTCGGAAAGATCAATGCAGCGGCTGCGGTTTCCTGGTTGGGGCAGTTCAGCGAAAAGTGGCAGGCATGGATCAATTATGGCATCGCCGGGCATCAATCTGCCGGAGTAGGGTCCGTATTCCGTGCGGGGCGAATCACCGATCAAGCGACAGGCCGGTCCTGGTATCCTACAGCGGTGTGGCCGAAAAAAGAAGACCGCTTCGAGGTTGCTGAAATCATGACTGTCGATCGACCGACTGCAGTTTATCCGGAAAATGCTATGATTGAAATGGAGGCCTCAGGCTTTGTCTCTACCGCGTTGAGATTTGCGAGTTCCGAACTGATTCAGGTGATCAAAGTCGTTTCAGATAATGAGTCAACCAACCTGACCGATCTCACTCCAAAAAGCGTTCGGGCTTTATCAGCGGAAGCTATTCCGGCGGTGATTGAATGGAAAACGTGTCTGGAGTCGATTTCGAAAGAGGAAATCGCCCGCCTTTCCAATCCGGAAGGCTGGGAAAGCACAGTAGAGCAGTTTCGATTCACCGAAACCGAAAAGCATATTTTGAAACGTCTGATTTCCCGGGCTCACACCATGGAGAAATTCCATTCAGTGGAAGACTGGCTCAAAACGCAGCACGTTCAGACCGGCAAAGGAGTCATCAAATCACTCGAAAGCCTACTTTCCAATACAAAAAGTGCTGAAGATCGATCCTAGAATCTCTTCCACGTCGGTTTTCCCAACCACCGCCCCTACGGATTCCAGCGCTTCGCGAATCTCGAAAGAAACAAATTCCGGTGAATCATTCTCCTGCAGCCGAACCAGAGAATCATTCATATTCACCAGCGCTTTTTTCAGGAAATGCTGATGCCGGGTATTGATCGCCACGAGGTCACCCCGTTCGAATCCAGCCTCAGCGCCGGTGACCGTTCGGACGATTGCCTTCCTCAGTTCATCCATCCCTTCCCCCGTGAGACAGGACACGGGGACCGATGAAGATCGATCCGCCCAGTCGGAATGAGGTGCGAGGTCTGATTTATTCAAAATGCGCACCACTTTCGAGTCCTCTGCAATCGCAATATTCTCGATGTCGGCTCGGGGCCGGGTCGAATCGACGAGGAGCAGAACCAGTTCAGCCTGCTCAACCTGGCTCCGACTTCTTTCGATTCCCTGCTGCTCGATTTCGTCATCACTTTCCCGAATGCCGGCGGTGTCTATCATCCGGAGAGGGATCCCATCGAGGCTGATAGTCTCTTCGATCGTATCGCGGGTCGTTCCGGGTCGACTGCTGACAATCGCCCGATCAAAACCGACCAGATAGTTGAGCAAACTCGATTTCCCCGCATTAGGCGCCCCACATAAAACCGTTCTAATCCCCTCTCGAAGAATCCGCCCCCGGTCAGCCGTGGCCAGCAACCGCCTGATTCGCTCACATACCGACTCAATGCGCCGGGAAATCGCGGCCTGCGACTCCGGATCGATATCTTCATCCGGAAAATCGATATAAGCCTCAACATGGGCGGAAATCCCGATCATTTCCTGCCGAAGTTCCTCCATTTCAGCTCCCAACTTACCCGCTAGCTGAGAACCGGCCGCTTTCACTGCCAATTCAGTCTGCGCGGAAATCAAATCCATGATCGCCTCCGCCTGAGTCAGATCAATTTTTCCATTCAGGAAAGCCCGTTGCGTGAATTCGCCCGGTTCCGCCGGAATAGCCCCCAGTTCCAGAATCCTTTCAAGAAGGCATTGCGTCACCACGGTTCCTCCATGGCAGGCGATCTCAACCACATCTTCACCCGTGAAACTTTTCGGACCTTCGAACCAACTCAAGAGCACCTCATCGATAGAAGCCCCATCGCGGTCGAGACACTTCCCGAAATACTGATACCTCGCCTGAGGAGACTCGGGCAGAGGCGAAAACAACTGCCGGGCGATATTAAGAGAGGATTTCCCACTGATCCGAATGATTGCCACCGCCCCCATCCCCGGAGGAGTTGCGATCGCGGTTATCGTGTTTTCTGACATTGAATGCAAAATTGGATAAATTGGTTTGCCTTGTTCTACATTCTCGTTCAATGATCGCAACGTGTCATCCCGTCTCATCAAAGATATTCCTGATGATGAACGTCCCCGTGAGAAGCTGGAGCGTTTTGGAGCGCAGTCCTTAACCGATTCCGAGATTTTGGCACTCTTTTTCGCAACCGGTCGAAAAGGAGTTAGCGTCATTGATATGGCACGGGAGTTGATCGACACATTCGGCTCACTGAAGGAACTCTCCCGGGCCGAGGCGCAGGAATTACAGACCATCAAAGGAATCGGTCCGGCAAAATCAGCTCAATTGGCGGCGGTTTTCGAATTTGGTCGGCGACTCGCCCGCGAAAGCTTCAAAGCCATGCCCATTTCGTCTCCTCAGGATGTCTACGACCTGCTGGGGCCGGAAATGAGGGGACTCGCTCAGGAATCCGTCCGAGTCGTTCTTTTGAACCATCGAAAAGAGTTGATCAAAACAACGGAAATTTTCCTGGGAACCAAAAACGAGTGTTTCGCCAGCCCACCCGAAATCCTCAAGTCAGCGATCATAAATTCTGCGGCCTCCATAATTTTGGTGCACAACCATCCGACCGGAGATCCAAGTCCGAGCGCCGCGGATATCCAAGCCACCCGAAAACTCGCAAAAGCGTGCGAAACTATCGGAATAGGACTTGATGATCACGTAATAATCGGTTCTGTGACGCCATCGTTTCCCGAAGGTTATTACAGCTTTCGCGAGAGCGGGCTACTTTAATTTTCCTGAATCGAAATGACCAATATCCATCCCACCGCCATCGTCGCGGAATCTGCTCAATTGGGTGAGAACGTCCAAATCGGACCATTCGCTATCGTTGAAGATGGCGCAAAAATCGGGGACCGGAGCGAAATCATGGCGCAAGCTCAAGTCAGAGCCAAATCGCTGGTCGGAGCGGATTGTTATGTTGGATCCGGTTCGCTCATTGGCGCCGACCCACACTATGTTGGTTTCAACCGCGAAACTCACTCCTGGGCGCGGGTTGGAGACCGCAACATCATTCGGGAATACGTCACGATTCACCGAAGCATCGAAGATGGTGGTGAAACCGTTTTAGGTAACGACAACTTCCTTATGAATGGCGCGCATCTCGGTCACGACTGTCATGTTGGCAATAAAAACATCCTCGCCAACAATGTGCTCCTGGGCGGCCACGTGGAGATGGCCAATCACTGCTTTCTTGGAGGCGGGTCAGTCTACCATCAGTTCATCAGGATTGGTGATTACGTCATGGCACAGGGTCTCGCCGGAACCAGTCATGACATCCCACCGTTCACAATGTTGGCAGGTACCGATAATGAAATTGCCGGGTTAAACGTGGTAGGAATAAAAAGAGCGGGATTTGACTCTCCTGACCGAATGGAGATCAAAGAAGTCTTCAAAACCGTTTATCGAAGCCAGCTGAATTTGAAACAGGCGATTCAAGTCCTTGACCAGAAGTCATGGGGAGAACCCGCAAGCTTGCTGATAAATTTTCTAAAATCGGATACAAAAAAGGGTTTTTGCCTAAAACTTTATAAATAATCAAGTTATGCCAAATAAAAGTCACATTTTATGTCCAAAAATTGAAATTTTAATTGGTGTTTCGCCCAAAAATTGCTAAATGGAGGGTGGGCAATCTTCACCAGACGGAGCATGCCTGTGCTGAAAACACTTTATCTTTTGACGATTGATTCACATTGCCGTTTGGAATGGCAAATCGGGCGGCTTAGCAAAGCCATTCTGATTTGCACGTTTTCAGCGATTGCTCTAATCGGGCAGCTTGCTCAAGCGCAAGTCGGCATAACTGATCGCGCCGACGAAAATTCCGAGAATCTTGAGATCCACGCCGATGTCACGGACTTTGACGACACCACCGGAATGGCAAGAGCGTCCGGAGATGTGATCGTGAAATTGGGAGATGTCACGATCGAGGCTGACGAGGCGGAATTCAGCCAAAATTCGGGAATCATCAGGGCAACAGGTAATGTCCGGATGTACAAAGGCAGCCAGACTTTTATAGCGGAGGAAATCTTCTACAATACTGAGACTGGGGAAACCACCGCTTCGCACATCAAGAGTTCTCTTGAGCCGTTTTTCTACGAAACTGACCGTATCGTAGTCCCCAAAGAGGAAGGGCAACCGATCGTCATGAACAATGCGATCATCACAACTCACGATTCTTCCGATCCTGACTATCGTGTGACCGCCAAAAAACTGACAATTTATCCTGAAGACAAAGTCGTCATCCGCGGCGCCAGAGTCAAGGTTGGTGACACTAATGTTCTAGGATTCCCTTACTACGTTCAACCCCTTAAAGGCGAACTTGGGTTTTTGACAACTCCGGGATGGAGTTCGGCATGGGGTGCCTATGTTCTGAATCGCTATGGCTTCATGCTTGGTGACGATATTCTGGCCCACGCACATGTCGACTACCGGTCGGAACGGGGCCTTGCGGGTGGTGTCGAGTTATGGGACGAAAAGTTCAAAGGCAACGATGCTATTGGAAGATTAAAACTATACTACGCTCACGATAACAACCCCCAGATTCGGTTCAATGGAACCAACCGTGATGCCGGGGTCTCCAATGAACGATATCGAGTCAATCTGCAACATAGGGTCTATTTCCCATCTGATGAGGAAGAGACCTTTTACATCGACGTCGACGTAAACAAACTGAGCGATGCTTATATCTACGAGGACTTTTTCCCGAGCGATTACCGGATCGATCCCAAGCCTGACAATGTCGTTACCATTAACAAATTCGGCGACCACTATCAGGGGACCCTCGTAAACCGTTTCGACGCCAACGACTTCTTCCAGACTGATACCCGGTCGGAGCTGGCCCTCGACATCCTGAGAACACCGATTGGGGGAACGGGATTTTATTACAACGGATTTACGACCTACGGCGTCCTCGATGAGCAGCTAGGAGATGACTCCGGCGTCTTCACCGACCCTATGAGTCGATATAATCGCTTTGCGACTTATCACGAAGTGCTTATGCCCCGGCAAATTGGCGGATGGCTGAATGTTGTTCCACGTGCTGGGGTCGGCTACGCGAATTACTCGGACTTTGATATCGCAGGTTTGGATTCTTTCGATCGAGCCACCTATCACAGCGGAATTGATATGTCTTTTAAGATGTCGAAACGCTACGAAGATGCCTACAATAAGGCTTTAGGCATTGACGGTCTGCTCCATGTGGTTCAGCCCTACCTGAATTACTCGGTCACCGGAACTCGTGAAATTAATGGACGATTCTCTGCGATCGATCGTTACACTCCAACCACGCGACTGCGACCAATTGATATCCCGCTGATTACTGCAGTGGACGACCTGCGGGATTCCAATATTGTTCGCGCCGGCGTTTCCAATAAGTGGTACACCAAACGAGACGGTACGACTCACGAGTGGCTCTCGATCGACAATTACATCGAAGGCTACTTCAAGGATCCGGAGTATAACCGTCAGTTTTCCAACTTTTTCACCGATGTTCGATGGAACCCGGTTAACTGGTTTGGATTGCAGACCACCGCTCAACTGCCGCTCTTTGATGATTCTTTTGATTACACAGAAATTCAAACCTACGCTCACTTTATGCCGAACGAAAGATTTCGCTTCAGTGTCGGGCATTACTATCTCAACGGTCACCCATTTTTCGAGCAAGCAGATCTGATCACACTGGACACCTATACTCGACTAACGGATGATTGGGGTGTGAGCACGTCACACCGCTACGAAGCTGACGACGGCACGCTCGAATACCAGCAGTATGCGATTCACAAAGATATCGGAAGTTGGGTGGCCAGCGCCGGCGGTATTATCAGAGACAACCGGATCACTGATCCTGAATATGGCTTATTCCTCAGTCTGACTTTGAAAGCATTCCCTAAAGTTAGACTACCCATCGACTTCGAACCTGCTGGCGGACAGTACTAACGGAACGGTTGCCCGCGCTACCTTGGCGATTGCAGAGCGGTTTAAGTCAAGCTGCCGACATCTGCATTGGTCTTAAGATCCGAAACCAGTTCCGCTGATTCCATTCCATGCTTTCCTTTTGGACAATTTTATCAGCAACCGCTCCGGTTTTTCTAATCATTGGCCTCGGCTTCTTCATGAATCGGCGAGAACTACTGGGGGAGAGTCTCGAAGTCGGGGTAATGAGACTGGCTCTAAATCTCTTTATTCCCTGTCTGATCCTGACCGTTATTCCGGGTAACCCCTCCCTGGAAAAGATATCTTCGGCGGTCTGGTCAATTGGCGCGGGATTCATGGTTGTCATTACGGGCTTTGCAATTTCTGCCTTAGTCGGTTGGATGGTGAGGTTAAAAAAGGGCGACGGATTGCGCACCTTTACCATTGGAACGGGAATTCAAAATTACGGTTACCTCCCGATTCCGATCATAGCTGAGTTGTTCTCTGAAAAATCGGGCCCCATGGGCCTGGTATTCGTTCACGGAATAGGCGTGGAAATGGCAATGTGGAGTGTCGGGCTCTTTATTCTCACTCAGAAATCCGGTTGGCGATCCATGGTTAACGGTCCGTTTGTAGCTGTAACCGTGGCACTCTTACTCAATTACACCCAACTTTACCGCTTCATTCCGCAGCCGGTTATCACTTCCATGGAAATGCTTGGTCGCTGCTCCATACCATTATCAATTTTTATGGTGGGAGCCACCATGGGGGGATTCTTCAAAAGAGATGTAATCGTTGATGCCTTGAGAGTATCTTTGGCGAGCGTAACCGCCCGGCTGGTTATTTTGAGCGCTCTGATTCTCGCGGGAGCTTATTTCCTACCGGTTCCACATGATCTGAAAATTCTTCTCGTCATCCAGGCAGCAATGCCTGCTGCGGTGTTTCCCATCATATTAGCGAGAATCTACGGGGGTAGTCCCGCTGTCGCCATACAGGTGGTATTGGCAACGTCGATCGTCAGCGTAGTCACCTCTCCGTTTGTAATCTCTTACGGTCTTCAACTGATCGGCGTCGATTTTTCAAGCCCGTAATCCATTACCGCCCTTGTTTGTGGCGGAACGATATGTCGATTTTCTGAATTCACTTCGATAGAATGACTTCATGAGAAAAACGATGGCTCTGATATTCTTTCTCAGTTTTCCGCTTTTGGCTTTTGCGGAGTGGACCCGGTTTGCTCCGCGTGACGAAATCGCTCCGCTTTTTGAGCAGGAGGATGGAAAATTGATTTTGCGCTCCGCGGACCATTCGGGAACCAATGGACACTGGCGGAAAACCGTTTCGATTGCGGGGGGCACCCCCTATCGTTTCGAAGCGTTAAGGAAAGCAGTCGACGTGGAATTCCCCCGGCGTAGTTGCCTGGTGAGAATTGAATGGAAGGGCACAGATGGAAAGTCTGTTACCAGCCCGGAGAAGGTCAATCCGGCCTACTTCGGAACGACTGAAACCCGGGCGAGACCGGAATTCCCCTCGGACTCAGGTTTGACGCCTGATAACTGGACGACACTAAGCGGAGAATACCTCTCCCCGAAGGACGCTGTGACAGCAGAAATTCAACTCCATCTCCGCTGGACCAAAAACGGCAGCGTCATTTGGAAGGACGTCAGTTTTTCCCCGATTGAAAAACTGGCGACCCGAAACGTTGTTCTCGCCGCAGTACACCACAATCTCCCGGGCAAACGGAAAACCGCCGCTGAAAACCGGGCTCTTTTCGCTCCCCTAATTGCGAAAGCCGCTGAAAAAAAGGCGGATTTGATCGTTCTTCCTGAACTTTTGACCTGCAAGGGAGTTACCCACAACTATGCGGATCTCGCAGAAGCGGTCCCCGGGCCAACCACAGATTACTTCGGAAAGCTCGCCAGGAAGTTTGATTGCTACATCGTGGCCGGATTCCCCGAACGGGACGATCGCGAGGTGTTTAATGTGGCTGTCCTCCTGGGTCCCGATGGCAATATCGTTGGCAAATATCGCAAAACCACCCTGCCCCGCGAAGAAATCCAGCAGGGCATCTCACCCGGAACGGAATACCCCGTTTTCGAGACTCGATTCGGAAAAGTGGGTATGATGATCTGCTACGATGCCTTTTTCCCTGAAGTGGCGCGTGAGCTTGCCGCCCGCGGCGCGGAAATCATCGCGCTACCAATCTGGGGCGGCAATCCACGCCTAGCCGCCGCCCGGTGCGCTGAAAATGGAGTTTATCTGGTGAGTTCCACCTACACCGATCATCATTCGAACTGGATGAAAACAGCGATATGGAATCGCGAAGGAGACAGCATCGTTGAAGCTACCGAGTGGGGAACGGTCGTTACAGCCACCGTCGATTTAAACCAAAGGACCTACTGGCCCGGACTTGGTGATTTTCAGTCCCGAATCGCCCGGGAAGCTCCGGTCCGTCTCGCAGAGCAGCCTCAAATACCGAAGTAAAACCGGGACTGTACCCTGTACACTCCCAAACCGTACCCGGTACAGTCCCGTGGCAAGCCCTGTTTTCAAATTTGGCAAATAAAATATCCGTCCCCGCTTTTTGCCAAATTGGGCTTTTCGTAAGGATTGGCTGCACTATAATTAGCGCACCATGTCAAATGCCTCTGATTCGAGTCCTCTTCCACAGAAATTGATGGTCGTTAACCGCGGCGAAATCGCGATTCGCGTCTTTCGTGCCGCCACCGAACTCGGCCTCCGAACGGTCGCGATCTATGCTGAAGAAGACCGGTTTTCCCGTCACCGGTTTAAAGCTGATGAAGCCTATTTGCTGCGTAAAGAAAAGGGGCCTGTCGGTGCGTATCTGGATATCGAAGGCATTATCCAAATTGCCAAAGATAAGAAAGTCAATTTGATCCACCCCGGCTACGGATTTCTCTCAGAGAATGCGGAATTTGCCAAAGCGTGTCGTGACGCAGGGATTAAATTTATCGGACCCGGCACCGAAATCCTCGATTCCATGGGCGATAAAGTCTCGGCCCGGGCTCTCGCCAAAAAGGCTAACGTCCCCACCCTTCCCGGAACTGAGGATCCGGTTGAAGATCCGAAAAAAGCACTCGAAGTCGCCAACCAGATCGGGTTTCCACTTATCGTAAAAGCCGCCTTTGGAGGCGGCGGGCGTGGCATGAGGGTCGTCGAGAAAAAAGAGGATCTCGAAAGTGCGCTTAAAGATGCGCAGGCAGAAGCTCTCAACGCCTTTGGAAACTCTGCGGTTTTCCTCGAACGGTTTGTCAAACGTGCCAAGCACCTTGAAGTTCAGATCCTCGGCGACAGCCACGGGAACATTGTCCACTTGTGGGAACGCGACTGCTCAGTGCAGCGACGCCACCAAAAGGTGGTCGAAGTCGCCCCGGCAATGAATCTGGAACCGCAGATTCGGAAAGACCTTTGCGAAGCAGCCGTTCAGATTTCAAAAACAATCGGTTATGACAATGCCGGAACCGTCGAATTTCTCTACGATCTCGATACCGACGAATGGTTCTTTATCGAGATGAACCCGCGAATTCAGGTCGAGCACACCGTGACGGAGATCGTCACCGGAATCGACCTGGTTCGCTCTCAAATTCTGGTCGCTCAGGGTTACAGCCTTCACGACGACGTGATCGAAGTTCCCGCTCAGGACGACATTCCCTGCAACGGTTTTGCCGTTCAGGCCCGAATCACAACTGAGGACCCCGCAAAAGGTTTTGCCCCGGATTACGGTCGAATCGCCAACTACCGCTCCGCAGGTGGCTTCGGTATCCGCCTCGATGCGGGCGCGGGTGATGCCGGTTCGGTGATCACCCCTTTCTACGACTCAATGCTCGTGAAAGTGACCGCCTTCGGTCCGAAATTCGACGTCGCTCTTCAGCGGATGAATCGGGCCTTGCGCGAGTTTCGAATCCGCGGCGTAAAAACCAATATCCCCTTCATCGAAAACCTGATTCTGGACGAAGAATTTCGCTCCGGGAACGCGACAACCCGCCTGATCGATGAAAAACCATCACTTCTGAAATTTTCGCCTCGTCGCGACCGGGCAACCAAAGTGTTGAATTACCTGAGCGAAATGACAGTGAACGGTAACGACACCGCCAAGGGCTATCGCCTCGAAAATGCGCTCTACCCCGCACGTCTGCCGGAATTTGACCGTCGCGCGGATATCACGCCCGGCTCCCGCAATTTACTCCTCGAAAAAGGCCCCGAGAAATTTGCTGAGGAAATCCTCAACCAAAAACGCCTTCTCATCACTGACACCACGATGCGCGACGCTCACCAGTCCCTCATCGCCACCCGGATGAGAACGGTCGACATGCTCAATATCGCCCCTGCGGTAGCGCATCTCACCCCGGAACTGTTCAGCCTCGAAATGTGGGGTGGTGCAACTTTCGACACCTCGATGCGCTTCCTCAAGGAAAGCCCCTGGGAACGTCTTCGCGAGCTTCGGGAACGCATCCCAAATATTTGTTTCCAAATGCTCTTCCGCGGCTCCAACGCCGTGGGGTACTCGAATTATCCCGACAACGTGGTGGAAGGATTCGTGAAGCATTCCGCCGACTCCGGAATGGACATCTTCCGGATTTTCGATTCTCTGAACTACCTACCCAACATGCAGGTTGCCATGGAAGCGGTTCGCAACCACGGCAAAGCGGTCTGCGAAGCTGCGATCTGCTACACCGGTAATATCGACGATCCTAAGCGAGATAAATACTCGCTGAAATACTACGTCGATAAAGCGAAAGAACTCGAAAAAATGGGCGCTCACATCCTCTGTATCAAAGATATGGCGGGACTTTGCCTCCCCTTTTCGGTGAAAAAGCTAGTCACCGCTTTAAAAGAGGAAATAGGAATTCCGATTCACTTCCACACTCACGACAGTTCCGGAATTAATGCCGCCACCGTTCTGGCCGCTGCGGAAGCGGGCGTCGACATTGCCGACCTCGCTCTCGCGTCCATGTCCGGATCGACCAGTCAGCCGAATTTAAACTCCATTGTTGCCGCCCTCCGGGGGCAGGAGCGCGATACCGGTCTCGATCTCGGTTCGCTGAACGAATTTTCCGATTACTGGGAGCACGTCCTGCAGTTTTACAAGCCATTCGACACCAGTCCCCGCAGCGGAACGGCCGAAGTTTACGAGCATGAAATGCCCGGCGGCCAGTTCACAAACTTAAAGGAACAGGCCAACGCAATGAATCTAGGTCATCGCTGGCCGGAAATCGCCACCACCTATGCCGAAGTGAACCAACTGTTCGGGGATATTATCAAAGTCACTCCGAGTTCCAAAGTCGTCGGCGATATGTGTATGTTTCTCGTTACGAAAAACATCAAGCCGAAGGAATTACTCGAAATGGCTCCCGGGTCACTCGATTTTCCGGAGTCTGTGATCGATATGCTCGGCGGCGGCCTCGGCCAGCCCGATGGTGGATGGCCCAAGGATATCCAGAAAATCGTGCTCGGAGACAAAAAGCCAACGACGAAGCGTCCCGGTGAACTCGCCACGCCCTGCGACCTTGAAGAAACTCAGAAAACTCTTTCCGAAAAACTGGGCCGTAAAGCAACCAAAGACGATCTCTACAGCCACCTGATGTACCCGCAGGTGTACGCCGACTTCGAGCAGTTTCTGAAGGACTACGACCGCCTCACCGGCCTCCCCACAACCGCTTTCTTCTACGGACTCTCAATCGGAGAGGAAATCTCCGTTGAAATTGATCCCGGTAAGACCCTGTTTGTGAAGCTGATCGGTATCAGCGAAGCCGATTCGGAAGGTAACCGGAGCGTCTTCTACGAGCTGAACGGAATGCCTCGTGAAGCTCAAGTAGCCGATAAGTCCAAGGTTCCAAAGGATCTTGTCGTTCGTCAGAAAGGAAACCCGAAGGATCCGACCCATTCCATTGCCCCAATTCCGGGCATGGTCACGGAAATCAATGCTCTGGTTGGAGATACCGTCAAAGAAGGCGATCCAATCATCACGCTTGAGGCAATGAAAATGCTGACAACCGTTTCAGCCAGCACATCGGGAACCGTGAAGGAAATCCTCGTCGCCGTTGGCGAAACGGTCGATTCTGACGACTTGATGGCGAAAATTGAGGCCTAATGAATCAAGCTTAGTTTGTTCATTTCGATTTGAGCCGGCCCGCCGAAAGAGACGGGCTGGTTTTCATCGATATGGCCCACCGGTAATCCCTTTAAAACCGGGAAGGGAGCCAGATCGAAATGGCTCCCGAAAACGTCGTCCACCGCGATACCATCCGGTCCCGGGTCTCCTTCGGTGAAAGTTCCGAGGACCAGCCCTGCGATGTTCTCGAACCAGCCCGCCTGCCGGAGCGTCGTCAGCATCCGGTCGACCCGATAGGGCCGCTCGCCGACGTCTTCGACAAAGAGGACACACCCGTCCAAAGGCGGCGCATACGGTGTCCCTACCAGCGCAGTCAAGACGGCCAGATTTCCACCGAAAAATCGCCCCTCTGCCGCGTCAGCGCCGGACGCGTTGACCAGCTCAAGCTCCCAGGAGGAAAACTCGTTCTGATTTTCGACCGACTCCACCCACGCGTGGCGAATCCCATCGGAAGCCCTACCCAGAGAAGCAACCATCGGTGCATGGATCGATCGCACACCGGCCCTGGCCCAGAGCGAATGAAGGGCCGTAATATCACTGAAACCGATGATCGTTTTATTGGCCCGCGCTACCGCGCCCTCGTCGAGCCCCGGAAGCAGGCGGGTGCAACCGAAACCTCCCCGGGCACAAAGAATCGCATCGACCTCAGGATCAGCGATCGCTTCATTTAACTCAGAGAGGCGTCTCTCGTCGTTTCCGGCGAAATATCCGGCCTTAGAGTAGATATCGTCGGAAAAAGTGACCTGATATCTCTGGCGAAGCCATTCGATTCCCGAATCGAAACTTTCGCGGTTAAAAGGGCCTGCCGGAGCGATGACCCTCAAATGAGCGCCCGGACCTACCGGGCGCGTTTGAGAAAATATTTGTTCTGACGGCATAAGTCCCGCCAAACTAGCACAAATCAGCTAATCATTCCGGGCAAACCACGGCATAATCACCGTCTTCCCGGCGATACAGAACCGACAGTCGGTCGCTCTTGGCATCGCTGTAGACCATTACTGGTTTGTCACTGAGTTCCAGAGCTTCGACCGCTTCCTCTTCCGTCAATTTTTTCGGTTTAGCGGTCTCCCGGTGGAGCAAAAAGGGAAGCTCGTCATAGAAGTTTTGATCGGAATCATCGTCCACTGGTGCAAGCTCCGCACCCACATCAAAAGGGCTCTCTTTCAGTTTACGCAAAGTGGAGCGATCCGGACGGTGGGATTTGAGCATCCGCGTCTTCTGCTTCCTCATTTGACGGGCCACTTTATGAATCGTCTCATCAATCGAAGTATACATATTACCGGTAGTGGAATCCGCCTCGATCACGATATGATTCGCACAATGTAGTATAATTTCCGCTTTATGCCGGTCTTTCTCAACATCAAGAAGCACCTTAGCATCAATCACTTTGGGGTAGTCAAAGTTCAGTTGCGATATCTTCTTCTCCGCATGAATTCTCATTGCGTCGGTTACTGATACGTGGCGTCCTGTGATGGTTATTGGTAGATCAACTTTGGTTGTTTGCATAATTATAAGACGGTTAAAGAGCAGGGTGCATTCTAGCGCCTTTATCCCCTGAACTCTGTTAAAACACTAGCAAGTTATCCCAGTTATGGGAAGGACCAAATACAAAATGAGGCCCTTTTTCCACCCGGATTCCGCTGATTATTTGAACAGAAACTTTTCGCGAAACCCATAAAAAATGCGAGTGGCAGGGTCGAAACCCCACCACTCGCACAACTACTACTGAAACGCTGTTTGAAGGATAACGCTTAAGAAACTCCGTAAGCCGGAGCTCCGTGCTCAGCGACATCCAGACCTTCAGCTTCTTCCTCTTCGCTGACTCTAACTCCACCAACAATCTTGAGGATTAAGAAGACAACGAATGAGAAAACGAATGCGAACGCACAGACCATTACGATTCCGACGAGCTGACCAACGATAGTTGCAGCTCCTCCACCGAAGAGTGCTACGGCGAGCGTTCCCCAAATTCCGCAGATCCCGTGAACGGAGATCGCTCCAACCGGGTCATCAATTTTGATCTTATCGAAGAAGAGAATTGAGAAGACAACGATCACACCGGAGATTGCACCTACGAGGATAGACAAAGTTGGTGGGATTACATCAGGACCGGCAGTGATACCTACCAAACCGGCAAGGATACCATTGAGTGCCATGGAAAGGTCAGGCTTCTTAAGAACAACTTTAGAAACAATCATTGCTGCAACTGCACCACTGCAGGCAGAGAGAGTTGTCGTAACAAAAACCAGAGATACTGCAGCAGGGTCAGCATTCAATACTGAACCGCCGTTGAATCCATACCAACCGAACCAGAGAAGGAACACACCGATAGCGGCAAGTGGCATACTGTGTCCGAGAATTGGCTTGATACCGCTTTCGGTATACTTGCCTTTACGTGCTCCAAGAAGGATACAGCAGGCGAGTGCGGCAAAACCACCGAAGGCGTGAACCACTGTTGATCCAGCGAAGTCGTAGAAACCGAACTTAGCAAGGATACCAGTTCCCCAGTGCCATGAACCGGCGAGTGGGTAGGCGATACCGACAAGCAGTAAAGCAAAGATCATGAATTTACCGAGCTTAATCCGCTCAGCAACAGCACCTGACACGATGGTAGCAGCGGTTGCAGCGAACATTGCCTGGAAGATGAAGTCTGTCCAATAGGTGTAGTCACCATAGGCAGAGGTTTGGTCGCCTTCACCCGGAGCAGCCATTGAGCCGAGAGCAAAGATACCGTTCCAATCTACGGTTCCGCCGTCTTCTACGGAAAACGGGGAAGCACCAGGATAGTGAGCATTAAAACCCCAGATGTAGTAAGTGAGGACACCCGTTGAAATGATAAATACATTTTTGAAAAGAATGTTTACACAGTTCTTTTTCTGGGTGAGCCCGGATTCCAGTGTGGAGAATCCGAGGTGCATAATGAAAACGAGGAAGGCAGAGATGAGCAGCCAAAGGTTATTGACAGTAAAAGTCGCCTCCGCAGCAGCGGCTGTAGCCGATGCAGCAGTCGGTGCATCTTGAGCAGATACAAGACCGGTAATGGCGAGTAGAGATAACCCTCCTGCTAGCAACCATCTGTTTTGGTTTGTTACTTTATTCATTTTTCTTTTTTATTTATAGGTAGTCCGGGTTGTTACCCGTGATTAACAAGTTACGGACCTCTGGAAAAGCATCTCCCGTGCCAAGTTTCCGAAAAAATAAGTCAAGCTTCCAATCCTGCTTGATTACAGGGCCTGCGGCTGATGCCTTACACGAACAAAGTTTAAATATCCGTCCGTTGAATTCCTATATTCATCCGTGTACACTCCTGCGACACACTGATGGATCTGATTTTCCTCATACTCTCAACGCTGGTTTTCCTCGGAGGATTTGTTTTCTCCGTTACAACGCTGCGTTCCGGCAAATACCATCCGGGTTACACCAACCTGATTCTGATCGGAGTCGGGTTTCTCTTTCAGTGCGGCTTCCTTTATCTGAGAGGCCAACTCCACGGGCGCTGCCCAATCACGGATGGTGCCGAGGTGCTCGTGTTCATCGCCTGGAGCCTGGCTATTATGTACTTCGGACTGGGAAGGGCGTTTCGCCTTTCACTGGTGGGAGCGTTTACCGAGCCCATTCTGGTGATTCTTCATCTCGCCGCTCTGATTTTGAACCTGGCGAACCCCGTGGTGGCGCGTCCTCTCGACTCGATGGATCCGTGGCTGGAAATGCATGCCGCGATGTCACTGCTGGCTTACGGGGCTTTTGCACTCGCCGCGATATCGGGAGTCATGTTTCTGATTCAGAATCGACAGCTTAAAAGCGGCAGCCCGGGGAAATTATCTTTCAACCTCCCCCCGATCCAATATTTAACCGATGCGCTGGTCCGTCTCGTTGGCATTGGACTTCTCCTTCTGACGATCGGGGTGGTTTCCGCATTTTTTATGGACAAAGCCCCCAGTCGGCTCCATCTCAGCGTCTCCGGCGGCGTTTGGTTCCTTTACCTGGCAGTTCTGTCATATCATCTGATCAAACGGCCTCCCGCAAAGTGGTTATCGATCGCCTCTCTGATTGCTTTTGCTTTCGCTCTGCTTACCCTCTCCGTCATTTAACCTTTTCAACTCGTGTCGATTTTTTGTTTAGGCGTCAATCACAAGACTTCCCCGCTGGAAATTCGGGAGCGTCTTGCTTTTGCTGAAAAAACGCTTCCCGAGAGTCTCAGAGAGATTCTCGAAGTCGAGGAAATCGAGGAAACGGTGGTTCTTTCGACCTGTAACCGGGTCGAGGTCTACGGCGCGTCTGAATTCAGCGAACGAGCCATGGATCAGCTCTCGAGCTTTCTGGTGGGGCATTTCGATGTCGACGGCCACGAAGTCGACTTTTACCGTCATGAGTCAGAAGCGGCCGCTCAACACCTCTTTGAGGTCGCCAGCGGGCTGGATTCGATGGTTCTGGGCGAAACCGAGATCTTCGGTCAGGTCAAAAAGGCCTACAAGACCGCTCTCGAAGCCGGTGTCACGGGCCGGAGGATGAACAAGCTGTTCCAGCAATCGTTCTCGATCGGCAAGCTGGTGCGGAATAATTCCAAAATTCAACACGGCTCGACCTCGATCGGGTCGGTGGCTGTGGACGTCGCAGAGAAGATTTTCGGCGATCTGAAAGGCTGCGGCGTGATGATTATCGGCGCCGGGGAAATGAGCCGTACAACAGCGCAGAGCCTTGTCTCGCGGGGAGCCAGCGGTATCATCGTCTCTAACCGGAGTTTTGATAAAGCCGTTGAGCTGGCGGATACCCTGAAGGGGCGAGCGATGCGCTTCGATGACTGGGAGAGCGCCTTGTCCGAGGTTGATATCCTGATCGGTTCTACCGCCGCGCCCCACCCGGTGATCAAGGCCGATGCGATAGAAAAACACATGAAACATCGCCGGGGACGCCCGCTGTTTTTGATCGATATCGCGGTGCCCAGAGATATCGAGGAAGAAATCCGGGGCATAAATAACGCGTTTCTTTTTAACATCGATCAGCTCACGCAAATCGCCAAGGACGGGCAGGAGCGACGCCAGGAGCAGATTATCTTCTGCCGGAAACTGATCGCCGAGCATCTCGAAGAAAAAGGTATCGGGGCCTTGAAATCCATTCCCGACAATGGAAAAGGTCCCCGCTCGATTGATCCCAATCGTCCGATCACCAATCCATGAGTAATTCTCCATTGATTTTAGGAACCCGCGGCAGCGATCTCGCTTTGACTCAGGCCCGGATGACCCGCGATGCACTCGCGAAACATGATATCGATTGCGAAATCAAAGTCATCAAGACGGTGGGAGACAAGCGCCCCGATCTAAAGCTCAGTGAATTCAGCGAAAAAGTGGACGGCGTTCACGACAAAGGCATCTTCACCAAAGAGTTGGAGGAAGCTCTCCTCGCCGGTGAAATCGACTTTGCGGTTCACAGCCTGAAAGACGTTCCGACTGAGCTGGGCGAACCGTTTGAGATTTGCGCAACATTGGAGAGAGCACCGATCGAGGATGTGATTCTGACTACTCAGCAAGGCATCGTTGAGCATCTGGCAGGCTACGATCAGGGAGTGTACAGGGTACAATCAGGGACTGTACAGGGTACAGTCCACCCCTTTTCAGGTCGAACCATCGCGACCAGCTCGGTCCGGAGAGCCGCGCAGCTGAAATGGGTGTTCCCCGGAGTGAATATCGAGGATATCCGCGGTAATGTGCCGACCAGGATTCAGAAATTGATCGAAAATCCGGACTGGGACGCCATCGTGCTCGCCAGAGCCGGCATCCAGAGGCTTGGTTTTTACGATCCCGAAGTTCCGGCGATTGATTTTGAAGGGACCCCGGTTTTCACTTACGAAATGCCGACTTCGCTTTTCCCACCGGCTGCGTCGCAGGGAGCCGTCGCCATGGAAGTGCTCAGGAAAAATGAGCGAGCCATCGAATCACTGTCCCGGATCAATCATGCGCCGACTTTTGCACAAATCACTGCGGAGCGGTCTTTTTTAGCGGCCCTCAAGGCGGGCTGTCAGACACCGGTTGGAATCTCGACCGAGTTTTCCGGTGACGGTGAAACGATGATTATCGACACTGTCGTCTTTTCCGAAGAAAACCTCGATGCGGCACCGCAAAAGGCGAAAATATCAATCCCGACTTGCGACGCATCGCAAGCCGGGACTGAACTGTTAAAAGCTTTGGTTTAAAAAACTACCACGCTGCGCCGAGTTGCGGCTGCGGGTCGATGCGGTATGGCATCCACACGACGCCAACCACTTTCGCTGAGCAGTTTTTCTTGTAGGGAGTGAGGTGCACTTCCTCAAGCGCCTCCGTCATTGGATCCATCGCTTCTTTGAGCAAATGAACCTCTTTTTCGCATTCGATTTCGATCTCAGCCAAATCCTGCTTCAAATCATCGACCTTTTCCTCAGCCCGTTCCACATCGCGGCTCTCTTTCCAGGCCTTTGAGGCGCCACTCGCGGCACTACGACTGCGGGTAGTAACGCTGCGGCCGAGGATAGCGCTCAGAATCGTACTCCCAACCCGGATCGCGGTGTCCACTTTGGCCCGACTCGACTGAGATTTCTGCTCAGCGACGACATCCATCGCTTTTTCGATGCTTCCCTCCAGAGAATCGATCTTCTTCTGATATTTCGCTCGCATCTCGGCGACTTTTTGATCCCGAATTTCGTGAGCGCCATGAACGAGGCGGGCTCTGAAATCGCCCTCCATTTCACCGACGTTTGAGTACTCTCCCGTCAGCGGACTTTTGAAAATGGTGATTGAATGGTTTCCGTACAACTCATCAACGAGATCCTTTTCCAACTGAGACCAGAATTTTGAATCGATCAAAGTCTGCGGTAAATTCGTAAATGCCGTTCCTGCAACCGGCTCACGGCTCAACTGGCTGAAATGGAGTCCGTTGGGAAGCTCCAGATTCTGATTCCAGTCAGGCTCCCCGGAGGCAATATCGATCTTGTTCACAATCGCTACCGTTTCCGTTCCTGAAATTCTCTTTTTCGGATCGCTGTATTTCACTTCGCCGACGCGGATCACTGCGGGAACATAATTAATCTCCGCTGGCGGAACTCCCGCTCCGGCCGGGATAAAATAATCCTCGGCACCCTTCGGCAAACGGGGGCGAAGCGGCTGCGGCTGGCTGTGAGCCGGAACTTTGGTTCCCGCCGGAGCTGTGACATTAGCCGCTAGAGCTGATGGTTTGATTTTCTTCCGCTTGGGATCCATGAGACGCTTGATTTGCATCCGGGCGAGCGGCCCCCGCAGGTAACTCATCACCCAGCGAACATGGAAAATCGTCTGCGCGTTATCGTGAACGTTGTTCATTAAGAAGACGCGGCTCCCCAACCCGGCGAGCAGTTGCTCCATCGCACTCCGATTGAAAGCACCACCGCCCTCAGCCGTCGCACCTTCCAAACCATCGAGAACCCGGGCCTTATCGCGCTCGGTTTGAAGGCGACCCAGCCACCAGGTCCCGATATTCGAAAGCGCTTTGTAGTCCAAATCGACCGGGTTCTGAGTGGCCAGCAAAATTCCGAGACCAAAAGCACGCGCCTGCTTCAGCATCGTGAGCATTGGCTTCTTCGATGGCGGCATCGCCGTCGGTGGAAGATAACCGTAAATTTCATCCATGTAGAGCATGGCACGGAGACTCGTCGTTCCCGATTGAGAACGCATCCAGCCCAACATCTGATTCAACAGCAGGGACACAAAAAACATCCGCTCGGAATCGCTAAGATGAGCAATCGAGAAAATCGAAATACGGGGCAGCCCCTCTTCGGTGTGGAGCATCCTTGTTATATCGAGTGGCTCCCCCTGCAACCAGGTCGAAAAGCCGGGCGAGGCCAACAGGTTGTTCATTTTCATCGCGAGAGCGCGACGGTTCTTCTCCGGAATTACCGTTTCCAGATCCATCACCCCGATTTTGTCGAAAGGAGGAACCTGAATATGGGTGATCAAACTCTCCAGTGTAACCCCGACGCCACCTCTCCAGGCAGCGGAGAAGATATTGGAAAGCAGGATGTGCTCGGAAGACTGAATCGGGTCAGCATCAACCCCGACGAGAGATAGCAGACTCGAAACCGTCGACTCAATCCGCTCCGCGAGTGCTTCGGCATCATCAAGAACCTCGAACTCAGGAACATCCAGCGAGCTTAAAATCGACACGGGAAGCCCGGCATTTGATCCCGGAGTGTAAACCGACATGTCCACCTTACTCCGGAACTGACGAATCCGCTCCGGGCTCTGCCCCCAGCTCGCGAGACCTTTTTCCCACATCGCCGCCTGCTTCTCAGCATGCTCATCGGGTGTGATCCCCTTTTTCGCAGCATCGTCCTCGTTGATCCAGGGACGGAAATTTTCACCACTGAGCTCCGGGAAAGTGAGGAGCAAGTTAGCGATATCGCCTTTGGGGTCGATTACGATCGCCGGGATCCCATCCATCGCAGCCTCTTCCAGCAGCGAGATACAAAGTCCGGTTTTACCAGAACCGGTCATCCCGAGGACAACGCCATGGGTTACCAGGTCTTTAGAATCGTAAAGTACCAGCTCGTCTTCGAGTTCTTTCTTTTGAAGGTCATATTCCCGACCTAGATAGAATTTGCCGAGCAGTTCGTAATCTTCCGTGCGAATCTCCATAGTGTTATCCCACCTTAATAGTATGGATTCGCGAAAAATACAGTGCAGTTTTGCGAAAATCTTTGCTTTGCAAGCAAAATGATAAAAGTCACAAAAAAAGCCTCCCTGTTTCCAGAGAGGCTTTTCAGATAAAGAATTTGGAGCAAGCGCTTAGAACTCAACGGTCAAGCTTACGCCACCGTGAAAGACATCATTCGCATTGTTACCATCGAAAGGATTGACGTCGACTCCGTCAGCGAGCCATGTGTCAGGCGTTCCGTTGTAACCAACGTAAGGAACCAAAGTCGCGTTGCACCCCAGAGCGATTGGCAGCGACGCCTTGATGAAGTAGCTGTTCCAACCGGAAGCTCTTTGATGATCGACCGTTCCGTCAACGAAAGCCGTGCTCGCACCTGGGTAGTAGTTATCAGTGTAAAGAACACCTGCTGCGAGAGACAAGCCAATCGCGTCGGTCAGGCAGATATCTTTCTCCGCACCAAGCGTGTGGATCCATGCGCCCTCGTCCTGAGTGTTTCCAGTCAGAGTAGATGCACCGGATGGCATATTGAAATCGTATCCGCGGCGGTAGTAAACATTAATACCACAACCGAGATCCTTTTCGATTTTCAGCCAGGCTTCACCGCGTGAGTCCGCAAGTCCATTGGTTGGTGTGCGCAATGTTGGAAAGAAACGGTGAATATATCCGACCGTAGTGGTTAACCCCATGACGCTGGGAAGCTCAATCGCTCCGTAGATGTCAGATTCATCTGCACCATTGATGGCATCGGAACCGAGACCCGTAATTTGTGTAACGCCGAGCGTCACAGGAACAGGAAGACTATCGAAAGTGTAATTTACATCGGCCGTAATATTGTCTCGCAACAATCTTACACCATGGAGGATGTAATCTGTGTGATAACCAATTGTGAGTTCACCGTTAGAATCAGGAGCACACTCAATCGGACATTTTTCAGATACTGGCGGGCAATATTCACCAGCAATGACTCCGCTCATACCAAGAGCACCAATTAGGGTTGTAAGAAGACCGAGTTTCATAGAAGTAGGTTTTGTTGAGCGCAGCGTGATTCGCTAAAGCTCCTAACCTAACCCGTCAGCCACATTTTAGGGTCACGCAAGAAAAAAGTTAACTTTTCCTAATAAAACGCAAACCTAAACAATTGCCCACTCCAATTCCAGCCCCATGCCCTCGGGGAGCGATGTCACCGGAGCTTTTTTTGTCGCACCGCGGCGCTCGCGGACCATTTGAAAGGTTTCGTTGGATACCGGAAAGCCATAAAATTCGGGACCGTTCGCACTTAAAAAGCGGCGGAAGCTATCAATTCCCTCCGGCGTTGCCAGGTTGACGCCCGCTTCTTCAAAAGCCATCGCGTATAATTGAGGTGCACACCCTCCCGTGTAACACCCGGCCGCACAGCCGCACTCGGTGACTTTGTCGGTATGAGGAGCACTGTCAGTTCCTGCAAAAAAGCGGGACTGCCCCGGTTTGGTGACAGCTTGACGGAGCGCCTCCCTGTCATTTTCGAATTTCACGATGGGCAGACAATACAGGTGGTAACGGAGCCCCTGAATCAAATGACCGACCGTATAAAGAAGGTGTTGCGGAGTGATAGTAGCTGCGACCTTCCCTTCGACTGAACTCTCCACAAAAGCAACCGCCGCTTCGGTCGTGATATGCTCGCATACCATCTTGAGCCCGGGATGAGTATCCCTGAGTTTCGGCATCCAGTTTTGGTAGAATTTTGATTCCGCCGTGTGCTTTGAATCGAAATAATCTGCGCCGGTCAAACCGTGCTGCTCCCCATGGAGACAAAGTATCACTTCATTGGCTTCAATCGCCTTGAGCACATCGGATCCAATCCAATTTTCGATAGGGACGCCATGAGCAGAGTTAGTCGTCCCGTGCGGTGGATAATACTTTGCCGCCTTTAACTGACCGGACTTTGCACCGCGTTCAATATCCTGCGCAGTGGTTTCTTTGGTGAGATAAAGAGGAACAATCAACTCCTCAAACTGGTCCCCTCCGGCTTCCAGTAACATCCCGCGGTAAGATTCGATCGACCAGCCATGCTCAGAATTTTCGCCGTCGATTTTTGAAACCGGAGGCAGTGTGTTCGGCATCGCAAGGGCTCCGGCACACCCCATTTCAAGGTGATCCGAGATGTAGGACGCAACCAATTCACCCTGACGAAAATGAGTGTGAAGATCAAACCATTTAGGAATTTCAAGAATATGAGACATGCTTCCACTCCATACCGGACAAACCGGACAGTCTCAATAAATTCTGTGATTTGAAAGCCATCCCCGGGCCGTTTGACCACGTAGATAAAGAAAAGTAAACTCTTTCAATATTGACTTCCTCAAATTTGGGGCTTTTTTCACGCCGACTATGAGCGATCACGACCATCATGATTCCAACGATTCAAAGAACCCGCTAGCCTCGCTGGTCGGAACCTTCTTTCTTATCCTGTTCCCGTTGGCACTTATTGTCATGCTGGGAATCGTTGGTGCAGCATTTATTCAAGGCGGCGGCTACAAAGGCCCACCTCCTGCTCCAGTCAAAGCCGTTGCCGCCGCAGCTCCGGCAGCAAAAGCAACCACAACCGCTCCCGCGGCCAACGCGACGACTCCGGCAGCGGGAACTCCTGCCGCGGGCGGAGATGAAATTTTCGCAGTCGACAACGGTGAGCCTTCCGCTGATCAGATGGCTTTGGGAAAAACTTCATTCATGACCTGCGCTGCCTGCCATGGCATGGACGGGAAAGGAATGCAGGTCGGCCCTCAGAAAATGGCCCCTTCGTTTGAAGGATCAGAGCTGTTGCTGGGTAACGTCGAAGCACCTCTCGCAGCAGTGCTGAAAGGGATTCACAAAGATCCCGCAAGCGGATATGTCGGACAAATGATGGCCATGGGCGCCGGTATGGACGACAACCAGATCGCTGCCGTTTTGACCTACGCCCGTAACAGTTTCGGTAACAAGGCTTCCGCCATTTCACCTGAACAGAGCGCAGCAGCACGAGCCAAATACGCTCCGATCGTCGCTCCGATGGGATTACCCCGCGCGGATCTTGAGAAAATCGCGAAGGGCGAATAACCAACAGTCGATCCTTTTTAGTTCCTCGATCCAAATATCGAGGAACCTACCCGGATCATCGTCGCCCCTTCTTCTACCGCGACGTGATAGTCGTGACTCATTCCCATCGACAATTCCGGAAGCGAGCATCCTGACTCCTGCTCCAGCCGGTCCCTCAGATCCCTGAGATTTGAGAAATGTCGCCGGGTATTTTCGGGGTTGGGATCAAAGACCGGAATCGTCATCAATCCCGTCACCTTCAGATTTTCGTAATCTAAAACCTGCGGCAGAGCGGTCATCGCTTCCTCCTCCCCAAAGCCGAATTTCGCGTCGTCGGCAGAAATATTGACCTGTAGCAGCGCCGCAACTTCAAGACCCTCCTCCCCGGCGATCCGGTTCACCGCATCAGCCAGTTCAAGCGAATCCAGGGTGTGCAACCAATCGCAACAAGGCAGAGCCTTCCGGATCTTGTTCTTCTGCAAATGCCCAATGAGATGCCACTTGATATCCGCAGAAAACTCAGGCTTTTTCGCAATCAACTCCTGAACTTTGTTTTCCCCGAAGTGGATCTGACCGGCGGCTGCCGCTTCGGCAATCAGCTCATTCGGCTTTGTCTTACTAACAGCAACCAGTTGAACCGCATCACGACTGCGGCCCGACTTTTTACAGGCATCCACGATACCAACCTCAATTTCAGCTAAATTTTCAGCGATCGACATAGTTCAATTAGGCAGGCTTCCGCCCGAAATACTTTTCAACCAACGCAGAGTCTACCGGAGGACTCTTCAGGCTGATCCCTATCACTGTCAACGAGGTTACCACCATTGCCCAGATAAATGGATGTAGGCCGAAAAGATTGTATTCTCCGAATTTGTCGTGCACAAAATATCCGACCAAATACAGCACCAAAATTGTGACAGAACCGCTCAACATCCCGGCTACAGCAGCCCGGGAAGTCATTCGGGGCCAGTAAAGGGCGAATACCACTGGCATCAGGAAGGCAGCGGCAAGCCCTCCGGAAGCAAAGACCACCAGGTCCTGGAGAAACTGAGGAGGATTCAGCGCGGCAAAGACACCCAGGAAACCAACAACCACCGTCACGATATAGCTGAGCCGTTTCACGGATTTTTGCGACGCCTGAGGATTGATCGTTTCCTGATAAACATCGCGAACGACTCCGGAGGAAACCATCAGCAGAAAGCTATCGACACTCGACATCACTGCCGCAAACGGTGCCGCCACAAGGAGACCGGCCAACCACGGAACTCCCGCAGCAGCGGTCACGTGGGCAGCCATCTCCGGCATGACCCGGTCGGCGTAGATTTCCATCCCCGGAAGAAGAACCCGGGCGGATGTAAACACGATGACGAGCGGGAAATAGATGATACTGAAAAAGACCATCACCAAAATGATGGACCGCCGCAGAGTTTTCGTATTATCAAATGCCATCTGCCTGACCTGCTGACTGGGCTGCCCGGCTCCGGCGAAATTCCAGAAAACGAAGAAACTGAAAGCGAGCATCACCGTCATGAAACCAACCGGATTCGATTTCGAAGGACCCGGTGCCGTCACATACCCGCCCCGCTCTCCGGCCCCGTAAGCGTATGGCTCCGTCGTCAGATCCACACCCTCAACGCCCTGCTCCATTGACGAAAGTAGTTTTTGTTTTTCCTCAGGGGTCGTGATCTTCAAAATTTCGACGGATTCACTCCTTGTATCCCCGGCCGGAATCACTGTCGCCTTGGCGAGACGCAGAGGTTCGCCAGTCGAATCCGCCACCCAGGTCCCTCGGGCAAAAAAGCGGTCACTACTTTGAGCCTCACTGGACTGCAATACTGCGAAACCGAACTCCGGTGGCGTCATTTCCGTGAGCTGTCGGGTCGCGTTTTTGAGCCCTCCCACTTGAGACAAGGTCAGAACCAGCAAAATGATCACACCCAGCGCCATGACGACGCCTTGCATCACATCGGTCCACACCACCGCCCGAAACCCTCCAAAGGTGGTGTAGGTTATCACTGCAATAGCAAACACAATCAGACAAAGCAGGTAATCGCCGCTGGTCTGCCCTATCCACGGCAGTCCGGAAGTGACTGACTCCACGGAATTCACGATGTTCTCATAGGGCTCCACGCCGTCGAGCAAGGTCGCCATGATCTCGGCACCGGCTTTGAATTGAGCCAGCAAATAGAAAAACATGAAGAAGATAATGAGCAACGTTGCGACATTACCCACGCTGTTGCTCGCAAATCTTCGCCGGAGCAGTTCCGGTAAGGTAATCGCCCCCGAGATTCTCCCAACTTGATTCATCCGCTTCGCCAGCAACCCTAAACTGACCAGCGGAACCAGAACGTAACCGGATATCCACCACCCAACGACCCAGCCATGAGTATAAATCAAGGAGGGAAAGCCCATAAAACTCCCCCCGGATGCAGACGTCGCAGCGGCGGTCAACGCAAAGGCCCAGAGTCCGAGACCTTTACTCCCGAGGAAATATTCACCGGCAAACTCCTTTTTTGCCTGAACCCGGTTGGCAAGCCAGGCGAGGATAAAAACACCCACCAGATAAACGCCGAAGGTCACCAGAGCGGCATCCCCCGCGATGCTGGAAGCGCTGAGGATTGCGGAATCACTCATCAGTTTCCTCCGGATCGGATGTCCCGTTCAGCGACGAATCTTTCATCAGCTTAGTCGCGAACCAGAGGATGAATGCATTCCCGAACAACCAGGGAAATAACACGGTGAAAAATACCCACCGGGGCACTCCGATCACAGTCGCCATTTCCGCTCCCGGATCAGGAATCTGATAGGCAAATAAAGCGCCGGAAGCCACGTTCCAAATCACAAAAACGCCCCACGCCCCCGTAATCCACCAGAACTCCCGAAGAGACTGCCGGTAGGACAGATAAAGTTTTTCTGAATCCGACATCACTCGCTATCGTTACCGATTGATATCACCCGGCCGGACACCGTTTGGGATAAATTTTCGGGAGCAACAGGCCCGGCAATGAACTTTCGGCGGTCGGTTTTCATCATGAATGCCAACCGTACCGAGGCCGAAAGTTGCCGTCAAGCATCGAGGATTACCTCTTGAAGGACTTCAGTTGAACCAGCGACACCAAAACAAAGCTCAAAAGCATAAGCAAATACCAGGCGGTGATTTTTCCCGGGTGAACGATTTCCCAGCCCTGTTCCTGATCGGGATAAACCCAGGCCCGGGCATAAGTTCCCAGGTTTTCTGCGATCCAAATCGCAAAGGCCACCGCAAACAACCCCAAGAGAAGCGGCATCTTCCGGTGAACCGCTCCGTTTTTGAAATAAAGAGTGCAACGCCCAAATAACACAAACGACGCCAGGATAAGCCCCCATCGAATATCCACTGTAAAATGGTGGGTAAAGACATTCACATAAGCCGCCACTGCCAGAACCATGGTTAAACTCACCGGCGGATAATTCTCAAAACGAAACTCAAAGAGTCGCCACGCTCTCGCGATGTAGCTACCCACTGCGCTATACAGGAAACCAGCAAAGAGCGGGACCTGATAGATCCGGAAAATCGCCCCTTCACCGGGATACTGCCACGAACCGATCTCCGGCGAGGTCTTGAACCATTCCATAAAGGTTGCCAGAATGTGAAACACAACGATCACTGAGACTTCTCGCCAATGTTCGAGCCGCAGCGCAATCAGAAGGACCTGCAACCCGAGGGCGTAAAGAAATAGAAAATCGTTTCGCGACAGTCCGGAAACCATCGCGTACTCCCGGGTCAGGAGAATCCCCATCATGAGTGCGATCCCAAACAAACAGGCCAGAAACTGTTTGAAGCCAAATTGGAATAACTCGGTTGTTAACGGAAAAACGGCTGACGGCATTTCGGTGCGGAATTTCATAGCCCCACCCTTCCTCTTCCGGATGAGGGGACGGAGAAGCTCCCGAGAAAAGATTGTGAAAGTTCTGTGAACCCGCACCAAAACCGTTATCTTTTCCCGAGATGATTCGCGCCCTCCAGATTGGCACCTTGGTATTTTGGCTGGCTACCATGGGCTGGCTCGCCAAAACGATACTGACTCCGGATGAAGCCGGCATGGTTGAAGTCGACCCTCGTCGCCCCGTCCGGATTTTCTTCGACTGGAACGATACCAACCGAATGGTCCTGCTTCAAAACGGCAGAAAACTAGGCGAACTTCAGATGGTCGGCTTTTCGGAAGACGAAGAAGGCGGGCTGGCCGGTTTCTCGACCGCAATCATGCTCAATGGAGACGTTGAAGGCCCGGTGGTCGGCACTTTCGGGCGGGGCCTCTTCAAATTTAACGACGATTTTTCGCTGGAGAGCAGCGACTTTCTTTTCCGGATGCCTTCGAACAATTTCAAAATCCTCGCCAGCGCCAGAAAAGGGAGCGAGGTGGTGAAGGCGGAAGTCAGTCTCGCAGGAAATAAAATCTTCAGCTACGACGGAGAAGATCCCAATGCGGTCAGACCCGACGTTGAACAGATTTTAAAAGGGAACACCATGGCTACAGAACTCCTCTCGAAAACCGGCGCTCCCACCGATTGGAAATGGAAAGTGGAAGCCTTCCGGGGCCGACATCTTTTCGCCGGAAAGCGACTTCCGGTTTATCTGATTCGCCTTTCGATGGATCAAACCGAGCAGAATGTCCGAATTTACCTGAGCGAATCCGGCGAACCTCTCAAAATCGAAACCGACCTAGGATTCCAGGCAGTGTCTGAAATCCTCGCTCCAATCGAAAAACGCCCTCTGAAACGGGAAGAGGAATTTCGCTAAAAATCGATAACAAATCCACCACGGCTTGTGACCGATCTCGCGATATCTTCATGAACCCACCGGAGCTCATAGCGAGGTCCCCATGAGTCACTGACGGCAACTTCCCGGGTTTTTTCGTTATATCCGATCACCATACAAATGTGATAGGCATCTTTAATGCCCTGCAATTCAGGTGCCTTGTACTCCGCTTCCGTTTTGATTTCCTGCGCCCATTTATCAAAATCCGTCACCGACTCCCGTTGCTGTGAGCGATTGTTTGCCACCTCATTGTATCCCGAAAGACTTCTCATCTGCCAGAGAACCGGCACCCCTTTATCGATAAACTTTCGAAGATTCTTGATCTCAAAATCCTCGTCCAATTCAAGCTCCTTGATTCGGCGGGCCTTACTCCGGACAATCCGCTTGCAGTCCTCGGATAATTTCGATGTATTTGTCCCTCCGCCCGGCGCAGTTGCCGCGGTGGCAAGCAGGTACATATCAGCGGGAATCCTCATGTAACGCATCGCCCGCTCAAAAGTGGCCGGGGCACAATACCCTTTGGGCCCTTGATCCACCATCGGAATGTTATCGATCCAGACGTCGCCGTTTTCTGACGTCATCACGTTGGTAATCTGAATTTTTCGAAGCTCGGAATCCCCCACAAATTTCACCTTCCCCTGAGCATCGGCATCCTCGGCCGGCACAACCAGCAAACTCGTGTACTCCCCCTCAAGACTCGATAGCAAAAAGGCGTGATCCCCGTGATTCCAACGCTGAACTTTCCGCTTGTCTTCTTTTTCGCCGTAATACTGAGCTTCCCCTTCACCGAGAGCTTTGGTGAGCTTTTCCGCAATAACTTCCGCATCGACAGAAATCGCCTCATCCAGATCGCCGGGAGGTTCCCGATCGGGATGAATCACTTTAAAATGGTCAGGCCCCATTCCGAGGCGACTACCAAAATCCCCCTTGTTAGCGTAAACCAGCGACATCCGCTCGGGGCGATCACCCTCACCTCCATACAACGTTACGCAGTAGGGGTGAGCGCCGAGAAAGGAATAATCCAGATCGGTGTAAAGGCGGTAGCTGCTGGAGTCCTTCTTGCGACTCTCCAGCTTCCAATCCAGCCTTTTTGCAACATCCGCTGCTGATTCATCCCAGATCGACGCTTTTTCGCCAAACAACTCATGACCGACCACTTCATTGATTAACTTAGCTTTCTCCAGCATCTCCGCCGATGGAGCCTCCGCCTTCGAAACATGTTCTTTGAGCCTCTCCACACTGTCCTGCGTGAGCTGTATCACCGGAATATCGAACTGCCGACCTTGAGCCGTTTTAAAGGTCAGCACCCCCTTCGAAATATCCACCACCTCCACGGCAATCGATTTACCGGAAGCTTTTTGGGTGATGGTGACGGATTCGGCAACACTTTCCAGCGGTGTGCATAAAACACCGAATACGGCGAGGAGGAAGGGAAGAGCAGTTTTCATAGACTAAGTCAAAACAGATTACTGCTGACCATAGTATAATCATCAGGGCAGAGTCAATACTCTCATCGCGGCCCATTGTACAGGGTACAATTTCGCAGTGTACAGGGTACCGTCCCAAAGTGTACAGGGTACAATCGCTCTAGATCCGCTGCAACAGGGCGCCAGCCCCAAAAGCTTGCCCGCAACACAACGGGCTAAGAGAGATTACTCGTTACAATCGTCGCAGCGATCACACACGATCGAATGACGAATCGGCTGCTTGGTTTTCCAGCCATTTTTCTTCGAAGCCGACTTCGTGACCGGGTTGCGGCTCACTTCTGTCCAGATCTTTGAAGAGCCATCGGTGTAGAGGCTCTTGTAAGTGATCTCACAAACTTCGATTTTAAAAGGATATCCTTCATCAGTGGTGTGGCACTCGTAGTGACAGCACTTCCGGCAAATCTGAGTGGTAACACACTTTACCGGACGATCCGGCCAGACAGGAAGTTTACACTCCTTCTTCGGCTTCGGCGGAGTCAATGGCTTGAGTTTTGGAGGACAAGGCAGGCAGCAGTCACCGGGGCCACCAACGGAACACGTTTTGCAATGACATGCCCCAAGAGTGAGGGCCATGACTCCAAACAGCAGCAATGTAAAAATTTGTCTCATAAAAGGTCGTGTTCCAGTATCGAGTCGGGAAAAATTTGTAAAAAATGCCCTAATACTCCCTATCGTTTATCGTTTGGCGTCCTGTTCGTCAACTCTCATTTTCGTTTTTTAAACACATGATCGTGAGCCATTCGATCGTCTCATTCGCGAAAATCGACAAACTTGGGTTTCAATGTTAGTAAAAAGCGTTAGGGTAATTATGGTTTATGGAAATAAAGTTGATCACGTATGAGCGAAATTTCTGATCAGCGCTCCTCATCATCTCAAGCAAAAGAACTGGCCGTCGGAACAACGTTTCTCGAAGGGCGGTTTCATGTCATTGAGTCGGTCGATAACGCGGATTTTGGAATCGCGTGGGTTGCTCACGACTCGACTTTGCACAGCGATGCCACCTTGAAATATTTGCTGGATTGCACCCTGCTGAGCGACACGGAGATCTCGGATTTTTGCGAAGAAACCAAGTGGAATCTTTTCGAGGAAAAGCCCAATATCGTCCGGGTATTTGAACTGCGTCAGCCGGGATCTGCCGCTAACCTGATTCAGGAGTTAATCAATTTACCGTCAATCAGTCAAACTTCTCAGCCCGGTCATTCCATTTTTGACGTTCAGGATATTCAAGACTGGATCAAACTGCTGTGCGAAACCCTGCGAGAGGTCCATCACAACGGGACGGCGCCCCTCTCCGATTCCCACTCGTCAGGTCATTTCAACGTAAAAGATAACAGTCGTTTCGAACCCGACTTTTCCGTTTCCGCCCCCGTCAACGAAACGGTTGCCAGACTGACCGGAGTCCCCACTATCTTCACCAAAGCCTATGGCAGTCCCGAGCAGGCGCTGGGTGCCCCTTACGGTGAGAAACAGGATGTCTACGCGATCGGCGCTCTGATCTATGACCTTCTCACCGGTCGTCCGCCCTTCTTTCACGGGGATATCCTGGCGCAGATCCAACAAGCCAGCGCTCCACTGATGAGCAACCGCCGCCGGAATCTGGGTTGCAAAGGAGCTTTGATCCCCCAGAGATGGGAGGAAACCGTCGCCGCCTGTCTCGCAAAAAATCCGGCAGATCGTCCCGATTTTGATGAGTTGATCACGATGCTCTTTAAAGAGGCGGGCCCGATTGTAACCACGAAAACGAAACGCAACTTTCCTTTTGCCAAAATCGGGATGGCGGCCGTTGGATTGTTCGCCCTCAGCGGAATCTCCGTCTGCAGTTTACGCGATAAGCCCGAAACCTCACCCGAACCCGTCGTCGCCAGCCTCGAATCGAAAAAAATCGTCGAGACCCCACGACCGGAACCCGTTCTAAAATCAGAGCCGGAGCCGGAACCGGAACCGAAAAAGGAGGAACCTATCCCCGGCCCCACCCCCGTCGTGAGTTCGATGATTCCACGTGAAGAGATCGAAGAGAAAATCCTCCCCACCGTCGCCAAGCCACCGAAGCTCGCGATGGTCGAAAAAGAGCAGTCTCTGCCATTCCTGAGGGATTTCCGCCTGTTCGCCCGGCTCATGAATCCGGAACCGGCCCCGCTCTCACTGGCATCACCGGAACCGGAACCCGAGATTGTCGAAATGGTAAAAGCCGGACCGCCACCAGTAGTGAAACCTGAACCCGTCGCTCCAATTGTCGAAGCGCCACCGGTCCAAGCTCCCCTCTCTCCCGTGAAAGAGGGCGAATCCTTCACCCTGAAATCGATAGGTATCGAAATGATTTGGGTAGATCCGATTGGTTCATGGGTCGCCAAGTCGGAAGTGACTCAAGAGCAGTTTCGAAGAGGCGGTGGAAGTGGCTATAAAAAATTCAAAGGTGATGAACAACTTGCTCATGACAGCATTACCTGGCATGGCGCTATAGAATTCTGCGAAAATCTAAACAAATCGGAAGCTCGAGAAAACCGACTACCTTCCGGTTTTACCTATACTTTACCAACCGAAGACCAATGGAAAACCTATGTGGGCGATGCCTCGCTGGAGAATTCCGTTTACGGAGGGAAAAGTTCTACCGGCCCTTCCCGGCCCGGAACTAAGCAAGCCAACAACTTCGGTCTCGTCGACGTAAGAGGCAATCTCTGGGAGTGGATGCTAAATGACTACAAACCCGGCGTCCCCGAAAAAGGAAAGGTCCTCAGAGGCGGATCCTGGATGACGAGCGCAAAGATGATAATGGACAAAAATGCCCGCTTCTACGGTATCGAAGACAATCCCTATTTCCAATATGGATTTCGATTTGTCCTGACTCCTATAGCGTCAGACAGTTAACGGAAACTGCCACCCCCCGAAAGAGGTGGCAGCCGTAACCAGTCAGATTAAGCTAATGAAAGCGAGACGAGTCTCACCTTCAGCTTACCTTCCAGTTGATTAAGTAAGCAGTATTCAGGCCAGTTTGAGCTGACCCGTCGTTTACTTGTAAAATAAGACCTTTCGGCGAGCTCCGATTGATATCACATCAGTTTCGCGCCAGCTTCGGCCAGCTCACTTCGCTCCACTTTCTCCAGAGAGATATGGGCAGAGATCGGAGAGTCAGCCATCTTCTGGCGGGTGTAGACCAAGCCGTTACTTCGACTATCAACATACGGATTATCGATCTGAGCCGGATCACCAATCAGAACGAGTTTCGAACCGCGGGACATCCGGGTTACTACCGTTTTTGCCTCTAGCGGAGACAATTGCTGCGCCTCGTCGAGCACAAAGAAACGGTTGGGAATGGAACGTCCACGGATATAGCAAAGCGCCTCAATTTCAATCGTGTTACTATCGATCAATTCCTGATAAGGATGAGGTTCCGGTCCTTCGCCTTTCTTCTTCCCTTTTGAAGGCATCAGGTAATCCAGGGCATCGTAAATCGGCTGCAACCAGGGACGAAGTTTTTCTTCAAGATCGCCGGGCAGGAAGCCAACGCCTTCACCCATCGGAACGACGGGACGACTGATCGTGATACCGGTATAGTCCCTCTGAAAAACCGCGTGTAAAGCCGCCGCGACCCCGACCAGAGTCTTACCCGTTCCGGCTGAGCCAAAACAGGTTACCAGTTTAATATCCGGATTCAAAAGCGCATCAACCAGGCAACGCTGACCGAGGTTGAGCGGCTTCAGCCCAATTCCCTTGGGATTCTTCAATGCATCCGGAACTGCCAATTTGTGAAAGACACCGTCCAGATACCTCGCAGGGATCGTTTTCTTCTCACCAGCTTCCAGCAAAACATATTGGTTTGCTGAGAGTTCCGGAATCTCCATCTCCAGAACCCGGGAACTGGCAAAACGCTGCAGCTCATTGGGTTCCACGCTGATTCGGCGGAAACCATGGGCCTGAACTTCGTCCTGATTGACTTTATCGTTCTGATAGTCTTCACAAACCAGGCCCAGAACCCGGGCCTTAAGCTGCATATTAAGATCTTTCGTCACCAGGATCGTTTTCCCCTGATTCGCATCGGCAATCAAAACCGAACAGGCGATGATCCGATGATCAATCTTCTCATGATCCGTTAGAATTCTTCGGCACCGGGCCAGCTTCTGTTTGGAGCGGGCCAATCCATAGTCCGCTGCGACCACGCGAATCGTGCCGCCACCCTCTGTTTTAAACCCGCTGGTAATCTCTTCGGGGTGCTCCTCAAAGAACGTCGAGAGTAGTCGGTGCACCGACCGTGCGCTCGCCCCGCGATCCGTTTGCTCATTTTTAAACCGATCCAGTTCGCTCAGAACCTCGAAAGGAACACAGACATGATTGTCTCCAAATTTGAATAGACAATTGGGGTCGTGAATTAAGACGTTGGTGTCGAGAACGAAGTTTTTACCGGTTTTGTTTGGTGCTTTCAGGCCTGAGTCGGCCGTCCCGGGTGTGATTTCCAGTGTTTCCTTGGCTTTACTCATAGGATGCTGACAAATCGTAGCACCGGTCAAGTGATTAGGAAAACTTAATTTGTAACCTTTTCGGAATGATTTATTTTGACAGCTTTGATAGGTTTTCGGCGTAAGCCTCTGTTAACGCAACAAAGCGACTTGCGACCGGTTTCAGTTCACCGCTGTAAAGGATTCCTAATGAAAGTTTTGGGAACCCTTTGGGTAATTTGATTTGTTTAACCGTGTCCGGCCAGGTCACTCCGGGGATATCGACTGCGATCCCGAAGCCAAAACCTTTTTCGACATACTTTTGAATCAGGCTGATCTCACTGACCTCCATTGTCGCTTCCCAACTCAGATTTCGCTGGGACAGGCCGGTTTGAAATACTCTGGCAGCGGCTTCGATTCCGGGAAGAGCGACAAGCGGCTCCTGAATATGACCGCCAATGCTACCATTCAAAATATCCTTGAAATGGTTTACCGGACACGACACCGGAGCTAACAGCGTCAGAGGAATATCGAGCAGTTTCCGGGTTTTAATTCCCGCTGCCGCTTTCCGGTGAAGCACCGCAATCGCGACGTCCGCCTCCTGCTTCACCAATGCGGATTCGACCTCCGAGGGATTCAATTCCCTTAGCGAAAGTCGCAGCCCGGGATGCTCATCCCGAAGGCTTTGCAGGACCTCCGGAAGGTGATGTGTCAGAGCTGATGCCGAGGCCGCAAGCCTGAGATGCTGACTTTCCTCACCACTGAGGCGCTGCGCCATCAGGTCCAGTTTCGAAAAGAAAGGCTCAATAAATTCAAACAACTCTTCCCCCGCAGGAGTCAACGCAAAGGGACGCCGCCGGAACAGCTTTACGCCGAGATGATCTTCCAACTGGAGAATCTGCCCACTCACAGCCGGTTGTTGAATGCCGTAGGGCATTTTTCTCACCGCTTCGGTGATCCCCTGGAATTTTGCCACAAAATAAAAGAGCTCCAGATGATGAGGGTTCATATTTGCAGCAGGAAGCGTTCGAGTTCAACAAGCAGTGGCGGGTAAGATCAGCGATCGTAGATGAGAAACTTTTGGCGGCGCTTTTTGAATTGCTTCAACGGTTTTTCCCAGTCGCTGCGAATCGATTTGGTTGATTTCCCACGAATCCATTTTGAATGCGTTTCGGGGTGACGAAGCAGCACATTTCCTTTTGCCACCAAAGTGAAAGTCTCGGGATAGTCAGCCTGTATTGCCCGGCCGATAGCGAGGCCTACATCAATCGCGTTCATCGCAACGCGATCGGTGATAATAATCCTTACACCACCACAATCCTCATTTTCATACACGCTGTCATTCGGCGTGAACCTTATCGGCACAAAGATGACTCCTTTCAGTTTTTCGGTATTCAAACGATCAACAAGACGACCTTCCGTAATCCAGGGCGCCCCCACAACTTCGAATGGCGTCGTGGTTCCTCGACCTACAGAAAGATTGGTAAATTCCAGCAACCCGATCCCGGGATAAAGCATAGCCTCAGTTAACGAGCGGATATTTGGCGAAGGATTTAACCAGGGTAGCCCGGTTTGATCGAAATACATCGCGGGATGCCAACCGGCGACTGGAATGATCTGCAAATCCAATCCCTCGAGCCCACGTTCCACCTGAAACATTCTGGCGAGCTCCCCTACCGTCATACCATGTTGAACCGGAATAGGGTGATAAGCGACAAAATCATTTCCCTCACCTTCCCGAATCGGTCCATCAAATACCATACCTCCAATCGGGTTTACCCGGTCGAGAACGACAAACCTTTTGCCATTTTCATGAGCAGCCTCCATCGCAAGTCCCATCGTTGATATATAAGTATAGAAACGGCAACCGATATCCTGAATGTCAAAAACCAGGGTATCGATATCACTCAGTTGCCCGGCCGTAGGTTTCCGGTTTTCACTTTTATATAGACTGTAGATCGGCAGCCCCGTCTTGCGGTCTTTCCCGTCCTCAATTGTTTCGGTATCGAGCGTCCCGCGAATGCCATGCTCCGGTGAGAACAGCTTCTTTAAATGAATATTGGGAGCCGACGCCAATAGATCAATAGTGGACCGCCGTGAACTGCTGATCCCGGTGTGATTGGTGACCAATCCGATTTTCCGTCCTTCCAGCAAATCAAATTTACGGTCTTCCAGAACATCGATTCCATTTCTGACCTGTCCGGGCCCGCTGCCGGCAGTCTGACTGGTCAGGTCCAACTCATCGAGCGGTGCCTCACTCACCATCGAAGGCGCTTTTTCCCAATACCCGACAGCCTCAGCAGCCAGAGTTCCGATTCTTTTTCGGAGATTGCGGATTGAGCCCGACTCATTGGGATGATTCCGGTTCGCCAATAAAATCACAAAAGTCTCGGACTGTGGGTCAATCCAGATCGAAGTCCCGGTCCAGCCGGTATGTCCATAACCACCCACCGGGAAGTTTTCGCCCCTCTGATAGGAAAATGGAGAGCCAATATCCCAGCCCAGTCCCCGCGGAGCGTTCAATTCTGCTGGAACATGAGATTCCGTTGCCAGCCGGATACTGCGTTCATCGAATATTTGGATCCCATCCACTTTTCCCATTTCGAGAAAGACGCGGCAAAACTTCGCGATATCTTCCGCTGTGGAAAACAACCCGGCGTGCCCGGCCACACCCCGCATCCGGCGACAGACTGGATCGTGAACCTCACCACGAATCAATCCGTAGTCCTTGAGAAAAGTTGTCGGGGCGATTCTTTCAATCAAACCTGATTTCGGCGCGAAAAACGTGTCGCTCATGCCCAGAGGGGCATAGAAGTTATCACGGGCGTAGACATCGATTCGTTTACCTGACGCCTTTCGAACAATTTCCGCCAGCAGGATAAAATTAACGTCACTGTAACGGAAGCGACTTCCCGGCGGCTCAATCAAGCCGATTTCAGTGGCGCGTTGAACCCCGTCGTTGTGGCCCCAGAATTCCCGGGTCATCAGCGAGATAGAGGGCGGCAGTCCGCTCTGGTGGGTCAGGAGATGCAAGATCGTGATCCGCTCACGATCCTCAGGCATTACGGTTTCGTCCTTTGGATTCTGGCTGACTCCACCGGACAGGAATCCCGGCAGGTATTTCGCCACTGGATCGTGAATATCGATCACACCGGCTTCATACAGATGAAGAATTGCGGGAGCCGTTGCGAGGACTTTGGTCAAACTGGCAACATCGAAAATGGTATCGGAGGTCATCACTTCCCGATGCGGGTAACTCACCCGGTTACCATAGGCGGAATGGTAACTCTGACCTTTGGACTCCAACCACAGAACCGCTCCCGGAATGGAGCCTTCGTCGATCGCAGCGTTGATTGTCGCGTCGATTTCCTTCAGCTTCCCCGCTTTCAAATCGTCAATAGCCGAACCGACAGTAGCGAAGAAGCCAAGCACAACCAGGGCGAAAAGTTTAAAATGGATCCGGGAAGTCACGAAACAAATGGATTGGAGTTACGGTCTAATTCCATCGAAGATACACTCTTTACCTCTCGATTGTCAGCCTCTTTTTCAGGACACCTATTTCCGGGTAATTCCCAGAAAATTTCTCACCGGCGACATTTCGGCCCGGTAGGTGACTTTACCATCGCTCTGTTTTAAATAGAACCCGGTGGATCGCCCTCCATCAAGATTGATCGCCCGATTCACCTTCAGATCCTTGAACACCGCTGCCGAATCCAAAACCGATGCTAATTCGGCAAGACTGACGAACGAACTGGTGCCCAGCATCCAGGTCCCTTTCCAGTCGGTTAACACAAAGGACCTCGGACGGGATTTGGAATCGGAGAGCCCCTTGACGGCAACACTGTTTGAAATCAGCATGGGCCCGGTCTGAATCGCCTGCTCGACTCCGCTGCCACCTTTGAAATCGAGCCTTCTTACAATATGAATCCCTCCAACTCCGGACCAGATCACTCCACTGGCTAATCCGTTTCGATTGGAATTCACATAGGGAGCGATTTTCTTACCATCCTGATAGACGACCCCGAGCGCTTTAAAGTCAGCCCCGTAAAACCCGCCATTCAGGCCGGCCACGCAGCCGGTCTTTTCCATCGCGTCGCGAAGATTCGAAAATGGCCGGTTACTTTGATCGTCGCCCTGATCGACCACTTTCAGGGTAAAATCTTTCGAGCTGAATTCGACCAAATTCAGCGAAACCTTCTTTCCGTCCGGACTCACCGCGTCTTTCCGGATCTGAACCGGAGTCTCTTCACTTCTGGAGTCTTCCAGAAGTTTCCATTCCTCTCCTTTCGAAGCTCCCGAACCTACGAAAGCATACGAAAGGAAAAGTAATAGTCGTCGAATGGAAAGCGCCATATAAATCGGGTACGAACCACTCTCAATAGGGTTTGATAAAAACACCCGAAAAATGAAAGCAGCGCTTACGAAGCGTTAATAATGTCATTCAAAAGAGCGCAGGGGCGCATCGCTGCGTCCGCCAGTTTATCATCGGGCTGATAATACCCGCCGATATCAACCGGGCTTCCCTGAATTTCGTTCAGATAAGTCACAATTGCCTCTTCGTTTTCCGCTAACTTCCTGGCGATCGGTTCGAATTCGGCCTTCAGTGCCGAATCTTTGTCCTGTGAAGCCAGAGCTTCCGCCCAGTAGAGCGCCACGTAAAAGTGAGTGCCACGGTTATCAAGCTCGCCAGCCTTCCGGGAAGGTGCCTTATCGGTTAGGAGATATTTCGTATTCGCTTCGTCGAGGGTCTCGGCAAGAATCCGGGCCTTCGGATTGTCGAAGCGTTCCGCAAGGTGCTCCAGTGATACCGCGAGCGCGAGAAATTCGCCCAGAGAATCCCAGCGAAGGTGGTTCTCGGCGACGAATTGCTGAACATGCTTCGGCGCGGAACCGCCGGCTCCGGTCTCAAAAAGACCGCCGCCATTCATCAAAGGCACAATCGAAAGCATTTTGGCACTGGTGCCCACTTCCAAAATTGGAAACAGATCAGTCAGATAATCACGAAGCACGTTACCGGTTACCGAAATCGTCTCTTCGCCTTCCTTGATCCGCTTAAGAGTAAACAGGGTAGCTTCAGTCGGGGCCAAATAATGAAACTCAAGACCTGCGGTATCGTGCTCCTCAATGTAGCGGTGCACTTTTTTGAGGATTTCAGCATCGTGAGCCCGCTCGCTGTCGAGCCAGAAGACCGCCGGGGAACCGGTTGCTCTCGCCCGACTTACCGCCAGCTTAACCCAATCGCGAATCGGAGCATCTTTGACCTGACACATTCTCCAGATATCACCCTCATTCACATCGTGCTCGATCAGGATGTTTCCATCGGAGTCCACCACCTGAATTTTACCATTTCCAGGGCTCTGGAAAGTTTTGTCATGAGATCCATACTCCTCCGCCTTCTGAGCCATCAAACCTACGTTAGGGACGGTGCCCATTGTGGTTGGGTCGAAAGCGCCGTTTTCGCGACAGAAATCAATTGTAGCCTGGTAGACCCCTGCGTAGCAGCTGTCGGGAATCACGGCGAGCGCGTCGCGCGTCTTACCGTCTTTATCCCACATTTGACCGGAACTGCGAATCATCGCCGGCATAGAGGCATCGATAATAATATCGCTCGGCACATGTAATCCAGTAATTCCGAGATCCGAATTCACCATAGCCAGATCCGGGCCGCTCTCATAAATCGCATTGATATCAGCGTTGATCTCTGCCTTTTTATCCGGAGACAATTCGTCGATTTTTGAAACGAGATCGCCGAAACCATTATTAAAATCGACACCCAGCTCATCAAGAGTTTCCTGATGCTTGCTGAGCAAATCCTTGAAGAAAACCTCAACGGCGCACCCGAAAATAATCGGGTCAGAGACCTTCATCATGGTTGCTTTCATGTGGAGCGAAAAGAGAATCCCCTCTTCCCGCGCCCGGGCGATTTGATCTTCCAGAAACTTTACCAGCGAATCCTTCCGCATCACGGTTCCATCAATAATTTCGCCTTCCAGCAGAGGAGCAAAATCCTTAAGATTCGTCGTCTCACCGTCAGCCGATACAAAATCGATCTTGAACTGAGTCGGAGCGGCGATGGTGACACTCTTTTCATTGTTACGAAAATCGTCCTGAGCCATCGTCGCGACGTTGGTTTTCGAATCCTTTGACCAGGCACCCATGCGGTGCGGATTCTTACGGGCATATTCTTTTACCGCTTTAGGCGCCCGACGATCCGAGTTTCCTTCGCGAAGAACGGGGTTAACCGCACTCCCCTTAACCTTGTCATACAACTTCTGAATTTTCTGCTCGTCCTCATTCTGAGGCTCCTCAGGATAATCGGGCAACTGGTACCCCTGACTTTGCAATTCTTTAATCGCCGCCTTCAGCTGGGGAACGGATGCACTCACGTTCGGCAACTTGATGATATTCGCCTCCGGAGTTTTCGCCAACGCTCCAAGCTCAGCGAGCGCATCTGGAACTTGCTGATCTGCCGGAAGGTATTCCGCGAAAGTTGCCAGAATTCTGCCCGCCAGTGAAATATCACGAATCTCCACGTCGATACCGGAAGATTTTGTGTAAGCCTCAATTATTGGCAAAAAGGAACGTGTCGCCAGTGCAGGTGCTTCATCAGTCTTTGTGTAAATAATCTTCGGATCAGGCATCGTAGAATAAGTTATAAGTTTCTAAAATCCGCATCAAATAGCTCAAATGTTTATCAAAATCAAAATTTAAAACCGGAACACTCCTCCAGTTAAGGTTGCGGGGCCTTGAAATCGCAGGCAGATATCGGGATCGTGAAACTCTTAATCCACCTTGTACTCTGGATGGGCTGGCTCCTTCTGGCCACCTTTATCGTCGCCTCGATCGCTCTACTTAATGAGAAACCGGTCCCGGAGCCCCCCGATTCTGTCCTGAAGATCGCTTTACCAGTGATCGCTCTGCTCAGTGCGATTCTGGGCTGGTTTGCCATCCACCTGAAAAAGCACCTCTTCTGGATCAGACAGAATCTCTCAATTGAAAACGGAGCGGGTCGGGCCATTTTTCTCGGTTTCTCAATCGCGGCACTCACCGGCGGCGGTTTATCAGTTCTCGCACTCCTTGCACCACGTTTACTCTGGGGCGCCAATCTCTCTCCCTATTTTGGAATCACAGTGGGGATATTCTTTCTGGTTCTTCTTTTCCCCCGGTTGCCGAAATAACATGCTTCCGGAACAAAAAAAGGCCTTCTTTTCAGAAGGCCTTTTCAACTGTTTTAAAAGAAACGTTTGATCCTAGTTTTCGGGGAATCCCGCGTGGATCGTGTCCAGAGCATCTTCATTGGTGCGGAAAACACCCACATCATGACGCTTCAGAAGTGAACCCCGTGCTTTGTCCAGCGAAGTGAAAGCTACGTTGTAGGTCACTACACTTACCAGGAAGGCCTCTTCTGCCGCAAGGTTGCGATCAAGAGCATCGAGGATCAACTGAAGCTGATAACCGACGGAGTTTCCATTGGCATCAATGTTAAGTCGGTTTTCCAACTCTTTCACTTCCTCACGAGTTGCGAGAGCGGCCTGATACTTACCCTGCATGTCGCGATAAGCGGTTTGAAGCTCACGGTAGGCAACGATAGCTTCGAGAGCGATGTTGTCGATTGTGGTCTTCACGTTGTAAAGCTGCTGGCGAAGCTCATGACGACGACGCTCATAGCGTGCCTTGGCATAGTTACGACCGAGAGGCACTTCGAAAGTGAATCCGGCAAGTGCGCCAGCGCCGTGATTCCACTGATCACTCCAAGCTGAACCAACTTCCCGTGCATTTCCAAGACCTGCCTGAGTTCCCTCAAGAACCAGATTCAAGGTTGGAAGCAGCTCGTTTTTGCTCAAGTCGCGGCGGATACCGGCAGCCTGGGTTTGATAGAATGCTTCAAGCAATTCAGGGCGGTTGCTGATGGCTGCTCTCGCCACTTCGCGAACGTCCTCACGAGGTGCTGCGAGAATCGGACGGCTGCAGGGAATGATCTCAGTGCTTTTTCCAAGAGCGAAGTCAGGCCCGCTAACCAACGTCCGGAGACGGTCTTCAGCCAGACGGATTGACATTTCAGCGCGGACCAGCGCTGCATTGCGCTGAGCAACTGATGAACGAGCTCTCAATAACTCAGAAGCGTTAGCTTCAGGGTCAACTGTGGCACGCTCTTCCAACTGTGAAACGATTCGTGAAGTCTGAGCTACCGCCAGGCTCTTCTGAACGAAGTTCGCACGAGCGAGATAAACACCCCAGTAAGTTCTGCTGATCTCCAAAAGATATTGCTCAAGCTGGCGAACATATTCCGTGACTCCCATCTTCGAGTCCAACATCGCGATTTTGATACCGGCGGTGTTGTAGTGGTAACCACCACCTTTAAGAAGCGGGTGGGAGATTGAGAGAATCACTTCCGACCCGGATTGTGGGTTGGGATTGAGGAACTGCGAATTGTTATTCAGCGTTGAAAGGCGGTTCGAGATCGAAACCTCGGTACCAGTCTTTAACTTTTTCCGAACTCCGTATTCGCCTTCTTTCAAGTCCTGCTCAAAGCGAGCACGTGGATCCTGGCTGCCGGTTGTCAGTGTGCTGGATGTCGGCTCATCGGTGTGAGTGTAACGTCCGTCGATGAAAGCGATCATGTCGAACTGCCCATAAGCCTCTTGAACGCCTGTTTCACGAATCACTGGAATCTCAGCGAAGCTCTTAATTTGGTGAGAGTGCCTCAACGCTTCACCGTAAGTGTCGCGAATCGTCCGGCGAATCGCGCCGTGCTCTCTCCAGACCCGCTGATACATGCGGCTCGACCAGTTGGCACTCATGTTGCCGGGAACACTGGGCAATGAACGAAGCGTTGCGTCGTCGTTGATCTCTCCAAGGTTTTTGGAGTACTCTTTAGCAACTTCACTAACGAGCCACTCAACGTTTTGTTCCGCGATTGATTTTTCAACCAGTGGAAGCGGACAAAAAGGAAAACGATTCAAAGGATCGGAAGTCACTTCGAGGTCATCAATCGCAGTGTGATCTTCAACCTTGGAAGTTCTTCTGGTTTCTGTGTCAGTCACTCCGGTTGCGCCCTGCTCTTCAACCGAAGGTAATGGACCTGACTTGTAATTCTTAGCGCGTGCCAACCAGCCCTTGCGGCTCACCTCTGCGGCGACCGGTCCATTTCCTTCAGGCTCACCGTTTGGTGGAGGAGACGTTTTGATTCTTTCGACGGACTGAGTGTCACCAAGCAATGGCTGATTGTCGCCACCTCCAGACATCTGGGCAGTGCGAGGCCCTTGAACTGGATCCACCACATTCGGCAACGCTGGCAGTGGAGGGAGATCAACTCCATCACGCTCAGTGGCAAACAAAGATGATTTTACCTTATTTACCGCGTCTTTAACTGGCTTGGAACCCTCCGAAACTGGCTTCACTGAAACCGACGGAGCCTCCTGCGCAGAAACTGTAAACGGAATACCTGCCAGCGGTATTAGGAAAAAAGTTAAGAAGTAGCGTTTAATTTTCATCAGCTATGGGCTTAGTATGCAAAAATGTGTAAGCAATCGAGCCGATTAAGTCAACATTGATTCGCACTTTTTTCACATAGTCTAAGATATGCAAATAATCGTCTTAGGTTAAGCAGTTAACCGGGAAGCGTCCATTGACCCGAAGGGCTTATCCCCGGAAAATGACGGCTATGAATCCGGATTCAAAGCAAGCTATATCTAAACCAACAACACGACGCTCCGCCTTGAAAACAGCGGCTGGAGCCTCGGTACTTGCAGGGATTTCGATCCCTCACGTTCATGCTCAGGGCAACGAGGAATTGAAGATCGCCCTGGTGGGTTGCGGAGGTCGGGGAACCGGCGCAGTCAAGAATGCGCTATCCGTTTCGGGAGCACTGGGACCACTGAAATTACACGCCATGGTGGACGTCTTTGAGGACCGACTCAATCGAAGTTATGAGACCCTGAAAAAACAGGAGACCGTATCCGATAAGATTGATGTGGCAGACGATCGTAAATTTATCGGTTTCGACGGTTATAAAGACGCAATGGATTCGATGAAACCGGGCGATATTGCGATCCTGACAACGCCCTGCGCGTTCCGTTGGCCGATGTTCGAATATGCCGTTGAAAAAGGTCTCCATGTATTTATGGAAAAGCCTGTCACTCCCGATGGTTTTTCTTCGCGCAAAATTCTCGAAATTAACGAAACCGCGAAAGCTAAGAATCTGAAAGTCGGAGTCGGCTTGATGTGTCGACATTGTGCCGCGCGCGGAGAGTTGAATAAACGAATCCAGGACGGAGCAATCGGTGATATCACGATGATGCGTTCCTACCGGGCTCAAGGCCCGATCGCGACTTGCTTCACTAAAAAAAATCCGGGGGAAATGAGTGACCTCCAATACCAGATCCGAAACTTTCACAGCTTTCTTTGGCTCAGCGGCGGCTCATTCAGCGACTTCTTTATCCACGGGATCGATGAATGTTGCTGGATGAAAAATGCCTGGCCGGTCAAAGCTCAGGCCCAGGGCGGACGCCACTACCGGGAGGACGATCATATCGACCAGAATTTTGACAGCTATTCCGTGGAATACACTTTCGAAGATGGCACCAAGTTTTTCTATGACGGCAGAAATATGAAGGGCTGCAGGCAGGAATTCGCGGCTTACGCCCACGGAACCAAAGGCTCCGCTATTATTTCCGCCAAGAGTCACACCCCGGCGAATTCCCGGATCTTCAGTGACCACCGGATCAGCACCAATCTCCGCGGCAAACCCGAGAACCTGGTTTGGGCATTCCCTCAAACGCCTCGTGAGCCCAATCCTTACGATCTTGAATGGGAACACTTGCTCGACGCGATCCGCAATGACACCCCTTTTAATGAAGTGGAGCGTGGAATTGCAGCGAGCATCACCACCTCGATGGGCCGGATGGCGGCGCACACCGGTCAGGAGATCACTTACGATCAAATGCTCAATTGCGACCACCAAATGGCTCCGGGAATCAAAGAATTGACGCTGGATGGCGACTCGCCTCTGATGCCGGACGCCGATGGATTCTATCCGATCCCAGAGCCTGGCGTCAAAAAGGATCGGGAATATTGAGATTAGGCAGAACGACGAAAACTACTTTGCTACTTGGAGGCTTGGCGCGGCGAATCTGCCCGCCAAGTCTTTTTGGTTCCGCCACCATTTCAAACCGTACCCTGTTTACAGGCGGACTGTATAGGGTACAGTCAGCGACTGTACCCTGTTCACCTCTCGCTTTTCCCACACTATTTTGGATACCGGTAATTCCCATATTGTAAAAGACGTCGTGCTTGTCGGAGGCGGTCACGCTCATGTCGCTGTGCTGAAGAGTTTCGGAATGAAACCCATGCCGGGGGTTCGCGTCACGGTCATCGGCAAAGACATCAACACCCCTTATTCCGGAATGCTACCGGGCCTAATCGCCGGGCATTACACGTTTGAGGAAGCTCATATCGATCTCCGCCCTCTGGCTAACTTCGCCAACGCCCAGCTCTATCACGATTCGGTTCAGAAAATCGATCTGGAAAACCGGCAGATCTTCTGCGCAAACCGCCCTCCGGTCCGCTTCGACGTTCTATCAATCAATACCGGCTCAACCCCATTTCTCGACGACGTTCCCGGCGCACGCGAACACTCAATCCCCGTCAAACCAATCGGGAATTTCCTCGAAAAATGGGAATCAATTAAACAGGATCTCAGAGGAAATCAGAAACCCCTGAGAGTCGTTACAGTAGGGGCCGGTGCGGGAGGTGTCGAGCTGACGATGGCGGTTCAGTTTGCTCTCCGTGAATTTGACCCGGGGAACGAATACACTGTCGTAAGCCAGACGGAAACTATTTTGCCCACCCACGCCAAAAGCGTGCAGCACAAATACGAAAAAATATTGAACCAGCGCGGCGTCACGATGGCGGTGAACCAGCGAGTCACCAAGGTCGACCCCAAAGAGTTGTTGATGGCAGACGGCGGGAAAATCCCGTTTGATATTCTCTTCTGGGTGACCAACGCGGCACCACCCCGATGGCCGGGCAGCTCGGGCTTGAGAACGGATCAGGACGGCTTTATCGCAATTAACGACCGACTTCAGTCCGAATCCCATCCCTATGTTTTCGCTGCAGGCGACGTGGCATCCTGCGCGAAATACCCACGACCAAAATCGGGAGTCTTTGCGGTGCGGCAGGGCCCACCTCTGACCGAAAATATCCGGAGGATTTGTGCGGACGTGCCGCTGAAACCTTTTCGCCCCCAAAGCCGTTTTTTAAGCTTAATCAGCACCGGAAACCAATCGGCAGTGGCTTCCTACGGCCCATTTTCACTCCAGGGAGACTACATCTGGAAATGGAAAAACTGGATCGATGTCAACTGGATGGCAAAATATCAGGAACTCCCCGAAATGGAGCCGGCTGAGATTTCCACCGGAGGCAGCTTAACTGTGCCGGAATTGCTCAAGGCACCAGTGATGCACTGCGGCGGATGCGGCTCAAAGGTCGGCTCCACCACACTCTCCAGAGTGATCAACAAACTGGAACCGGTGAAAAGAGACGACGTCTTAATCGGTCTTGACTCCCCCGACGATGCAGCCGTCACCACCACACCCGACGGATATGTCGGGGTTCACACCATCGATTTCTTCCGATCCTTCATCAACGATCCCTACGTATTTGGCCAAATCGCCGCCAATCATGCTTTGAGTGATGTTTTCGCGATGGGAGCCGAAGCCCAATCCGCACTCGCAATGGCGACAGTTCCCTATGGTGATGAAGAAAACGTCGAGGAACAGCTTTTCCAGGTGATGGCGGGCGCTCTGAAAATGCTCAACGCCTGCAACTGCGCACTAGCCGGGGGCCACACCACGATGGGCGGGGAAATGGCTTTTGGTCTCTCGGTTCACGGAATCGCCCAACAGTCCCGTCTCATGCAAAAAGGCGGGATGAATCCGGGCGATAAACTCATTTTAACGAAGGCGATCGGAACCGGAACGATTTTTGCGGCCGATATGAGAAACCAGGCCAAAGGGACCTGGGCCGAGTCCGCCATCGATTCGATGACGCTCAGTAACTTCGAAGCCGGGCAAATCCTGCACAAACATGGCGCGACCGCCTGCACAGACGTCACCGGCTTCGGCCTCCTCGGCCACCTTGTCGAAATGCTGAAAGCCTCCGGCATCACTTCGGTGGTCGAACTCGATGCTGTCCCGATTCTCCCCGGAGCGCTGGAATGTGTCCAGAACGGCATTTTCAGCTCGCTCCAGCCCGATAATCTGAGATTGCGGCGCGGAATCGAAGCGTCTGAAACCGTTGCGGAAAAGGACACCTATTCGATACTCTTCGACCCCCAGACCTCAGGCGGCCTCCTCGCAGGCATTCCGGAAGATCAAGTCGAAGCCTGCCTGGACAGTCTCCGCGAAATCTATCCGGAAAGCTGCGTCATCGGGACCGTGACCCAATCTGATATTTCCGAAGGAAAGTATGTCACCGTTGTTTAAGGCTTCGTGACTTCCATTAACTTAGCGACCAAACCGGTCCAGCCGGTCTGATGAGAAGCTCCAACCCCTCGTCCGTTGTCGCCATCGAAATATTCGTAGAATAAATTGAGGTCTGCGAACTCCGGCTTCCGGTAGATTGCCGCGTGATCCCGATGGACGGGACGGTCCCCGTTTTCATCTCTCTGAAAGAGCGCTATCAATCGTCGGCTAATCTCTTCGGCCGCTTTATCAAGCGTCACCCGGTTTCCGGAGCCGGTCGGTAATTCAACCGTTAAACTATCGCCGTAGAAGTTATGATACTTCTCCAGAGCTTCGATAATCAGATAGTTGACCGGAAACCAAACTGGACCTCTCCAGTTGGAGTTTCCACCGAATAAATAGTTATCTGATTCAGCCGGGGTATAGGCAACCTTGTGAGTTGCTCCCTGCAGTTTAATCACAAACGGATCTTCAGCGTGAGCCTTTGAGAGACTCCGAATTCCATAGGGCGACAGGAAATGAGCTTCATCCAGCAGCGACTGCAACACTCTCTCTAGCCGGGAGCGCGACGCCATCGAGATCAACCATCTCCCCGTATGAGTTCCATCCTCTTCCCTACCCAGAATCAACGAGCTTTCATCCTGTTCGAAAATCTTATTATGTTCAATAAACCACGCCATGCGAGCCTTGAACTGGGGCAGACGATCAATTACCTCTTTGGATAACAATTCGACCGAACAAATCGGTAGTAAACCAACCAGGGAACGAATCGTCATCGCCTGAGTTTTTCCGTTTACTCTCAATATATCATAGTAGAAGCCATCCTCCTCGTGCCATAGCGCACTGTGCGAATCGTGCGCCGCTTCCGAAATCGCCACAAAGTGTTCCAGAAATTTCGAGGCAACCCCTTCGTAAGCGATATCTTCAGAGGCTAACTCCATCGCAATGCTCAACATCGTGCCCGCATAAAATGCCATCCACGCCGTCGCATCAGCCTGAACCAATTCGGTACCATTCGGTAAAGGCTTCGATCGATCGAACGCCCCGATGTTGTCCAAACCGAGAAATCCGCCCGCAAATACATTTTTTCCGTCGGGGTCTTTCCGGTTAACCCACCAGGTGAAATTGAGCATCAACTTGTGGAAACACTCGGCGAGAAACACCCGGTCACGTGAGCCCGGCGCTCCCGTCATTTTATAGACCCGCCACACCGCCCAGGCGTGAACCGGGGGATTCACATCGGAAAAATTCCACTCATAGGCGGGAATTTGACCATTGGGATGCATATACCATTCCCGGAGAAACAACACCAACTGATCCTTCGCAAATTTGGGATCGATTTCCGTAAAAGGAATGGCATGAAATGCGAGATCCCATGCCGCATACCAGGGATACTCCCACTTATCCGGCATCGAAATAATGGCTCGGTTATAAAGATGCTTCCACTCCGTGTTACGCACTCTTTTCGGAGGTGCGCTGGGCTGAGAGGGATCACCATTTATCCAGTCCCTGACCGAATAATGATAAAATTGTTTACTCTGCAACAGCCCTGCATAAGCCTGTCTTTGAATCAGCTTATCATCCGCCGATTTAGCGGGATCGATAATACCACTATAGAATAAATCCGCCTCCGATATACACTTATCAAAAACCGCTTTAGTCCGCGAAAAAGGCTTCTTCTTCGGTGAAAACTCGTCGGTAGCCGCAAGTCGGAAGCACAGAGTTCTCGACTTCCCTGAATCCACCTCAAACTGATAATGGGCTGCCGCTTTGGTACCTTTCAAGTCAGGATTTACCGCCCCGGTGTCGCCGTGAATGATATAGTTATGAAAAGCATCCTTCACAAAAGGCGACTCGTTTTCGGCATGGAATAGCTTCCCCCGATTGGTGTCATTTTCCGTAAACAACCATTCCTGCGGAGCCTCTTTGGCGTAAAACCCGAATTCCGACAAAGTTTCATGGCGAGCCAGAACATAGCCCTCCTTCTGCATCGTCAGATCAGGCCGCGTCAGTTGCTGCTCCCACTCGCAGATCCAGGTCCAGGTGTTTCGAAACCAGAGCTGCGGAACCAGATGAATCGATGCCGCTTCCGGACCGCAATTGTGAACCGTTATTCGGATATGAATATCGTTAGGACCGGTTTTGGCGTACTCCGCCGTGACATCCCAATACCGATCATCTTCAAAAGCCGTGGTATCCAAAATTTCGTACTCGGGAACACTTTTGTCCCTCTGTATATTTACATCGGTCAGGTCATTATAGGGATAGGCTGATTGCGGGTATTTGTAGAGACTTTTCACATAGGATGAGGTTGGAGTGGCGTCCAAATAGTAATAAAGCTCTTTCACATCCTCCCCGTGATTTCCGCTATGACCAGTCAACCCGTAGAGTCGCTCCTTTAAAATCGGATCTTCGCCATTCCACAACGCCAGCCCGAAGCAAAGTCGGCACTGCCGGTCCGTAAAGCCCAGCAACCCATCTTCCCCCCAGCGGTAGGCTCTGCTCCGGGCATGATCATGAGGGAAATACCGCCAGGCGTCCCCGTTTTCCGAATAATCTTCCCGCACTGTCCCCCATTGGCGCTCCGCCAAATAAGGGCCCCATCGCTGCCAGTTAACCTTTCGTGCATCGCTCTGGAGTAGCCGACGTTTCTCCGGATTCATCGCACGGCCTTTTTTTATTGCCATCGCGGTTACGCCCCTCCGTTTTGGAATGATCGAAGCTTCCGGTCCAGAAAGAACGGAGCCAGAGGAACCAGTGCGCAGAGAAAAGTCACCGCCGCCCAGAGCAGAGGGATTTTCCTGAAACTGAGCGCCACAATCAAAGCCACACAAAGCGCAATAAAGAGTCCTCCATGGATCATTCCCGGGTAGCGAACCGCTGTAGGAATGCCGCCGAAATACTTCATCGGCATGGCGATTCCAAGAAGAATCAAATAAGAAATTCCGTCGAGCAAAGACGCTGCGCGGAGCCTTCCAATGTCAGTTGAGAGTAAATTTTTCACAGTCAGGTCGGAAACAGTTACCCAAAAGAGCGAAACTGCGATTGATCTTTTTTCTATCCCATCAATCTTCCGCCTATGATTCTGGAGATCCCTGAAGACAACTTTGAAGGCTACATTTTCGACTGCGATGGAACTCTGGTCGATTCCATGCCACTCCATTTTCGCGCCTGGACCGCCAGCTTCAAGCATCACAACGCACCCTGGGAGTGGAGTGAGGACAATTTTTACGCCAACGCCGGTATCCCGGACCGGGACATCGTGGGCCTCCTCAACGACCGATACCAAACCAACATCTGCGCGGATTCGATCCATGACTACAAACTACAGTGGTACGTTGAGCGAATGAGCGAGCTGAAACCGGTCGAAGCCGTTGCGGAGCAGGTTTTCAAGTGCCGCGCCGAAGGTATCCCCATCTCAATCGGAACCGGAAGTGAGATCTCGATCGTTGAACCGTCTCTGAGATTCACCGGTCTGTGGGAGCACTTCGACATTATCATCACCCCAGCCGACGTGAAAAGAGGCAAACCCGCTCCCGACATGTTCCTTCTCGCCGCCGAAAGAATGGGTGTCAGCCCGGAAAAATGCCTCGTTTTCGAGGACGGAAAAGCCGGGATTGATGCCGCTACGGCAGCCGGAATGAAAAGCGTATTTGTCGACAGCCGAAACGGATAAGGACACAAAAAAGCCCGGAAGAAACTCCCGGGCTTTCTCAAAATAATGCTGTCGATTAAGAATTAATCAGGAAGCAAAACGTTATCCTGAGTTGTCGCAAGATAACCGCCGCTGGATTTTCCGTCTTCATCAAGCTCCCGCTCTTCGAAGATATTATCGATCCGTCGGTCAGAAGACTTAACGGTCGCCCCGGCAGATGCGCTTGAGAGCGGCAACTGGGAAACGTGGCCATCGCAGAAGCCTACGACTGCTTTCTTCTTATTGAGCCAGGGATGATATTCACCCATTACTCCGGCACTGTCCATAATTCCGTCAAATACCAAAGGTGAGTTGGAATAGGAAGAGTCTGTCTGACCAACGACGTAGCCATAAACACACTCACTGGCTTCGATTTCCCCATCGTCACGTGGAGGTCTCAACTTATCAGGGTGCTTGGTCTGAATCCAGAAAACTCCTTCTGTATCAATGTAGTCAGGAATCAGCACGTTAAATGCCTCGTAGGAAGCTCCGAAGGAACTGTCGTCGCCTCCACTGTCTTCATCCGCATCAGGGTCATAGGAAGGGTAAAGCCCCTCGAAATCACTTGAAAACACCCGGCAACCCAGGAGGATCTGCCGAATATTACTGACATCTTTTGTTCTCATACCGCTTTGCCGGATTCCGTTGTAGGCAGGTGTTGCAACTCCTGCCAGAATTCCGATAATCGCGATCACAATAAGCAACTCAATCAGGGTAAAGCCCCCGACCTTGTCTTTATTTATTATTTTCATGATTTTTAACTATTATTAAACAAGCCCGAATTCGGGCCCTTATTATTTTTGTATGCATGGGCAATGTAAATACCTCCCATACGATGCCAGTTTGTCATTTTTTTGCGATCAGAACAAGAAAAATCATAAATTGACCCTAAATTTTTGCACCATGATACCAATCGAAGACATGTTCGAAGACATCATCGTCAAAACGATGAGAGGGAGAGGTGTAACGGAATCCGAACTGGCCTCCAGGACCGGCGAACCTCGGGATGTACTCGCCAGACTTTGCCGCGGGGAATTCTGTGACGAAGGAGCGCTTCCCAAAGTCGCCCGGGCGTTAAATCTGGATGAGGAAGCTCTTACCATTGCCGCTTCGAAGTCGTGGTATCCGAGAATGGTCACCATTGAAGGCCTCGAGATTTTCAACACTCCGTATCGCGACATGCGGGTAAATGCCTTCCTGATCTGGGATCCCGATTCCGGTGAAGCGGCCTGTTTCGATACCGGAACTGACGCCGGAGCCCTTACCAAACGAGCCCGACAGGAAAACCTGAACGTTAAACAAATCTTTCTGACCCACACCCATAATGATCACATCGCTGATCTGAATCGTTTAAAGAGCGATCTCGACAATCCCGAAGTATTCTCCAACGAAGCCGAGCCCTGGCCCTCCACCACTCTATTCAAGGAGGGCGACGCGTTTTCCATCGGAAAGCTCAAAGTGACCACTTTAACCACCAGCGGCCATTCTCCCGGGGGAACCACTTATTATATCACAGGCTTACAAGGACCCGTCGCCGTAGTTGGCGATGCCATTTTCGCAGGCTCAATGGGTGGAGGAATTGTTTCTTTCGCCGACGCCTGGGAGAATAACCTCAAAAAAATCCTCTCGCTTCCGGATGAAACCATTCTCTGCCCGGGCCACGGACCGATGAGCAGCGTCGGCGAAGAGAAAAAATACAATCCGTTTTTTGCCAACCAATTTAAATGATCAAAAATTCGCAACCCATCATTCTGGCCTCAGGGTCTCCCCGCCGAAAAGACCTGCTTGAGAATGCCGGTTACCAATTTGCGATTGTTCCGCCAGAAGTTGAGGAAATCGACGATCCATCGATTGAAATCCGTAAACTGACTTCAATGAACGCCCGGTTAAAAGCCACAGCCGTTGCTCAGGATCATCCCGATCGAATCATTGTGGCCGCCGACACTCTGGTTCTGTTCGATAATGAATCTCTCGGCAAGCCAGCCGATATGTTGGAAGCAGGAAAAATGATTCGACGGCTGAACGGCAAGACACACCACGTCTACACCGCGGTATGTATTTTAAAACAAGCAAGCAACGATCTGGTTGAATTTGATGTATCAACCGAAGTGACGTTTAAATCGTTAGAAGACGAGGAAATGGATCGCTATCACGCTTTGATCGACCCACTGGACAAAGCCGGTGCCTACGCAGCACAGGAACACGGCCATTTGATTATCGAAAAGTCAGTAGGGTCATCCACCAATGTTATCGGTCTGCCGATGGATGAGCTCGCCGAAAAATTGGAGCTATACTTCTCGATCACACCTAAAATTTAGCCCCGGGTCAAGAGAACCGGCGCACCCCTCGGAAACGAAATTGATACACACCTCTCGTTGATGGTTTATTAACCTCTGCGAAATATTGCCCGTGACATGAAGATTACATTCGTCACGGACACATACGCCCCTCAGCCAAACGGAGTGGCGACAACTATGCAAAGGCTCGTCATGGGCCTGCGCGATATAGGGAATGAAGTAGATATCATTCGCCCTGCAGTTTTGCAGTGTACTGATGAAGGTCTGGAGGTAGCTTCATTTGCTCTCCCGAAATACCCGGAAGTGAGGATCGGCCTTCCCATCCGGCTAAAATTACAAAATCGCTGGGCGAAGAATCCACCCGACGTCATCTATGTCGCTACCGAGACACCACTGGGAGCCTCAGCTATCACGGCAGCGCGCGCCCTCGGCATCCCCGTGGCATCAGGATTCCATACTAATTTCCAGCAATACATGTCGCACTATGATCTACCACTTCTGGAACGGGCCACGATCTCTTATTTGAGACGGCTCCACAATCGGTCGACCTCGACCTTTGTTCCGTCTCACGATGTGATTGAACAATTGGATGGTCAGGGATTCAAAAATCTCGAGTTCCTTCCCAAAGGAGTCGATACTAAACTGTTTTCGCCGAAAAAGCGCGACACCTTTTTGCGATCAGAATGGGGTGCCAGCAGTTCGAGTATCGTCGGTCTGTTTGTCGGTCGGATTGCAGCAGAGAAAAATCTCGACCTGATTTTAAAGACATTTTCGGAAATACAGAAACGGATTCCGGATTTTGTGGGAGTCTTCGTTGGTGACGGCCCTAAGCTTAATGAGATCAAAGCCCGCCACCCCGAACACATTTATGCCGGAGTCCAGAGAGGCGAAGAACTTGCCCGTTACTACGCTTCGGCCGACATGTTTGTTTTCCCCAGCCTGACCGAAACCTTCGGTAACGTGACTTTGGAAGGCATGGCCAGCGGCCTTGCGGTCCTTGCCTTTGACTACGCTGCGGCAAAACAACATATTACCGACGGGCAAAATGGCTACAAAGCTCCCTTCGGTGACGAAGATGCCTATATCGAAAAAGCACTTGAACTGGTGAGAGATCCCAACCGGGACACGGTTAGAGAAAACGCGCGGGCCAGCGCAAGAAAAGTGCGCTGGAAAAAAGTCGTGAAACACTTTCAGAAAGACCTCATCGAAATGGTCGAGAAAAACGAAAAGAAAAAACGACCCGCAGCGAAAAATACCACATCCAGATAGTTTCCATGAAAAAAGAAAAACCTTTCTACCACAGCATCATTATCTCCGACGTTCACCTCGGGACCCGGGATTCCAAAGCCGCTGAAGTGATCGCTTTTCTCCGGTCCATTCGATGCGGCAAACTAATCCTTAACGGTGATATCATTGATGGATGGGCCTTGAAAGGTAGCAATGGAGTCTGGATGGCAGATCATACCAAGTTTATCAGGACGATTCTCAAAAAGATGGAAAAGCAGGGCACTGAAGTGATCTACCTGAGAGGAAATCATGACGATATCCTCGATCGATTCCTCCCTATTGATTTTGGAAACCTGCAGATTAAAGACGAATACGTTCACAAGACCCCGCAGGGTGATTACCTCATTGTTCATGGTGACGGATTCGACTCAGTCACCACTGACTACAAGTGGGTTGCAATGCTCGGATCAATCTCCTACGAGGTTCTGCTCAAAATCAACCGGCTCTACAATCGCTGGAGGGCTTTCCGGGGAAAACCGTTTTATTCGCTTAGTAAACAAATCAAATCCCGTGTCAAATCAGCGGTCAGTTTCGTAGGGCGCTACGAGGAGCAACTCACCCAGCTAGCCAAACACAGAAAGTGCACTGGAATTATTTGTGGACACATCCACACCCCTGCCGATAAAAAACTGGAAGGAGACATTCACTACCTTAACTCCGGGGATTGGGTAGAATCACTAACCGCTATAATCGAAGCGGAGCCCGGACAGTTTGAGCTGATCGAATACGACGAGTATATGTCCCGGCACGAAGCACACAACGAGCAGTGGATCATCGAGGAGGAACAGGATCTCGAAACCAGTGAATTAGTTGCGCCGATTGCCGCTGCTTAGTTTGGCTCTACGCGTAATGACTCAACAGGATCCACTTTTTCTCATCGACGGCATCGGTCCGTTCTTCAAAGACTACAAAAAAGTCAGAGTTAACTGGTCAAAGATCCCCTGGCGACGGATTCAAAAACTGAATCCGGAACAGAGGCAGACCTATTTTGATACGGTATATGCTGATTTAGAAACATTCTGCGATTCGACTAAAGAAATCGGATACAATGCGGTTTCTCTGGACGATTTACCTCACCTTGCGGACCACGCTTTTTATGAACCCGAAGTCCGGAGTGAAATCGCTCAAAACCGGACCGACTTCAGCCGATGTTTCCAAATTATCAAAGACACTGGAATGAAGGTGTTTTTGACCATGGATGTGATGGTCTTCACCGATGGTCTCCTCGAACAACTCGGGAGCAGCGAATCAAAAATCAATCAATTCCTCTGTGAACTCTTCGACGGTTTCTTTGAAGACACTCCCGAGATTGATGGAGTCATTATTCGGATCGGTGAATCTGATGGACAGGATGTTAAGGAAGCCTTCCGAAGTAAACTTGTGCTGAAGAATCCCAGGGAGGTGAACCGCTTTCTCAATGCGATCCTCCCGGTGTTCGAAAAACATGGACGAACCTGTATTTTCAGAACCTGGACTGTCGGTGCGCACCGCATCGGCGACTTGATCTGGCATCAGGGAACTCTGAACCGGGCCGTCGATGGAATCAATAGTCCATCCCTGATCCTATCGATGAAGTATGGAGACTCCGACTTTCTCCGCTACCTCGATCTCAATCCCAATTTTTTTTCAACGGATATACCGACGCTGATTGAACTACAAACCAGAAGAGAATATGAAGGTTGCGGGGAATACCCCAGTTTCGTCGGAGGCGACTACGGACAGTTTGCACTGGAACTGAAAGAAGCCCCCAATCTGGCAGGCATCAATGTCTGGTGTCAAACCGGAGGCTGGACCCCGTTCCGACGTCTTGCCTTTGTCGATGACAATGCGATTTGGACAGAGATAAATACCTTTGTCACCCTCCGCATTTTCAAACACGGAGAATCCTGGGAGGAAGCACTGGTCAAGCATCCTAAATGTCAGGATCCAGCGTCGTGGATCGAACTTTTTCGACTCTCTGAAGAAGTGGTAAAAGACCTTCTTTATCTTCCCGACTTCGCACGGCAGAAACTCTACTTCCGGAGAGTCCGCATTCCAACGCTGATCGGAGTCTATTGGCACAACATTTTTATCGCTCACGCCGTCCGCCGGATGATGAAACATTTTGTTAAAGACGGCGAAGCGGCGATTCGCAGTGGTCATGCTGCTTTGCAGAAAATCCGCCAAATGAAAACGCTCGCAGCGAAGTGCAATCTCCCGGTCGATGATATCGAATTCATGGAGGATACCTTCACGATACTGGCACTTGCGAGGGAGTATTTCTTCAGACCTTTCACCCCTGAAATTGAGGCGAAACTGAAAAGCGCCAAAAAGGCCTATAAAAGGAAGTACCCGAGGGGAACCCGCTTCCGCTATGCCCTCAAGATTGACCTCTCACCTTTCATCCTCAATGCCCGGCATTTGTCATGGTTCACAAAATACCTACTTCGCGATAAACCCGGATATCGATTCATCGATCAAATTTTAGGACTTCGGCTGCTGTCCTACTGCTATCTCCTACTGAAGAAAACCCGACCAACCATGATTCCAAAATTCGCCAGAAAAAGCGCTATGGGGATCGATGCCATATTCAAATAACATCAAACAAACGTTACTATGCTCACAACTATTCTATTTACTCTTGCCGGAATCTTCGCGCTGATGCCGATACTCAATTTTTTAAGTTATCGGGTGATGGGTGGAATCATTCGCAATCGTCGCGAAAAGTGGGATCTAAATATCTGCTGCGGAAAGACTGACGGGGGCGGTGTCAATGTTGATATCGTGAAACATGCCGATGTTCCGAACCTTATCGTAGTGGACAGCATCTACGACCTGCCTTTCTCTACCGATCAATTCGACAATTTGCTTTGCTCCCACACCATCGAACACGTCGAAGATCCCGAAGCCTTTTTCAACGAACTGCAGAGGATCTCAAAAGAAGTCACTCTGGTAATTCCACCGCTTTGGGATCTAAGCGCCGTTCTTAACATCTTTGAGCATCGCTGGATTTTTCTGACCTTCCGTAAAGAACACCACAAGCTGCCGAATTACATCAAACTACCGCTCGCAAAGGCCTATCAGGAAAAGAAAGGGCAGAAAATCCGGGCGTAGCAATTCCTGCTGAAAAACAGTGCTTGCGCTGCCGGAGAGTTGTCTCCAGACTCAACGCATGAATCGTTTGTTGATGTGCTGGATCATCGCCGGAAGCTTGGCGTCCAATCTCCCCGCTCTCACACCGGACCGCATGTTCGGAGACAACATGGTCATCCAGCGAGAGATGCCCGTACCGGTGTGGGGTAAAGCAAAACCTGACTCCACGGTAACCGTTACTTTCGCCGGAAAGACCGTTGAAGGAAAAACGAACGAGGACGGGGCCTGGAAAGTGTCACTTCCTGAACTGCCCGCTTCCAGCGAGGGGCGGGACCTCGTGATCAAAAGCGGAGAACACAGCGTTACTCTTTCAAATGTACTGGTGGGTGAGGTCTGGCTGGGTTCCGGTCAGTCCAATATGGCGGGAAAAGTTTCCTCCTATTCCAGGAACGATCCGACACTCGCGAAATTGGTCGATCAGGCCCCCTATCCCAATCTCAGAATTAAATTGAAAGACTGGCACGAGGCTGATGCCGATACCGCGAATCAATGCTCAGCTTTACTCTTTGCTTTCGGAGAGCGCCTTCAGCGGGAGCTGGGTGTTCCGGTTGGCTTATTCTTCGGAGCGGTAGGCGGCACCCCGTCGGGATCCTGGATCCCTCTGGAGACTTACGAAACCAGCGATAAATGCAAAGCGGATATCGCATCCTTCGCAAAAACCTGGGATCCGGCGAAAGCTCAGAAAAACTACGAAACTCAGCTCACCAAATGGGAGCAGGAAATCGAAGCCGCTACCGCAGCAGGCCGTAAACCGAGAGGCCGCCGCCCCAGAGCGCCGGTCAATCCGGGAGAAATGACTCGCGACGGAAAAATCGGCGGCCTGTTCGCCCGTTATATTAAACCCGCAAAGGGCTTTGCGATCCGCGGAGTTCTCTGGGATCAGGGCGAGTCGGGAACGGGAATCCTGGGCCTGAATCAGCACACCGCAATGAGCGAGCTGTTTCGCGGTTGGCGTGAACTCTGGGGTCAGGGCGATTTTCCTTTTATCTTTGTCCAGAAACCGAGCGGCGAAAGCTGCGCTTTTTCCAAAGACAATCCGATGAACCGTGAGGCTGGGGAATTTTCCGACCTCCCTAAAACGATCGTTCAGAATGGTTCGACGCGTTTTCTCTACACCCGTTTGATGAAGGACAACAAGAACGCCTGGATGGTCCCGTCATCCGATCTCGGAGGCAAGATTCATCCGGTGAACAAATGGGCTTACGGCAATCGCGCCGGTGAGGTGGCACTCCAAAAAATCTATCAGATCAAAGGCGTCCAGGCTTACGGGCCGATCTATCAATCCCACAAAGTCGACGGGAGCACCGTTACGGTAACCTTCTCCGAAACTGGCAGTGGTTTGACCCTCGCGCACAGCGACAATCTCCAGGGATTCAGCCTCGCCGGTGAGGGTGGGCAGTGGTTCTGGGCGGAGGCAAAAATCACGGGGGAAAATACCGTTACTGTCACCTGCCCATCGGTGCCTTCTCCGAAGCATGTCAGATTTGCCTATGCGGTGAACCGTCACTGGGCGAATCTTTTCAATAAAGAGGGACTTCCGGCTCTCGCCTTTACCAGCGAATCGCTCTAGTTAAAAAATCGGTGACACCAATTTACCGAATCCTATTTGAGTGACCAGCCAGATCCCGGAAACCAGTATCGCCTTGGGAAGCGACAGAAAACACCATTGCATCAGAGCAAACACCAATCCGATTAAGACCAGACCAATTCCCCAGACATCAAAAAAACGAAGCCCCAGGAAGGTCGCTCCACAGACTACCAGACAGATCAGAAGTACCGGTTTCAGACTGACAAACTCCCCTCTCCGGGTCATCAGCCAGATCACCAACCACATCACTACTGCGGATACTAGCGAACTGATAAATGCCATCGTAATTTTCCTGTCACAAATTCAACTTGTGACGTTATTCAGAAGTGTCACCTAACCATCTTACAGTTATATGAAAAAATCTTTTCTCTTTTTAACACCCATTCTAGCTCTTTCATGCAGCGTTGCTCTGGGTGACGAGTCTTTCTCCAAATACGATTCGAATCGCGATGGTTCAGTGGAATATCGCGAACTGGCGATGGCCAAAAAGCAGGCGGAATTCGACAAAATGGATCGTAACCGGGACAGCGCTGTCACCAGTCAGGAATACGAAGCGGTCGAAATCGAAACAAGCGGCGAATGGGATCTGTTTGCAACGCCGGATTTCAAATCGCTCGATACTGATAACAACGGAACGATCACTCTCGCTGAATTTGGCGGGGCCGTAAAAGGACTCATCCAGAAAATTGATACCTCCGGCGACGCGAAAGTGACCACGGAAGAATATGCAGCCGCCGTCACCAAAGGCAAAGAAGCGGCTGCCAAGTCAGCCATTCCGAAAGGTTCCGGTCCTAAGGGATCAGCCCCGAAGGGCTCCACTCCCAAGCCATAACTCAGGCCGTGGTTTGTGCCCCCAGTGCTTCGAAAGGCACCTCGTGGGGCAGAACTTTTTCCTTAACGGCAACGGCAGCCGCCACACCGGCGGCTTCGCCCATCGCCACAGCGTTTCCGGTGACCCGATAACTGCTGTGGGCGATAAAATCACCACTGATACATCGCCCCGCGACGAGAAGCCCATCGACATCGCGGGCCATTAAGGCGCGTAACGGAATCTGGTAATCGCGGGATTTGAACGGCTTGGCTTCGATCTCTTTGGTCTTTTTAGGATCCGTGGCGTGTACATCGATCGGGAAGGTGACATCACAGATGTTGTCATCAAATTTGGCACCGATCTTTAAGTCTTCACTCGTCATATAGTAGCGCCCCATGATCCGGCGGCCCTCCCGCGTTCCGATCTGCTCGCCTGTGCAATTAAGATGAAGCTCATTCCAGATCCCGCCTTTCTTTTTCAGAGCGGAGACGATCGCGTGAACTTCCCTTCGCGCTTCGATAGTCGCTTTACTGACATCGTCCGCATTAATCGCGGAGACATTGTATTGGTGATTGGCCATCATGGCATAGAGACCGTCGCGGATCTCGAAAATCGTGGGACCACCGTAGGAGGGATCGATTCCCGCCGAGCGCAGTTCCGCGAGGAAGTTCTTCTTCGGGTTTCCTAAATTGCGCGGCTCACACTGGCCCCGGATGAAGGCCGCGATTTCATCCGTCTCGACTCCGGAGAGAATTCCCATCATGCTGAAAGGTTGAGTTACCCCATCCGAAGGACGACCGAATTCGAATTCGCAACCCGCCTGCGCTCCCAGATCACCGTCGCCCGTGCAGTCGATAAATGATTGAGCGGTCCATCCTTCGCGCCCTGATTTTGACTCGGTCAAAACGGCGGCGAGGCGGTTGCTGTCATCTGTGATCGCCCCGACCACCCGGGTGTGGAGCCGAATATCGACTCCGGCATCGACCAGCATTTCTTCGAGCAACTGCTTCATCAGCTCTGCATCGTAAACCCAGGCGCTGTGGACCCGTCTTCCGATTCCGCGCGTTTCCAGATTACTGACCAGCTCTGCCATGATACCGGGCTTGTTCACCGCGTCCAAAATCCACGAAAGCATTCCCGACGTCCAGACGCCTCCGATCGTCCCGTTCACTTCGATCAGAGCCACTTTGACACCGCGCCGCGCCGCCGCCAGAGCGGCGGTGAAACCCGCAGGGCCGCCGCCGCACACGATGACATCATACTTGTCGCGGAGGGGAATATTCCGGCCATTTTCGGCGATCCATTCGCCATTGATCGTCCCGGACGTCGGCACATGAAGCCGATCACTTGTCCCGAAAACCTCGCCCGAATCGCCCCGGCTTCTTCGCGCAGGAATCGGAGTATTTCCCGGATTTACCTTCTCCTGGGAGTGGGAATTCAGAAGACCTCCGGTCAAACCACCACCCACTGCGAACTTTAATGCCTTACGACGTTTCATGGCCTCCAATTTGCTGAGCCTCACCGGGATATCCAAGTCGAATCTCTGGCGGAAACGTGGCGTCACCGGAAGCGAAAACGCGCTATAACCTTCGATTGTACAGGGTACAGTCTGAGACTGTACCCTGTACAATCCGGGAAATTCAGCCCGGCAATTAAAAGAAGACGCGCTCGGCGGTGCCCCGCAACATCCAGTCTCTCTCATCTTCCGAGAGAAAATCGAGACGGTCTCTGATTAATGAGATCGAGGCGTCGTAGCTGTGCCCATCGACAACCTGGTAGGGACAGTCAGATGCCCACATCAGCCGATCCGCACCGAAAGCGTCCCGCAACTCGCGAATCATCGGGCCGAGATCATCATACGGCGGTTTCTTTTTGCCGAGGGCATAGAAGGCGGATGTCTTCACACAGACATTCTCCAACTCAGCGAACTTCAGCAGATTTCCGAGATCCGCCTTCTCAATGGTTCCCGAAACACCAATCCTCGCAAAATGATCGATCACGACCGGTGTCGCGGGGTGTTTTTGACACATTTTCAGAGCCGCAGGCAGGGAATCCGGATCCGCGAGCAGACACATGGAAAGATTTTGAGCGGCACCGGCGGTCCACATCGCATTCATCTCCGGAGACGAAAGCCAGGACTCCGCGTTCGCTTTTGAAGATCGAATCCGGAATCCCCGGACTCCCGATTTCGCGAGCTCCGTCATGGTCTCCGCTACTTCCGGAGCCTTTTCGTCAATCACCGCAACCCCACTTAAAACGCCCGGATGTGCCTTCATCACATCGAGCATATAGGAGTTATCGGTTCCGTAGAAGCTCATCTGAATCAGAACGATTCTGGAAACTCCGGCGGGTTTTGAGTGAGCTAATAGTTCCTCCGGCGTAAAGCTCGGCGGTTTCATATCGCCCACTTTATAATTAGGCGACAGGGGGTATTTCGAAATATCAGGCGTCCAGACGTGGACATGAGCATCGATCGCCCCCGGCACCGATTCCGCTGCTGCAGCGACACAGGGAACGGCTCCGAGAGCCGCTGCTGAGGTAAGAAACTGACGGCGGGTTTTCAATCGATACGACCTTTCCCGGTTATTTTAGAGCGCCTTCGGCCAACTCAATAAAAGCCTCTTTCGCAGCCGCCACCGATTCCGCAGGCCCGGTCATTTTAAGAAAAACAGGACCGTTATCGCTCGGCAAAATGGCGGCGAGCACGGAATAATTCTCTTTCTGAACCTTATTTCCGGAAAAAGGACCACCCATGGAATCTTCAAAAGTGCCATTCCCGGTGAAGTAAACGATCTCGCGATTATTGACGGTTTTCTTCTCGGTATTGGTCTCCGCTTCGCCAACAAATTGACCCGCCCAACGATCGATATTCGCCTGGACTCCACCCGCACCGCCGGGACCGAAATAGAAGAACACAACGTCGACATTTTTCAGCTTCTCATCAGACTGCTTGTAAGTGAGTTGCCCCGCTCTCATGGAACTGGTCACAGCCTGTCGAACCCATGAATCATTGTAGGAAAAAGTGAACTCTCCGGCCTTGATCGGAGCCTTTTCCTCAGCCCCGCAAAACAGGGTCACACCGGCGATTGCAATGGTTAAAATGCTTAATGTTGCGCTTCTCATATCCCGAATTCTACATCGAGTCGATCCGCTGACAAGCGAACAGCTTTCCCTATGTAAGGGATAACGATTTTCACCCTCAGAAAAATTTTAGATATCCGTAATTTTCGGGCAAAATATCGCCTTTTAATTTTACAGTTTACTGTTGAATATGAAAATTGTGGCGATAAGTTATAATTATAGATTTCTTGACTAACCTCTCGATGTTAAAAAAACAGCCATCTCTAGCCGTTGGACTTGTGGTCGTGAGCCTACTGGTCACGCTTCTTGGAAGCGTGGTTGGCTTGGGGCTGGCCTATGTCTATCAGCTTGAGGAAGCGCAGAGCGAAATCGAGGAAACCCTGAGTTCTTCCACCGTCAAACTGGCCCGGGAGATCCTGCAATCCGGGGCCACCGGCGAACGACTCGAGAAGCTATGCTCCCGTCATTTCAAATCTCTGGAGGAACTCCCCTATCCAACTCTCAACAAAACGGTCAAAGTGATCGCAAAGGATAACGGGACCTTCACCCATCTTTTTGTCGAATCCAAGCCCCCCCGGGAAGACGACGGTGCGCTCCAGATCGACAAATCCTATCTTGCAAGCTTTGGCGGGATGGTTCACAACGCCGGCTTCAGACCGGAGGATTCAACAGGAGATAATGTCGCGACCTTTTTCGGGACGATTACACCCAATAAAATCATGTCAGTCGCTCCGGTCACGTTTTCAGAAGGCCGGGTCACTCCGATGGTGGTTGTCAGCGAAATTCAATTGAGCAAGAAAGCCTTTGTCGGAACAGCCTTGTTAAGACGCCAGCACTTCTGGCCACTGCTGGCTCTTTTGCCGATGTTCGGCTCTTTGATTCTGATCAGCTGGTGGGTCTCGAAACGCCTTCAGGGTTTAACCGACGGGATGAACACCGTAGCTCAGGGTCGCTACGATCTGCGCCTGCCTGAGACCGGTCCACCGGAGATCGAGGCGATTCACACCAGCTTCAACCGGATGGCGAAAAGTCTCCAGGCCGCCAAAGACGACAATCAGGAGTCGATCAAAAAGCTGCAGGTTGCCCAGAAGCAGGCCGAAGTGGCCCGGGAAGCCAAGTCTGACTTTCTGGCCAACATCAGTCACGAGATCAGAACCCCGATGAACGGAATCATCGGAACCGCGAGCTTGCTTGAGCAAACCCGTCTCTCTTCCGAGCAAAACGAGCTCGTTCACATCATCACCAGCAGCGGCCACTCGCTGGTCCACCTCATCAACGACGTTCTCGATTTCTCCAAACTCGAGTCGGAAAAGATGATCCTGGAAAACCGGCCTTTTGATTTGATCGATCTGATCGAAGAGACCATCGAACTCTTTTGCTATCAGGCTGCTGAGCGAAATATCGACCTGATGTATCACGTCGAGCAGCAGACTCCATCCTGTATCTACGGCGACCGCGAGAGACTCAAGCAGGTCCTCGTTAATTTGATCGGTAACGCGGTAAAATTTACTCCCGAAGGCGAAATCATCATTTCCGCCCGCCTCGATACCGTTTCCCACGAAAAACATGCCAAACCGGTATTGCATCTCGGCGTCCGGGATAGCGGGATCGGGATCGCAGCGGAAAATCTCGAGAAAATTTTCGAAGCCTTCACTCAGGCCGACACCTCGACAACTCGCAAATTCGGTGGCACTGGCCTTGGTTTATCGATCAGCCGGAAGATCTGTCACCTCATGGGCGGAAATCTGGTCGCGGAAAGTGAACTCGAAGTTGGGTCCGAATTCCGGGTGGAACTCCCCTTCCGCGAAGTGCCTCAGCAGGGAACCGTTCGGCCTCAGGACAGCGTAGCAAACCGCGCTCCGCTGAAAGGGAAGAAAGTGGTGCTTCTCTGCAAAAACCGGACCTTTTCAGAATTGCTGCAGTACAACTGCCAGGTCTGGGAAATGGAGGCCCACATCTCCCCGGAATACTCCGAAACATTGGTCGATCAGATTATCGCCTATCGACCCGATGTCTTAATTTTCGATCTTAGAGGCGCCGGGAGCGACAAAAACGCCCAGACACTTCTCCAGCGCGCTTATGCCGCAAAAATCCCCACGTTAATGCTGAAACATGTCGGGGAGAAAACGAAAATAAACGACGACCGGCTACCGGACACGATCAGCTCGGTCTACAAGCCGCTGTCCGTCACCAAGTTATTCGAGTCCTTAATCTATTCAGTGACTTACCGTGCCAAGGCTCACCACGCGCTCGAGGACTCGTCCGGAGAAGGTGCCAATCAGATTGGCGACTTCAAGAAACCACAGAACCAGAAGGCTCTCGCCACCGAGTGTTTTGCCGAAAAATACCCGGCCAAAGTCCTGATTGTGGAAGATGTCCAGATTAACCAGAAGATTGCGTCGATGGTTCTGGCCAAGCTCGGCTACTCCCATATCGAATTTGCGAACAATGGTCAGGAAGGCGTCGACCGCGTTTTGAAAGGCGGAATCGATCTCATCTTTATGGATCTGCAAATGCCGGTGATGGGCGGAGAACAGGCCTCAGTCGAAATCCGGAAGAGTTTCAATCTGGCTCGTCAACCCATCATCATCGCAATGACGGGCCACGCCCTCGCCGGAGTGAAGGAATCCTGCTTCAAAGCCGGGATGGACGCATTCCTCACCAAACCGATCAGTATCGATGATGTGAAGAATGGTATTATCGAAAGTTTCCGGAAAAACCCGGCGACCATCAAATCGGCAAAGTAAGGGAAAAACGGTTCTAATCCTTCCGATTCTTCATGATCACATTGACCAGAAGCAAAAGCAGCAATGTACCGAGAAGGGCGACCAAAACCATGATTAACTGAATCTCGGCCGATCCGAGATCAATTTTCACATATTGTTTGATCGTCTTTTCCCAGACAAAGCCACCAATAATCGCCCCGACAAATCCGACGAGGGAATTCCCCAGAAAACCGTAGCTTTTGCCCCGCAAACAAACATCGAGGAGCAGACCGGCAATAATCCCGATCAAAGCGATTTCGAGTATCGAATTTCCGCTTAGATAGGCTAGTGAAGGTAGGAAATTCATTAGGATCTGCGTTTCCCGAGGAAGTTAATCAGAGCGATGAGCAGTCCGGCTCCGAGAAGCGCAACCAGAACCAGATGCAGCTGAATGGTTACCGATCCGAGATCCACGTCGATGTAAGGCTTCAGAACCTTTTCCCAGACAAATCCTCCGATGATCGCACCGAAAAGGCCAATCAGAGTATTTCCGAGGAATCCATACCCCCTGCCGCGGAGGCACACATTCAGCAAGAGACCGGCAACGATCCCGACGATAATAATTTCGAGCCACGAACTTGAAACGAGGTTGGCTAAAATAGGTTGAAAAAACATGTGCGCACAAGATTGCCACTTTTCGGGATCGCGCAATCGACGATCTTTACTTCAACAGACTTGTCATACCTGTAGAGCCTGCTTGACCTTTCCTCCCTTTTTTGCGATGAAAGCAGGATATGGAAGAAGACTCAACCGGGGCCAATCCGATACCTCAGCAGGTACCGTCTGGTGAGCCCCCTACCCGCGAAGTCGCTCTCGTAAAAGACACCCTCGCGAAAGCCAGAGCTGAAGTCGGGAAAGTGATCATCGGTCAGCACGACGTGATCGATCATTGCCTGATCGCCATCTTCACCGGGAACCACATTCTGCTCGAAGGCGTTCCCGGCGTGGCTAAGACCCTGTTAGTCAGAACGCTGGCAAAGGTGCTGGGCACGGATTTCTCGCGGATCCAGTTCACTCCCGACCTGATGCCTTCCGATATCACCGGAACTAATATTTTCAATATGGCGGAAAGTTCCTTTCATCTTGTGAAGGGGCCGGTTTTTACGTCATTTCTCCTCGCTGACGAGATTAACCGGGCTCCGGCAAAAACTCAGTCAGCCCTGCTTCAGGCCATGCAGGAACGGGTCGTCACTATCGATGGCGTGACCCACCAGCTCCCTGCCAGCTTCACCGTTTTTGCCACGCAGAACCCGATCGAATATGAGGGCACCTACCCCCTTCCAGAAGCTCAGAAAGACCGTTTTTTGCTGAGAGTGGAGGTCGATTATCCAAGCGATGATGAAGAGAAACTGCTCGCCAGGCAGTGGTTGGGAAACAACGCCCCCGAAAAAATTCTTGAAGCGGATGAAGTCAAACCCGTCTTAAATGGAGGCGAAATCGCCGGAATGCAGCGAGCGCTTCAGGCCCTTACCGTTAAAGAGGAATTGATCGACTATGTCGTGGAACTGATTCGAAAAACTCGCGAAATGGATGCCATCGAAGTCGGAGCCGGCCCTCGCGCTACCGGTGCGCTGCTTCTCTCCAGCCGGGCCCACGCGGCCATTCAGGGGCGGGACTTTGTCACTCCGGACGATATCAGGGCGATGGTTTACCCCGTGCTTTCGCACCGCCTGGTTCTGAGACCCGAATATGAAATCGAAGGTGTCACCATTCGGGAAGCGATCTCCAAATTGCTGGAGGCAGTAGCGGTCCCCCGCTAACCGCGAATACGATGCGCTTTGTGCCCCATCAGTTGATGCTCTGGCTAACGATCCTTCTCATCGTGCCGGCTATGACACTGGCCTTTTACGATCAGGGGCTACTTCAGTTGGCAGGGCTGCTCGTGATTGCGTTCTTCGTGGTGACAGCTCTCGTTGATCTCCAGATTTCCCGCCATTTGCTAACGTCAATTGAAGTGAAAACGCCCGAGCTGGTGCGGGGAACCAAGCAGAAGGAATTTGATCTTCCCATCGAGTTCAAAAATACCGGCCCGAAACTGACCTGGATCCGCTACGGCATCTCCATCACGCCGGATTACCGGATCGAAGGCAAAATCATACGTCGAATCAGCCCGGTGCTGCCTCGAAAATCTCATCACACCGCTCTGAAAGTCCGGACACTGAAAAGAGGCCAGTTCTTCATCAAAAATCTGGGATTGGAAACGCCGTCGAAACTAAAATTCTGGCTGATCAGGGACCGACACAATATCAATGTGGAAATTCGTTCCTATCCCGATCTTTCGATTGAGAGAAAACGCCTCTCGAGCCTCTTCCTGATGCGTGGACACAATGGCGCGCACTCAATCCGGCAATTGGGCAAAGGCCGCGAATTTGAACAACTCAGGGATTATCAATCAGGCGATGATTATATCGATATCGACTGGAAAGCCACCGCCCGCCGGCGAACCCCCGTCACGAGAACTTACCAAATTGAACGGACCCAGGAAGTTTACGTGATCGTCGATCATTCCCGCTTCAGCGGCAGGCAGATCCGCGTTCCGGTCAATGAAAATGCCGAGGGTGACTGGCTGTATACCGAGCACAGTGCTGGAGGCGAATTCGCCGTGACCACTCAACTGGAAAAATTCCTTCATTGCTCACTGGTTCTGGCATCGGTTGCCGAAAAACAGGGTGACCTCTTCGGCTTCATCAGCTTTGCCGACAAGGTGGATCGTTTTATCCGGAGTCGAAACGGTAAACAGCACTACAATGTGGTCAGAGACGCGCTCTACACACTGGAGCCCTCTCAGGTGACTCCTGATTATGAGCAACTGATGATCACCCTGCGGCAGCGCCTGACCCGCCGGGCGCTTCTCGTGATGCTGGTCGATCTGAGCGACCCATTGACCAGCGAGCAGTTTTTCGAAACCATCCCTCTCATCAGTAAGCAGCATTTGATTCTGGTTAACATGGTGCGCCCCGAAGAAGCCTACCCCTTGTTCACAGGCGGTGACCTGCCCGCCCAAACCGCAGAAATCTATGAGAAGCTGGCGGGGCATTTTCAGTGGCAGGACCTCAAGGAAACCGGCCGCAAATTGAGCCATCTCGGAGTTGAACTCGGCGTCCCCAATCACGAAGAGCTGTGCACCGAGGCGGTCACCCAGTACTTGAAGGTCAAACAGCGACAACTGATTTGAGCCGGAATTCCGGAATAAATATTATAAAAATTTTCCTTAACAGGCATTAACTATACGATTACAGTATAAGTCCCCATGGTTATTGCATTTTATCCTCCAACTTTCGACTTAGCTCTGATTTGAAATCGATACTGATAGTCGAAGATGATACCGATCTGCGAAGCTCAATCTCAGAAATCCTGATTTCTGAAGGTTTCGAGGTGACTCAAGCCTCGACCGGGCAGGAAGGTCTCGATGAATTTGAGAAAGGTAAGTTTGATATCGTACTGACCGACTTCAGACTGCCCGAGATGGGTGGGCTTGCGTTGATCGAGCGAATTCGGGAGAAAACCACCCGGATCCCGGTTGTCCTGATGACCGCGTACGGAACCACCAATCTCGCAATCGAGGCAACGCAGAAGGGCGCGTTTGATTATCTGATCAAGCCTTTCAAAAGCAAAGACCTCATCGATATTGTTTCCCGCGCCCTGCAAACCTCCCGGATGACCGGTCGACCGGTTGAATTCAAAGATACCGGCGACTTCGGAGAGCACGATGCGATTATCGGCAACTCCCGGGGAATGCAGGCGGTTTACCGTGAAATCGGAAAAGTGGCCGACAAAAACGTCACCGTATTGATTCAGGGCGAGACAGGAACCGGCAAAGAGCTGATTGCCAGAGCGGTGTTTCAGCACAGTGCTCAAAAGGATGATCCCTTTGTTGCCGTCAACTGCACCGCGATCCCTGACAATCTTCTCGAAAGCGAGCTGTTCGGTCACGAAAAAGGATCGTTTACCGGAGCTGTCGCCCGCAGAATCGGAAGATTCGAGCAGGCTGACGGAGGCACCCTTTTCCTCGACGAAATCGGGGACATGACTCAGGACACCCAGGTAAAAATGCTGCGGGTGCTACAAGAGAAAACGATCCGGAGAGTGGGCGGAGACACCGAAATTCCTGTTAAAGTTCGCGTGATCGCCGCGACTCATCAAAATCTCGAAAAAGCGGTAGCCGAGGGCCGGTTCCGCGAAGATTTATACTTCCGGATCAATACAGCCATTATCGAGTTACCTCCGCTCAGGGAACGTAAGGATGATATTGATCTTTTGATTCAACATTTCGTCAAACTCTACTGCAACGAGTTCGGGGCGGAACCACCGAAATTCGGCAAAGGAGTCAAAGAAACCCTGTTGGATCACACTTGGCCGGGCAATGTCCGGGAATTGGAAAACGTCACCCGGAAAATGATTATTAAATCAAACGGTTACCCCCTCTCCAAACAGGACATTGAACAGTTTTTAACCCGGTCCAACCGCCTCACGAGATCCGATGGAAACAATCTGGAGGAGATGGGGCAGAAGAAACATATCCGGGAATTGCTCCTTCAGGCAAAAAACGGAGAAGTCGTTAACCCGCACTCGATTCTGGTCGAAGAGTTGGAGAGGGAGATGATCTATCAGGCACTGGAAATATGTAATACCAACCAAAGTTCAGCTTGTAAGTTACTGGGAATTTCCCGCGCAACCTTTCGGGAGAAAATGGAGCGTTTCGGATTGTTACCGTCCAAAAAGTAACGTTTTCGAATCTGTATATGAAGATTCTCATTATCGAAGACAACCCTGCTGATGCCAATCTGGCTAAAGAATACATTCTCGATAGTGACAGCGAAAACATCGACATCTCGGTAGCAGAGGATTTGCAGCAGGCGGTCGATCTGCTGAATAGTAGAAGTTTCGACGTCCTCCTCACTGATTTAAACCTCCCTGACGCATCCGGCGACGAAACCTTTAAGACGATCTCCCGCATCGCCCCGGCTTTGCCTATTGTTATTTTATCAGGAAATGACGACGAGGAAAAAGCGTCAGCACTGGTTGCCGAGGGCGCCCAGGACTACCTGATAAAAGCTGACTTTAACGCCAATACCATCAGGCGGGCCCTCCGCTATGCGATCGAGAGAAAATCTCTGGTGATGTCGCTGGAGGAGAAAAATTTCGCGCTCGCCCAGGCGCAGGAGAAACTGATCTATGCGGCGAAACTGGAATCCACCGGGCAGATTGCAGCCGGGGTTGCTCACGAGGTGAAGAACCCACTGGCAGTCATACAGCTGGGCCTGGAATCCCTGATGGCATTCAACGAAAAAAATCCAGACAGGGACGAGACTGAAGCCAAAATACTGGGGCGGATTCAAACCGCTCTGGACCGTGCTACCGGGATCATTAACGAACTGCTGGACTTCAGTTCAGATACGGCATTCGAATGGGAGTACGGTAATATCAATCAAACCATCGAAAGAGCGATTTCTCTGATCGCCCCGCAGCTCGAAAAATCCGACATCGCATTCGAAACCTTCTTTACCAAAAAACTACCGCTAATCCGGATGGATCGACTGAAGATCGAACAATCCGTGATTAATCTAATGATCAATGCCTCCCACGCATTGGAAACCGTGGCCGATAAAAAAATCCAGATCAAAACCGATCCGGTTTGTGATGACACCGGGGAGATAGTTTCTGTGCGTATTACGGTCGAGGATTCCGGACCCGGAATTGAGCCGGAAGACAAACCGAAAATTTTCGATGCGTTCTACACGACGAAGGAACCCGGCAAAGGCACCGGCCTCGGTATGACCGTTGTGCAAAGTATCATAAAATTCCATAGTGGAACCATTCAGCTGAATGAAAGCGAACTGGGTGGACTCCGGGTCGAAATGACTCTTCCGGTAACTTACCACGAAGATTTGACAAACTGACGGTGACTAAAAACCAGGCAATATCGTATACTTTCAGGTCAAACCTCTATACCAGCGGGTCTCGATTGATTAAACCATCCCTTTAAGGATCAACGTTTAAGCAGGTAGACAGGCCTTGATGTGTATGGCATGCATTGTGCATCCATTAATAGGTATGGATGATTCAAAACCTCTTACGGATGACGAATCTATAAAGAGCTTGATCGCCGACTGCGAACTGATTGTCCAGAAACTCAACTTCAACTCAACTCAGCAAGATCATTCGGCCCGGTCACTTTTCTGGTCGCTCGAAGAATTAAAAGCCTGCCTCTATGGTAAGCAATTCGACCATCCGCAAACGGCGCAGAAGATCCTCGATTTCACCAATTTATTGAGTCTTTGCTGTGTAAACCTAAGTGCCCGCTCATGGCTGCGTCGGACGGCCATTTCGGTAACTCAGATTTTGTTGAGTCTTTGGGCCGAGATTCAGCTTGAAAGTATCGGAGCCGAAACAGCACCCCAGACCTCCTGATTATGATGGAAACACAAATTCAAACCAACACCACCGAATCCCCCGAACTCCGGAGAACTCATAAAAAGCCGAAAATTTTACTGATTGATGATGAAGCCTCCTTTACCGACATGCTGAAAATCAATCTGGAGTTAACGGCTGATTATTCGATTCTGGTAGAGAACGACTCCCGGGAAGCGATCCGCACCGCCGACCGCGCCCAACCGGATCTGATACTTCTCGACGCCATTATGCCCGGGCTCGATGGCTTCGAGGTATTGAACCGGCTCGAAATGGACCCACTGACCCGGCATATACCGGTAGTCTTCCTCACCGCTATTTCGGAGCAACTCAGCTTTTCACCCTCAAATTTCAGTGAAATCGTTCAGCGCAAAACACTGGCTAAACCCGTGCGAATGAAAGAGCTGATCAGTACCATTGAAGAAACCCTGAAAAAGGACGGTTTAAACTCATAAAACGATTTGATAACACTACATCAGTCCTCGAATATTTGACTGATGCCTTCCTCTAAGCCCTCCGTGAATCAGGACAACCCGTTCAAAATTCTGTTGGTGGATGACGATAGTTCATTCACCTACATGCTGAAAGTCGGTCTGGAATTACAAACTGACTACCAAGTCATCGTGGAAAACGATCCCGAGTCAGCACTACAAACCGCACTGAGAGAGCGACCCAATCTCATTTTTCTAGATGCGATCATGCCCAAAAAAGATGGATCTGAAGTTTTGAAACAACTAAGCGAAAACCCGGATACGAACCCCATTCCGGTAGTATTTTTAACCGCAATTTCCTACGAAAACCATTCACCATCCACCCGTACCAACGGCAAACTGTTACGGGAATCCATTCGCAAGCCAGTAAGTTTGCAAACACTTAAAGAGGTGATCGTCAGGCACCTAGACAGTCAGTAGATTACGACAACGGTCGTTGTGCCGGAAGAGTGAAGCAAATTTTTGCTCCGACCTGGACCGGCTCGACCCGGATTTGACCTCCGGCCGATTCCACGATGCGCTTAGCCAGCGACAACCCGATGCCATTTCCCGAAAATTGACTGCGCCGGAAAAGGCGTCGAAAAATATCGAATACATACGCGCTGTTCTTTTCATCGATACCTATTCCGTTATCAACTACGGAAACCAGAACTCTGTCTTGACCCGATGGCTCTATTTCGATCTCGACTTTCAACGGCCGTTCTTCACTTCGAAATTTCACGCTGTTATCTATCACACAGCGAAACAGTAGCTCTGCAGAAGCGGCGGGCAGCCAGAAGTCAGCACACGGAGTTTTGACCACTATCGAATCATCGTCCAATCCGGCTGCCGTGAGTGCAGGACGCTTTATTTGACCGATCAATTCGACGGGGTCAACCTTCTTAAACTCCTGCCCCGTCACTCCCGCCCGGGAGTAAGCAACCAGATCCTTCATCATCGATTGCAGGCGCTTCGCTTCTGAGTTTACAAAGGAAAAATAGAGCTCAGCCTTTTCATCAAGTGAGCCCTGCAGACGCTTTTCGAGCAGCTTGACATAGTTTGTGATCCCCCGAACCGGCTCCTGCAGATCATGGGACACCCCATGGACTAACTTTTCATAGTCGATGCGTAGTTGAGCGAAATCTTCCTCCGAACCATCCGGTTTTGCCAAACTCTTTATCAAAAAGACAGTCCCGGCATCACCTTCGTCCACTCGGGTAATGTGTGCAGGACATTCTCTACTTCCACCCAATTCATCCAGCTCCGAAAACGTTGAGTCAGGAAGAGACGCAGCCGTTTGATTCTCAGCAATCCAATTTCCCTCCCGATCCTGTCTAACCAGGGCAACTCCGATCGCATCGAGATATCTCATCTCCTCATTCAAACCAGAACCAACTGAGCCTTCAGATTCCATACTTTTTTATTATCAAGTTTTATATACTATTGCATTATTCTGACAAGGCTGCACTTTAAGTTTTCTCCTCTCAAATTTTGATACCATGCAACAGGCATCCGTTGAACCTGAGACGCACAGTTGGATAGTAAAACTGCTTCTCAACAAGCTTTCAGCCCGTGTCGTTCTGGCAACTTCCATTATCATCACGGTACTGGCCTGGCACAGTACCAAGTTGTATTCGGATCGCTTTGCGGAAGAACGCTTCGAGGGAAACGTGCGTGAAATCTCTAACGCGATTTCACATCGCATGGTTCTCTATGAGCAGGCGCTCTGGGGTGGAGTTGGCCTGTTCAACGCATCGGTCGAAGTGACCCGCGATGAATGGAGGAAGTACGTCAACAGTCTGAAGATACAGAAGAACCTTCCCGGCATTCAGGGAATTGGTTTCGCCCGGGTGTTAGCTCCGGGTGAGATTCCCGAATTCGAAAATAATGTCAGAGCTGAAGGTTTTCCGGAATTTTCAATCACCCCCCCCGGTGAGCGGGAAGCCTATAGTTCCATTCTTTTTCTGGAGCCCTTTGATTGGCGAAACCAGCGGGCTTTCGGCTACGACATGTGGTCCAATGAGACCCGAAGAGCAGCGATGGCTCGAGCCCGGGATACCGGCGTCGCAGCAACCTCGGGAATGGTCCGCCTCGTTCAGGAGACCAATGAGCAGGTCCAGGCCGGTTTTTTGACTTATCTCCCGGTTTATGAAAACACCTCGGAGGAAATTCTTCCGGAGGACAGAAAAGGTGCCCTGGTTGGGTGGGTCTACAGCCCGTTTCGAGCCAATGATTTGATGGAAGGTATCCTCGGAAGTCAGGATCTGAATTTTCACCTCTCAATTTACGATGGTGAAAAAGTGGACTCGGAATCGTTACTTTACCAATCGTCCGATGAAATTGGTAACGTCAGTGACCGGCACACCTCGACAGTGAACCTCGTGATTCAGGGACGCCCCTGGACACTAAAGGTTCAGGCGACGGAGAAATTTGTGAAATCAACAACCACAAAAATCCCGATGACTATCGCTGCAGGTGGATTGATTATCGATGCTCTACTGTTTTATCTGATCTGGGTGATCTACGGATTACACCAAAAAGCGAATGCTCTCGCCGAAGGGATGACAAAGGAACTGGCGGAGTCGAACTGGCATCTCAAGCAATTTGCTTATGCGGCAACTCACGATGTAAAATCACCGTTGAACAGCATCGGAAATGCTCTTCTGTTGCTGGAAAAAGAGTCTTCCGGCTTCAGCGAAAGAGCGAATAAAGCGCTGGATTGGATCAGGAAAGGTCACAAACGGGCCATCAACATCCTGGATAAACTGGCTCAAATCGTTCAGATGAAGGAGACCGGCCCCCTGCCCTTCCAAAAATTGGATATCGGTTCCGAAATCAGGCAAATTTCGGAAGGATTTGCCGGGGATTTGGCTGCCTGCGGAGGCGAAATCCATCACAAAAACTGCTCCGGAACTCTGTTTTTTCCCAGATCTGTGTTCGAAAGCACCCTCGAAAACTTAATTTCCAATTCGATAAAATATCGAAATCCGGATCCCCCCCTTCATATCACGGTTTCATTTCAGGAAGAGAAAAACGGTCCCTGCCTCTTCGTGGAGGACAACGGCTTAGGATTTGACTCTAAGATTGATACAGAAAAGGTCTTCGCCATGTTTCGCCGCCTCCACGGCAATATCGATGGAGCAGGAATCGGACTCTACATGGTGAAACAAAGCCTCGAATTCCATGGAGCGGAGATCACCTGTGAGTCCGAGAAAGGAAAAGGATGCTTGTTTCGGGTTCAATTTCCCCTAAATGTAGGTGAATTTGATCATGACACCTGAAAATTCCGATAAACCTCCGATCCCCTGTGTCCTTTTGATTGATGACAACGAAATGGACAATGAGTTCCATACGATCATGATCGAGGAAACCAATCTGGTTTCTCATGTCCTTTCAGCCCTCGATGGTGAAGAAGGTCTGAAAGTCATCAAGGAAACGGCGGGAACAGATAAAGAACCCACTCTAATTTTCCTCGATATCAATATGCCGGGCATGGATGGGTTCGAGTTTTTGGAGCTCTACAAGAACCTGAGCAGTGAGTATCAGCTGGATTCAACGATTCTGCTGATGTTGACGACCTCACTCATGGATCAGAAGCGCTTTGAGGAGACCTGCATCCCGCAATTGAAAGGTTACCTGCACAAACCTCTGACTTCGGATAAATTCCGGAACCTCATCGCGCACCATCTTGGCCGAGCTTAGTCCGGGCCGACTTTTGACAGTTTTTTTAGCGGGCCGCCGCTAACATCGTTCTATTCTGCCGCTTCGGCACCATCGAGAACTGCTGCGGTTGAGGATTGACCGGAGGCGCTCTCATCGGCTCAAGACTCGCAATAAACGTCCGGTCCTCCAACTTGGTATAACCGGCGTCAGGATGACTGGTCGATGCGATGATCAGACCGGACAATTTCCACTGTGCGGTCTTGTAGTCGTAGTGGAAAACTGCTCCACCCGAGTCACCCGGCGCGCCCTGACAACCCATCGGGCCCTGTCCGAACCCGGTCAAAAACCCCTTGGTGCGGCTCTGATTATCCTGAAAAGGAACGTGTCCGACATGATCGGTCTTATTCATTCCCCATCTGACTTGCTGATCGTCGATCCACTGGACACTTCGCTTTCCGCGGGCATACCCTGCCCCGATCATCAAAATATCAGTATTTGGAGCAAGATTCTCCAACTGCACCGGGAGCTGCTCCGCCCGGCTCAGCGGCGAATTTTTAGGGATCACCACTTTAAAAACACAAAGATCGGTCAGGCTACCGTCCGAATTCGCATAAACCCGGGCTGAATTCGGAACCAGCGGATAAAGTCTCCCGCCTTTCTGGACGAAATGCCCCGGTCCCACATGGCCCGCCGTCAAAACAAAGCCGTTCCCGAGATAAACTCCCGTCCCACTGGCCACCACACCGACGCGATTCCAGTATGGAAATTTCCGGCACCCGGGAAAGATTTTCGAAAGATGCTGATGCAAAGAAGCCTCACTCGCCGCCGCTTTTGGCGATTGTTTCGTCACTAAAGCGTGCGATATCCCGCTGAAAAGAAATATACAGCAGAGAACAACAGCAAAGATCGAACTGTTTTGGGAATTACGGGAAATCAACTTTGTGCGCGTTAAGGAGTTTCTGTGATGGTTTGCAGGTAGTGTGCCAAGGACCCGCCTGAACCCGCCGACACCCTCCTGAGCACACTAACGAAACGCCCAATCCTACTTGGTATCAGACCTCCAGCGCCCCCAACCCTGTGAAATAAATTTTAAAAACTTTCAGAGAAATTTAAAAACAACACCTCCGCATCAGGCCAGATGATCAGGGTTCGGTCAGCTCTGACTGAAAAGTAATCAGATCGAAAAATCAGCAAAAAGGAAAATTGTACCCTGTACAGTCTGAAATTGTACAGGGTACAGTCAAAAAAAACGCTCATCTGCACCATTTTGATAGCTCATTGTAACTGCGTTAGTTATACGGGCAAAATGCGGCTGGAGATCGTTTCAGTTCAAAAACCGCCAACGTTTTCACCTTGATAATCAGTCGATTGCGAAGGAAAGATACCACCTCTATGAATATAGACGGAATTCTCCCCGCAATATCCAGACCGAAGGTCGACTCAAAAATTTTAGAAGCATCCCGAAACGCCCGGAATACTTTTCGCTTTTTTTGGCGGGAAGTGGCCTGGGAAAAAAAGCGGATCGTTCCCGGCCTGGATCTCGCCTGTATAAAATTATCGTTCTGCGACCTCGATTCTCCGGAGCAAATTGAGCATATGTGGATCTCAGATATTGGTTTCGACGGCAAAACGATCAAAGGAAAGCTGGCCAACCAACCGGGCCACCTCAAGACCTTCGAACGGGGCCAGGAGGTCAAAACGTCTCTCGATCAGATCGAAGACTGGCTTTTTGCGATCGATGGCAGGGCCTATGGCGGTTTTTCAATCCAAATGATCCGGTCACAAATGTCTCCCAACGCGAGAAGAAAACACGACACGTGCTGGGGACTCGATTTTGATACGGAAAATGACAAAAACCTCCTCTTCCCGGGCGATTACCTCCGGAAAAAGGGACTCCCGGAGAGCATTTTCCGCGAAGACCATGGTTCGGAAGTTGATCACCCCATGAGCATCGCGGTGGAAGCCAAATTCGCCGACATTTTGAGCCAATACCGGGATCACCTCGATATTCAGGATAACAATGGCTGGACGATGCTACATCACGAAGCGCTCGCCGGGAACCGCATCGGAGTCGGTCACTTGCTCGCCAACGGAGCCGACAAATCGATCGAAACCCATCTCGGAATGACCGCACTGGATCTGGCGGAGACTCTCGGCTGGGAGTCGGTGGTCTCGCAGCTCACGAGACATGGAGCTGACTGATTACAGCTCCGCAGAATCGTCCCGGCCTTTCAACTGGATCAATTTCTTTTTGATTATCTCCAATTGAATCGTGAGTTCGTAGGAAGCCTTCATCACCTCGCCTCCAATCACTTCGTCGCCGAGGTGTTTGGCTTTAGGCGTCAGCTTCATCATCTCCAGAGCGATGATTTTGCAGGATTCCTCAATCTCAGAAATTGCAGTATCGCGATCCATCATTCCATTCCGCTAACGAAAGAAAGGGTGCCGTCGTCGTTGATTTTCCGATAGTAACATCCGAGACGCGCCGTTCCGTCTTTTCCCTTGGTGTGGCAGGAACCGGAGCCCGCGAGTCGAACCCGATAGAGCAGCGAATTCTGTTCGCAATTCACACGAGCCTCGACCAGCTCCAGGTAATCGCCGGATGTTTTGCCTTTGATCCACAATTCGTTACGACTTGTGCTCCAGAAAGTCGCCATTTTCTCCTCCAGAGCGGTTTTCAGTGCCAATTCGTTGGCGTAACCGACAATAAGCACTTCGCCGGAATCGGCATCCTGCGCCACAGCAGGCACCACTTCCGCCCCGGTTGCGGCGATCTTTTTCAGCTTGGTGAAATCAAGATTCACCTTAAGACCCTCTTCTACTTCTTTCGACATGTTGAGAAAGGCATTGCCACGAACCGGCGGGATTTGCAACTGCGAACTACCATCCCCGTTTTCAGGTCGGCGCTTTCCTGCCGGGCGGCAAATTCGATTGCGAGAATTCTTCGAGAATTGGATGACGATTCACAATCTACTGCTAAGAGTTAGCCATGAGCAAAGATGCAAACACTTCCCCTGAAGTCGGCATCATCATGGGTAGCAATTCAGATTGGCCCACGATGGAAAAAGCTGCCGCGGTTTTGGCCGATTTTGGAGTCTCCCACGAGTCTCTGGTGGTCAGCGCTCACCGTACACCCGAAAAAATGTTCACCTACGCCAAAGAGGCCCGGGAGCGGGGTTTGAAAACGATCATCGCCGGCGCAGGGGGAGCCGCTCACCTTCCCGGAATGGTTTCCGCACTTACCACAATTCCCGTCCTCGCCGTTCCCGTGAAATCGAGAGCCCTCAGCGGGGTCGACTCACTGCTCTCCATCGTCCAGATGCCGGCAGGTATTCCAACCGCCACATTCGCCATAGGAGATGCCGGAGCCACCAATGCCGGACTCTTCGCCGTGTCCCTGCTTGCGATCAATAATCCCGAATTAGCCGAAAAACTGAGCGAATACCGGGAATCTTTGAAAGCAAAGGTCGAAGCCATGGAGCTTTCCTGATAGAAGAGGAGCCTGAATTATGACCCGTCTTCCCAATCAGACTTGTATCGGTGTCCTCGGAGGTGGCCAGCTCGGGAGAATGCTGGCGATCGAAGCCCGCCGGATGGGCTATCAAATTATTCAATGGGTCGGCGGTCCCGATTCCGGTCCGGCCCGTCTCTCTGACGAAGTGATTGAAGAGCCCTTCGACTGTGAGCAAACGCTGAATAAATTTCTGGATCGGGTTGATGTGGTGACCGTCGAGTTCGAGAACATCCCCTCCTCCCTGCTTCGAGCCGTCGAGGCCCGAAAGCCGCTTTATCCTTCTGCAGCCGCTATTGAAACCTCACAGCATCGCGAAAGGGAGAAACGGTTCCTCGAAAAAAACCGGATTCCCTGCGCTCCCTTTGCCGTGGTTACCAGTGCCGAAGAGCTGCAGCAAGCCAACCAGGCGTTACCCGGTGAAGAACGAATTCTGAAAACCGCCGAATTTGGCTACGACGGGAAGGGCCAACTCGCAATCAATCGGCAATCAGATCCTCAGGAAATTTGGGCCGCCTTTAACTCTCCTCGCGCCGTCCTCGAACAGAAAATTGATCTGGCGGGCGAGGTTTCCGTCCTTGTGGCCCGAAACGAGTCCGGCGAAACCGTGGTCTATGACCCGGCGGAAAATATACACACCAATCATATCCTCGATTTCTCAATCGTTCCCGCCCGTTTCCCTGAGGAAGTCTTGAACCGCGCAAAATCGATCGCGGTCGATTTGTCTTCCAAACTGGACTACATCGGAATCCTCGCGGTGGAATTCTTTTTAGCACGCGACGGCTCGATCATCGTCAATGAGATCGCCCCGCGCCCTCATAACAGTGGGCATCACACCATCGATGGCTGCTACACCTCCCAGTTTGAACAGCAACTCCGTGCGATCTGCGATCTGCCGCTCGGTCGCGCCGACCTGAAAAGTCCCACCGTGATGTGGAATATTCTCGGGGACATCTGGCCGGAGACGGGAGAACCCGACTGGCGTAGTGTGCTGAAACAACCCGGTTCAAAACTCCATCTCTATGGAAAACGCGAACCGAGAAAGGGACGAAAAATGGGACACATCAATTTTACCGGCGACGATATCGAAACATTGATCGCACGCGCCAAATCCATCGCCGACCTGCTGGGGAGTGCCGAACGCTAATGAAAGCGCTTACCTCGGTACTAACCGCATTTCTGGAAAACCGTTCGAGCCGCCAGAACCTACTGGCGCTTTTTCGACTTCTCGGTGTGATGGTTCTCATCATCACCGTCTTCAGCGTTCTCTTCCATCTCATCATGGAACGCGAAGGCCAGCACCACACGTGGATGACTGGCTTTTACTGGACGCTGACTGTGATGTCGACGCTGGGGTTCGGGGACATCACATTCGAGTCCGATCTCGGCCGCTTCTTCTCCATCATTGTCCTCGTAACCGGAGTGATCGTACTGTTGGTTTTACTACCATTCACATTCATCGAATTTTTCTATGCGCCGTGGATTCGCGCCCAGAAAGAGGCCCGTGCTCCCCGGGAACTGCCCACTTCGATGAAGCGCCATGTTATCCTCACCCTTCACGAACCGGTCACCCGACTGCTGGTGAAAATGTTGGAAAAGCAAAACTATCCCTACGTGGTTCTGGTTCCGACAGTGAATGAAGCGCTCGAACTATATGAAAACAACGTCCCTACGGTAGTCGGTGAATTTGGTGATCCCGAAACCTACCGGAAACTACGTATCGAAGAAGCGGCAATGGTGGTCACGACCCGCTCTGACATCATCAACACCAATGTCACCTTCTCCGTTCGAGAGATCTCAGATAAAATTCCGATCGTGGCATCCGCCCGAACCTCCGCCGCTCGCGATGCCCTCGAACTGTGCGGTGTGACCCACAGCCTTCAGCTCGAAGAAATGATGGGGCAGGCATTGTGCCGGCGCGTTGTCGGAGGCGACTCCTGCGCTCATATCATCGGAAGGATGAGCGAACTGGTCATCGCGGAAGCCGCTGCGGCGGGAACGGACCTGATCGGAAAAACTGTCGCGGAAAGTAATTTGAAACAAGCCGCAGGTGTCACCCTCGTTGGATTCTGGGATCACGGCAAACTGGTTCCGGTAACCTTCGATTCCGTGATCGGACAGCACACCGTATTTGTGCTCGGCGGCACCGCTGAACAGGTCGAGAAATACAATGAAACCTTCGGCCACGAAAGTCAGGAGAAAAACAGTGTCGTAATCGTTGGCGGTGGCCGGGTCGGACGTGCCACAGCAATGGCACTGGAAGCGAAACAGATTCCCTGGAAGATTATCGAAAAACTGGAAGAGCGGGTCAAGTTCCCGGAGAACACCATCATCGGTGACGGCTCCGAGTTTGATAACCTGGTCAAAGCCGGACTACACGAAGCGTCTACCGTGATCATCACCACTCACGAAGATGATACCAATCTTTTCCTGACGATTCTCTATCGCCGCCTCCGCAAAAGTTTACAGATCATCAGTCGCAGTAGTGAGGAAAGCAATGTGGCGCGGCTCCACCGGGCCGGAGCCGATGTGGTGCTGTCCTACGCCACAATGAGCGCCAACACAATTCTGAACTACCTCCGAGGCAGTGAGACGTTGCTGCTTGCCGAAGGTGTCAGTATCTTCACGGCAAAAACACCTCCGGAACTGGCAAATGTGTCGCTGGCGGACACCCAATTGCGATCCAACACAGGGTGTTCGATCATCGCGACCGAATTTCAGGGAAACCGGGTCATCAACCCGGGACCGGAAACGATTCTCCACGAAGGAGGCACCTTGATTTTGATCGGCTCACTCGACGCGGAGGAGCTTTTCTTCAAAGTTTACGGATCGTAACCATTCTTCTTCCACTTGCTTTCCTGAGCGACCAGGGGCGCTTCCACCAGAAGCTGCATTTGATCATCCCCAGGCTCAGGCCGGGTAGGCAGCCTTGTCAGAAAGTAGCCGGGTCGCATTCAGCAACACCGGTTGAATATCTTCGGCTTTAGAGGTGAAAATAAGGGACTGAATCTCCATCATCCAACGAGTCATTACCTACCTCTTATTCTCTATCCCAAGCAACCGTCAGTTCAAATAAAAGGTCTGTCCCTTATTTTCAAATTTAACTCTCCTAGTAAATCACCAAGATTCAGGTGGTCTCGTTGCAAGCTCAGGAAACGGAGCATTCTTCTGTGGTTCAACATCAATTAACTTAAATATATCATCCACAGAATTAACTGATGCCCATTCTTTTTCATTAAGTCTTCCAATAATAAGACTAGCCAAGGGCACCGGGGTCCCATCTTTTAATTGATTCCTATACTCCCATATCAATATCTCGGCCTTTGAACTTTTAGTGTATTTGCCCTTATACTTCTTAAGATCGAACATTAGATTTACGGTGTATCTACCATAAACGATTGACGAAGATATTGAACTCTGCCCCCCGCCAATCCCTCCCAAATAACCGCTTTGGTGAAAATTGTTGGCAAAGTGCATGTCGAACTTTACCACGTCGGCTTGCGTCCGAAGTTGGTTTTCACGATTACCTGAACAGGAACTTAAAAACACAACAGCAACTCCCAGTAAAATTGTTAATCTTTGCAGCATCTTTCAATCTCCTGATCAATAGCTTGAATAACCTCAGTCATATCGTGCAGTTGAACACTAAATAATTATTTTTAAATAAAAGGTCTGTCCCTTATTTTTATACCAAGTTCCCGGGCTACCTGAACGGCGGGATGGCCGCTTGATATCAGTAATTCGACGGCATCGCGACGAAACTCTTCTGTGTAAGTTTTTCCAGTGTTGGACATGATTTCGTTTGGTTTAGGTTTTCAGACTAAACGGTCCGTGTCCACTGTTTTGGGGGAATCTCATTTCTTTTAGCTGGGAGCTCCGGGTTGGTTGGGCAATTATTGGTCGGACCCGCTCGGATTAGCGGTCTCGGGTTCGTTATTTCCACCCTAATGCTTAGAAATTCAGCAGACCAACCCAAATTCCATCTGATTTCAAATTTCGTGGTTAAAGTGATTTAACAGATCAAAGATAGGACCGGCTGCAAACTAGTTTTTAAAAAAGCGGATCGTGCAGTAGAAGGGGCGCGACAGGACAGGATCACGTCGTCATCACGGTTTTGCGCAGATCGCGAATCACGCAGAGATCTCCCCATTCGGCACCCCGCATGCGGCGGGCTCCACGGCTTCGTTTGCTGCCGAAATGTGACCGGTTGGACAAAAATGTCTTTTCGACAAAAGCAGCGCTGCCAAACACCGCTCCGTCGGTGAAATAGCGAACCCGACAGTGTTAATAATAAGGGACAGACTCTCTATCCTCCAGAATCGATAAATTGTTTAAACTTCACTGATGATCATGGAGTGTTAACCAGTTTGCCATGTAATCAAGCTTTGATCAACTGGTTTGGAAGGACTAAAATAAGGGACAGACTCTCTATTCGTCAGAGGACTAAAATAAGGGACGGACTCTCTATTCGTCCCAGCAGGTTTCGAATTCCTCGCCGCTGACCTGGCTGGAGTGATCGAGGATTCGTCCGAGCCCTTTTCGCGCATCAGCATCCCCTCCCGCAGCGGCTCCGTAACCGGTCCACCGATAATCCTCTGCACGTTTTACAATACCGGCCCGCACCGGGTTGAGATCGATGTAGGCCGCCATCGTCATGAGAGCTTCCTGACTGCCTTCCACGAGGACACTTTTGTAGCGCTCTTCCCAGAGAGTGCCCCGGCGATCGTTACGCAGGTTATACCACTGAGAGAAGCGCTGTTTGGTAAGCACCAAAACAAGCGCATCTAGCGAACCGCCAAAGATAGTCTAGATTTCT
>JARGPI010000014.1 GCA_029213005.1 Verrucomicrobiales bacterium
GTTCAACCGGTGGTTCCTGGTCAAGAGGTGGTTCCTGTTCAACCGGTGGTTCCTGTTCAACCGGTGGCTCCTGGTCAACCGGTGGCTCCTGTTCAACCGGTGGCTCCTGGTCAACCGGTGGCTCCTGGTCAACCGGTGGCTCCTGGTCAACCGGTTGCGGAGAGGTGGTCGGAGGTTCCACAGTTGGGAGAATCGGATCGGGAATTTCATTAACCGCTGAAGATGTAGCGGAGTTTGAAGCGGTGTCAGCCTGGGTGTCTGGAGCTCCGGAAGACGGCGGGGCTGAGTTTGTTTGAGTATGAGAATGATTCGAGGCGGGGAGTCGACGCTCGCCCTCCTGGATGTAGCCATACATCAGGGAATTTGAATCATCATGCTCATGGGTGTCATCCAGGCCGAGAATGTGCCCCTGTTCATGCATGATCGCTGTAAGCAGATCGATTCCTTCGGAAGCGGATCCGGAGTCTGCCTGAAATGATGTGTTGCTAGTTGGGGCATACTCCTCATCGGAAAGAAGCGTTTCGTCGATGAACCAGCCCCTTCCAGACGCATTATGGTCGATGGTGATGGTATTGCCGGATCCGGTCCCCACGATGTCATCTGACAAGTCTCCAACTTCGTAGTTAATAGCACGCAGCCGATCGACAAGATCGGCGGAAAGACCGGCGTCAATCCAACGCTGAACTGCGGCATCGGCGACCTGATTGACTGTCACTTGCGTTACGGTGGTCACTGCTCCGCTGTTCTCACCAGTCGCGGTCAATGGAGGCACGCCACTGATAGAGACGTTGTCGATCCCAAACGACTCTCCACCACCGTCAGCTTTTACGGTGAGCCGTAGATCCATCAGAGTACCAGTCCCCGCGATAGAGCTGGAGTAGGTATCGAAAGTGTACGACAACATATTCACACCATCGCTGAGCCCTCCGCTATCATGGGTGAACTCCATAATATTGACAAAAGGTCCGCCATCAATCCTGACCGCAAAGGTGATATGATCGTCGCTGTCAAAAACGGCTTTGGTCGCAGCGAGATCTGCCGAAAACCTAAGATTTGTCAGACCGCTTATCGTAATATTCGACCAATCCAGAACACGGGTGCCGGGTCTTGCCTGGTTGTTACGGTTTTGCAGAAATTCGGCATCCAGGTCCTCTCCGGTCAAAATCTTTCCGGTTCCCCCAATCAGGTCGGGGCGTCTGACAACCGCACTGCCGTCAAAGTCGTTGCCTGATCTCCCGGTAGGATCATCGGTGTTGTAGATACCGAAGTAGTCATGATCCCCATCAGTGAAGAAGTTAGCGTTCTTTGTAAACCCTGCATCGTTGTCAAAGGTTTCGTAGAGAATGTTTGGGAGTGGTGGAGGATCATTATTGACAATGGTTCCAACGGCCGAGCCCTGAGTCGTCGAAATAGTGCCGATTGAGGGGTTGTTGAGAGTGATGGTAAATGTTTCGTCCGGTTCAAAGAAGATATCGTCAGTGATGTTGATATCGATGGTGGCGGTCGCCTGGCCGGGTGTAAAGTTCAACGTTCCTCCCAAAGGAAATGCGCCACCAAAATCGCTCACGTTAGTGGTTCCTGCCGCAAAGGAATAATCGACGCTTGCGGTACCGTTTGGATTGTCTCTTGTCACGGTAAAGGTCACGGTTCCGGCGTCTTCATTGGCCGAAACCGGGGCGGTAGAGAAGACCGGAGGTAATCCTGCTGTGGCACCACTGATTAACAGGGAGTAATTCTGGCTGGCACCGGTCAATGCCCCGTTGTGTCCGATGTGCAAAGTGTAGTTACCGGCTGCGGGGAGATCAAGCAGCACTTGTTCAACGTTATCGAGTCGGTTTTGGAGTGAGCTGTCAAAACTCCCGCTCACACCTCTGGATGCGTTGTTGGCAGGGTTGGTCGCATCCAGTGTCCAGGGGTAGTAATAAGTGGTGTCGTCGGAATTTGTGAACCAGATATCCAGGTCGTTAACCAAAACTGAAGTCTGGTTGTCCAGACCGGATTGGGCCGTGCCGGCGAGGTCGGTCCAAACTAGGGTTGCTTTTAGGGGATTGGCGCCGTCCCAGGTGAGATTATAAGTCAGTTCCGTTCCGGAGTAACTGTCTTCATACAGCAAATTACTGGTTGGTGACACCGAAGCAGCATCAGTGAGGAAATTGGCACTTCGCAAACCGTCTACCAAACCGTAACCATAGGAATAATCAGGTCCTGTGTTTCCGAGATCTGTGGCATTGTGAATCAACAGTCCTTTGGTGGTGGCGCTGTTGACCTGTCCTGCGCCGTAGAGATTTCTGTAGTGTTCGGTAAGCAGTGCCGCCGTTCCTGCGACATTGGGCGCTGCCATCGATGTCCCTGATGAATTGCCGTAATCAGAATCACTGTCGGCCCGAGACGAATAAAGTGAGTTGCCATTTCCGACCACGTCAGGCTTAACCCGCCCATCATCGGTGGGACCATAGGAAGAGAACGACGTAATATTGTCCACTCCTGCCTGATGCGGGTCCACGGTCACGTCATTTATAGCCCCGACGACAAGATTGTTTTTGGCAGCCTTATACGGGGACGTCAGTGTGTCGAACCCGGTGCCGTCGTTACCGTCGCTTCCTGGAGCCGAGGTGGCTCCGCTGTTAGGGACCACGTAATATCCCGCTCCCGCCCATCCGGTTACGTTGCCCGGGTCTGAGGATAGGTAAGTGATATATTCATTCGTCCCGTTGGCATCGGTAAAACTGTCATTGCGATCATTACCAGCCGACCAGACGCTGAGAAGATGGTCGTTATCATAGAGGACTTGATCCAGGTCCACCGACAGTGAGGTGTATTGACCGAAATCAGGATCTTCTGTGTAAAGCGAACGGTCCGCCCGGAAGTAATCCCAGTCGCCCGTGACTCCTAGCCCGAATGGGTCGTCGTTGTCGACACTCCAGCCATAATTGAATCCATAAGAGTGATTGGAGATATCAATGAGATTGGCATCATTACCCATCTCGGTGAGGGCATTACTTGAGGTGTAGGAGCGAATATTTACGGCAGTCGCCATGCCCTCGGCATTCGGATCGACTCCGGATGCACCGATGGTTCCGGCCACATGGGTGGCATGATCAGAAAAGGTTCCTGTGTCTACCACGGTGACCCGGCCTCCAAACTCCTGATGGGTATCTCTGATGGTTCCGCCTGCTTCCCAAATCCCCACGGTCACTCCGGCTCCAGTTAAGTTCAGGCCGGATGAGCCCCCCGGCTTCAGATCCTGAGCATTCGTTGTGTCCGCTGCATTCAAATTGTCAGGAACTTCCGTCTGCATTTCCGAAGGATGAGGTCCCGCCCCGAGGAACCGGATTTCACCGGGCGCTAACGCTTCCGGCGAGGCGTCAGCAAGATAATTTCTTCCATCCAGACTCCCCGCCTCGGCTCCGGTCGCTAATCCTTCACTGGGGAGCTTGCGGACTCCTTCGTTCAAACCACTAAACATGAGCTGGTCTGACTGGCCGGGCACGTAGATATCTTCCATCCCCAACACATGCCCCACCTCGTGGAGCATAACCGTCAACATATCCATCCGGTTATTCGCCATTTCATCGACGGCGGAAAGCACTCCTTCATTATCCATGAAGAACTCGGAATCCTCCATCGGCGTGGAATCCACAAACCAACCGTTGCCGGCAGCGTCAGAGTCCAGAAAGATTTTGGTACCCTCTGCGTAACCGAGGGCTAATCCGTCGATCTCTGTCACTGAGACCTCAATGGACTGCAAAATCTCAAGTTGTTCGGCGGATAGCCCGGTGTTTTTCCAGCGTTCAACCGATGCTTTAGTCAGATCCGCTATATCCTCATCAGTCAAATTTTCGAAACTGGTGAGCGTTACCTCCACGTTTTCGTGACTGGAGGCACCCTGAGCGGGCAAAGTAGGTTCAGCCCCTAGAACGGATAGAGTGGAGAAATCACCCTGATTCGCTGACGACTCGGAATCGACCTGGATTTCCTGAGCCGCAGCATCAGGCAGCTCCGCTTCAACCGGTGCTGCAGAGTATAAAATCCTTGCCTCAAGGGCTTCGGCGATATATTCGCGATTCGCGAGGTTGTTGGCTTGAGAAGGGGCCGATTTATCGCTGGAAATTCGGGAGCGCAGTTTCTGGAAGAAATCCTTTTTCATATCTTTTCAGGTGGCGTTATCTGGGAAAACTGTTTTCTGCGTTCAGAAAAAACAGCTTGGAATTTTTCTAGGTGTCCACCTAAATCAAATTTCTCACAGAGACAGTCGAAGTGTGTGGTGTTCGTTAACCGTTAACTAAAAGCAACTCACAATAATTAGGTCAAGTCAATTTGCACTTTTTTAAAAATACCGGTATTCCCTTCGGGATAAATTCCCCGTCCGCATTTTTTGGGGATTTCAAAATCCCCGGTGTCGATTACAAATTTCATTGTGTTTATTTGCCTTAAACCCGGTGTATCAGGGCGCAGATGATGATGGATTTTTCTGCTGCGGCACGGTTTGCTCTGGCCAAATGCTGAGAGCCCGCTTAAAGCTTAATCATGAACCACCTGTCGCTTGTTTTACCCGAGGAACGTTGGCACCCTTCGGTTGTGGCTGCTACCGCCCGCCTTTTCAGTATTTCCGCTCCAGATGTAGAACAGGCCCGGGTTCTGGAGATCGATTGCGGCGACGGAGGGAATATTATTTCCATAGCGGCATCCCTCCCATCATCGAGTTGCACCGGAGTCGCCTTATCATCTGAAGCGCTTGATCGCGGTCGGAATCTTATTTCAGAAAGCGGACTGAAAAACGTTGTTCTGCATGATCAAACGCCAGCCGACGGGGTATTTGATTACATTTTTCTTAGAAACACTTATTCGCGGCAGCAGCCGGACATCCGGTCGGAATGGCTATCCAGTTACGCAGGTAAACTGGCGGAAAACGGCGTCATTGTAGTTGAACACATGTGCTATCCGGGATGGCATTTTTTAGATCCCATTAGAGAGCAGATTCAGTATCACACCCGTAATATAGACGACGCTTTCGAAAAAATGATCGCCGGGCGCCAGTACCTAAGCGCCCTTTCGAGCAGTATTCCGCCCCGGATGGCGCAGTTTAAAAAGATGGTTCGAAGTGCCTGGGAGAGGTCGACCGGTGTTCCCGATGTGAATTTCGGAGTCGAGTATCTTGATACGCAAACTCGACCTTCGTATTTTCATCAATTTGCAGAAACCTTACAAGGCGGTGGGTATCAGTATTTGTGTGAACTGGCGCCAGGCAGCATGTTGATCAATCAGTTTCCCGGGGCGATCAGTGCGGTTTTACCGGAAGAAGCAGGCGTGATTGAAACTGAACAGTATCTCGACTTTGTGACCAATCGTACCAAGAGAGTGTCGATTTTGTGCCGTGCAGAGCTTGAAATCGAGCGGCAAATTGATGCATCAGTCTGCGACGGACTTTATTTTTCCGCGGCGGGCTTGCCTGAGAATCCGGAACAGATCTTTCAAGAAGAGGAAACCAGACTCACCAGCCCCTACGGTGGAACCGTCACCGTTTCTGTCCCTGCGGCCAAAGCGGCATTGCTGGAACTGTGCTCCCGTTTCCCCCGTCGCATGCAGATCGGCGAAGTGATTGATATCGTCAGGGACATCCACAAAGACTTCACCGAAGCAGATAAAGTAGCGATTTACGAAACGTTTGCCGCCTGCGCGGTGTGCGAGATCGTTCAGATCAACTCGGATCCGGGACAGGGGTGTGCGACGCTGTCCGAAAAACCGGTCGCATCATCCCTGATCAGAGCGCAGGCCCGGATTCGTTCGATACCCCATGTCTCAAGTTTGCAGCATCGATCCGTCCCGGTTGATCAGATGGATTGTTTGTTACTCGAGATGCTTGACGGCAATAATGACAAAGCCGCCCTGATTGCTAAATTTAGAGAATTGGTAGAAAAGCAGTCGATCACCTTAAAACGGGATGACAAGCCGGTGGCTGATGAAGCGACCGTCGAGGAAATCGCATCGCAGCAAATTGACCGGTTTCTTGAAACGTATTTAGCGAGAGGGTTTCTTGAGTCGTAGTGTGTGGGAAATTGATGCTGCGAGCCGGTATAGCTGCCTTCCTGCCTTTGGTGGCTGAATCACCACAGGCGAACTTTTCAGGACAGCGGCCACAGTTCCACAATCACTTTGAAGAAAAGGCGAAACAAAGCGGGTATTTTAGGGGCTACGAAAAGCCGGATCCGACTTATCGTAATCTGTGTTATGTAAGGGGCTCATCCCTCTGCTTTTATCCATGTTAAAAATAACCTTTTGAAGCCGATGATGCGAATGATTGGAAATACATTTTTCTTGCCAGTACCGTTTGGATTAGCGAAAATGGCCGATCTAAACACGACTCGATCAAACTGAAAACGAAACGTCTGCCCCTCGTTTTTCTCTTCGCTGGATATTTGGGAATATATTGTATGGTAAAGTACCAGTGTGCCTTTCCCATACAATATGGATCTGATCCCTGGCGGGACAGTGGCTCATATTATCGGATGCACTCCAATGTTTCATCATGGTCTAGACTGGACTGGGACCTGGATGGTTCGGGAACGAAAACTGGCCGCATCCAGAGTCAGGGTGCGAGTCCGAGATTGAGACACCGGGAAATTAATTGTGAACTTTCCAACCGTTGGCGGACGATATTTAACTCTGCCTACTGGCCATTGGCCTATTTGGATCAACACATCACGGGCTGGTCAGTCAAATTTCGAATGGACCCTCCAGAGTATTGGGATGGAAAGATGTGATCCGCATTAAACGGGGCACGCGTTAAACGGGCGTTAAACGGGGGACAGACAGATAGCTGATAGACATGAACATATTTTGTCTGTGCCTGGTTACAGTTTTGGGCGCTGGCTTTGGGCAGCTGGTCGGGGTAGCGTGAACAGTTTAAAAAACTGTCTTACGGGACACGCGGATCTATGCTGTAGAACAGTTTTTTAAACTGTTTTCATCAAGCTTTGGGAGCTTGCTTGGGCTGCGGGTCGGGGTAGCGTGAACAGTTTGGAAAACTGTTTTACGGGACGCGTGGAGCTTCGCTGTAGAACCGTTTTTTAAACTGTCTGATCAACCCCGGGAGTAATTCAACAAGGGGCAGACAAACAATGAATAGTTGAATTCCCATTCAACTTATCCAGTAGGATTTTCCGGGCTTCTGTAGAAAATTATGAATCGGGTGTGTATTGGAAAAACTGACATAGAAGGGTTGCGTCGCCATGCCGGCGGGCGGTTGGTCACGAGTGGTTGTTTCGCAATTAGTTGAACTCCCGGGTTTCGACATCTCGATGTCCGGCTGCTGGAAGCGCACCTCTAGGTTTTTCGAAGCGAGACGGCGTGGCTATTTTGATCAAGCGCGTTTTCTCGCGCTCCTCCAGATGCCGATGATCATTCCAATAATCATCACTCTTCCTATCAACATATCTGCGTTTTCCTTCCAAAGTGGCTCGCTCAGAAATCGATAGACAAGATACCAATATGATATCGAAATTCCGAAAAACAGAATTAGCCTAAACAAGAACGAGGGGCGATTAGTAGCGGTTTCCGGGCGTTCGCTTCCGGTCGCTTTTTGGATGATTTCTGACCAGAAAAGGTAACGATAAAGCAGGCTTGGTAGATAAAGAAAGACGGACCATAAACCTCCGAGAATCAAGCCGGCAAAACAGAGGGGAATCAGCACCGGGAGCGCTAAAATGATCCCGTAAGGGTGTTTTGCCCGCAGATTTTCCACATACCAGCCGCAGCGTTTGATAAGGTGCAGAGGTGAGTTGATGATCTTCAATACCGGGTCGCAGCGGCAAATCGCCTTTTGCAGTTCCCGCTGAAAATCGCGGTTTTTTGGCTCAAGTGCGGCTGCTTTGCGGAGCCATGCTGCGGCATTTTTTCCGTCGTCAAGCTGGTGGAGATAGGTGGTTCCGATGTTGAAGTGGGTGGCGGCACATTCCGGGTCGAGCCGGAGGCTTTTCTGGTAGGCTTCGATCTGATCAAAGGCGCTCAGTCGGTTAGGATCGTCGATCGCGCCCTCAATCGCGGTTTCGAGAAGTTCGGTATTAAGATTTTCCGGCGCAAGTGAGCGGGCGGTCTCACAGGCGTGGCGGGCGGTGTGAAGATCGCCTCTTTCGTAGCAGTTCCAGCCGTATTCGGCCCAGACTGAGGCGTCCTCCGGGTCGATACTGAGCGCTTGGAGGATGCTGCTCTTGGCCAGAAGCGGGCGATTGATCGCCCGAAGGTAGCGGGCACGAAGTCGGTGCGAAAGAGCGTCTTCCGGGGCGAGTCGGATGCTTTGATCGGAGTGATGCCTCGCAAGCGGGTAGTCCTCCACCTCGAGGCCCGCGATGGTGAGCATATTGTGGATATGGACGTTGTCTGGATCGTCGCACAAGATTTGGGGCGCCAGGGCGATGACTCTTTCCCACTGGCCGGCTTCGACGAGATGATCGAAGATTTTTAATTGGCGAAAGGCTGCGCTTTCCTGATCCGAAGCCATAGTGCCACTTTACGGCTCATTGAGATTTTCCGGGGAAAAAAATCACGATCGGTGATTTTATCGCTCGATCTGGATGATGTATTCGCCTTCCCGCTGCAGGTTGAGACGATCCCGGGCGACCGCTTCCATGTATTGGCGATCGGAGATAAGATTGGTGTGCTCGCGGCGCAGTTTTTCGACTTCCGCCTGTTTTCCGCTCCTGACGGCTTCGAGAGCTTCGAGTTCAGACTGAAGTTTCTCCTGTTTTTGTAATTCAGGAGAAATCAGTTTGGCAAACACCAGAATTAACAGGACGTAGATGATTATCTCCATAACCCTCGACATCTTTTGCCAGATGTTGAGTTGAGGTTTGCGGGGCTTTTGGGCCCCGCTGTGGCGATAAGTATCTGGATTGTCCTGAAATTCCGGGTCGCGCATTCGTTAAGTCGTTCTACCTAGAACTTGAGCTTTCCGCCGTAAACTGCGTCATCTCCCAGTTCCTCTTCGATGCGGAGAAGCTGGTTGTATTTCGCTATCCGGTCGGAGCGGCTCATTGAACCGGTCTTGATTTGACCTGCATTGGTCGCAACCGCGATGTCAGCGATGGTGGCATCTTCAGTCTCACCGGAACGGTGGCTGACAACGCTGGTGTAGCTGTTTTCGCGGGCCATTTCCATGGCGTCGAAAGTTTCAGTCAGTGAACCGATCTGGTTCACTTTCACGAGGATCGAGTTGGCGACGCCGAGGTCGATACCTTTGCGAAGGAAGCTCGAATTGGTTACGAAAAGGTCGTCCCCAACCAACTGGGTGTTAGCGCCCATTTTGTCGGTGATAACTTTCCAGCCGTCCCAGTCGTTTTCGTCACAACCGTCTTCGATTGAGATAATTGGGTATTTCTTCTGGAGTTCGATGTAATAGTCGACCAATTCCTCAGCGGTCTTTTCAGACTTGTCTGATTTCTTGAAGATGTATTTGGCTTTTTCAGCGTCGTAGAACTCGGAAGAAGCGACGTCGAGAGCGATTCCAACCTGATCACCGAACTTGTAGCCTGCTTTTTCGACAGCCTGTCCGATCACGCTGAGTGCGTCATCTGCAGAGTCGAGATTCGGAGCAAACCCGCCTTCGTCACCGACTGCAGTGGAAAGGCCTTTGCTCTTGAGAATGCTTTTCAGCGCGTGGAAAATTTCAGCTCCCCAGCGAAGGCCTTCTCTGAACGACTCTGCACCTTTAGGAACGATCATGAACTCCTGGAAATCGATGGGAGCATCGGAGTGCGCTCCGCCGTTGATGATGTTCATCATTGGCACAGGAAGCACCTTGGCGTTAGGACCGCCGAGGTACTTGTAAAGTGGCAATCCGAGCTGAGCGGAAGCAGCGTGAGCGGCGGCGAGAGAAACGCCGAGAACCGCATTGGCTCCGAGTTCTCTTTTGTTCGGAGTTCCGTCGAGTTCGAGCATCGCCCGGTCGATTCCGGTCTGATCGGTTGCGTCGAAGCCGATCAGCTCCTCCATGATCCGCTCATTCACGGCGGCAACTGCGTTCAGAACGCCTTTTCCGAGATAACGGCTGGAATCTCCATCGCGGAGTTCGCAGGCCTCATGTTCCCCTGTGCTGGCTCCACTTGGAACAGCGGCGCGGCCAATGGCTCCGCCCTCCAGTTCAACATCACATTCCACCGTTGGATTTCCCCGTGAATCGATGATTTCACGGCCGCGCACGTTTACAATTGTCGTATCTAGCATGACTATTGGTATTTTATTTTCCTATTACTTAAGAATTCTTCAAATTCTAAATCTCGGCACTTCCAGCATTTCAAAAATAACAGAATGCGAGGCAAACTGTCGCAGTCTTAATTCCCATCAGACAGCATTGCAAGTGCCAAACTTGGAACGGCGGAGACGATTTTCGGCTGAAGTGGTGTGACCGACGGTGATCCGCTTCCTTTCAGGGATCAAGTTTCTCGAGGAGTTCAGCCCTGAATTCCTTCCAGTGAGGTTCGAAAACGGTCGGGTTTTCCCCACCCTCAATCAATTCTCTGGCAAAGGAGTGATCTCCGGAGTTGAGGAAAAGTGAAGCGAGTCGGATCCGGGCGTGATTAACTTTGGTAAAGTGAAGTGCGGATTTCTCATCCTGATCGATGCTCATTCGACTGAAATGCTTAGCTTTGTCCCATTTCTCTCGTTTGGCGTAAAATTCGGCCAATTCGCGGGCCGCGAGTCCATCGTGCGGCCAAAGTTGCGCAATCTCACTATCATATTTCGCGACTTGTTCCGGTGTAAGACCATTGTGCTGAATAAGGTGCAGGAGCATGGGGGCATCTTTAGCATTCAGGTAGCTTTTCCGGAGCCACTTATCGGACAGGAATGCTTTCGCGACCTCCCATCGTTTCGCGTCGGATACTTGCTGTCTTCCGTGGACTTCCAGATTCAGAGCGTGAGCGATGATGTGGGGAAAACTCAACCGCTGCTGAGTTAATAGATAGATGAAATCCTTTTCTACATCCGGATTTGCCTCTTTCCATTTGGCGAGGCTTTTGCCTCCATCCAGTAGAGCATTCACTAAAATTTGGGAATAAATGCCTGCACTGAAACTTGGTCCCGTTTTTTGGGTTGGCTTGTTTTGAAGTAGGGTGGCATACACGCGCTCGATGGCTTTGAGCTGATCGGGATTCATCTCAAGAGCTTTATCGGCAACGAGCGTGTTGATCGAGTTCAGGCAAAGTAGAATGAACGTATCTTTCACAGAAGTGGAAACCGGCCTGCTGTCGACAATGGATGTGATCAGAGCGAGCAGTGGCTTCGAGTCACCCCGGTATAGCGCTGCGGTTCCATAGGCGATATGGTGGGTAAGTAAATTAGGGATGTCACTCGCCGATTTCACGGTTGTGATAATTTCGCGAAAGGACGTTTCATCCAATTCGAAATGAGTCTTGAAGTTGTCAGCAAAGGCTTCCGCCACATCCCAGTGCCGAAAAATGAAGGCGGGATTGGAGAGTTTTTTGAAGTTAATTTGAGCTTCTGCGCAGTCTTTGGCCAGTGCCTTCATCCGATCGTGCCGGTTCGGTAGCGATTCTATGCCCAGTTTTGCTTTCAATTCCGGGTCGAAAAATTCCCAATGGTTTTCATGCGGAGGCAGGTCTGGAGCCGCTTCGAGGAAAAAGCGGGCTTCGAAGCGGGAAGAGTCGTCATCTGCTAGTTTCGGGAGCGATTCAGAGATTTTGTCATGTAGCAGATAATCATAGCGAACTTTGTAGAGGTTTTCGAAATCCTTAAGACTCCAGGCGGTGAAATTTTCAGTAAACAGGGATTTGGCCCGGTCTGTTTTTCCATAGCGGACCAGCAGGGTAAAGGTGCGGGGCGAGCCTTTTAGCTGGCTATACTTTTTGTTGAACAGTTTTTCCTCCTCCTTTGAATCGTTGAGCATCAATATGGTCTCAAGAAAACCGAGAATGGTTTCGGTAGAGGCTTTGAAGGCCCGCCCGTGTTTCGAGTCCTCCTCGTCGAATCGGGATTTGTGCCACATGCCTTTGATGATGTCCGCAGCGATGGTTTGCCACTCGATATCGGGCTCCAATCGATTAAATGCCCCTAACATAGTGCTTGCGGAGTTGCCGTTAACGAAGGTTTCGCTATTGAGGCCTTCAGCCAGAGTTCGGCCGATGGCAAGAATCAGGTTTTTCGGTAGGTTTCCTTGCAGTCGGTTGGCTAGAAAGCGTGCCAGTCCCAGTCGCGCGGTGAGTGATATCCCGGGGTCATTCAGGGCTTCGTCCATCCGGCTACGCCACTCGTCCGGATTTGGTGGGGGATTAGCCCCGCTGTGTTCATGGTGATATGCGGCAAGGCAGATCAATCCGGCGGTTGCAAAATCTCTGGCAATGGGATTTCCGGTGTCTCGATGGATTTTGCGAGCCGCCGCGATGAATTCGTTGATGTAAAGTGGGTTGCCGATGGCTTCGAAGCTCTCGAAGAACTGGGGGATGAGAACCACGGGGTCTCCCCATTGTTTTTGATCGCCCAGCTCCCCGGCTAATTCGCTGATCCGGGAGGTGAGCATCGTTTCCACTCGCCATAGTCCCAGATCATTCTCCAACAAAGAATTAAAGCGGTCCTGTTCTCTATAATTGTGACTGTACGCATAGGTGAAATCCCTGGGCGGGTTGTTCCAGAGGATGTCAGCTATTAACGCCAGAGACGACCAGTCTCTCTGGACGGTGTTTTGACCATATTCCATCAGCATCCGCGTTGCAGGGCTGTAACCATTCCAATAGGTATCGATCCAACCGCGATCAGATTGCTGTTCTTTCCGGATGAGTGAAGTTGCGTGATCAAAAATGGCACGGCGGGTCTCCAGATCGTCGGCAACCGTGAGCATTTTTGCAGCGATTTCCCGGAATTCTTTTTTGTCGATACCGGTATCGGCGATTGATTCGCTTTTCAGGATCACGCTGGAGAACAAATAAAAGGGAGCAAACTGAGGGGTGACTTCATTGCTGTAGGGATCTGGTGCCGAGTGCTGCCTCGGGATGCGGGATGCCGTGTGGCGGGACCGGTATGCAGGTTGAAAAAATGCGTTGGCAAATTGATGTCTCAGGGGGGGAGAGGGGAGAGAAAAGTAGAATTTGCGCCCCGACGATAAATGGTATTTTCGGTAGTAGGTGAATAGCTTGGCAGCAGGGGCCAGGTTCAGCCCATCGATCCGCTGTTTCATCCCGGCTACTGTATCTGTTTTGAAATGCAAGCTTATCAGGTTGCCCACCACCGTGGCGGGAATTCGGTAGGCTTCGTCATTGATGGCTTCGTATTGGATTGGAATCAGCTTTTTCAGTATCGCGGGATCTGACTCTTCCTGAATCACGTAGTCGATAGACTTGAAGATTCCGGAGGTAATATCTTTCCGAACCGACTCTGATGTGATTTTTCTGGTTTCGAGAAGAGCTTCGGTTAACTGGGTGGTATTGCCTTGTGATAGTTGACCCTTAAAATAGTTTGAAAGGATCGCGGCTCTTTGCTGCCGCACCGTTGTATTCTTTTCCCGGGCAAGATCCTGAATGGTCCAGTTTTTCGCAATCTCCGTCATGGAAGGATCGATTTTGGCACGGGCGCTTGGGTATTTGATCAAGAAATTCAAAACCATTTCCTGTAACTCGCCTTCAGGTAGGTCTGCCTTTTTGATTTTGGATGCCACGTTGGCGATACGCTCGGTGTGCTTACCCCAGTCTTCGGCTCTAGGCTCGCTGCTCTTGGGGTCGGACAGGATGATGAGAGCCAGTTCGCCGACCTTTGCGACCCAGGGTTCTTTGTTTTCATTGTGCTTGATAAATTCATTGAGTGCATTGCCCATGACTGGATCGAACCGGTAGCGATGGGAAGGATTCCGCAGAATTGAATTCCAATTGGTGCGGAGTTGAGTTGCGGCGAGTTCGTGGGCCCGGTTCCGGACGGATATCGCAAAGATATCTCCGGTATCGGATTTTAACGTTTCTTCAAATTTCTTTAAAAGCTGGTTAGCTTCAGCGAAGCGTTTTGCCTGGAGTTGGAGCTCAAAGATTTGCTTTAGGGAGCTACTGTTGAACGGGATATTTCGCGATAGGTATCTGGGGGATTTGTCGGTGGCGGACCCTTCTTCGGCGATATAGATGCGATGGAAGGTTTCGCAAAGATGCTGTTTGATCGGTTCCCATTCGGCGGGATATTCGGTATTGATGTCGCGGTACCGATTGATGATCTCATAGTGTTGATCACTTCGAACCTGGCAGTTTGAGTTCCAGCCATCGATCAGGGCGATTTGACAGAGGGCGAAAATATCTTCGGGTAGTTCTTTAATATCATCGCAGAGAAGTTCCGCGGTGATGATCCTGGCGGCAATATCGTTTCTGCGTGTGGAGGTTAGAGCTGCTTTGAGTTCTTTCTCTACGGGAGCAATTTCATTTGTCGCAAGGTGTATCGCGATCTTGGCATGGCTTACCAGAGTGGGGAACTCCAGTTGAGCTTCTCTACTTTGGACCCATGCTTTGAACGGCGATTGCTCTTCGCTGCGGATTGATCGGAAGACGTTGTAGAGAATCGGGATGAGGATCCGGGTGTCATTCTTCGCAATATCGATCTGTCCCTGTAGGTCAGCGAAAAAGTCAGACAAGACCCGGAGCCTTTCCCCGGTGTTTTCTGCCGGTATTGATTCGATTTGTTTTTCGAGTGCATTCGCAATGTCCCTGACGTAGAGCACCGGGTGAAGCCGTTCGGAATTGTCCAGGGCGATTGTAAAGGCTGCGCTTTCAACCGGTAAGTTCAAATTTAAACTGCGGTCCATAGTTTGTGAGGTGAAAGTCCGGGACTCCGGCGGGATGATGCCGGAGGTGATACCGTTTTCCACGAGGGCGCAGATATTTTCGAAGGCCCGGAAAGATTGCCGCCAGTCGTAGGCGAGGTGGTTTTGGATGAGGGTCGTGAAGGTCCGGTCAAAATTCCCCGTATTGGTCGTTAATCCAACTTCCTCTAGGGAGCCGGCAGTGGCATATAGGGTCAGTTTTGCACTGTCGGCAGCGCCGCTTCGATGACTGATCCATTGCAGGGTGGCGCGCCGATCGGAATCGAGGCGTTTTCTGTAGTTGTTCAAATTGATGATATCCCGGGCCAGTTGACAGATATGATTTTGCTTGTCGTCCGGCAGGCTCTGGATCTCGACGATGGCGTCATTGAAAAAATCGAGAAGCGCTTCATCCGGGTTGGCGTGAAGGCAGGCAGCGGTGAGTCTCTGTCCGAACGTTGCGTTGCCATCGGGTGCTACCTGTTTGATCAGTTCCATCCGTCGGGTGGTGTCGTTTCGGTTTCGGAATGAGGTTTTAAACCGGTTGAGTCGTCGGGCCACCAATGAGTGGTTTGTTTCGGTCCGGTTTTGGTTGAAGTGGATCAGGGGTAGCGTTTTGAAAGTTTCGAGGGGTCGACCTAACCCGGAATGGGTATAGAATTCGAGAAAATCAGTGACGCCCTTTTCGCCGGAGTGGTTCTGCAGAAAGGGGGATGGCGAACTGTTAATTTCTTTAATTCGACCAAGGTCACGGTCGATGATGTACTCAAAAGTCTGGAAACTGCTTTTCGGCTGGGAGGCGAGTTGATTCAGGAGGTTGACGAAAAACCGGGAACGTTGAGTCCTCCGGGGATTCTGGTAATCTGCGACGATGGCTTCCGGAAAAGAGGTGGCTGTACCCTGTACAGTCCCGGATTGTACAGGGTACAGTCCGGCCTCGGGGTATAGTCGGTTTCCGATTCGGTCGAGAAATACGGTGAGTGCTTCGGAGCCTTTGGTTTCAATGATTTCAAAGGCGGTGCGACTGCATGCGGTCGAGGCACTGCTATCGATTTGTTCCCCATCGATCATGGCGAGGGCGATGGGGCCAGGGTCAAAGATGCCCTCTAATTCGGGGCGGAAATCTCTGACTCGCTGTAGTAATTTCCAGTGCGGCTTTGGTTTGCCATGTTCGGCATCGAGTCCCAGTGCAGTCTCGATCTGGTTATTGAATAGGGCGGGCTCGCAAAAGAGTAGGTCAAAGTAGCACTGGGCGGAGTATTTCTCAGCATCGGGTAGATCGGTGAATTGGTCCGCTGCGATGTCAGGTTTTTGGTTGTTAAACGCATATTCGATCAGCCAGGGAAGGGGATGTTGGTAGTTTCCCGGATGAAGCCAGTTGGAATGATTGATATTTCTTTTTGCGATGCGGGAAACGGCCAGTTGAGCGAAGGACAGGAGTTCTTCCGGCTCGCAAACCAGGGTGAGGTTTTGGAAGTAAGCGGTTTCATTTCCGTAGTCGAGTTCGATCAGACGAAATGCCAATTTTTTATAGACATCCAGTTGCCGTTTGACCAGTGCTTCATGCTGAGGCGGGACCTTTTTGATCTCCGGAGGCCGACTGGCGAAAGGGTCTGCGTAGTTGATCGTTCCGCGAATTAGTTGAGGAATACGGTCGCCTTTTTCCCGGTGTGCATGGCTCAAGCGATTCAAAATGTTAGCGGGGCCGGAAAAGAAGCGATTGCTGGTGAAAGGGTGCCCGCCGAAGGGATCGGGGGTTCTTATAGTTTGGTGAACGAGAGGTTCTGTTGGGGTTTCGATACCTTCAAGAAGGCTCAGGATTCCTTCGGCAATTTCTATATAATCGGAGAGGTTGTCCCGGTTCTTTGAGGTGATCGAAGATAGAGCCTGTCCGACGAGGGTGTTCTTGAACAGGTCGTTGTCGGGCCCGGCGAGAATCTTTAGTTCTTGAATTGCCAGCTCGATGTTTTCTTCGGCGAGTGAATCAATCAGGCGAAGGGTGAGAGTGGCGTCCTCCGGATCTTGTTCTAAGAGGGGCCGGTAATGATCGGCGGCGAGCTGAGAATTTCCCAGTATTTCGCAAACTGCCGCGAAACGGGCCTGATCGAGACGCCGGCTCCGGGGTGGTGGTGTCGTTTCTTCGATAATGGTATCGATGAGTTCCGCTTGTCTTAATCGGTCTTTGAGGTTTCGGAAACGATCGATTTGCGAATGACTCCGCAGAGTTAAGACCCGCCCGGCGAGCATGGGTAACTGGCGGGACACAACCCGGGTGGCGATGTCCTTTTTTCCGGCGTCCAATAACTGGTCGACCCGGCGGTAGAGCGTTTGAGGATCGGGAATTCGAATCGCGTTGGCCTGACTTAACGGTGAGCGGTTGAGCTGGCGATGTTGATGCTGGCCCTGGTTGAGTCCGTTCTGAATTCTCGACGCTTCAGCAACGATGCGCGGCGGACGGTTCACCTTCTCCGGTAGCCCCCAGAGTTTCAGCGATTCTTTCACCTCTTCATATAGGTATTGATTCAATTTCGGATCGATACGGAGTCGCAGTGCCGCTTCAATTCCCTGAGATTTAATACTTTCGTCTGCATAGGATTTATTGGCGAGTTGGAAGAGTTGCCAGTCGATCAGGGTGCTTTCCGCTGGATCCATGGGAAGTAATCGCGCTCTGGTGAAACAGGAGAGGGCTTTTTCCGCAGATCCATTTTTGTTATCGGCGTTGGCATAATAGTGACCCAGTAAGAACAGTTCAGGCAGGGTGGAGGCATCCTCTTCGAGTTGATCCCGGTATTTCTCGATCAGGTCCGGTTTTTGGAGTTTGATGCTCAGGGCGTATTGGAGAGCAAGATGAGGTTTCAGATCGTCGAGTTCTTTTTCGATATTCAGGGGAATGCCCAACTGCTCGTGTATAGAGAAAAGAAGATTGAAAAGTAGGAGATTGACCCCGGGAAGGTGGGAGGGCAGGACCTGGTTGTGGTTCTGCTGCAAATTGTAGGAAAGATAACGGGTGATCCATTCACTGCTCTGATGGTCCGGACGTGGTAGCCATTCTCTTTTAACTCGTTCGATCCACCTATCTGTTTCGCCGGCTTCCCCATAGTGTAGTAAAAGCGAGCGCAGCGCCTGGTAGCTGTTGTTGTGAAATACGCCGGGCTCCCATTGCTCTAGTTTTTGAGAAATCAGGTCAGAGTTTTCTTCGGTCCTATTTTGAATCAGGGTGCGAATCAAGGAGTTGGGAATCGAATCCATCGTTTCCATGTACTCAAAAGCTTTATTTGTCTCTCCCACCCGGAATGCGAGTGAAGCAGCGCTTTCCTGACTGATGCGACTGGCGACGAGGTCGAGTGCCCGGATAATGTGATCCCTGTTTTCAGCAAGGTTACCTACGAGCCGGTTCAGTGCCCAGTAAGCGATGTCGGCATTGTCCGGATGGTTGGTCAAAATGTCGAGGGCCGACATTTTGTCGGGGTAAAAGTGGTAGATCGTCAGATCGATATTCGAGGCGGAAACCCCGGCTCCTCTCAATTGTTCTCTAAATGCGGGGCTCTGTAGGTCGGTGGATTTGAGCCTGTGAAGGTGGGCGAGTGCGAAGGCCTGAAGCTGGGCTTGATCCCCCGGAATCGGAATGGTCGGAGCACGGTTGTGCGATTCATTGAAGAGGTGGTAAATCCTGCCGGAGCTGGTGTTTGCCCGGTATTGGCCGGCGCTTGATAAATCGCTGAGCCATTTGGAGGCGGCAGGTCCGGCGTTGTGAGTCGATGGGGTGGGCGGAGTTGCCGGCATCTCAATCTGAAGCAGGGAGAAGAGAGATTTCTCAGCCTGCTCTTTCTGGCCGGCTTCGAGATGGGCTAGCGCGTGGAGGTAGTGAATCGCCGCGATATCCGGGTGGTCTTTCAGATGGGCGTTTAGGAATTTCGCGGCGACTTCCCATTCGCCTACTGACATCGCGGTGATTGCCATTGACGTGATTTCATCGACAGCCGGTTTTTTGCCGTTAGGCAGTTCGGAGATAGATTCGAGGGCTTTGTCGAGATTGCCGGTCAAAACGTGGAGTCGCGCGATTCGATTGATGGTGCGGCTGCTTTTGTCTTTTGAGCGAATACTTTCGAGGCGGCTCGCTGCTTCATCGTAGCGACCCTGCTCTATATCGAGATCGGTGATCCGGTGGGTCAAATAGACATTATCGGGAGCCAGGGTTGATGCCGCTAGAAGGGTTTCCCTATACTCCCGGTCCCGATTGGTTAACCGGTACACTTCAGCTAGAGAAAGAACGGGATTGAGGGACTTGGAATTGTTATTTCTCCGTTTCTGCAGTTCGGTGATGAGTTGTTCGGTTCGATGGTTCGTCATCGCCAGCTTGGTCAGTTCGTTTATCCAATTCTGGCGATTCCATTCATCTTCTTCGTCTTCGTACAATTTCCAGATAATGCGTTCCGATTCGAGCGGGTAGCCAGCTTCGGCATAGATTTCGGAGAGCTGGATCTGGATCGTGGTATCGTGCTCAAATCGTCTCCCCGCTTCCTGCATGATCTGAAGAGCCTCGGTAATCTTTCCGGCTTTTTCGAGCATGTTTGCCTCCCGGAGCCATGGCTGGGGATTTCCCGGAGCTATCTTCTTCCATTCCCGGGCCCACGTCAGTGCTTCGACCGGTTTGATGGCCCGTTCATATAGTAAAATGAGATCCTGAATGTGGGACGATTTTCGTCCGCCGGGAGATTTTGTCACTAGAACCTCCAGTGTTTCAGCGGCGAGAGACCAGGCGTTTTGCCGATGATATAATTTCGTCAGGATGAGGAGCGGGAATTGCGATTCTTCAGATTCGCCGGTTCCGCTCAGGCCTTGCAGTAGTTGGACCGCTTTTTCGGTGTCCCCGGAGGCATCATTAAGCAGTGCGTGATAACACTGAACGGATAGATTTCCCGAACCTTCCACTTTTGAGATTGCCGCTTCGAAGCCGCCATCAATATGGGACGCCATCTTCAGGGCGATATCGATAGCGGAATCCAACTCATTCGGGGTTTCTGCCAGTTCGAGGCACCGCAATGCCCACGGAAACGCTTCTTCAGATTTCTTTGCGTTGATCGCAGCAAGGCATAACTCGTGCAGGTAGCTGGAGTTGGTTTCGAAATCATCGACCCGACTTTTTAAAAGCGTATAGGTTTCCGTGGTTTCGAACCGGTTGGCGAGCTGTCGCGATACACGGATTACCAGCTGGACGTCGTCTGATTTGCCTAGAGCGCGCCACCTTTCTATAGCAGCACCGCGCCGATCGTTATCATAGAGAAACATGGCGTAGGCATCTGATGCGCCCCTGCTTTCGGGGTACTTTTTTACGAGCTGTTCAAACACCTCTTCGGCGCGCGAGGTGAGGTCATAGCGGTCCAATTTTCGCGCCACGCGGAGATAGGGAAATTCCGAGCCATCGGATTGTTTCAAATAGGTGAGAAGGCTTTCCGCCGCCTTATCGAAATTTCCGGAAATATGATGCAGTTCTGCTAACTCAAAATGCAGCTCCACGTCATCCGGACGCTGTGTGATCAGTCCTTCGAGTTGTTCTGCTGCATCCTGAGGCCGGTCCAGATCCCGCAGGGTGTGGATATATTTCAGTCGCAGCTCAAGGTCGCCCGGTGTGAGTTGGAGAATGCGTTTCCACTGTTCGAGCGCAGCGGCATCTTCCCGAAGGTCGGCGTAAACACGGGCCTGAGCGATTTGGAGGCTCAATCTTTTCGGTTCCAAATTAATCAGGTTTTCGAGCGTCTCCTTGAGGCCCTTTAAATTATCGCTGCGGCGGAACGAGGTTTCGATCAGGCCGAGGAGTTCTCTCTCAATCCAGGTGTCCTGTCCCGTCGCGGGCAGGGCGCTCTGCCATACTTCCGATGCCTGCCTCCAGTTTCCGGAACGCCGATGGATTTGGCCCAGTTCGATTTTGGCCAGAGTGGCGGCATAGGCATCGTTTTTCTTCTCGAGTTGCGAGATCAGGGCGGTCTGTTCTTCGATGGCTTCATCATAGAGGCCGGCATCGGACAGTGCCGACACCACATCCTCCCGCAGAATTTGATCTTCGGGATGTTCCTTCAGTAACTCTTTCCAGACATCGAGTCCTTCATCCCGTTGATTGAGGCGCAGCAGCAATTGTCCCCGCCGGATACCCAGGTTTTTGAGCTGATCGGCCCGGACCGGTAATTTTGCGGCCTGCTCAAGTCGTTCCAGTGCGCTCTGGAAATTCTGCTGCCGTGCCATGATTTCACTCAGGGTAATGAGAGCGGTCGCTTTCCTTACCGGAGTCGCATCCCCGTGGTTCACCGCCCGGAGCAGGGCTTCTTCAGCCATTCCGTCATCTCCCTGGCGAAGGTAAAAGCGACCCAGCAATATGGAATCGGCGGGTGCGGTGTGGCCCGGTCCGGAAAGAAAGGTCTCGAGTTCTTTTATGGTCCCGGTCTCGAGCCAGGTGTCAAAGAACCGGGCGAAAAGCGTCTCCGAGTTGGGACGCTTCAGGAGTGCTTTGTGGTAACGGGAGACTTTGGGGGGGATTTCCTGAGCTTTGAGGGTTGGGGCAAACAGAAACAGAACCCAAATTGACCGGCATACCAGTTTTAGGAGTGGAGCGGGTATCATCCACTGATTTCACCAAAATATTTTCAAGTGTCAATCCTCTGTCGCGTTTTCTTAACCCAACTGATTGATTGTAGGAATCTTAGAGCCCGCTGAAAATCGCCCGATAAAGCAGGCCCGCAATGCCGCAACCGATGATAACCGGGATCAGTCCCGCTTTGAATCGCTGCAGCGCAAAGAATGCGAGGACCGTCAGACCGATAATAAACCAGTCGATATTCAATTGGTCCGGCCAAATGGCGTGGAGGCCGAATTTCACACCCAAATTGAGAATCACACCGACGACCGCTGCTGTTATAGCCGTGAGGGCGGCGCTCAAGGTCGGGAAATTACCGATCTTTTCGATGTAAGGTCCTCCCAGAAAAATAAAGAGAAAGCAGGGGAGAAAGGTGGCCCACGTGGTGATCAATGCTCCAATCGTGGCCCCGCCCAGGGGAGTGAAATTGCCCGGATTCTGCCATCCGCCGACAAATCCGACAAACTGTAGAACCATAATTAAAGGTCCCGGGGTCGTTTCAGCCAGCGCCAGCCCGGTCATCATCTGAGAATGGGTCAGCCATTGTTGACTTTCGACGGCCTGTTGGGCGACATAGGGCAATACGGCATAAGCACCGCCCACGGTGACGAGGGCGGCTTTGCTGAAAAACAGGCCCTGTTGCGCCGGGGTGCTCTCCCAGCCCAGCCAACCGGCGAGAGCGAGAATCGGACCCCACCACAAAATCGAGCAGACGGCAACAACCGCGGCGGTTCGTTTCCAGCCCGGGGCCGGACAGGTCGGTAATTCAATCGATTCGGGCAGGTCCTCGTTTTCGCTGGAATGGGGGCCTTTCCCGGCCGGAAACTGGCGGGGAAAAAAGCGGTGTCCGAAATACCCTGCGAAGCCGACCGCTAATATAATCAATACAAATGAGATCCCGAAGAAATAGATCGCTACGAACGATAGTTCAGCGATGCCCCACAGCGTCACGCTTTTTAACGCTTTACTTCCAATTCGCAAAGTCGCCTGTGCGACCACAGCGATCACCGCTGCCAGCAAACCGTAGAATATCGCAGCCAACCATGGGATATCTCCGCCCACTATATAAATCCAACTGAGCGCAAAAAGCACAAACATTGAAGGGATCACAAATAAGGCCCCGGCAGCGATCCCGCCTTTTGCGCCGTGGATCCTCCATCCCAGATAGGTTGCGAGTTGCTGGGCTTCCGGGCCGGGTAGGAGCATGGTGAAATTCAGGGCGTTTAAAAAATGCTCTTCAGAAATCCAGCGCTTGGTTTCCACCAGCTCGCGGTGCATGATCGAAATCTGTCCGGCAGGGCCACCGAAACTGATCAAACCGAGCTTCAGCCAAAATCGCAATGCTTCCCGGAATGAGGGGAAGCCGGTCCGGGCCTGTTTTGTCGTATCGGTATCTGAGGTAGAGATTTCCATGCTGAATGCAGGGATCGTGCTCTCGCAATCCGTCAACGCAAATAGAAATATATCAAATAACCGAACCCGTTTCTGACAGCGTAATGACTGGCTGATCCTGAAGTGGATGGTATCGATTACGTGACAAATAGCTAATGTGACGTAAATGACACTTGAGGTGTATTGAATATTGGGTGGCGAGATGAAATCTTATAAAGATCAGATCGTTACATCTTTCTATTGAATTGATTCAAGCTGTAAAAATGAAGAGTATTATCATCGCAACTGCAATAGCTGCATTTTCTGTGTTTTGGGGGGCTGCGCAGGAAAAGCTGGCTGTGAAGGGGTCGGATACCATCAACGCTAAGTTGATGCCGAGATTGGCGGATGCTTACAAAGCAGCCGGCAACGAAGTGACTTTTGAAATTGAAGACAAAGGTTCATCCTCGGCATTTACCAATCTGGAAGCGGGAACCGCTGACATCGGTGCATCGAGCCGTGCGGTCAAAGATTCGGAGAAAGAGAAGTTTTCCGCCAAAGGTCAGGAGTTGGTCGAGCATATTGCGGCCATTGATATGATCGCCGTAATTGTGAATGAGAAAAACAAGGTGGACGACCTGAGTTTGAAACAAATCGAAGCGATTTTCACCGGGGAAATCACCAACTGGGCAGAAGTGGGCGGCAGACCGGGAAGTATTAACGTTTACACCCGTAATGAAACTTCGGGTACCTACGCAACGTTTCAGGATCTCGCGATGGCCAAGCGGGACTACGGAACCAACAGTCAGAAAATGGAGGGGAATCGTCAGATTGCGACTGAAGTCGCGGGCGACCGGAATGGGATCGGATACGTGGGGAAAGCCTATGCCTCCGAGGAGGGTGCCAAGACGCTTCTGATTGAAGGGGTCTCCTTCGAGACATCCGATGCCGATGCTTATTTGATCGCAAGAACTCTGTATTACTACACGGTGGGGGCTCCCAAGGGGACCGCCGGGAAATTTCTGGCATGGGCCAAAGAATCTCCGGAAGCTACGAAAATCATAATCGACACGGGATTCACTCCCAGTCCGTAGCGGTGTCCGGGACTGAGGGAAAATTTATGTGAGTGAGCGCCTTTCGGTTGAAAGGCGCTTTTTGGTTAAGTTGCTACGGCCTCTCTGTCATAACCCTGTTCCACTTTCAGCGTGAAGGTAAGTATCGCCGCTGCTAACACAAACGCGGCACTGACCCAGAGGCAGACCGATAGATCTTTGTATAGATAATAGGTTAACCCGGAGAGTAGGGTGCCAACCAATCGACCCACTGCATTTGCCATGTAGTAAAACCCCACGTTCAGTGCGATTTTTTCCGTGTCGGAAAAGGCGAGGATAAGGAAGGAGTGAAGTGACGAGTTGATTGCAAATACCACTCCGAACAACCCCAGTCCTCCGACCACGGCCCAGATAATATGGAAATCCAGTGCCACGGCGAGACCAATCCCGGCGGTTACTACAAAAAGCAGTAATCCCCAGATCCGGCTCAGATAGATCCCGAGCGCGGCCCCCTGCCTCGTTTTTGATTTGGAGAAGGAAGGGACGATTGCCTGCACAATCCCGTACCCGATCACCCATGCTGCCATAAACCCGCCGACCTTATCGAAGCTCCAGTTAAGGGTCTCCGCCAGAAAGACCGGAAGGGCGACGACAAACCAGATGTCCCGCGAGGCAAATAGAAAAAACCGGGCGATAGACAATCGGTTGATCGCCTGATTCTTTGAAAACAGCTGGGTAAACTTCGGTTTCACTCTGGTTCGGCCCATATCGGTACGCAATCCCACAGCAACGAGGAGCAGGATGACCCCGAGGAAGCCCGCCATCGCATATAGGGAATAATTGAATCCAATAGTCGACAGGAGGAGGCCGCCGATGAAGAAGCCCACTCCTTTCAGCGTGTTTTTAGAGCCGGTCAAAATGGCGACCCATTTGAAGAGGCCCTGCTCGTGGTTTTCCCCCTCCGGAGCCAGTAGTTTTACCGCGCTTTTTGAACTCATTTTGGTGAGGTCTTTAGCAACTCCGGACAGAGCCTGAGCCCCCATCACATAGGCGACCGAGATCGCGACACTCCAGGCCGGGTTGATTAGGGCCAGAAGAATCAGTGATATGATCTGGGTCGTCAGCCCGAGATACAGGGTTAGCCGTAGGCCGAAGCGGGCTCCGATCCATCCGCCTACCAGATTGGTAATGACTCCGCAGAATTCATATAACAAAAAGAGGAATGCTAACTGAACCGGACTGAAGCCCAGTTTATGAAAGTGCAGCAGGACCAGCATCCGGAGGGCGCCATCGGTCAGGGTAAATCCCCAGTAGGCCGCTGTCACTAATGAGTAGCCTTTCAGGTCGCTCATTCAGATAAGGATTTTGAGACTTTCTTAACGAGTTCCATCATCCGGTTGGCATATCCGGTCTCGTTGTCATACCAGACCAGGATTTTCACCATCTCGCCATCGGTGACCATGGTGGAAAGCGCGTCAACAATTCCGGATCTGGTGTCGTTGGTGTAGTCAGCGGAAACAAGTGGTTTAACTTCGTATCCCAAAATGCCGTTAAGGTAAGTTTCAGATGCTTCGCGTAACGATTCGTTTACCTCTTCGACTGAAGTGGACTTCTCTACCTGAAACACACAATCGCTGAGTGACGCGTTGAGTAAAGGGACACGAATTGCGATCCCGTCCAGCTTTCCTTTGAGCTCCGGATAAATCATCGTGATAGCCGTCGCCGATCCGGTAGAGGTGGGGATAAGAGAATTCAGGGCGGAGCGGGCCCGGCGTTTATCTTTATGCGGAGCATCGACTATTACCTGGGTGTTAGTCACATCATGAATGGTAGTAATGGTACCCCGTTTGATCCCGAATTTTTCGTGAATCACTTTGATGGGAGGGGCAATACAGTTTGTGGTGCAGGAAGCGGCTGTTACGATTTGGTGAAGCTCCGGGTCGTATAGGTTATCATTACAGCCCATCACCACATTTAGGGCGCCTTCTTTAACCGGGGCTGCGACGACAACTTTTTTTGCACCGTTGTCAAAATGGGGTTGAATGGTCTCCGGCGTTTTGAATTGACCTGAACTTTCCACCACGATATCAACGCCGTATTCCGCCCAGTTGATCTGTGACGGCTCGCGGTGCCCGGTAAATGTTACCTTTTTCCCGTCGACGAGAAGGTGGTCGTCGTGATCTTCGATGTTGCGATCCCAGCGACCGTGAACTGAGTCATACTCCAGTAGGTGAGCCGCCAGAGAGGAGCCTCCCTTGACCTCATTGATGTGAACGATTTCAAAATCGTTTGTGTCCCATGCCGCCCGGAAACCGAGTCTGCCCATGCGGCCGAAGCCGTTTATTCCAATTCGAGTTTTCATAAAAGTGCGGTTTGAGTTGATGTCAACGGTCAGTCTTTTTCCCCACTGCAGCAGGAGTCTGGAAGACAAAGCTCGGGCCTGCCCTGGCAGCAGTCTTCGGTGAGGAATGACATCAGTCTTTGAATTCCCCCGGGATTCGGACTGTAAAGAATGGAGCGGCCTTCCCGTTCGGAATTGATCAACCCGGCCTGGTTGAGTTCTTTAAGATGGAAAGAGAGCGTCGGTTTGGGTAGATCGAGAAGCTTTGACAAGTCACCCGCACAGATCCGGTCCTCCTCCTTCTGTTTGGCAAGGTGGCGAAAGATCCTCAGTCTTGCAGGTTGAGCCAGAGCGCTCAGAGCGGTCACCGCTTCGGTTATTTCCATAATTTTGGAATTATCGAAGTGTCTCGGGCGAAGTCAAAAGAATTTTTCTTCACGAAAGGGTCTTAACGGAGGGGTGGAGTCGGGATTGTGGCCTGGTTAGTTACAGATAGGATCGGTATGGGTTTCAAAAAGTGAATTGTCACAATTCTGTAACGGATGTCACTTGACCCATAAGTTGGCTCGCCCTAGCTGTAGGTGTTCACTCACAAACAGAGTAATATTATGTCGAAATTATCTACTAAGAAAGCCAGTAAAAAAGCCACGAAACTGGCAAATAAAGAAGTCAAAAAAGCGGGTATTAAGTCCGGGAAAAAGAAAGTGGTAAAAAAGGCGGCGTCCGCTGCTTTGAGGCCGGTTAAAAAAGGCAAAAACGGCAAAGCTAAGAAAGCTGTCCGGAAGGTAATTAAGAAAGCTGCTTAATTATCAGCAGGTTGCATCACCTTGTTCCGGGTTTTACCGCCCGGGCGGGTGATGTTGGTCTGCCTACAAATATGACGAAGTTGACACTCGTCATCGCTTGAATGGTTTTTGCATTCATGAATGGTTGTGCCCGTCGGAGGGATTCAATTCCTTCGGCCTGTTAAATAAACAAAACAACAAACAACACGAACTTCATCGTATTCATGAAAAAAACATTCGCATTACTCACCGCTGTCGCTCTTGCTGCCGGTTCAGCTGTAGCTGAAGACAAGATCGTTATTAAAGGTTCAGACACCCTCGGAGCTAAGATGGTTCCTCAGCTTGCAGAGGCTTACAAAGCTGCTGGAAATACTGTTAGCTTCGAAATTGCTGCTGAAGGTTCATCAACAGCTTTCACCACACTCCTTTCCGGAACCGGCGACATCGGAATGTCGAGCCGTAACATTAAAGATTCAGAAGTTGAGTCTTTCACCGCTAAAGGACAGGAAATCAAAGACTGGACGGCTGCTTTCGACATGATCGGTGTGATCGTTAATGAAAAGAGTGGTCTTGAGAACCTGACTCTTAAGCAGGTTGAGGGAATTTTCACTGGTGACATTACTGACTGGAGTGAAGTCGGTGGTCAGGCTGGTCCTATTTCAGTCTACACACGCAACACTTCCTCCGGAACTTACAAGTCATTCCAGGGAATGGCGATGGCAAAGCGTGACTACGGTTCTGACACTCAGAAGATGGCTGGAAACGAGCAGATCGCTGAAGAAGTTGCCAAGAATCCTAACGGTATCGGTTACGTCGGTCTTGCCTACACAGAGAAGGATGGCATCAAAGCTGTAAAAGTTGACGGTGTTGAGCTTAAGCCTAAGAACGCTAAGGAGTATCCTATCGCCCGCAGCCTTCACTACTACACAATCGACGGTAAGCTTTCTGCTGCTGCTGAGAAGTTCCTGAAGTGGGCCACCACTGCGGACGAAGCTGGTGAAGTGGTTGAGCGTGTGGGATTTATCGCGCCTAACTAATTTCTGAACATCAATTTTAATCTTAAGGGCCTGGCGGGGAGACTCGCCGGGCCTTTTTTTGTCCGGATCGGAAGGTTCCGGCGTGACAAAAACGTTACGCTTCAGTGGCCGCAAAACTCTTTGGATCTGGTAGTCTAGCGCCGTTGAAAAAGGTGGACTGAAAACCACCGTTGAAAAATCGAACTCAAAAAATGAACTCATCTGACCCTTCAGAATCTACGAATCCACCCTCTAACGAGCGTGGTGGAGAATTTCGTAAAAAAGGCTTCAAGGTCTTTGGTCTTGATCTTCAGGACTTTATTAAGTTCTTTTTCAGCGGGAACGCCAGTCTCGCCATCGTGATTCTTATCTTGATCTGTGTGTTTCTCGCCAGAGAAGCCGCTCTGTTTTTCCCTGATCATCACAAGGGCTTGAAAGCCTATCGGCAGTCGGGACAGGAGCTGGTCGATTTTGTCGGGGAGGAAGTGAATGCCTTCACCGCACTTTACAGCAGCTCGAATATTGCCTACTACGCCGAGCTCAATGAATCCTCTCTGGAGCAGGACAATCTCCTTGCCGCCTACCGGTCGGTTTTGAGTCTGGTGAAGAACGAGACCTCGAGAGTGAGGGATCGCCTTGAGGATAAGCTGGATGACCTCGAAGACGCTCAGGACGATTTGGTTGACGCCCGTGAGGATCTCGCAAAGCTCGACCCGGTAAACGATTCGGAGAAGGTTGAGAAGCTTAAGGGCAAGATCGAAAAGTATACCAAAGAGATCGAAAGCCTGAAGCCTGATATAGCGGTTCTTGAGCCGGAACTGAAAAAGGAGTCCGAAGCTATCTTGAATAACAGTCTCACCTGGAAATTTGACAATTCGGATCTCAAGCTAACTAAAACCCAGATTAAAAATTTCCGGGAGGCCGTTCTTTACGCCGTGCCGAATGCTGAAGGTGAACATCCCTATATAGAGGAATTGAAGAAGGTTAGCGCCGCTAAGAAGAGTGTCGCAGCCGAAAAGTTAGTCGATTTTAAAGCGACCGTGACCGGCCTCCGGGATTCTGCTAAAGAAGTGAAATCGCTGCATTCCGAGATGAAGAAAATCGCATCGCTGGCGAAACGGGAAGCGGAAAAATTTGAGACCGCTCCGGGACGGCGGGCGGCGCTTCTTGCCGGTGCTAAGTTGGAAAAGGATCCCGAGGCAAAGGCTCGGAAAATCGAACGGGCCGAAGCGGTTATGGTAGAGGAACCTGACTTTGCGGCACTGACGAAGCCTCTCTACGACAAGATTCCGGAGCACGAAAAGCTCGCCCGGAAGTTTGAAAAAGAAGTAGAGGTGCTGGCTTCGCAACTCCCGCGGAAAGTATCAACCAAGAGCGCGACTGCCAATCTCAAAGAAGCGAGAAAGGCTCAGAAGCGATTCGAATCCACTGTCAAAAGCAGTCTCGATAAGATTGATGACTGGCGTCACGATAAGGCTTACTCGATCGTCGGGTCGATCAGTGCCTTCATCTTTGGTCGTGACTGGGTAACTAACAGTTCATGGCACGATTTTTATGGACTGCTCCCTCTATTCACCGGCTCCTTTATGATTTCTATCATTGCGTTGGTTGTCGCAGTCCCGTTTGCGGTGTCAGCAGCGATCTATGTGAATCAGCTGGCTCCGGTTAAAGAGCAGAATTTTGTGAAGCCGGCGATCGAATTTATCGAGGCAATACCATCCGTGGTTTTGGGATTCTTTGGTATCTTTGTATTGGGAACGGCGCTTCGAAACCTCAGCCAGGTTCCTTGGTTGGAGTGGGTGCCGGGCTTTCCAATGTCAGAGCGTCTCACTATTCTTAATGCGGGATTGCTTCTCGCCTTCATGGCGATGCCGACGATCTTTACGCTCGCTGAAGATGCCCTGAACAACGTGCCGAAAGCGTTTTCGGAGAACTCTCTGGCGCTTGGTGCCTCGAAACTTCAAACCGTGCTTCAGGTGGTCTTCCCTACCGCACTTTCCGGTATCATCGCTGCCGCTCTACTTGGATTCGGGCGGATCATTGGTGAGACCATGGTTGTGCTGCTCGTGGCGGGTAACAAGATAAAGATCCCGGACTTCAGCGAAGGTCTGGGCGTCGTTGCTCAACCGGCTCACACCATGACTGGTATTATCGCCCAGGAACTGGGCGAAGTGGACAATGGTTCGCTGCATTGGCGGGCGTTGTTCATGGTCGGGATGGTTCTCTTTTTCATCTCACTACTGGTAAACTTTTCGGCGCAGAAGATTCTGCAGCGCTTCCAGAAGATATAATTTCGAAAACTTATCCACGAAAATTCGCTCAACCTTTATTTTCACATGCACGATATATCGAAAGACAACCCGCTTGGGGTCAGCAGGCCGTTTGCTCCAAAAAGCCAGAAGCGGAAAAAGATCGATCTGAGTACCTTCTGGGCGTTTCGGATCGCCACTTACTCAATTCTGCTCTGTGCCGCCTATATTTTTGGTGACATCGTTATCAAGGGGGCGCCGGTCGTTTTTAAAGCGAGTGCTCCTTTTGTTAATACCGAATTCTTCACCCGGAGCCCGGAAACACTGGTGGTGTTTGAGACCGATAATGGTACCGAACGCAAACTGGCTTTCTCTGACTATATGCAGTGGAAAAAGGACAATCCGGATCTGGAGATTGTAAAAGAGCACACTCACTCTTACTCGGGAGGTGGAATTCTCGGACCGCTGGTCGGGACGGCGCTGTTGACCGTGATCTGTATTGTGATTGCATTGTTGATCGGTCAGGCCACCGCGATATACCTGAATGAGTACAGTTCGAAAGGAGGGTTCATCGATGCAATTCGCCTTGCGATCATGAATTTGGCCGGGGTGCCTTCCGTAGTTTTTGGTCTATTCGGGCTTGGTTTATTCTGCCTGTTTTTCCCGGTATTAACTAATGCCGAGAACCTTCGGGTCGATGGCTGGCGTGCGATCCAGCTATTTGGGACAGGGAAATACCTGGCTTTTCAGGGGTGGGGAACCTGTATGCTGGCCGGGGGTTGTACTTTGGCAGTTATGGTGTTGCCCGTTATCATCACCGCGTGCGAAGAGTCACTCAAAGCGATTCCGATGGGCTTTCGCGAAGCGTCACTGGCCCTCGGTGCTACGAAATGGCAGACCATTAGCAAGTCGGTGCTGCCCTATGCTTTTCCCGGGATGTTGACGGCTTCTGTTCTCGGTATTACCCGCGTGGCTGGAGAGACGGCCCCGATTATGTTTACCGCCGCATTGGCGCACAAAGATAAATTACCGTGGCAGGATCTGTCTGAAACTGCGAACAGCGCGTTTGGGCAGGTGTTTTCTTTCTTCTCTCAATCGGTTCAGGCTATGCCTTACCACATCTACACGGTTGCGGCTCGAATCCCGCAATCCGAATACACCGAACCGATGCAATACGGTTCTGTATTTGTGTTCATGGTGTTGGTAATGTGCCTCGCGGCACTCTCAGTTTTCCTGCGGATTCACTATCGCAAAAAGGTGAGTTGGTAGTGATGAATCGTCACACAAATGACCGTGTTATTTTACTCTTCTCAATTACTCTTTAACGAATTTCAAATATGAGCACCGACGTATTAACTCCAGACAAGAAAGTAACTTCAGCTCCCGGGACTCAGGATCGCGCCGTTTCTTCAAGCCACGAAAGTGGTCATGGTGAAGCAGAAAAAGTGATCAAAGTCGAAGATCTGAATTTTGCTTACGATGGTAAAAAGGATGTACTTCGTGACATATCGATTGATATTCACGGTGGTGAGGTGACGTCGTTCATCGGGCCGTCAGGTTGCGGTAAGTCAACCTTACTGCGCTGCTTCAACCGGATGAATGACCTGATCCCGACCGCTTCGATTACCAAAGGAAAGATCGAAATTCTCGGGACTGATATCTACGATCCCTATGTTGATGAAATTGAGCTTCGTAAACATGTCGGGATGGTTTTCCAGAAATACAATCCCTTCCCGAAAAGCATCTATGAAAACGTTGCTTACGGTCTCAGAATTCAGGGGATTAAAGATAAGAGTGTCCTCGACGAAACGGTGGAGGATAGTCTCAAAGGTGCCGGTCTCTGGGAAGAGGTCAAAGATCGGTTGCACGCCAGCGGGCTCGGTCTTTCCGGCGGTCAGCAGCAGCGTCTTTGTATTGCCCGGACCATTGCCGTGAAGCCGAAGATTATCCTGATGGATGAGCCGTGTTCCGCACTTGATCCAATTTCTACCGCGACGGTTGAAGACTTGATCACTCAGCTTAAGTCGAAGTTCACGATCGTGATCGTGACTCACAATATGCAGCAGGCAACCCGGGTTTCCGACAAGACTGCGTTTTTCTATCTTGGTGAGTTAATCGAATTTGATGACACTACCAAGTTGTTCACCTCGCCTTCGGTGAGGCAGACTGAGGACTATATTTCCGGCCGGTTTGGATAAGGCTGGACTCACAATGTTATCTCTATGACTACGCAACCCCACATTCTTCGTGATTTTGAATCTTCCCTGAAGAGCGTCAAAAAATCAGTCCTCGTGATGGCGGATCTCGCTGCGGGGAATCTTGAAAACGCGGTGGGTGGGTTGTTGCAGCGAAAGGAATCGCTTTGTAACGATGCGATTGCTGATGATGAAGAAGTTAATTCGTTAGATCGCAGCATCGATAAAGATGGTATAGAGATTCTGCTTCGTTTTACTCCCTTGGCGACCGATCTCCGTTCGGTCGTTGCGGCGATGAAAGTGGCGACCAATCTCGAAAGGGTTTCTGACCAAGCCGGTAACATTGCGCGGCGCGCCCGCAAAATTATATCGAAGCCGGAGGTGCCCGAGACGCGTTTGATCTCTCCTATCGCTGAGTTGGCAGCAGAGCTTCTCGGTGATGCGATGCGTTCGTTTTCCGACGGTAATGTGAATCTGGCTCTGACGCTTCACGAAAGAGATCAGAAACTGGATTCGCTTCACCGCAAAGCGATAGAGACGCTGACTAAAGCGATCGAGAATGATACCGACAATCTCCGGACTTATTTGAACCTGATCTTTATCGTCCGGTGTCTCGAGCGAATTGGTGATCACGCCGTAAATATCGGTGAGGATACGGTATACACTGCGGAAGCGACCGATATTCGCCATATTGGACCGGGAGCTTTGCATTAAGTCCCGAGTGGCGAAATGTTTGTTTGCATAGCGCTTCCATAATACGTTTTGTCCACGGGTGAAACCGTATTTTTCGCTTATCGCAAATCACCGGGGGCTCAGTGCCGTTTTTCTTTTGGTGCTGGGATGTGTGCTTAATCTGCCCGGTACTTCCAGTCTTCCTCTGATGGATCGCGATGAGCCCAAGTTTGCTCAGGCGACCTGGGAGATGATAGAGACGGATCAATTCACGATTCCCTACTTCAATCAGGGATATCGATTTGATAAGCCACCCCTGACTTACTGGTGGATGAGAGGTCACTATCACCTTCTTGGTAAAACCGAAATCGGAGCGCGCCTCCACTCGGTGGTTGCCAGCATATTGACGGCCTATGTGATCTACCTGTTCGGTAGTTTTCTCGTGTCGAGGGAGGCGGGATTGTTTTCGGGGATTGCCTGGTTGAGCTGCTTTCAGGTTTTGATCCATAGCCGGCTCAGTGTGGCTGATATGCCACTATTACTGGGGGTGGTTATAACGATGTATGCATTGGCCCGACTTTTATTGCCGGAAAAGGAGCCGCGTAAGTTCGGGAAATACTACTGGGTGCTGATTTTCGGTTTGGTGTTCGGCTTTCTCACCAAGGGGCCTGTCGCGTGGATTATTCCCGCGCTGTCGCTTTTGTTATGGCGGTGGCCAATCGGACGGCAGCCGATCAGATGGAGGCGGATTCAACCCGTAACCAGCTTGCTGATAGCTACGGTTATGGTCGGATTGTGGGGCATTCGCGCGCTGTGGTTAACCGATGGGAGTTACTGGGATGTGGGCGTCGGGGAGCACGTGGTAAAGCGGGGCTTTTCCGCGTTCAACGGTAGGGTAAATATCCCGGTCGTCTATTACCTGGGAACCGGAATCGTGAGTCTGTTGCCCTGGAGTGCTTTTCTGCCCGGAGCAGTCATTGTTTCGAAAGAGGCGCTTAAGAGGAATCCGGCACGGTCGTTTCTTTTAGCTTGGTTTCTGGCTCCATTCTGTGTTTTTGCGCTGTATGCCACTCAGTTGCCTCACTATATACTTCCCGGATTTCCCGCGCTGATGCTTCTGCTCTTTGCGAACGGTAAGTTGGAAAAGCTCGACAGCCGCCTGAGGAAAAACTGGTTTCGCTTTGTGGTCGGTTTGATGTTGGTGGTGGCGTTGACGGTGGTCGGTGCCGGTATGTTTAAAGTCTTTCCGGAGCCCATGGAGGCTATCAATCGTTTGATACTTCTGGCGGGTGGTCTGGTCGGTCTAATTGGAGTTTGCCTCCCACTGTCGATCGTGCTCATCCAAAAACACAAGAGGTGCTGGCCTGTGTTGATCGCCGTAGCGGGAATTGCCGGTGTGTTGACTCATATCCTAACCTTGGAAATCCGGAAGGTTCACCCTATCATCCTGATGAAGGAGACGGGGGTGTTTGCGGAGACAGATGGTGTGAAATTTGTTGCCCAGGGATTTTCAGAACCGAGTTGGGTGTTTTATGAATGGAGTGGAGAGCCCTGGAATCTGACGGGGGATCTTGGTGAGGCGGTGCGATTTATGGAAGGGGAGGGAAAGCGCGCCGGAATCTTTTTGACTGAGGAATGGAGAATCGGTGAAAAGGCGGTGCTGGCAAAATTCAGAGGAGAGCCGGCCCCGAGGTTGAGGGACCAAAGAGAGGTAATAGAGAAAGCGTTTCCGCGAAGTGACTACAAAATAGCCGAAGTGAGCGGTTTGAATATTGCGAGAACGAGCTGGGTGAAGATCCGGTTTATTCAGCCAAGGTAGCAGGCAGGTTTTTCCGGGTTGGAAGCGGCAGAGGATCCGGTTCGGTCGGGCTTTTGGTCCGCCGCCGTCTTTTTAATCGCAGTCGAACTTTGCGGAGATGCCAGCCAGCGGCGCAGCCATACAGCATTCCGAATGATCCACCGACAAGGACATCGGTCGGGTAGTGTTTCGACTGGTAGATTCGGGACCAGCCAACCGAGCAACTGAAAGCAAAAACCGGCAATCCATACACTCCGAGAGCCGCAAGGACTGGCGCTCCCATCCCCATTGCGGTGGAGGTGTGGCCGGAGGGGAAGCCGTGGTATTCCCATCCTTTCAAAACGCCGGGGATACCATAGAATTTGTCTTCTACAGAAGCGTAGGGGCGGGGCCGACCGGTAGTGAATCGCAGCGCATTGCAGGACAGTCCGGCGATCAGTGCGACATAGAAGGTAGTAACCGCAAGTCTCTGGAACCATCTTTTTTTGCTGATAAAACCGTAGACCCAGATCAGGACAAACCAGACGAGATTGTACTGAGCGAAGTCTCCCCATTTGCCCAGTTTCCGGGCGAGTATTCGAGTGGGGATGTTCTGTTTTGATACCCTGACGAGTTGAACTTCGCTAATCGCCGCGAGTTCGGATGGCAGTGCATTCTGCCAATTCAGTGCGTCGGCTCGTTCCAGCGATTTTCCGTAGATGACGCGGTTTCTACCGGAGAAGATAACTCGCTCGAGATAGGACTCGTTCAGACCTTCTGCTGCGAGAGTTTTGATATCATCACGGGTTCGACATTCGATGTCGAGATATACCGTATAGAAGGTTTGCCAGCGGTAACTCCGGGTTTCTTTTCCGATATACTTTTCGAGATCGGCTGCCGACCCGGGGTGGAGTAACCGGATCGAATGTATATCATTTCTCGACAGGTTGTGTTCAGCGACTCGCTCATCGTGGGGATGGACGAGGATGAGCGCGGTTATTACGATGCTGATCATAAACAGAACCGCTATCGTTCTGCCCCGCCACAGTGCTTTACCGGTCTTCCAAAATACGATTCGGAAATCTTTCTTTAGTAATCGAAATGCACTGAGCAACTGACCCTTAACCTCTGTCATAGCTATCTTGATGCTAGACGGTAGTCGGGGCGCCTTCGAAGCCAAGGTCGAGATGTTTACATTCCTGTAACCCTACCCATCGGAATCAGTCGGTGTCTGAGGGAGGTGGTGGTGGCCCGTCAGTCCCGGTGTCTCCGTAGAAGGCCCGGATCGGACCCATAAATGCTTCGGGATTGATGTCGAAAGCTTTCGTGCAGGGGATGCAGCAAAATTTGACGCGATATCCGTCGTAGATCCGGCCGTATTTGGGGCCTTCCTCTTCATCAAACGGCGTTTTGATTACAGCGCAGTAGTCGAAAGGGTAGGGCTTCGGTTTTGGTTGATCGGCATTCCGGGTGACACAGGAACACATCGACAGCAGGAGCACGCCTGCGAGGCATAGCTGAGTGTTTCGTTGCTGGTTCATCCGGAATTAAGGAGTGCTTTGATCGCGCCCCGGGGAGCTTCTGTCAATAGGGTAAAGAAAAGAGGCGAAGCCCGTTAAGACTCCGCCTCATACCAAGAGATTAATTATGTAACCAAGGAGTAAAAAATTCTCGGCTTAGAAATATGTTCTGATTCCGAGCATCCAGGAATCACCAGTGAGTGAACCTTGATCAACGGAATTAGGAGCAGTGAACATGTCTGCTGAAAGATACTCGTAACCAGCCATCAGCTTAAGATTATCACCACAGAGGCGATAGTTAAGACCGAGGTAGAGAGTGTGAACGTCTTCCATGACTGGACGACTTTCACCATTGCGCTCGAAAGCACGACGCTGAGTGCGCTGCATGCGGGCGAAGTCTGCGTAAGCATACTTACCAACCAACTGAAGACGCTCGGTAAGATCGATGTAAGGCATGATAACAAAACCGGTTGTGTCCTGTCCTGCTGCAGCGTCGTTGCTGCCTGCGCCGATGATTTCATTACCACTACGTGCGGTGCGGTCTCTTCCCCAGATAACGTCTGTGATCAAACCGAACTTACGATCGCAATGTCCGAGGTCCCATGAAGACTCAGTTCCGAGAGCGATAACGTGGTTGTAGTTTGAGAGAGCGAGTGCGTCAGCATTTCCCTGTGCAGAAATGTCGCCATTGCTGTTGTTAGAGAAAAGGTAGTCGAAGTGAATGTCAGTGTTGTCATTCAAGCCATACTCAGCACGGTAGGAAGCACCACCACGAGAGTCGAAATCAGCCCAGTTTGGACCGCTGCCGTCAGCAGATTCGTCGAAACCACCGAGCCATGCGCCAACTTCGTGCTTAAGACCGAGGGCCTTAAATCCGGTAGCAACACCCCATGCTTTGGTGTCTGTTGTTTCGTTCACGATGTGTGAACGCTCGAAAGTGAGGATCTGCTTGGAGGAAGTAGAGAACTCACGAGTGATTTTCTGCTTCTGCTTACCAACGGTTACGTAGAACCCTTCAACTGCGAAGTTTGATGGCTCCCACTTGATGTACATTTCGTCGATTGTGCCGAAGAAATCTCCTGCAGCGAGGTTTTCACCCTGCTCGTTGCTGTCACCGATGTTCCAGTTGTTGAAGAATGTGAAATCATTCAGGAACTGAACCTTTGCACCAAGACGGAAACGACGATGTTCCCAATACTGGCTACCGAAGCTTTGTCCGGACGAGTGGTCGATTGACTGACCAAGATATTGTCCGTGGTAACGGCCGGCTAACGATACTTTTTGAACGAAGCAATTTTCCTCGTTCTTGTAGAGCGTTGATTTTTTGAAGAGTCCGCACCAGGAAGGATCTTCCTTACAGCATTCCACTGGGCACTTATCGTCAATGACAACACACTTGTCGTCACCAGCCATGGAAGTTCCTGCGAAAAGCAGGGCCGCTCCAGTCGCGATGCCGTAGTGCATAAGTTTAGTTATTTTTATCATCTAGTCTTTTCTGTTTTTTGTCGTTGGACCGTCCACCATTACCAAAGTAAAAATGGACCGTCTATTTCGAAGTTGTGACACCTATGTCACTTTGGTGAAGTGAGTGATAGGCGGCGCTCCGAGCATCTGAGACTTTCCTCAGACGGTGCTATTTCTAGTGGTTGAACCGAAGTATTCAAGATGGTTTATGTGACAAAACCTGCGCGCTTTTCGCATTGCTGCGATGCGGCAATGCTGCGGTATTTTAAGGATGAGAGGGGCTCCGGGTTCTAAAAGATCTTAAGCTCACTGACGGTCAATTGATTAGAATCGCCCTGTCGTTTTAGTACACAAAAAAGGCGGGACTGTCTCCAGCCCCGCCTTGTGATGTAATTTTTAGATCCGGAATCCGGTGGCCTAGAAGTAGGTCCGGAGGCCGAGCATCCAGGTATCACCTGAAAGGCTGCCGAGATCACCTGCTCCGGCTCCCTGATAAAGGTCGGCGGTCAGGTATTCGTAACCGGCCATCAACTTGAGGTTATCACCACAGATGCGGTAATTCAGGCCGATGTACAAGGTGTGCACGTCTTCAAGGTTAGGACGGGCCGTGGCATTGGTGGTTGCTACGGCTCTCTGAGGACGGTGAAGTCTGGAGTCGGATGCGTAAGCGTATTTTCCGACGAGTTGCAGTCTTTCGGTCAGATCGACATGAGGAAGAAAAACGAGTCCGAATGTGTCATCACCGGCAAGACGGTTGTTGTTTCCTCCGAAATTATTATTTCCTGTGCTCGCTTCGCGATCGATTCCGTAAATCACATCGGTAACCAATCCGAATTGACGACCGCAGTGACCCAGATCCCAGGTTGACTCGGTTCCGAAAGCCAGGACGTGATTGTAGTCGCTCAGGGCGTCAGCATCGTCGTTTCCGCGTGGGCGCTGAGTTCCGTCGCTGTTGTTGGTGTAGAGGTAGTCGAAGAAGATGTCAGTTGCATCGGTCAGCCCGTAAGAGGCGCGATAGCTGGCTCCGGCCCGGGAATCAAATCCGGGGAAGTTCTCTCCGCGCTGGTCGAGTCCGTCCATGTCGTATCCGCCCAGCCAAATGCCGAAAGCGTGGTCGATGTTGAAGGCTGTGAAACCGGCTTCAGCTCCCCATGCGATGGTTGCAGCCACTTCGTTTGTGATGTGGGAACGCTCGAAAGTTAATAACTGCTTCGATGATGTGCTCCACTCACGAGTGATTTTCTGCTTCTGCTTACCGACTTTTACCCAGAGGTCGTTATCGGTGCCGGAGGGTTTCCAGCCGATGTACATTTCGTAGACCGAACCGAAGAAGTCTCCACCAGTGAGTCTTGCTCCGCTGTCGTTGTTATCGCCGATGTTCCAGTTGTTGAAGAACGTGAAGTCGTTGAGGAACTGAATTTTGGTTCCGACACGGAATCTGCGGTGTTCCCAGTAGTTGGCACCCAGAGACTGACCGCTGGAGTGCTCCAGAGAAGAGCTGTGATACTGACCGTGGTAACGGCCGACCAGTTGCACTTTCTGGATGAGGCAGTTCTCCTCATTTTTATAAAGAGTCGATTTATCGAAAATATCGCACCAGGTGGGGTTTTCCAAACAACACTTGGCGGGGTTTTTATCATCGATGATGAGGCACTTGTCACCGGCGATGGCGCTGCCTACGAAAAGCAGAGCTGAACCAAGGGTGGCGACAAAACATTTTGGAAGATTCTGTTTAATCATTTGTTGGATAATTCTTTTGTGGAGTTCAGAGACCTCTGATTTTCCAGGATCACCAGGAGCTATCTAAAATTCTATCGCTCAATGAATTGAGGAATCTCAAAAAAAGTCGAAAAAATCTCTAATAACCGAGGATGCAATAATGGATGCCAAATCTTGAGTTCAGTGGCGGTTTCAAGCAACTACTTTTTCAACAAAATTGTCACCTTCGAGTGTGGGATTAACTCTTGGTTTTGCGACAATTCTCACGCTTGATAGGTTTGCGGGCGTTTTGGCGGCTTTCGGCGTTAAAATCGGGATTGTACCCTGTACAGTCCGAAACTGTACCCTGTACAATGTGGTGCTGCGCCCGGTTAAATCGCTCGTGACCAGTGGGGGAGAAAAAGAAAAGGGCCGGAGGTCTCCGGCCCGTTCTGCGTGTCATTTCGAGAGCGAAATGTTTGATCTAGACCAGGCCGGTCATTGGTCCGGTACTGGTCGCAAACTGATCGAGCTCGAGTCCCATCCGCTGGAGAGCGGTGAGGTAGAGATTCGGGAGCGGGTAGTTGTTTTTGCGATCAAAAGCGAGGTGACGACCGTGCTGATAACCGCCCCCGGCGAAGAGAACCGGCATATTGCGGTTGTCGTGGCTTGAGGCGTTACCGAGGTTCGAGGTGAGGATCACCTGGGTCCCGTCGAGCAGGGTTTGACCGTTCTGCTGGCTGGATTTCAGGTTCCGCAGGAAATTGGCCCATTCGTCGATCAGAGCCTGTTCGAGGAGAGTGAGCTGATCGATTTTCTCTTCATCCAAACCGTGGTGACTCAGGGTGTGGTAGCCTTCGTTGACGCCTTCGAAGTCCTTGAAACGACCGTTCCCGGGCAGGTGAAGCGTCACAAAGCGGGTCGAATCCGTCTGCAGGGCGAGAAAAATCACGTCGAGCATGGCCCGTTCGTAGGAGGCCAGATTATTCCGGTCCGCATTCGGAGCCTGGACATCGATTTTCGGCTTGGGACGGTTGACCCAGTCCTGATTTTCTTTGAGGCGTTGTTCGAGTTCCTCAATGCTGGTGAACCAGGAGTCCAGCTTTTCGCGGTCCCCGGCACCGAGCTCCCGCTGCAGGGATTTGGCTTCCAGGCCGATCACATCCATCACACTGCGGCCCCGGCGAATCGATTCCGCCTGGCGGGCTTTTTCCTGCGGGGAATCCGCGCGGAAGAGCTGATAGAATACCTTTTTCGGATCGGTCTCCGCCGGGATCATCGATCCGTTTTCGGTGTAGGACGGGCTCGAGCTCGATCCGGCATTGAGTGTCAGGGAGGGGAAACGGGTCTCGTGACCGTATTGTTTCGCCATCAACTGATCAATTGAAATGGTGTTTCGCGTGGTGGCACCTCTCTGGTTCGGGCAGGCGGAAAAGATGCTGCCCTCTGCGGTGTGGCCTCCGGTGACGCCGGGGTGGGATGAGCCTGACACGATAGTGAAATCTTTGCGCAGATCCTGGACCGATTTCAAATAACGGGACGGCTTGTATTGGGTGCCTTCACCTTCGGGAATCCAGTTTGGTCCGTGCAGTCCCAGCGCCAGGCTGATGCCGACAAATCGCTTCGGTTGCGCTTCGCTTTCTTTCGCAAAAGCGGGAGCCATCGCATCGAGAAAAGGCAGGCCCAGCGACATTCCCGCTCCTTTGATCACGGTCCGGCGTGAAAGGGCTTTTTTCAGATTGAAATGAACGTTTTTTTCCATGTTGCAGTGGTTCTACTTGGTTCGGAACGGCTCGCTCGCGACGATGGCGTGCATTAGCGATCGCATTCCGTATTTCTTCTCACGATTGGTTTGTACGATTTTTTCGATGGCATCCCGGTCGCTGAACGTGGGTCTCGCTCCGGTTGCGTAAGTTAACATTTGTTTGGTAAAGCCTTCCACCAAAAGATCGGGGCGGCTCAGGTAGGCTTTTTTCCATGAGTGGATGTCCTTAAACGGCGCGCCGTCCGGGGTATTGCCCGAGGGATCAACCGCCGCAGAATTCTTTTGGTTGCCGTATTTGTTCCGCCAGAGACCTACTGGATCGTAGTTTTCGAGCGCAAATCCCGCCGGGTCGATTTTTTTGTGACAGGCCGCGCAGGATTCATCATTACTGTGTTTCGCGAGCTGATCCCGGATACTGACGGCTCCGCGAATATCCGGCTCCACCGCGGGGATCCCCGGTGGTGGCGGCGGGATTTCCATTCCCAGAATCCGTTCCGCCACGTAGACCCCGCGAACGATGGGGGAAGTGGAAGTTCCATCTGCTGAGACTTTCAAAATAGAGCCCTGAGTGACGAGGCCGCCCCGGGCATTCGATTTCAGGCTGACTTTCTGAAGCCCTTCCCCGAGTTTGATATCGAGATCTTTCATCGCGTAGAATCGGGCGAGACGCTCGTTCAGCATCGCGAAGTCGGAGTGGATCAGATTGGTGATGGGGCGGTTCGTGCGGATCAATTCCTCCAGAAATCCCCGAGTCTCCTGTACCATTGAATCCTGAACCACGATATCAAAGGTCCGGAACCGGCGGGCGTCCGGAGTGGTGAAATCGATTTCCTTCAGCTTCAGCCACTGATCAGTGAAACTCTCGAAAAACCGGTCGGTCTTTTCATCGTCGATCATGCGCGAGAGCTGTTCGTGAACGGTCGAGCCGGTCAGCTCGCCCTTGTCCGCCAGGCTGCGCAATTTAGCGTCCGGCATCGAATTCCAAAGGGTGTAGCTCAAACGGCAGGCGAGCGCGTGCTGATCGAGTCGCCCCGGTTTTTCGTAAAAGGTGAGGAATCGCGGAGAGCAGAGGATCGCCCGGTAGGCGGTAAAAAGGGCGTCCTCGATTTTGGTATCCTTCTCTTTCAGGACGGCAAGGGCCAGATCGACGTAGGGTTGAGTGACTTTTCCATCGGCCGGTCTCCGAAACGCGGTGTTCGCGAAGCGTTCCACGGATTTTTTCACAATCGCCTTCTGTTGCTCCGGGGTGGCGGTCTTTAACTCCTGCTTGGTCACTTTGCCGATCAAAGCCTGTCGCACTTGCCAGGCGGTGCCGTTGGGATAGACCCGTTTCATCTCGATCCCGCTCATCGCGATTCCGGGAGAGCCGTCTTTCAAGAGATTGCTTCCTTCGTATTTCACGGTGCCGCCTTTGGACGGCACTTTGGCACGGGGAATGGTGGCATCATTGGGGCGCAGCTCGAGCATGTGCCCCTTTTCGATCCAGGCCTGATAAGTGAGATCGCGTTTTTCCCGGGTCGCTTCAACCAGGCCGACAGAGAAAAGCATCGGGGAATTCGAGGCGCAGGTTCCGGATCGCAGGGTGCCCCAGACCACGTCTGAATTTACCGCGTGGAGGTCTTTCACGGTGATTTCATACCAACCTGATTTGGGAACGGAAGTTGCCGGCATCCGGCCGTAAAACTGGAGCGTGAGAGGCCAGGCGATGGCGATGCCGTCACGATCTTCGGGCCCGCGGTAATTGCCGCCTTTCCATGCCCCCCGGCCCAGCATCCGGGCGTCGATGGATTTGCTGTAGGAATTGTCGCCGGATTTCGCCCGGTCGAACGCCTCGGTCAATGCCAGTTCCGCTGACTCCAGGTAGCGGCCCAGAAGGTGGTGGGAAAGCTGTTGCACACTGGCAACCGTTTCGAATCCGTGCAGGGAGGAATCCTCGGGGAGGACGTCGACCAGCGGAATGTCGATTTTCAGCAGATCGTGCATCGTCCGTTCGTATTCCCGGCGAGTGAGGCGGCGCATCTTGACCCGGCCTTCCTCCGTATTTTGTCTCTCATTTGCGGCGAGGAGCGGTTCTTCGAGATGTTTCAGAAAGGATTCGAGCTGCTTTTCATCGGGGCGTGGCTTTTTCTCCGGCGGCATTTCGCCCGATTCAGCACGTTCAAAGACCCGTACCCACTTTTCCATGAGATGGGGATCGTCGAGGTCAAACTTCAGGTCGAGCAGATTGAGCTCCCCTTTGGAAACTTCGTCATCATGGCAATCGAAACAGTTTTCAGCGAGAAAGCTGTCGATTTCCTTCGGTGGGACATCAGCTGACAGCGAGCTGCAGAGCCCGAACAAAGCAAACGCGATATAAAAAAGTCGATACATTAGCTACCACACTAATCGAATATAATTACTGGTATTCAAGCGGTCGCATTTTCGGCGAATATACTGATTTACGTCGGTAAGATCGAAACGGTCGAAACATTCGAGGGGGCGAAACTCCCCGGGTTCAGATCAGAGCCTCGCAATAAGCGAGAACTTCCTGAAACGGGACCTCTTCGAGCAGTCCAAATGAGTCGTGCCGATTGAGTCTCGCGCGGGTCGATGCGGGGCTCGACAAGCCACAGAGAAATCGGGCGAGCTGGCGTGGTTGTTTCAGTGCCTTGTGGTTTTCGGAATTGAGCTTCTGAATGATTTCGGCCTCTTCGGGGTCGATTGTCACCGGAGGCGGTGAGGGGAGCTTCTTCCCCCGGTTTTCCCCGGTGCAGACGCTGCACACCCCGCATTTGATTCCGGGATCACCAAAATACTCGAGAATCCGGCCGGCAAGACAGCGTTTCGCTTCGCAATGCTCCAACACGAGGCGGAGGCGATTGATTTCACCGACTTCCCGGGTCTCGAAAAGCTCCATCAACCGGGCGGTCAACTGGCTGACACTGCGTTCCCCGTCCGGATTGAGCCGGTAGGCGTGCCGGAGGCCGCTCGGTTGCGTTTTGAGATCGCCCATCTCCGCCAACTCGTCGATCGTCCGGCGGATCAAATCAGCGGGTTCGCCGGTCTGGTTCGCGATCGCTTCAATATCCGCCGTGAACCAGGTCCTGGCTTTGGTGGAATGGGCGAAGATCGCTTCGATCAATTTCTTTTGTTTAGGCGGGTGTCCCGAAAGGATCTGCTCCTTTTTGCGGAGGAACTGAAAACGGTAACCGGCATAGTATGGTCCGCCGGGGATTATGACCTGATCCATTTCAAGGTAGGTGATTGCGGTCGATACCACGAGCGGCCGGATGTCGCGACTATAGGAAAGGTCGTATTTTGAAATAGAGAATTCGTCACCCTGAAGGAGGAGATGCTCGACTAGAGATTTGATCGCGGTGCGCGACGGGGTATCCCCGAAGACAAAGTTCTCCAAAACAACCAGATCACTTCGCGAGGCCAGAATCTCGCAGGTGGCGGGAGCTCCGTCCCGCCCCGCGCGCCCAGACTCCTGAACATAGTTTTCGAGCGATTTGGGTAGGTTGTAGTGATAGACATAGCGGATGTTTGACTTATCGATTCCCATCCCGAAAGCAATCGTTGCGACCACGATGCTTTCTTTATCATTCATAAAATTATCCTGTAGTTCGGCGCGATGCTCATTCCGCATCCCGGCATGGTAGGCGCGGGCGCGAACGCCGGCGCGGGATAGAAATCCGGCGACCTCCTCAGCCGTTCTCTGCAGGGTCACATAGATCACAGTGGGGCCTGCGGGGCGTGACTGAAGTTTTTCAAGAAGGCGGGCTTTTTTCTCCTCGACCGGACATGGCTCGACCATAAACGTCAGGTTTTTCCGGTGGAAAGGCGTTTGGATCTGATCGTTTGCCTCGATTTGAAACCGCTTTCTGATGTCCGCCGCCACTTCCGGTGTTGCCGTTGCGGTGAGGCCGAGGATCCGCTCGACCTTGAGATCGCGGGCAAGGTCCGCCAGTTTCAAGTAATCAGGCCGGAAATTGTGGCCCCACTCGGAAATGCAGTGCGCTTCATCGACTGCGAGCATCGAAATCCGGCATTTCCGGAGGCGCCGGAGAAAGCCTTCGTTCGAAAGTCGTTCCGGGGCGACGTAAATCAGTTTCAGGGTCCCGGCGGCCATTTTGTCGTAGATCTCCTGAACTTCACTGAATTCCAGAGTGGAATCGAGCCGCGCCGCCGCGATCCCTAGAGCGGTCAGGGATTCCACCTGATCTTTCATCAGCGCGATGAGAGGGGAGACCACCAGTGTGATTCCCTCGAACACAAGAGCAGGGAGTTGATAGCAGAGGCTTTTGCCGCCACCGGTTGGGAAAATCGCCAGTGCCGAGCGACCTTCCAACAGAATGTCGACCACCTGTTCCTGACCGGGGCGGAACTCGTCGTGGTGAAAGTATTGCTTAAGAAGTGCTTTGGGTTGAGGCGGCATCGCCAGCGAATCTAGTCACGGTATCCCAAAAAAACAGAAGAAATCCGTCTGTGATTTCCCTTGCTTCCAGTTCCGGGAATCCGAATGCTTAGATAATGAAAACCGGTTTTGTTATTTTTCTATGTGGATGTCTCGGTAGTGGGATCGGATTGAGTGATGAAGTCTCCCGGATTTTGTTCGGTTCCTGCATCAAGGAAGCCCATCCGGTTCCGATTTTTGAAACGATTGTAAAACAGGAACCGGATGCCTTTGTGTTTCTCGGCGATAATATCTATGCCGATACCGATGACATGGCGGTGATGCAGGGAAAGTATGCAAAACTCGCAGCGAACCCCGGCTTTGCCGAACTAAAGAAAGTTTGTCCCATATTTGCAACCTGGGATGATCATGACTACGGGGTCAACGATGGCGGGGCTGACTACCAAAAGCGGGACGAAGCTCAAAAGGTATTTCTCGATTTCTGGGAAGAGCCTGCTGATTCATCGCGACGCAAATCCCCGGGTGTGTACGACTCGGTCGTGTTGGGAGAGGGCGATAGGAGGGTTCAACTGATTTTGCTGGATACCCGGTATTTTCGAGGCCCCTTGAAAAAAGGAGAGCGTCGCGTCGGCGGGCCCTACTATCCGGAGGCGGAAGATGCCGGAGTGCCTATGCTCGGGGAGACCCAGTGGAAGTGGCTGGAGGCGCAGCTCAAAGTTCCGGCGGAAGTTCGAATTATTGCTTCCAGTATTCAGTTTGTTTCGGAGGCGGCGGGGCAGGAAACCTGGGCCAATCTTCCAGGCGAGCAAAAAAGGATGCTGCAGTTAATCGAAAAGACCGGGGCGAATGGTATATTTTTCATCAGCGGGGATCGCCACTGGGCTGATATAGCGGCATTTCCAGACGAAGGGCCGTATCCGATTTATGACTTTACCTCCAGTGCCCTGAATCAGATCCACAAGCGGGGAACCCCGACCGATAATCGGTACCGCATCGTAGATAACACGTTTCATCTGGAGAACTATGGTCAGATCGATATCGACTGGGAGGCACCGTCGGTAGAGATTGAGGTCAAAATCTGCGACCTGTCCGGTAATAGTCAGATCTCAAAGGTGGTTAGTCTGGACGAATTAAAACTATCGCAGAATCCCCTTCAGGCACAGGCTGATGAGATTCATCGAACCAGGCAGCAGCCTTCCGAGAGTGTTTCTCTGGGGAGGATCAAAGGGGATGACGCGGCGTTTGCGTTCGCCGGGGCGACTCATCAGGGTGGGCCCGTGCCCGATCAGGATACCCTCTATGAGATCGGTTCAATTACGAAAGTCTTCACCGCAATCTTATTGGCGGAAGCGGTTCGGACCGGTAAAGCATCACTCGATGACCCCGTCGCGAAATATTTACCCGTTTCTGCGATAGGTAAAAACAGCCCGCTGGACCGCATCACTTTAAAGTCACTGGCAACCCATACTTCAGGCTTACCACGATTGCCATCGGATCTGTTTTCGAAAGAAACCGATCCGAAAAACCCCTACGCTCACTATGATGAAAAACATCTCTATACCTATTTGAAAAAACTTACCGACGACGGCCTTGAGTCCCCGGGCAAACACTCTTACTCCAATCTGGGTTTTGGCTTGCTGGGGCATATCCTGGAGTTGCTGTGGGAGAAGCCCTGTTCGGAACTGGTTGAAGAGCAGATTTTCGGTCCTCTGGGAATGGAGGATTCGTTTATTCTGACTAAGGTCGCCGATTTGCCCAATTCGCTCGCGAAGAAAATGGCGACAGGGCATCATGGGGGAAAAGCGGTGCCTCACTGGGAGCTTAACGTGTTCGCCGGAGCGGGTGCCGGTATTTCCTCGGCTAATGATCTCCTTAAGTTTGCCCGGGCGCACTGGTCCGACGAAACCCCTCCTGGACTGGCCGAATCGTTGAAAAAAGTTGGTGAGCCGCAGCTCGAAAAACAAGGGCTGGGTTGGCTGCTTTCCGGACCGAGGAGGGTTCATAATGGCGGAACCGGCGGATTCCGGTCTGAATTGTCGATCAATGTCGAAAAAAAGACCGCCCGGGTCACTCTGAAGAACTCGGCCGGCGAGTCGGTGGAATCGGAGGTGTCTGGCGATTTCAGTGCCGTCACCGGTTTCTGGGAGGGTGTCCTCGATGCCGGTGCTCAACAGCTAAAGCTTGTTATGTCAGTCGATCGTACTGGTCGGATCCTCGGTTTCAGTATCGACCAGGGGGGTGCGGTCTTCGAAGCGGCCAAAACCAGTTTTAAGGACGGACGACTTACGGCGTCTTTTCCGTCGGTCGGGGCGTATTACCATGCCGGGTTGAAGGACGGTTCTCTGGTAGGGAAATGGTCTCAAGGCGGTGATCTGAATTTGACTATGATGCCTTCTGAAACGATGCCGGATTCTTTACTGAAAGGGCTCTCTGTGAAATATCCGAAAAGCCTGAACCCTTTACTGGGCTGCTGGTCCGGATTTATCGGGGGTAAATCGGGCTTGTTTGTCTACATCAAAGTTGAGAAATTGGGGGACTCGTTTTTGGCACAATTGTATAGTCCCGATCAGTCGCCGGCTCCGATGCCGGTCTCCCGCCTGCGTCTCGAAGGTGATGATGTGGTTTTGGAAGTGGCCGCTGTCAAAGGTGGTTTTCGGGGCAAATTCGACCGTGAATCGAAATCACTGACGGGCACCTGGAATCAAGGACGGGACATACCTCTGGCTTTGAGCTGGTCTGAGGCACCGCCGGAGAGGCCTGAGAAATAATCTGGTTAATGAAAATATTTCGGAAAACGGTTCAGATCAATGTGAGTGCGGAAAAGCTGGAGGCGTGGCACTATGAAAAAGGCGCCTTCGAACGTCTCTGTCCTCCGTGGGAAAAAATGAAGGTAATAGAAGCTCCTGCAGAGATTGCTGATGGAACCCGGGTCGTGATCGCGACCAAAACCGGGCCCCTCTGGCTGAAGTGGGTGGCGGAGCATCGGGACTGCCGTCCGGGGGAGAGTTTTGCCGATATTCAGATCAGCGGTCCTTTTGCAAACTGGATTCATCTTCATCGCTTTCATTCGCTCGGAGAAAACTGCTGCGAGTTGGAGGACCTGATTACCTACCGTCTGCCCTTTGGCTTTATAGGTGATTGGTTTGGATCTGCTTTTGTGAAAAGAAAGCTTCAGAGAGTTTTTGAATATCGTCACAGGGTTACTAAAGAATCGCTGGAGAGCGTCGAGGTGTAACCGTTCGTTAGCTGGGAGACGCTTCAAGTCGACTGCGCTTTGCCGGAATCTGTCCCGCGATAATCGAACCCATCTTTTGGAAGATGAAAAAGTGAAAGGGAAATACGGAGTACCAGTAAAGTCGCCCAAACAATCCGTTGGGGCGAAAGGTCGCGGTTTGTTTCAGAGTGTTTTCCGCTGTGACCTCCCATTCCAACCAGGCTTCCCCGGGTAGTTTCATCTCCGCAAGCAGGAGCAGCCTTCCGTTATCGTAATCTGCGACGAGGACGCGCCAGAAATCAAGAGCATCCCCGGTGATCAAATTTGAGGCGTGACCCCGGCCTCTCCGCAAGCCAGTTCCCCCAATGAGCCGGTCGATCCAGCCCCGGAGGCTCCAGGCCCAGTCGTAGGTATACCAGCCGGTTTTTCCTCCGATTGACCAAATGCGCTTCTTTGTCTGTTCGGGGGAGTCCGCAATATCAAAAGTCCGGGCGTCGGTCAGGATGCCATGCTCTGGAGGTTTGATTTGTTTCAGGTAGTGACTGTCGAGCCGGCCGGAGGCAAGAGCGTCGAACCAGTTTGATGGTACATGGTTCTGGGCGATTTTAGCAAAAGCGCGTTTGATCGATTCGCTATAGTTCAGCAAATCCTGAGGAACGACTTCCCGAATCGAGTTGTCCTGGCAGACCACATCGTGCTTCATACTGTCAACCAGCGCTCTGGCCAGGGGAAAGCTGGTCGAGGTAACAAAAAACAGCCAGTAGGAGGAAAGTCGCGGGGTCATCACCGGAACCGGGATGATCAAGCGGGACAGGTCCCGTTCTTTAGCATAGCCGAGGAGCATCTCCCGATAAGTGAGCACGTCAGGACCGCCGATTTCGAAGCTTTTCCCGATCGCTTCACGGTTGCCGAGGACGCCGGTCAAATAGGCAATCACGTTGCTGATCGCGATTGGCTGGCATTTGGTTTTGAGCCACTTAGGGGCCACCATAATTGGCAGTTTCTCTACCAGATCACGAATAATTTCGAATGAGGCGGAACCCGATCCAACTATGATCGGAGCGCGGAGAGTGGTTAACGGGACTGAGCCTGAGTTCAGAATTGTCTCTACTTTGGCGCGGGACTGGAGGTGGGCGGAGGTTTTCGACGGGTTTTCTTCAGGTATAATTCCGCTTAGGTAAATAATTTGCCGTGCTCCGGTTGGCTCGATTGCCGTCGCGAAGTTTCGCGCGCAGTCCGATTCCAGAGTCGGGAATTGACCGGAACCAGATCCCATTGAATGAACGAGATAGTAGGCAGCATCAATGTCCTGCGGGAGCCGCAACGTCGCCGGGTCGAGCAGGTCGCCTTCAATTAGCGATATATCAAAATTCTCGAAGTCTCTGGAGGGGAAGCGACGTCGATCCCTCACCAGGCACGTGACCTTGTGTCCTGCCTCAAGAAGCTCCGGTAATAATCTGAGGCCGACGTAGCCGTTCGCTCCTGTGAGAAGGATGTGCATGGCATTAGGATACGAAAACCAATCGGGTTTAGTCGACTAAAGAAACGACTTTCGGCTTCGCTGCCTGTTACAGGGAAAAATTTGGAGGCAGCAGGACGGTGTCGATTGCATGGATCAAACCATCGGAGCATTTTAGGTTTGAGCTGATCACAACTGCGTCATTCACCCGAACCGTATTGCTTTCAGCGGTAAGTTTGAGGACCGTGCCTTCTACGGATTTCACTTCTCTGGATTTCATGGAATCAGAAAGCTCGATGCTTCCCGGGACAACATGATAGGACAGCACTGAGATCAGCTTCTTTTGATTGGCCGGTTCCAGGAGTTGTTCTAAAACACCTTCCGGCAGATTCGAAAATGCTTCATTCGTTGGGGCGATCAGGGTCAGAGCATTGTCCCATTGAAAAAAGGTAGTGAGGCCTGCGGTATCAAGAGCGGTCTTTAAAGTCGAGAAGCGTCCGTCGGCGGTCAGTGTGGCAATCAGCTTCTTGTGATTCTCTGAATTATCAGGTGTGTCCTTCACCGGCTTACTTTCGCTATAGTTTCCCTGTCCTTTGCCGTAGGTTCGGATCCAACCGATCTCAAGCTGGAAGGGGCCTTCCTTTTTATCACCCAGCAAGATTGAGATTCGCTGGATTTTAGAAAGATTCAGTTTCTTATCCGGTAGCTGTTTGCCGCGGAAACTGCCTTTAAAAGAATCGAAGGGGACTTTCACTTGCTGCCATTCGCCTGCTACGGTGTTGAACTCACCGGAAAATGAGACTGGTCTTCCGAAATAGCGGGCGTCGGAGTCAAAGCGTGCTTCGTAGGTTCGTCCATCGCCCTTGACGTAGAGTAGCAGGCCGAGGTCGTTACTCAGGTTAAGATCAACATCTCCGCTCCGCACCGTAGAGAATCCACCGTTATTTTGGAGCGACAGATCGCCGGAGAACTGCATTGTATCTGCGTCCGTGAAATTGACCGCTCCCCGCGACAAACCTCCCATAACCCCGTCGTTCACGACCCGCCAATTCATCTTTTCATTCTCCCCGGGGGCGAACTCAGTGATTGACTGTCCCCGCCAGGCTCCGGGTTTGCTATCTGCCCCGTGGGTCTCATTTAGTAGTGGGAACATGATGGAGAACAGGGTTAAAACTTGGCACGACCTCTTGATTTTCATTGGTGTGTTTACGCCTTATCTTTCGGCTTTGGTTCAAATTTTAATGTTTTAGTTTCCGAAATGAGTGATGTGATCTTTTTGCGCAAGCGACTCGTAGCGTAGGTTTCACCAATGAAAGAGGAAACGATTATCGTCGGGGGAGGATTGGCGGGGCTGACTTGCGCTGTGAAGCTGCACGAAGCGGGCCGGCCTTTCCGGTTACTGGAAAGTTCGGATGGTCCGGGGGGCAGAGTCCGGACAGACCTGGTTGACGGGTTCCGGCTTGATCGTGGATTTCAGGTCTATCTGGATTCGTATCGCAATGCCGGTCAACTTCTTGATCTGGATGCGCTTGATCTTCGCCCCTTCCTGCCCGGGGCATTGGTGTGGAAGGAGGGAAAGCTCCGGGAGATTCTCGATGTTTTCCGGCATCCCTTTTCGATTCCCCGCACCGCACTGCAACCGGTCGGGACGATTAAAGATAAATGGCTCGTCGCCCAACTCAGGTTTCATATACTTAGTTTATCCGCCGCAGAAATCTGGGAACTGCCGAATGTCACTACGGAAACATACCTTCGGGAATTCGGGTTTTCCCCGAACATGATCGATGACTTTTTTCGTAGTTTTTACGGAGGCATTTTTCTGGAAAATGAATTGAAGACGTCAGCGAGGATGTTTGCATTTACCTTTCAGCATTTTACGAACGGTTGCGCGACCCTGCCCGCCGGTGGTATGCAGGCAATTCCGAATCAACTGGCGTCCCGCCTGCCTGCGGAATCTCTATTTTATAAAACCGATGTTGAATCAATTAGGGAAGGAGTCGTCTCAACCGGGGCGGGGGAGCTGCGGGCGGAACAGATCGTCATAGCTACCGACGGCTCCACTGCTGCGAAATGGTTTCCGGAGAGGGTAGCCCCGGAGTGGCACTCAACGAGTTGCTTTCAATTTGCCTCGGACCGTCCTCCGGTTAATCAACCAATCGTTGTGTTAAAGGGGGACCGCGACAGTCCGATAAACAATCTATGTGTTCCGTCGTTGGTTGCGCCTTCCTACGCCCCGCCCGGTAAACATCTGATTTCTGTATCAGTCTCTGACGGTTTATCCGACGAAAGTATCGTAAGGAGGGAGCTGGAGCATTGGTTTGGTGGCGAGGTAAAGGATTGGGTTTGTCTGCGTCATGAATTAATTCGTAAAGCACTGCCAATCAACCCGCCCGGACACCTCGTTGGGCCGCCCCGGAACGGTAACATTTTCTTCTGTGGTGACCACACCACCAGTGCGTCAATTGAAGGTGCCGTGTTGTCAGGCTTGAGGGTTGCGGACCGGATCCTTCGACGATAATCACGAATTGGCACAATTTTTCCCGGTGGCATTGGAAATGCAAGAGGAACAAGAAGGCGATCCCGACCATTTCTATCATCGTGGTTGACCAAGGGCCCGGGTCGGTGTCGCCACCGCTTTGCGTTGCAGATAGCAATTAACGTTCGTGCGAAATGCAACCTTTCTATCCCCGGTGAACGTGGGATTCCGCTGTTCAGCCGCGGCACGCCTCCTGCGATAATTGATAGGTAACAATTAACGAAAGGAAAAATAATGAGTACATCAATAGCACCCCCGATGGTGAGAAGTATGAAAGATCTCGTCGGTTATTCAATCGATGCCAAAGATGGCAAGGTGGGAAAGGTGAAAGATTTCCTGTTTGATGATCACGAACGAACGATTCGCTACATGGTCGCGGACACCGGTGGCTGGCTTTCTTCACACAAAGTGTTGATCAGTCCCGATCACTTGATGGAGCCAGATCTGGGGCTCGTCGGAAACCATTTTCCGGTCGACCTGACCAAAAGCGAGATAGAGAATTGCCCTCCGCTGGATGCCGATGCTCCGGTATCGCGACAATATGAGGAGGCGTTTATGAAGTATTATGCGAATTCTCCATACTGGATCGAAAGCGCAGCATTGCCGGGATTTATCGAATCCCCGATCGCCTCCGGCGGGATGGCTCTCGACCCTGAACATGCGAAAAATGCGGTTCGTGAGCCTATTGAGTTGGTGAACCATATTCGCTCGTTCAACGAGGTGAAACACTACGATATTGTCGCTAATGACGGCGAGATCGGGCATGTTGAGGACTTCATTATCGACTGCAAATCCTGGGGGCTTCGCTACCTGGTGGTCGATCTCCATCGCTGGCTTCCCGGCGGAAAACGGTTGTTCGACGTCGACTGGTTGATTGACTTTGATTACCGGGGATGCATTGCGCGCCTCGACCTCACAAAGAATCAAATCGAGGCAGGCCCCGCGTTTGATCCGCATGAAGCGGTCAATGAAGACTACCAGAGAAATCTCTACGATTACTATGGCAAACCCATCCGGGAGGACGTCCCTCCGTTCACCCCTTACTAGAACAGATTTTATGCAAACCAATATAGTAGAGCCGGTCGAGGGTAGTCTGGTGGCTACCAGAGAACTGATAGACCGTGAACTCCGCGACGCTAACAACGTGAAGTGCGGAACCGTGAATGACTTGCTTTTCGAAGATGAAAAGTGGGTCATTCGTTACCTCGTCGCCCTGACCGGTGGATTCTTCAGTAGGGAGAAAGTTCTGGTCAGTCCGTTTTTATTAAGGAATCAACACATCGCTGAGCCCGATGAACCGCTCCTGACCAAGTTGACGAAAGCGAGCGTGGACTCCAGCCCGCCGCTGGATGCAGAGGCGCCGGTCAGTCGGCAGTATGAATTGGAGTTGGCCCGACACCACGAATACCCTCATTACTGGCATGGTAAGAACCTCTGGGGTCTTATTTCTTCGCCCGGACTGATCGAGAACAATCCAGTGGAGGATGCTCTACATGAGGAACGGATGGAGGAGATCCGGCATCAGCACATTCGCTCAGTAAACTCGCTGATGAGTTACAATGCGTTTGCCGGAGTCGATAACGAAGAGGTTGGCGAGATCGTCGATTTCATCGTTGAATCCGGAACTTGGGCGATTCGCCATGTCGTGATCCGCGCCGGGTCGTGGTATGAAGGCAAGACGATTGTTTTGTCTACCGATTGGGTTTCCGGGATTTCCTGGGAAAACGAGCAGATCAGTTTCAATAGCCTGTCGCATGCGGTGATCAAAGCCGCTCCCGAGTATGATTATGACGCGCGCTTCAGTCGCCCGTTTGAAAAGGAACTGTTCGATCACTACGAGAAGAATTACTACTGGCACGTCTAGACGGCTACGGCAGCGTCACCGAGAAGATTCGGGTAAAGATGAACTCGGTGCCGAGTGCGGTAAGTAGAGCCAACTCGATCAGTGCAATCCGGTGGGTTTGATTCCACTTTGAGATCGCACTGCCGATCAGAAATATCATGACGGCGGTGATGATCGCGAAGGGAATCAATTCCGATTGGAGTGCGATGACGTAGCCTATTAGTACCAGCCCTGAAAACCAGGCGATACGCGGTTGAGGGACATAGGGGATTTCGAGTGTTTCTCCGATGGTTTTCTCCGGCTCTTTGCCCCGGGTGAGATAGGCCTCTGCGAGGACCCAGAGTAGCAGGATCGCCAAAATCACGAGCACGATTTTCGGAAAGTCAGGGAGATTGGCTTTTCTCTTCACTGCTACCGATACAAATCCAGATTCCGCCATCGCGAGATGTTCTGCGAATTCCGCTCCGGTCTTAAAAACCGGATCAACCCGGATTTCGCCGAGTCGCTTCAGGACGGTTTCGTTTTGAAGCGCTTTTTCAAAGCTTGCCGCCAGATGATCGATCACTTCCGGTGGAGTGCCTTTTGGGGCAAACCAGTAGTTGGCGTTTTCGGAGTAAACGGGTATACCCTGCTCTTTGCTACACTTCACGTCAGGGATTGCTTCGTGCCTTTCCGGGCTGAGTACGACGAGCGCCCGGATGTTTTCCGACGGAGGGGTATCATCGGGTCGGCGGAAATCGATATATTCCGAAAGTGCAAAGATTCCCGCGTCAAGATGCCCTCCCATGATTCGAGCGTAGCGGTCCGCTCCTCCGTTAGCGGACACAATGCCGAACTCTGCTCCGGGCACTTGTTTCTGGAGCTGCAGAGTCGTGAAATAGGCAGGAGCTCCCTGATTAGCACCGAAGGTGATCTCGCGGGGCCGTTTTTTGGCAGCGTTGAGCAGTTCGGGGAGATCCTGATAGGGCGCATCTTCCCGAACGATAATTACCATCGGCATCGTTCCGGTCAGGCAGACGGGCTGGAAGGCTTCGGGGCCGTAGGGGACCGTTTCCGAAAGCCGAGCTGTGATGACGGCGTTGTGGCTACATAAGATCCAGTAGCCCGAGGGGCGGGCGTCTTTCACTTTGCGGCTTCCGATGGTGCCGCCGCCGCCTTTGATGTTGCTGATCGCCAGCGGTTGGCCGAGGTAGTTGTCCTCATCCAGTCCCCGTTGAACGATCCGGACAAAGGTGTCTGATCCGCCGCCGGCAGGATAAGGGACCACGACATTGATCGGTTTTTTCGGGTAGGTTTTACGGGCGTTGTCAGTGAATCTTTTATCGCACCACCCGACGAGTAGAATCAAGATGAAGACTCCGGGGATGATATGTTTTTTCATACGGCCTCCCTTCGTTTTGCAACTATACTTTTAACCGCCGGAACCACTAACATGATGACGGCGACTAACAGGAAAAAGGCAGACATCGGTCGGGTCAGTAAAGGGGCGTAACTGCCATTCGATGACTGCAGCCCGAGACTGATATTTTCCTCTGCGATGCCACCGAGGACAAAGCCAATCACAAACGGGGCGAGTGGGAATCCGGTTTTTTCCATGACGAAGCCAAGGAGCCCGAATCCCAGCATGACCCAGATATCAAAAGGATTGTTCGCATTCGCGAGGGCGCCGATCACGCAAAAGCAGAGAATTACGGGGAAGAGGTAGCGTTTCGGGATTTTGATGAGCTTCGCGAGGAAACCCATCGAGAAAAACATGATGGCTGCCATCGCGATGTTTGCGATAAACATCGATCCCATCACCGTGTAAACCATATCGGGGCTTTGTTCAAAAAGCCTCGGGCCGGGTGTGAGACCGTGCATCACCAGAGCACCGATAAGGACGGCTTCCATGATGCTGCCCGGCAGGCCCATTGCGAGTAGTGGAATTAGGGCGCCGCCGATCGTGGCATTGTTTGCCGTCTCTGCAGAGACGATTCCCGGTTCATGACCGGTGCCGAATTTCTCCGGTTCTTTGGAGAGGCTTTTGGTGAATGAATAGGCGGTTAGAGAGCCGATGTTGGCCCCGATCCCCGGCAAAATCCCGATCCAGGTTCCGATCACGGCGGAGCGAATCATATTCCAACCGTGGAGAGCAAAATCCCGGAGTTTTACAAAGACGGTGTTTTTCCCGATCTCGATAGCGACACCCTTTTTATCGATCGAAATGATCTCCTGAATAATCTGGTTCACGGCGAAAAGCCCGATCAGCACGGAGAGCAGCTCGAATCCGCTGTTCATCGCTTCAAAGCCGAAGGTTAGTCTCGCTTCGCCGGTGGCGGCTGAGATTCCCGGCATTGAACAGAGAATGCCGAGAAATCCCGCAAAAAGCGCTTTGGGCAGAGATTTTCCGCCGATGGTCGCAATGAGGACCAGAGCCATCATGACGAGCGAAAAGTATTCGAAATAGCCGAACTTCACCGACAGCCTCGCCACCGGTTGGGTCAGTAAAACGAGGAACAGCCAGGAAATCATCCCACCGCTGAAGGACGCCATCACTCCGAGGCCCAGAGCGCGCCCGGGGTGACCGTTTTTCGCCAGCGGATAGCCATCCAGCGTCGTCACAATCGAAGCGGGAGTTCCCGGCATACGGAGCAGGGTCGCCGTGATCATTCCGCCGCTGACCGCCCCGACGTAGATCGCGATGAGAAAAGCCATCGAAAGAAGTGCATCGTGCCCGTGAGTGAGCGGCAGAATCAGAGCGATCACCATTGCGCCGGTCAGCCCCGGGACGGCTCCGACAAAGACTCCCAGCGCGGTCCCCAGCAAAATCAGGATGATTCCCGCTGGAGAAAAGATTTGGTGCAACGCTTCGACAAGACCCGGCATGGTGAGAGAATGAGGTCTCTTTCTAAGGGGAAATGATAAGAGAAACAAGCCTCGATTCCCCGCAATTTGGATGGACGGTACCCTGCGCTAATAATTGCGTGGATTCCGTGGCAGTGAATTCGAAATACGGCAACGCCGTTCCGCAACCCAGCCCATGGTTGCCGTAGTGAAACGGAGGCTACCATGGGATTTGCGTACCAGAAGTTTCCCTACGCTGAAGGCGTTGCGAAAGCTTTCAGATCACTTTCAGCGATCAGTTTGGAGCACGATAAAATCCCCGGGTAGACTCTTCGGTCAACCCGGGGCTGCGTTACATAACGGCTTTGCCGTAGAGCGACTGAAACCGAAAACTTAGCGGAACATTCGACTGTACCCTGTACAAGCGGGGACTGTACAGGGTACAAACATTTCGCACCTGGATTTGGCAGCAAAAAGGGCTGGAGGCCCGATCAGATGGTAGCCGGTGAAGAAATGAGCGCCAAGCGAATGAGGCACCGGTCCCAAACCCAAACCGCATGCCCTCCGGGGCTCGACGGCCTCCTCTACCTATACCGGTGCCTTGCTCGCTTTGGGCTCGCAGCAACACCGGCTACCCTATATGGCGGCCTCCAGCCTCCTTGTATTCTCAAGGTGCGAACAAGGTACAATCTCTATTCACCGCCGGTTAGGCAGCAATTTTCCCGTCGGTGAGGAGAACCTGACGGTTGCCGGTCTTGGCGAGTTCTGAATCGTGAGTCACGACGAGTAGGGTGCCGCCTTTTTCGTCCACCATTTCGGTGAAAAGTTCCATCACAGCCCGACCGGTTTTTGAATCGAGGTTACCCGTCGGTTCGTCGGCGAAAAGAATCGTGGGGCTGTTGATCATAGCGCGTGCGATCGCGACGCGCTGCTGCTCACCTCCGGAAAGTTCAGTTGGCAAATGACTCCGGCGGTGGCTCAGACCCACGCGTTCGAGCAGAGCCTCGGCCCGTTCCCGGGCGAGTTTCCCGCTGATCAGAGAGGGGAGCATCACGTTTTCCACCGCCGTTAACTCGGGCAGGAGAAAGAAATTCTGAAACACATAACCGAGCAGACGATTCCGCAAACTGGCCTGCTTGTTCTTTTTCATCTGATAGAGCGACTTGCCGTCGACCCGTACCTCGCCTTCGTTCGGGCTCTCCAGCCCGGCGAGCGTGTAAAGCAGTGAGGTCTTGCCAGCTCCCGACGGCCCGACCAGAAAGAGCTTTTCCCCTTTCTCGACCCGGAGCGTGACGCCTTTGAGCACTTTAATCTCGCGAGTGCCAATCGTGAACGTGCGGACCACGTCAATGGCTTCAATAGCTGGTGAATTTTGATCTGACACGATGGGATATTACTCGGTTTATGGCTTACGACGAATGATTTTTCATCTCCGTGATTCGCAGGTCGGGTTCCGCAAATAGACCGTCTTCAGCCGGGTTTCGTTCAACCGGGAAAAGCTAAAGTTTGTGGCCCAGTTTATCCCGTTTTGTCTGCAGATAGTTTTCGTTATGGGGATTGGACTCCACCTGAACCGGAACCTGCTCGGTGATTTCCAGATCGTGACCCTCGAGGCCGACCACTTTCCGCGGGTTATTCGTCATCAGGCGGATTTTCCGAACCCCGACATCGTGCAAAATCTGAGCGCCGATTCCGTAATCTCTCAAATCGGGCGCAAAACCGAGCCTTTCGTTAGCCTCAACTGTATCGAGACCTTCCTCCTGAAGTTTGTAAGCGCGGATTTTATTGACGAGACCGATCCCGCGACCCTCCTGACGCATGTAAACCAAAACCCCACAGCCCTCTTCCTCAATCTGGGCCATCGCCGCGTGCAGCTGGCTGCCGCAATCACAGCGCCGTGAACCGAACACATCGCCGGTGAGACATTCGCTATGCACCCGGACCAGCGTCGGGACATCGGCCCGGATCGTTCCCTTGACCAGCGCGAGATGATGCTCCTCGGGATCGAGGCGGCTCACATACATATTGAGGTTAAACACTCCGAAATCCGTGGGCATTTCGATTTGTTCGACCCGCTCGACCAGTTTTTCCCGGCTCCGGCGGTATTCGATCAAATCAGCAATCGTGCCCACCTTCAGGCAGTGCTTTTTCGCAAAAGCAAACAGTTCGGGGAGACGCGACATCGTCCCGTCCTCATTGAGGATCTCACAAATCACCCCGGCAGGCTCCAGTCCCGCCATCCGTGCGAGATCGACCGCCGCTTCGGTATGTCCGGCCCGGCGCAGTACTCCGCCCTCTTTTGCCTGCAGCGGCAGGATATGCCCCGGTCTGACAAGGTCTTGAGGCTCTGAAAGCGGATTTGCCAGAATTTCCACCGTCCTTGCCCGGTCCGAAGCACTGATCCCCGTCGAAATCCCGTGAGCCGCATCCACCGCCACCGTAAAATTGGTGCCGTGAGACTCCGTATTCCTCCGAACCATCAAAGGCAGGCCGAGCCGCTGCGCCGCAGGCGCCTCAATCGGAGCGCAGATCAATCCGCGCCCGTGAGTCGCCATAAAGTTGATCGTTTCCGGCGTGATCTTTCCAGCCGCACAGATGAGGTCCCCCTCATTTTCGCGGTCCTCGTCATCGACGATTACCACGACTTTCCCGATTCTGACATCTTCCAGGATGTCATCGATCGAGCTGAATTGATCACTACCAAGGGTGGCATCGCCAGTCATGCGGGAACTTAGCGGCAAAAATGAGCAATAGAAAGGTGCAAGTTTCCGGACCTCCAAAATACAGTCCCCGTCAGGAATCCACCGGCAAATCCAGTCTAAACCGTCAGGAAACCCGTAACCCATTGATAGATCGGCAAAATCTCAAAAATGAAAAAACTGGAATAAACAGGTAGACAGGTCTGTCTGTTAGGGTAGGTTAAAAAAGCTTCACGATGCGTGAGCATTTTTTTTTGAACACAACACAGACGGAACGGTCTGTATTTACTCCAACAAGCAATGAAAACAAAAAATCAACCGCATACCTTGAATCCCGATAGCTGGAACGTCGAATATCGGCAGTATCTTACGCAAATGGCGCTGGGGAAAGTCAGCGACTACCAGATAGCGGAAGATTTGGTTCAGGACACTTTTATCGCTGCCTGGAAAGCCAGGGATCGTTTTCGTGGTGAGTGCACCGAGAAAACTTACCTTTCTGGAATTCTGAGAAACAAGATCATCGATTTTTACCGGAGTCGGGGGCGCCGGCCTTCAATTCTGGCCAGTCAGCTCGACAGTGCTGATCAGGATGATTTGACCGGATGGATGGAAAACCGTGCCGATGAGCGTACCGATTTGAACCCCACCAAAGTCGCTGAACGAGGCGATTTTATGGATCAGCTCGATATCGCCGTCGACAAATTGCCCGGCAAAATGGGCAAAGCATTCCGCCTCTGGCTCATGCAGGATATGACCACCGAGGAAGTGACCAAAGTGCTCAATATATCGACCAGCAACCTGTGGGTTTTGATCCATCGGGCGAAAAAAGCGTTAAAAGCTGAGCTTGGCTCTGACTGGAGCGACGTTTCCTTCGGGACACCCGGAGTGTAAGCGTTCCGCAGTTGCAGAAACAGGAAAAACGGATATCTTGCATATCCAACAAACTATCCGGGGGTGTACTGGTTTCGACTGGTGGATTGAAGGGTAGGCTGCGTGTCGAGGTTGATCGGTTGGCCTCGTAAAAAGCCGATTAAAACTAATAATTGCAAATACTAACGAACTTGCTCTGGCTGCCTAATTAGGCGACCCGCGACTCATCCGACGCCTGCTGAGGTGAGACGCGCAAAATTTAGCAGGCTGGTCCAGGGGCGGGTGTCCGGCTCTGACGACGAGAAGTTACAGGGCAATCGGGGAACTGATATTCTGCCTCTCGAAGATCACTCCCCTAAATCAAAAGAAAGGCTATGCATGTAGACGCCTATGTGGACGTTCATTAGGACAGGGGTTCGACTCCCCTCACCTCCATTTTTTATGTCATTATAATTCGCTGGTAATAAGCGATTTGCGGGGCGATTCGCAAGCCCGGGGAATGGCAGGAAAAAGCGGTTTCCGGCGAAAAGCATTTGTGTTTAGTGTAGTTTCTAAGTTGCTACTCAACTCGGAATTAAACCCTGCAAATATCTTTCTCTTCCCAGTAAGGGACGTCGCGGAGACTAGTTTTGTAATTGCCCGCTCAATCCTGCTCGGTCAAAGGTCGTAATACTAAGACGAACCGATCCCGTCAGACCATTCCGAACTTGTCGTCCGCGAATCAGAGCCTGGCACCGGCCGGAGAGCACCTTCAACCTGTAATAGGGGCCGTTTTCACCGAAGCCTATCCGATTCGTGTCAATTTGTGTTCATTCGTGTTGAGTGAAGCGGGTTAGTGTTAAAAAAATACAGTTCTCCTCACCCCTATGCTTCCAGAAAAGAATACCTTTAACCCTTATTTCTCATGCACTTTCGTCGTGAGGCAGAGTGAGGATAGACTCCCTGGCAAAGCAAGAAGCCTTTAAATCGCGTCAGCTGAAATTTCCCGAAGCTGAAGGCATGTAGCTCCCAGCTGCTTTCCGTAGCGGGATTTGTAAAAAATTCCACCCGTGCCCCTTCGAGCCGGAAGATTTCCCATCTTTATTTACATTTCCGGGGTGTGGTAGAACCTGCAAAATGTTCCGATCCGTGCCAAGTCATCAACTGCTACCACTGACCCTGAAAACAGGTCATGAAGGTACCGGGTTCCCTAGTCAAGGGTACCCGGTACCTTTGAATTACCGGCAACGATCGAAACTGTACCCTGTACACTCCGGGACCGAACAGGGTACAGTTCCGGCGATAGAGATGTAGTAACGATCCAGCCTGAATCTATAGAGGTTAGAAGAAATTAAGAGTCTTCAGCTTTTAAAAGCGGGGACAAATTTGACTCGTAGAACCTCTGTAACTTTTCGCAATTCGCCTCTTCAAACCTCGAAAAAGGAATGGCGTCAGCGAGGTTGCGATCAATTTTTTTAAGAGCATTGCGTCGGTCTGCTTTCCCTGCAATTTTTAGAAACCGCTTCATCTCTTTTATGATCACTCTGGAATCCTTTTCAGATTTAGTTTCATCGATCATTCTTTCGAACATCTTGCGAATAGCCAAGAGCAAAATTCTAGCATGCTTCGCATCTTGTCGGTCGTTTTGGTCCAAGTTGAACAAATTCCCCAGCTTAGCCTTCAACATCGAAATCGGGTCTGCCACTTTAAAGGTCCCAAAGTTCTTGGCATTATCCTTCAGAAAATTTGTTTCAACGTTCGACAAGCCCATCATCTTGTCGGGAATCAAAATGTCCATTTTGAATTCTTCTTCGAATTCAAATGTCGCGAGCAAAGCATCTAGCGGATTATTAGCTCTGATTAATTCACCATCGAGAATCGCTTCCAACTCATTCAACTCACCTTTCAGCATCACGTCAACATCGATAGAAGTGTGTGGTCGTTCCTCTTGGATTGAGAAAAATTCACCCCAAAAGTTTACTGCCTGACCACCTACAATGATCACTTCAATCCCATTCTTGCTGAGAGAGTCAGCGATCTTCTGCCAGTTTAGATCAGCTAAAGAAGACATCTCTGAACTCTTTTTTGGCGAGTTCTTGAACAAATTCTTTTGGGAACATTGAATTCTTTTTAGCGACCTCGTCGACAGTCATTTTTCCCTCAGCCACAAGTTTTTCGTCTTGCTTCCGTGAAGCAATTTTTTCTTTTGCCCGCGAGCTCTTCTGTGGGGATTCAGCCATTGTCTATAATTATACGGATAAAATTCGTATGTCTGCACAAAATTCAATCAAGTTGTCCAGAAATTATAAAAAACACCATGGTTTATCGAATTTTCCATATTATTGCCTCAGTTGATTAATTGTTCCTGATCAATTTTAGCTTTGTACAAATTCACGAATCGAACATCTGAAAACGTTCTTTTCCCCGGAAAAATCATATTCACATAGGGTTTCTCAACGAATCGAGAGACAGAAACTCAAGGTTGCAGTCACTTCCCACCTAAGCCTCCATGGAAAAAAAGCCTCAGTGAACGCGATATCTCCACCAAAATTATCACTCCTCCTCAGGAAGATGCAGGTTGGAATAAAATGCACCAAATGCGCGAGGAGGTGACTTTCACCGATAGACGCATCTATGTTCGTGGTAAAATCCATAAACGGGCGAAACAGAGCCCGGCACGGGCCGGTGAGGACCTCGAACTTCAGGTTGGGTGCCGACACGTGCCTAACGCCGAGTCTTTCCTAAGTTACACAATACCGTTACGAGCGCAAAACCACCTATCCGCCGTTCAAATTCCCCGTAGCCCAGGCGAAGGAGGAAGCCTTTAATGGCGTCAGCTGAAATTTCCCGAAGCTGAAGGCATGTAGCTCCCAGCTGCTTTACGTAGCGGGATTTGCAAAAAATTCCGCCCGCGCGCCCTTCGAGACGGAAGATTTCCCATCTTCCTTTACATTTCCGGGCGAGTAGAACATACAAAAGGTTCCGATCCGCGCCAAGTCATCAGCTACCACTGACCCTGAAAATAGGTTGTGAAGGTATCGGGTAGTACCCTCGTCAAGGGTGCCCGGTACCATTGAATCCGGCACCAGGACCGAACAGGGCACAGTTCCGGCGATAAATATGTAGTAACGAATCAGCCCGAATTTATAGTAAAAAGAATCGGCTGCGATTTGCTGCTGATTGGTCTCTATTTTCTCACCAGGGCCCTGTCGATTCCGGGAGCAAATGGCCGGTTTTCTGCTGATTCAATACTATCAAATGGCCGATTCGGCCTGAGTTCGGATAGCCTTAGGATTGCTCAGTTAAGAAATGATGCCTGATACCGAAACTATTGCTCTCTATTTTGAATTTAGGGAATTCCTAGTCACCAAATATACGGACTCAAGATAGATGATGCCTTATTTTTCTGTACCCATCGTCGTTTGGTTCGAATTGATAGAAAGGGAGGCCACAATATAACAAATTTGAAATTTCCAGTTCCTGGCCTACACCGGAGGGCTGAAGAGTAAACGCCCAAAGGCCTCCTCCACTGACACCCTCATAACCCGGTTTCGAGTTGTATTGTTTGGCTGTGTAAGTGAAATCCACGTAGTCGAATCCCTCCCTTTGTACTGCTTGCGACTGGTGGTGAGGGCCAATGAACGCAATCGTTCGATTGTAAACCTGATGAATATCTTTGTCCGATCGAGATCTGAAGAATCGACAAGGGGTTCCGATCGTGCAATAGGCCGTTTTACTTGATTCGTAGGCGATCGGTGCCACCCCCTCAAGTTCACGATCAATCGACCAGAAACTTTTTTTTGACTTTATCGTACCAATACCGCCCGGAGGGAGTTCGATAAAGCATATGTCCGGACCATCGCTACTAATTTCACCTCCAATCGGACTTCCTATTATTTCGAAGTTTAGATACCGACACTCAATTGATAGAATGTCAGATGCATTACTTAGCGGAATGCGAAGAAAATAATTGCTGTTCCTCGCTTCATCAATTGTCGGATAAACGACATGCCATGCTGTAAGTATTCCATACCGATTACCGCATGAAATTAGGGTTCCGGATCCATTTGGAGAAAGTTGTGGTTCCCCACCGCGATCTGGCTTTTGAAGAAAAAGCGACACCGTGTAGTCGAAAAACTGCTTTGTTTGGTGATTAGGCACTCTGTTGGGTAAATCACCAAAAGCCATTTCGGGATATTCTGAAGTCATTGCACAATTATTGGTTATTTGGCCGTTGCAGTCAAAAATTCTTGCGCTTTTTCGCGCGTAAAGGATTGCTCACGAGAAAGTCGCATTCAGAGTGCTGGTGATTGTTGATCGTTTGTTGTTTTGCGTCCTGACGTATCTCAACGTCACCATAGTTCAGCATTTGGGACTTGGGGACTTGGAACAGTCGCCAGGATGGACTACTCATCCCCCGAAAACGTGCGTAAATCGAAATGAAGGGATTTTAGAAATCTTGAAAAGTGTACCCTGTATATTCCGGGACACGAACTAACAGCAGGACACGAACTAACAGCGAGGCTAATTGTCAGTAAAAGGATCGAAAATCGGCGCGAATCAGCTTTCTAAAAGGCCTGCATCTGATCCAGGTTCCAATCGCAATAATCATGTTAGCAGTTTTTCGGACGTCACGCCCAATCTGAAATCAATGGATGGAGTGCGCGCCTCAATCCCTGCCGGACCGACGAAAGTCTAGTGAGCTGGTCTGGCAAAGCGGCAAGTTGCGACTTTTTGGCGAAATTAGAAAAGCTGGCGTTTCGGCTTCATGTGAGCGTGAACAAATCGGTGCATGAAAATCTCCTGGTTCTGGCTGGGATCCGACATAAAGAAGTATAGGTTCTTCAATGAGAGTCGGGCAGGAGAATGAAGATTTGGACAATTATTTTGACTTAAATCCGGAATACAGGTTGGTTTTCTTTGCGATCAGGGAGTGCGAAACCTTCCGCATTTTGATCACGCCCGATCGAATGTATGTGCTCCGGCCTTTATGAAGGAGGATGAATAGAAGTTTACCCGGTGAGACTCACAAGTGGATTGAGTTTCGGAAAATCCGAACTGAAAAAATGGAGAAATCTTGTCATGATTCATGCCGGGCGGTTAAGAAGAGGGTAAAAGGATCATTTCGTGAACTCATCGCAACAGGTAACCAGACTCTGGACATCGGCTCAGCCGGTGGTGTCCGCGTTTGTTGCGTCGATTGTCGTCAATCCGCACGACCGCGAGGATGTCTTGCAGGAAACTGCCCTGGCGGTGGTCAATTCTTTCGATACCTATGATCCAGGTCGCTCGTTCCAGGGCTGGGCGATCGGTGTTGCACGCAATCAGATTCGTCTTTACCTGAGGCGTCGAAAACGCGACCGGCTGGTCTTCGGTGAGGAAACGATCGCCAACTTGCAATCGACGTTTGACGAAGGTCTGCCGCCTAAGTAGAGGCAAAGTTAAAGGGACTTTCATGGAAAATGACTGCACTGGACCGCGTCTCAGCCGGGCGTTCACTGGATAGATGGCGCTATTTCCCCAAATGTTAACAGGATTTCGTTTAAATCTCCTGAGGCTTTTTTACAGAATGCAGGAAATCGTTGATTCGAATGAATTCGTCGCGGACAGGCATGTCCGCGTTCTGCTGGCTGGATCTGGAACGGGGTCGACTGCGGACAGGAGTGTCCGCATCACGTATCCTATTAGCGGATTCCGGGTTACTTCTTTTGTTTCAACTCACGTTCGAGTTCGCTTAGCTCTGTGAATCGGAGGACTTTTTGGGAGCACCGGTTCCACGGGCGTAGGTGAGGCGTTCTTTCCACGCTTCCCGGAGGCGGTTGAGAATTTCGGCGTGCTGGTTCTTGTCTATCAGATTGTGCAGTTCGTTAGGATCTTCGGCGATATGATACAGCTCTTCGTAAATTGGTTCCGCGCCGTTTAGAGAGGATTCCGCGTAGTGGCGGTAGGTGGCGATGTAGTCGTCGGACACGGCGTAGAGCATTTTACCAACAGGGAATCCCATTTCCTTTGCGACTTTGATTTTTGCTGACGCGGGGAAGCTCTCATTTGCGTAGTAGCGGATATATTTCCATTGCTTGTCCTGCACCGATTCGATCCGGGGATTTCCGAAGTGGGTCGACCACAGATTCTCGGTAAAAATATACTCGTGTACGGGCTCGCCCTGCCCGTCGATCAGGCCCCGCAGGCTCTTGCCCTGGAAGCTGTCAGGAATTTCGATCCCCGCGTAGTCGAGCATCGTGGGCGCGAGGTCGATGCTCTGGCCGAATTCGTCTGACCTGCGCCCCCTTGATTCCGTTGGAGCCATGGGATTGTAGATGATGAGTGGCACGTGTGTCGTTTTCTCGTAACACAGTGCTTTGCCTCCCAGACCGTGTTCGCCCATAAACAGTCCATGATCGGAACTGAAAATCAGTATGGTGTTTTTAGCGAGTTGTTCCGAATCGAGTTTATCCCGCATTTTCCCGACGAGACGGTCAATGCCGGTCATGACCTGCATTTGCCGGGTGATTCGTTCTCTATTGGTATCCGGCTTGTCGACATAGTCATAACCGGTTTGGCGCTCTTCGGTTTTTAATACATGAGCCGGGAGTTTGGGTGTCTTAATGTCGTCTTTGGCGATGTAGTGTTCGGGCAGGGGGATGTCGATATCGCGATAGAGAGTTTTATAGATGTCATCGTCGCTTTCGCGCATTCTCATCGTGCTGGTTCCCGCTCCATGAGGCAGGTTGAGGCAGATGCTGAGGCAAAAGGGTTTGTCATCCGGGCGGGTTTCCAGAAACCGCAGCGCGCCTTCGAGGCGGTGTTCGTTGGAAAGGAAATCGTCCACGCCTTCCTGAACGATCTCAATCTGAGTATCAGCTTTTGCCCCGTGGAAAATTTCGTGACGCTCCTTCGGGTAAAACATGATATGTCCGTGCCCTGCATAGAAGTAGTCAAAAGACTTTTCCATGAGTCCACTGTTGTAACCGCCATTCCCGATTGGTGAGTGATTTTTGCCGATGTACCCGGTGTAGTAGCCGTGCTTGCGCATCACTACCGGATAGGATTTTGCCCAGGCTTCCGGTGCCACGCTGGTGCCGGAGTTGAAGTTGACTCCGTGCTTCCGCTCAAACTGGCTCAACAGAATAGAGATCCGGCTGGGGGTACAGATCGCACTGGTGATGTAGGCCCTGTCGAAGAAAACTCCGTCTTTGGCCAGACGATCGATATTCGGTGTTTTGGTCAACGGATTGCCATCACAACCCATCATCCCGTAGGATTGGTCGTCGGTGAGGATGAAGATGAAGTTGGGCTTCTGGTTCTGGGCTGTCAGAAACCCCGAGGAGACGAGGAGTAGAAAAGCGAGTAATTGTTTCATGGACTCCTTACGCTTCGAATAGCTCATTGATGACTCCGGTGGAGTCGCCGAAGCTGTCCACGTCTGCGCCGATGCCTTTTAACTGGGAATACCAGAGGTTGCAGAGCGGGGTCTTTTCGTCGTCCATTACGAGGTGGCGTCCGTGTTGGAATCCTGCTCCTCCGCCGGCGACGAGGGTGGGGCAGTTGCGCAAGGTGTGAACCGAGAAAAGGTTGGTGCCCATGGTGAGACAGCTGTGGTCAAACAGGCTGCTGCCATCGGGTTCTTTGGATGCTTTCAACTTGTCGATGAAGCTCGAGAGAAATTTCGCATTGTGTAGATCACGCATCTCGGAGACATCGCGCCGCTCACCGTGTGAGTAGTGACTCATGGTGTGAGCGCTGATCCCGGCACCGAGGCTGGCGATCACGGTGTCAACCGGCATCCGGTAGGTTAAGACGCGGGTCGCATCGACTTGCATAGCGGCAACCATCAGATCGGCCATGATGCCCATCTCAGGATAGCCAACTAGCGATTCGCCGGGTTCGTCGATAGGGGGATTCGGCTTTTTCTTTTCGACCCCCAGCCATTTTTCCTCTTTAGCGAGGCGAACTTCGATCTCCCGAACGGACTGAAAATATTCGTCGAGTTTTTCGTTGTCCGACTTGCTGAGTTTCCGCTGCACTGATTTGGCATCAGCCATGACGGTATCGAGCACGCTGCGCTGCTTCTTTAACTGTGCCTGTAGTTTTTCAAGAGGTGTGTCGTCGTTGGAAAAGAGGCGGTGGAAAGCCGCTATCGGGGTATCAAGTCCGGAAACCGGTTTGCCGAGACGGTTCCAGGCAAGGGAAAGTCCGGGGCCATGACCGTCGCCTCCCGAGTTGCTGTTTCCTTTGGCGCATAGTTGAATGGAGGTGAAGCGGGTCTCGTCGCCGAGGTGCTCGGCTGCGACTTGATCGACCGAGACGCTATTGTGAAAGCTTTGACCGGGGACAGCGTAGCGGTTGGCGCCGGTGAGCCAGAAGGTACTTCCGCTGTGGCCATCCTGCGAATGCTGGTGCATAAGGTTCTGGATAAAGGTCAGTCCGTCGCGGTGTTTCTCCAGTGGCTTAAGGATCTTCGGAAAGGTGTAGTTGCTACCGGTATCTTCCCGCTCGGGAAACCACTTGTCAGCGGTGACGCCGAAACCCATACCCAGATAGACCATCCGCGGGGGAGGTGCGACCACTTGCGTTGCTGATGCAAATTTGCGGAATCCAATTGACTCCATAAACGGTAGCGCCAGTAGGGTGCTACTACTGCGAAGGATGCCGCGACGAGTGAAATGCTTTTTCATTTGATGTTGGGTTGTGAGATTGAAAGATGAGTTGGAAATGATTGAAGATGCTGGCTGGACAGGTTGCGATGCTATTTGGTTTGAAACGGTTTGGACTGAACCAGCGCATGGATAAATTCGTTAAACTGGTAACCACCCGGTTTGGTTTTGACGACGATTTCTTCAGCCAGGGTGTGATCGGTGAAGCCGAAGGGCCGTCCCAGTCCGTAGGTAATTAACGCTTCGGTCAGACCATAGGCAAAATTATCGACTTCGTCGGCGATCCGATCCCGAAGCTGGTAGTAGTCGTCGAAGGTGGTTCCGTTGGACAATTTGCCACTGGGGTCGATTTCGAAGGAAGTCTGTTGCTTGTTCTTTTTGCCACTTTTAACGATTTCCATATCCCGCCATAGGCCGGCGGCATCGAAGTTCTCCAGGCCGTAGCCGATAGGGTCGATTTTCCGGTGGCATTGTGCGCACTGCGCTTCTTCCTGATGCGCTTTCTGTAGTTCGCGAACGCCGAGCACTTCGCCTTCCAGGCGGCTGAGCTGAGGAACATTGGGTGGAGCTGGTGGTGGCGGGTTGTTCAACAGGTGACGCAGCACCCAGGCCCCCCTCTCTACGGGGGACGATCGCTGCCCGTCGGAGCCCATCGCGGCAAAGGCCACGGTTCCCAAAAGGCCGCCACGGGGTGAGCCTTTCGGCACGGGGACTTTACGGAATTCATGTCCGGTGACGCCTTCGATCTCATAGTAGTCAGCGAGCACGTCGTTGATCACCAGGTAGTCAGATTTTAAGAGGTTCCTGAGCGGTAGTTTTTCGTCCATCAAGGTCCGGACCATTTGGAAAATTTCGTCCCGTGCCGAATCCCGGACGGCGTTGTCGAAGTAGGGGAACTGTCGACCGGAAAAGGCGAACATCCCGAGGCGGTGCATTTCCAGCCACTGATGGACAAAACTCTCCACAAATCTCTCAGAGCGTGGGTCGGAGAGGAGCCGTTGCGTTTGGGCTGTAAGCATTTCAGGTTGGGAAAGCTTGCCTGATTTTCCGAGAGAGAGCAGTTCGTCGTCGGGAGGGGCGCTCCACAGGAAGAAGGCGAGGCGCACAGCCAATTCGGTGCCGGTTAACAATTCGGAGTCTTCATTCCCGGTCGATTCAACCATGTATAGAAAAGATGGCGAGGACAGGATAATGGACAGGGGGTCGATCAGTGCCTGTTTTAAGTTCGCACCCTCGGCAACCGCTTCGTCATAGCGGGAGTAGAGATGGTCGAGGAATTCGGGGGAGGGTGTTTCCCCGCGGAAAGCCCGTTCGGCAAAGCGCCGGATGACGTCTCTGGCGTAGTCAGGAGCGGACTGATCTGCCGGTTTATCGAAGTAGACGTTTTCGTAACGTCCCGGTTCGATACCCGGGGCGATGGGGCCTTCGATTTCCACCCAGTCAACCCAAATTCCCCAGGGCGTGCCGTAGCCGTTTTCTTTGCGAAACTCAGTCCAGAGATTTTTGTCACCCCGATCTTCGTGGGTGCGTTTGTGAACCATATAGTTGGCTTTTAGTCCCGGAGGATGGTCGATTTCAAACTCGATGACCTGAGGTTTTCTCAAAGAGCCGGACACTTTTCTCCAGCCGAGTCGTTCGGCGTTTTGATCGACCTTGCGGGTGAATTCCAGGTAGCGAAACCGGTCGGGGTCATCCTCGTAGGCAGAGGCCCGGACCCGGATGATGTATTTGCCGCTTTGGTTCCATTGTAGCACCGGTAGTTTAATCTGGGTGAATCCTTCCTTAATGGTGAGCATAAAGGCGGCTCCGGTTTTATTTTCCGGTGCAGCGAGGTATTTACTGACTTGCGGATAATATTCGTGGAAGCTGTTGAGCTGGCGACCTGCCTGCCAGCCATCGAGGAAGCCGTGGGCTTTGGCGACGTCATCAGTTCCTCCGGCGAGCTCCCAGGCATAGTAGCGCTGGGCGCGATCCAGTAAATCGCCGGCGACTTTCAGGTAGTGCGGGTTGTATTCTTTTTCGGGCTCGATCCTGGTGATACCGGGCTCGGGAGTCTTTTGCGCGAGGGTGGCGAGTTCGAGCGTTCTCCGGGCGGTGTTCAGGTATTGTTCGAGCTGATCACTGGAAAAGAACAGGGAGGCCCCGAGGGTATCAAACTTCGCATTGGCCTGATCGTCAGGCAGGTTGGTGATGTCCGGCCGGACGCCGATCAGTTCCTCCAGCGTGTTGGCGTACTCCCGCCGGTTCAGGCGGCGCAGCGTGACTTCGCCGCCGTTGTCGCTGAGGATTTTCCGGGCGGTGACGAGGTGGTTTGAAAGATCATCAAGAAGCACGGTTTTCTCCTCGTCAGTCAGTTGATCTTTATCTTCGGGAGGCATTTCGCCGGTGTTCAGCGAGTTCAGAACTTTCTGCCAGGTTTCAGCGGTTTGAAGATCCGTTCCGAGGTCGAAAGATAGATCTTCCAGATTGACTTCACCCTTTTCGATCGCTGCATCATGGCAATCGAGGCAGTATTTCTCCAGGATATCGAAATGCTTTTCCGGCATGATCGCATTGATCGATTCGGCTCCGTTTTGAGCATAGGCAAACGTGCCGAAACACGCGACGGTAGTTAGGTAGAGATAGCGGCGTAACAGTGTCATTAGTTTTTGAGAGTAAATTCCAGAGTCGGGCCTACGGCTTCGGGATGGAAGTCGCTGGCGAACGCATGAACTAGGCTGGGAACATTTCCCTTTATATCTGCTGTCTCCCGTTCGAGGATAAAGGTGACGGTTTTCGACTGGTTCATTTTGAGGAAATTCAACAGGGAGTCGCTCTGAAAAACTCGACTACCGCTTTGTTCGCTTCGCGGGATCTCTATATCGCCCAATTTGATACCGTCCTCCGGAGCGGGGCCTTCCTGCCAGGTGATTCCCGGTTGCCAATCGGCTTTCGTCATATTGGTAAGTCCGTAGATACCGATCCGGCTGATCAATGGCAGGCGGGTCGCATAACCGAAACCGCTGGGCACTTGGATAAGGCGCAAACGAACGGAGGACACTTTTTCGAGATCCACCTCGCTGATATCGAAGGCAAAAAACGAGCGGCGCTCGAAGTTGCCGTCGGGCTTGCGTCGTTTGACCATGAGTAACTCAGGTGGAAGCCGCTTTTGCTGATTCGAACTGATTACGGAATAGGAGCGACCGTTGGTTCCGAGCCGAATGGTCTTTTCCGGTTCCGCTGTGCTAACTTCTTCGATAGGTTCATTGCGAACTAAAATTTCATCTGACAAAATCGAGGCTCCCTGATCGGTATAGAGACGCACTGCGTCGTTGCCTTGCGGGGTATGTAGAGAAACTTCGCCTTCGATTACCTCGATATCCGATCGGTTTTTGTGGTCTTTTACGTTCACGGCGAAAGACGTCCCGTGATCGACGACGTGTCCTTGAGGAGTTTCCACAATGAATCCAATCGCTGAATCCGGCACGTTGATGATGGCGGCGCCCGATAACAGATGCGCCTTCATAGATGAGATGATTTGCAATCGGGCGGGGGCCTCCAGCATCATCTCAGCACCCGATCGAAAGCGGATCACAGCGATTCCTTCGGTCAGTTTCATGGTGCCTTCGGTCAATTGCGAACCGGGCTCTGTCGGCAGCGAGCTTTCCCAGGCTGCATTTTCTACTGACGCCAATTCGGCATAGACGGGAGGCTTTCCCGAACTCATAAAGAACCAGGGGGCGACTACGGCTATCGCTGCTACCGCTACGCTGAGGGCGAACCATTTGGAGCGGAAGGGGATAGATTTTGGGGCGGGTTTTTCTATAGTCGGGGACTCAGCGAAACTGGCGAGCCCGGCATCCACATCCTGATGTAAAAACCAAAGTTCCCGAGCTGCGGCTGATTCTTTCAGGATTTTCTGTAGTTCATCGTGCGCCTCGGGATCGATCGTCCCGTCGGATTTTGCGTTGAAGAGTTGGAATAGTCTTTTTTCGTCCATGGAATGAAGAGGGTCAGGTCGTTTCCGCCAACTGTTTGCGCACACAGTCTGCGAGGGATTTGCGGAGCAGATTCAGTTTGTTGTAGATGGTCTGAGTCGATCGATTCAGCTTTAGTGCGAGTTCGGAAATTTGGCCGTCATCGAGATAGGCTGCCTTGATCAGCTCGCTGTCATCATCCCGGAGGCGTTTCAGGCAGGCGTCGAGGGCGCGGAGCCTCGGCTCCTGATTTTCCAAATCATTGAGACGGTCATCCGAGAGGCGTTGCAGTAACTCGTCATCAAACCGCAAGGGCGAGCGAACTGCCAGACGAAGGAAATTTTTCGCTTCGTAAAAGCAGATAGTCGATGCCCAGGCGACGAAATCGGTTCCGGGCTCAAAATTATCGAATTTCTGCCACATGATCACACTGGACCGCTGCAGCACGTCCTCGGCATCGGCTCGCGACCCGAGGAGCGACATCAGATAACCTCGCAGTTTATCGTGCGAGGCCGTCAGCAGTTCGACAAAGTTGGCATTTGTTTGATCCATCCACCTCAGTATGTCTGGAACGAATTAAATTTACCGAACTTTTTTGAAGAATTCTTTGCCGGGTCGGGTCGCTCCCGCAAAAAACTGAAAAAAACGTTCCGTTTTTCCGGCGACTTCATCATAGGATGGAGGGCTCATGAGATTCCCCTCTGATAAGCTGATTGTACCCTGTACAAGATTAGACTGTACCCTGTACAATTTCACACGGTACCCTGCCAAACATTTCGCAGCGCCAAAGGCGCGATTCAAACTAGCCCGGGGCAGCGCCCCGGGAATTCGGACGCTCCACAGAAAAAGCGCTGAAAGTGCGATTCAAAGAGTGGTAAAGAGGGTGACACGAAATCCAAATTGGGGATTAACTAGATTTGTAGGCCCCATCGTTGTGGCCAGGTTGAATCGCGCGGGGCGCCCCGCGCTTTCAGCGCTGAAAAATTTCTTAGTATCCAGACCCGGGGCGCTGCCCCGGGCTAGACTGGATCAGCCCTTTGGGCTTTTTGATCTCTAGAATCAAAGGTGCGAAATGTTTGGCCCTTTACATTCCTTTTTCAGCTGCGTTTTTCGGCTTGTGTCGGTGCAGTGTCTTCTTCTGTTTTCCATATCTTATGCCGAGACCGATCTCTGCGAGCGCCTTCAGCAATCCATCCAGGGTAAAAAGCATGGGTTTCTCGCGGGGAATGTGACTTACTATATCGGGGGATTTCACGCCAGCTGGAAACTGATCGAAGATGAAACCATCGGGTTGACTCATCCATTCCATCACGATCTCCGCAGTCGCGGCGTGGGCCTTCTCGAAAGTGAACTCAAAGGTGGTGAACACACGGGTGTTGGTAACGATTATAACGGTTGGGAATTCTACAAAGATACCCGGGTGCTCTATGGCAGCGTGATTATTAATGGTAAGACTTTTAAGCACCCGGCTCCGAAGCGCATGTATTGGCGACCCGATAAAATGATCTGCGAATACGAGGTGGAAGGCGTTGTGATCCGGGAGGAAAAGTTTATCGGCGCTAATGATGCCGCGGCGACCATCATCACCGCTTCGTCGCCGGTTTTGCTGAGCTTCGAGGGGCATAGTTTTTTCGTCAGGGAGAGTGTTTCCTCTACTGCGGCGATTCGCTATCGGGGCGATCAAAATGCGATTCAAATTACCGAAGGCGGAACGGTGAAATCTCGACCTGATCCGGGCGGGCCGGAGCGAATCGGGCCGATTGTCTATCAGGGAATGACCACTGCCCTCTCCGCATCCCGGGATTTTTCGGAAACGGTGGAACTAACGGAGGGCGATCGCGGAGAGCGGAAATACCGTTTTGAGATTCCCTGTGACTCGGAAGGCGCCACTCTGGCCTGGGCGATGAACGATGATCCGGAAACGGCGGTCCGGGCAGTTCGCGAGATCATTGACCGCGCTCCGGAAATGCTCGCTGCGAAAACCGGGGAAATGAATCGGCAATTGAACGGTGAGATACCCCGCTTTCAATGCGGCGATCCAAAGTTCGAGGCGATCTACTATTATCTCTGGTCGCTCTATTTGATGTACTACATCGACGTGCAGCGAGGTTGGGAGATGGAGAATCATACCCAGTCGGCAGTGAATAACTTTCTGGGGATCCATCGTTACGACGCCTGCTTTCAGATTAAGGTCGGGGCGTGGATGGCTGACAAGACGCGCTATGCCTACGGGAATGTGCTTACCTGGAAACACCTCGTGGAAGCGGGGAGGTATCGGGAGCTGGCCAACGGGCTCATCATGCTCTCCGATAATAAGGGGACCAATTGGCACTCCGGTGCTTACGGTGCTGAGCTGTCCGAGCACGTTCGCGGCGCCTGGCAGATTTACCAGCATACCGGAGATCGCGAATTTGTCCGCAACTGTTACGATGGTTACTTCCGCAAAGTTTTCTGGAAGCGGTTGGCGGGCTTCGGGATGAACGAATTTGAAGTCGCCGGGCTGTTGGAAAAAATGGCAGCGTTATTCGGGCGTAGTGAAGATATCGACCACTGGCGGGAACTGGTTCGCCGGGATCCGAAACATATCCGACTCATGTTTGATCAAAGATGGGGAATGAACGGGCATGCCAACTACTTTGCCGGTGGGAAAGACGGTATGTTAATGACCAACGCCTTCTGGGCGATGCGCTCTCCCCATTTTCCCCGCGAGTATGCTATAGAAATGGTGGAGGACTGGGCCCTCGATGACCGAAAAGGCTTTATGGGTGAGTTCTTCCCGCTCGCCATGTCGAAGCAATCGATGGAGACGTTTGCCACAGAGGTCGATCATTCCTTTGGTTATACCCCGGACACGGCCTACTTCACTCTCGATGGTATGTTTCAACAGGGACTGTCGGGGATCGCTTCGGAACTCACGCTGAACCATCTGGATAACTATAATTATGCAGAAGAGTGGGGTATCCCGATCGCGCCGGAAGCTTACCAGCGGGATTTGACGCGGTTCGGCGATCAGTATTCCAATTTTAACGCCGGTAAGATTCTGCTTTTCCTCGAGGGACTCGCCGGTATTTCCTATTCCGTGCCGGGAAAACACCTCAAGGTGCGCGATGCGATGCCGAAGACGTGGGAGTGGATGGAAGTGGAGGTCCCGGTCAAATCGGAAAAGGATGGTGCTGTTGTCTGGACAAAGGTCCGGGTCGAGCGCGGCAACGGAGGGTCTAAAAGCATCATCGTCGAAAACTGTCCGTTTCCCGTGACTCTGGAGCTCTGGCTGGAAGGTCGCGAACTGACCAGAGAACCGAAATTGAAAGGCGGCAAAGCGATTAAGATAGAAGCATCTCTGCCCGGTCGGGCTGCATTTCGATTTCCGGAGGTGGCTCCGGTTTGTTCTATTTCCCTGTTACTCGAATGAAAATACCAGTTTATCTCATCTATAGTCTACTTGTTCTCGGAGCGTCGGTTTTCGCCACTGGTGAGCCGAAACCTAATATTATTTTCGTACTGGCTGACGATCTCGGTTGGTCGGAGCCGGGATGTTATGGGAATACCTACAACGAGACGCCTCATCTCGATCAGTTGGCTACGGAGGGGATGCGATTCACTCAGGCTTACGCGGCGGCCCCGGTTTGTTCACCCTACCGTGCGGCTTTCCTTACGGGGAAACATCCTGCCCGCATCGGGATTACCGATTACCTGCGTCCGAATTCGGCCAACGGTCTGGCTAGGTCCCATCGAACGATAGCAGGGCGCTTGAAAGAGGCTGGATACGCTACCGGTATGGTTGGGAAATGGCATTTGACCGGTTACGGGCATCACGGAGCGGAGTTTGAAGTGCGTCCCGGAGATCACGGCTTTGATTGGAACGTCGGTAGTGAAGTGAAGGGTGTCGGGAACGGGGCGAATTTCTGGCCTTATATCTTCCGGGATCAGCCGATCCCATGGCTCGACCTGCCGGAGTCGCGACTCGGGGAAAGTGAATACCTCACTGACCGGCTCAATGAGGAGGCGCTCGATTTTATTTCACTTAATAGAGACAGGCCCTTTTTTCTCTACCTCAGTCATTTTGCTCCCCACAGCATTCTCAATGGTCGGCCGGATCTTGTGGAGAAATACAAGAAGAAGCATCTGCCGGGTAAATCGAGTCGTGAAAACTGCTATATCTGCGAAGATGCCGGGCTGGGCAAAGGCGATCCCGGGCATCATTGGGCGAGTGAACACAATCCTCACCTCGCTGCGATGATCGAATCGGTCGACGACGGGATCGGGAAGATTTCCCGGCGACTCGATCAGCTGGGGATTGCCGGAAACACGATCCTGATTTTCACGAGTGATAACGGTGGTGAAACCAATGTCACTTCCAACGCTCCTCTGCGGGGTGGTAAAAGCCAGCTCTACGAAGGGGGAGTCCGGGTTCCTCTGGTGGTTCGCTGGCCTGACCGGGTTCCGGCGAATACAGTCTCCGATCTGGTCACTCAAAACGTGGACTTTTATCCGACCCTGCTGGAGGCGGCTGGCCTTTCCGTCGAACCTGATGAAACGATCGACGGCGTGTCGACGCTGAAGAGCTGGGAGGATCCCGCGACTTCCCCGGACCGCGAATTTCTTGCCTGGCATTACCCGCTGGATCGACCTCACTTTCTCGGCGGTATCTCCGCCGGGGCGATCCGCTCCGGGAACTGGAAGTTGATTGAGCCTTTCGATTCCGGGACTGACGAGCTTTTCTCTATCGCTGATGATCCTTCCGAGTCCACGAATCTCGCCTCGGAGAAACCAAAGGTGGTTGCGAAATTAAAACAGCAGTTGCAGTCGTGGAGGGAATCGGTCGGGGCCCGGATGCCATCCCCACCGTTTCTCACCGATTCACGAAATCTATACTTTGGGGATCATTTTCACCCCGGGATGACGAGTGAACGCTTCTGGTACACCAAAGACTGGATTGCCGAAGACGGGATTCTGAAGCGACTCCCCGGAAAGGAGAATACCAGAATCTTTCTCCGCGAAGCCGAGTATAAAGATGCCGTGATACGTTTCGATTTCCAAATCAATGAAGCGAAGGATATCCGCCTCATGACCGGGAGTGGGGGAGGCTACAATGCGGTGATCCATATCCGACCGGATCATTTCTTTATCCAAACCGCTATCGACCGCTCGGTGCCGTACTTTTCCTATCGACACGGAGAATGTGCTTACGATTTTGATCCGGTAAAGTGGTACACGATGACCGTGGAGTTCCTCGGGGACGAAGTGGTCGCCCATCTGGATCGCGATCACGTTGCCCATGCGAAGCATCCGATTGTCGATCGAACCCGACAGTATCTGGCGATTCAGGTCGACGAACATCCGGCAGCCTTCGACAACTTCGAGGTGTTCACAGCGGCGGCGAAGAATGGCGAGGTGGCAGAGTCTGGTCGGAAACAGCTCGCTTCGGCGATCGGTAAATTCCCGGTGAAAAGAACGCTCGAAGAGGAATTTAAAATCGAAAAGGGCAACGCCCATGAGCGACTTTACCAAAGCGACGAAAGTTATCGAGCTCTGGTTCGTCGCATCGAAGAGCTTGATGCCCGGAAAAAAATCTCTTTCCCGAAGCGAATCGTTCTCATAAGGAATTCCGCAAAGCGATAGACAAAGAGCGGCGTCGACTTCATGAGACCGACCCGGTATATAAAGAGACCCTTTTTGCAACTCACCGTGCCACTCGTGCGATCGAAGCTTTTCTGATCGGTCAGAAACCGGAGGTTGCGGAATGGCCCCGCAGTCGCAAAGAGGCTGAGCTGAAGCGATTGCGCAATAAGTTCGAGGCAGATCCCCAATACCTGGCACTGGCCGAGCAGGCCCGGATCGCGCAGGCAAAGCTGGAGGCTGACTACCCCGGGCTTTTTGTCACCGACGAGGAGCTTCGCGCCAGGAGACAGAAAGCGATGCAGGCGGTAAAAGATGATCCCGGATTTAAAAAAGCGGTCAATGATCGTGGGCAGGCCTACCGGGAGCAGCAGGAATATCTGCTGATGAACGACGAGCGCCTCGCAGAACTGGTGGAACGAATCGACCGCACCAATCAATAACGGGTCCGGGAGTGGTGACACCCCCAACTGACTCTAAAAATACGCGATTCGGGATGAATTTCTTGAATCCAAAATCGGTTTTCAACCATTTTTTCATCTCACGAATTGGATTTTTCTCTCGAAAAGCCGTCGATTTCGGGCGGAAATCCGGGAGGTTTTGTCAGGTTTTTTGCTTTCGATTTTTTGTAAAGCGCTAGTGTTCAATGGATTATTTTTTCCTAACAATGGCATAAACATTGCTCTTTGGTTATTGTAAGTCGCTCATCTTCAATGGCACACAAACTGCTTTGTCGGAGCGCATGGTCGGCCGGATGATTCGGTTGGCTGATAAAACCAAAAAATAAAAGAATAGATGAAAAATTGTTTCAAGTTAATTGCTTCCATCGCGATGGGATGCTCATTCACAATGGCGGGTGAATATTGCGCTCCGACCGAGGATAAGTGTCCGGTTGAATGTTGCCCCGAAAAAGAGGTGACAGGCTTTCTCTCGCTGGATGCTTATTCACACTTTATCTCATACGGTAACGACGTTTGGGGTGATGGCGGTCGCAGTGGAGACTACGGGTTCAACCCGGCCTTTGGTCTCAACTTCCAAATCACTGACAAGTTGTCTGCTAACATCGGAACCTGGTGGGATATGAATGATAAAGGAACCAGTCCGATCGGTGGACAGCTTCAGGAAGTTGATGTCTGGGGTGGTCTTGCCTACTCATTCGGTATCGTTGAATTATCAACAACCTATCAGCAGTGGTACTACGGCGGTGGTACAGAAGAAATTCTGGACATCGGTATCGGGTTTGACGTTTTTCTCAGCCCAAGCATCACGGTTCACAACCGTCTCGACGTAGGAGCATCCGGTGGTGATGAAGGAACTGTTATTGTTGTTGGTGGTGAGTATGGTTTCGACGTCGGTTGTGTTTCATTCGGTATCCCGGTTGGAGTTGGTCTTTTTGCTACCGACGACTTTCACGGTGCTGGAGCTGAAACCGGTTTCGGCTATGCATCAGTTGGTCTTACTGCCAGTGTTCCTTTGAAGTTTATGGACTGCACACTCGGTGGTAGCTGGGCTTTCAATGCCGGCGCAACTTACTATCACACCGACAACGATGTGACGATTAACAATCCCGAAGAAGATTTCGTAGTAACGAACTTCGGGATCGGTCTTGACTTCTAATCTGAGACTGTTTTCGGGGAAAGATATCAATTCGATATTATGAAATTATTCACAATCGCAGCCAGCAAGATGCGTAGTCTTGTGATAGGCGCAGCCTGCTTAGCGATTTCGGGAAGCGTTTCGTTTGGTGAAGAAGACACCGTCAAAGTTGGCGTGCTTCACTCACTGAGTGGTACGATGGCGATTTCAGAGACATCACTTCGTGATGTCCTGTTATTCACCTTCGACGAAATCAACGAAGCCGGCGGGGTGCTCGGGAAGAAGATCGAACCTGTCGTTGTTGACGGTGCGTCTGACTGGCCCCTTTTTGCTGAGAAAGCTGAACAGCTTTTGGTGCAGGATAAAACGGCCGTCACCTTCGGGTGTTGGACATCGGTTTCACGGAAATCGGTTCTTCCAGTATACGAGAAGTATAAGGGACTGCTCTTCTACCCCGTTCAATACGAGGGTGAGGAAATGTCTCCAAACATCTTCTATACAGCGGAAGCAGTTAATCAGCAGGCCATTCCTGCAGTAGACTACCTTCTTGAAGAGGGTTATAAAAAGTTCTACCTGATTGGAACTGATTATGTTTATCCACAAACGACTAACCTGGTTCTTTTCGAATACCTGAAATCAAAAGGTGTTCCAGTTGAGAGCATTGGTGGTGGTTTGCGTGAAGATGCTGAAGGAAATGTGATTTCGGCGGGTAACTATACCCCGTTTGGTCACAGTGATTTCCAACAGATCGTCGCTGAAATCAAAGCGTTCTCCGCTTCGGGCGATGCCTGTGTCATTAACACAATCAATGGTGATGCTAACGTCCCTTTCTTCAAAGAGTTTGCTGCTTCCGGCCTGACTTCAGAAGACTGTCCCGTGGTATCATTTTCCTTGTCAGAGGACGAATTCCGTTCTTTGCCAGCTAAGGATCTGATTGGGCACCTCGGTTGTTGGACCTATTTTATGTCGATAGACACTCCGGCTAATAAAAAGTTCATTGATGGCTTCCAGGAATGGTTGTCAAAAACTGAAGTGACCGGTGTTGTGAAAGATGATCGTGTGACTTGCTCACCGATGGTTCTTTCCTACAACGGAGTCTATCTTTGGAAGGCGGCAGTCGAAAAAGCTGAGTCATTTGATCCTGAAAAGGTAATGGCAGCTTTGAAATCGGGAATCAGCTTTGATGGTCCCGGTGGAACGGTCACGAGCCAGGAAAATCATCACCTGACGAAAACGGTCTATATTGGCGAGACTCTGGAGACTGGCCAATTCAGTATCATTAAGTCATTTGATGATGTGGTTGGGGAGCCGTTTTTGAAAGGAACCTTTATGCCTAAGTAATCTCTGATACCTAATTCTCTTGGTTAATAGTTATCCCCTAACCCGTCTTCATATCGGGTTAGGGGATTTTTCTTTATCCGACACAAAAAACTATTGGGGTGTGTCTGCTGTATTGGCATGGGTAATGCTCTACAAGTAGCTTAACTAGAGGGACTGCTAAATAACAACTTTTGAAAACTTACACGACACTTTGCCCGGTTTTCATTCTGGTCTTCGCCAGTTTGTTCTTTGTGATTCCTGATGCAAGGGGCGATGAAAAAAACGCGAGAAGCCTTCTGGTGGATATCGTTAATGGTGACTCGGTGGGGCAGGAGGCAGCGCTCGAAGCACTGGCCGACGAAAGTGATCCGGTAATCAATGCTTTCTATAGTGCTTTTCGATCCGGTAATATTTTTCTGATGTCCACAGCGGATGGTCAGACCCAGGTATTAATCAAAGAGGTAAACGACTATTCGGACTTGTTGACTGGGGAGGCCGTAAATCCCACCGGTGAGTTGTCAGTAGCCCGCGCCAGTCGCGGTCTAAGGCGGGACCTGAAGCGTTTGGTGGATCTGCTTGATCTAAATTCACCTAACCGTTCAAAGAAAATTGCTGCGGCGGAGAAGCTCGGGTTGAGCCAGAATGCCGATTATCTTCCGGAACTCCGCAAGCGTCTCCCTCAGCAGACGGAGAAGAGTGTGATCAAAGCGTTTCAGGAAGGTATCTATATCACGGAGCTGAAAGTCGGGTCGTTGGAGGAAAAGATGAGGGCCGTGAAGGGGCTCGGCAAAATGAAATCGCTTCCCGCCAAAGGTTTTCTGGAAGCTCTAATCGAAGAATCTGCTGCTGATGAAGAGGCGAATCGAAAATTGATGGTTGAGGCGAAAAACGCTTTGATGATGATTAACAGCCATCAGGCCATCGTTGAAAAAGTGGGGACTCTTTTCCGGGGACTGAGCCTGGGGTCCGTGCTGTTACTGGTATCCTACGGGCTTGCGATCACCTTTGGACAGATGGGTGTGATCAATATGGCCCATGGTGAATTTATAGCGATAGGGGGATACACGGTCTATATCATTCAAAACTTTTTTGCCAACCAGTTCGGAGTCGGATCAACGGGCTACGAATGGTATTTCATTATTTCGCTTCCTTTTGCTTTTCTCATAGCGGCACTGGCTGGTGCTGCGCTGGAAAGAGGGCTGGTCCAGTTTCTCTACTCGCGGCCTCTGGAGTCTTTGCTCGCAACCTGGGGGGTATCGATGATCCTTCAGCAGATTTTCAGACTTCAATTCGGAGCCGCGAATGTGTCGGTGTCCTCTCCGGAGTGGTTGTCCGGAAGCTTCAGTGCGGGTGGCGTTTCGATGTCCTACAGCCGGATGTTCCTGATCTTTTTCGCCCTGTTTGTCGTGGTTCTCACCTATCTGCTCTTAAACCGAACGAAGTGGGGGTTGCATGTCAGGGCGACGACCTTGAACCGGCAGATGGCGTCAAATTTGGGAGTTCCTTCGGCGCGGGTCAATATGCTAACCTTTGCCTTCGGTTCAGGGCTTGCCGGATTGGCCGGGGCCTTTATTTCCCAGATCGGTAATGTGGGGCCCTCGATGGGGCAGACCTATATTGTCGATAGTTTTATGGTAGTAGTAGTAGGTGGCGTTGCGAACCTCTTCGGGTCGGCGATATCATCTCTCGGTATCGGGATGATAGACCAGTCACTGCAGCCGGTTCTGGGGCCGGTGATGGGCAAAATTTCAGTTCTATTTGCCATTATTCTTTTTCTCCAATTCAGGCCGGGCGGTCTCTTTCCGTCCCGCAGCCGGAGCCTTGATGATTAAAATATGAAGCGGTTTTTTCCAATCGACAGCAAATCTGAAGGGTTAACCCTGGGATTGATTCTCTTCTTTGTTCTCCTGATGCCGCTGCTCAACGGCCTTGTGCCTGACGGGAGTGCGTTTCATGTATCTTCTTTCCAGCTCAGCGTCTGGGGAAAATACCTGTGCTATGCAATTCTTGCGATGAGCTTGAATATGCTTTGGGGTTATACCGGTTTGCTATGTCTGGGGCATTGCCTGTTCTTTGCTCTGGGCGGTTATGCCTTCGGGATGTATCTGATGTTGATGATTGGTGAGCTGGGTGCCTATAAAAGTACGCTTCCTGACTTCATGGTCTTTCTCGGGTATAATGAATTACCTCTTCATTGGAAACCTTTTTACAGTCCGGTCGTCGCGGTGCTGGCGGTGTTTCTGGTTCCGGGGATTGTCGCTTTTGTATTCGGACTCCTTGCTTTCCGTTCCCGGATTAAGGGCGTGTACTTTTCGATTTTGACTCAGGCATTGACCTATGCCGCGGCTCTGCTGTTTTTCCGGAATGATTTTACCTTTGGAGGGAATAACGGGTTCACCGACTTCAAATACATTTTCGGTGCGGATATTCGATCGGAAGGAACCGCGCGGGGTCTCTTTCTCGCCTCGGGCTTTATGTTGCTGGCGGTGTATTGGCTGATTGCCTGGATGTTGCAGACCAAATTCGGAAAGGTGCAGAAAGCGATTCGGGATTCAGAGAACCGGGTCAGATTCTCCGGGTATTCCACAACGCATTTTAAGGTCTTTATCTTTGTGCTCAGTGCGATGATTGCCGGTATGGCTGGCGCCTTGTATGTTCCTCAGTCCGGGATCATTAATCCGGGGGAGATGTGGCCGACCAAAGGGCTCGATATTGTAGTCTGGGTTGCGGTAGGGGGACGAGGCACAAAAATCGGTCCGATTATAGGAGCGGTTCTGGTCAATTTGTTGAAAAGCTGGAGCACAAAAGCTTACCCCGATACCTGGTTGATTATTCTGGGGTGCTTGTTCGTATTTGTCGTTTTGTTTATGCCGAACGGGATCGTAGGGCTCTGGGCTCAAGGTAAAGATTTGTGGCAGCGTCGCAAGGGCGCCGGAATAACTGAGCCTGAAGAAGCTGCTGCCTGATTTGCAACGATATGGATACACATGCTCCACTATATCGCGACACCGATCTGGTGTTATCGGTTGAATCCGTTACGAAGTCGTTTGACGGGTTCAAAGCGATCAACGATTTGAATTTCTACCTCGGGGAGGGGGAGTTACGGACAATTATCGGACCCAACGGAGCCGGTAAGAGTACCTTTATGGATTTGATTACGGGGCGGACCCGACCGGACGAGGGTACTCTCACCTACCACCAGGCAGATGGTCATGATATAGATCTGACAAAACTGGAGGAGTATGAAATTAACCGACTCGGTATCGCAAGAAAGTTTCAAACTCCCAGTGTTTACAATCACCATTCGGTTTACGATAATTTTGTATTGTCACTGAATCGAAATCGAGGCGTTTTCCCCTCACTGTTCTACCGGGAAACCAAAGAGGACAAAGAGGAAATCGAAGCGGTGATGGAATTAACCCGGCTCGACGAAAAGCGCGACGATATGGCGGGCAGTCTCTCCCACGGGCAGAAACAGTGGCTGGAAATCGGGATGCTGCTCGCTCAGAAACCGAGGATTCTGTTGATCGACGAACCGGCTGCCGGAATGAGTGACGAAGAAACCGATCGGACGGCGGAACTTTTAATCAGCTTGAAGGGCGAGCAGAGCATTATGGTCGTCGAGCATGACATGGTGTTTGTTCGCCAGATCGCAGAGAGGGTCACTGTGCTCCATCGCGGTCACGTTCTGAAGGAGGGTTCGTTTTCTGATGTCGCCAGCGACCCGACTGTGAAGGAGGTTTATCTCGGCCGTTCGAAGCATGACTAGGTGCTTGATTTAACTACTATGACAGATCTCAGCTCAACAAAGGAAAGCGGTCCAATTCTATCGATCAAGGGAATGGATGCCTCGTATGATCAGTCTTTGATCTTGCGGGGAGTGGAATTGGAAGTTCCGGCAAATGAAGTGGTGTCACTTTTAGGACGAAACGGAGTCGGGAAGACGACGACTCTGAAATCGATCATGGGGATCGTAAAGTGTAACTGTGGGGACATCGATTTTGAGGGACACGGAATTACCGGTCTATCTACGGAAAAACGCGCCCGGGGGGGAATCGCCTATGTGCCTCAGGGGAGGGATATCTTTTCGAACCTCACGGTGTGGGAAAACCTCAAAGTGAGTCTGAGTGTTCAGGGGAAATCCGGTTGGGAGCGCCTTGATGAAGTTTATGAGTTATTTCCGGTTCTCAAGGAAATGAAGAGTCGGAAAGGCGGTGTTTTGTCCGGCGGTCAGCAGCAACAGTTGGCGATTGGGCGCGCCCTGCTCACGAATCCACGGCTACTGCTGCTGGATGAACCCACCGAAGGGATTCAGCCTTCGATTATTGACCAAATTGAAGACGCCATTCTTTACCTCAAGGAAAAGCATAAAATGAGTATTTTATTAGTGGAGCAGTATATTGATTTCGCGAAATCCGTTTCTGATAAGTTCTATATTATGGAACGTGGTTCGATTGTTCAGAAAGGCGGAATTGACGAGCTTTCCGATGAAGTGATTTCCCAATACCTTTCCGTTTGATTTGCTATGCACCTTTCACCCAGAGAGCAGGAGAAGTTGATGGTTGTTGTGGCGGCTGATCTGGCCCGCCGGAGGCAGAAACGGGGGCTCAAGTTGAACTATCCCGAGGCGATCGCGATCATAACTTACGAAATATTTGAAGGGGCGCGGGATGGCAAAACCGTCGCTCAGCTAATGGACGAGGGAACCCGGATTTTGACCCGCGACGATGTCATGGAAGGGGTTGCTGAGATGATACACGAAGTTCAGGCAGAGGCGACTTTTCCCGATGGTACAAAACTGGTAACCGTTCACCAACCTATACAATGATTCCCGGAGAAATTATCACCAAGGCCGGGGCGCCGCCTTTAATCGCCAACGAGGGATTGGAATGCAAAACGATCGTGGTGGCCAATATCGGGGACCGTCCGATTCAGGTCGGCAGTCACTATCATTTTTACGAAGTGAATTCCTGTCTCAAGTTCGATCGGGACGGAGCTTGCGGATTTCGTTTGAATATACCGGCAGGAACCGCAATCCGGTTTGAGCCCGGAGACGAGCGTGAAGTCGATTTGGTAGCGTTAGGCGGTGCTCGGGAGGTGTGGGGTTTTAACGGAAAAATAAACGGTCCGATCGATCAAGCAGCAAAATGAGTCTCGAAATACCCAGACAGCAATACGCTGAAACTTATGGACCTACGGTGGGGGATCAAGTCCGCCTCGGTGACACCAATCTATTGATCGAGGTCGAGCGGGATTTGATCGCCGAATCCGGCGGGTATGGAAACGAAGTCAAATTTGGCGGCGGAAAAGTGATTCGCGATGGGATGGGGCAGTCCTCTACCGCTCTGGACGCTGAGTCTTTGGATGTCGTGATCACAAATGCTTTGATACTCGATCCGGAAATCGGCATTGTCCGGGGGGATATCGGTATTCGGGAAGGCCGTATCGTCGGTATTGGCCACGCCGGGAATCCCGGTATTCAAAACGGTATCGGTTCGGTGATCCCTCATCCAGTGACGGGCAAGCTTGATTCGATGATTATCGGCGCGGCAACTGAGGTGATCGCCGGTGAAGGCCAAATCGTGACCGCGGGTGGCGTGGATTCGCATATTCATTTCATTTGTCCCCAGCAGATTGACGAGGCGATCGCGAGCGGAGTGACTACGATGTTGGGCGGTGGCACCGGACCGGCGACAGGAACCAATGCGACGACCTGCACGCCGGGGAAATGGAATATTCATCGCATGCTGGAAGCTGCGGATGAATACCCGGTGAATCTGGGTTTTTTGGGAAAGGGTAACTGCGCGACGCAGGAGCCTCTTCGTGAGCAGGTTCTGGCGGGAGCAATTGGGCTGAAACTACACGAAGACTGGGGGACCACTCCGGCCGCGATTGACTCCTGTTTATCGGTGGCAGATCAAATGGACATTCAGGTGGCGATCCATACTGATACACTTAACGAGTCCGGTTTCGTTGAAGATACCCTTTCTGCTATTAATGGACGGACCATTCATACCTATCACTCCGAAGGTGCCGGTGGGGGGCACGCTCCTGATATCCTGAAGGTGTGTGCGCACTCGAATGTCCTGCCGTCGTCGACGAATCCGACCCGGCCTTTTACGGTGAATACCATCGATGAACATCTCGATATGTTAATGGTATGTCATCACCTTGATTCAAAGATCCCGGAAGACGTGGCGTTTGCGGAGTCCAGAATCCGTCCGCAAACGATAGCTGCTGAAGATATCCTTCACGACAGGGGGGCTATTTCAATGATCGCTTCCGACAGTCAGGCAATGGGCCGGGTTGGTGAAGTTATCATCCGAACCTGGCAAACGGCTCATAAGATGAAGCAGCAATTCGGGGCTTTAAAAGATGACAGTCACCCCGCTGCAGACAATTTTCGGGCACTTCGCTACTTGTCAAAATACACGATTAATCCGGCGATCACTCACGGGATGGCTGGAGAGGTCGGTTCGCTGATGGTTGGAAAGCTGGCCGACATTGTTCTCTGGAAACCGATGTTATTCGGGGTGAAGCCCGAGATCATAATGAAGGGTGGAATGATCGCGGTAGCAAATATGGGTGATCCGAATGCATCGATTCCGACGCCTCAGCCCACGTTTTATCGTCCTCAGTTTGCGGCCCATGGCAAAGCGAAGCATCAGACTTCGATAAGCTTTGTCAGTAGTGCCTCACTGGCTCACGGTATCGCTTTGGAATTAGACGTTAGTAAGCGACTGGTACCGATTTCCAATACCCGGTCGGTAACAAAATCAGACTTGTTGTTCAACGGGAGTTGTCCGGTGATGGAGATTGATCCAGAAACTTATATCGTCAAAGCGGATGGCGATATCCTGCAGTGCGATCCCCTCGATGAGGTTCCGCTAGCTCAGAGGTATTTTCTTTTCTAGCAATGACAGTGCTGATTCAAAGAACGACGGACGAGGTCGGAGACGCGGTTCCCGTGCGGGTGGATCGTCACACTTTGTACAAACGCCGGTGGCGGGCCATCGCCAATGATGGAACTGAGTTGGCAGTCGATCTGGAATCCCCGGTGGGGGACGGTGCCTATCTCTACAGCGCAAAAGCAGAGCGGGCCTTTCAAGTGTCTCAAAATAAAGAAAGGGTCCTCGTGATTCCGCTGCCGGAGCGGCCTGAAATGGCGGCAAAAATCGGGTGGTATCTCGGTAACCAGCATTTGCCGGTGGAAGTTAGAGATACCGAGATTCTTCTTGAACCCGTGAAGACACTCGCCAAGTCGCTTGATCGGATTGGTATCCCATATCTCTATCGCGAAGAGGTATTCAAATGTAAAATGCATAGTCACCAGCACTGAGTTATGAGCCGTGATATCGAGAGCGGACGGGGTGAGCTGAGCTGGGTAACTACTTTGTTACACCTGTCGGACAGTGCCCTCCCGATTGGAGCCTATGCTCACTCCTTTGGGCTCGAGGGGATGATTCAAATGGGCATGGTTCACGATCTGAATACTTTTGATGAGTTTCTTCACCGCGATGTGGCTCATTCGCTTAAAATGATCGACTTCCCTTTGGTTTCAAAATCGCACGCGGCGATGATGGATGGACTCGAGAGTGAGTTGCACCGCCTGGACCAACTCTCGTGGGCGTTACGGCCGAGTCGGCAAATCAGGGAGGCAACCAGTGCTATCGGTCGACAGCAATATCGTTGGTTCGAAAAGACCTGGGGGAGCGCGGGGGGCCTTCATTTAACCCGATACCAAAGTCCGGTGGTGATGGGAGTGATAGGTGCTCAGGTTCATATTCCGGTCAAAGCGGTGTTGGTATCAACGGCTTATCAGGCCTATTCCGCCCTGATTCAGGCTTCGCTGAAATTGTTACCGGTGGGACCCCGGTCCACTCAAAAACTACTCCACTCGGCTTTGATGGCGATTCAGCCGACTATCGACGAGGCGATTGATTTACCGGAAGAAGAGTTGGGCAGTTTTAACCCGGTTTGGGATATCGCGGCAGCCCGGCATGAAAGGGCTCCCGCCCGAATGTTTCTATCATAAATGACTTCTAACAGAAAATCTGCGATCAGGGTAGGTATCGGCGGGCCGGTTGGCTCGGGGAAATCGAGCCTCTGTCTAAAACTTTGTGAACGCTACGGCAAGGAGCGGAACATGGCAGTTATCACAAATGACATCTATACCAAAGAAGACGCCAAAATGCTGATTCGGCATGGTGCCTTACCGGAGGAGAGAATTCTGGGCGTTGAGACTGGTGGTTGTCCCCATACCGCGATCCGGGATGATATTTCGATGAACCTCGACGCTGTCGAAGAGATGGAATCAAGATTCCCGGGATTGGAGCTGATTCTCATCGAGAGTGGTGGTGATAACTTGACGGCCGTTTTTTCACCGGAACTGGCTGATGTCTTTATCTACGTTATTGATGTGACCGAAGGGGATGATATTCCCAGAAAAGGTGGTCCTGCCATTTCGACTTCGGATTTACTGATTGTGAATAAAGTCGTGCTTGCGCCCTATGTCGAGGCCGATGTCGAGCAGATGAAAATCGACTGCCAGGCAAAGCGGGGAGATCGCAGATTTCTGATGACAGATTTGAAGGCGGGAATAGAGATGGATGCTCTTTTCGAATGGTTTGATAAAGAGGTCTTGTTTTCCGATGTGGCGTGATGGTAGGCAGTCTGCAGAGTGAAGTCAGTATCGAATTTCGTTATGATGAGGAACGGAAAAGGACGGTGCTGTCCCGACGGAAAGCGGGCGGGCTCTGTCATCTCGGAAAGGCCTATTGGGAGGACCCCGTCCTGTGCCTGCAAATCGTGAACCCGACGGCGGGACTATTTGCCCGTGACGAGTTGGCAATGTCGATTGATATACAGGAAAAGGCGAAGGTAGCGCTAACCTCTCCCAGTGCGTGCCGGTTCCATACGATGCCGGACGGGCAGGCTGAGCTGACCCAGTCGTTTAATGTGGGTCAGGGGGCGTGGCTGGACTATTGGCCGGAGACTGTGATTCCTCAGCGGGGATCGTCGGTTAAGCAGCGAACTATTATCAATCTGGAAGACGAGTCGCAAATGGTCTTCGTCGAAAACCTGACGCCGGGGCGGATCGCTCACGGCGAGAATCAGGAATTTCGTAAGCTGGATTCTTCAATTGAGATCTACCACCGCCGCGAATTGTTGGTTAAAGAACGGTGTTTTCTTGAACCATCAGCGGGGCATTGGCCACTCTCGGTGCCGGGATGGAAAACCTGTCATTACGCCTCAATCTGGATCGCGGGAAAGAATCCTGACGAAGTTCTGGCTGAATGTGTCGCGATGGTGGAGGACCCCACTGCGGAATACCTCGGGGGCGTAACGATCTTGGATTCAGAGCTGGCGGTAATGCGCGTTGTCGCTCCGGATAATCTCATTCTGCGACGACTCCTCAAGAATCTTCGAGCGACTTTGAAGCGATCAATCCCGTTGCTGAATACAAATTTTCGAAAGTTATAACTATAAATACATCAACCATGAAAAAGACTAAAGTACTGACCACGCTCACGGCATTCGCTTTATTTGGAAACTCACTCTACGCTCATCCCGGCCACCCCGGTCATGATGAGTGGCCCTTTGACGATTTTAAAATGGTGGCGTTCACCATCATCGGACTGTTAGTGGTGGCGGCGGTTTTATTTAAGAGACATTCACCCCGGCTCTAGACCTACCTCCTCAGCGTTCGCCGTTTTGGAGAAAAATTAGTCAAAGACGATGACCCCTTTGGCGTTTTTTCCAGATAACATGTCGTCAAATGCTTCGGAAAGGGACGCTAACGGATAAGTCCGTGTCACCAGCTCGTCGAGTTTCAGCTTCTGCTGTTGATAGAGGGCGATCAGTTTCGGGAAATCGAATTGAGGGTTGGCTTTTCCGTATAGCGGATTGGTATAGATTTTGTCCCATTCGAATAAGTTCATATCGATCTCTATGGTTTGTTCGATCCCGGAGACTTGAACCGCCGTCCCGGCATTGCGAATCACGGCAAGCGGTGCGGCACCCAGTGCCGGGATTCCTGTGCATTCGAAAGCGTAGTCGGCACCACGACCTGAGCAATGCTCTATGATCTGTTCCGCAGCTTGCAGGAGGCCGACATCATCGGGGGAAGCGAGCAGGGGATAGGTTGCCCCAAATTCCATAGCCATATCGAGCCGGCTTTGCCTCACGTCGACGGCAATAATTTCCGCTGCGCCGGACAGCTTAGCGGCCTGGATGACATTCAGGCCGACGCCCCCCGTGCCGATCACGACAACAGAGCTACCGGCCGAGACCTTAGCGGCGTGAACCACGGACCCATAGCCAGTCATAACTCCGCAACCCATCAAGCAGGCTGAGGTCAGAGGTATTGACTCCGGTATGGGAACCACGGCTTCAGAGCGGACTACGGTTTGCTTCGACAGAGTGCCGAGATGAAAAGAGCGGCGGATCGGGTTTCCTTCGAACAAGGTTGCTTCGGGATGGGCATGTCCGTTTTCGGGGGAACTGCCGGTGACTGGTGAATTAACTTCGCAGATATTGGTGTGGCCGTGCTGACAGGCGAAACAGGTGTGACAGGGGATTGCCCAGTTTAAAACCACGTGATCGCCGGGCTTTATGTGCTGAACCCTCTCTCCGACTTCGCTGACAATGCCGGCGCCTTCATGACCAAGAACGGCGGGGAAGCCCCAGGATAAGGAATCCCAGTCGGTATGGCAAATGCCGGAAGCTTTGATATCGACTTTCACTTCATCCGGGCCGGGTTTGCCGACCTGGATTTGGCGGAGGTTGAACCCTCCTTTTCCATCAGAAACAGCAGCTTCGATACTCATGAGCTTGTGGTGGTTCGGTTGAGCTTTACGATGAGGCTTTCGAATCCGGTTCGCCGTTCATAGTCGTTCTGTTTTTCTATATTTTCGGTCAAATCTATCAGTTTGATATCTATATTAAGGTCGGCAATAAGGCGGAGTAGAGTCCTCATGATGAGTCTCGCATGGTGAGCTCCGGCGCAGGTATGGGCTCCGTTTCCGAAGGCGATGTGGGGGTTCGGTTTCCGGTCGGGGCAAAACGTGTCTGCGTCTTTAAAAACGGTTTCATCATAGTTGGCTGAAGCCCAACACAGCGAAATTCGCTGGTCCTGTTTGGTTTCTACACCGTGAACTTCGCGGTTTTCGGTATTCACTCTTCCGATATGAGTCAGGGGAGTGACCATTCGGAAAAACTCCTCTGTAGCCGTGTTGATTAGCGATGAGTCCGACCGGATTTTGTTGAGTAACTCCGGTTGCATGCCGAATAGAGCAAAGACCGAACTCACCGATTGGATGATTGTATCGCGACCGCCGGCAAAGGCGAGGTTGGCAAACCCCACCATTTCGTCTCTGGTAAGTCTTTCACCTTCGATTTCTGCATAAGCCAGCGTTGAGAAAAAATCGGGCTGTTCCGGCGATGCCTCTGCTTCATCGAATTTCCGGTTGATGTAGTCTTCCAGTGAAAAGTCGTCTTTGGCATCAGCTTTACCATCGCGAAAAACATGAATTCCCCAGCCGGTCCATATTTCAGCTTCTGACTCATCGACATTAAATAGATAGGTGAGGGCGCGGGATTGTAGCGGTAGAGCAAAGTCGCGCACGATCTCTATATTTTCTTTGCCGGAAGCATCGAGAAGGAGTTCTTCGATCAAGTCGCTCACTTTTTCAGCATATTCGGGCGCAAGGGGGCGGCGGAAGAAGGGCTCGACAAGTGCCCGGTAGGTTTTGTGTTTAGGCGGGTCGAGCTCGATGGGAAGCTGCCGAACCGTTCTGACATCCTCTTCCGATGGAATGGGAACTCGAAAAGGGGCATCCGAGCTGAAGCTGCCAAAATCGCGAGCAGCGGAGCGGACCGCTTTGAAGCCGAGGATCATAGTGATTTCCTCATCATCGAAGGTGATAGGTATCGCGTCACCCTGCTTGCGATGTTCGGCGAAGGCGTCGTGAAAAGGGCATTTATCCATGGCTGGGAGGCGTGAAGCGTTAAATTTAGAGCGTTACGACTTCGACAACGAGACCGTCCAGCTCCTCAGTCACTTCGATCTGACAGCTCAAACGGGAGCGATTGTCGGTTTCGTCCTCGAGATCGAGCAATTCCTGCTCCACTTCGGTAGCGGGTCCGACTTTGGCGAGCCAGTCGGGGTGGACTTTGACATGGCAGGTCGCACAGGAACAAACGCCGCCGCAAGCCCCGTCAATTCCCTCAACTTCGTGGTCCCGTGCCACTTCCATGAGGGTTCCAAATGCATCGTCAGCGACGACGTTGTCTCCTGATTCGGTAATGAAGGTCAGTCTAGCCATGAGATCACTTTAAGGTTTTCCTGAGTTTGAACAAGAAGCACACAAACTAGATGTAGCTCTATCTTCACAATTTTTTAAGATTTCTCCGTTTGTTATGCGATTTTAAGTTTATGCGGCCGTCAGTAGAATCCGTGGTTCCGTCTCCCAACCAGTCATTTACCTGTCTGGATCTCGACTTGCCGGAGTTTCACAATGATTATCACAAGCATCCCGAGCTTGAGCTGACCAGGATTGTGGAAAACAGCGGAAAACGACTCATCGGGGATTCACTGGAGCGTTTCGAAGCGGGGGATCTCGTCCTGATCGGCTCCGGGTTGCCGCACCAATACGAGAGTGACCGGGTGGGCCGGTCGCGCGCCAAAGTGATCCAATTTTCCCCGGGCCTGTTTGGGAAAGATTTCTATTTGATGCCCGAGTTCCGGCGAATCGGGGATTTGCAGACGCGGGCGGCTCCCGGTTTGGTGTTTTCCAGCGGCATATCCGGGAAGGTGACCTCGCTCATCAACCAGCTGTTCGCTGATCAGAATGAAGCGAAGCGCGCTCTGTTGCTGCTCGAAATCCTCCTCGTTCTTTCCGAAGACAGAGAAAGTCGCTCATTGGCTTCGCTGGGTTATCACAATCAGGTTTCGGAAAAGTCGGTGGATCGACTGGGACGGATGATTGCTTTCATCGATCAACAGGTGGACCGGGGCGAGCCGGTCACTCTTGAGGAGATGGCGAGAGTGGCGGCGCTTCATCCCCAGTCGGTAAGCCGCTTTTTCCATCAACACACCGGGATGAATTTTCAGGCTTACCTCCAGGTGATACGGGTTGGCAAGGCGGCGAGACGGCTCATGGAGACTGATGATCCGATTTCAGCGATCGCTCTCGACATCGGCTTTGCCAGCCAATCGAACTTCAACCGGCAGTTCCGGGAAATCCACAAGATGACTCCGTCTCTTTATCGCAAAGCGGTTAGCCCGACGGCCCAAAGGGAATCTCCTTCCTAGACGCGTGATCCTCGATTGGTTACCTTGCAGGCGTAATTTCGGGCTTCTAGGGTGACTCGTCTCGATGAATCGCTTTTTTACGGAACGGAACTGGCTTCCGGGGATCTTGTTTCTGGTAATTTCCCCGGGTTATCTGTGGGCTGAAGGTCTTTTCTTCGAAAAGGATATTCGGCCGATTTTGAAAGAGCACTGTTTTCACTGCCATGGTGAAGCGGGAGAAATTGAGGCTGGTCTGGATGTCCGCCTGCGTCGGTTTTTGACCAAAGGCGGAGATTCCGGTCCCGCAATCGTTCCGGGGGACGCCGCGAAGAGTCATTTGCTCGAGGTCCTGAAGTCCGGTGAGATGCCGAAAGAAAAAAGTCGCCTTTCCGATCATGACATCGCTTTAATTGAAGACTGGATTTCCGCCGGAGCTCCCACGGCCCGCCCCGAACCGGAGTCACTGGGGCCGGAGCATCTTTTCACTGAGGAGGAGAAAAAATGGTGGTCGTTACAGCCGATCGCCGCCCCGGAAGTTCCGAATCATGCCGATCATCCGATCGATGCTTTTATCTACCGGAAACTCAAGAAGGTCGGACTGACAAAATCGGAGGCCGCCGGGCCCGAAACTTTGATCCGCAGGCTCAGTTTTGACCTGACGGGGCTGCCGCCCACTACTGATGAGGTCACGGCTTTTATCGAGCAGGAGAAATATGATTCAGAGGCCGCTTATCTCTCATTGATTGAAAAATTACTGGCCTCTCCGGCCTATGGAGAGCGCTGGGCGAGGCATTGGCTCGACATCGCCGGTTATGCCGATTCAGATGGGTACAATGAAAAAGACCTTCTCAGACCTCATGCCTGGCGGTATCGGGACTACGTGATCCGTTCGCTGAATAATGACAAACCCTACGATGAGTTTATCCGCGAACAAATCGCCGGGGACGAGATCGCTTTAGCGGAAGGTCTCGGACCTGATGCTGCGACGGATCAGGATAAAAATCGATACGCTGAGCTGATTTCGGCGACGGGGTTTCTCCGGATGGCGCCGGACGGTTCGGCGACGACCAATAATATAGAAACGCGTAATGCCTGTGTTTCCGACACGATGGAAATAATCAGCACGACGCTCTATGGAATGACGATTGGGTGTGCGGAATGTCACAACCATCGCTACGACCCGATCAGTCAGGCTGATTACTATCGGCTGAGATCGGTTTTTGACCCCGGTTTTGACGTCCCGAAATGGCGGGTTCCGAGATCGAGACTGGTTTCACTGCAAACCAAAGAGGAAGCCGCTGAAGCTGCGCGAATTGAGGTCGAGGCGAAGAAGATTGATGCCGAGAGAGCGGCTAAAGAAAAAGTGTTTATCGCAGAAGTGCTTGAGAAAGAACTGGCCAAGCGGGAGGAGTCGATTCGCCCGGATCTGAAGACGGCCTATAATACCGAAAAGGCAAAGCGCACCCCGGAGCAGAAGAAACTCCTCGCAGCTCATCCCAGTATTAACAATTTAAGCCCCTCCCGGCTTTATCTATACGATTCCACCTATAAGACGAAGAATGCGGCAGTCTTGAAAGAAATCGCGGCGCGGGCAAAAGCGGTTCGCGATACCAAACCGGCTGAGCAGTTTGTGCATGCGTTTGTCGAACTGCCAAAAGAACCCAAAGCGGTGGCGGCCTCACATGTCTTCCATCGGGGTGATCCGGAATCTCCGAAGGAAAAAGTGACTCCGGGTGATCTCTCCGTTCTCGCGTCGTGGCGGAATATCGAGGTGCCGGAGTTTTCAGAGGCCGTTCCCACCACGGGGCGTCGACTGGCCTATGCGGAATCGATTACAGACGGTCAACACCCCTTCCTCGCCCGCGTGATAGTGAACCGGGTGTGGATGCATCACTTCGGTCGGGGAATTGTCGCTTCGGTTGGCGATTTCGGTGTGCTGGGGGAAACGCCCAGTCACCCCGAGTTGCTGGATTGGTTGGCGACCCGTCTTATGGAATCGGGATGGAGTCTGAAGGAGTTGCACCGGCTCATTTTGACCAGTGCCACCTGGCGGCAGACGTCGCGACGATCTGAAAAGGGGGATGAACTCGATCCGGACAACCTTTATCTGAGTCGACAGAATTCGCGGCGGCTCGAAGCTGAGATTTTGCGCGATGCGTTGCTGGCGGTATCGGGCAAGTTGAACCGCAAACCGTTCGGGCCTCCGGTCCCGGTGATGCCTACTGAAGAAGGTGGTATTGTGATCGGGAATGATACTACTGATTCAGCGGGGCGTCAGACCGGAAAATATATACCTTTGGATGGTGAGGAATATCGCCGCAGTGTCTATATACAAGTCCGCAGGTCGCGTCCTCTGGATATGCTGGCAGCATTCGATGCGCCCGGAATGACTGATCCGAATTGTGAGTTGCGCCCCGTGACAACCGTGAGCCCACAGAGCCTGCTGTTGATGAATAATTCCGGGATGCGTGAGCATGCGAGGCATTTTGCATCCCGTTTGACGGAGCGGGCTGGAGAGGCGCTTGATTCGAAAATTCAATTCGCCTGGCGACTCTGTTTCGCCCGAATGGCGAGTGAGGATGAGGTTCGGTCCAGCGAAGCGTTTATCGAAGCGCAGACAAAATATTATCAGGAAAATCCCACAAAGTTCGAGCGGGCGTCCGGTCCGGCCGAAAAGGAAAATGCCGATCCGGAGCTGCTTGCTCTCGGTGCTTTCTGTCACGCTCTGATGAGTGCCAATGAATTTCTCTATATCGATTAAGAAATGACAGGATCACGACGAAGATTTCTACAATCCAGTTACGGGGCGGGAACGATTGCGCTGGCTTCTCTACTTCGGGACGAAGGGCTGCTTGCCACCCGGCGCTCACGGGGAATGCGACTCATTTCGATGCCACTCCCAAAGCTCCGCACGGCTTTGGCCAGGCCCGTGCCATGATCTCGATGGTGATGCAGGGCGGCCCGAGTCATATCGATTTGTTCGATCCTAAACCGGCGCTGGATAAGCTGGACGGAAAGAGCTTTCCCGGTGAGCTGAAGTTCGATGACGCTGCGGGAGCGACGAAAGAAGTCTGGCAAACGCCGTGGAAATTTTCGAAGTACGGTCAGTCGGGGATGGACTTCAGTGAATTGGTGCCTCACATGGGATCGATTGCGGATGAGATTACGATGATTCGCTCGATGCACACCGGGGTGAACAATCACGGTCAATCGATCAATGCGCTGAACAATGGAAGCGCGCTCAGCGGGCGGCCTTCGCTGGGGAGCTGGCTGACTTACGGGTTGGGTTCTGAAAACCAAAATCTACCAGCCTACGTGGCTCTCACCGACCCTCGAGGATTGCCGGTCTTAGGAGTGGACAATTTTACGAACGGTTGGCTGCCGTCGCTTTATCAGGGCACTGTGATCCGCCCGAAAGAACCGCGGATTTTGAATCTGGATCCGCCGATGTCGCTGAAGGGACCGGCGCAGGACCGGTATCTCGCATTTGTCGAGAAAATGAACAGGAAGCATTACGAACAACGTCCGGGGGAAACGGAACTGGATGCCAGGATTCAGAGTTTCGAGTTGGCTGCCCGAATGCAGACGGAGGCAAAAGATGTGTTGGATCTCAGTCAGGAGAGCGAGGCGACTCACAAAATGTATGGGCTCGATAAACCGGAAACCAAAGAGTTTGGCTCGCGCTGTTTGATTGCCCGGAGGTTAATTGAGCGCGGGGTTCGTTTTGTAAATATCTACACAGGGAATCAGACCTGGGATCATCACCACACCATGGCTAAAAATCTGCCGAAGGCCTGTCAATATGTGGACCAACCGGCAGCAGCTCTGGTTCTCGATTTGAAGCAGCGCGGACTGCTCGATACCACCGTTGTCCACTGGGGTGGAGAAATGGGGCGACTCCCGGTGATCCAGAATCGCGCCGGAGGCAAAAACGACCGATCAAAAGTCGGGCGCGATCACAACACCTACGGCTTTTCGATGTGGGTCGCGGGCGGGGGCTTCAAAAAAGGCTACACCCACGGTTCCACCGATGAATTTGGTCATCGCGCCGAGGAAAATGTGGTCAATCACTTCGATTACCACGCGACCTTGCTACATCTGTTTGGATTAGACCCCGGAGAGTTGGTTTTCAAACGCAACGGAACCGATCAGAGCCTGATCACTAACAGCGATGCCAGGATCGTGACCGACCTTCTGGCTTAGAGCGATGGTAGTCGCGTCCCGAAGGACGCGTATGCTCTAGAACGGGATATCTTCCTGACTTTCGTCAAATCCCGCAGGTGCTTCCATGGGGTAGGGCTGTTCGCCACCGCCCGCAGCTGGTGGTGCCTGACCTGCGCCGACACGATCGAGTTTCCAGCAGTTCAGGTTCACATAGTATTTGCCCTGATACTCGTTCCCGCGGATGTCGAAGTGTACGTTGACTTGATCTCCGGTGTTCAAACCGTCGAGAAATGCGGTCTTTTCTTTCACCGCCTCAAATTTGACCATCTGAGGATACTGACCATCAATTGTCTCCACCACGAACTCTCTTTTTGAGAATCCACTGGGAAATGTCTGCACCTCATTAATTAGATGAATCTTACCTTCGAGTTGAAATCCTTGAGCCATTTTTCTGTAAGCTTAATTGTAGTTAATCAATCGACACCATATTAATCGCAAATCAAGCAATCGTTTAAAGAATGGTTTTTCGGGTAATTCTTAAAGCTGTGACGAATTGAGTGATGCCCAGGTATCCTCTTCCAATGTGGCACCAATGACTTGTACGACGTGGGCACCAAGAATGGATCCGGCCCGGCCGCATTCGGGAAGGGGTTTGCCGTTAAGCCAGGCATTGAGGAAACCGCCGGCCCAGTAGTCTCCGGCACCGGTGGTATCGATGGCTGAGACGGTAACGGGATCGATAAAGTGGAGGTCATCACCTTCCGCGATGAGTGATCCTTCTTTTCCAAGTTTCACCGCTGCGATGTTACAAAGCTTGGCAAAAGACCGGGCCATCGCTTCGTAGTCTTTTCCGTGGTCAGGGAAAAAGGCACTTGCTTCGTCTTCGTTCGCAAAAACGACGTCGATGTAGTTGACGAGCCACTCTTCGAGCACGTCTTCGGATGCTTTTACGACCTCAAAAGAAGCGAGATCGAAACTGGTGGTACAACCGGCTGCTTTGGCGCACTTGAGAATTTTCACCATCAGGTCGCGGTTGAAGGCGAGGTAGCCTTCCATGTGCACGTGACGGGCTGCGGAAAAATCCTCTTCGGAAATTTCCTCGGGAGTCAAAGTCATCGCCGCGCCGAGATCGGTCCGCATCGTTCTTTGCGAATCGGTGGTGACCATGGAAAGGCAGCGGGCATTGGGAACGTCGCCGACTTTGAAACGGGTCACGTCTGCTCCGATCACTTCGAAGCGATCTTTGTAAAAGGTGGCGGCTTCACAATCGCCGAGTTTTCCAATGAAAGAGACTTTGGTTCCGAGACGGGCCGCGGCGTATGCGGTGTTTCCGGCACTACCACCCGGGGCGACTTCGACCTCATCTTCGAGTGAGGAAACGAGTTCTTCCAGCTCGGCGGCTCCGACCAGAACCATGCCGCCTTTTCCGCCTTTCAAAGTTTCGACAAAGGAGTCCTCCACGCGAGCGACCAAGTCCACGACTGGAGAGCCTATTCCGATTAAATCGATGTGTTTTGCCATAGTATTTTTTGGGAAACTAGACTGGTTTTACGCCCTGAAAACCAAAAAATGAGACTTTCGGTGGGTGCCGAAATGCCTTTGCCTGGCCCGTCCACTCAAACCGTTGGTGGACAGGCTGATAAGTTATGTGAAGTGGTTTAAACCAGAGCTGGTTCCAGAGGGCGATCGCTCTCGGCTGAAGGTGAATTCAGACCGGGATTGGGCTTTTGAGGGCTCAAACCGAGTTTTTCCATCAGGGCGAGATCGGCCTCGGACTGCGGGTTGGCAGTGGTGAGCAGTTTGTCTCCGTAGAAAATCGAGTTGGCTCCGGCGAAGAAGCAAAGCGTCTGCGTCTCATCGGACATCCGGGTGCGACCGGCGGAGAGGCGGACTTTTGCTTTGGGAACCGCGATTCTGGCGAGTGCGATGGTCCGAATCACTTCAAAATTGTCGACGCCACCGGATTCGGCGAGCGGAGTTCCCGGGATCGGGACAAGTGAGTTGATCGGCACACTCTCGGGCTGCGGATTGAATTCGCTTATCACTTCGAGCATTTTGAGTCGGTCATCAGCCGTTTCGCCGAGCCCGAGGATTCCTCCGCAACAAACTGACATGCCGGCGTTCTGGACGTGGCGGACCGTATTGAGACGATCCTGAAAGGTGTGAGTCGAGACGATGTTCTCGTAATTCTCAGGGGAGGTATCGATATTGTGATTGTAAGCGGTGACACCGGCTTCCTTCAGCTTTTTCGCTTCCACTTCGCCGAGCTCACCCAGCGTTGTGCAGACCTCCATGCCCAGTTCGCTCACGCTGCGGACGATATCGAGAACTTCGTCGAATCGCTTTGTTCCGTCACGAACGCCCTTCCAGGCAGCGCCCATGCAGAAACGGGTCGATCCGTTTTCCCGGGCAGCTTCGGCCCGCTTCATGATATCGCACTTCTCCATGAGGCGCTCCGCTTTCACTTCAGTCGTGTAGCGGGCTGATTGCGCACAGTAGGAACAATCCTCCGAACAGCCGCCCGTTTTGATGCTGAGCAAGGTGCAAAGTTGTACCTCGTTTTCCGGCCAATTGGCCTCGTGAACGGCGCGGGCTTTTTTCAAAAGATCGAAAAAAGGAAGACTGTGGAGCTCTTTGAGTTCGGCGAACTGCATCTGCGAATGTTGGTTTTAGTTAGAAAATTCCTCACTGTACAGGGTACAGTCTCAGAGTGTACCCTGTACAATCCCTGACCGTACCCTGTTGAAAGGCGGAGTCAACTAGAGAGGTTGGCGAGGGGGCCGGTCGCGGCCTACGGTTTCCGGATCCACAAGCTGGTTTGCGCGGTACTGAGCTGGAACTTCCGCTGATGTTCCCGGATGAAAAAGGGAAGTTCACTGACTTCCTGAAACTCAAAGCTTTCCGCGAGATGCTCTTTCAAGAAATCGAGCGTTTTTCCCGGTGGAATGTTCTCTGCCGGAGTGTATTCGCTCATCCAGGTGGCGGGTGTGGAAATAACGAATTTTCCGCCCGGATTCACAAGATCCGGCAGCCGATCGAGAAATTTTCGCGGTTCGGGCAGTCGGCAGAGCAGATTCGCGGCGTGGACGAGGTCGAAACTTCCCAGATCGTCGCGCAGATTCATCGCATCGCCCTGCTCGAAGGAGACGTTCCCCGGGCGACTGCCCGCGGGGAGGTGAGCGCTTTTTGCCTCGCGAAGATGCGCTTCGCTGTAGACATGAAACGGGTAAGGCTCCCCGGAACCGATCGCGGCACCCGCATCGACAAATTTTCTGGAAAAATCGATTCCGATCACTTCATCCGCGATTTTCGAAAGTTCGTAGGAAGAGCGACCCACCGCGCAACCGATGTCGAGCGCGCGGGCGACCGGAGTTTTCTGGTCAAGGGCATCAACCGTCGCGACCGGGAAATTGAGAGCGCCATCGGGCAGATCCGATTCCGCAAAAGCAGATCCGGAGAGGATCTCCGCCGGGGTGCCGTAGTGAAAAAGCACATACCAATCGTGCAGCAAATCGCTTTCGTAAGTCATCGCGGGACTATTGGCTCATTTGGAAACTTCGCCAATTTTATCGGAACGAAATCGGATAGTCAGTGTTCAATGAAAGGTCATGAAACGATTGCTCTTCTGCTGCCTGCTAGGTTCCTTATCCGCTCAAATTTTCGCTCAGGAAGCTGAAGATCCCCGATTGGCGCGCTGGTTGAAAAAGTTTCCCGCTGCAGATGCCAATCAGGACGGCAAACTGACCATGGAAGAGGCCCGGGCCTTTCGGGACAAACAAAAGCCCACTCGTCCCGACAAAAAGACGCGGCCCGCACCGACGCACGCCAATCTGAAATACGGCGACCACGAACGCAATGTGATCGATCTCTGGCTGCCCGAAAAGCCGGTCGCGACTCCAACCCCGGTCTTTATCCATTTTCACGGAGGGGGATTTGTGGCGGGGGACAAATCGGGCTTCGACCCCACGCAATGGCTCGACGCAGGCATGGCCGCCGCATCGGGAAACTACCGGTTTGTCGACGGGGAGACGACTCTGAGCCCCACCCCGATGAAAGATGCCGCCCGGGCCGTTCAGTTTTTGAAGTCGAAAGCAGGGGAGTTTGGTCTCGACCCCGGGAAATTTGCCCTCAGTGGCGGTTCCGCCGGGGCGGTGATCACGTGCTGGATTGGGTATCACGATGATCTGAAAAATCCCGATTCCGAAGATCCCGTCGAAAAAATGTCATCCCGGGTCGCCTGTCTCCTCCCGATGAACGGGCCTCTCAATCTCGATCCCGATTGGATTCGCGAGCATCTCGGCGGACCGAAATCCATTCACGGGAGTTTCTCCAAGATGTTTGCCCCCAAAGGCGAGGCTTACAACTCCGAGCCCGTATTGAAGCGCGTCAAAGAAAGTTCGCCCTGGGAATTTGTCACTCCCGACGATCCGCCGACCTTTTTGATCTATAGTACTAAAATGACCGAAGTCCCGCTGCCTGAAGACATCAGTTCAGGCGTATTGGTTCACCATCCCTACTTCGGAAAGATGATGAAAACCCGGCTCGACGAAATCGGAGTCGAAAATCAGTTCATCCACGGAAGTGATCCGCGCCGGAATTCAGCGATGCTGGATTATGTAAAGAAACAGTTCGATCTGGAATAGGTCCGGGCGAAATGGTGGGTTTACCTATTCCGGTGTCCCTGCAGGACACAGAGCATGGTTGGAAACCAGGGACTGAAGTCCCTGGCTATTTTGTTTGAGGCCTTCAGCCTCGGGAACTAAAGCTTGGAAGGCGCTTTTAATTGATTGATCGAACTGCGAACCGAATGAACGTCGGGCACGATTAATATGACGACTTCTTCCCTCTCCGTGTTCCTATCCCAATCAAAAGTGTGCCTTATTCCAATTTTGATTGCTGCTACCGTTCTGGCTTTTTTGACTTCGGGGTTTGCTCAGGACTCTGGTAACCCGATCACTTTTAAAAGTCCTGAAGAACGGATCTCAAGCCTGCTCGCTCTACGTTTTGGCTTTGGGGCTGAGACGGTTGGTGGAGCCGAAGGGGTGATGACGGAAATTACCAGTCTGACCGACGGATCTTTATTAGAGGCGCTGAGCGATGACACACCTCGCTGGATCTACTTTCACCCATCTTTGGATGGGCAGACCTGGCTGGTTCCGGACGGCTCGACTTCGACAGGGAAAAACAAAACGATAGATGGTAGAGACGTGTCTATCACCTGGCAATATGGCATTCCCGATAACAATCGCGGTATCAACCTGCCTCCTGTGCAGACTCCAGTGAAAAGCGGTCAACTCAATGCGCAACACGGGGAGCTGATTATGGTCGGGATCACTCACGTCGGTGATCTCGGTTGGCCGTATGCCTACGAATCACCCTGGTTTAGTAATGGTGCGACCGATGGGCTTGAGATTTGGGATGGCTCCAACTATTGGATTCACGACAATGTATGGAAACGCATGTCGGATGAATCTCTCGGTGTCTACCACAGTCAAAGTGGGACCCCGGACAAAATTACTTTTTCCAGAAATCAATTTCTGGAAACGAAAACCGGATCTCTCATTGGGAGTGGGGCCGGAACCGCGAGGGGCCGAATCACCATTGCCTACAATCTATACAACACTATGGTCAACGGAAGGTCACCGGGCGAATTTCGCAATATGGATGCCCACGTCTATCACAACGTGATTGGATATGTGAACGATGAAGGAATGCGAGTCGGGACAAACGCCCGGGTGATCTCGGAACGAAATGTTTTTGATATGGGCTGCAACAGCGCGGTCTCCGGTCCGAGAGTGATTCGTTATGTCCTGCCTAACGAAACTCCCCGGGGAATTCTGTATTCCGAAAAAGACTTCGTCAGTGAGGAGGCATCGAGCTGTCCTCATACCCTGGACGAAGGTTTTATCACCGCGCCTGATCCAAGACCGTTTGCGATCACCTATCAATACGAATTGCTGGATTCGAGAGAAAAGGTCTTAAGTGAAGTTGGGATTCCCCGGTAGCTTATTCGGATTGGAGCTTGCTAAGAAATTTCAGCATTGCATCTTCGAACGGCGCTTTCCAGGGTTCTTTGCCCCATTGGCCGTGCTTGGCTCCGGGAATGACGACCAGTTCATGCTGCACCCCGAGTTCATCGAGCTGTTTTCTCATCTCGACGTAGCGCTTCCCGGGGTTGTCGAACTCTCCGTCGAGAAAAAGGGTGGGAGGGGTCTTCTTTGAAATGTGAGTGATCGGTGAACCGTCCGCGTAGACTTCAGGTTTTTCGCTCAGCTCCCCGCCGAAGAAGATCACGCAGTTTTTCACCGATCCTGATTTGGATTCTTTGACACGGGTAACCTGATCGACTCCTGTGCCCATCATGATGACCCCGGCGACTTCGCTTGATTGATTCGACCAACCGCCTTCGCCTTCAAATTTCCCCGGCGAAGTGGCGACCATCGCGGCGAGGTGTCCACCGGCTGATCCTCCGATGGCATAGATCCTATTTGTGTCGATGCGGTGTTCGGAGGCGTGGGCCCGCATCCAGCGAACCGCCGTTTTTGCATCGCTCACGCATCCGGGGAATTTGGCTTCGGTGGCGAGGCGGTAACTGATGTTGGCCACTACGTATCCTGCCGCAGCAAGTCGCATCGCAGTGGGGCGAAAGTTTTTCCGGGATCCTCCGATCCAGCCGCCGCCGTGGATCAATACAACGGCAGGTCGCAGCTCTGTGCTCTCGTTCGCGGGCAAATACAGATCCAGCTTCACGGCGCGATCTCCGTAGTTGGCGTAGGTGATATCGAGTGCCTCAGTAACGGGGGCGGCAAATCCGTTCCGGCAGATTAATACCAGAGTAAGTAGAGAAAAGGTGAGTGTTAGTTTCATTTTGTTACAAAAGGAGTCGATACCGCGTGCTCCGCGATCTGGGCGATAAAGCAATTCGGTTCCCGATTAAACTGATCGGAAAAACGGTCCGATAAATGTGATTTCAGTGCTTCTGCCGCGTCGATTTTTACGAGGCTGACGGTGGAGCCGCCGAATCCGCCGCCCGTCATCCGGGAGCCGATCAGTCCATTTTTCGTTCCGAAATCGTAGGCGGCGTCGACTAGAAAATCGAGCTCGGGACAGCTCACTTCATAGTCGTCCCGGAGTGATTCGTGGCCCGCTCGCATGATTTCGGCGATCGGCTCAAGGTTGCCGCTGAGGAGGGCGTCTCTCATTTTCAGAACGCGTTTGATCTCGGAAATGACGTGTTTTGATCGGCGCATCAAAAGCTCGCCGAGCTCCGCTTCTTTATCGGCGAGATCGCTATCAGTAATATCTCGCCAACTTTCTTTTCCGAGGATGGAGAGGGCAGCTTCGCAACTTTCGCGTCGTTTCCGGTATTCGCCATCGCCGAGGGCGTGTTTGACCTGCGTGTCTGCGATGACAATTGCGACGTCGGACGGAATCGGGACCGGCTCGACACTGTGGTCCCGGCAATCGATGAGGAGCGCGTGATTTTTCCGCCCCATGCCGACGGCGAGCTGATCCATCATCCCGCAGGGAACGCCGGCGAATTCCTGCTCGGCTTGAAGGCAGAGTTGGGCTCTTTTCAAAGGATTCAGCGAGGTTCCTGTGACGGCTTCCATAGCTAGAGCTGAGACGGTCTCGAGTGCGGCGCTGCTGCTCAGGCCCGCTCCGGTGGGCAGATCGGCGGTGATAACGGCATCGAAACCCTTTAGCTCGATTCCATGTCGTCGCATCATTTCAAAAACCCCGGCGATATAATTCAGCCAATAGCGATCGCCCGACTGAGGCTCCAGATTTGAAAGGGAAAAACTGACCGGCTCCCGGTTGCCGACCAGAGTGGTCCAGATCCGGACCTGATCGGTGTGATTCGCCCGAACCAGCATTTCGAGAGAGCGATCGATCGCCGCAGGCATCACGAAGCCGTCGAGGTAATCAACATGTTCCCCGATCAAATTGATCCGTCCGGGCGCTTTGATATGCCATTCCGGCGTGGCTGAAAACGTTTCCTGAAACTGGCTGGCGGGATCACTTTGAGACATTGGCGACGATGGAATTAGCGGTATGGTTCGGGAGTCGGCACAATATTTTATTAGGCATCGACCGGTTTGCGAATTATAGGGTCGATTTTGACGATGTCTCAAGCCGGGAAAAAGAAAATGATTGTGGTCGCCGGGGGCGGTCCCGCCGGTTTACGCGCTGCCGAAGTTGCGGCGGAAAGCGGGGCGGCGGTCGTCCTGCTGGAGGGGAAGCGCTATGTCGGTCGGAAGCTTCTTGTTGCCGGGAAAAGCGGGCTGAATCTGACGAACGACGAGGCTTTTGAGTCTTTTGTCGCGAAATACTCCGGCCCGGCAGACCGGTGGCGGAAGCTGATTGGTGAATTTTCCAATAACGATCTCCGGAAGTGGGCGGCCGGTCTCGGATTTGAAACCTTTGTGTCATCGGGCGGCAAGGTTTTCCCTCAGCCGATGAAGGCGGCACCGCTGCTCCGGGCCTGGATCAAACGACTGCGGGACCTGGAGGTTGATCTGCGATTCAACAGCCGGGTGGTTCGCATCGACGAACGGCTCGTGCACCTTCTGAATGGCGACTCGATCCCTTTCGATGCCTTGATTCTGGCTTTCGGCGGCGCCTCTTGGCCGTCGACCGGTTCCGACGGTAGCTGGGCCGATCTTTTGGCGCCGCATCAGGTCGCGCTGACGCCGTTTGAACCGGCAAATTGCGGATGGGAGGTGGATTGGCCGGAATCTATGATCCCTGACATCGAGGGCAAACCTCTGAAAAACATCGTGGGATCGACTCCGTGGCATTCCTGCCCGGGGGAAATTACACTGACAAAATATGGGATCGAAGGCGGGCCGATTTATCATCTCGGGCCTGATTTGAGGAAAATGGAGGATCCGGTGATCACTCTCGACCTCAAACCCACGCTTTCCCTCGATGAAGTGGAATCGAGAATGAGTGCGGTGAAAAAAAATTACGTCCGCGAGGCAAAAAGACGATTGAAACTCTGCGACGCAGCGACTGCGCTCTTGAAAAAACTGCCTCAACTCGGTCCCTGGAGCAATGGGGGATCGATTGCCGGGGCGATCAAGGCCTTACCGATTCCATTGAAAGGGCCACGCCCGATTGCCGAGGCGATTTCGACCGCAGGTGGTGTGGCCTGGAGCGAATTGGATGATAGTTTGATGGTCAGTCGATTACCCGGCGTTTTTGTCGCGGGCGAAATGATCGACTGGGAAGCTCCCACCGGTGGCTATCTGCTTCAGGGATGCTTTGCGACGGGAGAGCGGGCGGCAAAAGGCGCAATAAAGTTTACAGAGAGCCGGACATCGATAACTAACTGATCTGGCTTGGAATACCGGAATCGCCGTTTCGAAACCTCCGGTAAGGGGAGACTTTGTGACTTGTTATTGGGGCCTGAAAGGTTATTCACATTTCATCGTCATCCAATAAGGCTTAATTTGCGTAAATCATGGCGGTAGCTTCTCAAATGGACCAAAATCAGACAGAGGGAAAAAAGAGTTTTCCTGTAGGTATCGTGACCATCGTCTTGCTGGCGCTGTTGCTCGTGGCTGTCTTGGTGCTTGGCTATGCAAAAAAAGGGAAGGCTGAAGTTGAGCAGAAGCAGAAAATTTCCCGCTATGGAATGATCGAGGATTTTTCCCTGATCGATCACCGGAATCAGCCTTTCGGAAGCGAAGATGTTGCGGGAAAGGTGTGGGTCGCCAATTTTATATTTACTTCCTGTGCTACGGAATGCCCTCTTTTGAGCCGTCGGATGCAGGATATTCAGAAAACCTTTGAGCACGACCCCAGAGTGGAATTGGTTTCGATCAGTGTCGATCCCCGAACGGACAGTCCGGAACGCCTCGCCAAATACGCGGAAGCCTATCAGGCCGGCGAGAAGTGGGCTTTTCTGACAGGTGATTCTAAAGAAATCGAAAGACTCAGCACCAAGGGCTTTATGGTTGTCACTCCGGGTGAAGCTCCCGAGGTCAGTTCAGTCCGCCGGACCCGGGAATTGCTTCACAGCGAGAAGATCGCGGTGGTAGATCAACTCGGCGTGGTGCGGTTCTTCGCCAACGGTATGAACCCGAAGGCTGCCACTGAAGTTTCCGGAGTTGTCCGGACACTTTTGAACGCTCAGTAGGCCGGTCGTGTCTAACAAATAAGCTACCCCTTTCGTAAGGGTACTGATATAGGTTTGAAGCCATTTTTTAGTTAGAATATCTATATATTAACCGGCTTCAGACCTTCGGTTTTGATTGATGGTATGAAGGGCTGGAATTGGTGTGGCAATATAGGGCGAACCGGGGTGTTGATAGCTCCGGTTTTGCTGGCTGGTTGCAACCTGTCCCCGGTAAAAATGACCAGTCCGATCAATTCCAGTCGCGGCGTGGAGGTGCTCGAAATGCCTTCCGGTGAGATTCCGCAGTGGAAGAAGAAGGGGAATCTGTCGGTGAAGCCGGAAGGTGACCTGATCGCGGCAGCCGTTACGGTTAGAGATAATAACTCCACTCAGACGATCGCCGGTCGTGGTCGGGAAATTCGGATCGTCTGCAATGATTCGAAACTCACGATAATAGGTGGGTGTTCCAAGTTGGTAGTGAGTGGCGAGGGAAATGTGCTGACCTGTGATTTTGTCGATGAAATTTCAATTACGGGCGAGGGGAATCGCGTCAACTGTGACTCGGTTGTGAGCGGCGTGATTACCGGTTCGGGTAATATCGTTGGATGGCGGCAACCAACCAACGATGCCCGTCCGCAAATTGAGTATCAGGGGATCAATAATCTGCTGGAGCGCATCGAGTGATTGGTGCTTCAGAATTTCTTCACCACCGGTTTGACTTGATCGGTGGATACCCACCCGTTTTCGATTCGGTAAAACTTTTCGTGCCGATCCAGGATTTGAACGGCGCGCCCCGCTTTTAGCGAGGCTTTTGAATCGGCCGATTCAAACGGGGATATTTTGACCTCGGCACTATCCGTAACCACGATTCCGCGGTTCAGTTCCGGATACCGGAGGATCACTACCGAAACGACGAGAACGAAGAGCGTCACTAAAATGATGACCGGGGTTTTTAGAGTGACGTTTCCGGTCAGCTTTTCCGAAGCGCGAGCCAGGCTGATCGCGGCCAGTAGCACCAAAATGATAGCGCCGAAGATCAGCCATTCCTTGTAGCTCAGCCAATAGAGAAGTTTAAGTCGGGGATTGATTCCATTGTCCGCATCAAAAGAGGCGGCTGCTTTTCTGGCTAACTCCAGATTGGTTTTGATATCCGGAGAGCGCGGGTCGAGGATCAGGGCCTGTTCATAGGCCAAAATCGCTTCGCCAAAGTTCTCTGCCTGATACTGGGCATTCCCCAAATTATATAGCAGGGAGGCGTTGGGACCTTTGGTCTGAATGAGTTCCCGGTAGGTTTCCACCGGTTTTCCGACCGGCAGGTTTTCCTCCGCCGAAGCAATTTGGTAGATAAGGAGGGCAATGAGTAGTAGGATTTTCATGCTATACTAAACTGCGGTATCCAGAGCTTCCTTTAGTTTCCGGTTCCATTCAGGAAGGTCCCGGGCATCGGTCTCGCCGGCAGGGGCGTAGGCCAGTTCGTCGGCCCGCCGGAAGATTTCGATGGTAGCAGAATCTCCGGGGAGGTTTGACCGGAGTTCAGAGACCGTGATGGCTTCAGGCGAGCGGTTCCAGAGGGCGCCATATCGTTCCTGGAGAGACCGCCGGGCGTGTTCGAAAAAGGCTTTCACATCGCCGCTCGCTGCAGCCTGTTCGGCCAGCTCGAGGGCTTGCTGCTCCTGCCGGATGGCGTGCTTTTCGGCAACCCTGACCGGGTCGGTTTGGTGTTTCCGAATCGCGGTCCAGGCGAAGCCTGCTGCGATTCCAAGCAGGGAAATGCAGACAATGGTCCAATATCCCGTGGAGTAGAGGAGCGGAGTCAGAGACACGTAGGTATTTGATATTTTTCGATTGGGAGCCAGTTCAGTGGCGGTCGATTTGGGTGTGCTTTGGGGGCTTCCGGAGGACTGGGCCCCGGTTGTCACGGTGGCGTCGGAGACGACGTCTGCTCCCGAGATGGTAAGATCGATGGTTTCGCTGGTAACGGTCTCGTAAGTTTCGGTAGTGGGATTGAAATAGGAAAAGGCTAGAGAGATCGACTGGTCACCGCTTTTTTGAGGCACCGCGTTAAAGTCGAAGGTCTTGCTGCCTGAAAATGAAGCGACATCACCCGGAGAAAATTCGGTTTTCGGTTTGTAGGTCTTCCAGTCGGCCGCGGGTTCCAGAGTCGGGGCGCTGAGTCGGTCGAAGTTGCCTTTTCCGTTTACCGTCACCCGGATTTTCTGAGGTTCTCCCGTTTTGGCTTCGGCCGGGAGTCTGTAGCCGCCCAGCGAAAATTCACCTACCGCGCCACTGAAATTAGCGGGGCGCCCTTCATCGGGCAGTGATTTGATGATCAGTGGGTCGCCGGGGGACTTTAACGAAACTTCGCGGGGGATGGTCCGGGTGAAGGCGTTATCGAAAAAGTCATCGAAGAAGGGATCGTTAAAGGGGCTGTTTCCTCCGAAAAAGGAATCGAAAGGGCTGCTTCTCCGGCCTTGAGGAGACGTGTCTTTCACCATCACCGTGGCATCGAGTCCGACTGAAATGGGGTATTCTCCGGCTTTGGCCACTGAGATGCCGGCAAACCAGGTCACGGTGCGATACCGTTTTCCGTTCAGGATTTCGGTACTTTGCTCCGGTTCGTCGCTCAAATTGTGGAGGGTGAAACCTTTGCCCTCCGGTTTTGGAGTGGATTGAAGGGAGACCTGAGTGTTGGGTGGAAAGTAGGCTTTGATCCTCACCGGCGCCATTTCGCCCACATAGAGATGTTCGCGTTCCCGTTTCGGAAAATCGAGCCGGATAAATCCGGGCGTCTGATCGGGATCGGCTGCGGCTGACGGTTGCTGCGAATTGCCCGGCTGAGGAGATGTTCCCGCAGTGACCTGGAAGGTGACAGGGTCGGTCTTCAGCGTTTGGCCTCCAATCTCAACCTCGAAAGAGGGAATGGTGTAGTCGCCTGCTCTGTCGGCAGAAACCACATAGTTTTGAGTGAGGGACTGAGTCATTCTGCCATTGATGATCCGGACGTTGCGACTCTGGCCGTAGGGGCGAATCGTTACTCCGGGAGGAGTCGGAGGATTGGGTGGGGTATCAAAACTCCCCCCTTCTGCGATGATCGACAGTTGTCCGCCGCGCCCTACCGGAAAGGATTTCGGCTGCATACTGATCGATACCTCTGCTGAATAGCCTGATGTCATTAACGCCACGAATAACGCAGCGAGCCAGAGCTGGAATTTTCGGTGTGTTTTTTTCATGGTTACCAGGTTTTACCTCTAGTGGTGTTGTTAGGAACGGACCGGCGATAGGTTCTTTCATCAGGTAGGGGGATGACAGACCTTTCGTCACTCATCAGCGCTTCGAGCAGTTGGGCCGCTTCTTCGCGCGACATTTCTCCCGGTGCTCTCCGTTCCTCCGAAAATTGAGGAGTCTTTTCACCCATCTCTTCCGGATTCTGAGGTTGTGGTTCACCGGGTTGTTGATCCTGTTGCTGTTGATCCTGTTGCTGTTGATCCTGTTGCTGTTGATCCTGCTGCTGTTGGTCCTGCTGCTGTTGATCCTGCTGCTGTTGGTCCTGCTGCTGTTGGTCCTGCTGCTGTTGGTCCTGCTGCTGTTGGTCCTGCTGCTGTTGGTCCTGTTGCTGTTGGTCCTGTTGCTGTTGGTCCTGTTGCTGTTGGTCCTGTTGCTGTTGGTCCTGCTGCTGTTGGTCCTGTTGCTGTTGATCCTGCTGCTGTTGGAGTTCCTCCAGTTTCTTTTTCACAAAGTCGCGGTTGAAGCTCGCATCTTCGTCGTCGGCGTTCAGGGCGAGTGCGTCTTCGTAGGATTTGATGCTGGCTTCCCATTGTTTGATGGTTTCGTCCGGACTGGTTTCGAGCGTTTTTTGACCAAGTCTAAAGCGGGTGTTGCCCAGATTGTAGTAGCCTCGTTGCTGTAGTTCCAGATCGATGGCGGAATTGAGACTTTGATTCAAGTTCTCTTCGGCTTTTTCATAGTCCCCTGCTTCATAGGCGCTGGTTCCCTGATTGTAGGTTTCCCGGGGATCGGTTTCAGCGGCCGTGAGAAATGCGGTAGATACCAGTAACATCCCGGCGATACCTCCGGCTTGTCGGCGACCGAACGTTTTGAAGCGGGCGTTACGTTTGGTTTTGCTGCGTCGATCATTCAGTAGGTATTCGATCAGCAGGAGTATGATTGCTGCCGCGAGGGGCCACTCAAAGCGCTCCAGGGGGATCCGGTCGAGACGTTGATCCATCTCGGTTTTCGGCACTAACCTTAATTTCTCCTGATAGATGCGATTCAATCCCTGACCGGCCTGGCCTAACGGGACATAGATACCACCGGTTGATTCCGCGATTTCGCGCAAGGTCTTTTCGTCGAGTGCGCTGCGCACGGGCTGTCCGCTGTCATCGCGAACGAAATCCCGACTGCCATCGCTGCGGGTAATCGGGATCAGAGAACCGTTTGGATCTCCCACGCCGATGGTATGAATTGTCATTTCTTTTTCGGTTGCGGCCGAAATCGCGTCGGACACGGCTCCCTGGAGATCTTCCCCATCGGTGATCAAAATCAAAATTCGATGACTGTTTCCCTCTTCGTCGAAAAGGCGGTTTGCTTCGTCAACGGCACTGGCCAAATCAGTGCCCTGGTGTGGAATAATATCGGTGTTGATCACATCGAGCGACTGACGAAAAGCACTGTAGTCGAGGGTTAAGGGACAGAGTGAAAAGGCCTTTCCGGCAAAGGGGATCAGCCCGATCCTGTCCCCCTCGAGCCGGTCAACAAAGTCGGTTATCGCCATCTGGGAGCGTTCCAGGCGGTTCGGCACCACGTCTTCTGCAAGCATCGAGCGAGAGGTATCGATCGCAAAGACCAGGTCGATGCCGCGTCTTTTCACTTCCCGGAACTCAAATCCATATTGAGGGCGCGCAATCGCAATGAAGACCAGAGCGACGGCGAGCAGCCAAAGAACCTGTTTGATGGTGCGTTTTCTTTTTGAGTAGGATTGGGTGAGTTGGTTGAGGAGGCGCTGGTGAGCGAGTTTCTGCAAATCCCTCTCCCGGGCCCGATTCCATATCACAAAACCGTACACTAGGCCGCCGCAGATCAGGAGGCCGATCCATAGCCACACGGGATTGGCAAACTGTAGTTCAGGATTCATCTAGGGCAGTCTTCGTAGTTTGGTTTCCCCGAGAAATCGTTCGAGTCCGAGCAGGAGGAGGCCGGGAATCATCGCAAAGAGAAACCATTCGTCGACGTCTTCGTATTTCTTTAGTTTACGTTTCGTCGTCTCCAGTTTGTTGATCACACCGTAAACGTCTTCCAGTGAATCGGTATCGGTGGCGCGAAAGTATTGGCCGCCGGTTTGGTCGGCTACCGATTTGAGAGTGTCTTCGTCGATGTTAACTTCAACCATTTGATAGCGGGTTCCGCCGAATCGACTCTGGATCGGCATGGGGGCCTGTCCCCGGGTGCCGGCTCCCACGGTATAGATTTTAATCCCAAAAGCCTTTGCCGCTTCCGCTGCCGTTGCCGGGTTGGCCGCGCCGGTATTGTTCATCCCATCGGTCAGCAGGACGACAATTCTGGATTTGGCTTCCTGCTCTTTGAGATGATTCGCTGCCGAAACCAGTGCGGAACCGATAGCGGTTCCGTCTTCAACCTGTCCGATGCGAACGGATTCGAGTCGTTTCAGCAACCACTCGTGGTCGAGGGTCAGGGGGCTCACGAGGTAGGGACGACCGGCAAAAGCAAGGATTCCGATCCGGTCATTGGGGCGGTCTTCGACGAATTTTGCGACGACATCTTTGACCACTTCGAGACGGTTGACCCGTTCGTCTTTCAATTCAAAATCGAGCGCTTCCATCGAGCCGGACACATCGATCGCGAGCATGATGTCGATCCCGCTGGCCTCTACTTCGGTGGTGCCGCGACCTAACTGAGGTCGGGCCAAAGCGATAATGAGAGCGGCGAGAGCGAGAAGGCGGAGCGCGGCAAGCCACCCTCCGGCACGGCTCCGGATCTTTGCCCCGGCCTCGCGGGCGGCCGCTACGGAGGGGAATCCCAGCGCCGCGACGCTGCCGATCCGGCCTTTCAGCCAGGCGAGCAGCGGGAGTAGCACCAGTAGGAAAAGCAACTCGGGATGGGCAAACTGAAAGTTGGACTCAGTCATCTCTTTTGCTTCGGTTTCGGGTTGATTCGACAAAGGTGCGAGCGTTAGCGAGCAGGTTTTTTCTGGCTTCGAGCTCGAGGTCCGCTTTACCGAATTTCACGGCATCGCAACTGCGGAGAAAATCTCCCAGCTCTTCCTGAAATTCGTAGATGCCGCCTTCGGGACGGGCGTGAATCTCGCGTAGAAACTCCTCAGTGGTTTGACGGGGGGCCGCCACGTTAAAAGACTTCTCTATATATACCCGGATCGCTTCGGTCACTTTGATGACAAAAGGCTCGGTATCGGGTTCGGAAATCAGGGATTCGGCTTCGTTGATTTGTGAGATAGCCCGATTGGCGGCGGAGATGCCGGGTTTTTCCGACTTTTTCGCTATCCATTTCCATAGTAAAACGGCGATCAGAGCTACGAGAATCGCGATTCCGGTCCACAGCAGGTAGTTGGGTGGTTCCGGGATTTCGACAAGCCCTTTGGGCCCGCGAATATCTTCCGCTTCCTGAGCGGAGGTGATCAGGTAGGCAAAACTGAGGAATGGATAGAGAATCGTCTTCATCGAACTATGCCCGTTGCCTCCGGTTTTCGAAAAATTTCATCAATTCCGGCATCCAGTCGGAGCCGTTCTTAAACTCCAGCAGGTCAATACCCAGCGAGCGAATCGCTTTTTGGATGGTGGCCCGTTTCGCTTCGGCCCGCTGCTCGTAGCGTTCCCGGACTCTGGCGTTGTTGGTATTGATTTCGACGAGTTCCCCGGTCTCCGCATCTTCCACAGTAAGGATTCCGACCGCGGGGATAGTGTATTCTCTGGGGTCGTTGACGGAGAGAGCGATCACGTCGTGATGTTTCCCGGTAACCTGTAGTTTCCGTCGGGTCTCGGCAAGTTCCTTCTCAAAATCCCCCGGTAAAGAAAAGTCGGAAACGAGAAAGACGACGGAACGCCGCTTGATCATCTGATTGATAAAATCGAGCGCGACTTTCATATCGGTGCCGGTTCCTTCCGGTTCGAAAAAGAGCGCTTCCCGGATCAGGCGCATGATGTGGATGCGACCTTTTGCGGGGGGAATGTATAGTTCGATCTGATCGGTAAACAGGACGAGCCCGACTTTATCCTGATTCCGAATCGCGGACGCGGCAAGCACCCCGGCGGCTTCGGTGGCCAGTTCGCGTTTGGTCTGCTCCACGGACCCGAAGTTTGATGAGGCACTGATGTCGATCATCAACATGATGGTGAGCTCCCTCTCTTCGGTAAATAACTTGATGTGGGGAGAACCGGTGCGTGCGGTGACGTTCCAGTCGATTGTCCTCACGTCGTCGCCCGGGACATAGTCACGGACGCGATCGAAATCCATACCGCGCCCTTTAAATACCGAGGCGTAGCGACCTGCCATGGCATCGTCGACGAGTCGGCTGGTCCGGACCTCCATTTTCCTGACCCGACCAAGGATTTCAGCGGCACGCGCTTCGGCCTCGGCATCGCCGATTTCAGGGGCCGGTTTTTTGGGTTTTCCTGGCATTTGCTTGATTGTACCCAGTACAGTTTCGGACTGTACCCTGTACAAAATGGTTCGGTTTAAGGAACAGGTAGTTGATCGAGAATTCTCTCTATCACGGACTGGCTGGTGAGGCCCTCAGCCTCTGCCTCGTAGGATATCGTCACCCGGTGCTGGAGGACATCCATCGCGATCGATTTGATATCGTGGGGAGTGACGTAACCTCTACCTTCGAGAAAGGCGTGTGCTTTGCCGGCGAGGGCCAAACTGATAGAGGCCCGTGGTGATGCCCCGACGCGGAGGAAGGGTTGCAGGTTCAGTCCAAAGGCATCCGGATCTCTAGTCGCGTGAACCAGAGTGACGAGGTATCGCTTCACTTTTTCATCGAGATAGAGCTGATTGACCACTTCGCGGGCTGTCGCGATACTTTCCAGATCGACGATCGGTTTCGGTTCCGCGAAGTCATTGGTGGTGGCGGCGAGGTCGACGACCCGTATTTCTTCATCAAGGGTGGGGTAGTCGACGACCACTTTCAGCATAAAGCGGTCAACCTGTGCTTCGGGCAGTGGGTAGGTGCCCTCCTGTTCGAGCGGGTTCTGGGTTGCCATGACGAGGAAGGGGCGCGGCAGGGGAAAGGTGTGTTCCCCGATGGTGACCTGCTTTTCCTGCATCGCTTCGAGAAGGGCGCTCTGAACTTTTGCGGGTGCCCGGTTGATTTCGTCGGCGAGAATGAAATTGGCGAAAACGGGACCGTGTTTTACCTCGAAGGATGAGCTTTTCGGGTCGAAAATCTGGGTGCCGACGATGTCAGCCGGTAGCATGTCGGGGGTGAACTGGATCCTCCGGAAATCGGCGTTCACCAGCGACGCGAGGGTTTTCAGAGCGAGCGTTTTGGCTAGTCCGGGGACCCCTTCGAGGAGGATGTGGCCCTTCACGAGCAGCGCGATGAGGAGTCGGTCGACCAATTTGGTTTGACCGATGAGGTGATTGGCGATTTCGCTTCGGAGCGGGTGGATCCAGGAGGAAGCCTGCTCAATTTTATCGGCGATCTCCTTTGGCACTCCCGGAGGCTGTGGGCTGTTTTTCGGTTCCATTTTCGGTTATCTGATAAATTTTCCGTGGTTCGACGTTTTACGCATAGAGCGTGTTGGTTTGCAAAATTTGTCTTCAATTTTCCCACGGATTTTTCAGGGTGAGATATCCCTCTCATAGGATACATTCAGAATGACATGTTGAACGATCCTGACAAAGAATCTGAAAACGAACCGATCGAGGTTCGCTGCTATTTTGTAAGAAACCGGAATGCCCTCGCGGTCCGGGCGGATTTTGGTACGCTCTTCCGGGATTACTATCTCCACCTCATGCAGCACGAGATAAAGTACGGGGAAACTCTCGATACCGCGTTAAAAGAGGCTCTCGTCGGATTGTCGCTTCATCTCGCGTCGCGTCCCCGGACCGAAGCCCACGCCTGGACCTTGAGTTGGCAGGATCCGCTCTATAATCTATTCGTCACTGGCAGCAATCAGTTCGGAAACGTAACGGGACGAATCTTTACGGATGATGTCCGGAAGCGGGAAAATAATTTATTCTACACGCAGATCACCGGTAATGACAGTCCCACGAGGATGAGCACGATCGAGCCGGAGTCGCAGAACATTTTTGAAATCGTGGAGCAGTATTATCTGAACAGCGAGCAGCGTCCCGCCCGGATTTTCCGATATGACACGGAAGATTTTGTGATGGTGACCGCTCAGCCGGACTGTGATATGGAGTGGTTTCACGCGCAGACCGATGAATCGATCCGGGAGATGGATCAGACCGAGGTATTGAGTTTGCTCGAGACCCGGTCCTACACCTTTGATTGCGGCTGCAGTCTTTTTAAGCTGCTTCCGGTTCTCGGGGATCTTTCCGAGGAGTCGAAAGAGGAGGTGTTCGGCGATGATGAATCTGAGCCTACCGTAATTACCTGTCCCCGGTGCGGTGCGCGATACTTACTGACTCGCGAGATGCTCGATTTGTATATAGAAAAACAAAACTCCGAATCGGCATAAGGTTATGGCAAGCGTGGATTCGAAACGAATCGAACAGGAGAAGGCATGGATTGGGGATTGCATCCTCGAACTGTTTGCCCGGACGTGGATTCTAAAGAATCACGGAACTCTCTCCGGTGAAATGGTCATCCGGATGACTTGTAATCAATTCCTTGCTAACATCGGGAATCCGACTGCGGTGGAAGCCTCGATTGGCAATGTCTATGAAAACGAGGGACTCGAGGCGGCTTTCGCCTTTATTGAAAAGACGATTTTGCCTCACTTCATCAAGCAGGAACGGAAACGGAAGTGAATACATAAAACCCGGAACCAATTAAGGTTCCGGGCTTTAGCTCTATCTATCTACCTATATGAAATTGTTATCAGTTGCCGGACCAGTCGCTGTATATCGTTACTTTGGTTCCGGACTGAGTGTGATCGTAAACGAGTCTTGCCATGTCGTAGGGCAGGCGGATGCAACCAGCCGATGCCGGGTAACCGGGAACATATCCGGCGTGCACTCCGATCGGTGATTGGTCGAGGCGCATCCAGTAGGGCATCGCCACTTTGTAAATGGTTGAAATTTTGCCGGAGCGAACCCGCTCGGTCATGTGAAACGTGCCGGTAGGGGTGTGTTTGCCGGGTTTTGCCGTGGACACAGGACTTGAGGCCGCGATTTGACCGTTTACCATCAGATAACCTTTTTGGTCGGCGATATCGATAATCAAATTGGTATTGGAACTGTCCGCCCGGTCGAGAATATTTTGATAAACCAGTCCCGAGTAATGAGTCTCGGTCGGTTTTGCGAGCTTCGGTTTCCGGCTCGAGTTTTTCGAGTTAAACCAGGTCTGGGCCGGAATTGAAGATGGGTTGTAGCTGCCTTTGCAGCCGACAATCATGCATGCGCACACCATCAGGCATAGCGCCCGCTTAAGGGCTCGTTTGTTCATGTTTCGGTATTCTGTCTGTCTGTTGTTTGTGTAAGATAAGAATACGAAAAATTTTAAAAACTTCAACAAAACTTTATAAAAAAGTTTAATTAAACCTCCGAATACCCAGACTTTTATTAAAACTTATCTTTTAAGGCTGTCGTGCGATATGCACCGGATATTAGGAAGCGGGTTTTGCGGATTGCCCGATGTCAGAGTTTCGGGATGGCTCAATGGCCCATGGGCTGGGAGTTGAAGGGGCTGGCACAGCGTCTGCGAAAGCAGGTGAGGGAAATGAAGGTAGATAGAAATTACAAAATCATGCTAACCGCGCTGACTTGTCTCGCGCTACTTCACTCGGGGGCGGCGGAATCCGATAGCAAAGCGAAACCAAGCGACCGAATGATCGGGGATGCTATCGAGCGGACCATGATGTTTGATCCCACGGTGTTCTCCAATGATGTCGATATCGAAGTGGAGGAAGGGATCGTAACGCTGAAAGGTGAGGTAGAGGACCTCCGCTCTAAAGAAAGAGCATCTGAAATCGCTGGATCAAAAAAAGGAGCCCGGTCCGTGGTCAATCTACTCAGCGTGCAGAACAGCGGTCTAAGCGACTATGAAATCCAGACCCGGGTGAAGTCGGCTCTGAGTTTTGATACGATTACCAGAGATCTCCCTATCGAGGCTAACGTAGCAAAAGGTACCGTTACTCTGACCGGTGAGGTGGATGCGTGGGGAGTAAAAAATCTGGCGGAGGATGTCGCGAGTCAAGTGATCGGAGTTCGCGGGGTGATCAACCAACTTACCGTGACGCCGGATCCGGAACGTGATTCAGCAACGATTAAATCTCATATCGAGCGGGCCCTTCGGAATAATCTGTTTGTTGACGCGGCTTTTGTTAAAACCAATGTCGCAGACGGAACCGTCACATTGACCGGTATCGTGGGAAGTTTTGCTGAAAAGGGAAGGGCGGTAAAGTTGGCACATGTCGCTGGTGTCAACGAAGTGAACGCAGACAAATTGGTTGTCGATTCCTGGATCGATACTGGTGAAGTCAAAGACTCTCCCTACGCCCAGTTGTCCGATGATGACATTCGCGACGCCGTAAAGGCCGCCTTAGCGGCTGATCCCCGGGTTTATTCCTATAATCCTGAGGTCCAGGTGGTAGATGGGAATGTAACTCTCCGGGGCGTCGTCGACACCGTGGTTGCAAGGATTGCTGCGGAACGGGATGCGAATGAGACCGTGGGAGTGCGTCGGGTTTACAACTACTTAAAAGTTCGCCCCGGAACGGTGGTGCCAGATTCTGAACTGGTCACGAGAATCAGCGACGCGTTGCGACTGAATCCCTACACCGATCGCTATGATGTTAAGATCGAGTCCCGCAATGGCCGCGTCACACTACAGGGCGATACCGAAACCCAATATGAAAAATACAAAGTCGAAGAAATCGCTTCAGGCATTGAGGGGGTAAAGTCGGTCAATAACCGTATTTTGGTTCTTGGGCAGAACTACCCGCATCTTCGACCGAAAACGGATATGCAGATTTATGAAGATATTGTCGATGAACTCCGCTGGAGTGCGTTTGTGGATGCTGAGCAAATTGCCGTAAAAGTGGACGACGGCGTCGTGACCCTGAGCGGAATGGTTCAGAACCTCCGCCAAAAAAGAGCCGCTGAGGTGAATGCCGAAGACGGCGGGGCGCGGGGCATCATCAATGATATCAAAGTGATCCAGTAGAAAATATTCTATAAACGACTCTCCGTGAGTGACCTTTTACTGCACGGGAGTCGGGAGAAGAATGTGGTGGAAATTCGGGGGCGGGAGGATTAGCTCTCCCCATGTCCCGCTTGTTCTTCAATCTCACCAATGCTTTTCCGCTTTGGGTGCTGATTTTCAGTACCATTGCGCTCTTTTACCCGGCAGCGTTTGTCTGGTTTCTGCCCTATATCCCGATCGGGCTTGGCATCATCATGCTCGGGATGGGAATGACGTTGACGTTCTCCGATTTCAAAGATGTGCTGAAGATGCCGAGAGCGGCTGTGATCGGCGTGATCTGTCAGTTCACAATCATGCCGTTTCTGGGCTATTCGATTGCCCGGCTCCTCGGGCTGGAAAAGATTGATCCCCATCTCGCTGTCGGATTGATCCTGGTCGCCTGCTGTCCGGGAGGCACGGCTTCCAATGTGATCGCCTACCTCGCCCGTGCCAACGTCGCGCTCTCGGTCCTGATGACGGTGGTCTCAACCTTTGCGGCGATTCTCCTGACGCCGCTACTCACCAAGGTTCTTGTCGGAACGATGTTGGAGGTCAGCGCGATGAAACTCTTCCTCGATACGCTTCAGGTGGTGTTGCTGCCTGTTGTCGCCGGATTGCTGATTAACCGTTTTGCTCCGAAAGTAGTGAAGCAGGTCACTCCCTTCTCGCCATTTGTTTCCGTTGTAGCGATCGTGTTGATCGTTGCCTGTATTATAGGGCTGAAAAATGAAGTGATCCTTGGATCCGGTTGGCGGCTCCTGGCGGCCCCGGCCCTATTGCATATTTCAGCGTTTACGGTCGGCTATTTCGCGGCTCGTTGCCTGCGACTTTCGGAATCAGCGAGTCGCACCATTTCGATCGAGGTCGGTATGCAGAACTCGGGTTTGGGAACCTATCTGGCCAATAACAATTTCAAGGGGACCAACGCAGCGGTGCCCTGCGCGATCAGCGCGGTTTACCACTGCCTGATCGGAAGTGTCATCGCCGGGATCTGGCGGATCAAGTCACCAAAGCCGGATGAGGAAATCCTACTCGGCGACAGGGATGGCCAGCCAGACTGTAGTAGTTGAATCGACACACTTGATGCCCATCCGGATATTCATCTGACCGCATAGTACTGCCGCGGTCGTGAGGCCGAGACCATAATGGTCGTTGCCTTTTGAGCTGTAGAAGCCTTCAAAAAATTCCGGTATCTTGTGCGATGGTATATCTGCCGATGTGTTCCGAATAAAGATATCGACCGTGCCGGTGGAAGTCGCAGCACCCGGTGCAAACACTTCGATCAGGACGGCTTTTTTGTCAGTCTGAGCGGCGCTTTCCGCAGCGTTCTTTACCAGGTTTTCGAAAATTTCGGAAAACTTTGTGGTATCGATAAAAACAGGTGGAAGACCGGGCGTGGCCTCGAATTTGAAATTGACCCCCAGCGCCGAACAGATCGAAGCGGCCTTATCTTCCTGAAAGCGAAACATATCCTGGAGATTGGCTTTTGCGCAGTCAACCCGTCCGCAACCTCCTGCGGTGAGAACCTTTTTGTTGAGGTCTGTCATGGTGCGCGCCGCAGCTTCCATCTGACCGGTATTCTCACGCATATTGGCATCGAGCCCGTCTTCGAGAAGAATCAGGCTGCCGAAGCCCTGAATAACCCCGACAAGATTGTTGTTCTTGTGGATAAGACCTTTCAAAAACTCGACGTAGAAGTCGCGGGTTTTGCTCGATTCAAGAATATAGTCGTCTGCAAAGACAAAATCTGCCATTCGTGAGAATAAGTTAAATTTCCGCTAACACAAACTAATGGATCTTTAATTTATTTCGACGCGAAAACTGGATGGTTACGATCAGAGTTTGCAGGAAATCTGGAAGCTTCCGATCGACTCTTCGATCTGACGATGAAGAAGGAGAGGGGAGGCGCAGAGGAGGTCGAGACTCAGTTTGCGCAGTTCATCGCCGACCTTCGAGTTTTTGGCCGCTTTGGCATGGGAATCGAGCTTGATAGAGTAGGTGCGCAGCAGTTGAATAATATCATGCGCACTCTTTTTGAAGCCGGAAGTGTTCAACTCCTCGCAGACGATTTCGAACTGATCGAGATAGGAGAGCAGTTCGGGGCACGATGCGTCTTTCGATGCGGTGGAAAGTCGCCCTTTAATAGCTCTGATGGACTCGAGCCATTCCGTGCAGCAATGGTTGATGTCTCTCATGATTCGTTGGTTTCGGCCTACTTATTATACGAATAGAAACCGCTTTCAGGTCGGATTTCGGGACACAAAAAAGCCCCCACGGTATGCCGTGGAGGCTCTTCTGAAAAATCGTAATCCTAGATGTGGATCGCGTGACCAAAGGCATCGCTGGTCGCTTCGTGAATGGCTTCAGCAAGCGTTGGGTGCGCGTGGATCGTCGCTTCGATATCTTCGTAGGTCGATTCGGTCGAGATCGCGAGACCCATCTCGGCGATCAGTTCAGTTGCTCCCGCTCCGATGATGTGAGCTCCGAGAATCTCCCCGTATTTTGGATCGATCAGAACTTTCACAAAACCTTCGTCGTCAGCCACAGCTTGAGCACGGCCGCTCGCCTGGAATGGGAATTTACCCACTTTGTACTCGAGTCCTTTCTCTTTACAGGCTTCTTCGGTGAGACCGACGCTGGCCACTTCAGGATGGCAGTAAGTACAGCCCGGGAAGACTCCGACTTTCTTCGGTGAGAAGTTGCTGTCGAACATACCTTCAACGGCCTGAATGGCCTCGTAGCTGGCCGTGTGAGCCAACCATGGCGGCCCGATGATATCACCTACGGCGTAAACATTCGGGATATTGGTTTCGTAACGGTCACCGACCTGGATGAATCCGCGGTCGAGCTTGAGTTGCTCAGCGTTGCTTGGAAGAACCGGAGCCACCCCAACGGCGACGAGACAGACTTCTGCATTGATTTCAGCTGACTCACCGCTGTCGATGTTTTCTACCGTGAGAGCGACGTTTCCTTTGCTCACTTTCGCTTCGGTGGTCTTCGTTTTAGTCAAAACTTCGATTCCCTGCTTTTTGAACGATTTGGCGAGAGCGGCACTCACTTCCCGGTCTTCGACGGGGAGGAGACGGTCTTCCATTTCAACGAGGAGAACCTTTGTCCCGAAAGCATTGAAAAAGTAAGCAAACTCAACTCCGATTGCCCCGGCACCGATAATCACGATGGATTTCGGCTGTTTCGGAATCACCATGGCCTCTTTGGAACCGATCACATTCTCGCCATCGAATGGCAGGAAGGGCAGCTCGCGGGACACACAACCGGTAGCGACGAGGATATTGTCGGCCGAATACAGTTCGGTTTTGCCATCTTTATCCGTCACTTCAACTTTTCCGTTGGCAGCGAGACCACCTTTTCCGCGGATGTAGTCGATCTTGTTCTTCTTGAAGAGAAATTCGATACCACCGGCTAACTTATCGGATACTTTACGGGAGCGACCGATCACTTTATCCCACTCATATTCAAGACCTTCGATCTTGAGACCAAAATCGTCCGCTTTATGGGTGAGAGTCTGGTAAAGCTCCGCATTTTTCAGCAGGGCTTTGGTCGGGATACAACCCCAGTTGAGGCAGGTTCCACCGGCGCGATCGTTTTCGACGCAGGCTACTTTTTTTCCCATTTGAGCCGCGCGAATTGCGCCCACATATCCGGCGGGTCCACCACCGATCACGATTAAGTCGTATGAAGCCATTTTAGGTTGGTTTTGAGATTATTTTAGCTGGCTGTCCTATCGTATTGCCAGCGGGGAAGGGCAAGGAAAAATGGTGTTTAAAAGAGTCATAATACTCAGACGACAAAAAAAGCCGCAACCTTTCGGCTGCGGCTCATTCGAATAGATGATGAAGAGCTTAGGCTGGTACCGGCATTGAAGGTATCATGCTGCCTCCTCCGAGAACTCCGGCGACCACGGCCACGATAATCGCGATAACCCAGTAGATACCGAGCTTTTTGTGGCCCTTGATGAACAGATATATAAGGCCCGTGATCCCGAAAATGATATTCAGAATACCCCAGAGGATATCTCCGGCCTGGAAGGCTTTAACGATTGCTATGATATAAAAAATCAGGCAGGCCAAACTGGCCAGTCCACCGATGATTCCAAAAATAGATCCCATAATTTGTTTTTGATTGGTTACTTTGAAGATTGAGAAGCGAAAAAACGCAGCGTTTTTACGCTTCGGTTCATAAGTTGAATAAAGATTTACTCAACCAACGTCAACCTTTTACCGAATTAAAACAAATCAGGCCTTTTCCCGAATCGCCTCTTTGGCTGCGTCGCGCTCACTTTCGAGCTTTTTGATCTCGCGTCGCTTCTGCTCTTCGATCTGAGCCACTTCGTGATAGTTGTGAACTTCGGTGGCTTTTTTGATCAAATCGCCAAGAAAGACCTCTTTCTCGGCGACTTTTGCTTTGAATTTATCATCAACCTCAGCCAGCGCGGCTTTTTGATCGTCAGTTAAGCTGACAATAGGTTGATCGCCTCCGTGGCGCTCCATGGCTCGTTCGTAGGCGCTTTTCATAAGGATATCAGGCTTCTGCTTTCGCTGGCTCTTGTGCCGCTGTGGAGCTGAATTGCAGGTCGGGATTGCCTTCGATAACGTCGGAAATTTCTTTCCAGCCACCACGGCGCTGCATTTGGAACATGTGAAGGTAAATTTTCACAGTCTCCGCATCGTATTCTTTCAGCAATTCGTCCACGGTGCTTTGCAGCTTCTTGGCATCGAATTCATCAGGAATGTCCTCAGCCGCGCCTTCGCCGTCGTGCTCGATTCCCACGCCGTCGAGAAAGCTGATCAACAGCTTGGATTTCCCTTTGAGCAGCCAGATCTGAAGGACGTTTTCCGCCACTTCGTTAGCTCCATTCATCCGGATGTTTTTGACCAGCCACTGAATTTGATCAGGGACTGACTTCTTTTGAACAAAGACCGGACGAAGTTTCCGGTTTGTCGCCAATGTGGAAAGGGCCGCCCCGTAAACAGGTCGCTCTTCGTCACGCAAATATTGAAAGACGCCCGCTGCGGTCTCATCTTTCATCTCCGAAAAAATCTGGTTAGCTTTCATTAGATCTGACAGGCGTTGTGGTAGCACTTTAGTTTGAGAGAGTCAACGAATCTCGTCACACGAAACAGGGGATTCGTCACATCAGTCTCCGGCGAGTTCTTCGTTCCGAATCCAGTCGAGCGCTTTATCGTAGCTGCAGTTTTCAAGAAAGTGATTCAGACGGGGGCGAATCCGGCCTTTTAAAGCCTCCTGGATGGCCTGAATATCCTCTGACACCTCCTGCAGCAATTTCAATTGCCGTTCGGGATCGTTCTCGCGCATCTCGTGATCGGCAATGACCTCGAGACGCTTTTCGAGAAGATCCGCCAGTTTGCTCAACTCGGATTTCATGACCATTTTCCGTCGATAAACCGCTGGGCGGGACCGGAGTAAGAATCTTTCAGAATGTCGGGAAGGCGATCCTGCCGGACATTGTCATAGCAGTGCAGTGCTCCGAAACGGACGATGGAAGCCGGAATTCCAACAGCGGTGAAGCCGGGATGACCTGTCGCCGGGAAAGGTCCGCCGTGGTTCATGGCCGGGGAAACGGCAACTCCGGTGGGCATTTTGTCATTGAGCAGTCGGCCAACCTTGCGACGAAGGACGGGTTCAAGGTGGTCGTAGGCAGCGTCGTCGGACCCGTCTTTTGCGGAGTAGATGCAGCCGGTCAAATTACCTTCGAGAGAACTGAGAACGCCGGTCGCTTCGTCGAGGTCTTTTGCGACCACGATAAGCGAGCAGTTTCCGAATGCTTCGGTCTGGAGCGCTTCGGGCGAGGCGATGAATTCCGCTCCGCTGGCTTTGAGCAGCGTATTCCGGCAGGAAAAACCGTCGTTTTTGCCTTCGCCGGTTCCGGAGACCACTTCGGCGCCGGCTTCCTGAAGGATTTTGTGGCTCTCGCTCAGCGATTTTTCGACTCCGGATGAAAGGAGTACTCCGTCGGGCGCATTTTCGAACTGCTGGCCGATAGTGGAGATGAGCTCGTCGGTATTTTCATCTTGAATGAGGACGACGAGACCAGGGTTGGTGCAAAATTGACCGGTCCCCATCAGGCAGCTGCCGGAGAATTCGGAGGCGGTCGCTTCGATTCCGTTTTCTTTGATCGAGCCCGGCAGGATCACAACGGGATTCACGCTGGAGAGCTCCAGATAGATCGGCTTCCCCGCTTCGTCCGCGGCTTTTTTCAAGGTCAGACCGGCGTGGCGGCTTCCGGTATACCCGGTTGCGCCGATTCTGGGATCGGAAACCAGTTTCGCCCCGTCTTCATGACTGGTGCGGTAAATCAATTGAACGGTTCCTGTCGGCATTCCGGTCGCGACCGCGGCTTCGGCTGCGAGCTCGGCGAGTGCTTTGGTTGTGCCGGGATGCGAGGTGTTGGCTTTTGCGATCACCGGGTTTCCGGCGGCGATGGCGGCGGCGAAATCCCCACCGGCGGCGCTGTTGAAAGCAAAGGGAAAGTTGTTCGGGCCAAAGACACAGACCGGACCGAGCGGCCCGAGACAGGAGCGGATCCCGTTGGCGCTGTCGATGGTGGGCTGTTTCCATGTTCCGTTACGGGCAGCGTCGGCTGCCTGGCGGAGTTGCCCTGTGGTCCGGGGAAGTTCAACGTCGCCGAGTCGTGGAGAGGCGGGAAGGCCGGTTTCCTGATTTGCGATTTCGACCAGCTTTGTTGAATTGGCTTCGATCAAATCTGCATATGCCCCGAGAAATTTTGCGATCTGATCTCCCGACATTTTCGACATCACTTCAAAAGCTTCGGACGCGCATTCGAGGGCCGCATCGCAATCCGCCCACGAGCTGACGGGATAAAGCGGGGCCAATGTTTCTTTAGTAGCGGGATTGGCGGCTTGAAAAGTATCGGAGCCGGATGCGGCTCTCCATTCACCGGCGATTAAAACGTCTTCTTTTTGCATGTTGCCGAATCCTTGCGCGAAAGATCCGGGAAATCAAAGGCTAGCTGAACATTAATCGTGGTGGAGCCTCACTCCACTTCGATCGTCAGGGTCGGGGCGACTCCTTCGGGATGAGCACTTCCCGCGCAGCTGTGTGAGTATCCCGCCCATCTGGGATCGGTGGCTTCCCGCAGGATAGTGAGGGTGACGAGTCCATTGGTGTCACTCGAAAGGAAATCGGATAACTCAGGTGTTTTTACCGTTCCGATGCCCGGATATTGCCCGGCTGAGATCGAAAAGCGACCGAGAAAGCGGGATTTTTCAGCATCGGGCACGCCATGGATATCGTTTGCCGGCGCGTTGTGCCAATTCAAAGTGCTCACGTCCCAATCATCCAGGGACTCGTCGGTGATGCCAAAAACGGCGAAACTGGCTTCCGGCGGAGGCGTCCCGGCGTCGTAGGCGGAGCGGAGGACGCAGAGCTGTAATTCCGCGGATTTGATCGTTTTTCCCTCGACCCGGTTGAGATCGAAGGACAGATAGATTTTACGGTTGTGAACAAATTTCCCGCTTTTGGAAGCGGCATTTTTCACGATCAGGACCGGAGAGGATTCGGAGGAGTGGTGATTGGAACCACTAACATAGCAATCCTGCCCGCGCCCTTCGTCCGATGTGATTCTGATTCGTCCGGGCAGCGCAGAGGCTCTCGAGATCGGAAACAGTCGGGCTGGATTCCGAATCCTCATTTCATCCTTATCGACTTGTATCTTCTGATAAGAGGTCAGGCTCTTCGTGGAATCGGTCGACTTTTGTTTCACGTCGACGGGACCATTGAAGACCGAGACTTTAGTAAAATCATTTTCCCGGTCGTGAGTGACTCCGAATTTAGCGCCGCGATCGGTTACCACCGCGTGGTTCGTCTCGACGGTAAAGCCCCGCGCGAGAGGAGATGCCGCGGCGACGACTTTCCCTTCATCAAGAACGCAATTCATCGCATCGACCAATTTAAGCGAGGCAGGACCCTCCAAATTCAGTTTGGTTCCGGATGTGAATTTTATGATCGCTGTGCCGTAATTGAGGTGCAGGTAACCGCTTTTAAGCAGCGAGCCCTCCGTGGTGGGCTGGTCGTTGGTTCCCCACTCACAGTCCTGTGCGCTGTAGATGGTGGCCACCGATGGGTTGTCGGCGTTGGAGCTTTCAAGTTTACCCGCCAAAAAGCCGAGGAAGATGAGAAGGCAGGCGCTGAGACCCAGTAACCAGGGCTTCATCATCAAAGGGCTGAGGCTCGGGCGTGCTTCCTCATCAAGGTTGATGCCGGTTTCAATCTCGCAGCTGGTGCCGTCCTGATAATGCAGGCTGGCGTGGGTGCTGGCGAATTCCAGATAGGTTTTCAGGTTTTCCTCATCGGTCGACACGAGATGATCGAGGTGGATGCTTTCCTCCATCGTCAAATCGCCTTCGATCAGTTTCTCAAAGAGATCGAAAATTTCCGTATCATTCTCCCCCGCCATTTCCTTGCCTACCATATTTAATCATCTTCACGTTTCACGCGAGATGGAAATCAGGGGGAAAATGCGAATTACCCCACTGTACCGGGTACACTTATGCACTGTACCCTGTACAATTCAAGAAATTGGCAGCCCGGGGCGAAGCTAAAACGGGGATTTTACATGCATTCGATCCAGGCTGCCGGTTTTGGGTGGTAAAAAACAGGATGGGGAAATCCTGTGCCTTACAATAATAGTTAGCAGATACTACAACGAATCCATATTACAGGATTGTAGAATATCACAAATCTGACTGAGGAATCCGCAAGCGTAAAAACGTAGCTTTTGCTCTAGGCGAGTAATTTCTTAACCACCTCACCGTGAACGTCGGTGAGGCGAAAGTCCCGGCCCTGGAAGTGGTAGGTCAATTCTTTGTGGTCGAAGCCGAAAAGGTGCAGAATAGTGGCGTGCAGGTCGTGGATGTGAACGGGGTCCTCTTCGACGCCCCAGCCGATCTCATCGGTCGTTCCGAGGGTCTGGCCTCCTTTGATGCCGCCTCCAGCCATCCACATGCTGAAAGAGTAGGGGTGATGATCCCGTCCCGTTACCGTTTTGAACCCGGAACGGTTTTCACCGAGAGGAGTCCGGCCGAATTCGCCGCCCCAGACGACCAGCGTCTCATCGAGCAGGCCGCGCTCTTTGAGATCCTGAAGCAGGGCTGCGATCGGTTGATCGGAAATTTGGCAATTGGTTGCGAGCTGGGAGTCGAGTTTGCTGTGTTGATCCCAGGTCGATAAAAACAGCGTCACAAAGCGGGTCCCGCGTTCCACGAGGCGCCGGGCGAGCAGGCAGTTCCGCGCATACGAAGCCTGAAACCCGGTTTTATCCTTCCGGTTTAGACCGTAAGCCTCCAGAGTGGCCGGTGATTCGCTGCTCAAATCGATCAGCTCGGGGGCGGCGGACTGCATGCGGTAAGCCAGCTCGTAGTTTTTGATCCGACTCGCGATTTCGGGATGTTTTGCGCTGCTGAATTTGTGGCGGTTCAGTTCGTTTACCGTATCGATGGTTCGCTTTTGCATCGCCGGTGAGATTCCGGCCGGGTTATCCAGATTCAGAACCGGGCTGCCTTCGCTGCGGAAGAGGGCGCCGGAGTAATTTGATGGCAGAAACCCGCTCGACCAGCTCGCGGAGCCGCCGGGTAAGCCGCGTCCCAGCGTGGTCATCACCACATAGCCCGGTAGATCGCTCGAAGCGCTTCCGAGGCCGTAATTCAGCCACGATCCGAGAGTCGGCCAGCCGCGAAACGGCGTTCCGGACAGCATAAGAAGTTGGCCGGGGAGGTGATTGAACTGATCGCAATACATCGACCGGACGAGAGCGATATCATCGGCGTGCCGGGTCAAGTGGGGAACCAGATCCGACATATCCATCCCGCATTGGCCGTATTTTTGAAAGCTGCGGGGACTCCCCATGAGGCGCGCGGTTTCTTTCTCGGTAAAGGCAAATTTAACATCTTTGAGCAGCGATTCCGGCATCGCCTGTCCGTCCAGCTCATTCAGCTTCGGTTTCGGATCGAAGAGATCCATCTGGCTCGGGCCGCCCTCCATAAACAGGTAAATGCAGCGCTTTGCCTTAGGCGCAAAGTGCGGAGGCTTTGTCATTGATTCTGCAGCGAGCAAGCCGTCGTCACGAAGCATCGAGGCAAGGGCCAGTGAGCCGATTCCTGAGCTGAGAAAACGGCGCCGGGTGGCGAGGTCCTGAAATTGGTCTGGATCAATCACGGGTAATAAATTCGTTCAGGTTCATCACCACTCTGGCAGTGGCAATCATGGCAAGTTCCGGGTCATCAGCTTCGTTCCGGAAATCGAGATAGACCGATTCCAGAGTCGCCAGTTCATGGGCGTCCGGCTCCCGGTTCAAACAGCGGCTGAATAGATCGATAACGGCACCTTCGCTGTTATCCTGATAGGTTTTGGCGAGGTCCCGGCCCAGCACTTCGGCACATTCGAAAAAGACCGGATCATTTAGTAGTGTAAGTGCCTGCATCGGAGTGTTGGTCAATTCGCGCCTACTACAGGAAGCGCTCGTATCCGGAGCGTCGAAAGTCGTCAACATCGGGTAGAGAACGGTGCGTTTCAAAACGATATACATTCCCCGGCGATAACGATCGTTTCCCTGACTGGTAGGCCATTTCACACTGCGGCCCACTGCGGAAACAAATCCCGGCAGGGGAGGGTAAATTCCGGGGCCTCCGATTTCGTCCGAAAACAATCCGCTGGCGCTGAGGTGAACGTCGCGAACGAGGTCGGCGGGGAGTCGGAAACTGTTCTGTCGCCAAAGTAAAGTATTGGGACGGTCCGGATGGGTATTGGTGGAAGCTTGCCGGTAGGTGGATGAGAGTACGATGGTGCGGATCAGTGATTTGCGGCTCCAGCCGTTCTCGCGAAATTCTGTGGCGAGCCAGTCGAGCAGTTCCGGGTGAGTGGGGTCGGCTCCGTAAGTGCCGAGGTCATCAGAGGTAGGGACGATGCCGACGCCGAACAGTTCCTGCCAGATCTGATTTGCTGAGACCCTGGCGGTCAGTGGGTTTTCCGCTTCGAAGAGCCATTTGGCGAGCGCGAGACGATCCGGTTTCTCCGCTTTCATCGGGTGGAGGATGGTCGGAGTATCGGGCGTGACAATCTCGCCTTCGCGGCTGTAGTCTCCGCGGACGTGGATAAATGATTTCCGCTGATCTTTCTCCGGAAGCTCCGCCAGTGACTGTGCTTTTGTGCCCGGTTTGGCGGGTTGTGAGGCGAGGTGCTTCTCGATGAAAAGACGACGTTTGGCGAACTCAGGATCGATAGGGTCCGTCTCCGGTTCGAGCAGTCCGGTGTCGCCGGTTGCGGATAAACGGAAGTGGCGAATCAAGTTTTCTTTACCGAATTTGTTACCCAATGAAAACTTCAATCGACTCCCTTTCGGTAGTCGCAATGGGCTGGCCAATTCGAATACGATAGAGTGATTTTGATAGGTCTGTGACGCCACTCGCCAGCCATCATTGTTTGCTTCGATCGTTTGATCGAGAGCACCTCCGGATCCGCTATCGAAATGATCCGCTTTCACTGATGCGACTTTGATACGGGACGCTTTCCCGTCGATTATCAAATCGGGGAAAAACATAGAGAGCACAAACTCGCCGTTTTTGCCCCGTCCCACCGGTTTGCCTCGTGTTTTTCCCGCTCCGAACTCGCCGAACACATCGAGTTTGAATCCGCTGACGGTCCGCTCATCCGTTACCGGCGCTTCGACAAAATAAGTCACCGTAGATGGCAATTTTCCTGACGCCGATACGGAGTGATCGGGCTCGATTTTCAGCGTGGTTCCCGCTGCGGTAACCTGGTCGGGTTTGATAGTTTCCCAGTTAGTTGACGGTGCCGTTTTAGCGACCGGCTGAGGCTTGATTTCGGCCAATGATTTCTCCAATTCGGTATATTTCGCTTCCCACTGTTTGAGTTTGTTTTCGTAGGCTGGCCATTCGGCTTTCAGTCGGACAGAAATATCCACATCATTGGTGTTATTGAAAAAGGCGTAGAGCTGATAGAATTCGCGTTGGGAAATCGGATCATGTTTATGGTCGTGGCACTCCGCGCAGGCGAGAGTCAATCCCAGCCAGGTGGTTCCGGTGGTGGCGACGCGATCGACGACCTGCTTGGTCCGGTTTAGCTCGCTGTCGGCTCCGGCTTCGGTGTTTTTCAGATTATTGCGCTGAAATCCGGTCGCAATCAGCTGGTTTTGAGTGGGCTTCGGGAGCAAATCCCCCGCAAGCTGTTCGATGGAAAATTGATCAAAAGGTTGGTCCCGGTTAACCGCATCGATCACCCAGTCCCGGTAGATCCAGGCCCAGGGGCGGATCGTGTCCCCGAGGTAGCCGTCGCTGTCGGCGTAGCGGGCTAAGTCCAGCCACTGTCGGCCCCACCGCTCTCCGAAATGGGGAGAAGCGAGCAGGCTTTCAACTTTGGCGCGATAGGCGGTCTCCTCATCAGCGGCAAAGTCGCTCAGAAACGCTTCCACTTCATCCGAAGTCGGGAGCAGGCCGGTCAGGTCGAAATGGAGTCTGCGCAGCAGGGTGTGCGGATCCGCCGGGGGAGAGGGGGCGAAGGTGGTGTCACTGAATTTCGCCTGAATAAAGGCATCGATTGGAGAAGACGGGGCGTTTTTCGAATCGAGTTCGGGAGCCGGCGGGCGCACAATCGGCTGAAAGGCCCAATGGTCCTCATCTCCGGGCCACGCAACGAGCGGGAAAACTATGAGAATGGCAAGCAGTGCCGTGGTATTTCTAAACGCCATGAGCTGGATTCGGAAACTCTCCCAGATATTTCAAGGATCTCCACTCGCGGATTTGTGGGGGGGGCGGAAAATACCCTTTTCCCGAAATCCGGCTCATGAGAATTCGGGAAGTCGTGCTTCAGTTGGCGCATGAAAACACGTCGTCGCTTCATCAAAACTGCGGCCGCAGCCTCCATCGCGGCCCCTTTGGCTAACTCCCGCTCTGCGGAGGCCCGGAAACCGAATATTCTCTACGTATTTTCGGATCAGTGGCGGGCGAGTGACCACGGCTACGCGGGAAATACCGATGTGATAACTCCGCATCTCGACCGGCTCGCGACGCAAAGTGTCAATTTTACTCACGCAGTTTCGGGCATTCCGGTGTGCTGTCCCCATCGCGCCTCTCTGATAACGGGGAAATACCCGCTGACTCACGGATTGTATTTGAATGACCTTTCTCTATCGCCGGAGCACCGCAGTGTCGCCCATTGCCTGAATGACAACGGCTATTCTACCGGTTGGATCGGGAAGTGGCATATCGATGGACAGGGCAGAAGTGAGTTTACGCCTCCGGAGCGACGTCAGGGTTTTCAATATTGGCGGACTTTGGAATGCACCCACAACTACAATCAATCGCCCTACTATGGTGATACTCCGGAAAAGAAATTCTGGGAAGGGTATGATGCGATTGCGCAAACCGCGGACGCGAAGAGCTATATCGAAAACTATTCCCGAAGTGATACTGAAACCCCGTTTGCGTTATTTCTCTCCTGGGGGCCGCCGCACGCACCTTACCTAACGGCGCCAAAGGAATACCAGGACAAATATGCGGACAAAGATATCACGTTACGGAAAAATGTTCCGGAAGATCATCGGGATGCCGCGATTCGGGATTACAAGGGGTACTACGCTCACATGACGGCTCTCGATGACTGTATGGGCGATCTGCTCAAAACGCTGGACGAAACCGGTCTCGCGGATAACACGATCGTTGTCTATACTTCCGACCACGGGGATATGCTGCACACCCGGGGGGCGATGAAAAAACAGCAGCCCTGGGACGAGTCGTTACGCGTTCCTTTCCTGGTGCGCTGGCCGGAGAAGCTGAAGAATCAGCCTCGTGAAATTTCGATGCCGCTCGATACGCCGGACATCATGCCGACCTTGCTGGGGCTCAGCGGAACTGAGATACCGGATGAAGTCGAGGGAATCGATCGCTCAGGTGTGATTCTTGGCACCGAAAAGCCGGACGAAGATCACGCTGCGCTGATGACTTGTCCGTCCCCTTTTGGACAGTGGAGCCGGAAGCATGGGGGGCGTGAATATCGGGGCGTGCGAACCACCCGTTACACCTATTGTCGCGATCTGGACGGACCATGGCTTCTGTATGACAATGAAGCGGATCCGTTTCAAATGGATAATCTGGTGAATCAGCCCGGACACGCCGATATACAGAAAAGGCTCGATGACCGGCTGAATGATCTTCTGACGCAGACCCGCGATGAGTTTCTTCCCGGACCGGAGTTGATCCGGCGTTCCGGTTATGTGGTGGATCCCAAAACCGAAACGGTCAGTTACCGGGTGCCGTTTAATCCGGCGAACTACACGAAGAGTCCACTGGTATAGTATGGTTTGTTTTTCAAAGAGATGATGAAATCGCAAATCTTAGCTCTGGCAGTCTGCCTGTTTTTCCTCGGCTCGTTTTCCGGCGTTGCGCAGGATCGCACCATCCACGTCTTCTCGGTTTTCTGTAACGGATACACCGGAGACGGCGGGGCGATAAACGAAGGGGTGGAAGCGGATAAGCTGATCGTAGATCATATTTTCAACGAGTATTTCTCGGAGCAATCCTGGAAGGTAAAGCTTCGGAAGCGGGCTCTGATCGGTGCGGACACCACGAAGGCAAATATTGTAAGAGAATTTGCGGAATTCTCCAAAACTGTTGGGCCGGAGGACACCATCTATGTCCATTTCTCCGGTCACGGAGTCATATTGGAACAAAATGTGGGGGAGCAGTTTCTGGTCTCCTCGGATGAGGAGTTTCTGAGTCGGAAGGTATGGGCTGATCAAATCGATCAGTTGCCCTGTCGCTTGAAAATTCTAATTACCGACTGTTGTTCAACCTACCCTCCGGATTTTGTGGTAGCGGAGGGTGATGAAGAGGTTGAGCCCTGGAAGAATCTCTATTCGCTTTTGTTACTTCATCAGGGTTTTGTGAATATCACTGCGGCATCGCCGGGGCAGCCGGCTTACGGGACTCAGCATGGTGGATTTCTCACCATCAATCTCGAATCTGATATGCAACGTTTCCCGACCTGGAAAGATGTGTTCAGCCACACTTCAACCCGGGTGTATGAGGAGACAAAAAATGAGATCGATCATCGCGGTCAGCGGATCGCACCGCAAAAGCCGTTTGCCTACAGTTTGGGAACTCCGATCTTTGAAGACTCTCCTCAGCCTCACTCACAATATGTATTGCCGGACTCCAATCAACGTCGATTGACTCGAAGTGAGTTGGAGGCGATGGGCCTGCAACAGCTTTACCTCGCCCGGAACGAAATTTTCGCGAGGCACGGGTTTGATTTTAACAGTGAGTATCTGGAGAAGTACTTTCTGTCGCGGAGTTGGTATGCGAAAAAGGCGGGCTTCAAATCTCCCTCGTTATCGAGGGTCGAAGAAGCCAATTCGGATTTGATTCTTCAGGTCGAGAAACAAAAAGGTGGTCCCTTTATCGGGAATCGGAAAACGATCCCGGGCGGAGCTTCCAGCGGCGGTGCGGCGCCTCCGGATATATTTCCCTATTCCTCGACGCAGACACTTTCCCGGACCATCCTGCAAAGCCTATCCAAAGCAGAACTGTCGATTGCGCGGAACGAGATGTTTGCGAGGCATGGTTATCCGTTTCAGTCCGCCGTTCTGAAGGATTACTTTGCGCGAAAGCCCTACTATCGGCGAAACCCATCCGCCTCCAGTCCCAAATTTAACGCGGTGGAGAGGCACAATATCTGGCTGATCGAAAAGGTTGAGAGAATCAAGGGCGGCGCTTACCGCTGGTAGAGTTATGTTTAATAGTAAATTTCTGTTTTATTTTCTGATGCCGATAACGTTGGTCGCCGGATCGGTGATGGGACAAACGATCGTTATCGACCCCGGACATGGCGGTAAATCATATCTGGGAACGCAAAAGGATAGGAATATGTCGTCCCCAAACAACGCGGCGACACCTTCCGGAATCAAAGAAAAGGAGTTAACTCTGGCGTTTTCGCTGGAGCTTGAAAAGGCAATTCTAGCGGAGGCTGATAAACTTGGCCGAAAAGGAGTCGAGGTGTTTTTGACGCGTCGGGATGATGTGAATCTGAACTTTACAGAACGCGCCCGTTTCTGTGCCGGGAAATCGCCCGATATGATCATAAGTATACATTTCAACGCCTCGAAATCCGGTCGTGGGCTGGGTTCCCTTTGTGTGATCCGAAACTCGAAAATCAATGAGAACTTTTCGGCTGACAAAAAGTTTGCCGATGGTTTGTCTGAAGCGTGTAATCGAGCGGTGCGCCGGTTTGTTCCGGAATCCAAATCGATTGGTTCCATTGAAGATGGCTATATGCACGGCGGGCAGGGATCGAACTTTTTCTTTCAAATGGCGAGGTATAGAAATATTCGCGAGGTTCCGAAGTGTTTTCTCGAGATTGAACATATCGATCGCAAAGATGTGGAGGAGCAACTGATCAAGAACCGCGACAAAACCTTTCCCGTGATTGCTGCGGAAATCGCGAGCTATCTCCTTAACGGTACTCACATAGGGACTGGACAATGATGGGGCGAACTCTCAAGGTCTGCGGAGAAAATGACATTAGTTGACTGGATTATCCTGAGCGTTTATGCCGCTGCGACCCTCGGACTGGGTTGGTATTTCGGGCGGAAGCAGTCCAGCACTTCCGAGTATTTTGTCGGCTCGGGGAAGATGAACCCTTTCCTGATTGGTGTTTCGCTTTTTGCTACGCTGCTCAGCACCATCAGTTACCTGGCCATTCCCGGCGAAGTTTCGGGGAAAGGGCCCATCTATCTGACTAACTATATCGCCTATCCATTTGTGTTTCTCGTAGTGGGTTTTGTGATTTTGCCAGTCTATATGCGCCACCGGGTTACCAGTGCCTATGAATTGCTCGAAGATCGGCTCGGAATCAGTATCAGGTTGCTGGGGGCGATTCTGTTTCTTCTGATGCGTCTCGTCTGGATGTCGCTTCTCGTTTACTTAACAGCAAAAGCGATCGCGATCATGATCGGAGTGGGGGAGGATATGGTGCCCTGGATTGTTTTGATCACCGGAATCTTTGCGGTGACCTATACTTCGCTCGGAGGGCTGCGGGCAGTGGTGATTACCGATCTCATGCAGACGATTCTGCTCTACGGGGGCGCCCTTTTGGTGATCGGAACCATCAGTTGGAAAATGGGGGGATTCGGTTGGTTTCCCACCGAATGGCAGGACGAGGTTTGGGATTCGCAACCACTCTTCAGCCTCGATCCCGGGGTGCGGGTCACAGTCTTCGGATCGGTCGTTTCGGTGTTTCTGTGGATGGTTTGTACTTCGGCCGGTGATCAGGTTTCGATTCAGCGGTTTATGGCGACAAAAGATGCCCGAACCGCGCGACGCGCCATTATGATGCAGCTGATTGTGAGCGCTGTCGTCGGAGTCACGCTTTGCCTGGTCGGTCTTGCGCTGCTGGGGTATTTCCAGGCCAATCCGAATCTATTACCTAAAGAGGGCAGCCTCAAAAGCCAGGCCGATCAAATGTTCCCTCATTTTATTGCCTTCCATCTCCCTCCGGTGATTACGGGTCTGGTGGTGTCGGGGCTGTTTGCAGCGGCGATGTCTAGTATCGATTCCGGAGTAAATTCGATTACCGCCGTCGTGATGAGTGATTTTCTGGATCGCTTCGGTATGAAGCCGGAAACTGATGCCAAACACATCCGGTTCGCGCGTTTTCTCGCAGTGGGCCTGGGTGGTCTTGTGGTATTGATCAGCTCGATCGTCAAATATATACCGGGCAATTTCTGGGCGATGACAAATAAGACCGTCAATTTGTTAACGGTGCCGATAGCGCTGTTGTTTTTCTTTGCGCTGTATGTGCCATTTGCCAATGCCCGGGGCGTCTGGGTGGCCACTGTTGCCGGAGTCGCTGCGGCGGTTCTCATCGCGTTTTCCGGGGGGATCTTCGGCGTCAATCCTGATACCGGGCTGGATCCGGTCAGTTTTCAATGGATTTCGCCAGTTGCGCTGGTCGTTGGGATCACCACCGGACTGGTGGTTTGTAAACTTTTCGATAAAAGGGAGGCTGCGTGATTCTTTTGGCTTTTTTTTCGACTGTACAGGGTACAGTTTCGGATGGTACAGGGTACCGTTTGCCTTTAATAATTAATGAGAAGAAGTAAATCACTCGCCCGGATTCGTAGTGGCGAAGTCATGAGGACCTGTGTCCTCGGTCACTATATACCTGCCTATGTTTGTCAGGCCGCACGCGCCGGATATGATTGTATTTGGGTCGATCAGGAGCATCGGGCGATGTCGGTGCATGAAACCCAGGCTCTGCTGGCTCTCTCGCATCTGTATGATATCGACATAATGCTGCGCCCGGCGACGCTGGAGAAGACAAAGCTCTATCGCTGTCTGGAGGACGGTGCGGCGGGGCTGTTGATTCCCCATGTCTCCACTCCGGAGAAAGCGAAGATGCTGGTAGATGCTGCCAAATTTCCTCCGATTGGGGATCGGGGGATCGATAATGCGGGGCTCGATGCTGATTTTCAAATTCATGACCCGGATGAATATATCGCGTGGGCAAATAGGGAAACCTTTCTCGCGGTCCAGATTGAAACGCCGGAAGGCGTCAGAAACGCGGAGGCGATTGCCGCCGTGGAGGGCGTAGATATTCTGTTTGTCGGCCCGGGAGATCTCGGATTGCGGCTTCGTCAGACCCGCGAAATGACGGTTGATGACGCCTGGGGAATCGTAGCGGAGGCCTGTAAAAAGCATGGCAAGGCCTTTGGAGGTCCTACGATGGCGCCGGGTGAGCTTCAGCAAAAGAAAGATATGGGTGCTCAATTGTTGATCACCAACAGTGAGTTCCAGAACATGTCTGCCGGATTAGCCGAAAATATCAAACCATTCGATAATTTGAGCTGATCATTACTGCATCAGGCGAGGTGTGATCGTGTCCCAGTTTACCTTTGACGAAGTAGGGGTTCCTATGGGCATAGTGGTACATGCTTCGCACCTTTGCTTTAATCGCTACTCTTTGGATCGCAGGTTTATTTGCTTACGGGAATGAGTTGCCTGTGCCGAAACTGGTTTCTGTAGAACGGATCTGGGATCAGGGGAATCACAACGCTTTTACGGATCTTCTTTTCCACAAGGGGCGCTGGTATTGTGTATTTCGGGAGGGCTCAGAGCATGTTTCACCGGACGGGGCGATTCGGGTGATTGTGTCGGACGACGGTGAGAAGTGGACTTCGCTGGCTTTGATTACCCATGAAATCGAAGATCTCCGAGACGCCAAAATATTGGCCCTGCCCGATGGACGGCTGATGTTGAACGGGGCGGGAATGCAAAGTGATCAGGAAATACGCTATCACTCATTTGCTTGGTTTTCAGGAGACGATGGCAAAACCTGGACTAAAGAAAAGCAGATCGGCGATCCCGGGTTCTGGCTGTGGCGGGCGCAGTGGCATAAAGGTTACATCTATAGTATGGCCTATCGAACCGATCGGAACCGCGACGAACGTATTGCGAGGTTTTATCGCAGCAAAGATGGCGAAAATTACGAAAGGTTAATCCCCGAATTGAATCTCGATAAGGGAGTGGGGGAGGACTGCATTATATTTATGGAGGATGATTCAGCGCTCTGTCTGTTCCGTCATGAAACCGGTGACAAGATGGCTTTTCTCGGTAAGGCAAAACCTCCTTACGATAACTGGGAGTGGACCAAATTGAATCGTCGGATCGGTGGCCCGGATATGATGCAGCTTCCCGACGGCAATATCATCGCAGCGACCCGTATGTATGATAAGAAGGCGAGGACCTCACTCTCGTGGATCGACGCCGAAAAGGGAGTGATGACGGAATGTCTCGAACTCCCTTCCGGCGGTGATACCAGCTATGCAGGGATGGTCTGGAAAGATGACTTACTCTGGGTCAGCTACTACTCCTCTCACGAGGAAAAGACCTGCATCTATTTGGCTAAAGTAAAATTTGAGTAGCGATTACTAGCTCTTGGGTAACCAGCGAACCGCATCGATGATGACGAAACCATCGGTGTCCTTATTCGTGATCGTTACCTTGCCGCTGGTATCAAACTGATAGGTCCCGACAGAGGTGAATAATTTTTCAATCGCAGGTGGCTTCTGCTGATTCACTTTCACAACCTCCTCGCCACCGGAATGGGTGATTTTTACGGGGACGTTGGTTGCCCGGTTTTCGTTGATGCTATAGGCAATTTGGACCTCGTATTTTCCGGGTTTCGGCAATTTGGTGGAGAATTCAGCAATCGCATTTCCATCCTTCGTGCCGCCTTCGTGATGATATCCTTCATGGATACCTTTACCGAGGCTGGAAATTCTCCAGGGGCCAGTCAGCTCCGCTTTTGATTCATCCACGATAATTCCTTTCAGTGAGTCTATCGCTGTGTAATTGGATCGGTCTCTTGGCTGAGGCTTGTAGTCGAGAATTTGCCCGTCGCCCGAGAGTTTCTCTTTTAAAGCGGCGTATTCGACTTTCTGGACGGAGGTTTGGTTATCGATCGCGAGGCTCGCTGCGGTTGCTGCCGATTGCCCCAGCACCATGAATACCGGTTCCATTCGGATCGAACCGAAAGCCATGTGAGTCGCGGACAGGCAGATCGGAACGAGGAGGTTTTCGCACTCTGATTGTTTAGGAACAATGGATTGGTAGCTGATCGGATAGGGAGGAAAACCTCCGACCTGTATATCTCCTTCGTTTTTGGCAAACCCGTCTTCAGTTACATAGCGCTGGGTGTTGTGGGAGTCCATGGTATAGGCACCCATGCCGATGCTGTCGGAAACCTTTTCCTTTTGCTGACAGTGATTCTGGGTCATCACAAAATCGCTGATCATCCGGCGGGCTTCTCGAACATAGAGTTGTTTCTGCCAGCCATTTCCTTCCGTAAACTCATCTTTACACATCCCCCATTTTGCGATGTGGTTCCGAATGTGATCAGGAACCCGGGGATGATTGGCAAGAGTCCACATAAGACCCTGCTGATAGAGCAAATGCCGCTTTTCAATGGCCTCTCTTTCCGCGTAGCTGGCGTCGGGATAATCATAGTTCTGCCCGATGAAGTCAGTAGAGAAACCGGTCCGATTATTGGTATCGGTTTTCCGGTTCGGCATGGAGGAATTGATCCACGGCATGCCTTTTTCGCCAGCCTCGAAGTTGCGGAGGAGTAGCTCGTACCACTCACTGTCATAATTTTCCGGTTTGTGGAATGGGATTCGATTATCGGGATGATCGGTTAGGCACATGCGGTAGCAGTAAGCCTGGACGCGTTTGTCAGCCCCGCCTTCCTCACCGGGTCCCTCGGGATCGAGAAAAGGGAGCAGACCACTCTCAGGATCTCCTTTGACGCGGTAGGGATCCACGCCGTTAACGAAATTGTGGTGCCTCGCCATTTTGGTCTGCACTCCATTTAAGGTTTCGTTGTATTGCGCATTGGCTTCCCGGCCGACGGTGTAACTGACGTCGGCTGCTGCCATCAGGTCACCTTCATAAGTCGCATCGATAAACATCTTTCCGGCAAATTTCCGGCCTGATTCCATCGTGATTTCAGCGATTTTCGAATCGCTCATCTTCACGCCGGTTTCGCGATTGAGGCGCTCATTAAAAACGATTTTGAGCCCGGTTTCCGCGATCCACTCGCGGTAGACGGTAAGGGCGGCGCTCGGCTCGAAAGTCCACATAGTGGCTTCGCCTTTTGCCGTACGGGTTTGGCCGGAGTCTTTGTATTCTTCGCGTTTTTGCCAGTTCCACGATTCGGATTTTGCGTAGTGAGCCGCGATGCGCTCATAAAACTCGCGGGAAAGACCGCCGATGACCTGTTTATTTCCGATGTCGGTCTGGCCGAGTCCGCCGGTGGTGAGGCCGCCTTCGCGATCGGTCGGTTCGATCACAATGACCGATTTTCCCATCGCGGTGGCTTGAATACCTGCCACGATTCCAGCGCTGGTTCCGCCGTAAACCACAAGATCGTAGGATTCAGGTTCGGCCGCTTTCAGAGGCAGCATTGCAAGAAAAATCGATATCGGAACACAGATGAGAAAGGTCTTCATTTCCGGGAACCTAGTCGGAAGAATTTTGGAATCAAACCCGCAAAGTTAGGCGAATCCGCCATACCCGAATTGGCGACAAAGTTGCTGGATCATGCTTCGAAACCGTTTTAGCAGTAACAAAATTTATGAAGGTTTGTCGATTTAAGGAAGAGGGTGGAATTTTTGCCGGAATTTATCGGGACGATCACATTTTGCCGATTCCGGACTCAGAAAACCCCGTCCTGCTCGACTTCCTGCCCGGCGGGAACCGATTTGGAGAGGCGGTTGCCATCCATGAATCGGACAGCGCCGCATCAATCAGCGCGGGGCAGATTCAATTGCTGGTTCCCGTTCCAAATCCACCGAAGCTGTTCCTTCTCGCGGGGAACTATGCCAAACACATTGAAGAAGGCGGAGAACCGGCTTCGGAAAGGGCTGATACCTTTCCCTACGTTTTTATGAAGCCTCCGTCGACGACCCTAACCGATCCCGGGAGTCCGTTCCGGATTCCCCGCGTTTCGCCCGGTCATATCGACTGGGAGCTTGAGCTCGGGGTTGTAATCGGGAAAGGCGGAAAATATATCGACGAAAGCGAGGCACTGAATCATGTCGCCGGCTACACCATTTTTAATGATATATCAGATCGGAAATTTCGCCCGAACCCGGATCGTAAAGAGCGGCCGAAAGATAAATTTTTCGACTGGCTTCATGGCAAGTGGCACGATTCATCCTGTCCCTGCGGACCGTGCATTGCGTCTTCCCACACTTTAACAGATCCACAAAACCTCGCGATGCATTTGAGCATCAACGGCAAAGTCTATCAGGATGCCTCGACTTCACAGCAGGTGTTTCCGGTAGCGGCAGTGGTCGCATTTATTTCCAGTTTTGTAACGCTTGAACCCGGTGATATGATATCAACCGGGACTGCAGCGGGAGTCGGCAGAACTACCGAAACCTTCTTGAAGCCGGGTGATGGTATAGAGGCTTCGATCGAGGGGATTGGGACATTAGTCACACCGGTTGAGGCGGAGTTTTAACTATTCCTCCGCGGTGCCGTGTCCTGCATCAATCACGATTTGATTCACTGAAATCCAGTCCTCTTTGTCTTCGTCCCAGATTGAGACTTTTCCATACCAGCCATCGTATTTTCCGGTCGGGTCATAGTAGGTCTGGATTAAAATCCGCTCCTGATCCTTCAGAGTTTCGTGAAGAAATTTGTGCGCGGCAACGCCCTTGGCAGAGTCTTCTTCCATGCTCGTGATTTTGACACCTTTGAGCCGGATCTCCGCCTTGTGCATCCAGACCCCGAACCCGAGATCGACATCCGCAGAGATCGTGTTGCCATCAATCACCCGCCGAACCGTCGCGAGGTAACGGTACAAATCCTCCGGCGTATCGTAGGCGGCAACCGGTGCGGGGGACACACCTGCGATGATAGCGATGAAAAGTAGAATCAAATGAAGTTTAACTTTCATCCCATAACCTTGTGTGCGGTGCAGGCTTCGTCACCTCCGCGTTTGAGGAAAAGATCCGGGTAAGGTCAGCGACAGTCTTAGATAAGATTTCGCCGCTACAACTTCCATCCATCCCGGTACTCCCGGCGGATAAAGGCATTTGCCGGGTCGTGATTCGTGAATCGGAGATTTTCGGAATCCCAGAGAAGTTTCTTTCTGGTTAAATCCTCGCGGAGCTGAGAGCGGATGGCGATGTTACCGAGCAGGACAGTTTCGGTGAGAGGGCCGGCCCAGTCGAAATTTGACCCACAGGCTTCGCCGCCTTTGCAGGCGCGGATAAACTCGGCGTGGTGGCCGGGGGATCGAGGGAGTTTTTTCGGCGGTGCGCCGTAGTCACTGGATTTGCTTTCGGGATAGAGTTTCCAGCCACTTAAATCGTCGAGAAGCACCCCGTCGTCCCCGATCATCATCATTCCGTTAGTTCCCATTACGGTGCCTTCCGGAATTTCCGCGGGGCGGGCGGGGCGCAATCCTCCGTCGTACCAGACGAGTTTGACGGGCACCATTTTGCCCCGGGCGGGGAAGTGAAAGGTGACCATCGAGGCGAGGGGATAGGTCTCGGTGTTGGCTCGTGAAGACGAGGCTTCCACGCTGAGGGCCGGGCCGAGGTTGAGAGCGCGGAATACCGGGTCGAAAAAGTGGCAGCCGATATCGCCGAGAGCGCCGGTCCCGAAGTCCCACCATCCCCGCCAGTCTCTCGGGCAATACGCAGGGTGGTACTCGCGGTGCGGAGCCGTTCCCAGCCAGAGGTCCCAATCGAGTGTCTCGGGAATCTTTTCGGCTTTCTCTGGTCGATCAATGCCCTGGGGCCAATATTCCCCGAACAATCCTTTGGAAGGTCGGTCGGTCCAAATATGTGCTTCGCGGACGGGGCCGATCGCATCGTCGAGAACGTATTCGATACCGATCCGGGTATTTTCGTCCGCCTGGCGCTGGTTGCCCATCTGCGTGGCGACTTTGGCATCCCGCGCGGCACGGGCCAGTTCGCGGGCTTCCCAGACTTCGTGAGTGAGAGGTTTTTCGGTATAGACAGATTTACCGTGACCAATGGCGGTCATCGAGGCGTGAAAATGCTGGTGGTCGGGAATGGCGACGATAACCGCATCGATTTCACTACTCATTTCATCCAGCATCTTGCGGTAGTCTTTGTATTTTCTGGCGTCGGGGAATTCTTCGAACGATTTTGCGGCGCGCTTCCAGTCAACATCGGCGAAGGCCACGATATTCTGGCTCGATAATCCTTTGATATCGGAGCGGGCCTGACCACCGGCGCCGATTGCCGCGATATTCAATTTTTCATTCGCGGCATAGGTCCTCGCTGAACCCGCGGGCAAAATAGTAAAAGCGAGACCGGTAGTTCCTGCCGATTTTAAGAATCTGCGGCGTGTCGAAGTTTGATCCATAGGGCAACCCTATCGTCCCACCGGTAGGTTTGCTATGGCTCAATAAAGGTCAATTTTCTTTTCGGTGTCGATCACCGGTGTTTTCCTGAAAAGCGGTCTGGCGTTATAGCGTTTAATCAATCGGTGGTAAAAGATCGCAAAATCCTTCAGGCTATGACTATGAACACGTCCCGGTTTTTGTCTCTGCTCTTTAGTGCGCTCTTATTTTTTCTATCAATACCGGCTGCGAAGGCGCAGTTCGAGGCGGGAGCATCGGTAGTGGATATAACTCCTCAGGAGTGGCCGGTGGTGACGCGGGGAAGTTTCAATCCGAGCCCCCGGGAATCGGCCCACGACCCTCTAAACGCACGGGCGCTGGCGTTCCGGAACGGCGACGGTAGAGTGGTCGTCTGTGTCGCCGATGTGATTTATATCCGCGAACCGGAAAGCGGGAATATTCGCCGGGCGGCCGCGGAAGCGACCGGTTGGCCGGTTGAATCGATTCTTTTGGCCGGGACTCACACTCACAGCGCTCCCGCTCCTTACGGCGATTCTCCCGCTCCCGCCGAGGTGGCCTTTCGGAAGCGCGCCGCTGCCGGAATTGTCAAAGCGATATCGCAGGCAATCGGGAATCTGGAACCGGCGCGGGTTGGCTTTGGGAGCGACGAAGTGCCTGATGAAGTATTTAATCGTCGCTGGTATCTGAAAGAGGGGACTATGCCTCCGAATCCTTTCGGCGGAATCGATACCGTAAAGATGAATCCCAGCCGGGGGGATATCTTAAAACCGGCGGGACCGACCGATCCCGAAGTGTGCGTCGTTTCCGTTCAGAATGGACGGGGTAGGCCGTTGGCGCTTCTCGCGAACTACTCGCTTCACTATGTGGGAGCGGTTCCCGGCGGTCAGGTTTCCGCCGACTACTTCGGTGAGTTTGCCCGTCTTGTACCGTTTCGGGTCGCCGGTCGAAACCCGCCCGAAAATTTTGTCGGGATTTTGAGCAATGGAACCAGTGGAGATATCAATAATATAGATTTTCACGGGAAACGGGCCCCTCGTTCTCCTTTTGAGCAAATCCGGCTCGTGGCAGGCAAGGTGGCTGATGCCTCCTATCGAGCGACTCGTGATATCGACTATGCAAAAGACGCTCCGGTGGCGATGCTGCAACGCAGCGTTACTTTGAAGTACCGGAAGCCTGACGAAAAACAAATCGAACAGGCTCGCTCGATTTTGAAAATGACGCCGGATGAAGTTTCCAAAGCCAAAATGTCCAAGCTGGCTCCCCACTATGCTTTGCGAACCCTCTCCGGTGCGGAACGGCCCGATACCGTGGACGTCACCATTCAGGCGATCCGGATAGGTGATCAGGCCATCGTTTCTCTACCTTTTGAGACGTTGGTGGAGATCGGTCTGGAGCTGAAAGAGAAAAGCCCATTTGCCAACACTTTTACCATAGAATTGGCAAACGGGGCCCTCGGTTATTTACCAACTCCGGAGCAGCACAAACTGGGCGGATACGAGACCTGGTTGGGGACCAGCCAGGTTCAGTACGATGCCTCGCGGATCCTGACAGATGAGCTGCTCGAAATGCTCGCCGAGCTTAAGAACTAGACCGGGACCCTCCGGTTACTTCGGAGCCAGAAGTGTCGTTCCGTGCGGCACTCTGCGCTTTACCGGTTCGAGTTGAGTGAGTCCGGGAGGTGCTTTGCCGGCGTCGCTGATTCGCTCGGCAAGCTTTTGGGACAGTTCCTTTACCAATGGGCGGAAATCCGGACTGTTCGCAAGGTTCTTCATTTCCCTGGGATCGTTCTGATGATCGTATAGTTCGGAACCTTTATCACCCCATTCGGTATATCGATAGCGCGGCCCTTTGATACTGTAGCCTGAGCTGTATTGAGTAAAGGCAAACTCACGAAGCGGGGCGGTGGGATCTTTCAGGGCAGGGACCAGGCTGACTCCGGAGACGTAATCGGGTGTATCGAGGCCTGCCAGTTCGGTGAGGGTGGGGTAGAAATCGACCATCTCGACCGGAGTGCGGCAGGCCGTTCCTTTTGCGTCGACGCCGGGACCGGCTACCACCAGTGGCACATGAGTGGCGTTTTCGAAGAGCGTTGTTTTCTGGAAGTGCCCATGTTCACCCATGTGATACCCGTGGTCCGATGTGAAAATGACGATGGTATTGTCAGCAAGCCCGCTGGAATCAAGGGCATCGAGAATCCGGCCTGCCTGAGCATCGGCAAAGCTGATGGATGCATAGTAGGACTGGATGACTTCGCGAATGATTTTGTCCTCGAGTTGGATTTGATCCTTCTTGCGACGGATGGAACTCAGGGCCGGGGCGGGAATGGAGCTGTCGTAGTCTTCCGGTACTTCGGGGATTTTGATAGATTCCAGAGGATACCAATCGAAGTATTTCTTTGGCGCAACGTATGGCGTATGGGGGCGGAACAGGCCGACGGCCAGAAAGAATGGGACTTTGTCTTTGGCACTCTGCTCCAGTTGTTTGATCGCTTCGGTCGCGGCGATACCATCGGTTTGTTCTTCGTCCGTTCCATCGGCAGCGAGCCAGCTGAGAGTTCCGCCGAAGGAATTTTTGCGGAGGGATTTGATAAGCGACTCATCGGTGACGTCCCGCCCTCTCGGGTTAATGGTGTAGTTCCAGGAATAAGGATCGTCGTGGCCCGAGGTTCCAATATGTTTGGGAACGTTGTAGTGATAGATCTTGCCGATGCGGGTCGCGAAGTAGCCGTGATCCCGAAAAAATTGAGGAATGGTTTTTACATTCGGCAGGGTCTCCCTGATGTAGATGCCGTTGGTGCGGATCTGCGTTTGGTCGGGGTAAAGTCCTGTCATAAACGAGGCCCGGCTCGGGCCGCAAAGCGGGTATTGGCAATGGGCATTGTCAAAACGAACGCCACGTTCGCCGAGCTTATCAATGTTCGGCGTTTTGACCTGCGGGTGGCCATAGAGGCCCATATCGCAGTTAAGGTCATCGCAGATTAGGAAGAGAACGTTGGGCTTGGTCTCCTCGGCTTGCAGGTGCAACGGCGTTCCGGCGAGGAGCAGGCCACAGGCGATGGTGAAGACGTGTCGGGAAAATATCATCCGCGAATATGACATCGATCCCTCAAAAACCGATTGCTGGAAGTGCCTTTTTCAGGCCATGAAATTATTCCTCGACGACGAAACTTTCGACCGGATTCAGGAAGTTTTCGCGTTCAGCCTCACTCCCTTTCTTGTAGTCGTGATCGACTTCCCAAATGAACTTTTCGAGATCGGAAGTTCGAAAATTCGCTCTCTCCGTGTCCCTAAGGAGATTGATGCAGACTTCCTGCATCCGGGCGTTGAAGATACCGTTGTCATCACGTTTTCCGCCGTGGCCTGTCAGAATCTCACGATCAACCCGGAGGACCAGGTAGCCACCGACGGGTAGTTTATGGCACAGGTATTGATTCGACGCGGTATTCGGATCGGTATGGAGGCAGTTACTCAAACCTTTGATACATAATTCGGTAGGGTCCGTCAGGGTTTCATCCGCTTCGGGGATGCAGGATGGGTCGATATAGATTGTGCGGTTTTCCGGGTCGTAGCGATATCCGTCTTTCACCTCGGTGGAACTGTCGATCTTGATCTCCATTTTCTCGAGCCTGACTTTGTCTTTGTTCAATTGCAGGTTCGCCTCGGCGATCCGGTCGAAGGATTGGTAATGAACGCCATCAAAGAGGTGGGTATCGATAAGTGATTCAAAAATCCGCGGGTAAGGCTGGATTTCTTTATTTCGGTTCACAAACCCGGAGACGATTCGCCGGTCGTGACCACAGGTGTGTTCGACGTAGCCGGACTGAAATTCGTGACCCAGTTTTCCCAGGTTGTAGCGGTTCTCCGTCATGGGGACGGTCGGGAAGACGATTTTTTCGAGCCGCTTTCCAAGTGGTAAAATCCCGCCGGTGACGACATCGGTCTCGGAGGTGAGGGAAATCATCGCGGGTGGCTCATTCCACGGCCAGGTGATGGTGGCGAGCTTCAGCTGCCGGGCTTGAATCGCTTCCGAGGCGGGGTTGATCAGAAGAACGAGATCCGCCGGAAGGTAGCGGTTTCTATAGTCGAGACCATTGAGACAGAGATCGATTCCATGATTGATCCCTTCAGTCAAAATTCCCTGTTCCCGGAGGTCGGTGCGGAGGTCTTCGAGTGCGGTGGGTTCGAGGACTCCGCTTTTGCGGTCGTTGATGTAGTCATCGCAAACTTGAAGGCTCGGAATCACGGTAAGATCAAAGTCCGGATTGGTCGTGATGAGTTCTTCAACCGCGGCATTCCAGATCCTCTTTTCGTTAGGGTGGGCAGAATCCCGAAACGCGGCGTTTGCGTAGTTGATGATCGGTGGAGAGGCAACTCGCTCAAGAATTCGTCCCCCCAGCGAATGACCGATCAAAATGACCCGGGTCTTGAAGCGGTTCCGGTTGGCGTAGCGGCGGATATCCCATATACAGCGACTGAAGGCGGTGCTTGCTGAGATCCGGTTCGTTGCAATTCGGCGCGGCGGGAAACTGAGGTACTCGAGTCCCGGAGTTGTGATCGAGCGACCTCTCCACCCGATAAAAATACCGACCGGCGCGCCGTGTTTGGCGGTTCCGCTTTCCGTGGAATGGCGGCTTTTCTCGTACTTTTCGAGGAAGTTGTTGAAGCGAATCAGATCATTTCCATAGGAGCGGGGTTTGGCATCAGCGTCGTGTCGCCAGCCGTGGACAAAGATGATGAGCGGGGTGCCTGCAGGGTTATTATCGACCTTACCGATTAGATTGGTCGCTTCCCGAAGTTGTTTCGAGTCCCAGAAATCTCCATACTCATCAAACTCGATAATCCGGAGATTTTTATAGTAGGGTTTCGGCGGGTTTGATCCCGGAACCGTCATGGTCTGAGCCGGCACTCCCGGGGCAGCCAGTTCAATGCCCTCGATCGGGTATTTGGTACTCCAAAACGGTTGATCGGCGGTGTCGGTGACGTTGATCACGATCGCCAGAATGATAAATAAAGAGAGAACAACCCCTGAAAAAATCAGAAACTTGCGGCGAATCCAGAGAAATGTCTTGCGACTGAATAACTTCATAATCGAGCGGCGTTTACTTTCTTTGGGGGCCTCCAAAGATAATGACGTCTCACAGCATCGATAGGAATTCAATCGAAAAGCGGATAAATGCCTGAAGCTCCGCGATTTATCGGGCTGGAGCTCAGATCGAAAATTCCACGGAAAGAGTCACCAGAGCACCGTTCGCCGGATCAATTTCCGCCAGAATGCTGGCGACGAGAGATTCGAAACGGTAGAATTTCGGTAGATTCTCAACCGCTTCAAAACCGAGTTTCTTGAGATCGTTGACTGTGCTTTTTTGAGTAATCGATCCTTCCTCAAGATTGACCTGTCCCTTGAAGATTTCTCTGGCCGAAAGCTCCGACTCCTGTTTCTGCATCGTGAAGGTGAGGCTGTCGACAAAGGTGGTCCCCGGGGCGCTGTAGGCCCGGATCCCGAGGCTGTCCCAGATACGGATATCGTTAGCGAGATTTTTGACCCGGTCCGGATTGCCCCACAATTGCACCACTGCATTCACCGAGGGCGTCAGCAGAAAACCGACATCATTAATCGAAGAGCCCTCTTCGTCTAACGTAACCACAACAGGTTCCCGTTCCGCCGCCGGTGCAGCTTCAAAAAAGCTCCCCAAAAGGCCGATGCCGATTAGGGCGATCCAGTTCAAATTTCTCATTTAACTTAAGAAGCGTTACGGCCCCTCAATCGAGCCGTGAACTGGATTTAACCATCTTTCAGTTAGGTTAAAACACAAGCGAAATCACGACGGCGGATTCCAGCGCTCAACCGCAGCTTCGGAAACTCTTGTTCTTGCTCGTAATCTTGTTCTTGATCCCCGTTTTCCGAGCAAGAGCAAGAGCAAGAGCAAGAGCAAGAGCAAGGTTGTACCCTGTACACTTTTTGACTGTACAGGGTACAATCGAATGCCGCTAAGTTTTCGGTTTCAATCGCTCTACGGCAACGCCGTTATGTAACATAGCCCCGGGTTGACCGAAGCGAAGCAGAGAGTCTACCCGGGGATTCTATCGAGCTATAACCTGATCGCTGAAAGTGATCTGAAAGCTTTCGCAACGCCTTCAGCGTAGAGAAACTCCTCGTATGCAAATCCCATGGTAGCCACCGTTTCACTGCGGCAACCATGGGCTGTGTTACGGAACGGCGTTGCCGTATTTTGAATTCTTTGCCAATGGAGTTCATGTAATTCTTAGCGGCATTTCGGGGTACAATCCCCCTTGGTTTGAATCGATTGTTACGAAAGATACTTGTTCAAGGGCTGGCAATCTGACCGGATCAGCTCTTACTTTCGCCAGTATTTCGATGAATTGTTCACTATCCAACTCTCTGGCTCGTCGCTCCGCTCTCACTACCCTGGGAGGAAGTTTTCTCGCTGCCGCTTTGTCTCAGGCCGTCGATGGAGCGGCTCCGAAAAAGATTCTGTTGCGGTCCTCGTGGCAGACCGTGAATATCGGCGATATTGCTCACACTCCGGGCGTTCTCAGTATTCTCCGGGAACACCTTCCGGAGGTGGAGGTCACGCTCTGGCCTTCCAGCGTCGACAACGGCGTGGATGAACTTTTGAAAAAGGAGTTTCCCAAACTCAAGATCGCCAAAAAGGGTTCCAAAGAATTACAGCAGGCATTTGAGGAATGCGACTTCCTGCTCCATGGCTCCGGGGCCTCGGTCGTCGCGGAGAAAGATCTTGAGCGCTGGCACAAGGAAACCGGCAAACCTTACGGAATCTACGGGATTACTTTCCCGATGAAAAAATCGTCGTCCACACAGGCAACCTCAGCGACAGCGATGGCAAATGCTGTGAAAATCCTGACCAGTGCACAATTTGTCTATTTCCGGGATAGCAAATCACTGGCGCTGGCGAAAAAACTCGGAGCCGAATCTCCGGTCATGGAATTTGGGCCCGATGGAGCTTTTGCCTGTGATCTGCGCGACGCGGAAAAAGCGGAAGCCTTCCTCAGCGCAAACGATCTCGAAGACGGTAAATTTATCTGCTGTATTCCCCGCCTTCGCTACACGCCCTACTGGACGATCAAAGAAGGCCGCAAGTTTGACGAAATCAAGCACGCGCGGAACGAGGAAATGAAGGAGCACGATCACGCGCCGCTGCGCGATGCGATTATCGAAGTGATTAAAAATACCGATCTGAAAGTATTGGTTTGTCCCGAGGACCGAACCCAAATGGCAGTAGGTAAAGAAATGATCATCGATAAACTACCGAAAGAGATTCTCGATCGGGTAGTGTGGCGTCCCGACTACTGGCTGACGGGAGAGGCAATCAGTGTCTATGTTCGCAGTGCCGGTTTGTTCGGTAATGAAATGCACTCGCCCATTATGTGTATCGGGCACGGAATTCCAGCTGTCGTCTGCCGGTTCGCGGAACAGACCAGTAAAGGATATATGTGGGAAGATATCGGTCTCGGTGACTGGCTTTTCGATCTCGACTCCGAAGAGCAATTGAATCGTGTGGCTCCCACCGTTCTGGAAATCGCTAAAAATCCCGAAGCAGCCAAAGCTAAAGCAGCAAAGGCGCGGGAATTTGTAGAGAAACGTCAGAAGGAAACGATGGCCGTTTTAGCCGGTGAATTGAAAGCGTAACCGGTTATGACTCGCTTTCAGAGTTGTCTGTACGCTCTATTCTTCCTTTTGCTGAGCGGTGCGGAAGGCGGAGATCTTCTAAAGCCCGATGATCGCATCGTCTTTATCGGAGACAGCATCACCGGGCAGGGCGGGCGGAATGAGAGCGGCTGGGTTGCGCTTTTCGGTGCGGCGTTGCAGTCGGTTGATCCGGATAACCTTCAGACTCTCGTTCCCCTCGGCGGGAGCGGTCAAACTGTGGGGTCGTGGGGGAACGTCGAGCGGAAAAGTCGCGACAATTCGGTATTTCTCGATATCAAAACCTACGATGTCCGCGAGGAGCTCGGACAGCCCGCCGACGTGGTAGTGATCATGTTAGGTATGAACGATGTTCTCTCCGCAGGATTAAAAAATACTCCCGAAGGAATCGAAAAATGGAAGTCGCAATATCGCGATTTGATCCGCGGCGTTCGTGAGAGAGCTACTCCCCGTGTGATGGCGCTCGCAACCCCGACGCCCTGTACCGAAGATCCATACTCGCCGAAGAATATCGTGATGGATCAAATGGTCGAGGCATTAAAATCGCTCGCCGACGAAGAGAGCTGCATCGTGTTGCCAACCCGCGACACCGCCTGGGAAGTATTAAAACGGGGCCGAATGTCGAAACCGGACTTTCATTTCGTCTCCGATCAGGTGCATCCCAATTCCGCAGGACACGCCATGATTGCATCCGGTATGCTGAAAGGACTCGGCGAAACCGCTGCCGCAGAAGCAATGTACCAGCGCGCGCTCGAAAAAGGGAATGCGCTCAATCCGGGTGCCCTTTCCTATACCCTGGTCCGACAGGAGTCGGAGGCAATCAGTGAGATCACTCGATTTCAGCTAAAAGTGTATCATCAAGACGGCGAACCCAACTTCGAGCTTCCCGACAACTGGGAGATAACCCTGGGAAAAACGGGTGAAGGGTATAGCGACTACGATTTATCAGCCCGTCTCGACCGCGAAATCAACCGCCTGACGATTCGCAGCGGGGAGCAGTCAAAAGAAGTCACGATTCCTGCGCCCTGGCTGGTCGGAACCGGCAACGCCGGACGAACCGGCTGGAAATCCAATGTATTCGATTTTGAGGTCGGTCGTTTAGCTTCGGACGAGACCATTCGTCAGGGCATCGGCTTTCAAAGCGGCCCTCCCGAGTTGCATTTAAAAGAGGGCGTTCCCCTCGTTTGGAAGACATTTGTCGGAGATATAAACTACGGCGGGGCCGGGCACCCCGATGTCATCGATTTTGCTCAAGTCACCTACTTCACCCTGGGAGAAACCGGCTACGGCCTTCGCTGGGTCTACAGTCCGATCGATCGCCCTATATCGGTCGAGATCTCCCGACCCGGTTTCGCCGGCAATAGCGCCGTAGAACTCTGGCTCAACGGCGACACCATCCATGCCGGCGACCCCGTAAAAGCCAAGGGCCGGACCTACCCCGCCAAATTGCGAAAAGGGTGGAATCTCGTGTCATTCAAGTCCAATTTCTGGCAATGGCAGTGGCAACTTCGCATCAGCCTGAAAAGCGCGGAAGGCGAGGCGTTGGATGATCTGAAGTATTCTGTGTTTGCTCTGTAAATAGGGCCTCGCGCGCTGGTTTGTCAGTATTACTTGACCAGCGAAGTATGTACTTGTGGTGGATTCCCCGGACCCTCAGCGTCAGTTGGTGATCGATAACGGCTGGTCGAACAACCGCTTTACCCATTTGAAACTAATATATTTTTTAACGCCGAGCAACACCTCCATAGGAGTTATCGGTATTCTTGATTAGCTTGATCGCCGCTTGGTTTGAAATACCCTATAACGTAAGCCATTGAAAGAAAGGTGCCGAACCTTGGTTTCTCGATACTTTGGGAAACAAAATGCCGCGAATTTAGCAGTGAACCTTTATTGACTTTTACCTCAAAAATCAATAAAGGTTTCGGGATGATTAAGGCAATCTTGGATTTTAAACCTTTCCCCAGCACCCTATCCAAACCCAGGGCCGTAAGCGGCTTGAATTGAGGCCTTGAAAGAGTAATCCCCTATCAATCGCCTTTTGCTACAGATACACGCCTTTCCATTCGATCCTCAGCTTAGTTTACAATCATGAATAAAATAACAGAGTTCGGCGATGATGATCTGATCGGACTGGATAAGTTTGGCGTTCGGCTTTTGAAATTCATTGAAGTAGAACACAGCTTCGTTGAAGGAGGTTTGGTTTTGGCTCTCAATTCAAGGTTCGGCTTTGGGAAAAGCACGTTTTTAGAAATGTGGAAATCGTATCTTGAAGCACTGCCGGAAGAAGAAAGGCCGCTGATAATTCCGTTAAATGCTTGGGAAAGTGACTATTACGGCGATGCACTGTTTTCCCTAATCTCTGCACTTATCGAGTATTTAGAGTCGCACAACAACACAGTGCGTGCGAAAGGCATTAAGGATGCCGCTAGAGATATTGCATGGGTTGCGACGGCAATCGGGGGGCAGATAGCTGAAAAGGCGACTGGAATAAATGCTGTAGACGCTGGGAATTTTGCTCAAGGGAAAAGAAATGAACGAGAAGGGGCTAGAATTCTGAGTCATGACTCGTTTTCTATCTTCCAAAAGCGAAAGGAGGCCATGGGGCGCCTCAAGACTGAGATCAAAAATTTGATCGAATCTGAAAAAAGACCTTTGCTCTTTATTGTCGATGAGCTTGATCGCTGTAGGCCAGATTTCGCTATTTCTTATCTCGAAAGCATCAAACACATATTCGATTGCAAAGGGGCGACGTTCATCTTGGCTGCTGATCGAGATCACCTTGAGAACTCAGCGCGAACAGCCTTCGGTCCTGACTTGGTTTTTGACGAATATTTTAGAAAATTTGTCCATCGAGAGGTTTCACTACCTTCTATCTCTGATCAATCATATAGAAGAATAGCGACTAAATACGTGCACTATTATTTGCAGAACGAGGGGCTCCGAAATTGCGCAATGGAGCTCAGTGACGCCCGACTCAAAAACATTACTGAATTTTGTGCCGGATTAAAGCTTTCCCCACGGCAAATTCAAGAGGTTTTCCGAGTTTTAGGCCACCTCTTACAATTTCCAGAACAAGGCAAGCTCTTGGATGGGATTTGCCTTGGTTCGATTGCGATGTCTGTTCTTCGTGTAGGGCGACCTGAACTATACAAGGAGCTTGGTAGCCGTAAGCTGGAGCCGATGGAGATATATGAGATTCTGAGTAACCTCTTTGAAAATCATGTAAATTGGTGGTTCGGTATTTTCCTCAGTGGTTTTAGGTGGTCGAAGGATGAAGCCGCTGACTTGAAAGCGAAATTGGAGGAGAATTCGACACCTTTTGAGGGGCTTTATTGGCCCGATTGGGGCAACTCTGGATTTAGGGAAATTTATGAAAAAATTGAGGATCTGACAGACTTTGCCAGTTAACTACAGTTCCTTCCGAGATGGGTTTACCTTCATAAGTCGAAGAACACCTCCACCCGGATGCTTAACAGCCGCCATCAACTGTCGGGCATCTGTTCGGAGGGCGATATCGCTCCATCCTGGTCGAGAACGAGTATCTGGGGAGTTGCATCTGGAGGGACTATCTGCGAACCTGAATTAATTACGTTCATCTCAATCCTGGGTGGCGGGACTGCTGATGGACTTGAAGCCAGTTGTCGCGAATATTGGCGCAGTGTCGCACACCCGGCACGGGGCAGGCTACATTTATTGACTTTCTATTCTGAAATCAATCAATTTTACCTGACCTCGAAACTTGCTCTCTGACCGCGGCTCTTAAATTTCGCCAGAACTAATAATTGAGGCGAGTGAAAATTTTCCCACTTCATTTTGGGCCGAGGTATCGAAGGTGGTGGTTTCTTCGCCGAAAAAGACGGCGGTAGCGAGCTCGGCTTTCCTTTCCTGTAGTTCGAGAATGCGTTTTTCAATACTTCCTTTAGCAACGAGGCGATAGACAAAGACGGGTTTATTCTGGCCCATGCGATGAGCACGAGCGGTCGCCTGTTCTTCGACGGCTGGATTCCACCAGGGATCGTAGTGAATTACACAATCGGCAGCGGTGAGGTTAAATCCGATGCCCCCGGCTTTGAGACTGATCAAAAAGACGGGGATTTCACTGATCTGAAAGGTTTTAATCGAAACCGGGGATGGGCTATTTATTGATGCCTGATAAAAAAGGGAGAGTTGGGCGTTTGAAATTCGTTAGGGTTAGAGAGCTTTGACTCGGGTGTCGTCTTAGCGTGGCACTCACGCGATCCCTGTAGAATTTTGGGCCCCTTTTCTTCCCTTGCACTCCACCCAGCTCCAGGGCAGCAAGAGGCCTTAATTTAGGGCTTGAATAAGTGATTTATTATCAGTTTGTTATTTATGGATCCGAAATCAGAGCCCGATGCAGAGACCGTTGCCTTCACTCCGGATTCTACTCCTAATGAAAGGGATCTTTTTCTCGACGTTCTGGAGATCGAAAGTGAGGAAGAGCGCAGTGCCTTTCTCGAGAACGCGTGCAACGGTGATGAAGCGCTTCGACAAAGGGTCGAGGGCCTGCTTAATGCCCACGAACGAACCGGATTCCTCGAACCGGGCGAGACCGTTGATGCGTTAAAGGCCGAGGTGTTAGCCGACGCCGACAAAAATGTTTCCACTTCTGGATCCGAAAACTACTCGGTAGGGCCCGAGATTGCCCGCGGGGGAATGGGGAGCATCCGCATCGCCGAGGATAACAAGCTGAATCGCTCCGTTGCGATCAAGGTGATGCACCGGGATATCTCGGCATCTCCCTCTGATCAGGCACGCTTCGTTCTCGAGGCGGAAGTCCTCGCGAAACTGGCCCATCCAAACATCGTCCCGATTTATGACATGGTCCGCGAGAATGGCAAACCGCTGTTCTATTCCATGAAGCTCGTTAAAGGGCGCACGCTTCAGGACATTATCAATGATCTGCAAATTGAAGATTCAGATGCGCTGAAGCACTACACTCTCGACCGATTGTTGACCATCTTTCGCAAGGTCTGCGATGCGATGGCTTTCGCCCACGCCGAGAACATCATTCACCGTGACCTGAAGCCGGAAAACATCATGGTCGGAGAATTTGGTGAGGTGCTGGTGATGGATTGGGGCCTGTCCAAAATCCTCGACGGAAGTGTGGAATTGATATCCTCTGCCGCGCTCGATCCCAACGTGGACACCACTGCCTCGGCGAGTGCGACCCTGGAAGGTTCGGTGATGGGGACGCCTCAGTACATGAGCCCGGAGCAGGCGGCGGGAGAGATCGCAGAGATGGATTCCCGTTCCGACATCTATTCCCTGGGGGCAATCCTCTACGCGATCCTGACGCTGCGACCACCGGTGGAGGGCACGGATGTTTACGACGTGTTGGAAAAGGTGCAGACGGGAGAGTTAACTGCGCCTTCGGCGTTTGGGATGACGACCCAGGCGAACAAGCGTTCCAGGAAGGGGGATGTGCTGGAGGCGAAGCAGATCAAGCCCTTGCCACACCAGAGTGGAGGCAAGGTGCCGCCTGCGTTGTCGGCGGTAGTGATGAAAGCGCTGTCGCTGAAAAAGAAGGATCGTTATGAGCACGTCGTAGAGCTGAGTGGGGACATCGAGAAGTGGCAGGGCGGCTTTGCGACGAGCGCTGAGGAGTTGAGCGCGCTGGGGCAATTGATCTTGTTCATCAAGCGGCACAAAGGGATCGCGGTATCAACTGGCGTGGCCTTCATGTTGATCGTGGTACTGACAGGTGGATTCTTGATCAAGGTGAATGCAGAAAAGGACGCAGCTCTGGCGGCTGAGAGTATCGCTGAGGCCGAATCCGAGAAGGCCCGCGCTGCTGAAGCGCTGGCGGTGCAGGAGAGGGAGGTCGCGAATCAGGCGCTGGCGAAATCGCAGATTGAGCTCGCGGAGAAGGAATTTGAGCGCGGCAAGTTTGTTGAATCTCAGCGGATCCTCGATGCGACGCCGGCGAACTATCGCGATGCCAATTGGCGCTTTCTACAGGCTCAGTCACACGATTTTATTACTCCTAAAGGGGGAACCGGCATACTGAATGGGTTCCATTTGGAAGTGATTCCCCCTGGTGATCGGTTCGTAGTGGAGATAGGCAGCAACTCAAGGCAGGGGGACCTCAGCATTTTTTCGCTGAAGGACGACAAGCGGGAGGCACGATTTAAAGTGCACACTAATTTGTTTGGGCGGTACGGTATGGACGGTTCTGGAAGCAGGCTGTGTTTCCGTCCATCATCTGATGAGTTGGCCATCGCGGATGTTGCTACCGGTAAGATCCTTCATCGCTGGCCGACTGAGAACAAGGAGGATTTTCATCTCCTGATGAGCTCAGATGGTGAGACGGTCCTGACGATGAATTTTGCCGGTCGGATGGTGGTGTATGCCGCGCAGACCGGAGAGGTCCTATGGTCAAAACCTTTCTCCAAGGTCATTCCGGCCTTTAGTCCAGACGGTAGGAAAGTTGCCGTTCTAGATCAAAAGTCGGAACTGGACTTCAAAGTCTTGCTCCTCGATGTGCGAACAGGGGAAGAGTTGGAATTGCTCGAAGCCACAGCTGACAATCCCATAAAAACTGAACTCCAGTTCAATCGGACAGGTGATCGCCTGGCGTGCTTCGGCGGGGATGAGTTCATCCTCTGGGACATGAAAGATGGCAGGAAGATTCGAGCCCTGCATTTAGCCGGGGAAACCGTGAAAAAAATGAGCCCGAGTGGCAGCGTCGTGGCCACTTTCGCTGGCAGCCGAATCCGCTTGTGGGATACGAGTTCCGGTCATCTGCTGCGCTCGCTCAATGGAGCCACCAAAGTTGTCAGAGAGGTTGCTTTTAGTCCGGATGAAAGATTGTTGATCTCCACCCACGAAGGTGAAACCCATGTCTGGCCGACCCGGCTTCAGGAAACCCGGCCCTCCTTGCGAGTGGGCCCATCTCTTGCTCCGCAAATGTGGTTGAATGGCGATGATTCTCAGTTGATTGCCAATTTGGCATGGGGCGCTGTCTCTTTTGACAGCGCAACGGGACAAAAAAAATGGTATTCTGGCGCAAACCATCGTTTTTCCTCTGCTGCGCTCCACCCCGTTGATGGAACCCTCATCCTGGCGGATACCGGAGAAGATGCATTTACTCGTCTTTCCTCATCAGGGGATTCCCTCCCGGCGATTGGGAGCAAAATTAAAGGATGGTCGCGAGTGGAATTCAGCAACGAGGGGAAGCACTTCATGAGCTTACAACTCGGAGGAAAGCTGAGGGTGTTTGCTTACCCTGCAGGAAAACTTCTGCATGAAAATGTTTTCGGGAAAGGACGGAGTGCGGACCTTGGCGTATTTTGCCTCGGCGATACAGCTGTCGCACTGGCGCTTAAAAAGGGAGGTTTCACGATATGGGATTGGGAGGGCAGTGCTCTGCGGCATCAGATTGATGCCGAGCAGACGGGAACCATTGCATGCCTTGCCGTGAGCCCGGACGGGAAATATGTGGCTACGGGCAGCGGGGACCGTTGGATTCGAATCTGGGACGCTGCGTCCGGGAATCTGGAATCATCCTTCCGCTCGCACTGGGAAAGTGTAACTTGCTTGAAATTCAGTCCAGACGGGAGCGAGATCGCCAGTGGCAGTGAACTCGGAGTTGTGCGCGTTCATGCCGTCGCGACCGGAGAGGAGAGCATGGCCTATTACGGTCAGACAGGGGCCGTATCGGATTTGGATTTCGGTGCCGACGGCAGACTTATCGGAGCGCTCAACAAATTAGGCGCCGTTAAAATTTGGGACCGCGAAATCTCCGAACTGGCAGCCTGCCTGCCCGGGACGGTGATCGAAAAAGCACCGACAATCGAGATGCGACTGGAGCGAACGGATTCGGAGGGCTGGGAAGACGTTCTCTCTTACCTCTCACCGGAAGGGATCGAGAAGAATGGCTGGAGCCTGATTAACGGCGAACTTCTCAGTCCGGTCGGTGCGGGTAGTTCTCTCATGCCTTTTCCCGGAGATCTGAAAGCAGAAAGCTATCAGGTAAGATTAAAATTGAGACGGCTCGTTGGAAAGAACGCCCTCCTGGTGGTGGCGCTCCCTGTTGGGAATCGGATGGTGGGTTTTGAGCTTGATTCATTTCCAACAAACGGCTATCGAACCGGGCTGAATCGGATTGGAGGGGTTTCATTGTTACAAGTTCCCGAAACCTTACAGGGCCAAAGGGTGAAGGACAACGAGCCTCACGAATTGACGCTTACGGTTCGACTGAATGGTTCCGATGCCGATATTTCAGCGACTCTAGACGGAGAAGCTCTCTATCGATGGGGTGGTCCCATGACCAAACTCTCTCAAGCCCCCGTGTGGGTATCTTCGCGGGGAGTCCTCGCCGTTGGCAGCCTCTCTGATGGCTGGGCGGTGTCCGAGGTGAAGGTGAAGCGACTTGATGAATAAGCCGACGTCGATAGTGACGAGAATGGAGATGTTTTTCAGTATCGGTATTGAAAGAAAAAATATATATAAGGAGATGCTAGGATGGAGCCAACAAAAATACAGGTCTTGGATGTGAGGTACCCAGAGGGTATTGAAAAATTAGAAGTAATTGAAGGGCAGGTAGAGAATATCCGAGAAATCGCTACAAAGCATGGGGTAAGGTCGTTGCTCATTGCGCCAACTATCAGTGATGATGATGAATTTGAAGTGGCATTCGCATGCAGGAGGCATGACGGATTATATGATTCTGCGAAATTAAATTATTTTGCCAGAGAGATTAATGAGAGATTGGGTTTTAGACCAGAGATGACAATCCATTCACCAGATAATGGTTATTTGTTGCTGCTTACAAACGGGCTGTATGAGGATGAGCTAGGGGAGTCTCCCGTGAGTGAGGATGAGATTTGGGCGCAGCGAAATGCAGCTGATAATGGTTTTAACAGGGAATAATTAATTTAAGAAAGGTGCCATTCGAGCGAGGCTGATAGTAAAAGTAACATTGATAAATCGCCTCATAACTATTTCAGAAAAGGCCTGCCGCCGATTCCCGCCAAAGCCTCAAAATCACTTTAGAAAAAGATGAGCGTTGGAGGTGCTTAGCACTTTCTCGATTACCGATCCCCCAAGTTTATTCCGTCAGCAGCGAACGAAAGAGGGAGAGTTGGGCGTTTGAAATTCGTTCGGGTCAGAGAGCTTTGAAGCGGGTGCCGTCTTAGCGTGGCACTCACACGATACCCTGCAGAATTTTGGGCCTTCTCTTCCCCTGCACTCCACCCAGCTCCAGGGCAGCAAGAGGCCTTAATTTAGGGCTTGAATAAGTGATTTATTATCAGTTTGTTATTTATGGATCCGAAATCAGAGCCCGATGCAGAGACCGTTGCCTTCACTCCGGATTCTACTCCTAATGAAAGGGATCTTTTTCTCGACGTTCTGGAGATCGAAAGTGAGGAAGAGCGCAGTGCCTTTCTCGAGAACGCGTGCAACGGTGATGAAGCGCTTCGACAAAGGGTCGAGGGCCTGCTTAATGCCCACGAACGAACCGGATTCCTCGAACCGGGCGAGACCGTTGATGCGTTAAAGGCCGAGGTGTTAGCCGACGCCGACAAAAATGTTTCCACTTCTGGATCCGAAAACTACTCGGTAGGGCCCGAGATTGCCCGCGGGGGAATGGGGAGCATCCGCATCGCCGAGGATAACAAGCTGAATCGCTCCGTTGCGATCAAGGTGATGCACCGGGATATCTCGGCATCTCCCTCTGATCAGGCACGCTTCGTTCTCGAGGCGGAAGTCCTCGCGAAACTGGCCCATCCAAACATCGTCCCGATTTATGACATGGTCCGCGAGAATGGCAAACCGCTGTTCTATTCCATGAAGCTCGTTAAAGGGCGCACGCTTCAGGACATTATCAATGATCTGCAAATTGAAGATTCAGATGCGCTGAAGCACTACACTCTCGACCGATTGTTGACCATCTTTCGCAAGGTCTGCGATGCGATGGCTTTCGCCCACGCCGAGAACATCATTCACCGTGACCTGAAGCCGGAAAACATTATGGTCGGAGAATTTGGTGAGGTGCTGGTGATGGATTGGGGCCTGTCTAAGATTCTCGACAGCAGTGTTGAAATGGTGTCATCCGCCGATCTCAATCCGAATATCGATGACTCGGCCTCGGTCGATGCAACTCTGGAAGGCTCGGTGATGGGGACGCCTCAATACATGAGTCCCGAGCAGGCTGCAGGAGAGATCGGGCAAATGGATGCGCTCTCCGACATTTATTCACTGGGGGGGATCCTCTACTCGATCCTGACCCTGCGTCCCCCGGTGGAGGGCACGGATGTCTATGACGTGCTGGCAAAAGTGCAGACGGGAAACCTGACTCCGATCACCACTGTTGGGAGTACACCTCGAGGTGGAAAAGCGGGAAAAAAGGATTCCGTTCTGGAGGCAAAAAAGATCAAACCACTGCCCCATGTCAGCGGAGGTCAGATTCCATCCGCGCTTTCCTCGGTAGCGATGAAGGCTCTCTCTCTGAAGAAAGCATCTCGATATCGAGACGTGGCCGCGTTCAGCGCCGATATAGAGAAGTTCCAGGGCGGTTTCGCGACCTCCGCGGAACAGGCGAGGCTGGGCAAGCAATTGATGCTGCTCATCAAGCGCCACAAAGCCCTGTTCACTACTGCCGCCGCAGCGTGGGCTGTCATTACCGCACTGGCGGTGTGGTTCGTGCTCGGGCTTCGGGCGAGTGAAAAGGCAGCGAAAGACGCCCAGGCCGTCGCCGTTCAGAAGGAAATCGAAACCAGCAAGGCCCTCGCCCGATCTGCGACTTCACTCGCCGAGGCTGCGCTTCGTGAGGGCAATGGGCCGGCGATGCAGGCAGCGCTCAATGAAGTATCGGAAGACAGGCGTGATTCCACTTGGGACTACCTCCACGACCAATCGGACTCCTCGATAGCCCGGATCGAGCCCGGCAGACAGATCACTGGTGTCGCCGCGTATCCCAATCAACCAAGCGTTTTTGCGGTGGTAAGCTCCAATAGTGAGGTTTCCCTGATCAACATGAGGAGTGGTGAAAGGTTGCTTCATTTCACCTCAGATCTGGCTGGGGCTGATGCCATTGCGATCTCACCTGACGGGGAGCGGATTGCGGTCAGTTCACCGAGCCGAATTGCCATTTACGACAGTCGCAATGGAGGGTTAGTCAATCAATGGGGATCTGAAAAATCGGCCAAACCGGGCAGGCTCAGATTCAGTCCTGACGGAAAAATGATTCTTAGTTTTAGTTTTAAAGGCCGGTTTGTTCGCCTTTGGGATGTCGATACCGGGGAGCTTCGCTGGGAACATAAAAGCGAACACTTTAATCACCTTGCCGATTTTTCGGCAAATGGTCAGCAGGTGATTTTCCAAGTTCACTTCTACCCGAGTCTCTCTGTATTGAACGTGTCGGATGGGAAAGAGCAGCACCAGTATCCGTCGATTGCCCGCACCAACACCGCAACTCTGAGTCCCAATGGCAAGCTGTATGTTGCAGGGAGTCTTAACGGTGATTTGTACGGCAGGGAGTTCTCCAAGTCCGCGCCAAAATTTGAAGCTCGTACAGATTCACGTCCAATCGAACGAATTGTCTTCTCCGCAACCGGAGAGTTGTTTGTATCAATCGCTACATCGGGTGACGGACGACTGCTGATTCGTGTGTGGGACACTGGTACGGGCTCAGCGGTCTATCCCTTGCTTGGCGGGCGTGGCACAGTCAGCGACGTCGCCGTTCACCCTCTTTCGGGTGAGTTGGTCATCTGTGGTTCTGAGACCCGGGTTTGGGCCCTCGGAAAGCCTCGTTGGGCCTTGCGGAAGTTTTCAACGTCTTGCGTTGCCTTTTGGGGAGCGGATGACGTGGTCTTCGCGCCGGCAAAAAATGGGTATGCTGAACTCCTGCACCTGCAAGATCCCATTCCTAAATCTTTGTGGGCCTCTGAATCACCATATTATAGTACTGCATCGATCGGTGCCAAAGATGATTTGGCTGCCCTTGCTCATATAGGGTCTGCCATGCCCATCCTATTGGTGAAAAGGACCGAAACGGGTGTGGAGTTGGTAAGAAGTGTCGAACCGCCCGGAGTCGTGGAAATGGTCCGCCAAAGTCCTGAAGGAAAGCTCCTCGCGATTGTTGGCCGAGTGGGCAAACCCGTTCAACTGATTGAAACTGGTTCCGGCGAACCCTCGTTGCAACTGGACACCGGGAACTTCAAAAGTATCAGAGATCTGGCGTGGATCTCGGATCAAGAATTGATGGGAGTGGGTACAACTTCAGTAGATCAAAGCATTCCAGGTTCGGAAAAACACATCGTCGTCTGGAGCGTCTCCAATGGCGAAATCCTGCATCGCGCGACACATGGCAGTGGGATGGACGTGCTCGCCGTAGAACCTGGTGGTCGTCGTTTTGCTGAGGCGGGGACGGACAAACACGTCCGCATCCGTGATAGCGAAACGCTCGCGGTGATCAGCGAGTTCCGGGTACACGATGGCGCGGTCACTGCCCTGGCGTGGCATCCGAAGAAAGCTATCCTCGCAACCGGATCCGGCGATCTCACCATTCGCCTCTGGGATGTGGAGACAGGTGAGCGGATCGACGAACTGCGAGGTCCGCTCAGGGCTCCCCACCAGCTCGCTTTCGCCCCCAGCGGTCGGCGCCTTGGCTGTGCCTCCCTTGACGGCACCACCCGTATCTGGGATCCGATTTCGCTCCAGGGTGAAACCGTCGAGTAAGAGTGCCGAAATCCTGAGTTGCCACTGAAAGATTGGAAGAACCTGTTTTTTGACTCCGAGCCCCTACCTCCAGAGGTGTTCTATCAAAAATCCCTCTTTTCTTCCCCTGCCCGCCAATCCAACTCCAGGGCCGCAAGTGGCTTTAATTTAGGGCTTGAATAAGTGATTTATTATCAGTTTGTTATTTATGGATCCGA
>JARGPI010000049.1 GCA_029213005.1 Verrucomicrobiales bacterium
ATTACTGGAAAAGCGTCATCGAGCTGAACGATTGGCAGAAACAGCGTTTTGCCCGTAAAATCGTTCACACCTTGTTCAATACGGTTGCCGAGAAAAAGATCGGCATTCAGGGCTTTGCGTTCAAGAAGGATACCAATGACACCCGGGAATCGGCTGCCATTTATGTGTGCCGCGATCTATTGATCGAGAAAGCCCACCTCGCCATTTACGACCCGCAGGTGTCATTGAAGCAGATTATTTCCGATTTAGAATATGTCGGAATTCTGGATGCCGAGGAACGGGTCGAAAGGGGGGAAATCACCAAAGTTGCGACACCGTACGAAGCGGCTGAGTCCGCTCACGCTCTGGCAATCCTCACCGAGTGGGATGAATTTCGCACCCTTGACTACACGCGCATCTTCAACTCGATGCTCAAGCCCGCCTGCCTCTTTGACGGCCGGAACATCCTCGATCGCGAAATCGCCAAAGCGATCGGATTCGAAGTCTATTCGATCGGCCGCGGCGAGAGTGAAGGGGTCGAATGGGAGGTGCGATAGCTTTCGATAATATGGATTTTATTGATTTAAAAACTCAGCAGTCACTGATTCGGAGTGATATCGAGAAACGAATCGCTGCGGTCCTGAATCATGGCCAGTATGTGCTAGGTCCGGAAGTAGCGGAACTGGAAGCCCGTCTTGCCGCTTTCACTGGTGCCAAACACGCCATCGGCGTTTCTTCGGGAACCGATTCATTGTTGATTGCATTGATGGCACTTGGAATCGGTCCCGGGGATGAAGTAATTACAGTTCCCTACACCTGGATTTCTTCAGCAGAGGTCATTGCGCTCGCCGGTGCGACCCCGGTTTTTGTTGATATCGATCCTCTGTCCTGGAATCTGGACCCCGCTCTTCTTGAGGATGCGCTCACGGAAAAAACCAAAGCGATTATGCCGGTGGGTATCTATGGGCAAACCGCTGATATGACGGCGATCAACCAGATTGCAGCCCGTCACGGAAATATCCCGGTAATCGAAGATGCGGCTCAGAGTTTTGGTGCCACACATCACGGCGAACAGTCCTGTCATCTGTCCACCATCGGGAGTACCTCCTTTTTCCCTTCTAAACCACTGGGTGGTTACGGTGACGGTGGGGCCCTTTTTACTGACGATGATGAACTGGCGGAAAAGATGCGCTGGATCCGGGTTCATGGTCAGGAAAGAAAACATCACCACCCTGTTCTGGGGATGAATGGCCGACTCGACACGATTCAGGCCGCCATCATCCTTTCGAAGCTGGACTTGTTTCCGGACGAAGTTGGCCGACGTCAGGAAATTGGGAGCCGCTACACTGATGGCATTCGCAATCTGCCCGGGATACAGACTCCGCAAATCGCGGAAGGTAATACCAGTGTCTACGCCCAATACACTATTTTGTGCGACGATCGTGAAAAGATACAGTCCCATCTTCGCGAAAAGGAAATACCCAGTGTTCCCTACTACGAGGTGCCGCTTCACCTTCAGCCTGTCTTCACCAATTTGGGCCACCAACAAGGGGATTTCCCCATCACTGAAAAAGTCGCATCGCAGTGCCTTTCACTGCCGATGAGTCCCTATCTGAATAGTGCCGATCAAGCCAGAGTGATCAGTTCTTTAAGTTGCTAAATGAACTCGCTTTCTGAAAAGAAAATCTACGTTGCCGGCCACCGCGGGATGGTGGGAAGCGCTTTGGTGAGGTATCTTCAAAAATCGGGCGTTGAGAATATCGTTACAGCGACTCGTGATGAACTGGATTTAACCAGACAATCGGAAACATATGATTTTATTGGGGAACACCGACCTGATGTGATTGTTGTGGCCGCCGCAAAGGTGGGGGGGATTTACGCCAATAATGCGTATCCAGCTGAATTCTTTCATCAGAATATGATGATTGCCGCCAACCTGATCGACGCGGCTCATCTCCATGATGTAAACCGGCTTCTGTTTTTGGGCAGTTCCTGTATCTACCCAAAGTTTGCGGAGCAGCCTATTAAAGAGGATTCGTTGTTAAGCGGTGCGCTGGAGCCGACCAATGAGGCGTATGCCATTGCCAAGATTGGGGCGCTTAAAATGTGCAGTTACTACCGGGAACAGTACGGTAGGTGTTACCATTCGGCAATGCCGTGTAACCTCTATGGTATTGGGGATAACTATCACCCCGAAAACAGTCACGTTATCCCTGCTCTAATACGTCGCTTTCACCAAGCCAAAGAATCGGGACAGGAATCGGTGACGATTTGGGGAAGCGGTACCCCGCGGCGTGAATTTCTTTTTGCTGATGACTTGGCTGAAGGTTGTGTCCATCTATTAACCCTCGACAATCCCCCCGACTTGGTTAATCTGGGGGCGGGAGAAGATATTACGATACAGGATTTGGCCACCACCATCGCTGTGACGGTAGGCTATCAGGGCGAGATTAAAAATGATCGGTCTAAGCCCGATGGAACTCCTCGCAAACTCCTCGATTCCAGTTTGGCAAAATCGCTGGGATGGAACTCGCGGATTCCATTTAGGGAGGGGTTGCTCGTTGCCTACGCGGATTACAAAAAAAGCATTACACCAAATATTAGTTCTTGATCAGACATGACAAACCCTAAAAAATTAGAGACCTGTAGGATATCAGATTCAAATCACCTCGTAAATGTTCTTAATCTGGGTGAGCAGGTGTTGACTGGCGTTTTTCCCAAATCAACGGAAGAAGTGATTACTAAGGGACCTTTGGAGTTAGTATGGTGTCCTGACAGTGGCTTGTTACAATTGAGTTGCTCGTACGATCTTGATGAAATGTACGGTGATAACTACGGTTATCGTTCGGGGCTGAATCAAAGTATGGTGAGGCACCTGTCAGAGAAGGTCCAAAGATTGGAAGGGGCTTATGGACTGAGTAGTGGTCAATTAGTGGTCGATATCGGGTCAAATGATGCTACTTCACTGAAAGCGTATCAAACTACAGGGATACAACGGATTGGAATTGATCCCACCGCTGAGAAATTTAGAGAATACTACACCGACGGGATTGAGTTGGTTCCTGATTTTTTTAACAAAGCAAATTTTGATCAACTCGCCAAAGGAAAAAAGGCTGATCTGATTACCTCCATATCTATGTTTTATGATCTGGAGCAACCCTTGGCATTTATCAGCGACATCAGGGAGTCACTGGCTCCGGAAGGGGTTTGGCATTTTGAGCAAAGTTATATGCCGTCGATGCTCAGAACCTGCTCCTATGATACGGTCTGTCATGAACATCTGGAGTATTATTCTCTGACCGTGGTGGATAAAATGCTTCGCCAGAACGGTCTTCGCGTCCTCGATGTTGAAATGAATGCCGTCAACGGTGGGAGTTTTGCCGTTACGGCTGCTCACGAATCCTCAAGTTGGAAAAGCAATGCCGCGATTGTGGATTGGATGTTGGATCAGGAGGATCGAATGGGGCTGGGTTCGATACGCCCTTATCGCGATTTCGAGGAGCGGGTCTTTAGGCACCGGCAGGATCTGATGCGCCTGGTTCGTTCATTAGTGGCGGATGGTAAGAAGGTTTTTGGTTACGGAGCTTCGACCAAAGGGAATGTTCTACTTCAGTTCTGTGGTTTTACGGTTGATGAAATTCCGTGTATCGCGGAAGTTAACGAAGAGAAATTCGGGGCCTTTACTCCGGGCACCAATATTCCGATTGTTTCGGAGGAGGATGCCCGGGAAATGGAGCCGGATTATTTTCTGGTCCTCCCCTGGCATTTTAGAGATGGCATTCTGCAGCGTGAGCAGGAATTTCGGAAAAGGGGAGGAAAATTTATCTTCCCTCTTCCTGAGATCGAGATCATTTGATCCTCATGGCGGACGCAATTATTTTTGGAGGCAATGGGCAGGATGGTTTTTACCTGAATCAATGGTTAAACGATCAGGGCTTACATGTTATTTCCACCTCGCGAAAAGGAGAGGGGATTCAATGTGATGTCTCCAGTTTCTCTGCTGTGGAAGAGCTTGTCCGCACGGAGAAACCGACTTATATTTTTCATTTAGCGGCCTCTTCGACCACCCGACACGATACTTGGTCGAGCCAGTATTCGACGATTACGGGTGGAACTTGGAATGTCCTGGAATCGGTAAAACTTCATTCGCCGGAATCAAAAGTCTTTATCACAGGGTCGGGGCTTCAGTTTGAGAATACCGGTGAGCCGATTTCTGAAACCTGTAAATTTGAGGGGAGCTCACCCTACAGCGTTGCGAGGATTTCATCGGTTTATACGGCGAGGTATTATCAGAGCCTTGGGTTAAAGGTTTATATCGGGTATTTGTTCCACCATGAAAGTGCGCGGAGGCCCTTATCGCATGTCAGCAAAAAAATAGCCCATGAAGTTGCTCTGGTTTGTTCGGGACAGCAGGAGCAGGTGACGATTGGTTGTCTCACGGTGGAAAAGGAGTGGGCTTTTGCCGGTGATATTGTTGAAGGTATCTGGACACTGGTTTGTCAGGACGAGGTTTTTGAAGCGGTGATTGGAACAGGCGAGGGCTTTTCCATTGAGGACTGGATCAACGAGTGTTTTGCTTTTTACGGAGAGCCCTCTCGGGGACGTATTTTAGAGGAATCGGAATTTATTCCTGAGTACACCCGTTTGATATCCAACCCTTCCACAATTCAGTCTCTCGGATGGAGGCCAAAGACCGGTATTAAGGATCTAGTTGCTATGTTTATGGAGAGTGAAACGAACCCAAAAATTTAGATAAAATGAAAAAAGCATTAATCACTGGAATCACCGGACAGGACGGTTCCTATCTGGCAGAACAGTTACTTGAAAAGGGTTATGAAGTACACGGAATGATTCGTCGTTCCAGCTCATTTAATACTGGACGGATTGAACATATTTTTCACGGCGGAAAGGACAATCAGGGGCAGGACCTCACCCTGCATTATGGGGATTTAACGGATTCATCCAATTTGAATCGCCTGCTCGAAAAAATTGGACCGGATGAAATCTATAATCTGGGCGCTCAAAGCCATGTTAAAGTTTCGTTTGAGGTGCCGGAATATACTGCGGAGGTGGACGGGATTGGAACGCTCCGATTTTTGGATGCGATTAAAGAGACCGGGCTTTCAAAAAGTGTCAGGTTTTATCAAGCATCGACTAGTGAGTTGTATGGACAAGTTCAGGAAGTGCCTCAATCGGAAACCACTCCGTTTTACCCTAGGTCACCCTATGGGGTTGCCAAACTTTACGGATTTTGGATTGTGGTGAATTACCGGGAATCCTACGGCATTCATGCCAGCAACGGGATTCTATTTAACCATGAGTCACCCCGCCGCGGGGAAACTTTTGTGACCCGGAAAATCACCAGAGCTGCCGGTCGGATCAAACACGGGATGCAGGAAAAGTTGGTGCTGGGAAATCTGAGCGCCCGCCGCGACTGGGGCTACGCTCCGGAATATACCGAGATGATGTGGAGAATCCTGCAGCAGGATACACCCGATGATTATGTGTGTGCGACCGGGGAAATGCACACCGTGAGGGAATTTTGTCAGCACGCTTTTAACTATGTCGGTCTGCCTTTGGAATTTGTCGGTGAGGGCGTTGATGAAAAAGGCGTTTGCAGCAAAACCGGTAAGGTTTTGATTGAAGTTTCCCCTGACTATTTTCGCCCTACCGAGGTTGAAGAATTACTTGGGGATTCGTCAAAAGCCAAGCAGGCTCTGGGATGGACTCCTGAGGTGACTTTTCAGAAGCTGGTCGAAATTATGGCTGAAGCCGACTTGAGTTTAGCCGCGAAGGAGGTGCGATGAGGGAGTCAAATCCGACGGAGCGTCCCGGCGAGATTTCCTTTGATGTGATTTATCGGGGGATCTGTGACCTGAAAAAATGGCCCCTGCTGGCCTTTCTGGGTGTCGCGGTTCTTAGCGGAGTATTTCTGTTAAATCGACAGACCAGGGTTTATGAAGCAACTTCTCAATTGTGGTCGGACCGCTCAGTCCAGGGATTGACCCGGATCGTGACCGAGCAATCGATAACAGGTTCAGTCGAGCCGCTGCTGAATTACAGCGAAGCGGCGATGATGATTCTATTGAACTCTCGCGAGTTTCAGGATTGGGCGCTGGCGTCCCCCCGGTATCAGGAGGCCATTGTCAATGCTGCGGGAGACGAGGCATTGAAGAATTGCTTTACCCGATTGTTAAATGCTAATGGCTTTGCTATCAGTGTGTCACCCGGGGCATCTCCCGATATCATTCAAATCAAATGTGTGTCGGTTGATCCAAACTGTTCTTCGGCGGTAGTCGAATTGGTTTCCTCACTGTTTATTGGGTGGCTTGATTTTAAGCGGTTGGAAGTATTGGAAAAGCTCGCACTGTACAAGCAGGAGAAAATCAAAATCTATAAAGAGCAGGTTGCTCCAGAGTCTCCAACGTTCCTTTCAACTATCAGTTCATTGGAAAACGAACTGGTCAATTTGCGGGCGCTTAAGTTAATACCTCAAAACAAAGTATCCATTCTATCGCGTTCCGGACAGGTTCGAGCGATCGTTTCGCCATCTCGCACTTCGATCGTTGCGATTCCAATATTAATATTTCTGTTTCTTTCGAGTGTCTACCTCGCTATTGCGGTTTGTAGGAAATACGTTTCAGAACGATCGCAATGTCCCTGAAGCGCTATCGCTCCCCTTTGATCTATCATTTTGTCAATGGGGTATGCAGTCTTGGTTTTTTCGGATTGTATTCGTTTTATCTGGAGGGCAGTGAGTATTTACTCTGGGCGCTGTTCCTCACGATAGGGGGCTGTGTGCTTCAATTTGAGTCGGGAATCCAAAATTTGGGGATACGCAAAATCTCGAAACGGTTTAATTCCGGCGATGGCGTAAGAGTTCCCGAAGTTTTCCGCTGGTATTTGGTGCTTGCGGGATTGACTGCATTGGTCTTTGGGTGCTTTTTTTGGAATTTTGCCATTAACGGAAGATTAGATGATCCAATTCTCGTGGCCAGTTTTGTGGTTTATGCCTTTGCCTACCTACTGAATTTTTCTTTTGGAATTAATAATAGTATGGTCCTGGGTGCGGACCGGCTCGATGGTTTTTACTATTCACTAACCTTCTCCAGAGTGGTGCACATGATTTCTTCCTGGGCATTTCTCAGTTTCGGCTGGGGGATTTGGGGATTGTCGGTCTCTTTTCTGCTTTCGGTCGCAGTGAGTGTGTCTTGCATCGGCCGTATTGCAGGGGCCCTGCGAAAAGGGTTTGATAAATCGAGGGTGCCGGTCGAATCCGGGGGCAGGGATAAAGGGATTTGGAAGTTTTCGTTGTATTCTTTTATGGCTTTCTGGGTCTACCGGGGAGTGGTTCTGGGAGTTGCGTTTCTGGGCATCGAAGCCAACGGATTGACCGACTATTTGTTTACTTTGAATCTATTGAGTATGGCGGCGTTGCTTTCCATGATTCCTTTCCAGGTAAGGCTTCCTCTTTTGGTTCGTTTGATCGCAGATCAGAAGTCCACGGGAAAGGAACTGATCAAATTATTGGCACTGTCGGTAGGAGTGTTTCTGGTTTTTGGTTTAGGCTTGTATGTGTTCGCTCTCTTGCTTCGCAACTTCTCGGAAGCCTCATTTGGTCTTCTTGATTCGGGCGGGTATCTACTGCTTATGGGGGCGCTATTACTTGAGGTGGTTTTAGGAGGCCTAGCTCTTTATTTTGCTACCATCGAAAAGTTCACCTTTGTCTTACCTTATACTGTTTCAGTTCTGCTGGGTTCGATGATTGGGATGTTTCTATACAGTAAACATCAAAGCTATATCTATTTGATTTTGATTCCGGCTCTGACCCAGATTCTGGTGGCCTTACCATTGATTGGGCGGAATTGGTTTGGAATTCGACGGCTAAGATTAAATTAGATGGGGGCGATTCGGCAGACAACGTTTCCGGAATGGTTCCGTCATCTTGGCGTGATTCCTTTCCTTCTAATACTGCCTTTTCAGTATCTTCCGAAAATTCACCCGGGAGACACTCAACCCTGGGTGCTTATCGTTGGTATTCTCTGTTATTTTCTGTGGAATTTTAATTTTAAGATTTCCGTTGGGGGGGCGTCATTTGCGATCCTAGCACCGCTAATAGTTCTGGTACTTCTATTAGACACCCGTGAGGGCGTCTTTTTTAGAGAACTCTATTTCCTTGTCTCACTTTTTGTGTTTTGGGAACTGGCAACTCGGGACAGAGGGGAGATTCTGCATATTGGATTAAAGTGGACGCTTTCGCTTTATTTGATAATTGCATTGATCCAAACAGCTTCGGTGAAACTGGGGTTTCATTTTCCAATTTCAGGTCGGTTTCTGGCGTCGCGGGGGGGGGTACCTTCGCTCGCTTGTGAACCGGCAATGCTAGCGACCATAGGTGCGCTTATCACGATGTATTTACTGGACCGGGGGGATAGCATTGCCTGGGCGATTATGGGGATTATTTTGATTCTACTTAGTGGTTCGTTATCCGGGATGGCATTTATGGTTTTTCCGCTGATGCACAAAAGACTTCGCAAAGGGTTATGGTTAATCGTGCCTGCTGTGGTGATATTGCTCGTCGTGTCGAGTTTGACAGAGGGGTTGAGCCTCACGAACCGATTGGGGCATCTTCTCGACCGAGGGTTATCCGTTAATACACTATTGTCTGATGTGAGTACCAACATGCGAACTGGACACGTCGTCTATCAGATTCAAAATCTATGGCAAAACCTTTTTTTTGGTGAAAATCGCCCTTTTTACCAAGTCTATAAGGAGTTTGCGAATGAATCGAATCATTTTATAGATACCGGTTCATTTGCGATTCTCTCATTCGGTGGCGAAATGTTTTTCTATCTTGGTTGGATTGGGCTGCTATTAATTCTACTGGTTCTATTTTTCAGTGGTATTGGGCGAAAAAATGTGGGAATCATTCATTATGGATTTCTGGTCTCATTGCTCATGAATCCGGTGAGTTTTGCGCTGCCTTATTTTGTGATCTATCTCGTGGGCATCAAGAAGGACTGGGCGTGTGCCGAATGAGAATGGCTAAACTCTATCTATTGGAACCCAGTAAAACCGGGTGGCAACACATCACGTTTTTGGAAGGTATCGTAAGGTCTTTGGCTATCTCTGATCTTTCAGAAAACAGAGAGCTTTTGTTGGTGGCCAGCGAGTCGACTCTGCTCAATCTTTCGTCGGAGGGTAAGGCTGCTTTTTCAACGCGGACCATCAATGTGATTCCACCCACATCCCGGAAGTTTTTTCGCAAGTCAATACTGGAGGTTTTTCAGATTCTGAAAGTGACCTTCTCCCTGAAGAATGGTGATCGCTGTTTTGTTACCTGTGTGTTGCCGACGACACTTTTTTTGTTGGAGATTATCAATGCGGTTCTCAGGAAAAGGATTGATTTGATCGTGCATGGTGAAATTGAAGGACTGATTGATGATTCTCTGGCTTCGAGTGTGGGATCATTTGGTTTCTGGATGAGAAGGTGGGCTCGAATCAGGCCGAAATCGAGCCGGGTGAATTTGATCGTCCTCGAGGAAATGTTTGCTGATTGCCTCGTAGCAGAAGTTCCGGGGATCGTTGAATGCTCCGGTATCGGTATCGTGAGGCATCCCATCATCCCGCTTCCCGGGGTGCCGGGACCAGGGGCGCGGGCCTTGCAGGTTTGTGTGATTGGATTGGAGTCCGGGATGAAAAATTATCAGGACCTCGATCAATTGATTGAAGCGTTTCCCGATATTTCGTTTATCAGAATCGGTGGCGGAATCGTGAAGGATTTGCGTTCCGGGGTGGAGAGGCCGTCTCAGGGATATCATAGTGAAATTGCTCAATGCCGCCTCGCTCTGTTTCCTTATAAAAAAGGGTACACCGCATCGATGTCGGCTTCGGCTTTTGATGCGTTTGCGACTAAAACCCCCATTGTGGCCTACGACCGGGACTATTTTTGCTGGTTGAACGATAGATTTGAATTTGTTCAAACCGTAAGTGGTGTTTCGGAGCTTCTTGCGAACTTTGATGGTTATATCCACCATTGGAGTGTTCAGGAATTTGAATGGTCTGAAATTGACGAATGCTATGGCCTCCCTGTAATCGCAACCCAACTGGAAACCGTACTAAATTGATGATAAAAGAAATTGTAAGACGGGGGTTATATCGCTTCCCGGCATTGGACAGCGGGTTCCGTCGCTTTATCTGGAGTAGAATTCATTTCCCGGAGAAGGAGCTTGGCATACTGGACAGCTTCGGTGAGGTTTTTGAGGATGTTATCGATGTCGGTGCCGCCACGGGAAATTATGCCTGGGTGCTGGCCCGCTGTTCCCGGAGGGTTTTCTCGTTTGAGCCCGGAGAGGAACATTTCAAACGACTAAAAATGGGCTCCGCCGGTTCCAATATCTATCCCGATCATCGGGGAGTGGGGGCGACTGCCGGGGAAGCTACGTTTTTTACACCTGACCAGAGTGTTGATGGACTTCATTCTGCCACCTTCAGTAATCAAAACCCGGTTTCGGAGGGCGCCGGCACCCGGGTGGTTGAGCAGGTATCCCTCGATGAATATGTCGAAACAGAAGGGCTCGGCAGCGTTGATTTGATCAAAGTCGATGTGGAGGGCTATGAAAATGAAGTGATTAAAGGCGCTCTTCAAACCATTGCCAAGTCTTCACCGGTCCTGATTTGCGAAATTGAAAAGAGGCACAATCCGGAATGGGCGTGGAGTTTCGAAGAGCTGGGGGCAATGGGCTATCAGGTCTATTATTGGGATGGCGATCAATATCGGGAATTTTCAATCGATGCGATTGATGCCCTCCAGTCGGAAGACGCCCTTGCCGTTCGATTGTCGGGGCACTATGACAAAGAGCATCCCGCTTATGTTAATAATTTTGTCTTTCTGAAAAAGGACGCCCATAAAGCATTGTTTGGAATTAAGTGATGAAAATTTACGTAACCGGCGCGGCCGGAATGATTGGATCCAATTTGGTTCGCTCGCTTGTCGCGAAGGGCCATTCCGTGGTCGGTGTCGATAACTTCTGGAGGGGGACGCGGTCGAACCTGGAGGGAATCGAAGGGGATTTTACGTTTTTTGAAGAAGATCTCACCGATTCCGGGATCCACTGTTTTGATGAGCTTGGTGACAACGATGTCTTAATTCATTTGGCTGATATTGTGGCCGGGATCGGATATGTCTTTGCCAATGAGTGGCCCGTTTTTCAGAAAAACCTGCTCATCAACACCGCGATTGCCTCGGTCGTGGCCGGGAAAAAGCCGTCAAAATTAATCTATGTCGGGACCGCTTGTTCCTACCCCCAGGGGCTGCAGCGGTCCGTTGAATCCTCTGTCCTAAAAGAGGATGATAAATTTCCGGCGGATCCGGAATCCGGCTATGGCTGGAGTAAGCTGATGGGGGAGATTGAATACCGCCTTCTCGCCAAATCCGGCGAAACCCAGCTGGTGGTTCTCGACCTGCACAATGTCTATGGCTGGCCCTGTGAATTTTCCGGCGCCACTTCCCAGGTGATTCCCGCACTGATCAACCGGGCTCTCGAGACCCCCGGTTCGTTGACGGTATGGGGCGATGGAACGCAGGGGAGGGCTTTTGTTCATGTGGATGATGTGGTTTCCGCTCTTGAATCTGCGGTTTCCTACGAGGGGAGTGAGGGGACTATTATGATCGGGCCGTCATCGTGCACCTCCATTGGGGAGATCGCCCAAATTGTGGTGTCCGATTCCCGCACCCAAAGTGATGCCATTGAGTTTGATACCTCAAAGCCAACCGGTGATATCGGGCGCTTTGCCGACCCTTCAAGGGCGGAACGCGAACTGGGTTGGAAACCCTCCGTCGATATTCATCGCGGGATTTCAGATTTAATCGGCAAGATTGATGCAGCAAAACGATCCCAGGCTTGAAGTGATCATTCTCAGCTTCAAGGACCCGAGGGTCTTGAATGCGATAGAAAGTGTCAAACAGTTCGATGATCTCGGGATTGTATCCCTACTCATCATCGACGGTGGCTCCGATGGAGAATTGGTCAGCCGGATCGAAGCTGCGGTTGGTGAACAGGGACGAGTCATTTCAGAGCGGGATAACGGTATCTTTGACGGTCTCAATAAAGGTCTCAATCTGGTCACCGCCGAATTTATCGGCTGGCTCGGCAGCGATGACTTTTACGCCCCTGATTTTAAAGTCAGTCAGCTATTACCCCACCTTGAGAAAAATGATATCGTGGTCGGGAATTTGGCTCATTTTTCTGGAGGCAAAATTTCAAGAATTTCCTATTCCTGGCCCGCCGGTAAAGGTTTGGTCAAATGGGGCTTCAACAACCCTCACTTTTCGACCTTCGGTAAAGCCGCTTTACTCAAAGCTCACAGTTTTAAAGAGGATTCCCCGGTTAGCGACATCGAGTATTTCCTTCGGGTCTTTGAACAGGCCGTCTCCGTCAAGGCGATCCCCCGCATTTTTGTCTACGCGGAAGAGGGCGGATTTTCCAATTCTTCTCCGATGAAGATTATCAAGTTGAATCTGATTCTCGCCCATATCTATTCCCGCTTTCTGCCCAAAGGCCTTTTCATCATATGTCTTAAGGTAATATACAAGCTTGTCACTAAATTTACATGTATTCGAGGTTGCGTGCCTGTCTAGGACTCAGGAGACGGATTTACATCTAGTTGTGTAGATTGTCCTTTTGAGGAGCGCGCTTCTCGTTATCTGATGGTCTGAAGAGACCTTTTCTTTTTGGAATTTTAATGATCTATCAATGTCTTTTCTAATTCGATCTATAAAACTTCCATTCACTGCTATTAAAAGGATGCGGATGGCCTTTATTGCGAGAAAATTTTGTAAACTAGGTAAGGGATCCCCCCTATATCCTGGGGTTCATGTCTCAAATCCCCAGAATATTTCGATAGGGGAAAATGTGTCGATTGCGCCGGGAGTGTGGCTTAGCGCGTCGAGTCAAGGTTTGATAACTATTGGAGACCGGTGCGCCGTTGCTGCGGGAACCAGATTTGTGACTACGACGCACGATTACAATATTCTGCCAATTTCAAGTGTTGGGGTCAATAAATCGATCAACGTCGGTAACGATGTGTGGATTGGGACCGCTGCTATAATATTACCTGGTGTTACTATTTTCGATGGCGCTGTTGTGGCCGCTGGCGCAGTCGTTGCTAAAGATGTGCCAGCAGATTGTGTAGTTGGTGGAGTTCCCGCACAAGTGATAAAAACGGTGGAGCCACGAGAAGCGAGACTTCAGAGAGGGATAGGGTCGTGAAGCTCTTCATTTTGAGAGGAGTTTTTGATATGTGCCGAGCATATTCCAAATTTTGAAATAACGATGGCCGCTTTGAAAGCAATGGGAAATCTCCGACCTCAATTTCAATTGTATCTGACTTTCAGAAAAGTATGGGCCCTATTTGAGGTTCCAGAAAAGCGGTCGTTTCTACTCGCCTTTGCAATGATGGTCATTGGAATGGGGTTCGAATTATTGGGCATCGGAATTATACTTCCGGTTCTTGCCGTTCTCGCTGGTGAAAGTGATGGGTTTTCCTTTCCTGGCATTGATTGGATTCGCAATGCTTTGCCTGAAGGTAAATTCTCTGTTGCGATAGGCGGAGTTTTGATTGGATTATTTCTGATGAAGAACCTGTTTCTGGGTTTTCAGGCATGGGTTCAACAGCGGTTTATATTTCGAGTGCAGGAACGCCTTTCGTTTCGCCTTCTCCAAAAATATCTCAGTTTACCCTACCCTTTTCACCTCAAACGGAATTCTGCGCAACTGATTCGAAACGCAACTAGCGAAATGTCGCAGTTAGTATTTAATGTGGTAAGTCCCTCTATGGTTCTCCTGACTGAGATTATCGTGGTGGCTGGAATTGTTGGTTTTTTATTAATTGTCTATCCGGCAGGAACTTGCACAGCAGCCGTCATACTCGTGTTGGCTTGTTGTATTTATTATGCGATGGTGCATCGGAGATTGAATCGAATCGGTAAGCAGCGTCTTGTGCATGAAGGGCTAAGGATACAGCATATTCAACAGAGTCTTGGCGGTGTTAAAGAAGTGAAGTTATTGGGGTGTGAGAAGACTTTTCTAGCTGATTATCAGACCCACAATCAGCTGGTAGCACGGGCAAGCCGCCTTCTTGCGGTATCTATACAGCTGCCTCGTCTTTACCTGGAAGTGGTGGGTGTTGTCGCCTTTAGTGCAATTTTAGGGATGACGGTATATGAAGGGCAATCGTTTGCTGTAGTTATGCCGGCTCTCGGCGCGATGGCGGTTGCGGCAATGAGGTTGATTCCGTCGGCCAACCGGATCGTGACCTCAATTACTCTGTTGAGATTTGGTAGTCATGGAATTGATACGATTAGCTCTGAGATGTTGAGTGATGCTGATTCCGACGCGATTAGGGACACAGGGGATGGGGAGGTCGCAGGTATGACGTTTGCCGATCGACTTGTCGTTGACCGGGTTTCGTTCACTTACGAAAATGTATCCGAGCCAGCCCTGTCTGATGTGTCTTTCGAAATAGTCAAAAACACTTCAACAGGAATTGTCGGGCCGAGCGGTAGTGGTAAGAGCACGCTAGTTGATTTGCTTCTTGGTTTACTGAAACCTCAGAGTGGTGAAATTCTAGTTGATCAAAAAAATATCCACAACAACATCCGGTTTTGGCAAGACAGAATCGGGTATGTCCCACAACAAATATTTCTTTACGATGATTCTCTTAGAAGAAACGTCGCTTTTGGAATTCCGGCAGAAAGTATCGACGATGAACGTGTATCGAAGGTCCTTGGGATGGCTGATTTGGGCGATTTTCTTGCTGAACTTCCGGACGCTTTGGATACTTCTTTAGGCGAACGTGGGGTGCGCTTGAGTGGGGGGCAGCGTCAACGGATCGGTATTGCCCGGGCGCTTTACCGTGACCCTCAAATTCTAGTATTTGATGAGGCGACCAGCGCACTTGACTACGAATCGGAAGAACGCGTCATGGAGACAATCCGAGGAATCCAAGGTCACCGAACCGTCATAATCGTGGCCCACAGGCTTTCCACCGTAGCACAGTGTGAGCAATTGTTGCGAATTGAGGCCGGGCGACTGGTTTCAGAACCGAACAACCCTTAATCTTAATATGATGAAAGAAATGCTTAAACGTATCCTTCCGGGAGACGCTGTGGAACGGCTTAGTGCAGTCCGACAGGCATTTAAGCGAGCCCGCATTATTAGCCCCTCCGGAACTATCAATCCGGGAGAAGCGAAAAAGACGTTTTTGATGGCGGTGGGCCCCGCTTTTGATCAAAGTCGACCGGATGCGATGATGGTCTGCCGATTGGGGTACTGTCGCGCTTTTGAAAAATTAGGTATTCCTTATATTCTGGTTGATATACGGGACCTCGCAGCAACGGCTCAACAAGTTCCATCACCCTTTGTGATGTATTTTGGCGGTGATCTTGGCTTCCTTCCAAAGAGTGATGTGCCTTTTCTTTCCACGATTCCGTCGTCCGTTTGGGTCTACCCTTGGTTTGAAGCCAGTGACAGTTTTTTTCAAAATCACGGCATGAAACCGGAGATTTGGACGCTGTCCGATAAAGTGGTCAACACAGTGTTGGCCTTGAAGCCTTGTATCGGATTCACCGCAACGGTTCCCTCCGGCCTGAATTTTTTTCGTCGTTGGGAACAAAGTGGGGTTCCGATGTATTCTTTTCCGCTCGCATGCGATACTTCGCTTTATTCCCCTTCAGGCGAGCCGCTTCCCCAATTTGATGACGTCGATCTTGCTTTTGTTGGGGGGTATTGGCAGTCAAAAGGTGTTCAGATAGATGAATATCTTCGGCAATTCGAAGATCAATTGAAGGTTTATGGGTATAGCCAGTGGCCATATCGCGGCTATTCAGGGTTGCTTGACGCTGAATTGGAGCCAGCCCTTTACCGACAAGCCAAAGTTTGCCCTGTGATTAATGAACCGACCGTAAAATTGATGAAGGGGCAAATCAATGAGAGGGTATTCAAAGTTTTTGGATCAGGCGGTTGTGCGATTTCCGACGATGTCCCGGCATACCGGGAGTTGTATACGGAGGATGAGTTATTGGTCTCTCGTAATCCCGTTCATTTTTCAAAACTCGTTCGCGATCTCCTGAACGATCGAGATATGAATATCGCCTACCGTGAGCGAGGCCTAGCTGCAACATTATCTCGTCACACTTATATTCATCGAGCGATGGAAATGTTGAGCGTTATGGGGCTGACCAATGAAGTTTTGGGAGATTCCAATACCAAATAAGAATCTTTGATTGGAGAAAAAGAAGTTGAGTAGCGACTAATCCATACTCAACGATATTATGAATCAAGGCCTACAGTAGGTGTGGGCTGGTTGCGCTGCTTGGATTGATTGAAAGTTTGCTTGAATCCATTTATCACAGCAAATGACATCTATCGCAATACAGCCAAATTCCAAGAAGTAATAAGCTACGTACAAAAGCCATGGGGATCAAAAATATGTTGAAAGAATTCACTCAATTAATAGGAGTTTACCACCCTATACGCAACATACTGATGCGATCACGTGATCGGGCGGAGCTTGCAAAGTGGGAGGAAAACAATCGGCCGGTACCGCCTCCGCATATTGTCAAGCAAATAGCTATCTTAGATTATTCTGCAGTTCACAATTGTAGCGTTCTCGTCGAAACTGGGACGTATTTGGGTGATATGGTGGATGCGATGAAAGGTAGATTTAGTGCTGTTCACACTATCGAATTGGATGATGAACTTTTTAAAGCGGCAAAAAAAAGATTTAAAAATGACGCAAACGTAAATCTCTATCATGGAGATAGTGGAGTGGTGCTCGACGATGTCCTTGCAAAACTGAATGATTCTAAGGGGCGGGCGATTTTTTGGCTCGACGGACATTATTCCGGGGAGGGAACCGCAGAATCGGAGTGCCCAATTGTCCAGGAGGTGCGTAAGATTCTGGCTGCGCGAGAAAACGATGTTATTCTCATAGATGATGCACACTGTTTCGGGAAAATGCCCGACTATCCCACGATTGAGGAACTTAAGAGTCAGATCGTAAACGATTCGAATCAAACAGAATTTAAAGTGGAAAATAATATCATTTATGTTCTTCCTTTATCCCCTCACAATTAAGGTTAGACTTCAGTAGCGTTTTTTGGGGGGGACGGTGACCGGCCCTCTATCGGAAATAGGAGCATCTCCAATAACAATTGATAAGGGCGCCCACTAACCTGTAGTAAACATGAGACAATCATTCAAGCCATTCGCTGTCAGGATATATCAAACGCTAGTGCAATTTGGTGTTGATCCTTTTCGGTTTGTAAGGTCATTTCGAAATGTGCCTAGGTTTTTAACCGATTGGGTTAAATTCAGCCGCTCGTTTAAAACCGAAAAGGTATCTGGATTTGATAGTGGTATGATATTCTTTCCTCAAGTTGGCGAGCGTCACTTAGCCGCTGGGACTGTGGCTAGCCATTACTTCCAAATGGATCTTTACGTTGCGCAATTGATTTGCGAGCGCGAACCTATCCATCATTTAGATGTGGGCTCTCGAATTGATGGTTTTGTCGCCCATGTTGCAACTTCGAGACCAATTCAAGTGCTTGATATTAGACCGTTGAATGCGGTTATTAAAAATATAACTTTCCAACAGGCAGATCTTATGGATGAAGGGGCCGATTGGGAATCAAAGGCTGCAGGTTCCGTTTCGTGCCTTCATGCCCTTGAGCACTTTGGTCTAGGGAGATATGGGGATAGGTTAGATCCCTTAGCACATGAAAAGGGACTTCGAAACCTTGCTCGATTAGTGAAGGACGGAGGATTACTTTACTTGGCTGTGCCCATATCTGTGAACCCGAGAATAGAGTTTAATGCTCATAGGGTATTCAGTTTTCCGCATCTGAAATCTCTCGTTTCCAATAGCTTTGAAATTGAATCCGTAGCAATTGTTAATGACAAAGGTGAGTTGCAGGAAGGTCTGGATGGAATGAGTGATGAAGCCAACCAGTCGTGGAACTGCCATTACGGATGCGGAATTCTGACGCTTCGAAGAAAGTCAAACTAAACTACTTAATCTGTTTGATCATTGAAAGTTTTCACCTTCTTTTTAGAACCAGTGTTTCTTTCGTATCGCAATTTGGTTTAAAGCCACTTCTCTAGTAGGCAGAATTTGATGCTGCCAATTTTCTATTTCTAAGAATGAAAGAAAGTTACGCTTGTAATTCGGAAAACAAAAATCTTGAGCGCGTTGAGCTCACGCAATCGTGCGCCGATGCGGCTGAAATTCCAAAAGTTGTGGGTGCTGGCGAGGTATTCGAACAGGATGGCTGTCAAATCCAGCGAATGCACAATGGAACGGTTATTCATGCAGGATCCTATCACGGCGAGTGGATGACGGAACTCATTAAACAACTTGGTGGGCATCACGAACCTCAGGAAGAGAAAGTTTTTCATGCCGTTCTCCAATGCCTGGAGCCTGGGGCAACGATGATTGAATTAGGTTGTTTCTGGGCCTATTACTCAATTTGGTTTCAGAGTGAAATCGCGAATTCACGTTCGATTCTCGTCGAACCTGAACCTGAAAAGTTGCGTGCTGGAAAAGAGAATTTCGCATTGAACGAATTCGAAGGAACGTTCATTCACGCTTTTGCTGGATCGCATGAAATGGAGCGGAGTGAATTTGTTGATTGGGATGGTAGCCGCAATTTTCTCCCTATGGTAAGTATAGATTCCTTGATGGAAAAGTACGGGGTCGAAATATTAGATGTTTTGCACTCAGATATTCAAGGAGCGGAAACTGAAATGTTAAAAGGGGCAGCCCAGGCACTAGCTGCAAGAAAGATTAAGTATGTATTCATTTCTACCCATGCGGGGGAGCATCGGAAGAGTTTGCGGCTTATCAAAAGGTATGGGTATCGTATTATAGCGGAACACACTGTACTAGAGAGTTTTTCAGGCGACGGGCTAATCGTTGCTGCCTCTCCCGAATGCCTCAATCCTCCCGCCGTTGTAATAACAAAAAAGAAAGTGTCGCTTATAAAAAAAGTGCGCTACGAGTTAGGTTGTGTTAAGCAAATGTTTAGCCCAGTAGGGTGACCCAGGAGCTTTGAAAAGATTTCGCAAACAGATAAAAATGCGTTTACTAAGAAAAATACCGTTCGTTCGAGGGGTTATCGCAAAATGGGAAAATCGAAGGGCAATGCGAAAATTGCTTTCGAATTATGAAAATCAGGTTGATTTAATTCGGAGCACTCCCATAAAATCGATTTCGTTTCAGGAGAGGGCTTGTATTTATGAGCTCGAGGATGGTCGGAAATTCGCTTTTCGACCCGATAAGACGGCGGGTTTGCTTTATTCTGTGCCATTCGCGGGCAATTTTGAGGCGAAGGAAACTGCATACATTAAAAATACGCTTGGAAAGGATTGGGTTTGTCTGGATGTGGGGGGATGTTTCGGCTGGTACACCTCTTTATTTTCCCAAATTGTGGGTGAATCAGGGGCAGTTCATGTTTTTGAACCCGTTCCCGACAATCGGGAATGTCTACAGCAAACTCTTGAGCTAAATAATTGCAAAAATGTGGCGGTTCATAATTTTGCACTAGGCAATTCGTGTTCGAGTGAGACCATCTACGTGCCGGATCGCGGCGTTTCTGGTTCATTGCGTGTTCCTAAAGGTGCCCGTAAAGTTCGATCCTTTGAAGTGAAGGTGCGGACCCTTGATGATTTTTCCCTAACTGATACCATTAGTCGAGTCGATTTTATCAAGGCGGACATTGAGGGGGCTGAATTGATGTTTATACAGGGTGGAATTGATGTTTTAAATCGGTTCAGGCCGATCTTATTGCTCGAGGTCCAGGCCCATAGTACCCGAACATTCGGTTATGAGCCAAGGGATCTGTTCTTGTTAATGAAGTCTTTAGATTATGTTGCCCATTGGGTTGATCAGTCTGGTGATTTGGTTTGCTGTGACGATGTAACTAGTGAAGGCGTTAGTCTTCCCGATTATAATTTTGTTTTCATTCCCGGTGTCAGAAGTGGGGGTGCAAGTCTATGAGACGTTACGACATTCACGGTTTAATCGATGTAGTTATTGCATCCAACGTGGCTCCTGAAGTAGTCAACGAAATCGATTTTCAGATTGGGGCGTTTTTGGTTGAAAAGGGTAATTCAGGTGACGGCGTTCCAACGATTCGTATCCAACCATTTGCGGATGCCTCTACGTATGATCCCGAGGACGGATTGGGCGACGCCGTTTTTTACCAGAGCAGGGGAAGTGTTGGGTGTTTTGTTAGGGATGGTGCTGAGAAAATTTTTGTGGCACGAACCTCTTCCGGATTCGTGATTTGCGCGGATTACTCGAACTTTTTGATCAATCTTTATATTCAGTTGCTGTTATCCGAAATGGGGATGACGATGATGCACGCAGCGGCCTTCGAAGCAAAGGATGGTCGAGTTACGATTCTTGCGGGTGCGGGGGGGATTGGAAAAACGGCAGTTTTGGGTTACGTCGTTGGCGAACAGGGACTCAAACACCTTGGCGATGATATAATTATAGTGGATGGCGCCGGCGTCTGTCACGCATTTCCCCGTCAATTCGTTCTCAAATCCTATCACAAGGAAATCTATTCGGATATTTTTGAGGCAAAACGTTTACCGAAATGGAATGCTTACGGTCTTAAACGGTTCATTATTGAAAATGCCCCTTTTGTTGGCTTCTTTAAAAGGTTTCTGAAACAAAATGGACTGTATTACAGGGTTGCCAATTTGTTGCGTCCTCAGCCATTCCTGGCAAGCGTTTCACCGGACGAAGTTTTCGGTGCGGGGACGATGGCAAGGAATGGAAAAATCGGCCATATTGTTTATCTGGACCGATCTTTTCAAAATGAATTTTCATCATCCTCCATTCAGCCTGATGTTTTAGTAAACCGATTGTTTTCGGTTATTCATTATGAGTGGAAGGATTTCATGACTCACCTGTTGACGCTTGGTTCGCTCGACGTGATTGACTTACCGAAGTACTTCGAACGTAGTCACACTACGTTCACGTCAATCGTAGCTGATGCTGAGACAACACAAATTAATATCCCTGAAGATGCACCTCCTCAACGACTTATACAGTATTTGGAGGACCAGGGTGTGCTTTAGCCGTTAATGGCTGTATTGTTTTAAGAGTGTATAATTCGATGCCTCTCCTCACTGTCATCCTGCCAGCTTACAATGCCGAGGTTCATCTTGCGGAGGCAATAAACAGTGTAATTTCGCAGACTTTTAGCGATTTTGAATTAATCATCATTGATGATGGGTCGACTGACCGAACTGGTGAGATTATTAATGAAATTGATGATTCCCGGATTCGCTTGATTCAACATAAGCAAAATGCCGGATTAATAGCGGCGTTGAATGAGGGTATTGCCCTGGCAAAAAGCGAATTTGTTGCCAGGATGGATGCGGATGATGTCTGTGAACCTTCCCGCTTTGAAGAGCAGTTGGAATTTTTTGATCAGAACCCCGATGTAGGTGTACTTGGGACAGCGATCCGGATGATAGATAGCGAAAGCCGTCCCGGTAAAATTTTCGAAATGCCGTTGTCCCGTGATGAGGTCGAGTGGGCGCTGCCTCTGTTATGCCCTCTCGCGCACCCCACAGTGATGATGCGGACCGACGTCGTGAAAAAAGCTGCGGGTTACTCATCTGGCGCAGAACTCGCTGAAGACTACGATTTATGGGGACGAATATCTGCACACGTAGGGATTGCTAATTTGTCTTCGCCACTTCTCAAATTGCGGAAACATCCGGGCAGTGTGACCTCAAGCCGGGCTCAAGACCATCTTACTGCGTCGGCGTTGGTTTCTAAGTCGATTACGGACAATTATTTGGGTGAAAATACACCGATTGAGATCGTTCGATGCATGTGTTCCTCGGGTATATCCGATTCAACGCAAACGGTTGCAGCAGCACATCTTCTTTCCCGTTTATTTGCAAGGTATTGCCGGAAGCGGGATGAACGGGATGTTCGGAATGTGCGCCGTGATTTCGCAATAAGAATTTCCCGCCTGGCCAAAAACACGCCTGAATTGGCGGGGCGAATAAAACTTTTGTGTCTGGCTCAAAAAATTGATCGACTCCTAATAATGGGGCTTTTGAAAAGAGCGATTGGACACTTTGTTCCGATTGCACGCCGCCGGTTGGTCGGTTGATGTTCATTGTTTAATATTTTGTTTGCTATGCTCTACGTGACTTATAGACAAGAAGGTGTTGGCCGGTCCGGTCATGCATTCAGTGATATCTTTAGTGCTTATATCTACGGCTTTCTCCTTGGGGCAGAGGTGCTATACGACGATTCATGGGGACGCCAAAGTATTATCAGTTCTTCATCATTTCTTAAGCATAGCGCACCTTCCCCGGAGAGATTTGATTGTGTCGTTGAGATAAATAATTTGAGAGAATGGTCCGGTTTAAATTTTAAGCAGTTTTCGAAGGTTCGAAAACGAATTTTAAAGGGGTGTCCGTCTGATCCAGATAAAGATACGCTCGTGGTTTTGGGTGGCGTTTGTAAAATCCACCCCAATATGGTTTTCAAGTGGTATCAGGACGGATTAATTGATAGTGATCTGTACACAGAAAAGATTCTCCCAATTCTGAGGTGTCTTTACTATGAGGATCATAAAGACGGTGTAATTGATGGCACCGTGGGAATCCACATTCGGAGGGGGGATTGGTGCGTAATTCACAAAAAGAAAGTGGCAAAATACTTTGGTTTTGATTACTACGAATCATTAATTAGCGAAATTCACGGGCGCTTTCCTTGTTTGAATTTTCGAGTATTCTGTGAAAATGAAAACTATGATGATATTGTACCGCTCGGTAATCTGCCGAACACGGAACTGAATATTGGTGGCGAATCCGAACTTTCAGAGCATTTCAACCAATTGTGTCGTTGTGAATTCCTCATTCCTACAACGGGCTTTTTTTCAACAGCTGCGGCCTATTTGACTAGAGGAAAAGGGGTTTTTATTTCGACCAGGATTAAGAGAGCGCAACCAAACGCTTTCAATTCTTATACCCATGGTATTCCTAATTTCCACATTAGTCGTTCGATTGGGGATATGGTTGAAGATATTGGTGTCGTGGTTGGTGACAAAGTGTCCGTGGTCTAGTTCGTATTCACTTCATTTTATATAAATGGCGGTGAGCTTGCTTGTGGCAATATGTTTGAAACTTAAGGATGACTATCGTTATTCAAGCTGCCAATATTCATCAAGGTGGTGGTAGAACATTGCTTTGCAGTCTTCTCGACTGCCTTTCGACCGAAGCCGCGACCGTGTTTGTTGATGAGAGGTTGGAGTATGATGGAGACTGTGCGTTTTTAAAAATCGTACGGGTAAAACCCAGCCTTTTTGCTCGATTTCGGGCGGAGGTAGCGCTAAAAAGAATTCTCCAGTCCGGCGATATTCTGGTTTGTTTCGGTAATTTGCCTCCATTGGTGGCAAGGCATCAGCAAACGGTTCTTTTTCTACAAAACCGGTTTTTGATTGGAAACCGGGATCTAAGCCGATTTGCTTTAAAGGCACGTCTGCGAATTACCTTGGAGCGGCTCTGGTTACGATTTCGTTTACCATTTGTTTCAGATGTTGTTGTTCAAACGAAGACGATGGCAGACGAGTTTTATCGCTATACAGGGCGCCAAGCGACTATTTGCCCTTTTATTTCAACGTTAATGGCCCCACTGCAGCGAAACCGTGAGGTGCGGCTTTACGATTTTTTATATGTCGCATCTGGAGAGCCTCACAAGAATCACGAAAATCTTATCGAGGCATGGAAAATTTTGGCTTCCGATTCGATTCGGCCATCGTTGGCCCTTACCATTGATGAAGGGAAAGACGCCGCCCTGTGGAACCGTCTTGCGGATGTGATTCGTGAATGGGATCTCAATATTGTAAACCATAGCGACCAGTCAAATGTGGAAAAGCTGTATCAATCCTCGGGTGCCTTGATTTACCCTTCGACTTTTGAGTCTCTCGGTCTTCCCCTTTTGGAAGCCCGGGAATTTAATCTTCCCGTGATTGCTGCTGAACTGGATTTTGTGCGAGATTCGATAGATCCCGAACAGACCTTTGATCCGGCCTCGCCGAGGTCAATCGCCCGAGCGGTTAAACGTTTCTTAGGGTATGGCGATCCCCGGCCTGCGATTGTGAGTTCCCAGGAGTTCTTGAAAACGGTTCGTGATCTCCATTCCAGATGAGAGTCCTTATTTTGTCACAATATTTCTGGCCGGAGAACTTTCAGATCAATGAGTTGGCAGAAACTTTGCAGGAAAAAGGGGTTGAGGTTGAGATCCTCACCGGTAAGCCAAATTATCCAAAGGGGAAATTCTACGCGGGCTATCGGGGGGGGGGGTGTGTCGAGGAGTTTCATCATGGACTTCCAATCCATCGGATTCCAATTGTGGCCCGGGGAAACGGGGGCCTGAGGTTGGGGATTAACTATTTTTCGTTTGTCCTGTCCGGTCTTTTCTTCGCACCTTGGCTACTGCGGAAAAGAAAATATGATGTGGTTTTTGTTTATGCGCCGTCTCCTATATTGCAAGCCATTCCCGCATTGTTTGTGGGCCGTGTGAAAAAGTGTCCTGTTTTGCTTTGGGTACAAGATTTGTGGCCAGAAAGCCTTTCAGCTACCGGTTATGTGCGAAATAACCTTATCTTGAAAATTATCGAATGGGTGGTTCGATTTATCTATCGGCATTGCGATTTACTGTTGGTTCAATCCCGGGGGTTTGAGGCACCAGTGAGGAAGTTGGCTTGCCAAACCAGGGTTGCATATCATCCCAATTCCGTTGAAAGTGTATTTTCAAATCCTTCGAATATCGAAGTGCCTGAGGTAGAAGGGCTTGGTGAAGGGTTCACATTGCTTTTTGCTGGCAATATTGGCTCCGCCCAAGCGGTCGATGTCATTATCGAGGTCGCTGAAATACTAAAGAGCTATGAGGATATTCATTTTGTCGTTGTTGGAGACGGGAGTCGTCGGGACGAGATGATCCTTTCCTGTCGCCGACGCGGCCTTAAAAACGTGCATTTGCCCGGTCGGTTTCCAGTTGAGATGATGCCCACATTCATGAAGCGGGCATCTGCCCTCATCGTGACTTTGGCGGATAAACCGATTTTCAGTTTAACGGTGCCTAATAAAGTTCAGGCTTATCTCGCCGTGGGGAAACCGATTATAGCGTGTTTGAATGGAGAGGGGGCTCGTATCGTAACGGAAGCTGAAGCTGGCTTGACGGCTCCTGCGGAAGATGCCGCGGCTCTGGCAGCCGCCATAATTCGGTTATATGAAATGGATGAGATTTCCCGTAACATTATGGGGCTCAATGGTCGGCGATATTTTGAGACAAATTTTGATCATGATCGCCTGGTTGATGTACTAATTACTCATTTTGAATCTGAGGTAACCAGAAAAAGGGAGAGGAAATGAAAATTTTAGTGCTAGGAGCGAGTGGAATGATCGGAAGTACCTTTCTTTCGGTGTTGAGCCGAAAACCCGGATGGGAGGTATTTGGTAGTGTTCGTGATGGAGGCATAACGACATTCTTTCCCGATCATATTGCTGAACGAATTTTTAGTGGGATTGATTTGGGGAATCTAGATCAAGTCATAAAAGTGATTTCGAAAGTTCAACCGAATGTAGTGATTAACTGTGCAGGATTGACGAAACATCGGCTTGAGGCGGCGATTCCTCTCGATTCTATCATGATTAATTCGCTATTGCCTCATCGTATTGCGGAAGTTTGCAGGCTTGTCGGAGCGCGAATCATCCACATCAGTACTGACTGTGTTTTCTCAGGAACGAAAGGGGGATATATCGAGAAGGATGTTCCAGATGCGTCTGATCTTTACGGCCGGTCCAAAGTTCTCGGAGAACTCGAATATGAACATTCCGTTACCCTTCGGACTTCGACGATCGGTCGCGAACTAAATACGAAGCATGGATTGTTGGAGTGGTTTCTTTCACAGAAGGAAGAGTGTTCCGGATATCGAAAGGCGATCTTTTCGGGGTTTCCCACCTCAGTTTTTGCGGGAATCGTCAGAGATTATGTGATTCCCAATGATAGGCTCTGCGGGCTTTATCACGTTTCCGCCGCGCCAATTGATAAATTTACGCTGTTGACGCTGATTGCTGAAGCTTATGAGAAGTGTATTCGAATTGTGCCTGATGACAATTTGGTGATTGATCGGTCACTAGATAGTTCCCGATTTACTGCTGCCACTGGATATGGGCCCCCCGAGTGGTCAAGTCTAATTCACGAAATGCGAAACCAACCCACGCTTTAATGTTTAAAAACAAGGTTTTAATGATCACCGGTGGAACCGGATCTTTTGGCAATGCGGTTCTGAAGCGCTTCCTTTCGACCGATGTCAGCGAGATTCGCATTTTCAGTCGCGACGAGAAAAAGCAAGAGGATATGCGTATTAGTCTGAATGATAGTAAACTAAAATTCTATATTGGTGACGTTCGGAATTTCGATAGTATCCATCAGGCAATGAAAGGAGTGGATTACGTGTTCCATGCAGCCGCGTTGAAACAGGTCCCATCCTGTGAATTTTACCCTTTTGAAGCAGTGCAAACCAATGTGCTAGGTTCCGAAAATGTCATGAACGCAGCTATCGCACGAGGAGTTTCCCGTGTTGTGATGCTTAGTACTGACAAAGCTGTCTATCCGATTAATGCGATGGGAATATCCAAGGCCATGATGGAGAAATTTATGGTTGCGAAAGCCCGGATGCAATCTCGTGACGAGACCGTGTTGTGTGCGACTCGTTACGGAAATGTAATGGCATCGCGAGGGTCAGTTATTCCGCTGTTTGTTTCCCAATTAAAAGAAGGTCGGGAGATTACGGTTACCGATCCCAATATGACGAGGTTTCTCATGTCGTTAGAAGACTCAGTGGATCTTGTGCTTTACGCATTTAAGCACGGTGAACAGGGGGACATTTTTGTTCAGAAATCTCCCGCTTCAACTATTGGAGAGCTTGCTGTTGCACTGAAAGAAATATTTAATCTGGATAATGAAATTCGTACAATTGGAACCCGACATGGTGAAAAACTGTATGAAACCCTTATCTCTCGTGAAGAAATGGCTAAGGTTAACGATTTAGGCGACTATTACCGCATCCCGGCAGACAATCGCGATCTTAACTACGCTCAGTTTTTCAATGAAGGTGAGGAAAAAATTTCCCATCTTGAGGATTATACCTCCCATAATACGGAGCGTTTGAGTGCGATAAAGGTAAAAGAACTTTTAATGAAACTAGACTATATCAAGGAGGCTGTAGATGCGTAAGGTTATGACAATTGTCGGCACCCGGCCGGAACTCATCAAGATGAGTCGGGTAATTGCAGAACTCGATCGCCATACCAATCATATTCTCGTCCACACCGGACAAAATTATGACTATGAGTTGAACCAAGTTTTCTTCGAGGATTTAGACATCCGTAAACCGGATTATTTTCTTGGCGCGGCTGGAAACAATGCTGCGCAGACCATCGCGAGGGTCATCGAAAAGTCGGATGAGATATTTGAAAAAGAAGCTCCTGATGCGGTAATGTTGTATGGTGATACGAATTCCTGTCTCGCTGTTATTTCTGCGAAGCGAAGAAAAATTCCGGTATTTCATATGGAAGCCGGAAACCGGTGCTTTGATCAGCGAGTTCCTGAAGAGTTGAATCGAAAAGTGCTCGATCACCTGAGCGACATTAATCTGGTACTTACCGAGCATGCCCGAAGGTACCTCATCGCAGAAGGGATCCGGCCGGAAACGATTATCAAAACCGGATCTCACATGGAGGAGGTTCTCAATCACTATCTGCCGAAGATTGAGCAATCTGAGGTACTCTCAAAAATGGGGCTTAAAGCGGGAGAATTTTTCGTTGTAAGCGCTCATCGCGAGGAGAATGTAGATTCTCCCGAGACATTGAAAGAGATGGTAGCCAGTCTTGATGCCTTGGCGAAGGAATATGATCTGCCGGTGATCGTGTCTACCCATCCTCGAACACAGAAACGAATGGATGACCTGAATCTCGGAAATACTGATCCAAGAATTCAATTCATGAAGCCATTTGGATTTTGTGATTATATAAAGTTACAGATGGAGTCACGTTGTGTTATTTCCGATAGCGGAACGATAACCGAGGAAGGGTCGCTGCTTAACCTTCCGGCTGTGACGATTCGCTACGCTCATGAACGTCCTGAAGGGATGGACGAGGGGACGGTCATAATGTGCGGTCCTCAAAAGGCTCGAGTGCTGGATGCTGTCAGAGTTGTTACCTCTCAATACAGAAAGGGTGAGCGAGTTATGCACCCCGTTCACGATTACGAGGGTGGGCCGGTCTCAAAGCAAATATTGCGAATTGTACTGAGCTATATCGATTATGTAAACCGGACGGTTTGGAGAAAGTAATTGGCTGAGCAGAATTAGTTCGAGTCCGAAGGTCGCACGTCTCTAGATCATCGGTAATAAAACCAGTCTAAAAGGAGTGGTAATATAATAGCCTCGATAGAGACCGTCAAAAGAGGGAGGGGCATTTCCAGGCCTTTGATATCTCAGAAATAGTTAAAGATTGACCGCAGACGTGACGACACACCGGCGTTTTAGCTGATTGTAAAATTGTAAAATCCCTTGAGAATAGACCGCAATTCGAGTTGTCCAAACTGCCGGGAATCGTTAAAAGTATCAAATTTTAAATTCAAATGAGTAAAGTATTTTCATTCATCCGTTCCGTCTTCCGCGGAGAAATTAACTACAAAATGCTGAAGTATCATCTGTTGCAACGGGGGTTCAGGAAGCACAATACCATCGGTGACGATGATTTTGATTGGAAAAACTACACCCTCCATTATACGGGGGAATTGGAAGTTGGAGCGAAGGTTCGCACTCTCTCCCTTGAATCTGGAGACTATGAGTTTGCAAAAGGGGAGCTTATCCAAAAAAGTTCAAAACTGCCTTTGCATAATAATGCACAACTTCTATATGAAACGATCTTACTTCTTTCACCGGTGTCGATCCTTGAAATTGGATGCGGTGGCGGAGATAATCTTCATAACATGCACGTGTTGGATAACTCGCTTGAGTTGTCCGGTGTCGACATATCGAAGTCACAGTTGAAACTTCTCGAAGAACGTCACCAAGCTTTGTCGGGGTGTACTGCAGTCCGGGATGCATCATCTCCGGAATTTGCTCATCGGAAAGTCGATCTTATATTCACTCAGGCGGTGATTATGCATATTGGGGAAATTGAGGGTCGTCATAGGGCCGCATTGAAAAACATTTTTAGAACGAGCGAGCACTATGTCGTGCTCATGGAGAATTGGGAAAAACATCATTTTTTAGATGACGTGAGAGCGGTGCTTTCCGAGGGTATTGATAACTGGAATCAGTACTATCTTTACTTTAGAGAGTCCAAGTTAAATTCGTCCACCAAAGTTATGGTAATAGCCAACCATGAGTTGGATTTTCAGCCACTTAGGGATTACAGCCAGTTGAGTTCATAACAAGGGTGGCGGCCGTTGGCATTCAAGCATTTTTGGGGCTGTTAGGATTGCCGTGATAGAAAGTGGGGAGATCGCTCATATTCGGGGGGAATCCCTGAAGGAGGGGCGGGGCGATTGTTTTCGGGATGAGTTTCGACACTATTTTAGCATTTTTGGCGATTTTGGGCCTCTCTTTCACAGGGAGGTACCTTTTTCGGATTGGGACTTATAATGTCTTTGCCTGTTCAGCACTGGTTGTTGTTGGTGTACTTTACTTCGCTTCAATTACCGGCACGCTTTTGATCGGTTGGTGGTTGGTGGTCGTTCTCAGCTTTGCATTGACTGCGTTTGCAATAATCGCCAATAAATCGGGTGATGGAAAACGGAATTTTGTTTTACTCGGTGGTATCGTTACCACATTGGCTGTCGGCCTTGTTTTAATAACTAGAAAGTTTGAGTTTCAGAGCTGGGATGAATTCTCCCACTGGGCCCGAATGAGCAAATTTTTGATTCTCAGGTCTCAGTTGCCAGAAGACGCTGAGGTTATCATTCTGCCTTCGTATCCACCTGCCGTAAATTTGTGGCATTATTTTTTAGGGAACCGAACGTTTTTTGACGAAGGGCTTTGTTTGGTTGCTCATTTGCTGATTGAAGTCGCGCTGGTCATTTCGATTTTAGGTGAAAGGCATTTTCCTGGGCGGAGCTTTTTTGAGCCTATTGGCTTAGCTATTGGAGTGATCGGTTTGAAGGTTTTGGCGGGGCTGCCAGTTTTCTCAATCTATCTGGAAGGGTTTCTTGCTGAAATGTTTGTTGCCGGACTGGTTGCCGGATCACGGGGCAAATTGCCTGGAAAATCAGTGGTGTTAGTATTTCTTATTGTCTTTGTGCTTCCGATTTCTAAGGCCGTGGGAACAATGTTGGCGGCGTTCATTGTCATTAACTTCGTGATTCAAAGCTGGTTTGTGATTGAAGTAAAAGCCGAAAGAATCATGAAAATCGTTCAGGCGCTGGCTCTTATCTCTGTCATGGCGATTAGTCACTTTTCGTGGTCGATGCATCTTTCGCAGATTAATTCCCCTTTGATATTCCAGTCTCGAGGAGGAATCGGCCAGTTTTTAGAGTTGATATTATATGGCAAAGGAACTGACCTTGAATTAGCGACCGTTCATAATTTTTTGACAGCAATTTCAGGAAGGTTTGGATTAGTATTTTTGTTTTTAGCAACCTGTTTGCTCGGATTGAATTCACTGATCATTGTACGTCGGCGTAAAGAATGGATGATCGCGTTATCGGTTCTTTTAGTAGGGGTTGTCGTTTATGTGGTTGGGCTGCTCTATTTGTATGTTTATGCATTTGGGAGTTATGAAGGGCCTAGGTTGGCGAGTTTGAGCCGCTACATGTCAGTGATGGTCTGGGCATGTCTTTTGTTCGGTTTGGCGATGTTAATTGATGGAGTCAGGGGGGGGGGACGGAGGAGGGGGGATTTTCCAAAGCCAACGATCATTGCAGTCAGTGCAGGAATAGTAATTCTATTAAGTGTTTTGTTTACCTTAAAATTCTGGAAGGCTGTTCCATCGCAGGTTTCGGTTCTCAGTGGGCGACCTTCGACGCTGAAGACCATGGAGGTTGAATTTGACAAAGCAATACACAAACTTCAGTTGGGAGCTAAGGTGTATTTTATTTGTCAGGGTTCTAACGGTTTAGAGAATGTTTTTTTTGATTACAAACTTTCAGGAAAAGCCGCGAAACTTTCTGGATGGGGTTGGAGTTTGGGGGACGGGCCATTGTTTGAGGGCGATGTTTGGACTGTGAAGATAACGAAAGAGCAGTTTGTGCAAAAGATTCACGATGAAAACTTCGATTTTGTTTATCTAATGAAGAGCGACGATCTTTTTGTCCGCAAGTATGGGGACGTATTTGATTCAGCTGGGGACGGTTTACCCGATTTCACTTTGTTTAAGGTTGTATCACTCAATGATTCTGTTGAGTTTGTGCCGGTCGAATTGTAGCTGGCGAGTTGGCTAATCGGTTTTAAAGGGTCATCCATTGGTTGGGATCGAGGGGCTCCAGGAAAATTCGTTTTCGTTTATCTAAAACTGAGCCTAAACGTAGCGGATGGTTTAGGTAAGTATAGTTTCCTAACCCTGTTGCCTCATTTAAAAAGGACACCGTAACGAGGTGAAATTATGCTGCTTTGGATGAAACCGTGGCGTCTTGGTCATTTGGTTTATTGTTGTCGTTTTTCTGGTGAGAAGTCGAGTCATGTTTCCGATTTTGCAAGGCTATCGGAGCGGAGCGGAG
>JARGPI010000078.1 GCA_029213005.1 Verrucomicrobiales bacterium
GACGTTCTTAATATCAGTCCGGCTCAGATTGACCGCGTTTTAGCGCCTCACAAAAATGGTTATAAAAGCGGCAAACGTCGCCCCCCGAAAGCCAACGCTGCTCATTAAAATAAAAAGCCAAGCTCATAGTAGAAAAAGAATTAAAAAATCGGGGCTGTCCGGCTAGCCAAAAGGCTTCCAGGGCATACTGGAAATGATACCGATTTTCACTTTAGAAGGTGATTACGCGATATCCGTGGATCTTTAGATGCCCCGAAGAAGCCTTTGCCGTTTCATTTTTAATCGGGATTTCCTGCTGAGTGGCTTCTTTTATTTTTTTCAGCTGATCTTTGGGAGTATCTCACTGCGCCTGCCAGCGGATGGCCAGATTTTCCCGGTTAATCTATAGTGCCGAAATCTTCCGTCCATTGAAGGAGGAAGTTTGGGTAGTTAGAATGCTGAGAGATTCTGCCCTAGAGAAAGTGGCGCTGACTTTTAAGCACCTGTAGTCGGGATCTACAGACGGGTCCGGTCAGGCGATCACGTTCTTCCTGAGATCCCGCAGGACTCGGAGTGATCCCCAGTTGGCACCTCGCATTCGCCTCGCCCCGTCTTGCCGCCTGGGACCAAAGCGACTTCGCTCCCGCTCAAACACGCGATTCACAAAAGCGGCTGAGCCAAGAACGGCTCCATCTGAAAAATATCGCACGCGGTGGCGCAGCACTTCGGGAATCGACATTGCGCCCTCTTCAATCGCGACAACTTTCTCTACTTCGTCTTCATGGAAGCCTTTGCGACCGCGTTCGCCTGTTTCCAGGTTGGCTTCGACTTCCTGACCGTCGGTGTAGAGTATCACGCGGTAGCGATTTTGGGTCCGGCGCCAGTCACTTTTGAAATCACGATCTACTAATGCTTCGGAAAGAATTATGCCGAGACCTTTGCGCGCGATTTGACTGCCACCGACGGCTTCTGCATATCCCGACCACCGATAATCTTCCGGTTTCTCTACCATTCCGGCCCTTACCGGATTGAGATCGATATAGGCAGCCATGGCTAGAAGTGCGCCTTGATTTCCTTCCACCAAAACACTGGTAAACGGTTTCTCCCAGAGCGTTCCGGAGCGGTTGTTCCGCCGGTTGATATATCTGGTGACCCGCTGGTTTAGCTCCTTCATAAAGATCGATAGATCACAGCGCCGGGCCTCGTATTTCGCTAAAATTTGACCGATTCGCTTCTCCGCCACCTCGGCACTGGATGATTGTTCCCGGATCCGTTTCAGCTCTTCGCGGACCTCCGCCACCTTGTTCGCTCCGTAGAGAGTGGGTAGCAATTCGAGCAGGCTCTCCTCGGTTAACGGCTCCAGCGACTGACGATCCGGAATCTCAAGTAACAGATGAGTGTGATTAGACATCCAACAATAAGTAATCACCCGGACGTGGAGGAACTTTTCGAGTCGACGCATAATCTTGCGGCACTCCTCTTTCACAACTGCTTCCCGGAAAAAGTATCCCCGATCGACGCATCGCCCAATGCAATGATAGAAGCTGCGCCCCTCCCCAATTAACCTCGAAGAACTCATGTTTTTATTAATACTGTTCAAAATAATTTACAGCAAGCGAAAAAGCTGGAATTTTCCGTTAAGTTTCAAATGGGCGAAGATGCCGTTCGATGCCGGAGGTCAGTGTTTAAAAGGATTGGGGGACGATAAGGGCTTCTTTTCTGATTATTAGCCTCGCTTTTTTTCTACAGATTATTAGCCTCGCTTTTTTTCTACATTAAAAGTAGTGAAATATGATGTGTTTGGAGTCGCAAGCCCACACAAGCCCGCCATTTTTCCGGTCAGTTTTGCATTTATCCAAGGACGGGACCATTCAGGATCAGCGGTTGCATCATGAGAGATGTATCCGTCGATGATAAATGTTTGTGTGCTGTAGGGGCCAAACAGTGAAGTAATCTCGATTTTTCTTTTATGCGAAACCCACCAAGTCCCGACGGAGAGTATTAGTGGTAGGAGGAGAATCGTTTTCACAGCATTTTCTGGACCGAACGTCCAAGGCTTGGCACCCGCTACCGGGGGCGAGCCTTCGACTCAGGTTCAGGTTTCTCATTGCCCTCCGGCTTCGACTCCGGCGGGGTAGCGGGTTGGTCAGCGCCGACTTGTTCGCTGGGTTCTCTCACTAGCCCCCGAATCATTGGCCCCAACTTTCGGTTGAAGGTGCCTTCGATACCGCTCAGCGCCACCAACTGCCCCTCCGGCGTTTCAAACGCCCAATCAAAGGTCGCCCAGTCGCTATCCCGAATACTCACCCATAATCGTTTCATCACGAAGTTCCTCTCTTCCACCGTAATGGGTGTTGGCACTGTAAACTCCAGTTCAAGGTGGCCCTCACCTTTCAGGCGGTTGATCATGTCCTTAATCTCCTTCTGGTTGGGTTTCCAGCGCGAGTCACTGTCTTTCTGGCAATGGTGAGCGGCCATATCGAACACGAACACCACGTGCGTTCTCAGGTAATCTATGTCTCCAGGATTTGAGAGCTTCACAACGGGCCGGCCCTTCATCGCAATCTGCAATACGTCCGCTCTGGCGCCTATTTCGGATGCAAACAGAATGATCGTGGCGAGAATGAGGTTTTTCATAGATTCTTAAGCGAACGTCAGAGGTGTGGCAGCGGCTACTGGCAGCGCCACCTCGAAACAGGGTTAAGTGTTGTAGTAAAGAGGGTCATGTCGACTCAGAGCGAGTAGCCGCTTGTCCACCACCGCCTTGTTCGTCCATATCTATTGTCAGGGTTCGTGCTCATCAGTGGAATCGGAATCTGAACTGTTTGCATTGAAGATGAGCCCTTCAATCGACTGCTGCCCCTCCAGCGTGACCTGAGACACGTCCGTAATGAGTTCGCCTCCCATCATAAGATGGTGAAACGTCACACCATTGGCCTGGTAGGTCGGCCCGCACCGAATGGGACGATTCGTGGGTAGAGTGAGATTCATGATTTCGATGTCGCGTGCCGGGGCGTCTTCAAGCAGGAATTCCACCGCATCATGGTTGGAAATGTTCCAATGCCCTTCAATCTCGTCCACCCGGATGTCATGAAATTTGACCTTCTCGATGGGGATCTCCTTGCCGTCGTCCTGCGAGGTTTTCGTATCGACCCCAATGGCACGGCGACAATGAACGATATCGATGTTGCGAAACACGACCCCGTTCATGGGATGGTTATTCTGCATGCCGGCCTTGACTCCCGCCGACCACGTCCAGAGGACACTGTTGGCAAACACCACGTTGTCCATTGAGCCGGCGGTTTCGTAACTCGCCTTGGCGCACATGGCGTCATCGATCGTCATCACGAAACACTGGTTGATCAGCACATCCGATGATGAGGTCGCATTGATTCCGTCATTCTGAATCTTCCAATCAATGCCCTTGTGGTTCAAAACCTTTACGTTCTGAACGACGACACCGTCGATCTTGACCAGTTCCACTGACCAGCCCGTCGCATCCTTCACGACGATACCCGAGATCTTCACGTTCCGGGAGGTCGCCTCGTCGCTGGATTGTATCACCCGCCTGCGGGGATGGGACTTGCTCTGGGTGAGAAATACTGGTGGCGTTTGGCTGGGCAAATCCATCAACGCAACGCCATTGGCATCAACTTCCCCGCGACCCCGGATTGTGACATTCGAACCGCCGTCAATTGTCAAAACCGGACCGATCGTCCCGCTACCCACGATGTTGTAATTGCGTGCATCGTCGTCCGCCTTCAAGACAGCCCCCGGAGCGAGGTAAAAATCCACATTGTCTTTCACGACCAAATCCGCACGCACCTGATAAATCCCGGGCGGGACATAAACGACGCCCGGCTGAGACGGCGATCCAAAGGCACTGGCGGCATCGATCGCGTCCTGTAATGCCGGTTGCGTGTAGGTCGCACCGCTGGGGTCTGCTCCAAACTGGTCCACCACATGAAAAATCCCGTCTCCCGAAGCGGGAGGTGCATCGGAATCAGGAGGATCTCCGAGAAGGACCAGCTTCTCGAGGGCGTCAATCTGCACAACGAGGTAACGGGGAGTGCTCTCTTCGCCCTCGGCCTGTGTCATGGAAAATGTCACATCCCTTCCCGATGTCTCCCCCTGAATTCCCAGGCTCGCAGGACTGATCCCGTGCGTCGTCACCGGGTTCGTAGCACGGACCCTAACATCGACAGAGCCGGAAAAACTAAAATGTGCGTAATGGTAATCCATATACTTCATGACCGGAACTTCCGTGTCGTCGATCATCAGAGAAAACACGGAGCTCTTCACCGCGTTGAACGGAGCTGAATAGGTCGTCAAAGCTGCCTCGACCTTGGGACAAACGGTCAGAAGGAACAGCAGCGATAGTCTCACTATGCTGCCTAGCTTCAGAAGCTGGGTTCCTTCAGCGGATTGGGGAGAGATCATTTCAAAGTGGGATCTTGAATATCCGGTCGATTATTGCTCGCGCTGCAACGCGTGTTTTTCAGACGAACAGTTTTATTCTGGAGGGCCCTCCTGAACATTATTCTGGAGCCCCCTCCAGTTTTCGGTTTTAATTTCGCACAAAATTTGGGCGCATGCGAGCCTTTCCCGTTGATTTTCAAGTTGGATTCGTTTCGGACTAGAATCCGTTTTCGAAAATCAGAGATATTAACTTTGTTCTGCTACCTGTGCCGATGGATCGGACTGAGCTTTTCTCCTCAGTATGT
>JARGPI010000015.1 GCA_029213005.1 Verrucomicrobiales bacterium
CTCTTGCTCTTGCTCTTGCTCTTGCTCTTGCTCTTGCTCTTGCTCTTGCTCTTAAAACGGGGAGCAAGAACAAGATTAGGAGCAAGAACAAGAGTGAAAGATCAGGCGATTTCAGGAGATTGTACCCTGTACAGTGGCGGACTGTACAGGGTACAATCCGCGTTTAAAGGTCGGAAAACCCTCTATTCCTGATGATGATCCAGCGCGGAATTCCCGAAGCGCATAAATTCCTTCTCGAATGTCAGCGGGACATCGCCGGTACCACCGTTACGCTGTTTGGCGATGATGAATTTTGCGGTCCCGGCCATTTCCTCTCTCTCCTCGTCATTCTCTGCGTAATACTCTTCACGCATCAAAAGACCAACCAGGTCGGCGTCCTGCTCGATTGAACCGGACTCACGAAGGTCACTCATTTTCGGAGCACCACCACGACCGTCAGGATTCCGGTTAAGCTGGGCCAAAACGATGATCGGGATATTCAATTCTTTGGCGATGCCTTTGATCCCGCCGGAAATCTCAGCAACCTCTTTCTCACGACCTTCGCGGGCTGCCACATCGGGCGCTTTGAGGAGCTGAAGGTAGTCAATCGCGATAAAACCGATGTCGTGCTGCTGTTTGAGACGACGGGCTTTGGCTCGCAATTCGTTGATCGACAGACCCGGAGTATCATCGATCCAAATCGGTGCTTCGGCCATCTCACCGGCGACTTTCATCAGTTTCGGGAAATCCTGTTTACTGAGGAAACCACCCCGCAGTTTTGACATGTGAACGCGAGCTCTCGAACAGAGCACCCGCTGAACCAGTGATTCCGCGGACATCTCAAGACTGAACACCGCACAGGCAACCGGATTTTTCTCCCGGATCGCCATGTTTTCCACAATGTTCATCACGAACGATGTTTTACCCATCGCAGGACGGGCCGCGACAACGATCATCTCACCGCCGTGCATCCCGTTGGTCATCTTATCAATGTCATCGAACCCGGTCATAAGACCGAGCGAGACCCCGCCATTCATGATCTGCTCGAGTGTCTGAACCACGTTCATCACACTCGTTTTCATGTTTTTGATCTCGTTCTCGTTTTCGGTGGCGTCCCGGATTTTAAGAACCGATTTTTCCACCCCGTCGAGGAAGACAGCGGCATCGTCGGGATGCTCGTAAGCTTCCGCCACGCACTTGGTACAATCGGCGATGACGCGACGGAGGATAAACTTTTTCTTCAGGACCTCAACGTAGGGACCGAACATGGCGGTCGTCGGGACATCGTCGAGCAGCTCGGCGACAAATTTAGGTCCCCCGACCCGATCCATCAATTCTTTGTCCTGAAGTTCCGAATTCAGCAGAATCACATCGAGTTGACCGCCCTGCTGAGTCCGGTAAAGGCTGATGATGGTTTCGAAAATGATACGGTGAGCTGAGACATAGAAAAACTCCGGGCTCTTTAAAACATTCTCCGCCATCGGGATAATGTTGGTCGGGTCCTTCAGCATACAACTGAGCACGGCCCGCTCGGCATCGGCATCGACCGGCATTGATCGGAGGACATCCTCGGCGCTTCCGGGCTTGATTCCATCCTTCTTTTTCCCTTTGCCCCGCCACTTGGAAGGACCGTTTTTCAGGGAATCGCCCTCTGGCATATATCCCGGATCGTGATGGATTTGTTCGTGATTACCGACGTTCGGCGGAACTGAATTTGGCATGTGTGTTTGGCTGGTTGTGGTGAACTTTTCCCGCCTCAAATGCCCCCAACCTTTCGGTTCGACACAAAAAAAAGCGGTTCGCCAGTTAAGCGAGCCGCCTTTAAAGTGCAACGAATATTAGGATAAAATTGCTTTTATCGATATTCGAAATTTAAGAATTGCTGTCTTTATCGTCAGTCTTTTCAGGAGCAATTACCCGAACTGAGATCTCAGCAGGAAGAGTTGGATGAATTTTCACCGGAATCTTGTAGGTATCCAAAGTTTTGATCGGACTGTCGAGCAGGATCTGGTGGCGATCGATGTCAAGAGACTTACTTTTCTCTTTAATCAGAGCAGCGATATCAGCAGTTGTGATGGAACCGAAAGCTTTTCCGCCCTGTCCGATAGAAAGTTCCATCGTGAGACGAAGTTTCTTCAGTTTTTCTGCGATGCGTTCTGCTTCTGCGAGCTCTTCAGCTTCGCGCTCTTTACGAACTGTCTTGAGGTGCTCGATGTGACGGAGGTTACCGCGTGTTGCTTCGTAAGCTTTCCCCTGAGGCAAGAGAAAGTTGCGAGCGAAACCACGCTTCACTTTAACGATGTCTGACTCGGCGCCGAGGCCGTCGACTTTTTGCCTGAGGATTACTTCTGTAGTTGCCATTGAGCTCGAAAATTGGTTTAAAAAAGGACGGGACCTGTAAGCCCCTTGCAGGGTATTGTCAACCGCTGACTGGTAATACCTGAAAAAACGTTAATTTCCGCCGTTTTGTCTTTTCCGTTGTGTTAACCCGATGTGTGGTCTTGTTTGATTTACCCGCGCCACACATTGTAATGTCGATCGAAAACTCTTTTTGCCACTGCGACTGGGATAAAACCGTCGAGCTATGGAAAACCACGAAGTCGGAAGATGCCTTTGCCGACGCCTTTTTCTCAATGGAATCAACGGAGGAAATTGAGTTTCCCCACGAAATCCACTATCACGTCGCGAGTTGGGAATTGCTCGAAGACTTTGCTGACTGGTATCGGGACGGTTCGTTTTCGGAATCAGAGGACTGGGACCGTTTCTGCTCGGCCTGGAAGCAACTCGGCCTGATGGAGATCGAAGAATACAATTTTGGCCCGATCAACGAATTAACCGACGAACAGCAGGCCGAGGTGGTTTTCGGCGCACTGTCGCCTGAATCAGTCAAAAATGTCCGGTCCCATCTCGAGGCGATTGATCCCAAAGGCCTCGACAAGTTTTTCCGCGAGCATGGAATGGCCATCACCGTGCCCTTCAGCGAAATCGTGGCTGAGCTTCTCAAAAAGCTCGACCCGCAGCGTGGTCTGATGATTTTTGCGGGGTGAACCGACCTCAATACCGGTGCTTCGCCGTTTTGGCATCACGATGGACTTCGACTGAGTCCATTGCCGCACCGGGATCGCCCTGACTTTTCATCCAGCGGTCCAGCTCCGCAGCTAGTTTTTTCTGAACCTCCGCAACGGAGGCGGATCCGGCCAGATTGGACATTTCATAGGGATCTTCGTTACTCAGATACACCTGCTCGGCTGGTCTTCGCATGTAACGTTTGACCCGTTCGTAGACGTCCTCTTGAGCGGGCTGCGCCCCCAGCCAGGTCGCGAAGTATGGATTGTTGAGTCGGCCGCCTCCCATGAGATGCTTCTCAATATAGAGTTCATCCGGCAGTAGATTCCGGATGTAGCGGTGAGTCCCGTCAAACACGGAGCGAATCGGATACGGTGGTCCTTCCGGGACGTTGTTGTGGATACCGTAAACAAATTCGCGGTGTTCGTGGGTTTCCCCGCGGAGCACTCTGGCGAAGCTGGATCCATCGAAGACACCCGGCTCAACCGTCCCGCCCGCAAGTTCTATAAGAGTCGGCACCACGTCGGCGTATTGGACCAGCGCAGACGTTCGGCTCCCGCCCTCGATTTTTCCGGGCCACGCCACGACGAGTCCGGTGTGAAGTCCCGTATTCCAATTGGTCCACTTGCAACCGGGAAACTGGGAACCCTGTTCCGAGGTAAAAATCACAATCGTGTCGTCATTTCTCCCGCTCTCCTCGAGTTTGGCAAGAATCTGTCCGATCTGAGAATCCATGTAGGTGATCTCCGCCAGGTAATCGGAAAAATGTTGCCGCGTTACCTTCGTATCTGCCAAATTTTCAGGAAGTTTTATTTTCGCCGACGGATACTTCGACGCATCGCCCATCACCCAGGGAACATGAGGCTCGACCAACCCGATCGTGAGGCAGAACGGCTGATTTTTATCCCGCTTTATAAATTCCTCCATTCCCGACAAATCCGAATCGTGCGTTGGGTTGCGAACGCAGCTCGCATCGAATCCCGGCACATCTTCAAAAGGGAACGACTCCTCCGGCTTAACGTGCTTTTTCCCGGCGAGCCCCACCCGGTATCCCAGAGGCTCCAGATAATGAACGAGGCTCTTAGTCCCCACCCGGCAGGAGGAATGATTGTAAGAACAACCGTTCCGCACCGGATAAAGCCCAGTAAACAGCTCGGCTCGACAGGGCTGACACATCGCGGAACTGAGGAAAGCCTGCTCAAAAACCAAACCCCGCGTGGCGAGTTGATCGATATTCGGCGTTTTGGCATTTTCGCCGCCATAGATCGGCAAATCGTTAAAGGTGCAATCATCCCCCATGATGACCAGAATGTTGGGACGTTCCGCAGCAAGGCAGAACCCACTGAAAAACAGAGCATAACAGGTGAACAGAAATCTCATGGTATGAGAGATTATCTGTTCCGGTCAGGCCTGCCAAGTCCCTACCCGCGGAATTACACCGGCCCCGGAAAACACCCTTGCTATTTCGGGAGCATCCGCTTGAGTGGTTTCTATTAGCGGACCTTAAGAATCAAGCCTACGATCGAGGACATGACCAAGTCGAATCAACCCTCAAACAAGCCGTTGAAAGACACCTACCTGAAGACATTCGAATGGATGCTCTACGGGCGCTTATTTGAAGACAAAATTGCCGCTCTCTACCGGGCCGGTAAAATTGTGGGCGGCGTGTACCTGGGACGTGGTCAAGAGGCTTTCAGCGCCGCTTTGGGTGCTCAACTCAATCAATCCAAAGGCGACGTTTTTGCCGGTCTGATCCGCGATCAGGCAGGCAGAATGGCCTTCGGAGAGCCTCTGATCGAATCCGCCCGGACTTATCTCGGCTCAGTCAATGGCCCGATGAAGGGGCGCGACGGCAACATCCACCGCGGAACGCCCCGTTCGGGAATGCCGGCGATGATCTCTCATTTAGGTTCACTGGTCGCGGTCGTTAACGGAATGTTGATCGCAAAGCGCTACAAAGGCGAAAACCATTGTGTCGGCGGAGCGACGATCGGAGACGGAGGAACCTCAACGGGCGCCTTTCACGAGGGGCTCAATCAGGCCGCGGTGGAAAAACTGCCCCTCGTCATCGCCGTGGCGAATAACCAATACGCTTATTCCACGCCGGAATGTCATCAGTTCGCCTGTGAAAATCTCGTCGATCGCGCCAAAGGCTACGGTATCGCCGGTTACTCCATTGACGGAACGGACCCGATGGAATGTGTCACCGCCTTTGATGAAGCCATCAAAAAAGCCCGCTCCGGAGAAGGACCCCAGATGGTCGTCGGCAAAATGCTAAGACTGGCAGGACACGGAGAGCACGATGATGCCCGCTACATTGCCGAGGCAGACAAAAAAGATCACTACGGGAGAGATTGCGTCGAGGTCGCAAAAACTCAGGTCATTCAGAATGACTGGCTAAATGAATCGGAAATCGCCGATCTCGTGAAACGGATTCAACTCGAAATCGAGGAGGCCACCTCTCAGGCACAGAGCGAACCCTCGCCAAGCCCGGTGACGGAAAACTGGCGCCCGCTCGCTTCCACTCATCTCATCGAGGGACAGAACAACTGGCGGGAGTGATCTTAGCGGTTTAAACAACCATCTCGTCATCTTCCGGCTTCCAGCTGATCCTCGTGTCGGTTTCGAACTCGAAATGGTTCAGCATTCGCCGCTTTCGCGCTTCGAGCAGCTTCAGCTTACCCTCTTTTGATTGGGTATAAATCAGTTCATGTCTTCCGAAACCGGAGAACCGGAGCCGTTTTGAAAAATCGTGCGCCCGGCCTTCCCGCTCCCCGAGCCGCTTCGGAACGGCGTAAAACCGCTCACCCTGCTGGATGAGATACCGGGGATTCGAGAAAATGTCGAAAAATTCATCCAGCGAGGTGATGACTGACACCTGCTCCACGGAACTCAATCCCGGCAAGGAAACGAGGCAACGTTTGGGTGTCACATCGACCCGGACCTTCCAGGATTGGTAGTCCGACGAAATCAAATTGAGATCCCTCAGGCTCAGGTAGATCGCTTTCACAATTTTCCGGAGTCGGCGCTGCTCCATCCAACCCGCGACCGAATGCCGGATTCCCCGGTCCCGATCGCCCCCGACTTTTAAGGTAAATCGTGAGGCAGCCAGTTTTCGGGGCGTCCGCAATTCCCGCACCGGACGGAGAAATCTGCCATCTGACACCGGGTCAATCGCCCGTTTCCAGACAAAATCGATATTCTCCCGCTTCTCCGACTCGCGGAACATCCGCTGATTGTGGGGATTAATCTCAGCAGAGGAAATGGAATCACCTAGCCCGAGTCGCTGCCATCCGTTTTCGACAAGCGTTTCGTTTTTGTGATCGATCTCAAAACCGACTCCGTGAAAGGCCTCAAAGCGCCGCTGTAACTTGGCAAAATCCCGCCCCGCATCGAATCCGACTTTTTGATCCTCCAGCTCAAATTCGGGCGGAATCGTCGCGACATGCCAAATGTTTGCGGTTTTTCCCGGAACTTTGGGATTTGAGCGAATCGCCCGCCCTCTCATCTGATTCGACATCACAAAAGAACCGATTACCGAAGCGAGAATCAGGGTGTTGATCGAGGGGGCGTCCCATCCTTCTCCGAGCAGAGCGGCGGTTCCGATCAGGCAGTTGATCTCGCCCATCTCGAACAACTCTGTCATCGCAGCGACAACTCTTTGCCGATCCGAATCCCGAACCTCCACCTGAAGAAAAGCGGGGTCGTGAAGCAGAGGTTTCATCACCAGATTGTCGGAATCGATCCCCACTGCCAGCGCGATTTCCTCAAAGCGCCGTTCAACCAGGCCCGGAATCACCACCAGCGAACCGGTCAGCGCTGCGGGATAAAGCAATTCAATCCGGAGGCGACGCAACAGCTCGAAAATTGGGACAACCCCAAGCTTTACCAGTGGCGGATCCACTTCGCCGGGAGAGGGAAATGCCTTTTTACGAATGTAATCGGTCAATATCACGGCTCGCATCAACACGCCCTGAACTGACAGTTCGTGGTCCACAATTTTCGCGACGCTTTCCAGCTTCGAGGTGGAATCACGAAGCAACTTTTCGTTCTCCTCATTCCCCCGCAGCACCACGACCCGCTTTTCAATCGCCCCGAGATCTTTTAACTGAGCCTCCATCGCAGCGAGTTTTCGGGGCAGCCCCGGTGCAATTCCGGCGGTCGATTCGATCAAATCTCTGAACTGATAAAGCAGTCCCTGAAGCAACACCTCTGCCCATTCAATATCCAGTTCCCCGGGCAGTTCCTGACCATCGAGTTTGAAAATTTCCCGAATCCGCGGCGGAATGTAGCCACCGGTTTGATGTAAAAATATCGCAAGAGAAAGGAAGAAGGTCTGATGGGTCTTCAGAAACTCGTGATCGTAATCCTCATCGATCCACTGAATCGGAGAGTTCACCCCCAAATCCTCGGCCAGATCGATGTCGAGTTGCAGATCGAGCACAAAACGCGCAACTCCTTCATAAAAACGCTGCAACTCTTCGACGTCTTCACCCGTCGGGACACTGAAAAGGACAAAATCCTGATGAGGACAGAGATTTCCCTCCGCAACCAACTCGGGCACGCCGACTTCCATATCAACCATGCCGCAAAACGAAGCATAGCGACTCCATTCCGCCGCCGGCACATCGATCGGTGGAGTTGCAGTGAGAGCCACCACCATCGCCTCCGGCAGGGCCGATTTCACCAGCGACAAACATTTCCACCACATCGCGCGGAGGTGATGAGCCTCGTCGACAACCAGGGTGGCAATTTTCTTTTTGCGCAACACCTCGATAATCGAATCCATCCCGCCCTGCTTCCGGAACTCCGAACTGAGCGACTGGTAAGTGCTGATCGTCACGTCGCGGGGATCGGTGATGTCCCGGGAAAGCCAATCGGGCTCCTCTCCGTCGAGAAAATCGCGCTTCATCCGATCGATCCATTGTTCGCGGATCGCAATGGTGGGCGCAAACACCAAAGTGGGCGCTCCGATCTGCCGCAAGACCTCCAAACCAATCACCGTTTTGCCGGAACCCGGAGCAGAAACGAGGTGAAGATTCCGGTCATTTAAGAAATCGGGTAACTTCTCCAACACCCTCGCCTGATAAGGGCGCCACGGCTTGGAAAAGTTCATTTCCTCGACAAACGAAGGTTTAGGGTGCGACATCCGACACTACGGAACACCAAGGTATCAAGTTTACTAATGAATTCAGGGCGCGAATCGTTGGAAAGTGCAGTAATGTTCCGTATCACGATGAAATTTCTTTTACCCACACTTTTGTTTCTGGTTTCAGCATCCCTTCAGGCCGCAGATGTTGAAGTTACTGTTGATGGCGTGACTGAAACGCGCGGCACGATGATGATCGGTTTCTACACCAACCCGCAGGATTTCCGGGTCAATGAAATTCCCCAGTCACCGAAATTTCTTGTCACCAAAGCTGGTCGGATCACGGCCGTTGCCAGAGACCTGAAACCCGGCATCTATGCCGTCGGAGTGGTTTGGGATGTGAACAACAACGGCATCCTTGATACCAAAGGCCGCTTCAAAATTCCCACCGAACCTTACGGGTTCTCCAACAACCCAAAAGCCCGGTTTGGGCCACCGTCCTTCGACCAGTGCCTCATCCAGGTTCCTGAAAACGGAGCGAGGATCCACATCTTCCTGAAATAGGCGGAGTTCGTTTTCGCCTGTTTGTGAGAGTGATTCCAGCGCAATCACGATTCACTGAATATTTGATTTAGACCCCGGGCATCCCTACATTTTGGGATGCTCCAACATTTCTGGTATCTAGCGCTTCTAGTGGTTTTTATGGCCTTTCATAATGTGAAGGCGAATGAACCGATTCTCAAAGATAATGATCGCATTGCCCTGATCGGAAACACCTTTGTCGAGCGGGCGCAGTCCTTCGGGCACATCGAAGCCAGCATTCTGGTTTCTTCCCCGGCGAAAAATCTGATGTTTCGAAATCTGGGTTGGAGTGGCGACTCAGTTTTCAACGATGCCCGCTCTTATTTTGGCCCGCCGAAGGAAGGACGGGAACGCCTCGGGAGAGCGGTCAGCGAATTGAAACCCACGGTCGTATTTATCTGTTACGGCACCGGCGCGGCGATGTCGATCAATCAGGAATGGACCTATGAAAAAAGCAATCTAACCTCGGTGATCGGTGCCGGTCTCGAAGCCGATCTGGAAGTTTTTCTCAATGGTTACCGCCAGCTCATCGAAAACGTAAAAAGCTCGGCAGGCGGTGATCTCCGGGAGATCGTTCTCGTGACGCCCCCACCCCTCGAAAATCTCGGAGCGCCTCTTCCTGATCAGGTCGAGAACAACGCCAATCTCGCCGCATTTTCCAAAGCGATCGTGGAGCTCGCGAACGAGAAGCAAATCAAATCACTCGACCTCTTTTCCGCGATCGGCCACAGCACTGCGGTGGCGGATCCGCCCCTGACGGAAAACGGACTTCACTACGGTGAAGCCGGTTATCAAATGATTTCCAATCACTGGCTCAGCGGAATCGGGCTCAAGCCGGAAGCCGTCTCAAAAACTGATTTCTCGAAATATTCCAAACTGCAAAACCTCGTGATCGAGAAGAACCGCCTCTTTTTCCACCGCTGGCGTCCGGCGAACGAAACTTATCTCTTTCTCTTCCGGAAACACGAACAGGGCAACAACGCCAAAGAGATTCCCATGTTCGATCCTCTGATTGAAGAAAAAGAAAAGGAGATCAATCAAATCCGCGCCTCAATTCAAAATCCAAGCAAGCCAGCCTGATATGACTATTTCATCCATTTCAAACCGACTGTACCCTGTACAATCCCGGACTGTACCCTGTACAGTCGACCAAATCAGCGTCTGGAAGCCGGCCCTGATTGCGATCGCCATCGTCGGGGGATTTTTGACCTCTGCGAGCGCTCAAAACGGACTTCGCGATATTCCGAGCACCAAGGTGGAAGATCAGGCCGAGGGCTTCAAACTACCCGAGGGTGCCGAAATCAACATTTTCGCAGCTGAACCGCTTTTGAAAAAGCCCGTTCACATGAACTGGGATACCCAGGGGCGGCTCTGGGTCGTCAGCAGTCCGCTCTATCCGCACATCGAACCCGGGCAGGAGGAAATCGATCAGGTTATCATTCTCGAAGATACCGATGGCGACGGCAAAGCGGACAAATCCACCGTCTTTGCAGATAATCTCCATATCCCGACTGCGGTGCTCCCCGGCGATGGCGGGGCCTACGTCGCGAACTCGACGGAAATGCTGTTTTTAAAAGATACCGACGGCGATGGCAAAGCCGATCACCGTCGCGTGGTTCTCTCCGGTTTCGGAACGGAAGACACTCACCATCTCCTCCACACTTTTCGCTGGGGTCCGGAGGGCATGATTTGGATGAATCAGTCGATTTACATCCACACCCACCTCGAAACACCCTACGGCATTCGCCGCCTCATGGGCGGAGGCATGTGGTATTACCGTCCGGAAACCCAACGGGCCGAGGTCTTTATGAAAGGCCTCATCAACCCGTGGGGACACGCTTTCGACAAATACGGGCAAAGCTTCCTCACCGACGGTGCCGGTAGTCACGGGATCAACTTTGTGTTTCCCGATTCCGTATTCCGCACCGCTCCCGGCGCGACCCGGGTGGTTGATGGATTGAACCCCGGTCAACCCAAACACTGCGGGGCCGAAGTGCTCAGCGGGAAGAATGTACCGGAAGATTATCTGGGAACCATCGCCGCAGCGGATTTCCGCGGACACCGGGTCAACCGCTTCAAATTAACTGAAAATGGAACCAGCGGCTACACCTCAACTCAGGTCGAGGATCTCGTCACGTGTACCCACCGGGCATTCCGCCCCATCGATGTCAAAATGGGGCCGGACGGCGGTGTCTACATCGCAGACTGGTACAACCCGATTATCCAGCACGGCGAAGTCGACTTCCGTGACGAGCGGCGCGATCACCAGCACGGTCGAATTTGGCGGGTCACCTTCCCCGACCGTCCCGAGGAAAAGAAAGCTGACATTCCCAAGCTGAGCGAAAAAGAGCTCGCCAACCTCGCCGGCCCCGTCGGTTGGAACTCACAAATGGCCACGGTAGAGCTACGGAACCGGAATCAGGTCACCGCACTCGACGGCATCAAAGCCGCCTGGGAGGAAGCGGACGAACAGCGCAAACTTTATCTCGTCATGTCGACTCAGGCGATCAATCGCTTCCAGTCGGACTGGGCGGTGGATCTGGCAAAGAACGCCAAAAGCCCGCAAATCCGGGCCGGAGCGATTCGGGCCATTTATTACCATGCCTCCTCGATCACCGAATCCCGGGAAATCGCGGAACAGGCCGTGGCCGATACCCATCCCCGGGTCAGGCTCTGGGGCGTCAGTCTCCTGACCAAGCTCGCCTATCCCGACACCGTTCAAATTGCCCTCCGTGCGCTGGATGGCATTGAGAATCCCGATGATTTCCTCGACTTTGCGGTCTGGAATATTTGCCGCGAACACTCCTACAAGTGGACCGGAGTGGCAGAGACTCGAAACCCTTTTCAAACACCCGGCCAACTGCTTTACGCTATGCGCGCGGTAAATACCAACGTCGGCAGCCAGATCCTCTTCGATGCGCTTAAAAACGGGAAAATAAGCGGCGATCAGGAAATCGCGAACTTCAGTGACTGGGCGGCCCGCTCTGCGAGTCCCCAATACCTGGACATCCTCTTTCAAAAAGCTCGCGATGCCAAAACGCCTGATAACCAGCGCGTCACCATGTTCAAAGCGCTCGCCGACGCCTCAAAACTCCGGGGTGCCAAACCGACGAAAGATCTCCCCACCATCAACGAGTTCCTGAAGTCGAAGAACAACGCCATCTTCGAGCAGGCCGCGATCCTCGCCGGTCAGTGGAAAATCACCGATGCTAGAGACGGTCTCGAAAAAGCCTTTGTCGGAGCCGATAAAACCCGGGCCAACGCCGCACTCGAAGGACTTCGCGCTTTCGGCGGTAACGAAACCAACACTTTCCTGCGGGATCTCGCTCAGGACAAAAAACGCCCCGTCAGCCAGCGGACTCAGGCGATCTCCGGGATGACCAAGTTCAATCCGGCAGGTGCCGCGCGCCTCGCCGCCGGAATTTTACCGACTTTTGACGACCCCAAAGCCGCCGGAGAGGTTTTCGCCACCTTCCTCGCCAACAACAACGCGACGACTCACCTCACCAACGCCTTGTCCGGAAAAGACGTCACCCTGCCGGAGCCGATCGCCCTCGCCGGAATTCAGAAAGCTTCCGCTGCAGCGACCCGTCCGGATAAATTGATCCAGGCGATCCAGAAAGCCGGGAAACTCAAGCCGATGAAGATGTCTCTCACGCCAAAAGAAATGGAAGCGATGATGCAACAAGTCGCGGAAAAAGGAAACCCTCAGCGGGGCGAAGCCATCTACCGCCGGGCCAGCCTGCAGTGCATCGTCTGCCATGCTATCGGCGGGTCGGGCGGAATTATCGGACCGGATCTGGTCAGTATCGGGTCTTCGGCACCGGTTGACTATCTGATCGAATCACTCCTCGAACCCAGCAAAAAAATCAAAGAGGGTTACCACACCACCCTCGTCACCCTGAAAAACGGCGATACCTTTGCCGGAGCCGTAGCTCGCGAGGACAACAACGAAATCGTAATTCGCGATGCCGCAGGTAACGAAAACCGGATCTCCAAAAAGCAGATCAAAAACCAGCAGGTCAGCCCGATCTCGCTGATGCCTCCGGGGTTGACTCTCCAGCTTCGTGAAGACGAATTCATTGATTTGGTGCGTTTCCTTTCTGAACTAGGAAAAGAAGGTGGCTTCAAAACAACCGCGACTCCATACGTGAGAGCCTGGGAAGTGCTTCAGCCTCACGAGCGGACCCGGGACGACATCGGACACTACGGAAATAAGATCTTCGCCGAAAACGATCCCACCTATCAGTGGAGCAAGCTTTACACTCAAGTCGACGGTAAACTACCGGTCGTCGAAACGCCTGAAGTAGTAGGCCGGGGCAAGAACCGCTACGCCGTAGCCCGCTACCAAATCGAAGCGAGGACAAATACCGAAATCAAACTACATATCGAAGGAAAAACCAACGATCTGGATTTGTTTATCGACGAAACCGAAGTGTCACTACCGGAAGGAAAAAGCTCAGCTGATGTGACAATTCCGGTCAAGGCGGGCCGTCACCGTATCACTTTGGTTGGACTCAAAGGCTGGGGACTGGATACCCTGAGAGTCGAAATCAAAGACGCCGGTGACACCGTGGTGCAGTAGAAACACCGCCTTTGCAAAGCGGAGTAAAATGGTTACGGTGGTCTTATGAGGCCACCGTATGTTTTCCACCTGCTCGCGGTTCTATTGCTTTCTCCGGTTGGAAAAATTAGTCATGCGATCCCGAACACCTTTATTGGAGGCGGGAACTTCTTTGGCCCGGTCATCCCCGCCCAACCGGTTTTCGGCAGGGATTTAACCCGGGACTTTTTCGAAGCAAAGAACTGGGACGGCGACAAATTCCCCGGTCCATGGCGGGAGGAAACCTCGCTCGGCACCCAAACAGTGAAACGCATGACGGCGAACCCGACCTTGTTCGGAGCGATCCCAATGGCGGTCTATGCTTACTCGGACGAGGAGAGTCATACCGATGAAATAGCGATTCACTTTCTCGATGCCGGTATCTATTTCGGCTATCAATTCGGCGGGGAAACCAATCGGGACGAGCGGAGCGCCGGTGCCGAGAAGCGTTCCACTTTTAACAAACACTACCGGGAACTGTCGGCGGATCTGAGGCAGCGACTCGATCAGGGATGCGGTAGAGGCAGTGTCGGTTCGATCGGACGAAGTAATGAATTACGAACGGTTTTCACTCAGTATCAGTGGGAGGATTTTATACTCCGGCTTGTGACCCGTCCTGAACATTCGGTATCGATCTATATTCACCGAAAAGGACATCTGCCCGACAGTTTCGTTGAACCTGAAATCGCAAAATTAGCAGACCGGGAGAAAGCGGACTTTTTCTCATCGAAGGTATCAAGAACCGACTATGGAGACGTGCTCATCGAAGGGCTTCCCATGTTTCGGCAGGGCAACACACCGTTTTGTGGCATTCACTCGTTAGCGATGGCCAGCCACTATCTGGGCCTGCGAGTCCATCCCGAAACTTTAGCGGCCGGAGCGGAATTCAAAAACACCGGCAGCGCCAAAGGCAGCCAGATTATCGATCTCTATCGCGGGGTCGGCGAGGAGATCGATATGAGAGTGAGCACTTCACCTAAGTTTGATCTTCGCCGCGCCAAACGCTCTATCGAGGCAGGAATCCCTATCGTGGTATGGAGACGGGTATCCCGCGAACGGGAACTCGCTCACAATGAATTTTTGAAAGCCTTTTCGGAGGATCCCACTCTCACCATCGGAAAACCGGATACCTCAATCATCGCAACCTACCCGCCCCGAAGCGCCAAAGGAAGCCCGTCCCACGCCTCAGTAATTACCGGATTTAACGAAGAACGAAACGAGGTCATTTTCACGGAACCCTGGGGAGAGTTTTCCCGCAACCGGAGAATGCGCATCGAGGAGATGGAAGCCACTGCCTACGCTCTTTTCTACTTCAAAATTTAGCGTTCCCCCGGTTTTATCGAAATTTCGGTCTGCCCATTCGCTACCTTGGCTCTCAGGTTTTGGGCGGATGCCGGACGGTCTCCAACCCACCAGCCATTGGGACTCGACTCCAGGATCTGTTCAATCGAATGCTCACCGATCATCAGGATTCGACTTTCCGGTGACTCAAAGACAATGCGTCCCTTCCCGGACCCGAAGCCGATCTCTCCTGCGGAAAGCGTTCCACCTTTCAACGTCACAATCGCTTCGCCGTTATTTCCACCTACCAGAAGTCTCCCGACCTCGACGAGCCCTTTCTCTATCGTCACCGAGGAGTGATCATTTACCATCGCCAACGTTCCTGCAGATAGAGAACCGCCATTCCGGACGACCAGTTCCGATGAGGTATCGACTTCCGTATCATACTGCGCCATCCGAATCAGACTATCGCCCGCGTCCCAAACGCCACCATCGATGGTCACTTTAGAATGATCATTATTTCTTCCGATAAAAACATGGCTTCTCGTCATCAGCGCGCCTTCGACCACCAGTTCCGCCCGAGCTCCGCGGTTGTACCCGATAATGACTTCCCCGAATCCAGACTTAATAATTTGCCCACCTTTTGCAATCCTGAGACGTCCGCGGGAATGATTGTCCAGAGCAACAATGATGCTCTGTTTCATCGAGATGCTTCGATGCACGACCGCTTCACCCTGACCTGAAACCACAATCGTTTCGGCGTTCAGATCCGGTACTTTTCCATTGAGCCAATTCGTGGAGTCTTCAAAATCCCCCTCCCCAATCCAGATGTTTCGCGCTCGGGAAGTTCTCGCCCGGGCGGAAAGGGTCAGTTTGATATCATCAGCGAAGTGACCAAGAACCGGATGGTCAGACCGACGGGATGTATTGATCACGATCATCAGAAAATCCGTTCCCGGAGGCACCGCCATTTTCGATTCGAGGGTCTCCCAGGTCGCCGGGTCAGCATCTGTCATCACATTGGATGAAGAACTACCGAGCTGTTCTGACATGGGATCGTTCTTCCGATCCCAGTAATCCGGTGCATCGGAAATTTCACCGCGAAAGGCAATGAGTTTAAGAGTTGATTGATGCCCTGCAGCCTCTTCCAGCCGATTAAAAGAGGCCGCAACCGCCGCTGAAACCTCCCCGGCATTCACGACTTCGGAATATTCGCGAAGATCGACAAGCTGCCACAATTCCGAGGCCAGCTGACCGTCCGAACCGGCAATCGAAGGCGAATGAGTCTTGAGAAACCGGAGCATTCCCTCCCCTGTCTTCGGCTCGACTGAGAACGAACCAGTACCAATCACTTCGCATAGATCTCCACTCCATTTCCCCGGGAGCGTAGGCAGACCTGCCCCGACAGTAGTATTCAGTTCAAAACCGGGAGACCAATGGATCGGCAACTCCATTCCCGGCATCGGAAAATTGAGTTGGTCACTTTCGATCGGTTCCAGCCCGGCGACCCGAACGGCTCCACTTTCCTTCAGACGAATCGAGCGGGAGGGATTCAACACATCGATTTCCCCTTCGAACAAGTGTGCTTCGGTTCCACTGGTTTCAGAGACAAAAACGCCAAATTTTGTGCCCTGATCGACCACTTTCCCATCCGGAGTCTCGACCACAAATCCTATCGATTCAGGAAGAACGTGGGCACTCAATCGCCCCGAATAAAGGCGCATTCGCATCGAGTCAAAAAACTCGAAATCCGCCGGTCCTTCAATGGCAATCCCGGCCCCGCCAACTTTAACTTCCACCATTCCGGAAAGCAGTTGATACCTCCCTGCCCCGAAGCGGGGGGTGACCGGCGTCACCCACTCCGGCTCCGCTCCACCCACGATTTCCGCAATCCAATCGCTCTCGGGAGGCCCCGGCGATTTCAGGAAGAAAAGACCGATCCCCAGAACCAACGTTGCCGCCACGGCTAACCCGATCCCTTGAGTGTAGGAACGGTGTTTCTCCGGTTCATTGAGATAAGGAATGTCCAATTCGTCACTGAACAACTCGCTCAAGCCGCCGTGAATTCCGATCGCCTCCCGGTAGTGATCACGAGCCTCCCGCGAGCCTGTCAGCCATTCATTCAACTGCTTTGCCTCCTCCTCAGAAAGCTCGGATTGAATGAATTTCTCGATCAATAAATCCAGTTTTTCACTCATGCCCCGGCCCGCCTCGTTTGCTTTTGAACGCACAGTTTCAAAGCCTTCCGTGCGCGGGAAAGCGCCACGTAGACAGCAGCAACCTCCCAATCGATATGACGCGCGATATCGGCGGGTTTGGCCCCGTCTTCATATTGCATCCGGATCATTGTTCTCGGCCGCGGTGCCAATTTTTCGATACATTTGGCCAGCGCATTCAACATCGCCGGACTCGTTTCCGTCGCCGTTTCCAGAGACTCTTCGGCCAGCTTTTCCATCAGTTCCTCCGAGAGCCCTGTCGCCGTCTTCCGGTCGCGCCGCAGCTGCTCAAGCACCTTAAAACGGGCGATCGCGAGCGCCCAGGCTTTGAAATTAGTGCCGCTCTCGAAATCCGCAGCCTTGGCCGTCACCGTCAGAAACACCTCCTGTACAATATCGTCGGCTTCGCTGGGATTGGGCAGCAGCGAAAGCACATAATATTTGATAGCGGTGATGTGCTGAACAAAAAGTTTCTGCACCTCGGTTACCTGGTCGGAATCTCCCATTTGTCATAGAATGATAATTCCCCTGCAAAACTTAGCAGCATTTATTCGATCCCACCTCCCACGTCGAATTTTTGATAAAAAATGACCAAGCCCATCTAGATTGTGAGACCCGAATCACCAAAGATGATTGCCATGTCAACTACTGTGGATCACCCTCGCGTCGCGATTGTCGGACTTGGTTTTGGAGCGGAGTTTATTCCGATTTATCAACACCACCCTAACGCTGAAATTTCGGCTATCTGTCAGCGGAATTCCGGGAGCCTCAACGAAATCGGCGACCAGTTCGGCATCGAAAAGCGGTTCACCGACTACAACGAACTGCTCTCCGATCCGGAAATCGATGCGGTTCACATCAACACCCCGATTCCCGATCACGCCGCTCACACTCTCGCCGCTCTTCGTGCCGGCAAACATGTGGCCTGCACCGTTCCGATGGCTACCACCGCCGAGGATTGCAAAGCCATCGTCGATCTCTGTGCGGACACCGGCCTGAAATACATGATGATGGAAACGGTCGTCTACGCCCGCGAGTTCCTTTTCATGAAGGAGCTTTACGACAACGGCGATCTCGGGAAACTCCAGTTTCTGAAAGCGAGCCATCAGCAGGATATGGACGGTTGGCCCGGTTACTGGCCCGGCCTGCCTCCGATGCACTACGCGACTCATTGTGTTGGCCCGGTCCTTGGGCTCGGCCGCAATGAAGCGGAATACGTCAGCTGTTTCCCGAGCGGAACAATCCGTGAGGAAATGCATGACTGCTACGGCTCCCCTTTTGCTGTGGAAACCACACACATCAAATTCCGCAACAGTGATTTGAGCGCCCAGGTATACCGATCCCTTTTCGATGTGGCCCGCCAGTATCGCGAAAGCTTCGAGGTTTACGGATCCAAACAGGCAGTGGAATGGCCCTTGATCGAAGGCGAGCCTCTGGTGGTTCACACCGCCAAACGTCCCGAACCAGAAATCCCGCAAAAAGTGGAATGCCCCGATTTTGCCAAACTTCTGCCTGACGAAATCGCCCCGTTCACGACTGGCGGCGTTTATTCCAACGAGGAGGGAGCCGAGCATCTCAGCTATACTCAGGGTGCGGGACATGGCGGCTCCCATCCCCATCTGGTTCATCAGTTCGTGGAGTTGCTCCGCGGCAGCGGCGAAGGGTATCCCGACGCCAAACAATCAGCCAACATCACCCTGACGGGAATCCTTTCCCACGAATCCGCGTTGAAAGGCGGTGAATTGATCCGCCTCCCGGACTGGAGTTTCAGCTGATAGGTTGGTTTTTCAGTTTTCTGATTTTTTTCCACAAAAAACGGCAGGTTTACGAATGCGAGGCAGTACTGGTGTGAACGCAACTACTACTCGATAAGCATTCCGACCGAAGATTTACCTTCCAACGATAAGTTTCTTCGTGCCTTTGCCAGGCACGAAGAGACTCTCCGTGCGTACGCCCGGTCACTCCTTCCAAACTGGGAAGTGGTCGACGAAGTGATCCAGGAATCGAGTTTGGTGATGTGGCGGAAGTTTGACCAGCTGGAGGATGAAAGTGGATTTCTCCCCTGGGCGAAAGTCATTGTGCGCTTCGAATCGCTGAAGGCCAGAAGGACCGCCGCTCGCGACAAATTGTGGTTCAGCTCTGATGTCATCGAAATAGTTTCCGAAGATGACTTCGAGACCGACTCCGACGAAACGATGAGCCTGGAACGCGGCGCTCTCGATTTGTGTCTCGAAAACCTCGAAGATTCGCAGCGCGACCTGGTGCTCCTTCCCTATCGTGACCACGGGGCCATCGTCAAGCTGGCCGAGAAAAACAAAAAGTCGGTCAACAGCTACTACAAGAAGATCGGCCGTATCCGGGAAAAACTGTCTTTGTGTATCGAAGGCAAACTGAGAGGGAGGTTGACTCAATGAGTTTTGATCCGATCCATTTTCAGGAGTTAACTAACCGGTATCTCATCGGAAAGTTAACCCCGGCAGAGTTTTCCGAACTCGAGACAGCTCTCCGGCACGATCCGGAAGCTCGCCGGATTTATCGCCAAGCCTGCCGCCTCGACACCCAGTTGAGAGCCAAAGCGCAGGAGCTCGAAACACTGAAACGTCGTGCCATCAAACGGCGCAACCTCATTTTGATTCCTACGGCTGTAGCTGCCCTCGCAATGATTTTCGGGGGAGTCATTCTGTTCGGAAACCGTGGAGGCGCCCGGATCGCCGAGGTGAGCAATGCGGTGTGGAACGAAAATAACTTTGCTCCCGGAGACACTCTGAAGACAGGTACCAAACTGGATATCGAGTCCGGAAGCGCGTTGATAGCCTTCGATTCCGGTGCCACAACCTTGCTGACAGGACCCGCCCGTTTTCAAATCAAATCAGGTAACTCTGGATTCCTGGCGTTCGGAGCCGCGGATTCCGTCGCGGCGACTCCGGATTCCCACGGCTTCGCCATCAAAATGCCTGTCGCAACCGCAGTCGATATCGGAACCGCATTTCGAACCCGGGTTAACCGGAAAACTGACAGCCACGTCTCGGTGACACAGGGCGAAGCAGGTGTCGATGTCGGCGGAAAACAACATTCTCTCCTCGAAGGCATGGCGCTGGAAGTCAAAGCAGGGAACCCTTCCGTTATCGTTCGGATCGAAGAAGGCGATCTCACTCCCGCCTTTAAATTCCCAACCATAGCGGCGCCCTCCGCCACCGACTACGCTGACGCAAGCCAAGCCATGGCCAGCGTCACGATCAAAGGGCGACTCGGACTGTCGAGCCAGAATGACGCCGACCCTGCGACTTTGAACGATGGGAAAGGCCAGACCAACGGCACCTCCCCGCGCGAGGCATTCTATTTCAAAGGCGACGAAATCGGATCGATCATTTTCGACCTCGGAAGCAAAGTTTCGCTCTCGAAAGTGAACACCTACTCGTGGCACGAACCGGGCAATGAAGCCACGCTCAACGCCGCATTCCAGAGCTATACGCTGTGGGCCTACCACGGTGACGAAATGCCCCCGGTTTCGGACAATCCCCGGATCGACGGCTGGAAATATATTACGGAGATCAACTCCGACGACTATTTTGAAATCGCGGATCAAAAAGACCGCCCCCGCCAACAGGCCTGCTCCATCGAAGGGGCCAACGGGAATATCGGCAAATACCGCTTTCTGTTTTTCGATGTTAAATCATCCCACTTCCGCAACCATGATTCGATCCGAGCCTACGACGGCGCCCACACGCGCTTTGGTGAAATTGATATCTATGTCGATGAAAATTGATAACTGCGGAACCCGACCAACCGGTCATCCAACCTTAAACCAATATCTGCCTCTGCTTTCCGAAAAGTAACCCATTGACCTCAACTTCGGTGTATCCGATTTGAGAGCGCTCCCTCCGGGCAACCGGAGGCGAGGCGCTACCCCTCCCACCTATTAAGATGCAGAAAAGATATTTGGAAATGACGTGGGTGATGCCCTTCGGTAACGGAGGCATCACCCGCTTTTTTTGACAAAAAGTTGACTTCATCATCAAACCAATTAACTTCGAATTTCCATAAATCAGACCCTTTTGATAGGGAATTAGGAGTTTAAAATTTGAGATGAAATTAGCGATCGATTTAGCGTCAGCGAATGCTGATTTAGCCGGAAAAAGTGCAGAGGAAATCATCAGTTTTGCACTCGATGCGTCCGGAGGTGATGCCATCGTTACCACCAATTTCCGTCCTTTGGAGGCTGTGATCCTGCACCTCGTGACCCGGCAAAAGCCAGATATCCGCGTCCTCTGGATCGATCACGGATTGAATCTCGATCCCACTTATCGATTTGCCGAAAAGACCATCAACCTCCTGAATCTTAACATCGAGAAGTACACCCCTCTCGAGACAGCGAAAATTCCGGACGCCGCATACGTATCAGAAGACGAAAGAACTCCCGAGCAGGAAGCTGAAATCCACGCTTTCAGCGAAAAAGTTAAGCTCGAACCTTTCCGCCGCGGAATGCGGGAGCTCGACGCCACCGCATGGTTTACCGCTCTTCGACGCGTCCAGAATCTGAACCGCGCCGGAATGAATTATCTTGAGGAAGGTCCCAACGGCATTCTAAAAGTGAATCCGATCCTCGACTGGTCAGATGAAGAAATGACCGATTACCTCGCGAAACACGGTCTGCCGGACGAAACCTCATACTTCGACCCAGCCAAAGCAGGTGAAAAATCCGAGTGCGGCCTCCACGACGGCAGACTCGCGAGCAAGTAAACCTGGAATATTTTTTTCAGGGTCACCAGACCTGCCATAACGCGGCAGGAACACGCCGATGTGCACAATATTTATTTAGGAATACTTAGTTATTTGGTTGATCAGATCTGCCGTTTGCGCTAATCTTTCACGATAATTTGGATTATAGTTGATAACTTTTGTAATCACTAAAACCAGTCCAGATCATCGCCTATGACTCCGAAAACGGCAGACGAAAAAAACACCAACAGCGACGAAACAGCGGATGGGGAAAACTTGTGGGTAGAGAGTTACAAAGCGAACGAAATCACGGCTTTGTTTATGATTGGCTTCGCGGCAATCATCTTTCTCTCTCTGTTTTCACACAATTCGTCAGATCTTCTGTTGTTTGATAAATCCGGCGCTGAGCAAGCGTCGTCCAATTACGTTGGCCCAATCGGCGCGACGATCGCGCATTACCTTTATTTCGCCTTCGGGTTCGCTGCCAATCTCCTCCACGCGGTTTTCATGTGGTGGGCCGCTCAGATTCTCGCGACCAAACGGAGTCTCCGGTCGCGCAACATTATCGCCCTTCTGGTCTGCCTGGCGTCCACCTCCTGTATCTTTGACTGCCAGACGTTGTTTCTCCAGGAATGGGCCGAGACTCACGAATTGACTCGCAGCATTGGTGGTTTTGTCGGCTACTACCTTGGGAACCAGGTTTTTGTTCGTTTCTTCGGCCCCGGCGGAACGTTCATCATCATGTCGACCATTTCGATTTTGACTCTGGTCGTGATCACCGGAATTCATCCCTTTCGCTTCACCAAAATGGTCGGAGAAAAAATTGCCGATTTCTTTCAGCGGGTCGACTGGGAGGAAAAGTGGTCACTCTGGTCCGGGGTTAAGCCGAAGAAAGAACAGCACTATCCGGCTACCCGGATTTTAACCACACAGGCCATCACGGTAGAGCCCGCGATTCGGGCTGAAGAGCGAACCCACATCGATACTTTCGAAGTCCGTCCAGACATGGACGGTGAATCCGAGATCGAAGTGGAAGAGGAAGCACCCATTGTGGCTCCACTTGAACCAACTCCGCGAGTCACTTCTCACGCCGTGAAACCGGAGCGGGTTCGCAAAGTAACCGATACTTCACACGTCAACAATGCACCTCAGGTAAACTACGTGCCACCTCCGGCATCGAATCCCGCGAATCATGTATCATTTACCGATCAGGCCCGGTTTGAAGGCTACCAACTTCCTCCTCTCGATATATTGAACTACGCACCGGTTCTTGATACCGCTGAACTGGATGATGCGCTCCATATCGAGATCCAAAACAATATCGTCTCCACCCTGAACAGCTTCAAAGTCGAAGTGGAACCCGGTGACATCACAATAGGACCAACTGTGACACGGTATGAACTCTATCCCTCACCGGGACTTCGAGTGAACAAGATCACAACCTTGAAAGACGATATCGCCCGGGCGACCCGTGCCGAGCGAATTAACATTCTTGCTCCGATTCCCGGTAAAGATACTGTGGGTATTGAAATCGCCAACTCAAACAAAGTCACCGTGGCCCTCCGTGAACTGTTCGAGAATGAAGCTTTCCGAACCTCCAACGCCAAGTTGCCACTTGTATTGGGTAAAGATGTCTATGGAGAAACGATCATTGGAGACCTCGCCCGAATGCCCCACCTCCTCGTCGCCGGTGCCACAGGTAGCGGAAAGAGTGTCTGTATCAACTCCATCATCGCGAGTCTTCTCTACCGCTTCACTCCCGATGAACTGAAGTTTATCATGATCGATCCGAAGGTCGTCGAGATGCAGCTCTACAATGCCCTCCCCCACCTCGTCGTTCCCGTAGTGACCGATCCTAAAAAAGTCGTGCTTGCTCTGCGCTGGGTCATCAAGGAAATGGAGCGGAGATACACCATGTTCGCCAAAAAAGGAGTCCGTAGTTTCGACGGCTTTAATACGCTGAGGGCTAAAGAAAAGCGCGGTATGGAAATAGCCGAGCAACAGATGCTCCAGCCGAATCTGATTAATACTGAAACCGGAGAGGACATCTTCAGCGACGACGAGATCGCTGCGGCAAAAAGCCAGGCCAGAGGCGACGATGGCGAATTTCCCGAGAAACTTCCCTATATTGTGGTCATCATTGACGAGCTCGCTGACTTGATGCAAACCGCACCTGCCGATGTGGAAACAAGTATCGCCCGGATCGCGCAGAAGGCCCGTGCCGCGGGAATCCATCTCGTGATCGCTACTCAGACACCGCGAGCCGATGTGGTTACCGGAACGATCAAAGCCAACGTTCCAAGCCGGATTGCTTTCCAGGTGTCTTCCAAAACCGATAGCCGAATCATTCTCGATGAAAACGGCGCAGAGAACCTCGTCGGTAAAGGAGATATGCTATACCTTCCGCCCGGCAGCGCGCAACTAATCAGGGCTCAGGGTGCTCTCATCACCGATGACGAAGCCCAACTCCTGGTCAACGCCTGCGCCGCTCAGGGCGAACCCGATTTCCTTGCCGGAGACAGTGAAGACGGCGGATTTGGATTCTTTGACGAAGACGAGGGAATGGAAGTTTCCGACGCGGATGAAGAAGTGATCTCCCGATGCATGGAAGTCATCTTCACCGAGAAGAAGGCTTCGACATCACTACTGCAACGGAAATTGAGATTGGGGTACACCCGGGCTGCCCGGATGATTGATATACTGGAAAGCCGCGGAATTATCGGCCCAGGAGACGGCGCCAAGCCAAGGGAAATCCTGATCGACGTTTCATCAGTCGACTAGGCAAAAGAAGCCGACTGTACAGGGTACAATTCCGGGCTGTACAGGATACAGTTTTTAAAAATGGCCGCTAAGCCTTCCTTTACCGGTTTATCTCACTCAACAGCCTTAGTAATTCCGCCCTGATTTTCGTCTCCGCTGACTCTTCAAGGAAACTACTTCGCGCGGGCCAGGTTTCATACCCGCCGTGTTGAAATTGATTCTCCGGTGGAAGATAACCGAAATACCCATTCGCTAACTCGATAGTAAAAGTCGCATCCGCAAATGGAGACCCCGCTTTAATCGCCAGTCCCGTTTCGGCAAAGGTTTCACAGGGCGATTGCACGACCGCCAAATCCCCGATTCGAAACACCTGGAGAGGCACCGATACCACATCCGGAAAATTCGCTAAATGCAACGCCTCGCGGGCATAGATTTGAGGCCGGGGAAGTCGGAATTTGGTATTCTCCGGTGCCCGGTTTTTCCCGGCCCATTCCAGTCGGTCCACGCCCGGTTTCCTTACTTTAAGCTCCAATTCCGAAGCTACTGAACGAAGCGGCAACACGTCGGAATAGGTAACAGTCTCAAGTAGTGCCTGCGTTTTATCGGCCAGTTCGGCTGCGATTCCATTCATCCTCTCATACTTCTCAAACCGGACCCTCGGAGCCTTAAAATCGATCGCATTCACGTCGCCACTGGTTCCATTTGATAACATACCGACAAAAGGAGGGTCAAGGTGATCGCCACTCCAACGCTTTTGAATCGCATCGGCATACGAGCCGAAATAGTCCGCACTTACCGTTCCGCCAGGGACACCTCCCACATAGTGAAGTCCGTAGTTACCCAGCAAAGCAATCGGTTTCTGATCCGTTTTCCGCCTCACCGCAAAGACAAAAAATTCACTGTCGACCGGACCGGTCGGACGATCAAGATCTGCGCTTTTACCCGGATTCATCAGTATCGTTTCCGTCGCTTCGCCAAAGGGACTTTTCACCGGATTCCTTACAAACCAGCGTCGGTTATGCACGAACCTCGGCTCTTCAAAACTCCCCCAACCCGCCTCGGCGGGCACCAGTCGATTATCAGCCCGTTTCACCCCGTCAGCTATTCGCACCGCGAGAAAATCAAGGTAGTCACGATGCAATTCACTATCAACCAGACCGACAACACCCCGCGGTGTCGAGTGACTGTGCGTCGCTGCCAGGCAGACATTTGCCGAAGGAATTCCACATTCGATCTCGATTCGCCTTTTCGCCTCATCGAAAATCTCCCGGGATATCATCGTGTTATCAACGATTACGATCGCCAATTTCGAAGTCCCGTCCGACAACACCAGACACCGCGCCCAGAGTTCATCATGTATATCTTTGGCTGGACCGGTTTGCATAATTGCCCCGTCCAGCGGAACTCCCATCCCGGGAGTGATGTTAGAGCTCGCCGCTCCCGCCCGGAATTCGCCATAGGTTGTCGACAGCAATCCAAAGAGTATTAAAAGCGGTAGCACAAGTTTCATATTATTTTCCGTTAAGTGATTGCAAATACGCCAGCAGATCGGCGGTTTCCTGATCGGTCAAAAAACTGATCAATCCTTCGGGCATCATCGAAGTTTCCTGAACCGAGCTTGAAGCGACTTGAGCGGTATCGATTTCATGGAGGGTCCCCGACAGAAGTTTCATTGTGATCTTTTCCGAAGACCTACTTTGCACCAATCCAGCGTGAAGATTCCCGTCTCTGGTTCCGATCGTAGTTAGCCGGTATTCCGGAGCAATGACTTTCGAAGGCGCGATAAGACTCTCCAACAACTGCTTCCGATTGAGTCTTTGCCCTATCTCACTGAGATCCGGCCCCAGTTCCCTACCTGCACCCTTTACGAGGTGACACGCAAAACAACCCGCCAATTTCCCGGAGGGTGACAGTAATCTGGCTCCATTCTCTACATCCCCTTTTAAAGTCAGCAACACCTCCGAATTCAACCCCCGGGGAGCGGGGCGTTCGTCAGGAGACCGGAATCGCTCAAATAATGCTTTAATCGCTGGATCTTCAGTTTTCAGGCCGGACTCCACTGCATCCGCTCCGGACCGACCGGATGCTATGGAATGAGCTAACACCATAGCGGATGACGTCGTTTCAGTATTCATCGGCGGGAGGTCAGCACTTTTTTCCACTGGCATTTCCGCCACCCATTTCCATAGTAGGGCAGCCGCTGATTTATCGACCTCCCGTGATCCCAGTGGCGGCATGTGACCACTCCCCACCGAACTGATTCTATAGTTCAAAACGGAACGCCACGGTTGGCCGGGCACCACAATCCGGGCATCGCTAAGACCAAAGTCGCCCCGGGTCGGCATTTCCCAAAGCATTTGAGACTCCACGGTCGATCTTTCGAAATTCACCTCCAGCGGAGCACTCCCGCCCCCGTTCCGTCTATGGCAATGGGCGCAATTGGCATGGAGCCAGGATCGCGCTTTTTTATCCAGCGGAGCGCCCTTCCGACTGTTAGAGAGATGACCACTCTGGTTTTTCAGAAAAAAGTTGGAATCCGTAATTCCTAATTCGGTAGCAATTTTCTCTGGACTCTGTTTGGGGAAGCGGGAGAATCCGGAAAGCTGCATCGGTTCAAATGCAGCGGTGAATTGATTCCAGCTCGTATGGCAACGCATACACTCCGCACGGGACGGGACCCGGTATTTCGAACCTCCGTGCCAGTGCCGACTATCGACGTCTACCTCGGCACCTTCCGGACCGACCAATAGGGCATCGGTTCCCTTATCGTTCCAAAGATAGCTGTAGCCGTTCCACGCTTCACCGTCGAAGTGCAGGATCTGGGTTTCAATCGGAGCCGAGCGAAGGCTGATCGTCTTCGCGAGAACCGCATCTTCCGGCCAGATCGTGGTCGCTCTCATATTACCGTTAGCCTGATGGATAATTCCGGTTTCGATACCGGTCTCACCGGGGAGTGCGATGTGGTATCGCGACGTAGCGCCATCCTGCCACATCGATTCGTGAATCGAGAATTCATACACTCCGGGTTTTGGTTGATCGATATCCGACTGCTCAAATAATCCGGTTTCGCTTAACTTTTTCGGAAACAATTTCGATTCGTCTTTGCCTGGATTAGGGATTAGCCGATAGAACCCGGTTGGTGCAGCATAGTGACTGTAGTAGAGATCCCCGTCTTTACCCCGGCCAAAAGTGACGATTTTGTGAGGTGTATCAGCAACCACAAGATGATCAACTACCTCGCCATCCTTCAACCGCAAGGCCCAAATGATACCGGTCTCATAATCGGCATAAATATAGGCACCTTTCAATCCCGGCAATCTCGCGCTTTCATATACGAACCCTCCAGTGATCGACGCCGCTTCACTATGAGAGTGAACTGCAATCGGCGGCGTCACCGGAGCAAGCGAACTGACCGGCATCGCTTCGATAAAGTCGTTTCCCTCATAGCTGCTCCAGCCATAGTTCCCGCCTTTTTCCACGAGAAAGATCATCTCCCACAATTCCCAACCGACGTCACCGACCCATAGTCGGCCCTGACTGTCAAAACTCATTTTCCAGGGATTGCGAAATCCAAAGGCCCAAATCTCGGGCCGAACACCCTCTTCATTGAAATAGGGATTGTCCGCCGGGATGCGATAGTTCAGTGCCTCAGAACTTCCGTTGATATCAATCCGCAACACACAACAAAGCAGGTCTGAATTATCCTGCCCCGTCTTCAGTTGATCGGGCGGACTGGGAGCCGTGGCATCGCCCGTTGAGATATAGAGCATCCCATCGGGGCCAAACTGTAAGTTAGCTCCATTATGCCCACCACTTTGCCAGGTCAGGATAAGCTCTTCGCTTTCTGGAATGACCTGAAACATCTCCGGGGAAATCTCGCGAAATTTGAAGCGGGAAAGCTTAGTTCCGTCCTCAGCGTTCGGCTTAACCGTGTAGGTGATATAGACCTCGTGATTTTCCTCCCATTTTGGATGGAAAGCCAAACCATAAGCGTAATTCAAATCCGGGTGCAAAGCTTTGAGGTCCGCAAAGACTGCAGTTTCTCTTTCACCCTGATCCGCTGTTTCAGGAAAAGACAGGATCCGACCCTCTTTCTCTACCGCATAAATTCTTCCGTTCAGAGAAACCATTTCCAAACAATGGTTCGACTTCACCTCATCGAAATACCGCTCAGGTAGGTAAGGCGTTGGAGGTTCCGGCGAACCGGCGATTTTCGAAGTCGTCCAGGGCTTTCGCACCACCGAATCCTCCGCCCGGGTGCTCCCATGCCAGCCCAGAAAAATCAGAACAATCACTGATCGAAAAATAAATGTCATCACAAGGTCCCACCTCACTCGGTAAGCCTACTAAATTTGACCGGGGTATCCACGTTTTTTACTGGCTATCCGGGTGGTTTCATAGCTTATTTCGGGCATGAAAATTCTTGCCTTCGGGGCCTCCACCAGCTCGACATCGATCAATCGACAATTAGCAGGCTACGCAGCGAGTCTCGTTGAGGGTGCCGAGGTTACCAACCTGGACTTACGACAATTCGACCTGCCAATGTACAGTTCGGACGAAGAGGAACAGAACGGCATCCCCGCAGCGGCGAAATCCTTTAAGGATATGATCATCAATCACGATGCCGTGGTGGTTTCTCTGGCCGAACACAATGGCTCCTACTCAGCCGCGTTCAAAAATTTGTATGACTGGACTTCTCGAATCGATCCTGAAGTCTGGGCGGGAAAGCCGATGCTCCTGTTGTCGACTTCACCCGGTGGAAGAGGCGCCGCTTCGGTAATGGAGGCAGCCAAAGAGAAGTTCCCGCGGATGGGAGCAGATTTAAAAGCCACCTTCAGTCTCCCGGCCTTCTACGACAATTTTGTCGAGGGTAAAATTACTGATCCAGCTCTGGCCGATCAACTCGAACAGGCAGTGAAATCTCTCACCGCGAATTGAGCACCTCCTGCGCCGCCCAATAACCACACATTCCGTGGACTCCGCCACCCGGCGGAGTCGAAGCTGAACACAGAAAAATGTCGTCAGCAGGTGTGGTGTGAGGTTTCAGCCTGGCGACGGGCCGGGTCAGGAGCTGGCGCCAATCGGTGACGCCTCCGATGACATCGCCACCGACGAAATTGGGATTATAGCTCTGAAATTCTGCGCAGTTCCGGGTCTGACGGGACAGAATCGTATCGCGAAAACCGGGAGCAAACCTCTCGATCTGTCGCTCGATTGCGGCAGTCATATCCACCGTAGAATTTGCCGGAACATGACAATAAGCCCAAAAGGTATGTTGCCCGGAGGGAGCTCTCGATGAATCGAAAAGGCTGGGCTGCGCGGTCAACACAAACGGTTTCTCACTGGTTTGCCCCAGCCATGGCGCTTTTTCGGCTGCCGCGATTTCATCAAACGTCCCCCCGATATGCACCGTTCCCGCTTTGCGACAGGCTTGAGCTTTCCAGGGAACCGGGCCGGATAAGGTGTAGTCGATTTTAAAGACGCCGGGACCGTAACGATACCGATTCAACCGATCACAAAAGCTTCGGGGAAGACGATCCCCGGCAATTGCCGCGAGGGCCTGCGGACCGGTATCAAAAAGGTAGTTTGTAGCAGAAGGCAGCTCATCGAGCGACGTCACTTCCCAGTCGCATTTGATGACACCGCCGTGATGTTCCAGACATTTCACGAGGGCATCTGTAATGACACCGGCGCCGCCTTTAACGATTGGCCATCCTTTGCGATGACAAGCCAACATTAGCATGATTCCAATCGCCCCGGTAGTTAAGGGGCGATCGAGGGGAAGCACTGAGTGCGCCGCATTTCCCGCAAAAAGGGCACGGGCCTCTTCTCCCGAAAATCGAGTTCGGGAAATCCACTTTGCCGATGGGAGCACCGTCATCCCGAATCGGATCGCCGCGATGGGATCGGACGGAAATTTTGGTGGCGCAAGCAGATCCCGGAAGAGATTATCCCCACTTTCCAGTAAGGGTTCAAAAATCCGGCGGTAACTGCGGGCATCGCCAGTGGAAAACTGAGCGACGGTTTCCTCCAGCGACTGGTTCATCACTGCCGCTGAACCATCATCAAATGGATGCGCCAGAGGAATCTCTGGATCGATCCATCCGACACCATAGCTCTCCAGTGACAGACTCTCAAAAAAGGGAGAGCACACCGCCATCGGATATATCGCCGAACACAGATCGTGAACGACGCCCGGGAGAGTCCCGGCCTCCGATCTGACGCCTCCGCCCGGGCTATGATATTTTTCAACGACGAGAACCTTTTGCCCTGCCTTCGCCAGAGTTATCGCAGCGGCCAGACCGTTCGGGCCCGAACCGATTATCACGGAATCGTATTCGTGACCCATTTTTACTTCTCGAAACGGTTACTTTTTCTTTTGATTCGGTCGCCCGTCAGGCCAGTGAATTTTCTGCAAAGCGAGGCGTTCCTCTTCCGTCAACTGCCCCGGGGCGCGGTTCCCCGAGCCTTCTACTTTGGTAAGACGGTCGCCGAGTTCGGCACGGGCCTTTTCCGCAACCGCGAGCAATCGCTTCATCACTTCGGGATGATCGGCTGACACATCTTTCATTTCCCCGATGTCATCCTTCAACTGATACAATTCCGGCTTACCGGTGGTCTCGCCGCCGTAAGGATTGGGGGTTCCGTCAGTCCCTCCCGGCTTCCCGGCCATGGTTCGGTATTGATGCGGCAACACCAGTTTCCAATCATCCGCAATGATGGCCTGCAGTTCATTTCGCTTGTAGTAAATCCAATATCCATCGTGAGGATTCTCTCCATCGCCGGAAAGCACCGGCCAGATATCAAGACCGTCGATTTTCCTCTCAGGCAGATCCGCGCCGATCAATCCGGCTATCGTTGGGAGGAGATCGATATTCATCCCCGGGGTATCCGTCACCGTTCCCTCAGGAATTTTTCCCGGCCAGCGCATAATGCAGGGCTCACGAATTCCGCCCTCCCACGACGTTCCTTTCCCTTCCCGAAGGGGGCCGGGCGATCCGGAGTGAGTGCCATAACTGAGCCATGGACCATTGTCGCTGGTAAAAATGACAAGGGTATTATCATCGATCCCCGAAGTTTTGATCGCATTGAGAATCTCACCGACTGACCAATCGATTTCCTCAATCACATCGCCATAAATTCCCCGTTCGGTTTTACCGGCAAAGCGTTCACTGACATACAAGGGAACATGCGGCTGTGGATGCGGGACATATAGAAAGAACGGATTCTTCCGGTTTCGGCAGATAAAGTCGACCGCTTTATTGGTGATTCTCGTCGTCAACATTCGCTGGTCTTCAGGCTCTGCGAGACACTGCCTTTCGTTTCCATCGAATATAGGCAGCGGTGGAAAATTCTTCGATGTGGGATGAAAGGGCCACATGTCATTGGAATAGGGAATTCCGAAATACTCATCAAATCCATTCTGTAGTGGGAGAAACTTATCGTGGTCCCCGAGATGCCATTTTCCAAAACAGGCGGTGGCATAACCAACCGATTTACAGACTTCAGCCAGAGTTGTCTCATCAGGGTTGATCCCATGCGCGCTGCCCGGCCCCAGAGCACCGTGAATCCCGAGACGGTTGGAGTAACAACCCGTCAAAAGACCGGTCCGCGACGCTGAACAAACCGCCTGCGACGCATACCACTGGGTGAACTTCCGGCCCTCCGCCGCCATTTGGTCCAGATTCGGTGTTTCAAACCCTTTTGCACCGAAAACACCGACATCCTCATAGCCCTGATCATCGGTAAAAATAATGACAATGTTAGGCGGACGGTCTTCCCCGAACAACAGAAACGGAAACAGACACAGCTGGAAGATCAGAATAAGATTTTTCATCGACAAATATAGACCCGACAATAGTAAGGCCGCCGCCTCCTAAATCATGATACGCAATTCTAGAGACTTAAATTCTCCGGGAGGCTCAAATACCGTTTTACCGAGGTTTGGCGGAACAATGCTCGTGAGAAGGCATCGCTGCTGCGCGGATGGGCGAGAATTTCGGGAACCTCAATGGCCTCGGGCGGAACCGGACTTTGCGGAATCTCCGGCAGTTCGATCTCATCTCCAGCGTTGCGCTGTTTCACGACCCGGTTGTAGGCGTGGATCGCCTCGTTGTACTCCTGCAAAACCCGGTCAAAATCGGCGATCTGTTTTTTTACCGCTCCCTGGTAGGAGTCCAGATTCTGATTGTAGTCCACGATATACTTTTCCGAATCCCAGTTGAAGTGCAGGTTGGCAAAAAGATACTTCCGCAGACTTGCCACCTGTCCTTTTGAGATCAAATCATGGATCAGCAACATTGATGATGAGTATCGCTGCACCACAATCGAATCAGGGTTGTTGCGGACCGGAGGAGTGATTCCGTTGATCACAGCTCCGATTTCCGTGGAAGAGCTCGCCACTGAGGTTTTGGTTCCGCCCCGGTTTTTTGCCTGAGGTTCATCGTCACCCACCAGACGAATCTGATAAGGCTGTACCGCCGTCAACTCGACCGTCCGTTCCGGTTCCGACGAACGATTCATGTATTCGTCGGTATCGAGATAGACAAATTCCTCGGGGCTTAAAATTCGGAAGCGAAGCGCATCTCCACCAAAATTGGATGCCACCATGTTGAAGATCCCCTCCTCATGCTGATTCAGGTAAAAGGTGCCGTCCCGATAAGGTATCGCCCCCACATAATCAGCCAGACCCTCAGCAACCCACATCGGCATGTGGTTCAACCATTGATGAGTCACCGCATGGGTGATCTCATGAACCAAAGTTGAGGAATCGGCCTGTCCCGCTTTCCGGTAGGTTTTTCCGATCTTCTGCAACCCCAGTGATTCAAAGGGGACCAGAATTTCGCGCGACTTCAAAATATACACCCCGGCGGAAGTGAGGGGGCCGCCCGCGCGGTGATAATCATCCTTATTCGAGAAGAGCCGCACCCGGAATTTGCCCTCCGGCGGTTTGGCTACCTCAAGCCCGAGCGGCAATGAACGCACCGCTAGATAGGTGGCTTCGAACATCCTGCTGAAATCTTTTACCGTCAGAGCATTGAGCGGCTCGTCACTCTCAAACCGAAAGTGGCGCGTCTGATGGACTTTCCCCTCTTTAGCAAAGGCTCCGTCACTGATCCCAGCCTGGACCGTGTTCGTGACATTTCGTGACTTGGTGTAACCGAGATTGAAATATCGCGAAATTTCTTTCCATTCGGCGACAAAACGCTGATCCGCCTCGCTGAAACGGGACAGATCGATCCGCACTTTCTTGCCTCCCGGGAGAAGAAACTCGGCAGCGCCATTTTGGAGCCGGAGAATCTTCGCCTTCATCGTCCTTCCGTCGGATGAACGCCATTCCCTGACCGAATTCCAGTCCTTCAGGGGATCTCCGGTTTTGGCGAACTCGAAACCCGAATTCAGGACCAGATAAGGATTGCGGCGCTCTTCAATCTGCGCGATTCCCCGACCACAAAATGCGGTCAAGAGAATCAAAACACAAAGAGCCCGGCAAACCAAATGCATCGCTCTGTTATACCGATCCAGAGGCCCAAAGTCAATTGATTCCACGGTCCGCAAAAACAGAAGCCCTTCCGAATCAACGCTACACGAGGATCCGAACGCTGCGTTTTTTGTCCAGTTTCAGAATCTGACCTTCCGTCCATGAAGGTGCCGCCTTCACATCGGTAATCTTTTCGCCGTCGAGCTGAATCGAGCCCTGCTGAATGAGGCGACGCACATCTCCCCCCGACTTTTTCTGGTCAAAAGTCTCAGCGTAAGCATTTTGCACAACTCCGATCAAATCCGAGCGCTCCCCGATTTGATACTCGGGCAGATCCGCCGAGGCGAGATCCTTCTTACTGAACATCGTCTCCCAGTTTTCACGGGCTTCAGCGGCTGCCGCCCCGGAGTGATATCGACTCACGATTTTCGCCGCCAGAGATTTTTTCGATTCCATCGGATGAACCTCCGGATCGATCGCTTCCCCGAGCAGTAAAACGGAGTATTTCGCCATCAATTCATCGGAAATACTCATCATCTTCCCGAACATCTCCCCGGGAGCTTCGGAAACGCCGATGTAATTGTTGAGGCTTTTGCTCATCTTCTGAATGCCGTCGAGACCTTCCAGAATCGGCATACACATCACCACCTGAGGCTCCTGCCCGTCGGCTTTCTGCAAATCGCGACCCACCAGAATGTTGAAGAGCTGATCGGTACCGCCCAGTTCCACATCCGACTCGACGACCACGGAATCCCAGCCCTGCACGATCGGATATTGGATCTCGTGAAGCCTCACTTCCTGTCCTTTGTCGATCCGGTTCCGGAAATCCTCCCGCTGGAGCATCTGTTGCATGGTGACCTTGGCATTAAGCTGAATCACCTCGGCAAAGGTCATCTTGTTAAACCAGTCACCATTAAAAACGATCTCCGTTTTATCCTTGTCCAGGATCTGAAACGCCTGATCGGTATACGTTTTTGCATTGGCCAGAATATCGTCCCGCGACAAGGGCGGCCTGGTTTTGGAACGCCCACTCGGATCCCCGATTTGAGCGGTAAAATCCCCGATAATCAACACGGCCTGATGACCGAGAAGCTGAAATTGACGCAATTTCTCCAGCACCACACTGTGCCCGAGGTGCAAGTCCGGCGAGGTCGGGTCCACACCCAGCTTCGCCCGGAGCGGTTTCCCCCGCTCCAGCTTTTTACGGAGATCTTTTTCGTCGATTAGATTGGCAACCCCCTGCGTGAGGAGTTCCATTTGTTCATCTACTGATTTCATAGCGTTTAGACAGACTCGTCCGGCCCGACGAGGGAGCGGAACTTCTCACGATAAACTTCGGGAGCAATCTCGAATGTTTCGTCAAAGGTCAGATTGAAGCGGGTGTAGTCTGGAAAACCGGTGATCCGCGAAATGTTTTTCGGATCTTCATCGGTGGCGATCAAATAGTAAGCCGCATGGAATATCCGGCGTCTCTCGCAATATTCCTGAGGACTGAGGCCGGTGTAACTGCGGAATTCGGACTCGACCTCCACTTTGTCAAAACCACCGGTTCGCAGCGCGGGATCGCGAAATTGATCCCCCGCAAACACTTTTCGCTCGATCAAATCGAAAGCAAACTGAACCGGAGGAGTCAGTTCCGGTCCGCCAGCCCCCCGCCAGAATCTTTGGAAATCCTGCGAGATCGCAGCCATCACTTTTAACAGAGACAGGCGACTCAAAGGCTCGAGGTGTTGGCCGGATTTTAAAATGTGCTGCAGGTAATCCAGTTCCGCCCGGATCAAAGTGTGGGTTTCCGGCCGGGTATTGAAAACATGAAGTGAATCGTCACGCGGATATTGCAACCAGCTCTGGTCAAAAAATAAAGTCAGGACATCCGGCATCGCGACCACCGCGGAATATTCCATCGTGAACCACTCCGGCAGGTAGCGAATCCGGCTGATGATCACATTGTCCGGGTTGCGGATCGAATGCTGATGTCCCGGATGAACCAGAATTGCAAATCCCTCACGAATCGTCTGCTTTCCGTTCTTCGTTTCGTGAAGCAAGCCGCCCTGCTGAACAAAAAAGATCTCCGGATAGTTCGTCGCCGGGAAACTGTAATCATCCGTCAGATGAAAATGAGTCAATCGCACGGGCCAACGACCCGCGTTTTCGATCCGATTATCTTTAAAGGAGGGCTGTTTGGTGAAAATAGACATCTGAGTTTTGAACCCTGCGAGAAAAACCCATAAAACCCATGAATTCAACTCATTCGTAACAAACTTCGAACAGAGAAAGCCCGTCAGCCGGGGCGCAGTAGGGAGCCTTTTCGGTTTCCGGCGGATCCCGAAGCCAGTCCTCTACCGTTTCCAAATCGATCCGGTTGAGAGCAAGGTAGCTGCCGGTGCCGATGAGAAACCGCACCATTTTATAAAGGAAACCATCCCCGTGGATCGACACCGTCAAGTAGCCGTCTCCCGCCTCAGTGGATGAGATATCAAAGATCGTCCGCTCCGTATCGCGCCCTTCATCTTTGCCGTCGTTCCGGTTAGCGGAGAACGCGCGGAATTGATGCGTCCCTTCGAAAACCGACATCGCTTCGGAAAATTCCTCGATTGGTAAATTCCGCCGGTGCCAAACCAGACCGTAATCCAGAGGCGGGAGCACTTCGCCGGTGCAAATCCGGTATTCGTAGATTTTCCCCGTTGCACTGAATCGCGCATGGAAGTCCGAATCGACCTCCTCACAATCCATGATCCGAATTGAAGGCGGCAGTTTGGTATTGAGAGCCTTCCGCCAGGCTGTTGCGTCCATTTTCCAATCCACCGGGCAATCGAAGTGAGCCACCTGACCCAATGCCGAGACACCCGCATCGGTCCTTCCCGAGCCCTGCAGCCCCGTGGCCGACGGGCAAATCCCCCGCAATTCAGCGAGAATATGATCCTGCACCGTATTACCGTCCGGCTGACTCTGCCAACCCGCAAAAGGACGCCCATCGTAGGCAATCGTGAGCCGGAACCTGCTTAATTCGCTATCCATCTTCCTGACGATAGTTGCATCACGGGAGCCCTTCATCTAATTTCGAGCGATTTGAAATATTCGAAATATTTTGATAATGTCGATCTCAAGCAACACTTCAGGGAATTCTATCGCTTTTTCCTGCCGTTGTTCGTCCTTATATTCAGCCTGGCGCTCGCCATTTGGGTTTCCATCAAGCCGAAAAAAAACACCGGGGAAGACAGCGGAACTGAAAGCGCCGGTCAAGCCCTGGTAGGCCTCCTCAATCCCCGTGTCGAGGAACTATTCTTTGATCCCGCATTCGCCGTTCTCAGCCCGATCGAAATGGTGACCGCACCGCAAGCCGTCCGTTTCGACCCACCAATGGGGACTGAACATGCCGGGCTGACCTACAATGCCCAACCGTTTTTAACAACCCGGCACCTCGGTGACGATATCAACGGAATCGGGGGAAATAACTCCGATCTCGGCGATCCCGTCTACGCCATCGCCGATGGCCGGGTCATCTACACCGGCTGGCCCGCCGATGGCTGGGGAAACGTCGCGATTTTACTGCACGAACTGCCCGACGGGCGTCTCGTCGAATCCTTCTACGGCCACCTCGATCGAATCGCCGTCTTTGTCGGTCAGCGCGTCCGCCGTGGCGACCGGATCGGCGATGTGGGTAATGCCGATGGCAAATACCTCGCCCATCTCCATTTTGAACTGCGAACCAGCCCGACGCTCGATTGCGGTGCCGGGTATGCCGATTCAGCCCTCGACCGCCTTCCCGGCGAGTTTTCGCTCATCAAATGGAGAGGTCGCAAGGACGATCTCCTCTCACCCCCACCCGTCGGAGCCTCTCCCGAATCCAAACCGGCTCTGGAGGTCGATACCAAACCTTAATTTTATGGGAGATCCAGGTTTCTGGCTGGTCGCCTGTCTCCTCGGGACAGCAGCCTTCGTTCAATCCGCCACCGGTTTCGGCCTCGCGATGGTCTGTATGGCAGGCCTGCCGCTCGCCATGACGGTGCGGGACGCCACCACGCTGACCGCCCTGTTAAACCTCATTGTCTGTGTCGGAGTTATGGTTTTCAACCGTCAGGGCATCAATCTGAAAACCTTCTGGCCACTGATCATCGCAATCTGCGTGGGCATACCAATAGGGTATTACGGTTTGCGGGCATTCAGCGACGTCTGGGTCGTCCGCATCCTGGGTATAGTGCTCGTGACCATTGCCGCCTCCGAATTCTTTCGCAATAAAACCATTCAAATGACGCCCCGTGCCGGAATTCCGATCTGTATCGGCGGTGGGATCCTCGGCGGAGCCTTCAATGTCGGCGGTCCACCGATCGTCGCCTATATTTATTCCCAAAACTGGAGCAAAGTGCAGACTGTCGCCGTACTTCAGACCATCTTTCTGGCATCCGGCATCGTCCGGAACGGGCTCATGTTTTACGAAGGCGACACCACCCTGCCCCTCGTCAAAACGCTGATCTTCTCCATTCCGGTTGTGGTCTTCGGCATTTGGATGGGAAAAATCGTCCTCGACCGGACCCCGCTCGTCTGGCTCCGCCGGGTCGTTTTCGGTGCGGTTCTCGCGATAGGCATCTACTACATCTGGAGTTCATTCGCGAAATGAGAAAACTGTACCCTGTACACTCTCAAACTGTACAGGGTACAGTCTGCCTTCTCTCTTCCGTAGCGAAAAACGCGACCAGCCGCCGACTCCACCTCTACCGGATCCATGCCCCCGCAGTCCGCTTTTCTTAACTTGCCCCACCTCAGCTCCCAGCTAAAAGTGGAGACATGTTGAATTCGGATCATCATGGAAAACTTCGCGCCCTCGCCTCTGCTCTGGTCAATCAGGAAAAAGCGAAGGTCATTGTCGAGCCTCAGGACCGGAGCACGGGCTACTGGTTCGGCGGGGGTAACGTCATTCAAGATGCGGATGGTTCTTTTTTGATCTGCGGTCGCTATCGAAATTACGGGGATTCCCGAACCGGTGTCGGAGCAGGGGAACGCGGTCTTGAACTGGCTGTTTTCCGGGGAGATTCACCCGATGGCGAATTTCAGAAAATCCTCTCTTTTTCCAAGGCCGATCTCACCTGCAACGGAGTCGGAGTCGTTTCTATCGAGGGGGTGGCGCTACATCGCACCTCAGAGGGAATCGAGCTGTTTATCTCGACAGAAAAAGACACCACTTACCCTGAACGAATTTCGGGCTTTCAAAAAGCGGGCACCGGCGTCTGGAGTATCGATCGAATCCACGCGGCTAAGGTCGACGATCTCAGCCCGGCAAACATCGAGGAAATCATCCCCCATCAAGCCGAAGCGATCGAGCGGCTTCACTGCAAAGATCCGTGGGTATCGGACCTGCCGAATGGCGACCTTCTTCTCGGCTATTGCACCCACCCTTTCTCCTGGTCAAGCAGTGGCACTGCGGCCAAAATCCGCAAGGCAGGCAGCGATACTTATGAAGACCTCACCCGCGACATGCTGAAGCGCGGACCGGTCTGGGATATCGCGGCAGCCCGACTCACCGAACGGCTTGCGATCCCGAAAATCGGTGCTTTCAAAGATCTTCCCGATGTCTCTCTCTATTTTTACGACAGCTGCGAATGTCTTCGCCAGCTCGACGAAAACCCGGGAGCTGTGGCCCGCCCCAGAGGCTGGTCCTGCGAAGAAATCGGCGGAGTCGCTGTGGGGCTGGACGACAATCTGCCCAATATCGAAAGTATCACCATCGAAGAGCCGCTCTTTATCTCGCCACACGGCACGGGTTGTTCGCGGTATGTGGCGACCACAATCACCGATGACGGAATTTTCGCCAACTGGCAGCAAAGCCAGGAAGATCTATCCCAGCCGTTGGTCGGCAATTTCCTCGCCATGAGTGAGGTCGAGAAAATTCTCTCTTAATGAAGCTGTCGCTAAACTCCTCAACCATCAAACCGACGCCGCTGCTCGATAAAATCCGGGTAGCGGGCGATGCCGGATATCAGGGAATCGAGCTCTGGGCTGTGGAACTCTACGAGCATGTCGGCCGGGGTGGTGAGATTTCGGATGTCGAAAAGCTTCTGGCGGACTATGGCCTCGAGGTCCCCTGCTTTATTGCGGTTCGAGGGTGGGGTGAGACCGAACGTCGCGAATACGATCTGGCCCTCGATGAAGCAAAACGCCGCTTTGAACTCGCCGCGCGGCTCAATTGCCCGCTGGTTGTCTGCACGCCACCTTTGGAGCAACCTGGCTTTTCCGATCTCCACACCCGCTATGAGGACCTCCTAAAGATCGGCGAAGCCGCTGGAGTTACCGCGGTGCTTGAGTATCTGAGCTTTTTTGCGAGCCTCAATAACATTCCCGATACCGTTTCGGTGCTGGAAAAGGTAGATCATCCCAAAAAGTGCACAATCCTCGATTCTTTTCACACCTGGAACAATCAATCAACTCAGGCCGACATCGAAAACCTGCCTCTTGAGTGGATTTCCCACTACCACATCGACGATGCGGATCCTCAAATCCCCCGGTATGAACAACTCGATCCGGACCGCGTCATGGTCGGTGACGGCGTGATTGATCTAAAATCGGAACTCACGCTCCTGAAAAACAAAGGCTACGACAAATGGCTCAGTCTGGAACTCTTCAGCCAGAGCTGGTGGGATCGGGATCCCCTCGAGACCGCGCGAATTGGGCTCGAAAGGATGAAGGAATTGGTCCAGGACGTCGGCTGGACGATAGACACCAGGTAGCCGACGCTTTAATTTTCGTCAGCCCTACTGGACACGACGCAGATACATCCGAATCGTCTGCAATTCCGGAACTTCGAAGGCGACCAGGTTGTGATTTATCCGGATCAATTTACACCGGAGACTCTGTTTCCTCAGATCCGGGTTGAAAGCCTTGACGAATTCAATGGCGGGCCCCTTCACCTCGACGAGAACGGTGTTTCTCCCGTTCCCAACGACTCGGTATGGAACTCCCAGTTTCGCCTTTTTCCCCTTAACCCGCTTCGGGGTCACCGTGATATTTCCGGCCCATTTGTCGAACCCCGCCCTGACTTCCCTCATGTCCTGAGCGGAAATCCCGGGGGTGTTCCGCTCCGTAACACTGGCGTCGTAGGTCCACATTCCCTCATACCACTCCCGACCGTGAGCCGCCTGAACAAAGAAAATAAGAAAAATTATGAGGTATTTCATCTCGCTAAAAGTTTTCGGGGAGAGAATCGGTCAGAGGAGAGCTGATGTCCAGATTGAAACCGCTTAAAATCAAAACCGTATCATTTCGCTGCAACTTTCATTTCGACCGTCAAAACCACTCAATAATCACTGTCCCACCTCATAATTCCCGCTATCTTCAGCGCGGAGTTGAGTGGCTACTCCATTTATGAAAGACAACACGAAAAAGGAAGAACCCGGCCTTCAGGAAATCAGTTTCGCTGTGTTTGGAGCGAAAAACTCGGGGAAAACCACCATGTTAGCCGCCTACTACGGCAGCCAGCAGACCGACGCCTTTTGCCGCGAGCATGGCTACTACTTTTCGGCCGATTCCACTACCGATGGCAATGAACTTCTCGCCAAATTCCATCGTCTCGAAGACGGGATTTTTCCTCCTTCCAGCCCTGATCTTCACGAGTATGTTTTTTCCTTTTTCGTCGATGGCCTCGCGGAACCTTCATTCCGGGTCAGGTGGATGGATTACCCGGGCGGATGGTGGGAACGGGAACCCCGGGATATGGCAGAAAAAGCCGACCGGGATGCCGCACTACATCGTTTGCTCAACTGCCATGCCTGCATCTTTCTGATCGATGGCGAAAAATATCTTAGCGAGGGAATGACCTATGTGAGGACCTCGCTCGACCAGTTCCGCAACGAGGGCAGGAAAATTCAACAAGCCTTTTCGGAATTGAACGAATCGAGTGACTGGCCGCAAAACTGGATCATCGGTCTTTCCAAAGCAGACCTGCTTTCGCCGAAAATCACCGCTGAGGATATCTCGAAAGATATACTGAAAGGCGCTTCCGATTCCATCAGCGGTCTCTCGAAAATCCTGAACGATGAATCGCTCGGCCACAAAGTGCTCCTCCTTGCGTCGGTGAAAACCAAACGAAACAAGATCGTCGATCCTTTCAATCACATCGGCTTCAACGTTCTGGCTCCCGCTGTATTACTGGCAAATATCCAGCAGGTCCGGGACCGGATGCCGGAGGGGAAAGGTATGGATGTCGCAAAACGAGTCACCTTCGGGGTTCGCAAGATCTTTTCCTTTATCGATAAACTGGATGATTTTCTACCGAAGAAATATCAGGTCATATCTATACTTCTGGACGCCCTTCAGATCGATGACATCCTCGATAAACAAACGGAGTATTTCCGGAAGCGTCAGGAAAAAGCGGTTCGGAAAAAGCAAATTCTCGAAGCGGGTATCGAAGCCCTGAAAGCTCAACTCGCTTCCGAGGAAGCCCGCAGAGTCTATCATCAGCCTTTTAAATCCCACTCGCAGGTCGATGAGTAAACTCACCATTCCTGTAAACGAATTACTCTGGCGTACCCGGGGTAAACATTGGGAATACTGTTTTCTGATCCTTCCCCAAGTTGATAGAGGAAGCTGGTGGCGATTTTACCGGGAAGTGAGAGCGGAATTGAATATATCTCCCGAAGGTGACGAAGTGGTAGGCACTCTCATCGACCGCGAGGGAAATCAACGCCCCTATCTCGCCTCCGTTTTTCTGGATGCTAAACTCTCCGATGCGGCAGGCCGGGAAACGGAACAGTTCGTCGTCTGGTTTCCTGAAAGTCTTGATGAAGCCGACCTTCCGTCCAACCTCGCCCGGACGGTTTCCGAACACTTCTCCAAAGCGATCAGCTCGACGAAAATGACAGAGCTGACCGACGATAGCGAAGAGTCACCCGAGACCCGATTCCGCCATTTCTATACTGAAAAGGACGAAATCCAGGCCGCAAGGAAAGCACCCGGTTCCCCCGCCCCGAGAAAACTGGATCTGACGCATCAGTCCGATGCGGACCTGACCCTCACTCAACCACAAAAAAAAAGACGAATCCTTAAGCCGGTACTGGTAATCATCGGGTGCCTCATCGCCGCTTTGCTAACTCTCCATTTCGCAGATCTCATCTCGCTACCCTTTCTACCCCGATAGATACAGCGGCGTAATTTCCCAACCAAACTGGCAACCAAAATGCTACTGAGACCCTCATGCCAGCAGCTTGCCAAGCCGTTTTCTTTGATCTCAGCGGAGTACTCTACGAGGGCAGTAAAGCCGTTACCGGTGCCGCCAAAGCCGTGGATCAGGCTCGTAATCGAGGCCTGACAATCCGTTTCGTTACAAATACCTCTACCAAATGCCGGGAAGACATTCTTAATAAACTCGACCGACTCGGAATCGAAGCGGAACCCAGTGAGTTGTTTTCCGCTCCGATGGCGGCACTGGAATATCTCCTCAAACATGATTTGCGTCCCTATTGTCTCGTCCACGAAGCGATCGAGTACGAATTCAGCTGTCTCGACCGGCGGGATCCCAACGCAGTTTTGATTGGCGATGCCAGAGGCCGACTTCACTACGAAAGCCTTAACCGGGCATTTCAACTTTGCCATGCCGGAGCTCCGCTCTTCGCTATCGGGAAAAACCGGTATTTCAAAACTGAAGAGGAACTCCAGCTAGATTCCGGGGCCTTTGTCGTCGGCCTGGAGTGGGCGGCTGGAACCGAAGCCGTTGTTCTGGGAAAACCTGGACCCGAATTTTTCAGATCCGTCGTCGAATCAACCGGCTTTTCAGCATCGGAATGCCTCATGATTGGTGACGATCTCGAATCCGACATCTACGGAGCGATTGACTGCGGGCTACAGGCAACTCTGGTTCGGACTGGCAAATATCAACCTAGCTACGATTCAAAATTACCGGACGGAGTCTCCGTTGTTGATTCGGTCGCTGATCTAGTTCTGTAAACCTCCGAGCAAAACCGCGATAGCGATCGGGTAAATTGCCCGATGAAAACGCCAATTTCATGGTTGATCAAGGGCGCGTTCCATGTACGTTTCGGCTTATCGAGACTCATTCGCAATAGATTTGAGTCATGCATTAGTCCCATGAAACGATTTACTTTTTTTCTCACCCTTCTCACCGGAATATTCAGCTCCATCTCTCAGACTGCTTCGGCTCAGGACAAGGAATTGACGCTCTACACCCAGCGGCATTATGCCTTTGATCAGGAGGTTTATGCGAAGTTTCAGGAGCAATCGGGCATCAAGATCAATGTGGTCAAGGCTTCGGCGGATGAATTAATTACCCGGCTTGAGGAAGAGGGCGCCAACACCGCTGCCGATCTGTTTATGGCTACGGACGGCGGGGCACTTTACCGGGCTCACAGCGCAGGGCTGCTTCAGCCAACCACTTCCAAAACGGCGCTGGAAAAGGTCCAGCCGCCACTGCGGGAAAAAGACGCGCACTGGGTCGCCATGACCAAACGCGCCCGGGTCATCGTCCACTCCAAAGACCGAGTCGATCCGTCCGAGCTTTCCACCTATGAAGCGTTGGCCGATAAAAAATGGCGTGGACGTATCGTCGTCCGTTCCTCGACGAACAGCTACAATCAGGCGTTGCTGACTACGATCATCGATGCGGACGGTCGCGACAAAGCGCTGGAATGGGCTACCGCTGTCCGCAAAAATATGGCACGCCCTCCTCAGGGAAGTGATCGCGATCAGGTGCGCGCTATTTCCGCCGGACTGGCTGACGTCGCCATCGTAAATACCTACTACATCGGTCTGCTCGAAACATCGGAAGAACAGAAGGACCGCGATACCGCTGCCGCAGTGAAAATCTTTTTCCCCAATCAGGACGGGCGCGGCACACATATCAATATCAGTGGTCTCGGGATCGTGAAAGCCAGCAAAAAAGCCGATCTGGCCAACCAGTTTATCGATTTCCTTCTGTCCGAAGAAATACAGAAACTCTACCCTGCTAACACATTTGAATACCCGGTTGTCGAAGGCACCCCTCTGTCTGACCGACAGTTGAAATGGGGAGAATTCAAAGCGGACGATGTCGACTTTTCCGTATTGGGAAAACTGCACGCCGATGCGATAAAAGTCTTCAACGAAGCCGGCTGGGAGTAACCCTATAAAGACAGTTACTACAGAAGCACCGGTTGCCGAGCCGATGGAGCAATCCAACTGGCTCGGGCAACTGCGCCGCCCCCGGATTACGCGCCCCGATCGCTGGGGCGTTTTTGTCTATCTACTCGCCGCAGTCATCTGCCTGCCGATCGTTGCGGTCCTGTTGCATATCGGCAGGGAAAGCGAAGCATGGGATCACCTCGCTGCGACCGTTCTCCCCGGCTACCTGCGCAACACATTGATTCTGGTGGTGGCAGTCACCGCCATTTCTCTACTTATCGCCGTGCCGCCCGCCTGGCTGGTGACCTGTTTTGATTTTCCCGGCCGCCGCCTTTTCAACTGGGCGCTGGTGCTGCCGCTGGCGATCCCCACCTATGTCGCGGCCTTCGTTTTCTATCAACTACCGGAAGCGGCGATTCCACTTTTGATCAAAGTCAGGATGAACTGGGGAGTGGACGCATTCCTCGCTATGGAGCTGGTGATTCGCTATGGCATCCTGATCATTATGCTGGCCGCGGTGCTGTATCCCTATGCCTACCTCGCCTGCCGGGCCGCTTTCTCCCAACAGGGTCGCACTGTGATCGAGGCAGCTCGTTGCCTCGGAGATTCACCCGGGCGGGTATTCTTCCGGGTCGCCCTGCCCATGGCCCGCCCGGCGATTGTCGCAGGCGTGGCGCTGATCATCATGGAGGTGATCAACGACTACGGGGCGGTAAATTTTTTCGGCGTACCGACCCTGACGGAAGGCGTATTCCGCACCTGGTTCGGCATGGGGGATAAAGTTTCCGCCCTGCGTCTCGCCAGTATCGTGATGATCACGGTAGCGGTGATTCTCGCCGTCGAGCAGCTGCTGCGGGGCCGGGCGCGGTATGTCGAGGCAGAGACGGGCAGTCGTGTGCCCCTCTCCCGGTCGCCGCTGAAGGGATGGAAAGCCCTGGGGGCAACAGCCGTTTGCCTGCTGCCTCTCGCCGTCGGGTTTATCTATCCGGTGTATAGACTGACTCACTGGGCTCTGCTCAACATAACATCCGCTTCCCGCACCGCTTTTCCCTCCGGCGAATCGATCGCCAGAGGCACCGTGCTCGCAGCTCTCACAGCTTTGATCGTGACTTTGACCGCAGCGGTCTTCACCTACGCCGTTCGACTAAACCGCAACCGGATACGGGGCGTTACCGGACGAATCCCCGGCATGGGTTACGCGACTCCCGGTGCCGTAATCGCTGTCGGCGTTATGGTTGTGTTCGGAACGCTGGACCGCTGGAATTTACCACTACTCCCCCTGGTTAGCGGGACGTTGTTCGCGGTGGGATTTGCCTACATGGTTCGGTTTTTCGCGATACCACTGCAGTTTTCCCTCGCCGGAATGGAACGATTGGGAAAAGCACCCGGTGAGGCGTCGCGACTGCTCGGCCGCGGACCGATGGCGACGCTGCTGAATATCGATTTACCTCTACTAAAGGGCCCGCTGATTGCGGCCGGCATGTTGTTATTTGTTGATATATTAAAAGAACTGCCCCTGACCTTGATCTTACGTCCGGCGAATTTTGAGACTCTGGCGACGACCGCCTTCAGCCTCGCCAAAGAGGAACAACTACATGCCTGCGCCGTGCCGTCGCTGATGATCGTGATCGCCGGTGGCGCCGGGTTGCTGGTAATGAATCGCTGGCTGGCCAATCCTTCTCAACATGACTGAACGGACTCCAAAACTTGCTTTCAAAAACGTGACCCGACATTTTTCACAGCAGGATCTACCCGCCGTGAACGGGGTCTCGCTCGATGTAGCGGATCGCGAAATCTTTGCGCTGATCGGTGAAAGCGGCAGCGGTAAAACGACACTGCTTCGGCTCGCGGCCGGACTGGAATCGCCGGACGGCGGCGAAGTGCAAATCGATGGTGAAACCGTGGCCGATGGCCATGCGCTACAGGTCCCGCCCGAGAAACGACGCCTCGGTCTCGTGTTTCAGGACGGCGCGCTTTTCCCCCACATGAACGCGACCGCAAACGTGGGCTACGGCCTGCGCAAGATGGATCCGGAAGAAAAAGCGCAACGAATCACCGAATGCCTCGAAACAGTCGGGCTCGCCGGTATGGAAAATCGATTCCCCCACGAGTTATCCGGCGGGGAAAGGCAACGTCTTGCTCTCGCCCGGGCTCTGGCCCCGAAACCACGGTTACTGCTGCTGGATGAGCCCTTCAGTCACCTCGACCCGGCGCTGCGACGCAAACTGCGGGAGGAAATCCGCGAAATTCTGACCCGGCTGGAACAAACCGCACTCCTCGTCACCCACGATCCGGAGGATGCTCTCGCGATCTCCACACAGGTGGCCGTGATACAACAGGGCGAAGTCAGGCAGACCGGCACCCCATCCGATGTGTATCGCTTCCCCGTCGATCAATACTGCGCCGAGCGCTTCGGCCCCGCCAACGAAGTCCGGGATCCGGAGTCGGAAAATCTGCGCTGGACCCGCCCGGAAGACGCCCGCTGGATCGCAGACTCAAGCGCCAACGAAGGCCACCCTGTCACGATTGAATCCGTGCGCCCCATGGGCAGTCAGGTCGAAGTCAAAGTAACGCCCGAAGGTTACGACGGAAAAAAATGGCTTTGCCTGTTTCTGGATGGGGAACACCTGAAGCCGGGTCAAAAAGGTCGCGTCAGCTGGAAGAGTATAAATTGACCGAATCTCTCTACTCTTTGACGGAGGATATAGAGCGGCAAGTCGTGAGATGCCGCATCATTCGATCTTTCCGACATGCGACATCTCCACTGCCCTCAAATCACTTCTCCCAGACGATTTTCTTTTTCGCAGCCTGCTCACGAACCGCTTTGGTTACCACCGCCCCAAGAGTATCCTTTTCGCCGCTTTCCTTACTTTTTTCAGCGATAAATGCTGATCGTTTTTTGCTGACTTCCAGAATTTTGGCTTGCACCTCAGCCCGCTGCGCAGCGACCTTTGCGATGTGGGCTTTCCGCTCCTCTACTGACATATCCCTCATCTCCGCAGGCAGGTCTTTCGCGTCAACTTTAGAAAGATCGAAATCTTTATGTTTGCTGGCATCCACGATATCCCATGCGGCGTTGGTGTAGTTAGCACTGGCCTTGGTGAGAACCCGGTTTTGAACGGCGACTGGAGCCAGTGCCTCTGCATTTTCATCCTGTTCCATTTGTTTCAGTTTCCCTGCCTCCCCTTTTTTGCCGTAATAGATATAGGTATCATTCAGCGCCTTATTTAGCTTTACGATTTCCGCATCGTGAGGAGTCTCGATCGCTGTTACCGACTGGTTTTGATCAATGACCATATATTTACCATCAGCAGCGTCCGCTCCCGCCTCCCATGAGGTGTTTCGGCCAACCCTGTCGGCTCCGCAATGGATCGTGTTCACGATGATTCCTTTCGCAATAGCACTCCGGCAAACCGCGATCGGCTCGATCGGTCCCTGAGTAAAAGGTTCGTTACCAGCGATAAAGATCGCTTTGTAGGTTTTGAGTGAGGCATCCCATTTCAAATCATTAAGACAGGTCTGAATCACAGCACCACAATACTCCTCTCCCCCACGGGTGGTGAGCCCAAACAATTTTTCAGATACATCATCCAGGTCTCTGGATAGAGGCATCAACTGTCGCACATAATGGTTTTGAGCATCAGTCGCACTGTTTCCGTATTCATACAAAGCCACTTGAACGACGGGTGTTTTTCCATCCTGTTTCGCTGAGATAAATTCATTAACAATTTTCCAGAGTTGCGTTTTCGCCTGCGAGATCAGACCGCTCATACTGCTACTGGTATCCAGTAAAATGGCGATTTGCACCACGGGCAGCGGTTCCTCCTTTTTCGGTTCATCGACTGATTCGGCCCCAAAGCCAAGGCTGCAGAAGTTGATTCCAATCGCCAGCGCGGCTGCTCTGAAGATAAATTTTGTTGGTGTTCTCATATAGGTTTGCTGTTGTTTAAAGCGGGCGCAGAATTGCGCTCAGCCAATTACAAATTGCCACAGAGTCTTCCCAACGTCTGTAAAGTTAATGTAAAGAAATTGCGAGAACCGTGTCAGGCGGAGGGCACGCCGAGTCAGGGCCCTGAGTTTCATTTCGAAAAACTACGAATTCCGAAGAATTTGAAATTCAATATATCCAGCGTATTATCAAGCGGCTATTCAAGGCTGGTAGGTAGCTGAGAGGCGAAGTGGGACCAGTTCACCTCAAAAGCCGATTCCGAGTTCTATCTGCAAAAATAATGTTTACCCATTCGGGGCAACCGCCCGGCAAAAGCTTTATCAACTTATCCATCGAGCGCGTATGGCACCTTTCGAGAACTGAGAAGTTCGCTCTTGCCGTTGCGATGCTTGCTACCCTCGTTTTCCATTTGCCTTTTCTCTGTTCCGGCTTTGGAGAACCTGACGCAGCACGACTCGTAAACGACGCGATTTTATGGGAACGTATCGGAAATATCGACTTATCAACCGTTGCCTATCGTTATCGAACGAGCCCTCTCTACCTCCTAACGATTAAGACCTCCCTCACGAGTGGTCTCGAACCGGTCAAACTGCCGTATCTGATGAGTTGGGGCAATTTGATTATAGGGTGTCTCGGCCTGATTCCTTTTTATCTGCTCGCTAGATTACTTTCATCGACCGTCTCTGCCGCTTTCGCCTTAGCCTTCGTTTTGGTTGCACCGGGATTCTGGTTGGCTCTTAACTACGGATTCCCCCTTCTTCCGGGTCTTATTTTTCTATTGGCGGCAATTCTTCTTACGGTATCGACGGTAATTTCAACCGGGAGGACCCGCGTATTTTTTGCCGTCAGCGCGGTGCTTTTCTACTTTTTCTCTTTCGGATGTAAAGCGGATTTGGCTCTTTACGTCCTGGCTTTGCCCGCACTTATCTGGGCGATCGCGGGGAAAAAACTTTCAGCGCAAGTCCTGGGGGGAGCACTACCCGGATTAGCAGTTGGAGGAGTTTTGGCACTGTCAAAGATTCTGGTAAAGGGCTCAGATTCGACTACACAATTCATTCAAAATTGGGAGCAACAATTCCCCACGAGAGCAGGCGCATTCGTTTCTACGGCAAATATCGATATCATCTCATCCACGGCGGGTCCTGTTTTTTTTGCTCTGTTAATCCCGGCTGTAATTTGCCTTCTGTTTTTTGGAGGACGAAACGGCCGGATTTTATTACTGATTGCCTCCTGCTGGTTTCTACCTACCACGTTGTTTTGGGGGCTTCGAGACATGAATAGCGTGAGACATAATCTCGGGGCCTGGTTAATTGCTCTTATCGTTATTAGCGCCGCCCTTCAAATGCTTCGAGCTCCCCAAAGAGTAAAGATCACCGCAGCGCTTATGATCATAGTGCTCAATTACGCACTTGGCTTTACACCAGTAAATACCACCGCAAACAGCCCTCTCAGTTCCCGACTCATCGCCCAGTCGATGGTCTGGAAGCGCCAATCGATAAGGCACCACGCAGCGGGAGACTATTTCACTAAACTTCCGCTGGACGAGGCAAATGGAAAGATCAGTATCGCAGCAGGCCTCAACAGTTATGTGCTGTTCGAATACCTGGCAGCAAACCCGGACGCAATTATCACTGAAGCAGGCCAGCTAATCGTTGAGCAAAAATCTGCTAGCACCGAAACCGGCAAAGTCCGTTTTGCCTACACTATGAATCAGGACTCGGCCCGTTCTATAGCGACGAAATGGCGGGATCTGGGTTGGAAGGCATGGTCGGGCACTTTTAATCTCGGACAATAAGCGAGAAATCGCTTACAAATGTAGCGGAAGCCCAGTTTACGCATTTCCCGAAAAAGGAGGAAAGAAACGATTCTCGCGACCTCAGAATGGAATTCACCGATTATGCAGAGTTCGCAGATTCACCAAATGATCGGCTTCGGCATTTTTGTAATCAGTTTTCCTCTGAATGCCATCCAGGACACCCACAATTCTGGTGACCTCCGAAAGATTGATTATGGGATACTGATACTTTCTAATAAACCACAGCAAGTTGTGACCACGTAATACGTTCGAGGGAAGAGATGTCTTAAATTCCGATTCTCCGACAAACACTACTAAATTATGAAACAGGCCGATTTCATTACTCCCGTAACCGATACATTTTCGGAGCGCTCTAATATGCATTGAGTTTTGTAACAAAGGGTTTTGGAAGGGAAATTTCTTACCTGGAAACGTCTGCGTCCAATTTTTGTCCGATTCTTTACCAAAGATCCATCCTCCCATATTTTTCGTCTCAATCACGAAGACTCCGAAAGAAGAAACCACAACGTGATCGATCTGCGTAGTCCCCTTCCCGTCAGGCCGTGGCAAATAAACATTATGGAACGATCTATACTGTTTTGAATCGAGACGCCTCAGCAACCATTGCACACGGCTTTCCCCTTTCACCCCTTTTGATACGCCACCAACCAAACTGATCACATGGTTTGAGTAACAGCAACAGAGAAGGAAAAGAATTGCTCCAACAATTATAACGAAAATCGCAGCCAATTGGTCATACCAGGTAGGAGCTAACGAGCTAGCAATCATGTCCCTACTACTTTCATTAACATCTGGTTCAATAGACTTTGGATAATCAAGAAATCCGGGAACATTCCTTTCAGCGACCTTACGCTTCTTTCCCGCCTCGATTTCCGCAGAATGCCAATAAGCACTTGTAAAAGTAACACCCCGGCTGAGTTTTTCACAGACAACCATCCCGTCTTGTCTGACCCAGTGATCTTTTGCCAAACTTGAGAACAGGAGGTTTGCTACGGTATGCTTATCCCGGACATTTCTCCACGAATAGCCCTCACCGTTAGAATAAAAAAGCGCCTTAATCTGATCTTCCGTAGGTCGCCCGCCTCCCATCTTGGAGTATTTAATCTGGTGGCATTCACCGCTTAAAAGCCAGGCTTGAATGGACCAACCTTCATTACTAAAACGGAGATGCCGACTTCCGAAAGGGCCATTTTCCCTGATGAAATCAGGAGCGCCAAATCGACGCAATAATTCGCCCTCTGACTCATTTATATTCCCATAGGCAATTTCACTCCCGAGTAAGAAAAAGAGCCCCAATAAAAGTCCGTGATTCATTGAGTAATATCTCTTTAGGGAGCAATTACCGCAATCTCAAAAATATAATAATTATAACAAATACAAGCAAGCAGAACCGGATCCGCTTCCTCCCATTACCGCCCCGGACTAATATTTCCTTTTCTTGGCGAAAGTTGAAAAATTTCAGAAAGCGTCCGGGGCACAAGCACGCGTGGGCGACTCTTCGGTTCGCCACGCTGCAAGAGGTTCACCGCAGCTGGAAGCTGCCGCTACGGATTAGGACTTCTTCTTGTCGTCCACGGTTGATTTCAAATACAGCTCGCGGAGCTGCTTGAAATCGACTTCGGCGGGACTGTGGGACATGAGGTCGTTTCCTTTGTTGTTCTTGGGAAAGGCGATGACTTCACGGATGCTGTCTTCTTTGCAGGCCAGCATGACGACCCGGTCGAGGCCGAGAGCGATACCGCCGTGGGGAGGCGCTCCGTAGGCAAAGGCACCGAGGATGTGACCGAAGTTTTCGGCTTGCTCTTCGTCGTCGATTCCGAGGGCACGGAACATTTTGGCTTGAAGCTCGCCTTCGTGAATCCGGATACTGCCACCGCCGAGTTCGTTCCCATTGAGGATCACGTCGTAAGCTTCGGCACGGATTTCACCCCACTTGCTTTCGTCGTCGAGAAGAGCTTCGTCTTCGGCTTTGGGCCGGGTGAAGGGGTGGTGAACGGCGTTCCATTTTCCTTCCTCAGCATCGTAGTCGAGAAGTGGGAAATCGACGACCCAGAAGAAGTCGAGTTCGTCTTCTTTGCCTTCGAGCCAGTTGTTCATCTCGGCACATTCGAGGCGGAGACGACCGAGGACGTCGCAGACGGTCTGGACTTTGTCACAGCCGAAGAGAATGAGGTCGCCCTCTTCGATGTTGAGGTCTTTTTCGATGGCGGTGAGCTCGTCGTCGTTGAAAAATTTCACGATGGGTGAGCGCCAGGTGTCGTGCTCTTTCCCGCGAACCTGGATATAGGCGAGACCACCAGCTCCGGCTTCCTTGGCGATTTCTTCGAGTCGCTTGATCTGGCCGGTTGAAATTTTGGCGAATCCTTTGGCGTTGATGGCACGGACCACACCGCCGCCTTCGATGGCGCGTTTGAAGACACCAAATCCGGAGTTTTTAAAGTGATCGGACACGTCGACGATATGACAGTCGAAGCGACGCTCGGGTTTGTCGCTGCCGTATTTGTCCATCGCTTCGCGGTAGTCGATGCGCTCAAACGGCGTTTTGACCTCCACGCCACGAGCAGCTTTGAAGGTGCGGGCGAGCAGATCTTCGATCAGTGAAAACATGTCTTCGCTGGTGACGAAGCTGGCTTCGATATCGACCTGGGTAAACTCGGGCTGACGATCGGCGCGAAGGTCTTCGTCGCGAAAACAGCGGGCGATCTGGAAGTATTTCTCGATTCCGGCGACCTGAAGGAGCTGCTTGTATTGCTGAGGCGCCTGAGGCAGAGCGTAACATTTGCCAGGGTTCAATCTCGATGGGACAAGAAAGTCGCGGGCACCTTCGGGTGTCGATTTCGAAAGGATTGGTGTTTCGACTTCGACGTAGCCCTGCTCATCGAGTCCATCGCGCATTGCTTTGGTGATGGCGTGACGGACCCGGAGGTTTTTGTTCATCCGGGGACGACGCAGATCGAGGTAACGATGCTTCATCCTGAGGTCTTCGTTGCTGAGCTCTTTATCGAGCTGGAAGGGAAGCACCTCGGCTTTGTTCAAAATCTTCAGTTCGGTGGCGACGATCTCGACTTCGCCGGTATCGATTTTCTCATTCACCGTCGAGGATCCTTCGATTTCGGGGCGATCTTCGACCCGGCCGGTTACCTGAATAACGTCTTCGTTCCGGAGGCTGTGACTGAGCTTGGCGGCTTCGGAATTTTCCTCGGCACGAAATACGCACTGGGTGACTCCTTCACGGTCGCGAATGTCGATAAAGATCACGCCGCCCTGGTCGCGGACGGTATTGACCCAACCGGCAAGTGTGACGATTTCCCCGGAGTGCGATTTGCGCAACTCGTTGCAGTGATGTGTTCGATACATGGCTTTTGAAAATTAGTATATCAACCGGACTTATCAGATCAGGCCGATTTTCGGGACTGTACCCTGTACAGTCCCGGAGTGTACAGGGTACAATTTGAATGTTAGACGTTGTCGATTGCTGCGATCCCGGGAAGATCTTTTCCTTCGAGGAGTTCAAGCGAGGCGCCGCCTCCGGTTGACATGTGATCCATCTTGTCTCCGAATCCAAACTGATTCGCTGCGGTTACGGAGTCACCCCCACCCACGATGGTGAGTGCGCTGGAGTTGTCGGCCATGGCTTTTCCGACGGCGCGGGTTCCGATATCGAATCCTTCTTTTTCGAAAACTCCCATCGGTCCGTTCCAAATCACGGTGCCGGCTTTGGAAATAATGTCGGCAAATTCTTCGATCGCTTTGTCACCGATGTCGATACCTTCTGCGTCGGCAGGAACGGATCCTCCCTCTGCCCATGGTGCGGTGACTTCAGTCGGTGCATTGGCGGCAAATTCGCGGGTGTAACGGGTGTCGGCAGCGACGTGAAAACCGATATTTTTGTCTTCAGCGGTTTTCAGGATGCCACGGGCGAGCTCCATGGCTTCGTCGGTTCTTTCGGCGAACGATTTCCCGATGTCGTAGCCCTGGGCGAGACGGAAGGTGTTCGCCATGGCGCCACCGATGATGAAGGCGTCGGCTTTCTCCATGAGGCGCTCGAGAATTTTGATCTTATCGGAAACTTTTGCGCCTCCCATAATGACGACGAAGGGGCTCTTGGGGCTTTCGAGCTCTTCGACGAGGAATTTCAGTTCTTTCTCGATGAGAAATCCCATCGCGCACTGATCAATGTGATGAGTCACCCCTTCGGTCGAAGCGTGGGCGCGATGAGCGGTACCAAAAGCGTCGTTTACGAAAATGTCGCCGTGTTTGCCAAGCTGAGCAGCGAATTCAGGATCGTTATCGGTTTCGCCTTTGTAAAAACGAACATTTTCGAGAAGCAAGATCTCTCCGTCACCCAGATTGGAGACGGTTTCATCGGCGACGGCACCAACGCAGTCTTCAACAAAATGAACATCGGTCCCCATCAGCTCACCTAGGCGTTTAGCAACAGGCAGCAGGGAGAATTCAGGATTCTTTTCCCCTTTAGGACGACCGAGGTGAGACATCAGAATCACTTTGGCACCGGCTTTAGTGAGGTGTTCGATTGAAGGAATCGCGGCACGGATCCGGGTATCATCAGTGATATTACCGTCCTTATCCTGTGGGACGTTAAAATCGACGCGCATAAGAACACGTTTACCTGCGGGTGATAGATCGCGAATGGATAACTTTGCCATGATTATATTCTATTTAAAAAATCGCCTGAGCGAATCGGGGCACCCTTCCGCATAAAACCGGAATTTCCAGCCGTTTTTTCGCCCCCCGGTGACACTCCGAAGCGATCCGACCTGTAGATAAAGTGGCGTGTTATCGTGGTTTTTGGGAAATAACAGCAACTCGACGACCTCGCCATCACTAATTGAGATGCGTATTTGATATTTTGCGCACAATTCAGAGTTATTTGTTTGAAATATTTACTTTTGCTATGAAAATTCTGGTTACCCAAGTTTTTTAGCCCTCCCTGAATATTGATATGTGAACCCATTAAGCTTTTGGCAACCGGAACGTCCATTCTCCACCGCCAAGAGGAATGAAAGAATGAATCCTGCTACCATTGAGATCTTTGGGTTCCGTGTCAGCAATGTTACGATCGGGGAAGCAGTTGACGGCATTCTGGATCGGGCCTCCCGGGGCATTCGGGAAAATATTTATTTTGTGAACGCGCATTGCGTCAATACAGCGGCGGAGGATCCCGGGTATCGCGAAGTCATGTCGCGTGCAGACCATGTCTTTGCCGATGGCGTCGGTCTCGCTCTCGCGGCCAAGTTCGCCGGGGAGTCACTGCGGGACAATGTGAACGGTACCGATCTATTCCCTGAACTCTGCGAAAAAGCCGCTCAAAACGGTACTCCGATCGCTTTTCTCGGCGGGCGGAAGGACGTGGTCACCCGCTGCGCCCGGCGAATGACGAGCCGTTACCCGGGTTTGCAGATCGTCTGTGCACTCGATGGTTATTTTGCCAGAGAGGAAGAAGAGGCGGTGATTGAAACGATCAACAACAGCGGTGCCCAAATCCTGCTCGTCGCCAAAGGAATGCCCCGACAGGAGATGTGGATCGACCGCGTCAGTGACCGGCTGCAGATTCCTCAAGTGATGGCCGTCGGCGGCCTTTTTGACTTCTACTCAGGCCGATTCATCAGAGCTCCCCACTTTTTGCGCAAACTGGGGTTGGAATGGCTTTTCCGACTCGCGCAGGAACCGAGACGGCTTTTTAAACGCTACGTGATCGGAAACCCCGTGTTCCTCTATCGAACTCTGCGACTCAGGCTCGAGGGACGCTCCACGATCCGCGAAAAACTCACTTTGACGCAATTTCTCTAACGAAAAAAGCCTGAACCGAAGACTCGATCCAGGCTTTCCAAATTTTGTTTCAACGGCCCCTTACTGAGCAGGTGGCGCTTGCGGGAGCCCGCCCATATTCTCCAAAAGTGTAGGATCATTTGAGATCGCAAGCCCGATCAGACCGGCACCAACCAGGTACAGCAACACAAAAACCACATTCCAGATTCCGAGTTTGGTGAATCCTTTGACGAAAAAGAAAATCAATCCGACGATGCCAAACAAAATGGTGAGGACTCCCCAGACGGTTTCTTTAGCTTGAAACGCTTTTACGATTGCGATGATCCAGAAAACAAGGATCCCGATCAATCCAATTCCCACCAGTGCTCCGCCGATTATTAAATTAGTCATAAATATAGTGTGTTAGTAAAAACGAAATTTTATAGCGGGAACCGAATCCGAAGTCAATTCCTGAATCTAGATTAACATTATGGTAATTTCAGGTGATCCCGCTTGAATAAACCATCATCACCGCTGAATATTCCGGATTCGTTAAACACAATGGAGGAAACTTTCCACGAACCGGAAGCAGCGAATCAGGCGCTTGATTTACCCGATTATCAAAGTTGGAGTTTGGCTGCGGTCAAATTGCTACAGGACGTCGTCTATTCGCTGGATGACGTTCGCGTCTGGAGCGAGATTCTCAGGTCCCGGAACCGGATTCAGGACTATTTTGCCCGGATCGGTCTGGTTCTCGTGGTCGACGAATCCAACGGCTACGCCTACCTGAGACAACTCGATACCGACAACGAGTCTCTCGCCAAGGAATACGCCGATCTTCCGAAATTGTATCGCCAGAGCCGTCTCGGATATGGCGCATCCCTGATCTGTGTGATCCTGCGCGAGGCCCTTCGGCGCTACGAGTCGGAGGAATTTGATTCCGATCTCTGTGTCGTCGAGGAAGACGAGCTTTTCGAACAATGGAAAGTGTTCTTCCCCGAACAGTCTGATGAAAAGAAGCAATTCCGCGATTTTATAGCCGCACTGCGACAGGCCTCGGAAGCCGGTTTCGCCCGGAAACTCCCCAAAACCGAACCTGCGGCCTGGGAGGTGAGACGTATCATCAAAGCCAAGTTAAACGCCCAGCGCCTCGAGCAACTTCGCGACGATTTGAAGACCTTTCTGGAACAGGAGAAGGAAAAAGCAGCCGATACCGACCAATAGATGCACGATTACTTCCAGCAAGCCTCCACCCGTCCCGGGATCCGTCTCCACAAACTGGAGTTGATGAACTGGGGAACCTTCGACAGCAGCAATGGTCGGGTCTACACGGTGAATCCAAACGGAAACACCACCCTGCTCGTCGGCGAAAATGGAGCCGGTAAATCAACGCTCGCCGATTCTCTTTTGACCCTATTGGTTCCGGCCCGAATTCGGAACTACAACGTCGCGGCCGGTGCCGGGGGCGGCGGCCAGTCACGGAGCCGAACCGAGCGAACCTACCTGCGCGGTGCTTTTGATCACGGCAGTGTTGAAGGGGAAAAATCCGCGCTTCGGTTTCTCCGTCCGGAAGGTGCCGTTTACGGCGTCATGCTGGCGGTGTTTAAAAATGAAGATGTTGAAGGTAAGGATTTTACCCTCGCTCAGATCCTCGTCATCAACGCCGACGAAAAGGTCAAGAAAGTCTACGCATTTGCAAAAGGGGAAAAATCGATTGCCGGGGACCTCGCTGGATTTACCAATTTCGACCGGCTCCGAAAACAGGTCGAAGATCGCGGCTTTCAGGCGACCGAATCAACCGCCCAGTACGAAAAGTGGTTCTTTAATGCCGCCGGACTTCGCCCCAAGGCGATGGATATCTTCAATCAGACGGTAGCAGTCAAAGACATCGTGAGCCTCAATGAATTTATTCGGCGCCACATGCTGGAGAAACGAAACTGGGGTGATGAAATCGAGCGGATTCTGACCCATTTCAATCAGTTAGCCGACGCGCACCAGACCCTGGTCAGAACCCGGGAACAGCTGCAGTATTTGAAGCCGATTAAGGCGGCCGCCGAAGCCTATCAGTCCGCGAGCACGGACCTGTCCGGCCTGCTGAAAAACAAGGAGGCGATCCATCCCTGGTTTTGTTCCCGCAAAGTGGAGCTGATCGCCCCCCTCCTCCTCCAGAACGAGGAGAAACTGAAAGCAAACCGCTCCAAACAGCGGGAGCTGGAAAGGAGCACCGAGGCGCTCGATGCCAAAATCGGCGAACTGAGTGCCGAGATCAACCGCGCCGGCGGGCCTCGCCTCCAGCAATTACCCGGATTGATTCAGGCCGCGGAGGTGACAGCAGGCGACAAACGGAACCGGAGTCGTGAATTCCTCCGCTGCGTCAAAGCATCCGGCGTGGAAACCGAGGTCAATGATGATGGTCCCCGCGATGAAAACGAATTTTCGACCTGGCGGATCAGCCTTCAGGAACGGGTTAATTTTCTGAAGAAAAAGATCCCGGAAAGCGAAGCCAAGAAGACCGGCCTCGGCTTTCAGAAAATGCAGAAAGAGCGGGAGATCGAAGAACTCCGAAAAGAGATCGAAGCACTCAAGCAGCGCCGCACCGCCCTTCCTCAAGTCTATGTGCTTTTGCGGCGCACCCTCTGCGAATCTCTCGGGCTCACCGAAAACGATCTCCCCTTTGCCGCCGAACTGATCGCTATCAAATCGCAGGAGCGGGACTGGGAAAGTTCGATTGAGTTGGTGTTGCGCTCCTTTGCGCTCAGCTTGCTGGTTCCGGACCGGCACTACCACAAGGTCAGTGAATATATCAACCGGAACCGCCTCTCCGGACCTGATGGACGGGGGATGCGTCTCGTCTACCATCGAATCGGCCACGACGAATCGTTTACCAATCAGAAGACACCGCTGGATGAATTGTCCGATCAATTTATCGATGAAGATTCTCTACCGGGAAAACTCGATTTCCATCCGAAGCATTCGTTGTCACCATGGGTAAAGGGCGAGGTCTCGCGACATTTTAACTACCGGTGCTGTCGTAGCGTCGAGGATTTCCAAAAGTTCAACGGCGACGCGATGACAACCGATCGCCATATAAAGAGAGGCAAAAAGCGACATGAAAAAGACGACCGTCGCAGTGCCGCGGATCGATCCAATTATGTATTGGGCTGGGATAACTCAGCAAAGCTGAAACACCTCCTGCTCGAAGCCGAAAACGCTACCGCCCAACTAAAGAAACTCGAAGACGAGATCAAAGAGCTGGAGAGATCGCTCTCCAGGATGAGAGCTCAACAGCGCGACGCCGACCGTGCTCTCGAAACCGAGGAATTCCACCTGATCGATTTCCTGAAAGAGGAGGTCGTTCTCGCTGAATTAAATCGCGAAGCCAGCGATTTGAAGAGTGGCTCGCGGGAGTTGAAGGACCTCAACGAACAACTCTCAATTGCCAAACGTCAGAAAGTAAAGAATCAGCTCGATCGTGACGATGTCTTTCGCGTCGTCACCCAGCTGGAGGACCACATCAGAATAGCTACCGACATCCTCGACGCTGCGAAAGCGGAGATCGAAAGTTGGGAAGCAGCCGGCACCTGGACGGACTATGAGGAAAGCTTCGCCTCCGTCGCGGAACTGGCGACTGACTACAATTTTTCAGATCCGCTCGGGTTGGAAATACCGGAGAGAAAATTGACCAAGCAGGTCGATGGTGACATCGACATGAGACGGGATAAAGTCGATCCCCTGCGGAATCGACTTCTTGAAGCGATGACCAAATTCCTCAGAAATTTTGCGGAATTCTCAGACGACCTCAGCGTATCCGAAGACTTTGCTCCCGACTTCATCGCCCTGCACGATAAGATCATTAAAAGCGATCTCCCCGGCTTCGAAATGCGCTTCAAAGAGCGACTCAACGACAAAGCAGCCAAAGAAATCGCCGTGCTTAACGGAAAACTGCAGGAGGAATCCCGCGAGATCAAAACCAACATTCGTTTGCTGAACGATGCACTCCGCACCCTCCCCTACGGAACCGGAACGCACATGCAGTTGGTCCCTGACGATGTCAACGATCCCGAAATTCTGAAATTCCGGGTGCAACTCCGCGATTGTCTCGCCAATGCGACCGAGAAAACGATGGAGGCCCACGAGGAGCGTTTCAAAGAAATTGAAAAACTCATCAACGACCTGCGCGATGACCGCTACCGAAACCGGGTTACTGACGTGCGTAGATGGTTCGATTTTTATGCCGCAGTTATTGATACCGAAACCGGGTTGGAGAAAAGCCGATATACCGATAGTTCGGGACGGTCCGGAGGGGAAAAGGCTAAACTCGCTTTCACCATTTTGGTAGCAGCAATTACCTATCAGTACCAGATCGACCCAAGAGATAACACGAGTGATAAATTTCATTTTGTGGTCGTCGACGAAATGTTTGCCAAAATGGCGGACGACTATTCCATCTATGCACTGGAATTGTTTAAAACTCTCAAACTACAACTTCTGATTGTCGCCCCGCTCGATGCAAAGGCCCGGATTACCGAGGATTATGTCGATTACTACCTTCTCGTCACAAAAGATGAAGACACCAGTCAATCTCAGATTTTCACGATGTCATCTTCGAAGTTTCAGGAGTTGAGCCGATCAGTATAGAAAGCCCGGCGGAATTCCGTCGGGGTTTGGCGATAACGCTCCTGAAAAGCCGAGTGAAAATATTCACTGTGGGTAAAGCCGGTTTGCTCGGCAATGATATCAAGCGTGAGATCGGTCTCGACAAGAAGGCGCTCAACTTCCTTGAACCGTATTCTCGAAATTTCACTTTTCGGAGTTCGACCCAGCGCCTTTTTCATTCGTCGCTCCAGCGTACTTCGCGAAAGATTCAGGCGGTGGCAAACCTCATTGACGGTCAGCCCGTGCAAGGCATTTTCTCTGATCAATCGCGCCGCGCGAGCCACCACGGGGTCATTGATCACGAGATCATCTGAGGAAGCCCTCACGACCATCCCCTTTGGAGAAACGAGGGTCTCCATCTTTTCCACCGTCTCGCCGATCATCAATCGCTGGAGAATTTCTGCGGCCTCATAACCCACCCTCAATCCATCAAACCTCAGACTGGTCAGCGGTGGGCTCGCGAACCCGCAGAGGGTTTCATCATTCTCCGTTCCCACCACCGCCACCTCTTCAGGTACCGACAAGTCGGCCCGCTGGCAGGCGTCCAGTACCCGGACCCCGAGTTGGTCATTGGTTGCAAAAATCCCGACTGGCTTCGGAAGCTGCTCCAGCCAGGTTATGAGCCTCTGTTGATTATCTTCCCAACTTTCCGGATGGCGATCATCACCCGCGGGCAGGACATTTCCGACATAGCCCCGCACCTCGACCGCTTTGACAAAATTTCGCACCCTTTCCTGAAAAAACAGTTCGGTATCGAGCGAATACACTCCGAAATTACGGTAACCGCGATTCAAAAAGTGATCGGCGACCATTTGCCCAATCAGACTGTTATCCATCCCGACAAATGGACAATTCCCTCCGAATTTCGTAGCTCTCAGCTCAACGGCGGGCAAGCCAGTCGCCTCAATCGCATCGGCCATCTCCCTCGTGAACGTCCGTGAAATAATGCCGTGTCCGTCCCATTGGGCCAACCACCCCGGCGGTTGATCGGGCACTCCGCCGATCTCCATAAAGGTCGACCACGACTCATTTTGATCCATCCACCGCCTCACTCCGGCGAGCAGATCCCGGGCATAGGTTCGATGGGTTTCGATGAGCAAAGCCACCCGGAAAAGTCGATTTTTCACCATGACGGAAAACCTTAGACTCATCGACGGATCATTGCATTACATCAATCGCGGGGCACGCTACTTTTGGAGCATGATCAAAGACCAAATCGGAAAAGCCCTCATCGTAGTGGGTGATGCGACCGAAACCGTGGATACCCTGTATCCTTTCTACCGTCTCCAAGAGGCCGGCATCCAACCCGTCGTCGTTGCGCCGGAGAAACGGCTCTACCAAATGGTGATGCACGAAGTCCGCCCCGGCTGGACCATCACCAAAGAATGGGAGGGCTACCAGATTCAGGCCGATCTCGCTTTTTCTGAAGTGAAGCCTGAGGAATATCTCGGCATCCTCTTTTCCGGGGGACGAGCTCCCGAATATATCCGGGAAGATCAGGACCTGATTAAAATGACTCAGTGGTTTTTCGACAATCACAAGCCAATCGCCAGCGTCTGTCACGGCGTCGAGATCCCGGCCCGGGCAGACCGGGTAAAAGGACGGCGGATGGCTACCGTTGCCAAATGTCAGTTCGATCTCGAGATCTGCGGCGGGATATACGTCAATGAGCCCTGCGTAATAGATGACAATCTGGTATCCGGACGCACCTTTCACGACAACGGTCAATACGTCGGACCGTGGATAGCCATGCTCGAAGCTGAAGCAGCCAAATCATCATGAACCGCCGAAAATTTTGCCATCTTCTGGCGGCCTCCTCGCTCGTTCCCACAGTAGTACGAAGTGAAGCCGCGCTTTTCAAAATTCGCTACACCTTGTCATCGGCAATGTATGGCGATCTTCCCCTTGAGGAAGTTCTCGCGGAGGTGAAAAACGCCGGCGCGGAATCGGTTGATATCTGGAGAAAAAAGCACGCCACTCATCGCGAGCAGATCGAAGAAATCGGCGACGAGGCCTTTCAATCTTTATTAACTCAGTACGATACCAGGATGGCGGTCTCAACCTGTTACCCGCTCGGCCCGTTTAAACAGGACGACGAGATCCGATGGGTCAACAAAAACGGGGGAAACCTGACCGTCTGTGGTTCCGGGCGAATGGGTAAGATCAACGATCCGGTTGGAGCTGAAGCAAAATCTCAAGTTAAAGCCTTTTTCGAAAAATTGAAACCCCACTATGAACTGGCTGAAGAGATGGGCATTACGATGGCGATCGAGAATCACAAAAACTCAATGTTGTCCTCGCCGGATTCAATTCGCTACTTCGCAGAAATGAATCCTTCGAAAAACGTGGGAGTGGCCTTTGCGCCTCACCATTTACACGATGCCATCGAGGAGATTCCCAAACTGATTTCGGAATTAGGGGCCAAAAACATCCCGTTTGTCTACTTCCAGGAATATCATCCCTCCTCGAAAAAAACGATGTCGAAAGTTCACGAGCTGAAACAGATGCCCGGATTCGGCTCTCTGGACTACCTCCCCATTCTCGCCGCGCTCCGGGACATCAAATTCAACGGTATCGCCGAGATCTTTATGCATCCAACCCCGCGGGGCATCCCGATGCTACCCACAGCGAAAGAAATTACCTGGGCGATCAATCAATCGCGAGCCTACCTCGATGACTGCCTGAAAAGTATTTAAATGAGATATCTCTATCTATTCCTTATCCTGATCTTGACTAGCATCACCGAGGCCGCTCCTCTGGTGGTGGGATATGACAGGTTCCATTCCGATTCACCCTCAGTCGAAGGCGGAGCCATTCTCTATTCCGAGTTGGGTTGTGCCAATTGTCACGGAGGCTCAAATATCGAAATCCCCCGGAAAGGCCCGGCGCTTCACAACTTGTCGAACCGGATCAACTACGACTGGTTGATTGAATTTCTCAGGAATCCTCAATCCAGTCATCCGGGAACCGGAATGCCCGGTGTGACCCATGGGCTCAGTGAGGAAGATATCAAATCGATAGCTGCGTTTATCGGCAAAATCGGAACGCCGAAAAAACTGAAAGCTGGTCGCCACGCCAATGCAGAACGGGGAAGTTCGCTCTACCACGAAAAAGGCTGTGTGGCCTGTCATGCGCCAACACCGGATTACCGTGGCCCGCACGGAAAGAGCGTCCAGCCCAATAAGCTCGCTGTACCTCTCCCCGATCTCGGGGCTAAATACAGCCTGACCAGTCTCGACTTTTTTCTCTCCAACGTTTCCCAATTCCGGACTGATGGGCGGATGCCCCACATCGATCTGACGAATGAGGAATCCATTGATCTCGCGGCACATTTGATTGATTTCCAGGCCAGTGACCCGAGAGAAGCACCAAACATTTCACCCTGGCCGAAAACCAATGCAGCCGAAATCAAGCGCGGACAAACTTTGGTAACGAATCTGAACTGTACGTCCTGCCACAGCATTCCGAAAATAGAAGCCCCGGCACTCCGACCTATCGAAAACGTGAAAGGGTCCTGTCTGTCGGAACGACCCATACCCGGCGTGCCGCACTACCAACTAACCAAAGAGCACAAAAGCTCTCTGGTCACCTATTTGTCCCACCAAGCTGGTGAAAACGATTCTAAGGGCGACCTGACTCTTTCTGCTTTGAATTGCTACGCCTGCCACGCCAGAGACGGAAAGGGCGGCCCTCTCGAAACTACCAATCATTTCTTTATCGGGAATGAAAGTCTCGGCGACTCCGGCCGCCTCCCACCACCGTTAACCGGAATCGGCCACAAACTGCAACCAAAGTGGCTCGAACAAGTGTTTGCTGGCAATAAAGAAACCAGGGTACGGCCCTACCTGAAAACGCAGATGCCGAAATACCCTACCCATGCTGCAAAGCTCGCTGAATGGTTGGGAAAAACTGATCAAAAACTGGACTCACCACCGCTATCGGTCAACCCGGACCATATTGATGATGGTAGAAAACTCCTTGGCATAAATGGCGGGGTCAACTGTATCACCTGCCATAACTGGGATGATAAAAAATCTCTGGGAATTCCCGGACCTGACATCAGCGCTTTGGATAAACGACTCCGTCCGGAGTGGTTTCGCGAGTACTTACTAAATCCGGCAGAGTACCGCCCCGGAACTCTCATGCCTCCGTTGTGGCCGGAGGGACATTCCGCAATCCCGACTATTCTGGACGGAGACACAGAAAAACAAATCGCCGCGATCTGGACGTTTATCAGGGATGGGGAAGGAATTCCTGAAGGGTTTCCGGATCATTCCAGCAACCAATTTGAACTGATTCCCACGGACCGCCCGATCATTCAAAGAACCTTTCTTGAAAAAGCGGGGACCAAAGCCATCCTCGTCGGCTTCCCCGGTGACATCCACCTTGCCTACGATGGGTTACATGGAAAACCGTCACTCATTTGGAGAGGTCGATTTTTCGACGCCTACAATACCTGGTTTACCCGGTCGGCTCCAATCGAAAAACCACTGAGTGACGAGGTCTACGAATTTGCCCCGTCGGGAGAGAGTTCGCGGTTTAAGGGCTACACTATCGACCCATCCGGCAACCCAACGTTTGTTGTGGTAAAAAGTGGACAGAAAATAGAGGAAAGCTTCAAAGTAAAAGACGGCCACCTCATCAGAACGCTGCAATGGGAGGGCGGAGAGCCCCCTTCCCTGACTCATCCGACAGGAGTCAAAAAAGAAGTCGTTTCATCCTCCAACTCAATCACCGTTACCTACTCCTGGAAATGAGAATTATCTATTTAATCACCACTTTACTGATCGTTCTCAACGGGCATTCGGAACCTGCCTACCAGAGAATTGAGTTACTCACTGCAAACGCTCCGAGCCACTCCCGGTCCAAAGACTGGAAACCGGGTGAAGGAATTACACTGGAAGTCAGCGGTATGGAATGGATCGGGGAAACGCTATATGTTTCGAACCGAAAAGGTGAGATCTGGGCTGTGGAAAACGCGCTGAGTGACGATGTCTCGAAAATCAAATTTCAGCTCTTCGCATCCGGACTTCATGAGCCACTCGGTTTGCTTCGGGATGGAAACGATCTTCTGGTTTCCCAGCGGGCGGAGATTACCCGAATTCAGGATCGGGATCGTGATGGAGTTGCAGATGCCTACTTGACCGAATGCGACGGATGGAACGTTTCCGGAAACTATCACGCCTACGCCTACGGTCCTGAGCGCGACGGTGACGGGAACCTCTGGGTGACCTTAAACCTTGGAATGGGCAATCTGGCGAACAATAAAATCGGCTGGCGCGGCTGGGGTGGTATCATCGGCGAGGACGGAAACTTTATCCCGAAATCACTCGGCATGCGTTCGCCCTGTGGATTAGGAGCCAACCTCGATGGCGATATGTTTTTCACCGACCAGCAGGGAACCTGGATCCCGGCCACACCGATTTACCATCTTCGTCCCGGTGTGTTCTATGGCAATCAGGAATCCCTCGCCTCTTTGAAGTCTGAAGAGGCTCCCTTCAAAATCAAAACCACCCCGGTTCCGAATCAACCCTACGGAAAATCTCTCGCCGAATCACCGGAATTTGTGCCTCCCGCAGTGTGGTTGCCCTATAACAAAATGGGTCGATCGGCGACTGACATTCAAGTCATCAATCAGGACGGAAAATTCGGTCCGTTTGATGGACAACTTCTCGTGGGAGAATTTACCAATTCAGCAATCAGCCGTGTCTTTCTGGAAAAAGTGAACGGCCAGTATCAGGGCGCCTGTTTTCCTTTTATGGATGGTTTTCCTGCTGCAGTGGTCCGGCTAAACTTCGCTTCCGATGGCTCGCTGTTTGTGGGAATGACAAACCGGGGTTGGTCGTCTCTGGGCAATCGCTCCTACGGACTTGAAAGAGTGAAATATACCGGTGAAAAACAGTTCGAGATTAAAGAAATCCGCGCCAAATCTAACGGTTTTGAGTTCACCTTCACGCAGCCGATCAAGGCAAACTCGCTCTCTGCCGATTCCATTCAAATCCATAGTTTCACCTATGAATATTCGTCGAGATACGGAGGCGATGAAATCGATACCAAAACGCACTCGATATCAAACCTCAGAATTGCAGAGGACCGCTCCTCGGTATTTTTGGAGATTTCTGATATGCGGGAAACCTACGTATTCGAGTTTTTGACCAACAATATCGTTTCCGAATCCGGTAACGAACTGAAGCACCCGAATGCCTGGTATACGCTCAATCAGATTCCGGGCAATCCTTAGCGAAGCCCCCGGATGTCCATCGCGGGACGGTGACTTTCCTCCGACACTTCGATGCGGTGGATCCAGACACTTTGAACAATACCGAGAAGAAACATCACAATCACAACGAAGGTTCCCCCGTAACTCACCAGAGGAAGGGGAATTCCGGTGATAGGCGTCAATAGAACATTCATCCCCACATTCTGGAAAATGTGCGCAAAAATCAGAGCTACCACCCCCACGACAAGAAGTCGGCCCAGTATATCTCGACTATAGAAAGCGACAAAGAGGCATTGGAGTAGCATCAGCATAAACCCTGCGAGAACGACCAATGCACCGCGAAACCCCTGTTCTTCGGCAAAGACCACAAAAATAAAGTCGTTGATCGCTGTGTCCGGAGTGATGAAACCTTTATTGTTGATCGTGTCCGGATTTTTAAATCCTTTTCCAGTCCAGCCACCACTACCAATCGCCATCAAATTGTTGTGGGCGTTATAGGCCTCGTTTCTTGTATCGACCCGATCCCCGCGCAGCATTTTATACTGCACCGTAATCCGCTTTTTCTGGTAATCCTTCATCCCGAAAAAGAACATGTAGGGCAGAAACAATGTTCCGATTAAAATCACCACCGTGATATATCGAAACGGGATATTTCCGACCAGAATCATCACCGCCGTCACCGGTATCCACACAAAGGCCGATCCAAAGTCACCCTGAATCAAAACGAGTAGTAGCGGTATCGTCGCCGCAACTCCCGTTAGCAAAAGCCGCACAAACGGATTCTTCAGCATCGGGTGAAGCCGATGGAGATATGCCAAAATCACTGCCATTCCCGCAATTCCTCCGCAAATCGCGATCTGAGAAGTCTGAATCGAAAGCGGTCCGATTTTTATCCAACTTTTCGAGTTGTTAATCTCCGCTCCGAAAAAGTGCGTCAGAATCAGCAAAACGAGTCCCAAAAAATAAAAGGGAACGCCGAGCTTTTTGATCCAGCGATAGTCAATCAGCGCAGCAGCAAAAAAACCAACCAGCCCCACCATGATATACTGGACCTGGCTTCTCCATTTTCCGGCCAATTCAGGATCATCCCGCATCCAACAGGCGCTGTAGATAGCAAAGACTCCCACGATAATCAGAGCCATCATATTGGCGAAGAGGAGCCAATTTGTGCCAAAAAATTTCCGGAAAAGCGGAGTCATTTATCGAGAGTCGTGAAGTTAAGAAATGAGGAATATAATTATAGAAATAATAACCCTCAAACCTCCGACATGCCAACCCTTTTGTCCCTGCGATCCGTCAGGTTGAAGCTGGACAGGCGTCTTGAGAACGGTAATTTGTCGTCGTGGGATTTTATGGAAGATAATTACGGACATCTGATCAGCTACCTCCGGATCTCAATTACAGACCGCTGTAATGAGCGATGCCATTATTGTCTTCCGCAGGAAAATCAGGAGTGGCTCCCCCGGGAAGAAGTCCTCACTTACGAGGAAATCCTGAGGGTCGCCAGAGTTGGTGCGGAGCTGGGAATCAGTAAGGTACGGGTTACGGGCGGAGAACCTCTGACTCGTCGCAACGTGCTGTCCTTCATCGACGAACTCTGTCAGATCCCGGGAATTGACGATGTCGGACTGTCGACAAACGGAACCCTTCTGAACCGGAAACCCTATCCCGATTCGCCTGAAACCAATGCTGCCGCCCTGAAGCGGTCCGGCGTCCGGACCGTAAATATCTCGCTGGATACCCTTAACCAACAGGAATACGAGCAGACTACGGGTCGCGATTACCTGCAACTTGCCATCAAAGGAATTGAAACAGCGATAGCGGAAGGTTTTGAAAAAGTGAAGCTGAACTCCGTCCTGATGAGGCACAAAAACGAGCACGAACTCTGGGACCTGGTCAATTTTGCGCAGGAAAAAGGCGCTTTGATCCGCTTCATCGAGCTGATGCCGGTCAGCTCGTCAGAAGTGCTCAGCGAAGACAATTTTCTATCAGTCGGGGAAGCCAAAAAACTTATCGAGTTTAAATTCGGCGCACTCACTCCCCTCCCCGATTTCAAAACCAACGGCCCGGCGAGCTATTTCCAGATTGAAAGCACCGGTCAAATCATCGGCTTTATCGGCGCGATGACCAATTTCCACTTCTGCGAAACCTGCAACAAACTCCGCCTCACCTGCGAAGGAAAGTTGCGTCCCTGCCTCGGGAGCCATCTCGAATTCGACCTGCGCGAAGTGATCCGCAACCCGGAAATGACCGACGAAGACTTGAAAAAATTCTTCCTCCAGGTCGTAGCCCGGAAACCCGAACAACACGATTTCCGGGACAATTATCAACCCGGTCGCCGGATGATCGCCATCGGAGGTTAGATTAGGTATTTACATTGTAAATTTCCTGAGTATATTTGATTTCGACATGAAATCGAAATACCTGTTTATTGTCGCGGTTTTGTTTGTCGCTTTATTCGCAGCGATATTCTTTGTCGGATTTAAAGGAGTGTTCTATCTCAAAGAGAAACAGACCGGGGAAGGTTTGATTCCCGACCCTCCGGTCGAGTCCATTTCCCGCTGATCCTATGAAGACAAAATTTGCCCGCACCCTCATTATCGTCGTTCTGATTTGGTTACTGGCGATGATTGGTTTCGGCATCCATCGATTCACCAGCGTATCGGTGAGGAAAGCGGATCAACATGCGGTCGAGGACTTGTTTATCTCCGTTAGCGCTTACCTGGACAAAAACGGAAAATATCCGGGAGCCACAGAGGAAGTGAGTTTCGACATGGATCTTCAGAGCGATTATATCCTGATGAGAGACCTCACCGGTGATCGGACGGCGCGCGACCTGCTTGATTCGGAGGGGAATCTGTTCCGGCTTCGTTTCGACACCAATAACGACGATGTCATTTACTCCCCGATCGACAACGAAACCCTCAAAAACCGGGTGCTGATCTGGTCCGCGGGACGCGACAGAAAGTTCGAAACCTGGCGGGACAACGCCCGTTCCTGGTAGGCCAAAACACCGTGTCCCGGGAGGCGCGATTAAGTAATGGAGTTTGTCGATTTTGGCGGAACTATTCATCCCGTCAGGGGTTCATATCCTGCCTATCTCTATGAAACTTTTCCTACTCACTGTCTTATCTATCATGCTTGCCGGAGCGGTCCAAGCGGCCGGTTCCGGGGTGACACCTCAGACCCGGATCGACGAGCTCGTCGCTGAGGGGCTGAAAGCTCAAAAACTGACGCCCAATGAACCGGCCAGCGACGAGGTTTTTGTCCGTCGTATTTACCTCGATATCGTGGGACGAATTCCGACCCGGGAAGAATCATTGAACTTCCTGAACTCAGAGCAGGCAGACAAACGCGATCAACTCATCGACGAACTCCTCAATTCAGACGGTTATGTTTCTAATTTCTATCACTTCTGGGCCGATCTGCTCAGAGCGAGAACCGCAATTACCGGCATCAATCTGAGCTCCGGAACGGGCCGCGCCTACGAAAACTGGATCAAAACCGCTCTTCGCGAAAATAAGCCCTACGACGAGATGGTTCGCGAACTGGTCACCGCCACCGGCCACAGCTGGGAGAACGGAGCCGTCGGGTATTACATTCGGGATTACGGAATGCCTCTCGACAGTACCGCGATGACCGCACAGGTCTTTCTCGGAACTCAGATCGTATGCGCTCAATGCCATAACCACCCTTTCGATAAGTGGACCCAGATGGATTATTACCACCTCGCGGCTTTCACTTATGGCATGACAACTACTAATCAGTTTCCCGGACGGGCAAAAGGTAAAATGCCGGAGAAGATGAATCAGAAAAAGCAGAAAGAGCTGCGTCGCGCCTTCAGCGAGATTCTGAAACCGGTTCGCTTTAACAACGTTGTGGAAACCAACCGGCTCCCAAAACTTCCTCACGATTATCAGTATGACGATGCCAAACCGAAAAGCTCCGTAAAACCCGCCGCTATCATGGGTAACGAAGCCGTGATCAGCCCGTCGAAACCAACCTCGGAATCCTTTGCTGAGTGGCTTACGTCACCTCAGAATCCCCGGTTCACCCTCGTGATGGCGAACCGTCTCTGGAAAAAAGCCTTCGGACTCGGCCTGATTGAGCCGGTCGATAATATGAAGGATCACACTTCCGCCTCCAACCCGCAGTTAATGGCTTATCTGGAAAATCTCCTTAAAGAGAAAAACTACGACATGAAGGCCTATCTCGCGGCGATATACAAATCGAAAACCTATCAGAGAGAAGCGACAACTGAAGAAATCCCTACCGGAACCCCTTATTTCTTTCAGGGTCCGATACTTCGACGGATGAGCGCCGAACAGGCCTGGGACTCAATTGTCGCCCTGATCCGTGAAAACCCCGACCGCCCCGATGCGGAGTGGGAACTCGAAGGAAAAGAGGAAATTCTCCGCCGCCAGATGGTCGGTGAAGCGGTCTATAATCAGAACCCGAAACAATACCTCCGTAATGGAATCGAAGTGCTCAGTATCCAGAAAGACCTGTCCCTGCAGATTGATGCCGCCGTCGAAAAACTGACCGCAGCCCGCGAGACTAACGATCTACAGAAAATCAGAGAGGCATCAACCGAGGTTCGCGATGCCCGTCGCGCTCTCGCCAATTCAATCGAACAGAAAGTCTACCTCGGTGGCCTTCGTGATGCGATCGAAGTCGCCACAACCGATACCGGTAAAGCAGGCAGTCCTTCCGACGAATTCTTCCAGGATCTTATCGCGACTGCGACCGCGCAGGGCAATGGCGATGTCATGTCAGGGATGGACGCGATTATCAATGAGAAAGGCGGCGTCATTCGCCAGCTCGTCCGCGCCATGATGGCCGATGAGAACGATGCACTCCAAAAGAAAAAAGTGGCCGAAGCACTACAGGAAATGGAAGACTGGAATGTCACTAAGAAAAATCGCAAGACATACAATACCTTTAAGAAGGTAAGCCAGGATATGGTGCGCGCCTCCGACCTCCCCTCACCCGCTCCCGGCGGACACTTCCTCAGGGAATTCGGGCAGAGCGACCGTGAGTTGATTGACAACGCAAATGACCAGGCATCCGTCACACAGGCCCTCACGATGCTAAACGGCAATGTAGCCTTCGCGGTATCAAATCCCTTTTCGGTCTTTTCCCGGGGAATGAAAGAAGGCGCCAATTTCAAAGAGCGACTCGATAATGTCTATCTGACTATGTTCAGTCGCCCCGCCAGCAAAACCGAACGGGAAATCTTTACTGAAGCCTGGAAATCCGACCCGGAATCCGCAACCAACTCAGGCATCGCCTGGACACTTCTCAATACCCGACAGTTCCTCTTCATTAACTAACGATTGTACAGGGTACAGTCCAAAAGTATACAGGGTACAGTCAACTAAACGACTCAAATTTCTTCCTCATGAAACAAAGCGAAATTTCAAGACGTCACTTCGTCAATCGTGCTGCAAAAACTTTCCTCGGCGTGAGCGCTTTGGCCAACCTTCCGAAGGGCCTCCAGGCCGCCGGAGCCGGCGCTTCACAACTCAAACAATTGCCTACCGCCAAACAGGTTATCTACTTGTATATGAGTGGGGGTATGTCCCATATCGATACCTTTGATCCCAAAAAACCGGGTACCGAGGTGATGGGGCCCAACCGGGTTATCAATACCCCGGTCGACGGCATGCACTTCACCGACTACCTGAGTCGACTGGGACGACACGCCGACAAGCTGGCGGTGATCAATTCCATGACATCAACCCAGGGCGCACACAAACAGGGCAACTACTACATGCATACCAGTTATGAAATGCGTAGTTCGATCAAACATCCCGCGATGGGCGCCTGGACTTTGAAATTTCAGGGCAAAAACAATCCCGAAATTCCGGCGAACGTTCTAATCGGAGGTGACTCCAATCACCCCGGCAGTGGCTTCCTCGAAAGCAAACTTTCCCCGGTTGCGCTCACCGATCCCGAAGGCGGACTTAGGAACGGCAAAATGCGGATGGAGGAAGACCGCTTCAAGTTCCATCTCGATCTCGCCAAGAAACTCGATCAACCCTTTATCGAAAAGTACGATCAACGAAACGTCCGCGCCTACACCGATATGTATGAAGACGCGATCACTTTGATGAAGAGTCGCGACCTGAAAGCCTTCGATCTTTCCGAAGAACCCGATTCGCTGAAAGAAGCTTACGGTAACGACCGCTTTGGTCAGGGGTGTCTTCTCGCCCGCCGACTTGTCGAACACGGGGTTCGTTTTGTCGAAGTTTCCTTCAACGGTTGGGACACCCACAACTCCAACTTTGTCACACTCCCCGAGAAGGCCGAAGTACTTGATGAAGCGCTCAGCGCCCTGCTTTCGGACCTCGAGCGTCGCGGCATGCTGGACGACACTCTCGTCGTTCTCGCTACCGAATTTGGCCGGACTCCGGAAATCAACACCAACGAAGGCCGGGATCACCACCCACAGGCCTTCAGCTGTATGCTCGCCGGCGGCGGCATCAAAGGTGGAACCGTGATAGGCAAAACCGATGATCGGGGAGCTAAAATCCTCGAAAACCCGGTCAACATTCCCGATCTCAATGCGACGATTGGTTATGCGTTGGGCCTTCCGCTCGATCAGATTTTATATAGTCCCAGCATGCGGCCGTTTACAGTGGCTGACAAAGGACAACCGGTGACTTCTTTGTTCGGGTAATATATAAAACCCGGACGATCGCGTTAGCCGGTGCTGCGTTTCACAGAAAGATAATTTTACCTGCAGGGGCTGCGAAGGAGAAACTTCGCAGCCTCTATCTTTTTACGGCGATCAATTTGCTCCTGACAGGATAAAAATGGACCGGGGGCAGCGGTTTCAAAACCCGGTGGCACCTCCGATTACTCTCTGACAGGGAGAGTTTTTCGTTTCCTAACCACTGCCCATTGTCGTAGAATAGTTGTTCTCAAATTCGCACCAGCGTGACCCGGCGAAAATTCTCGAATGGCAAAAAACTCCACCAAAACGACCCGCAATCCTCAATCCCCCATCGTGGTGGGCGTGGGGGCCTCCGCCGGGGGCATGGAAGCGGTGCAAGAGTTGCTAAAAGGACTGGGGGATTCACCGGGGATAGCCGTGGTGTTTATTCAACACCTCGATCCCCATTCAAAGTCTCTATTGCCGGAGCTGATTCAAAACTCTACGAAAATGAAAGTCGTTGAGATCAAGTCCAGACGGACGCTGAAGCCCAACCATCTCTACATCAGTCCCCCACAGAAATTATTAGGCCTTAAAAGCGGGGCGGTTTACATCGCAAACCCGGATGATGAGAGACAACCGGGCACGATCGACCATTTTTTTAAAGCCATCGCAGACTATTTCGGCGATCGCGGAATTGGGGTCATTCTCTCGGGTGGCGGAAGTGACGGCACCCTCGGGTTGAAGGCGATCAGTGACGCCGGAGGGTTTACTCTGGCGCAGGATGCGGAGTCAGCGACCTTCGACTCAATGCCCCGCAGCGCCGCTTCCAATGGCGTAGCCGACTACGTTCGATCGCCTCGGGAGATCGCGACAGAACTGCTCAAATATGCCAGCCATCTCGAGGCGCTTGAGATCAAAACCACTCCTAAGCAGTTGAGGAATAGCATCGAAGAGATGATCCCAACAATAGCCGAGCGGTTGATGAAGGCAACCAACCACAATTTCCAGCACTACAAAATTAATACGCTGGTACGCCGCATCCAGCGCCGGATGCAGGTATTAAAGTTAACCGTAGTTGAAGATTACGTCGATCACTTGCATCGCGATGAGGAGGAGGTGCAAACTCTTTTCCGTGAACTTCTTATCGGCGTGACCGCCTTTCTCCGGGATCCGGATGCGTTTGAGCAGTTAAAGGAAAAAGTTCTTCCGAAGTTATTTGAAGGACGCGGGTCGAGCAGCGCGGTGCGGATCTGGAGCGCTGGCTGCGCCAATGGTTCGGAAGCCTATACTTTGGCGATGTTATGTCGGGAGGCGATGGACGAGCTGGACGAACCGTGCGAAGTGCAGATCTTTGCCACCGACATTGACGAACGCGCGTTGCAAATTGCACGTACCGGAGTTTATCCGATAGGTATCGCCGAAGAAATCCCTCCGGAGTGGTTGCAGCGGTTCTTCGTAAAGCGCGGTAAACACTATCATGTGACTAAGGAAATTCGTGAGCTCGTATTATTTTCATCGCACAACCTGATCAGCGATCCTCCATTTTCCCGGCAGGACCTGATTGTGTGCCGCAATCTGTTGATCTACCTCGGCTCACATTTGCAGAACAAACTGATCCCTCTTTTTCACTTTGCGCTACGTCCCGGAGGCTATCTCTTCCTCGGCCCCAGCGAGAATATTTCATCCCATGGGGAACTGTTTCATACGATTGATTCGCGCAACCGCATCTCCCGGCGCAAAGGCACGGCGATCCCCAATGCCCCTTCCATTAATGTTCGGCAAAATCAGCAGTCCTCAATTCTGGAAGGCCCCGCTTCGGCAGAGGAAATAACTGATCTCACCGCCCTGGCCCAAAGAGTGGTTCTTGATGAATTTGCTCCGAAATACGTCGTCATCGACGAAACGGGTCAGATCCGAAACTCTTCCGCAGACGTGGAGAAGTATATTCGCATCGGAAGTGGTGACTACCATAACAACATCATCCGAATGGCGGTCGACGGGCTGAGAATCGGACTGCGTGCCGCTATCGCCGAAGCAAAAGAAACACGGCGCCGGGTCGACCATGGCAATCTATCCATCCGCGTAGGCGATCAGATTCAGCGGGTCATGCTGACGGTCCAACCGATGCCGAGAATGGGCTCCGACGAGCCGCTGCATCTCGTGGTATTCAATGATGTGGGTTTACCTGTCGATCGCGACCATCTCGATGCACCTGCACATGAAGACTTTCACCCCGATTCCGAGTCCGTGGTGGCGCAGATGGAGCAGGAACTGGAGCAAACCCGCCTCGATCTAGACCGGACCATGCAGGATATGGAAGCGGCCAACGAGGAACTCAAAAGCAGTAACGAGGAACTCCTCTCCATGAACGAGGAGCTGCAGTCAGCCAACGAAGAACTGGAGACGTCGAAAGAGGAAATCCGCGCCAGTAGCGACGCGGTGGTGAGGGCTAAAGACGACCTCGAGAATTTGTTACGCAGTTCCCGGATCGCGACCGTGTTCCTGGATGAAAAACTGAGGATTCGAAGTTTCACTCCGGCTATCAGTGAGATATATGAATTGATACCATCTGATATGGGTAGGCCGCTGGAGAAGTTCGTTCCCGCCATCATAGACATGCCCACGCTGCCCGACCCCAAGTCGCTCAAAGAAGGTGACTTAGTTGAGCACACAGTTACCGCGCACTCCGGAAAATCCTATATTCGGCGGGTTCTACCCTACTTATCCCATACTGGTCAAACCGACGGTATCGTCGTCACATTTTCTGATGTCTCCGCACTGCGGGAAAGCGAGACGAAACTTAAACTCGCACTATCTGCGTCGAATCAAGTCGCCTGGGAATGGAATATCATTTCCGACAAAATAGTATGGACAGAGCAGCTTCTTGATACCTTCGGTTACGATAGCGAAACGATAGATAGCTCGCTGGCCGGATTTATAAACATAATTCATCCAGATGATCGCGAGCATGTCGAAAAAGTAATTGAGAAGAGCCTGGCCGGTATCTCCGAACTTTATGAAGTAGAGTTTCGGGTCGTCCACGGACAGGACGGACGCAGTATTTGGACCCACGGTAAGGGATTAATCGAGCGGGATAATAACGGCAGGCCGCTGCGAATAGTAGGTGTTGCCATAGATGCCAGCGAGCAGAGAAAGCGCCAGTTGGAACTGGCCGATCGGGAAGCAGATCTGCGCCGCGTCATTGATCACATGTTAAATCTGGTCGGGATTCTTGATAAGGACGGTATCCTGATTGATGCGAATGAAACCGCTCTGAAAGTGGCCGATCTTTCCCGGGACGACGTTATCGGTAAGCCTTTCTGGGAGTGTCACTGGTGGTCCTGGGATAAAGACGTCGCAAACCAACTCAGACAGACGATCGAGCGGGCTCGCAACGGCGAAACCGTCCGGTATGATGTGCCGGTCCGCACTACGGGTGACTCGACCATCATGGTCGACTTTATGCTCGCCCCGATTTTCGACGAGCACGGAGAAGTCACCCACTTCATTCCATCGGGAGTCGATATTTCAGACCGCAAAGAGAAAGAAAAACTACTCGCCGATGCCGCCGCAAGACTTGATTTGGCGCTGAAAGTCGGTCGGGCTGCCGTATGGGACTGGGACGTCGACGCAAATCAACCCACGGTCAGTGAGGGATTAAAAGCGCTGTTCGGCTTTGAGCCAACAGAGAAGCCTCTCCTCGACGAGTTTGTAGCCAGAATGGATGATGAAGATCGCGATCGTGTTGCGGCGGCGATACAGAAAGTTATCCGGGAAGGTGGTAGATACAATGAAGAGTATCGCGTTCACCGTCCGGACGGTGAAGTGCTATGGCTGAGCGCTCACGGCGTCGCCAATCTCGATTCGGAAGGTAAACTGGAAGACTTTTTCGGCATCGTCTCCGACAGCACTGAGCGGAAGATGCGCGAAATCGAGCTCATCAAAAGCGAAAATGAACTACGCCGCGTGATCGATAACCAATTGCCGCTTGTTTCATTGATCAATACCGAAGGCATCATCACCGAGATCAATGCCAAAGCGGTAGAAGCCAGCGGTTTACCCAGAAACTATTACATCGGGAAAAAGTTCTGGGAAACCAAAAACTGGCAATACAACGAAGCGATCTCTAATCAAATCCGGGAAGATGTCGAGCTGGCTCTCACCGGAGAGATCGTTCGCTATGATACAGAAACCGAACTGGACGGCAAAATATGCCCGATCGATTTTATGTTATCACCCGTCATCAACGAAGACGGGGGTGTCGATTACGTCATCGCTTCGGGTATCGATATCAGTGATCGTAAGGCAGCAGAAGTGCAACTTCGGAAGAGTGATGAACTCGTCCGGACTATGGCTGAAAACTCGACTCATGCCCTCGTCATGATGGACGACAAAGGCTATGTGATTTCCTGCAATCAAATATGGATCGAAATGACCGGCTACAGCGAGGAGGAACTCCGATCCGCGCCTCTCCACTATCTGGTCCACCATCATCACCCCGACGGTCGTCCTTATCCGATGGAAGAGTGCCCCATCGATCGCGCACTCCCTGAGGACAACAGCGTGCGGGCCCACGAAGATCTGTTTTTTCGCAAAGATGGCAGCACCTTTCCGGTACTATGTGCCGCCAGTCCTATTTTTGAAAATGGCAAACCTGTGTCAACGGTCATCGAGGTACAGGACATCACTCTTCGAAAGCGATGGGAAACGGAACTGGTTTCCCGCGAAGCTCATCTGCGAAAGGTCATTAACAACCAGCTTGGTCTCGTGGCCCTGATCAACAACGACGGCAAACTGTTGGAGGTTGATGATGATTCCCTTCGCATCGCCGGTTTAATTCGCGAAGACGTCATCGGACGGAACTTCGCTGATTGTGCCTGGTGGACCTACGATGAGTCCGTCACCAAAAAAATCGCAGACACCATGGAGCAGGCGTTTGCCGGCGAGACGGTTCGCTTCGATGTTCAACTTTTTGGAGCCGGTCTCGGTGGACCCGACGACAGGCTGTGGATCGATTTCATGATGTCACCGGTTTTCGCGGATGACGGTGAAATCGAATATTTGATCGCATCCGGAGTCGATATCAGCGACCGAAAACGCCACGAAGTCGAATTGCGGGAATCTCAGGAAAGGCTGCGACTTGGAATTGGAATCGCACAGTCCGGACTCGCCCACATCGACTACACCACAGGAACCGTACTTCTCAGCCCGGAAGCAGCCCGAATTTACGGGCAGGGTGAGGAAGCCATGGAGATATCCCGATCCGAGTTTCACGAGATGATTCATCCTGCCGACCAAAAGGCCGTGCAGTCAAAAGTTGAAGAATATCTGGAAGCCGGCGTCGACGACATTATGGCAATCGAACATCGCATTCTGCTGGAGAATGGTGAACAGCGCTGGCTGGATGTCCGGAAACAGTTTCTCTTCGATCATGATCAGGACCCTCCCGTGCCGAACCATTCCACCATTGCGGTTCGTGACATCACTGACCGGATTCACTTTCAAGCCGAACTACACGAGAATGCGCGTCGCTTGTCGATGGCGCTCAAGGCTGGCGGCCTTGCTGCCTGGGAGTGGACTCCGCAACATAGCTTCTGGACGCCGGAACTGTTCGCTCTTTTGGGTCTTTCGGCGGAACTCGAACCAAGCACCGAATTATTTTTTAAGAACGTTCATCCAGACGATGCCGCAGAATTGAGAGACGCCTGGAATCGGACCACCAGTGGAGGAAGCAGCTATGATCAGCGCTTCCGAATTATCCGCCCGGATGGTGACATAAGATGGATTCGCGGCATGGGGGAAGTCACCCGGGATAAATTCGATAAGGTCGAAAAAATCTACGGAGTCAACTGGGACGAGACGGAAGAACGACTCGCTCTGGCAGAACTCGCCGAAAACCGCCGGCAATTGGCGTTAGCAATGAAGTCGGCCAAGATGGGTGCCTTTGTCTGGGACATCGAAACTGACAAAGCGGTTTGGGACGAGGACTGGTGCGATGTTCTGGGACTGCCTCACCACACCGAATCCACCGGGGAAATTTTCTTCTCTCTGGTTCACCCTGACGATCGCGAACAGTTGGAAAAAATCGTCGAAAAAAGCCGGGCCGGAGAAATCGAATACAGCGATGAATTTCGCATCACTTCCCCGGATGGTAAGACCAGGTGGTTGGCAGCGGCAGGCAACTGGATTCAGAGAGATGATGGCCCGCCGACTCTCCTGACTGGTCTGAATTGGGATATCACCGAGCAGAAAGAAAACGAAAACGCCATCCGTCTCAATGAAGAACGTCTCCGCATCGCTGCAGGTGCGGCCGGATTCGGAACCTTCCAAATTGATCTCGACTTAAAAACGGTTCATTGGTCCGATGAGATGAAGGAGCTTCTCGGGATACCAAAAGAGGAAAACCCAAGTCCGGAAATCGGAGTCGTCCCTGATTTTGTTCACCCCGACGATCGTGAACAACTAAACGAGTGGATGGAAACGATCCTCACTGATCTCGACAATCCAGATCATAGAAACGACCATCGAATCATCCGACCCGACGGCGAAATTCGACACGTCCGCATGCAATCACGAACGATTTATCAAGGAGAGGGTGATCAACGGCGTCCCCATTTGATCATCGGCACCCTACTCGATACGTCCCAGCAACGGGAATACGAAGCCATCCTAGAGAAAGACCGTAGCCTCGCGGAGGCTGCCAGCATCGCCAAAACGGAATTCGTCGCCAATATGAGCCACGAAATCCGGACTCCCATGACCGCCGTGCTGGGTTACACCGATCTGTTGCTCGATCTGGAGGTCAATCCGGAGAAGAAGAACCATTTGCTTACCATCAAACGTAATGGCCGGTTCCTCCTCGAGATTATCAACGACATCCTCGATCTCTCCAAAATCGAGGCCGGTAAAATGGAAATATCCAGTGATCGCTTCGCCCCTCAGGCGATCGTTGCGGACGTCCGGTCGATGATGTATGTCCGTGCCGGGGAAAAAGATCTCTCTTTCAATGTACATTACGACGGTCCGATCCCCGCCGAGATCGAGAGCGATTCCAAGCGACTTAAGCAAATCCTCGTGAACCTCATCGGTAATGCCATCAAATTCACCCACAGCGGCAGAATCGATTTGACGGTTCGCTATATCACAGACGGGGAGCCCCGTTTGCAGTTCGAAGTCTCCGATACCGGCATCGGTATGACAAAGAAGCAGCAGAAAAAACTATTCAAACCTTTCACCCAGGGAGACACATCCGTGACTCGGGAATTTGGGGGAAGCGGACTCGGCCTTGCGATATCGCATCGCCTCACCACTATGCTGGGAGGCAAGATCAGCGTGACCAGTCAGTTGGGTAAAGGGAGCACCTTTACTTTCACAATCGATCCGGGTCCGGTCGACAGTCATTCGTTAATCGATCCTGATACCTGCGTAGACCTCGAACCCAAACTCGAAAAAGTAGAAAAACTTCCGAAGCTGAGTTGTCGGGTATTGATCGTTGATGACAGCCCGGACATTCGGGAACTGGCTGGAGAGATCCTCCGCTCCGCCGGTGCCACCGTTGAAGAGGCGGTTGATGGTCAGGATGCCCTGGACAGAATTCAGCATACCCGTGGAAACGGGGCGAGTCTTCCCGATGCCATCCTGCTTGATATGCAAATGCCTAATCTGGACGGGTATAAAGCAGCGGAACGGCTCAGGGAAACCGGTTACAACGCACCGATTATTGCAGTGACCGCAGACGCGATGCACGGAGATATGGATCGCTGCCTGCAAAGCGGTTGCGACTCTTACCTGAGTAAACCGATCGATCGAAAAGCTCTTCTTGAGACCCTGAAAACCCATCTCAACAAACGGGCCACAACAGCCACTACAGATAACCCGGCCGTTTTAATCATCGAAGACTCTGAGGACGCCGCCAAAGGTCTGCAAAAACTTTTGAAACTGCGGGGCATCTCAGCAATTGTCGCTCACACCGGTGGAGAAGGTATCACCCGAGCAGAGGAGTTTCTACCAAAGCTCGTCATTCTTGATCTAACACTCCCCGATACCAATGGCTTTGAAGTTCTGGACCAACTAAAGAAGATGGCAGACATGCACGAGACAACCTTTATCGCACTGACAGGCCGAACCGACACTAAAGATGTTCAAGCATGTCACGACGCAGGGTTTCACCATCACATGGGGAAACCAATAAATTTCAAAAAACTACTAAAGTTAATCACCGATTCTTTATAGTTACGACATGAACTAAATATAGAACCGAATTAACGGTTCAGATCATTTTCGTATTGCCGGAGCATCAGCTTCGCCACCCCGACAGCGACACATCCAAATACGATGCCGCAGCGCAAATCCCATCTCACAATCCAGCCCCAGATGAAAATCAAGTGGGCGATACAGAGAAACAAATAGCATTGCCGCCGCCACACCGGGGAAAGGGTCATCATCAGCAGACTAATAAAACCAAACCAAAGGATTCCGCCCAGGATAGATAAATAGGGACTGATCGTCAAAGCGACTACTACGATAGGGTTCGCATCTACTGCAGCCGAATAGTCACCCTTCCAATACTCCCCCGGTTGCCCGAGCAATGTTGCCACAATGTCAAAAACGGAAAGCACCGTCAGCAGAGCGATTAAATGGGCTCCCTGCGCGGAAATAGAGAAACGATTAAACAGGGACACCATGCGGCACCCTGCCATTAGCTACATCCGGACAGAACAGAAAATACAGCGCAATGATGGATTCTGATTCCGCCTACCGGGACCTGCGGAAGGAATTGATCGCGTCAGGAACGGGATCTTTAAATTCTTTCTTTTTCGGCAGCTTCCGCTTCGGCTTGGGAGACGGCTTGAAATTTTTCTCGATGTTCATTCCGAACTTAACCTGCCCGCGAGTTCTCGGGGTTTCGATATGAGTCGGATCGAACTTGCTGACCACGTATTTATTCTCACTGGGACCCGATGACTTCATAAAAACCGCCGGAACGCCACCCACACTGAGGTTGGACTGGTCGGTACAGCCAAGCATAAAAATCGAAAAGCCACAGAGGACTGCTAGTTTGAGTGTGTTCATAGTTCGGTTAGGAAGGCCGCGTTCCTGACGCTACCATCCATAATAAACGCGGCGGGAAAAGCAATCAATTTCCACCATCTTCAGGGAGTAAAAAGCACACCGCTTCCCGATCGTTACGAACCAGCAGAAAACGTCCCGCGAGGGCCGGCGAGTTCCATGTCATCGATGACAGGGCCTCGATCCTCGCGATCTCGTTGAATTGCTCCGGCGTCGGTTTGCCGATCACAACCGGGCCCGGCTCTGTCTGTATGATGAGATGATCTTCGACCAGCAGTTGCTGACCGAATCCGTATTTTTCACGCTTCCAGGCTTTCTCCCCGGTTTCCAGATCAATCGCGGCCAACCGGCCCTCATCGATCCCGTAGGCATACCCGCCGAGAATCGAAGCCGAGCTGAATTTTGTCTTCATTCTCGTCGATTTCCACAGCTGAGTGACCGACCATTTATCCCCCGTCTTCTCAAGTTCGATGAGCGGGCTACCCACTCCATAGCTGGCGGTGAGTAGAATCCGGTTATCACCAACTGGAAGGGGTTGGCCAACCTTGGGAAAGGATCCGGACCATTCGTATTTCCATAGTTCTTCGCCAGTGGAGGGATCGAGACCACAGGCATCATTCGCGTTGACACTTACCACCTGCCGGGTTTCCAACATGGTAAGAATCCGAGGCGTGCTGTAGCTGGAACCTTCCGTTTCGTAAGTCCACTTCGGTTCCCCGGTCAGCAGATCCAGGGCAATAATATTCACTCCCGCAACCTCCGAACCGGTGACAACAACGAGCCCCTCCTTTTCCAGAATCAGCGGTGAGTTACTTTTGCCCCACTTAGGGATCAACCCGGCGTAATCCGTAATCACATTTCGTTCCCAGATCACCTCACCGGACTGTAGCTCAAGACATCTGGTGTTTCCGGTTGAACCCATTACATAGATTTTATCCTGATAAATTGTCGGGGTGGATCGGGGACCCTCACCACCCATCACGGCACCGGGGGCTCCCTCTTTCGATTTTACAAAATTGACTCCCCGGTCTTTCTGAGTCCATAATTCCCTGCCCGTCAGCAACTCAAGACAGGAGATGTGCTCGTCGTCACCGATTTGCTCCAGCGTGACCGCTTTCCCATCTGCCACGGCAAAACTTGACCACCCCTCGCCTACCGGTCTCCGCCACAGTTCGACGGGTGGATTAACATCCCAGTTCAGTGCAAAGGGAACACTTTCCCACATTCCGTCCTGTCCCGGCCCGAGAAAATTGGTTGCCGCATTTTGCGCTTCTGTCTCGATCGTCTGATTGACCGCCGTTTCATTAACTTTGGTTTCGATCGATTCAGAGGGCACTTTCTCCTCCGACCATTTCCAAACCAACCGGGGCATTGAAGATCCCGAAGCAGACCCTTCATACCGGGTCAAATACCGAACACCGACCGTGATCAGGATCAATGAGAGAAACATGATCCCCGACACCGAAAGCCGCTTCGCCAGATCGCCCCAACCGAGAAGCGCATACCAAATCGTGAGCAGGAGGAGCAAAATCATTGGCGACGCGAGGACCAGCCAATACATCATCGAAAGGCCGCTCGATAACGCGTAGACAACCAGCCCGACCACGGCAGCAAGGAGGAGAAACAGCGTAAATATGCGAACTTTATTCATAAATTAAATCGGGAAACTTTTAGCCTTAAGACGATGCCATTCCATTTCAACATCGCTAAGACATTCGGGGTGATTACGTAAATATTTTGTGGCTTTTTGAAACACTTTTTTTGCTTCATCACTCTCCCGCATATCGAAGAGCAATCGCATCAAAGCGATATAGGCCTGAGTTTCCTTCCGGTGATTTTTAATGATAATCCGATATTCCTCTTCAGCCTCTTCCCATCGCCCCTCTTTCAGATAGTATTCGGCCAGTTTGTAGTTCGGCGGTGGCTTCCCTCCGTGAATTTTTGGAAAAACAATCGCGTCAATCATCATCGTAAAAGGCTTTGCTGCGAGTTCGATGAGATCGCGAAACACCCGGCTTAAACCGATCAGCCCGAGAATCATCGCCGGAAAGAACCATCCCAGTTCGAGTTTGTTAAATCCATATCGAGCCAGCCACAGGGCGCAGCCCCATAATCCAATAGCAAGCATCCACCTCGATATTCGCTCCCGATGGTCCATGATCTCGCCAAATGTAGGGCGATCGATCGACTTTACAACCTAACGAACATCCCGTCTATTGGGACGATGATTTCCAAATCCGCCTTACTGACTTCAATCACCATTCTCGGTATCTCGTCTCTTCTGCTCGCCGAGAAAAAGAAGGACAACATCCCGGTCTGGACCGATCCGGCAAAAGCTGCGGAAGAAGCACCGTCGTTCTCAATACAGGGCGAATATCGTGGCGACAAGCTCGGGGTTCAGGTAGCGGCAATGTCTAACGATCAATACTTAACTCTGACTTATCAGGGTGGTCTCCCCAACGAAGGATGGGATGGCGGGGCTCTCGTCTCCAAGGTGGTCAGCGCTACCGAATTACCCTCCGTAATTGAAGGATTGGAAAAATATTCCCGCACCAGCCCGACCATGGGTAAAAAAGCCCCGGAAGGTGCTCTCGTAATCTTCGACGGAGAGAAAACTGAACACATCGAAGGCGAAATCAAAGACGGTTTGCTCTGGGCCGGTTCCTCGACCACCACACCAGTCAAAGATTTTTCGATGCACATCGAATTTCGTCTTCCCTACAAGCCCGGGCGCACCCCGAGCAGCCAGGACCGGGGTAACAGCGGTGTCTACATTTTCAATAATTACGAAATTCAGGTGCTCGATACCTTTGGACTCGATTTCAACAAAGAGAACAACGCAGTCAAACTTCAGTCAGATAACAAACAGTGGTGCGGTTGCTTTTACAAATTCAAGACGCCTGATGTCCCGATGGCTTTTCCTCCCCTGACCTGGCAGACCTATGATATTGATTTCACAGCACCCCGCTTTGAAGGCGATAAAAAGACTGCCAACGCGAGAATCACCGTTCGTCACAATGGAGTATTGATTCACGACGATGTTGAAATGCCGAAAGGAACCGGAGCCGGTGGCAATCGCCCCGAAAAACCGGAGAGCATTATCAACATTCAGGGACATGGCAATCCTACCGCCTTCCGGAATTTCTGGATCGTCAAAAAGTGATAATCGGCTCTGATCCGAAATGAGCTGGTTCCGTCGCAAAAAAAAGCCGGAAACCGCTTTGCCGTCGACTCTTTCCTATCGGGAGAGGGTCGATCACTTCTGGAACTGGTGGACCACCGAATCGGATCGGATCTATCAATCCGTGGAATCGAATGGCGGCGCGTCGATTCAACCGGAGGTAAGTGAGGCGGTTAGTAATCTCTCCCCTGATCTCGGCTGGGTTTTCGGTCCCGGACCGGATGGCGAAGGGCACTCCTTTACGATCAGCCCCGGGGGAATTCCTTCGCGCTGCTTTCTCGTCGATTACTGGTATTCAAAAGTGCCTCAACTGGAAGGCTGGACGTTTTACCCGTCCCGACAGGCCTCTCACGATCCCGGTGTTTTCAAAGTCCGGATGGGAAAAGTCGAGGTTACCGCGGCCTCTCTCTGGCTCACGCCCCAAATTGATCTAGAAAATGAGGCGATCGACATCGTGGCGTGGAGCCCGCTTTTCGCTGAGATCGGTGAAAATGAGGCGATCACTTTCCTATTTCTCCTCCTCGACGATGCTCTGGGCGAAGACATCGTATCCCGCTGTATCGGAGCCATTGAAATCGGCGACGGGAAACTCACTGAGTCGATACCGGTGAGCGAGTTACCGGAATTTGTTGATGACACCTTCGAGAAACACCACTGGAGTCAGGATCGCACCTGGGGATGCACCTACAATCAGGACGGTCAGGAGGGAGATTTCCCCCGAAGCGACATCTTTGTCGGCAGCACGCGGGACATTGACATCATCAGAAGCTACAACAGCCAGAGAGGCCCTTTTGAGCACCCCCTTTCTGACTCAGGAGTCGACCTGATCTTCCTGCAACTTCCCGCTGCGATTCTTCCGGAAGAAAACGCCGTTCACTTCCGTGGCACCATTGAGGATGCCCTCGACGAAAGGCTCGATTTTTACGATTCAGGTCACGTCTTCGGCGGCGCGATGGGTTCATCCGCCTGTTACATTGATCTCGTGCTTTTCGACGGCTCCCGGGGACGAAAAGCCATCGAAGAAGTTATGAGTGCCAGGGGATTCTCCGGTCAATACCAGATCTTCCCCTTCACCGAATCGTAACGCACAAGGCCTTTTTAACCCTCAAACATCTCGGCCTGCAGTCCGATACAGCCGACCAGAGAATCGGTGTAGGACTCCGGATCGCTCTGGATCTTCGCCAGTGACGCACGGGTTCCTACGAGCCGGTCTCTCAAACCGAGACGATCGGCCTCGGCCTGGTAGTGCTCTTTTTCGAGAAATTTTTCGAGCGACACGATGTGATCGTTCAGAGCACGAATCCGCAAATTGGTTTTGGCCGCGAGGCGGGCGCGATACCAATCGCTGCTTAACACTTTCTCCCGGTCAAACAGCTCACGAACCTCCGGATCGGTCACCTGCTTGCCTTCCCAATGGCCATACGCCATCACGTGGAGCAATGCTTTCAATGGCGGGATCGCCAGGTCGATACTTCCGTCCTCAAAGTAAGCCAAAGCTACCTTCTGCTGAGTTTCGGTGATGTTTTTAATTCCATCGATGTAATCATCATAGACCTGTTCCTCGGGACGGAGCATATCCGGAGTGAAGACACTGCCGGGTTCATTGAAAACCCGACCGAAGAAGCGGACCACAAAAGCTGAGGTGATGCGATACCCCAGTCGGCTTGCCAGGATCTGTTCGCCATTGTGTTCGAAGTCCTCCAGCTTTTCGAGGTAACCGTTTTCGATCAAATAATCGGGTTTCCGCTCATTGAGGAACATCCGGCTCCACACCTCCGGAACTACCAGACTGACATCGTGGTCGACCCGGTAATTGGGACCGATATAGCCCGCTGCGGTCGAAAACCCTTCGTATCCGCTGACGACGTAGCTAAGCAAAGCCGCGTTAAGATCGATGATGGGCAGAAGCGCGTTGAATGGGCCTTTCGTGAGGGCTCCCTCCGATCCCGCTCCGGTTGTGGACGGGCTTTTGCCGGTGAGACTGGCAATGAAGTCCATGAACAACTCAGGTAATTCCTGATAGTGAATCGGACCATAAACGGCTAGAGGACGAATGCCCGCTTCGTAATTCGGCGGATTGTTACGACGGCCCGGCAACACGGCGTGAACCGGATTCAGCAGAGGCTGAGAGGCTTCGAGACGGCGGAAAAGTCTCGCGCACACTTCGGCGAGGTACTCCCCTCTCGGATTTTCCAGATCGGGACGATTCTGAAGATACCTCGGGTTCTCCGATGGCTTACCTTCAACAATTCTCGGATGCGCCGAGGTGATGCAGTATTCCGGACTACCCTCGGCTTCAGCGAAGTTCTTGAGCGTTTTCTTAAGCGGCTTGGTGAACTGATTGAAACGAATCGCATCGGCCACGATTTCTTTTCCTTCCTCCCGTGTTTTGGGCTGGTAGTTTGAAAAGAAATTTCCGCCTTTGGAGAAATCGAGCTCGGTTTGTTTGTCATATCCGCGATGAATCGCTTCATCAGGACGCTGGAAAAGGCGGTACTCACAGTTTTGCGTGAATTTGTAACTCGGGAACCTCACATCGGGATGGAGACAGGACTCATCGAGTTGCGTAGCGGGAATTGTCACTGAGGCGGTAATGTCATCCTCGCGCTGCAATTTGGTCGATGCGGAGAAATCTTTACGAAGCCCAAACATCCGCCATGATCCGTCACCCGAGTAACCCACACGGAGATAGCGGGTCATGACATTTGCCCGACGATACTTCAGCAGAAATCCGGGCTGACCGTTAACACTGTCGACGTGGAAACGGCTTCTCCACTCAGTGCCCCAATCCGCTTTCCAATACCTTTTCAGGGTAAAAATGAAGTCGCGAACGGTGCGTGGAATCGTGGAAATAAACTCGTTATACTCCGGGGAAAATTCATCGCTCTGGGAAAAGAGACGAATCACGGAACCGAGTGATCTTTCGGGATCGAGGATGGCCCGGCTCGCTTTTCCGGTTGGCTTGTATTCCTTGTAGCGATCGCCGTAATCCCGCTTCAACAGTTCGTCGACGAGAAACATGTCACGATCAAAATCAGGCATGATGACTGGACCTTCCTGCATCGCATCGGCGAGCGATTTTGAAATCTCCGACTTACCGCCGCCGGAAACGGTACACGGTTTGTGGCAGAAGGTGCCCTCCGCATTGGTTCCGATGAGTCGCCAGCGCTGTCCTTCGCTTGGCTTCCGCATTTCAACTTTATAGCCGGATGGCATCACATAAGTGGTGTCGGGCTGGAGTTGAATCCGCTGCTGACCGGAGGCATTCTCCCACGAAACGGTCTGCTCGTGAAGATCGATATGAACGCCCTCGGGCACGTAAATGATGTCGTTGTAAGTTTTGTCGATCCCATGGCCTTCCGGCTGGCGAACCATGATATCAGCGTAATTCTTCAGTACCTCATCGAAGGTGTGATCAACCTCTTTGCGGAATTCGCTGAGGTTGAAATATTCGCCCAGATCGAAGCTCGGGAAGACGAGGGCACCACCGGCGTGTTCCTCTTCGACGTTCCCATAAAGATTCGTCGCGTAGGAGAGCTGAGTCTTCACCTCTTTCTTACAATATCCGAAATAGTTATCCGCAATCAATGTCACCACGACGCCGTCTAAATCACGCGCCGTCAGTTTGAAGGCACCTCCGTTGTTGTAGAGTTCATCTTCGCTTTCCCAGCACATTCCCTCTGCTTTCTGGCGATCCGTCGCTTCACTGATGTGAGGCAGCTGCACGTCCTTCTTCCGCAGATTGATGAGATGTGGAGCCAAAATCACGCAACCGGTGTGGCCCGTCCAATGTTCGACATCGAGGCGCGCATCGTTCTCCGGTAAAAAGGGATCGCCGGCGTTTCCGAAAATTGACTCCACAAAGTCGAGGTTACTCACCAGGTTACCGGGCGCAAAAAAACGGGTTTCCATCGTTTTCTCAACGCTGACTCCAGGGACTTCCGGACTGACTACGGGGCGCAGCAGAATCGAGGCAAATGCTTTGATCGGCTCAGGCTCCTCCGAAGTGTAGGGCAGCACCATCAGATCCTCAGGTGGATTGAGAGCCGCTTTGAGCAGATGGGCAAAGGTCTCGCGGGGAACGGACAATTTGTCCGCAGCGATGGGCAAGCCGCCCTCGGTAACGTGAAAAACACCTTTCGTGGTCCGCCGGTCCTTGGCCGGGTTATGGCAAACGCCCTGCCAGGTCCGATAGCTGGAAACAATATCAGACTCGAATTTATCGGCCCGGGCGGGAAGTGATAGCATCCGGGAGAGACCGTGCTTTTCGAGATAAAGCGCGTCGGGAAGCTTGGCTTCATTCGGCCGGAACACATCCGTTCCCTCAAGGTATTTGTTAAGCCATTTGGTGATGTGCTCATCAGCGGGACAGCGATGGCTTTTAAGCAGTCGGAGTCGCTCCTGGAAATTCAGAATCAGCGATTTTCCCATTTCGAGAAAAGGAAACTCCTCTTCATCTCCAACGATCGGATAGCCCCGGGCGGCGAACTTGAGGTTGAGGTAATCTGCGAACTGATTTGACTCTGTTTTCCCGGGCTTATCTGGCTTCCCGGCAAAACCAATTCTCTCCTTCAAGTAATTTGGCATAACTCAATCCCGTTATCACAGGATTGAGCCGATTAAAAATGAAATTTAATCATTCCGGAAAATACAGTGTTTGGTTAGGACAATTGTGCCCTGTACACTGTGAAACTGTACAGGGTACAGTCCGCTTTAACGATTATTCTCGGTCGGCTTGAAGGTCATTTCGATGCGAATTCGCCCAACACCGGGTTCATGATCGATCTCCGGCTCCCGAAAAAGGTAGTATCCGCGGGCTTCAAAAAATAAAATTCGCTCCAAACAACACTTTTCCACGTTTTCGAAGGGCTCGTTTTCCGGAAACCAGGGTGTGGAAGCCGAAAGGAGACGCTTTTCTGAGCAGAACCGCTCAATCAATTGGTCCTGAAGGTCTTGGATTACTGAGAGAAGTGACATGACTTTTGTAACTAGCTTACGAGCCTGAATTCAAAGTGGTGAAATTTAAAATATTCACCCCGTAATTTTAAAAAACATCCTGTTTTTGCTTGATAGCATGGGGGGAAACTCGATATTCAGCCCTAACAAGTACGGCATCCTCTTCGTCTCCAAATAAACAACTTTCCCTGATAATTTTTGAGCGGCAATCATAACCACACGGCTGCGGATACACTTCGCAAAGACCCGGAAGTTAAAAAGGAACTTCGTAAGCATCTGGGAACAGATAATTACACGAATTTTCTCTACATCGGCAGAGCTTATCTCGTCGCGATTCTGGCGATCGTCGGAGCCATCTGCTTTTTCGAATATCAGCAGGCCGCCGGATACAGCGCCTGGTGGAATTTGCCGATTTTGCTCATCTCAATGATTCTGGTAGGCGGAACTCAGCACCAGTTTGCCGGAGCCGGGCACGAAGCCGTCCATCACACTCTTTTTAAAAATCGGACTCTCAACGAAGCGGCATCGGATCTGCTTTGCATGTTTCCGATCATGACGTCGACCTATCAGTTTCGGCTCTATCACCTCGCGCACCATCAATTCGTCAACGATCCGGACCGCGACCCCGATTTTTCTCTTCTCAAAGACAGCGGCCACTGGATGGAATTCCCGGTGAAAAAGCGCCACTTCATCATGATGATGATTCGGCAGTTACTCCTCGCAGATCTGGTCCGCTACATCATTGCGCGGATCAAATACAACACCGTGGGAACCCATGATAAAAGCCCTTACCGGATGTCTACCGATCAAAAAGGGATCATTCCCTCACGGCTCGGTGTCGGGATGTTCATCTTTCTCGTGGTTTCGCTGATCGTGAATCAGAAATACGGGTCGCCACTTCAACTGGTGATCATGAACGTGAGTGCGTGGCTCGTGGTCGCCTCAATTCTGGCGACTCTTGCGGAGCGTTTCTTCGACAAAGCGAGAATCAAACCAGTCTATCATCCACGTTTTCTCTTTATCGCTCAGACCGGTTTTTACACGGCTCTCTTGTCGACTCTCGGCTACGTCCAAATGACTACCGAACTGATGGCGCTGCGTTATTTCTCGGTTCTCTGGTATCTGCCCATGGCGACCACCTTTCCGTTCTTCATGATTCTTCGCCAGGTTATCCAACACGGAAACGGCGACCGTGGCTGGCTCACCAACACCCGGGTTTTCCGGATGAATGCGCTGGTTCGCTACACCGTCTTCCCTTTCGGGATGGACTACCACCTGCCGCATCACATGTATGCGACCGTGCCTCACTACCGGCTCAAAGATCTCCACGAATTTTTGATGACCAAAGAGCCCTACAGCGACAATTGTCAGCTGGTCGACAACTACATCATTCCCGATAACAACGAACACCGCAATCCAACCGTGGTGGAAGTATTGGGACCCGATTACGCCTGTGAAGACGAAGAAGTTCACATCGACGACACCGTGCTCGACGACTGGGATGTAGAGGAAAAAGATCAAATTTTGAAAGCAGGACGTCCGTCAAAACCCGCCCCGAAACCGGCGGCACCCGGCCCGTCTTTCGAGGTTCCAAGCTGATTCGTTACGAATCGGTTACCATTGTGTTACCAGTCCCCGAAAATGTTTCGATTCTTCTCTTCGAAACAAAAAAATCGTGGATAATGAGGCCATCCTGTAGCTAAATTATTACAATGATTGCCCGGAAATACCTCTTAGATGGAAGAGTCCAGGGCGTAGGTTTTCGCTACGCCACCAAGCAAATCGCCAAAGGTTTTGACGTCATTGGGACCGTCAAAAACCTTGATGATGGGCGTGTCGAATTGCAGATCATGGGCGAAGAAGGAGAGATCGAAGCCTTCATCGAAGAAATCCACAACAGTCCTCTGGGACACCACATTCTGGAGCAGGAAGAATTTAAAATAGCAAACCTGGATGGTGTCAAAGGCTTCCGGATTGTCGACTAAATACTATGAGTGAGCCGGCCGTTGAAGTAAAGAATCTGACCAAAGTTTTCCAAACCGGATCTCCCGGAGCCAATGTCTTTAAAAAGGGCATCGCGGGCTCCTACGTTGTCGCGGTGGATAACCTGTCCTTCCAGGTAAATTCCGGCGAAGTCTACGGATTGATCGGGCCCAATGGCTCCGGGAAATCCACGACCATGAAGGTGGTTCTCGGACTCATGTCACCAACCGAGGGCAGTGCCAAAGTTTTCGGCCTTGATAGTGGAGATATCAAAGCCCGCAGCGAGATCGGCTTTCTCCCGGAGAACCCTTATTTTTATCGTCATTTGTCAGGCGAAGAGACCCTCAAATTCTACGGCAAACTTTGCGGTTTAAAAGGAAAGGCACTCAATGACCGAATCAGCGAATTGCTCGAAATGGTCGATCTCGAAGGCGCCCGGAAGCGCCGTCTCGCCGGTTATTCAAAAGGCATGCTGCAGCGCATCGGGCTGGCTCAGGCCATCATCCAGCGCCCCCGACTCGTCATTCTCGATGAACCGACTGCGGGAGTTGACCCGGTCGGTTCAAGGCAGATTCGGGATCTGATTATCAAACTCAAAGAAGAAGGCATCTCAGTCTTTCTCTGCTCCCACCTTCTCGAACAGGTCCAGGAAGTGTGTGACCATGTGGGAATCATCTTCAAAGGCCGCATGCGGCAGGAAGGCACTCTGGAAGAATTGGTCTCAATCGAAAATCGCTACTCGATTGTGCTGGAGGACGCCTCTCCTGCACTGATCAAGGAAATCGAAAAACTGGTCGCCAAAGAGAAAGGCGCCTCCATAGCCGAACAGGGCAATCCCAAAACCACTCTGGAACGACTCTTTTTGAAAATCGCAGGTAGAAAGGAATCCGACGCATGACCACGTTTACCGAAACCCGGATCAAGATCCCGATGTTCTCACCGAGCCGGGTCTGGACCATCGCAACCGGAACCATGACCCAACTGGTTCGGATGAAGACCTTTTATTTCCTTCTCGTTTTCGCCGTCCTCGTTGCGGCGATCGGAAATATAGATATCAAAAGCGCCTCATCGGTGTCCCAGCTCGAAACGATCAAAAAAGTATCATTCGGGACCATGGATATTTTCGCCTGGTTGTATGCGATCGTTGCAACCGCATTGCTGATCCCCCGCGACCTGGAGGATCGAACGCTCTATACCATTTTGTCGAAACCAGTTCGGAGAATTGAATACCTCATTGGCAAACTACTCGGGGTCCTCGTATTAATCGCCGCCTCACTTGCCCTGATGTTTACTCTTTGCCTGCTGATGCTGGCATATAAACAAAGCGGTTTTATCGCGGACGAAATCAAAATGCTTCAAGCCGCACCGAATGTCACTACGGCGGAAATCGAAGAACAGGTCAAACTGATCCAACGTCAGGGAGTCCGTCCCGAGTTAGCTGTCGCCGCGTTAGCCTCATTTCTCAAATCCTCAGTTGTCGCAGTGATGACGATCCTGATTTCGACCTTTGCTTCGAGCTCACTCTTCACCATCATCACCAGCATCTTCTTTTTCCTGATCGGACACGCTCACGGTATGATGACCGATTTCTGGCTTCACAAAACCGAAGGCAACCTCATCATCCGAATGCTGACTAAAGTATTCAAGTTGCTGATCCCCGACTTCCAGCTCTTCTCTTTCAGCGAAGGAATCGTGATCGGTGCGGAAGTGGTTCCCCGTGTGGTGTGGAGCATGGGATTTCTGACCGGAGGATATCTGTTTGTCTTCCTGCTCATCTCTCTGATGATCTTTCTATATAAAGAATTTTAACGATGCCCTCGAAACTACCCAACTGGCTGAAGATCGTGCTCATTCTCGCAGCATTCGGTCTCGTGCGCAGTCCGGTAGAGAACTCGCTGCGTCGGAAAATGAACACCGCCGGAATGCTCCTCCCCACCCCCGGACATTCCGCGATGGCGCAGATGGGGCAGTCCGCCCTGATGGGCATGCTCGGCGGCCTCAGAACCCTGGTCGCGACCGGATACCTCCTCGATTCCTACCGGCACTTCGACAACGCTGACTGGGATGCGAACCGAAAATCTCTACTTCTGGCAACCTACCTGGAGCCCACCGAGGAATCTCACTGGGTAGACTTGGTTTGGCATCGTGGAATCAATGCCCCCGCCTGGCTGGAAACCCGGGCCCGGCTTCCTGAGATCGAAAAGCGAATTCTCTACCACGAGTACACTCGCGATGCGATCGAGTTAGGCGAAGCGGGTCTGAAGAACCTGCCTAAATCAGTCGAGATCAGAAAGCAAATGGCGGAAGTTTACCGCGAGAAAATCAAAGATCCCTGCGGCACCGCTAAAATGTATAAAGAAATGCTGGGACTGGAAGGAGCCCCCATGTATGCGAATCGCTTCTATGGCTACTTTCTCTCAGAATGTCCCGGCAAAGAAAAGGAAGGTTACGATCACCTCGTAAATCTCTACTGGGAGGGAAGCCATAACCACCTCCCCACGCTGATCAAAAAAATCCTGGTACTTCAGGAAGAGCTCGATATCCCGGTTCCCCTGTGGATTCGTGAGAAAGATCCCGATGCTCAAAAGCAGATTAACCGTCGAATCAAAAAGCCCAAACCGCTCCCCGGCGGCATCGTAATTCCCTAGTTGGCCATGAGAAGTTTGCTTACCTTTCTTCTCCTCGTGATGGCTCAAGGTATCGCGAGTTCACAGAATCAGGTATTTGAAGTTCCCGAGGGCTTTTCCGTCACTCACTTCGCCGGTGACGACCTCGCTCACGATATCTGGTCAATGACGATTGACGATCATGACAGGATCTGTGTTGGCGGACCGGGGTATATCAAATTTCTGCTCGATACCGATAATGACGGAATCGCCGATCGGGCGCAAACTTTCACCGAAAATGTCCGAACCGGACCGATGGGCCTGCTAGTCGACGGCGACTCGATCATCAGTGTGGAAAGCAATGCCGTTATCCGCCACGTCGATGAGAACGGCGATTTAAAAGCCGACGGTAAACCGCAAGTTCTCGTCGATTTCACCGGCAAAGGAGGCGAACACGGTCCACACGGTATCCGGAAAGGGCCGGACGGTTGGTATTATGTGGTTTGCGGCAATAACACCGGAGTCGACGAATCGCATTCCAACCTCATTGGGGTGCCGCCTTTGATCAAAAAGCCGAATCAGGGATGTATCATCCGCATCGCCCCCGACGGAACTGGCAGCGAAGTGATCGCCCATGGCTTTCGGAACCCTTACGACATCGCCTTTAGCGACGATGGCCGCCTTTTCACCTATGATTCGGACAACGAGCGTGATCATCATTTGCCCTGGTATGCCTCGACCCGTGTTTTCGATGTCGCCTTCGGGAGACATCACGGATGGTTGAATCCGGGTTACAAACAATCCTACAACACACCGGAATACTACACCATTGATCGCCTCGCGGAAACCCGACGCGGTTCCCCGACCGGAGTCGAGTACTATTGGCACAACGCGTTCCCCGAGCACTACCGGAAAGGACTCTTTTTTGCCTGCTGGACTTTTGGACGAATCTATTACGCGCCGCTGGAGTGGGTTGATGATTCCGGCTTACTACAGGAACGCCAGCTGAAAAAGCAGAGCCCCGAAATCTTCGCCAAAGCCGGAGCGGAAGGCGGATTTGCCCCGGTTGATCTAGGTGTCGACTCGAAAGGCAATCTCTGGGTCGCCTGTGGCGGACGAAATACAAGTGGAAATGTTTACTGCATTTCCCCGCCAAATGGGCCGGGTGAAACGAAAACCCGAAACGTCTCGCTACCCCAAATGATGGTGGGGCGTAACGTGATCAAACCCCAGCTTCAGCATCCTCACACCGTTCGAACGTTTTTGAAAAACCAGGAGGACCTTCATCTGGTTTATCGGGCGTATCAGGAAAGTTCGGGAGGCATCAACCACCGCCCTGAGCCCCGGGCATTTGATGCCGGTTACAGTTTTAATATTCTCCCCTCCGAAGATTCTCAGGCGCTAAGGGACGCAATTATCTCTGAATCTGGAGCGACCCTGCTTTTCGACATGGATGTGAAAGCCGAGCAAGCCCTCACCAAAGACGCCGAAGCATTTGCCGAATTCTGGTCCCAGCCGGAAAAACCTCTACTGGTCGAGCCCTGGCGATCACGAAACTACAAAGAGCTCGCCCGGACTCTGGGTTGCGTGAAAACGGACCTCACTCCGGTCTTGGAAAACCTCACCACGGCGCTGCGGGAGGATACGCACCCCACTGACGACCTCCATTATCTCTTTTGTATGGCTCAAATCCCCGCTCAGCGAACCTCAATCGCTACCTGGCGAATTGCCTCTGCTTTTTTGCAAATCGACGCCAAATTAGCCGCAATCCCCGGTGCCCATCCTAGCAGGAACTGGCCGCTGAGAATCAGTGAACTATTTGAAGTGCACTGCGAAAAGGAACCCAATCTTGGTAAAGAAGTGATGTGGTCACATTCCCTGTTCGGCAGTTCAATCCACCATTCCAGATATGTGGATTTAATACCCGATCCTGCCCTGAAAAAAGAGGTTACCGAAAAGATGTATTATCGGATCCGCGATTCCAAAGAGAAATGGACTTCTTCGTGGACGACTCTATTAAAAGAAAACCTCCCCGATCTTGAAGTCTCTGAAATCCGACAGGCATGGGATAAGCAACCTCAGGTTCGCCATCTTCTCGCCGATTGGTTTGTAACTAAAGCTGACGTCTTCGATGACACGTCCCGACTATTCGACATGATGGAAATCGGCGATGAGAAAGTAGTCGAACAAGCAGTAGAGAAACTAAAAATACGGGACCTTCCCCGTAGCGCTGATCAAACCCGGAAGGTTCTGATCTCGCTGATCAAAAGCCAAAAGCACCGTCCGACCCAACAGGCTCTGCTTTCCCTCATCGGCGCAAACTCTCTCGAGGAAGCTCTCACTAACGCCCAAAAGGAATTCCCTGAGTCTGTAGAAATAGCCAGTTTAGCAGGGCCACAGGGGACCGATGAATTTTTGAAGCGGCTCCCTGAGATTGATTGGGCGGCAGGCGCTCCGGAAAAAGGTAAGCAACTCTATACCAAACTGACTTGCTCAGTTTGTCACAGCGGACAAAACCGACTCGGACCATCATTGAAAGCGGTCTCGGCCCGATTTGGCCGCGATGATTTTTTCCGCCATACCGTAAACCCCAATCTGGCAATTTCTGAGCTCTATCGCGCGGTAGAAATTTCAACTCGCGATGGGAAGACTCACATCGGAGTTCCTGTCTATAGTTCACCCGATCAAACCATCCTCGAAACCGGACCCGGAAAAACGATTAACCTGTCTCAGGGACAGGTTATCGATTCCAAACCGGAAAGCACATCGCCGATGCCTCCGGGGCTGCTACTGGGATTGAACGATGCGGATCTCGCTGATCTTTGGGCCTACGTGAAAACCTTGTAGGCTCTAGATCGAATCAAACTTATCAGCAATCATTCCCGAAAGCCACTCGACCAGTTGAGGATTCTCAATCTTCGAAAAAGCCTCGGCAAGGAAACCACAACTGACAATGCGGCGGGCTTCATCCGTTGGAATCCCGCGGGAACGAAGGTAGAAAATTTCTTCATCACTGATCTGGCCTGATGTGGCACCATGGGAGCAACGCACCTGGTCGGCATCAATTTCCAGACCCGGCATGGCATTGATCTCGGCCTCTTCACTACCGATCAGATTCCGGCAACTTTGATAAGAATCAGTGTGATGAGCCCCCGGCAGGACCTGAATTAATCCCCCGAAAATCACGCGACTTTTGTCATAGAGCGCGTTTTTGATCAAAAGATCACTGGTGGTGTGCTGCGCATCGTGAATCTGCAAAGTTCGCTGGTCGAATTCCTGAAGTTCATTCGCCAGGTTGGCACCGTAAAGCTTGGTATTAGCTCCATCCTCAGTCATACGGTTGATCGATTCGTTTCGAGTCCAGGCCGAACCCAGATTTAGAATCACCGATTTAATAGACGAATCTTTACCGGAACGGGAGGTGCCAAGGTGGACCTGCTTTGATGACTTGTTCAAATCCTGAACCAACACGTGCTGAACGATTCCCCCGTGATCAGCGTGCAAATCACAGACTCCGACCGAGAGACCGGGAGTGGAGTCATCAAGTGATTCAAAACGCTCGATGACCGAAACTTTTGCATTGTTATCTGCAATAATCAGAGTGCGGGGAAAAACCGGGGCAGATTCTCCACTCACGTAATGCTGAACAAAAATCGAACCATCAACCTCAAGGTTTTTGGGAGCGTAAACGAAGATTCCATAGTTGGTGGCGGCACCGTTTAAAGCGGCAAACTTCTCATCACCAAGGCGCTTCGCATCGACGTCAAAGTAGGGTTTCAGCCTGTCTCCCCCTTCAGAAATCGCATTATTGATCGGAGCACAAATCAATCCATCGGGCAGATTAGATACATCAAAATCAACCAACTCACCATTTACGAAAACAAAATGAGCGATCGTATTATCCAACGGTTTGGTATCGACTGTACCCGGAACGGTCGCTGACTGTACAGGGTACAGTTTTTCAAAGCGCGATTTCTTCAGGTCAGCGTATCGCCAATCTTCATCTTTTCGGGTCGCTACAGGAAGTTCACGGAATCGGTCCCATGAAGCTTTTTGAAAAGCCTGATACCACTCGGGCATTTCCAGATCCAGATCTTGAACTGGCGGAGCATCGATCCACACGGATTCTTCGGTTTGAGTCATCGTTGACATAGTAAAAAATTATTCGTTGTCGCCAAATTTAACGTTTCGGTAAATTTCGCTGAGGCGTACTTCACAATCGACACTTTCGAGTCGCAGTGAATCGTCTTCGTTTTTGTAGACGTGATAGATCCAGTCGGAGCCGTTTTTGCGGAAGGTTTCCACGATCATTTTATCCTGGGAAACCAGAACATATTCCTGAAGACTGGCCAGAGTTTGGTAGTAAAGAAATTTCTTTCCCCGGTCGTAGGACTCTGTGCTGGCGGATAAGATTTCAATCACAAACTGGGGATTCGTGTAGACGTCCTCCCTTTCATCATAGAAATCGAAATCACCACATAAGCCTGATAAATCGGGATAAACAAAAGATTCGGCATCATCGATCCAAACCTTCATGTCGGACCCGAGAACATCGCAGGGCCGTCCTTTAAATTGTTCCCGAATCTCACCGTTCAGATTTCCGGAAATCCGATTGTGATTCAGCTTTGCCCCTGACATCGCGAATATTTCGCCGGCGATATATTCGCTTTTATAGTCAGCAGCGCGCTCCTGCTCCAGATATTCCGCTGGAGTGGGGGGATGCTTGGGCAGCGCACTCATCACAGTATTCAAAATTCAACCGGTCCCGTTACCCGACACTACCTTCCATTTCCAGATCGATAAGGCGTTTCAATTCGACGCTGTATTCCATCGGAAACTCACGGACGAGATCATTCACAAAGCCATTTACACTGAGGCTCATCGCTGCAGCCTCGGAAAGACCACGCTGCTGCATGTAGAAGATCTGGTCTTCACTCACCTGGCTGACACTAGCTTCATGCTGAGTAGCGTGTTGGTTACCTCGCACCGAGATCGCAGGATACGTATCGGTCCGGCTGTTCGAGTTGATTAACAAAGCATCACACTCCGTGTTGTTTTTGCATCCTTTGAGATGCTTGGGAATGTGAACCAAACCACGATAAGTGGAACGGCCTTCGCCTACAGAAATTGATTTCGAAACCACATTGGACGTGGTCTCATCAGCTGCGTGAACCATCTTGGCGCCTGTGTCCTGATGCTGACCGTCGTTAGCCAGAGCGATCGAAATGACCTCTCCTCGCGCTTTGCGACCTTTCATCACCACACCGGGATACTTCATCGTGAGTCGTGAACCGATATTACAATCGATCCAGCGAACCTCGGCGTTTTCGTGTGCGATAGCCCGCTTCGTAACAAGGTTAAACACGTTGTTCGACCAGTTCTGCACGGTGATATACTGAATCTTGGCATCAGCCATCGCGACCAATTCAACTACCGCACTGTGTAGAGTAGCCGTCTCAAACTTAGGTGCGGTACAACCTTCCATGTAGGTCACTTCGGCACCTTCGTCGACAATGATGAGCGTTCTCTCAAATTGCCCGAAATTCTCCGCGTTAATTCGGAAGTAAGCCTGCAAAGGATGCTTCACTTTCACTCCGGGAGGCACATAGATAAAGCTACCGCCGGAAAATACCGCGCTGTTCAGAGCAGAGTATTTGTTATCACCGGTTGGAATCACTTTACCGAACCATTTCCGGAATAATTCAGGATGCTCACGCAGTCCCTCGGTTGAGTTAACGAAAATTACGCCCTCTTTTTCCAGTTCCACTTTAACATTGGAATAGGCCGCTTCGCTATCGAACTGAGCCTCCACTCCAGCGAGATATTTGCGCTCTTTTTCAGGAATTCCGAGACGTTCGAAAGTCTGTTTCACATCGTCGGGAACTTCATCCCAACTCCGGGTCGGTTTCTGTCCCTTCGAGAGGTAATACCTAATGTTCTCGAACTTGATGTTCTCGAGATCTTTACTCGCCCAGTGAGTTGGGTTTGGCTTACTTTCGAATGTTTTAAGCGCCTTTTTCCGGAATTCACGAATCCAGTCAGCCTCGCCTTTTACATTCGAAATGTAATCCAGCGTATCCTCGTTGAGTCCAACCCCGGCGTCGTGAGCGTATGCCTCCGGATAGGAGAAATCGCCTTCGGAATCGATCGTGACGGCTTCAAGTGTTGCTGCTTCTGACATGGATTTGATATAGGTTATATGGGAATTGAAAAAGGGATTTTAGGCATTGGCGAGGACTTCGTCTTTGACCCAGTCGTACCCTTCGGCTTCGAGCTTAAGGGCAAGGTCTTTCCCTCCGGTCTTGACGATTCGTCCATCAAATAATACGTGAACCACATCGGGAACGATGTAGTCGAGGAGACGCTGATAGTGGGTGATCACCAGAAAGCCACGCTCCGGAGAACGCATCGCGTTGACACCGTGAGCCACAACTTTCAGAGCATCGATGTCGAGACCGGAATCGGTCTCATCGAGAACCGCGTATTTCGGGTCCAGCATCACCATCTGGAGAATTTCGTTTCGTTTCTTCTCTCCACCGGAAAAGCCTTCGTTCACAGAACGGCCCGTAAACTTGCGGTCCATTCCGAGCTCGTCCATTCTGGCGTACATCTCTTTGTAGAAAGCAACGGCATCGATTTCTTCGCCTTCGGGAAGACGGGCCTGCCGTGCTGCTCTCAGAAAATTGGCATTACTGACTCCGGGAATCTCCAGAGGATACTGAAACGCGAGGAAAAAGCCGGCACGGGAACGCTCATCGACGTCCATATCGAACAACTCTTCGCCGTCCATCAAGACACTGCCGCCGGTCACTTCGTAGTCCTCATGGCCGGCCATGACTTTAGCCAAAGTGGATTTGCCCGACCCGTTGGGTCCCATGATCGCATGGACCTCACCTTTCGGAACCGTCAGGCTGAGACCTTTGAGAATTTCATGGCCGTCTACGGTGGCCTTCAAGTCTTTGATTTCGAGTGTATCGCTCATGTTCAGTAAAAATCAATTTTGTTTTGAATTCGCCTGGCAATCAGGACAGACGCCTTTCATCGTCACATCTATCTCTTTTAATTGAGTTCCTGCCGGTAGGGCCCAGGGAGACTCCGCGCAATGTTCCGGTGCCAGTTGGATATCCACCACTCCATCACACTCCGTGCAGTAGAAATGAGCGTGGGGATTCAAGTTCGGGCAATAGCGCGAAGCTTCCCGATCCAAATTAACCTGCTTGATCGCCCCAACCTGAGTCAGGGTCTCCAGACAGTTGTAAACCGTAGCCAGCGAGATCGAAGGCATCTTGTCCTTCGCTCTTTCAAACACCTCGGAGGCAGTAGGATGGTCCCGCTTTTCGTCGACGAGCACCTCGTACACCACCTGACGCTGCTTCGTGAGCCGTAAGCCCCCGAGCGATTCGCTGGATAAGGTATGTTTCGGTGTTTCTCCCATGTTTCTCCTTTATAAGGATACGTCACCGGTAACCGAAAAGTTATTTAGATCAAGAATAATTCTAAAAAAGGATTCTCCAGAGTCTCGGAAGTTGGCCGGAAATATGAGATGGGCAACCAAAAACTGGGCAAAATTGGGCCGAAAAGCCTACAGTTTGGCGATTTCGCGAACCAAAGCGGGGCCACGATAGATCAAACCGGTATAAACCTGAACCAGAGCGGCACCGGCATCAAGTTTTGCCCGGGCGTCGTCTGCTGACATCACGCCTCCGGAGGCAATGATCGGAATCCCGTCGTCCATCGCGGACCGAAGCCAGCTCAACACTTCCGTCGAGTGCCCGGTCAGAGGAGCGCCGCTCAAACCACCCGCTTCATCAGCGAGCGCGTGTCCGGCGACTGATTTCCGCGAAATCGTCGTGTTGGTCGTAATCACCCCGTCGATTTTGGTTTCGCTGAAGACAGCTCCGAGCGCTTTCACTGCCTCTTCCGTCAAATCAGGGGCAATTTTAATGACGATGGGAACCCGCCGACCGTCATTGGTGTCGATCAATTGCTCCCGCTTCTGCTGTAGAACTTCTATCAAACCACGACAGGTTTCTGCGCTTTGCAAATCCCGAAGGCCCTTTGTATTCGGGGATGAAAGGTTCGCGGTGATGTAATCTGCCCGATGATAAACCGCCTCAAACGCCTTCAAATAATCATCATTCGCGTTTTCATTCGGAGTATCGAAATTCTTCCCGATATTGATGCCCAGAACGCCCTGAAATCTTCGACCAGTGGAAGTCGAGCGTTCCAAATTTCTGAGGAGCCCTTCAGTTCCGGGGTTGTTGAAGCCCATGCGATTGATAATCGCCTCGTGCTCGATGAGACGAAACAGCCTCGGGGCGGGATTCCCCGGCTGAGGCCGCGGCGTCACGGTCCCCACCTCAATATGGCCGAATCCCAATTGTCCGAAGGCATCGACAGCCGTGCCCCCTTTATCCAGTCCAGCAGCAAGCCCCACCTTGTTCGGAAAAGTCAGCCCCATCACGCTTACCGTTTCACCTTCGGCAACGCCGGGACTCCCCGTTACCCCGCGCAAAACCCCGAGAGAATGAGCGAGATTCATCCCCTTCAGTGTGAGGTGATGAGCCGTTTCGGCGTCTAACTTAAAGAGAATTTTTTTGGATATGGGATAGAGGTCCGGCATCGAAATCCGTTAAACCCATCCTGAATTTCTTCAATGGGAAAGAGAATTTCAGCCGTTTTTGGCAACCAAAACCGACTGATCGACCTTCACAAAAAGGAAGGGATAGGTTTCTCCCTTTTTCCGAAGCATCAGGAAGAAGGGCTGATCAAAAATAAACTTTCGATTCTGCGCCATCACAACCGGGCCCCCGGATGAATCGCCACCAGATAAATAAGTGGGAGGAACCAGATAGGATTTGGTCACCATTCTGGTTCCTTTTCTATTCATCTTCAACCCAACCCGCTGCCCGGCCCGTGCGATCGAGACCAGCGTCCCATTTCCCAGGTCAAGCATGCCGGGAAAGAGCGGCTTTAGATCAATGTCGCTGGAGAGGTTAATCTCGGGAATCACCACAACATCGCTTGAATCATTGTGATGCCGAGCCAGCGTTTGATTGCGATCCATAATCTCGGTCCATGCATTCACAGAATTAATGACATCCTCAGTGCTTTTTAACGACGGATCGACAACCAGAACAACCTCTTCCCCGCCATCTTTTCCCCCGAGAATAATCGCTTTTCTCCGGGCTGACTCATCGTAGGCTATCACCTTTATCGCCCCCGTGACTACTGCGGGATCTGCGCCAATGGTTCCAAAGCTTTTTACCGCTCGAGACACCCCTTCTCCCGACCTGAAGACAAACGGTGCTACATTCTGCTTGAGATCGGTATTGAAGTACAAATCGTGATTTAAAATACTTAAAAGTACAAGCCCACGGGTTCCGGGCATTCCAAAGTAGTTAGGTGGAAAGGGCACAAATAACTCTCCAAAATGGCGGGTAAGCAGCTTGTTAACATTTTTCCGGTACTCTTCCCCCGTACCTGAGAGAACCGAAAAATGAGCCCCCTTCGGAACGACATCCTCATATTTCCATTCGAACCCATTCAGCTCATCAACTAGAGGATTGTCTACCGAAAATGTCGGCTTATCCAGCTGATAAGCCGTTCTCATTTCATCCCAGCACTTTTGAAATCCGGGAGACCATATCAACGTTTCATTTGGCTTAAACGTTTCCTTCAGTGACAGCGTCTGCCGGATTTCCTCTCCGAGACCCACCGAAGTCAATACCAGAAGACATAGTATGGAACGCCAAATCATTTTCCCGAACCGACTCCCAATACCACTACCTTTCCCGCAGCGTTCCGGGCGTATATTTTGCCATTGGCATAGACCGGCGGCGTCCAGAAACGCCCCTCCAGAATTGGTTCGCGGGTCCGTGGCTCAAAACCTTGAGGAGATGCCTTTCCCAGCAACATTTCACCCTGCTCGGTGAGCACAATCAGTTCATTACCGGCTGCGATGACACTTCCGTATTTGAACGCTTTGGTGCTCCATTGTTTTGCTCCATCCGCTACCGCTATACAGCAAAACTCGACGGGGCGACCGCGATGAGCGGTTCCGTCAAATCCATAGAGAAACCCGTCAATTAAAACCGAATTCCCCATGTGGTTGGACATCGTCGTTTCTTCGTAAAGTTTAGTCAGTTGATCACCATCGAATTTAAAGAGCGCACATCCCCTGTCGTATCCGGTCGAGACAAACAGCTGACCATCACCAACGACCAGAGGCGTCGTGGCATTGGTCTGAAAACTGGTCCGCCACTGATGAAACCCGAGGGTCTTTCCGTTCGCCGGATCAAGGATAACCAGCCCATCGGTTTTTAAGGTAGCGAGGAAACTTTTTTCACCACTTTGAAACAACTGCGGCGAGCCATAAGCGGGGCGGTATTTTTCACTGCGCCAGACTTCTTCACCGGTCACTTTGTGATAGGCAAAAGTTGCGCAGGATTCAACTATAACCAAATCGTTGTGGATGTAGGGAGAACCTCCGTATCCCCACTCAGGGGCCCGATACATCCCTGCTTCTTTCAACATGTTCTTTTTCCAGAGAATCTTACCATCACTCAAAGTATAGCAATGTAGTTGCCCGTCTTTGCTGATCGCGTAGACCCGGTCACCATCGATCGTGGGGGTGGCATTAGGACCACCTTCGTGAAGATTCGGCATCAGTTCGGCGGGATAGGAATGCTTCCAAAGTACTTTTCCATCCGGTTCGGAGAAACACCAGACGGTTTCTTTCCCGTCCTGATACCCCATCGTAAATACTTTTCCCTGCGCCACCGAGAACGAGGAAAAGCCAATTCCGACTTCAGCTTCCCACGCGACATCTTTTAAATTCGCATTTTCGGGCAGGGTTTCACTCGTCTTACCGTTCTCTGACGGTCCGAGCCACTTCGGCCAATCCACAGCGGAACTGAATCCGGCGAAACTCAGCATCACTATCAAATAGAACCGGAGCGTCATAATTAGTAAAGGGCGACCGAGGCATCGATTTCGCGGGACCAGGCATTGATTCCGCCAGCGACATGACAAACATTTTGAAAACCCGCATCGGTCAATATTTTGAGAGCCTCGAAACTTCTCCCCCCCGCTTTGCAGTGAATCACGGTCTCGGCGGATGGATCCAGTTTCCCCAGAGATTCCGGCAAACTGCCGAGAGGTATCAATGTTGAGTTGGGCAGTTTACAAATATCCGCCTCCATCGGCTCGCGCACATCGAGTAGCACAAATGGTTTATCCTCTTTCATTCTGGCGTTCAGCTGATGGACATCGATTTCTTTCATTTCTTTTTCGGTAGCGATCTCAGGCACTTCACAGGCAAAATCGATCTCTTTCAATTCCGTAATCGTCGGATTTTCGCCACAAACGGCACATTCCGGATCCCGACGCAGCTTTATCTCGCGAAATCGAAATTTCAGAGCATCGAAATGTATCAAACGGCCGACCAAAGGATCCCCGATTCCGAGAATCAACTTGATCGCTTCGTTAGCCTGCAGGCTGCCCACAATTCCCGGTAAAACACCGAGAACGCCCCCTTCCGAACAGCTCGGGACCTGGCCCGGTTCCGGCGGAGTGGGGAAAAGACATCGGTAACAGGGACCGCCCAGATTGGGGGCAAAAACTGAGACCTGACCTTCAAAACGAAAAATCGACCCGTACACATTCGGTTTCCCGGTCAGAACCGCCAAATCGTTACTCAAATAGCGCGTCGGAAAGTTATCAGTACCGTCAATAATGAGGTCATAAGGCTCCGCTATTTTTTTGGCATTTTCTGCAACAAATCTCACTTCATGCGTCTCTACATTAAGCGCCGGATTGATCTCTTTCAGAGTCTCAACAGCCGATGCGATTTTAGCCCTCCCTACATCAGACACACCATGAATAATCTGCCTCTGAAGATTCGAAAACTCGACTTTATCATCATCGACGATCCCTATCGTTCCAACCCCGGCTGCGGCAAGGTACAGGCTGACTGGCGAGCCGAGGCCGCCCGCGCCGATGCACAGGACGCGGGATGCTTTCAGCTTCTTCTGCCCGTCGAGGCCGACGTCCGGAATCGTAATGTGCCGGGCGTAACGGGAAAGTTCCGCGGATTCCAATTCTATGCCAGCCCAGGCGGCATCTTCGAGAATGCTTTTCATTTTGAGTATGACGAAGTTGAATCCTTCATGTTTTAAACACAACCCCTAAACGTTTTTTTACCAGGACATTCACCCTGACTTACCGGGACGGTCGCGTATAACCCAACGCGACCGTTCTGGTGTCAGGGAACCTCGATTTTCTATCGAATGGTGTTTTGATAATTTTTAGACGGAATTTATGCTCAGTTCCGCTCTATCTTAAGAACGTTCCACACGTAACCTTTTGCAGTACAACCAACCCATAATTGCTATGCGACAACTCCAACTTTGTAATGCCATTACAGCCGCAGCCATTGCCGGATCTTTGATCTTCGGCGGCCTCGGAACCGCTCAGGATCTCCAGTTTTCTGAGATCAAAGACAAGATGACTTTTGATTCATCGCCGGTGAAATCCGTGAACGGAGTCATCGCCAGCTACGCTCCCGCTCTTGAGTCCGCGACTCCGGCGGTGGTAACTATTTTCGCCAAAAGCGATCCTGTGGCCCGTGGAGGTCAGGGGATTTCCGATCCCCGGATCGATATGCTGCGACGCCTTCTCGGTGACCAGCTCGACGATCTGCTTGAGCAGTTGCCGGAAGGACACGGCGGACAGTCCGGCCTCGGCTCCGGAGTGATCCTTTCTGCTGATGGATACATTTTAACGAATAACCACGTGGTGAGCGGAGCGGACCGGCTGACGGTAGCTCTGAAAGACGACAAACGGGAGTATCCCGCAACCCTCATTGGTGGTGATAAAGATACCGATGTTGCCCTCATCAAAATCGAGGCGAAAAATCTGAAACCCATGAGAATCGGTGACAGCTCGAATGTTAAAGTCGGCGATGTCGTTCTCGCAGTCGGTAACCCGCTGGGACTGGAACAAACCGTGACTCAGGGAATCGTCAGTGCGCTGGGTCGTCGCAGCCTCGGCATTACCGGGCGGGAAGGTTATGAGAATTTCATCCAGACCGATGCGTCGATCAATGTGGGTAACTCTGGTGGGGCTCTGATCGATGCTCAGGGTCGTCTTATCGGGATGAACACAGCGATCAAAACCGATGGTGTTTCGCGCGGCAACATGGGAATTGCCTTTGCGATTCCCTCTAACATGGCACTGAATGTCGTCCGCAAACTTGTCGATGGCGGAGGCAAGGTCCGCCGCGGTTTCCTTGGAATCGGATTGGATGATGTGAATGGCGAGAGAGCTCAGGAGCTGGGACTCAACACCCTGAACGGTTCTCTGGTCCGGAGTGTCAACGAAGGGACCCCTGCTCATATCGCCGGATTGAAAATCGATGACTTTATCGTCGAAATCGATGGTCGCCCCATTTCTGATTCCGCTCAGCTCCGTCTCGATGTGAGCAGCAAAGATCCCGGAACTGAGGTGAATTTCAAAATCATCCGGGAAGGTGCCGAGCGCGCGATTTCGGTCGTTCTCGGTGACAAAGATGAACTGCTCGCGAAAATGAACTCCCAGCGACAGGATCTTCCTCAGCCCAATCAGCGCCGCCCCGGAATGCGCCCCGCTCAACCTCGCGATCCAATCGCGCGCCGGGCACCAGGTGCACCGGAACAGGATGCTCAGGGATTTCTCGACGGTGTAGGTCTCCAGAATCTCGACCGCAATCTCCGTTCCGCTCTCGACGTGGATGACTCGGTTCGCGGAGTTTTTGTCTCGAGCGTCGCTGTCGGCTCAGAGGCTGCTCAGGCCGGGCTTGAAGCCGGTCAAATTATCACTCAGGTCGATCAGGAAAACGTCAACTCGATTGCGGAAGCGAGTGGCATCGTCGAAAACTTTGACGGTCAGGTCATACTTCTTCAGGTCTACAAAGACGGCCGAAGATCGATCCTGGCGGTGCCTGTTCAGTAACCCCGGACCCAACCAGCCGTGAGTGACGATTCTGCCAATCTCCGGGGCATTTCAAGGCTCGAACAGGAATCGAGCGGAACTTACGGCTGGCAGGTTAGAATTCAAAGAAATGGCGTCCGTTATGGACGCTTTTTTTCTGATTACGAGTGGGGAGGTACCCAGAAAGCCCTGAACATCGCCCTGCAATATCGTGACCGGGTTATCGCCCATCAGGAGCGGGTCAGCCAAACTTCAGTTCGCGCCCATGAAACCGTCGGGGCCCGAAATCAGTCCGGAGTGGTTGGGGTGACCCGGATTTCTCAGCGCAGCGCCAAAGGAATTGAGTACCATTTCTGGCAGGCCAGTTGGACCGATCAGGACGGCAATCGGAGAACGGTCCGTTACTCCGTGCTCAAGCTGGGCGAAGAAAAGGCCTTCGAACTGGCCTGCGTCGCCCGCGAAGATGCATTAAAAGGGTAAATTCTCTACCCTTGCCCCGCCTTTGTCCCACCCTTCGGGTATTATTTAAAATATACGAAGGATTCTTGCGCAGATTGCTTGCTTTCCGCCTCGCTCACACTCACAAATAAATCATGCACGTCATTTTTGGTCAGGAGTTGGACGGATGTCCTATGCCCGATTCTCTTCGGGGAATAAACCGGATCGTCCTGGGGCCCCGCGGCCTCCTCGATTTACTGGAACTCCGTCTCGGTTTGGCCCCGGTCGCTATCGATCATACCTCGCGTCTCCTCAGTTACCGCGAAGCGCTCCGGAGCGCCGCAGAGCTGAAAAAACGGTTCTACAGCGCTTCGTTCGAGGTTGATCCCTTCGGTTCTTCAAAAGTGCTTTTACGCTGGCGGGATGATCTGTGCCTCAGCGGTTGGGACCCTGAACTCTCACATGACAGCGCCTCGGCGAGACTTCAGGATCTTGCAGTCGTTGAGGAAATTTTCCGCAAATCCCGGGAGGCCGAACTCGATGAAACCCGGCGTCTTCTCCGGATCAAAGCGGCATTCGATGCCGGGTCCGATCCGGGCTTCGAGACTTTCGACCTCCTGGAGACCGTCGAGCATTTCCCGATCCGCTGGCGGGATGTTCTTGAGACGCTAAATCCTACCGAAAATGCCTTCCCCGCGCCTTCGCAGCCTCTTGCTGAAGCCGGAACTCGGCTCCACGCCATGCAGGAGCGACTGCTCCGAAAAGATGGACTTTTTGAGGGCTCAGACCATACGATCCGAATCGTGGAAGGCCCTGTCCTTTCAAAAAAAGCCGATGCGGCAGCTGCGCTCCTTTCCGCTCTCGATTCTGGACAAAAATGTCTCATCAGCGATCCTGCTGAACTCGCTCCACTCAACCGGGCGGTCCAAAGTCTCGATTCCCCGGCGGTCGGTTCCGGGAGTCGCAGTTCGCTGGGGGCATTGATTCAGCTCGCGCCGGTGTTGCTCCGACTCCACTGGGGACCTTTTAATCCGCAGGCCTGGCTCGAGTTTTTTCTTCACCCGGTTCGGCCCCTTCATCCCAAACTCGCTGGCAATCTGGCATTTGCGCTGAATCAGTCTCCTTCCCAGGCAAATCCCGCCTGGCAGAATGCGATTACGAAGACCTTAAACTCAACGGAGGACCCCGCTCAGACAAAGCGCATCAACGAACAAATCGCATCCTGGCTTTCTCCGGAGGAATTTTCCGATGTCGCCCAAACCGACGTTCTTTCCGACACGATGTTGAAACTCTCCGATTGGCTCTCGGCTCGGGGATCCGGCGAAGGGGAACGGGAAAAATCGGGCTGGTTGGCGGCTTCCAGCTCAGTGAGATCTCTCGCCAAAAGTATCGCCTCGGTCCCGACCGTAACCCGCGAAGATCTCGAAAGAATCGTGGCCGAATGGCTTCCCGGAGCCGCGATCGGCGACACGTCTCCACCGGAACTGGGCGGCCCGCAGCGCTTCGCCACTCCCGGGCACCTTCTCGAGCCAACTGACCATGTCGTCTGGTGGCAACCGCGGGAGAAAACCGTTTCCAAAATGCCCTGGACGACGCCGGAAACAGCCTGGCTGGAGGAAAACGGCGTCGCTTTTCCGAATCACGATTTGCTCACCAAAACCGCTCAAAGACGCTCCTATAGCAGCATTCTAAACGCCCGACGGTCGCTCACAATTTTTCACTGTCCCCAAAATGACGCCACCGATGGAGTCCTCTCCCCGCTTGCGGTCCGGCTCATGGCGGAATTCGGCGGCGATATCGTCGTCGCTTCGGAAGAACTCATCGATTTTGCAGAAACCGACATTATTCCCCTTCCCCGGCCCCGGGAATCGTGGTCGATCAGCTGTCCGGAACTGCTCACTTCACGGGAAACTGAGTCCTTTTCCTCGCTCAATAAATTTATCTACACCCCCTGGGAATGGGTCCTCAGCTACAAAGCCCGGCTCCGCAGCGGACCCCAGGTGGATTGCCGGATCTCCGACGATGCGCGGCGCCAGGGTTCGCTTCTTCACGGATTTGTCGAAAGCCTGCTCGAACCGGAGCCGGACCCGCTCGAAGTTTCCGACTCGAATGTCCCCGACGCCGGAAAATCCAACGAAGCGGAATCCGTTACCGCCGGTTTGCTCGAGACCTTGGTAACCCGCCTCTTTGATGACAACTCATCGATCAGTTGGAAAGACATCTCTCAAACAGCCGTCACCGACTGGGTCGAAAACCAATGGGAAAACATCCTCATTCATCAAGCGGCTCACTACCTCGTTCCGGGCAACGAAGCCTCCCGAAGTGAGTTACTTTACCTCGCGAAAAACGCGATTTGGGAACTGCTCCAGCAATTGCGGGCCGCGAACGTCGTCTCGGTGACCTGCGAGGAAAAAATCACCGATATCCCGTTTGTCGGCGGACATATCGGTGGATTTATCGATTTGAAAGTCGTCAATGAAGAGGGCGAAACCGGTCTCATCGACATGAAGCTCGGGGGACTGTCCTACCGTCGCGACGAACTGGTCAACGGTCGTCACCTTCAGCTTGCGGTTTACGGTCAGCTGATAAAATCGAAATACGGAAAAGACGCCCACTGTGCTTATTTCATCTTTTCCGGCGGCGGCAAAATGCTGGCGCGAAGCAATCGCTTTTTTCCCAACGCCGACATGGTTTACCCCAAAGACGGCACCCCGGAGGAGGAATGGAGGGCGTGCTGGGCGCAATTTGAGCAATTCTGGAGCGCTCGCCGGGGCCAACTCAACACCGGAACAATCGAGCTCAAGACCTCCTTCGATCTCGCAAACTGGACAGTCGCTGAGCCCGGTAAATACAGCGATTTTCTCCATCTCACCGGCTGGAAAGAAACCGACTAAACCCAAAGTGTACAGGGTACAGTCCGAAACTGTACAGGGTACAATCCACCTATTTTCTGCATGAAAGACAAACTCACTTTTATAACCGCCAGTGCCGGCAGCGGCAAAACCTACAGCCTCGTGAAAGAGGTCATCGACGCGGTTCGCTCCGGCTTTGCCAAGCCCGGCAGGATTATCGCGACGACCTTCACCTGCGCCGCAGCCAACGAAATGAAGGAGCGGATTTCCTCGGCTTTTCACGAAGCCAAACTTCATGACGAAGCCTCCGAGCTGGAGAGCGACGGGATGATCTCCACCGTCCACGGGATCTGTTTCAAACTCCTCAACCGCTTCGCCTTCGAAGCGGGCATCTCACCCGACATTCGGGTTCTGGATGAAACCGAAGCCAAGCTCCTCCTCGACCGCTCCATCGATGAAGTCGTCGACGAAGCAACCCGTCAGGAGGTCTACACCCTCGCCAGTCGCCTCGGACAGCGTAACTCGCGGACCTGGCAGTGGTACTGGCGTCGCGACGTGAAAATGATTGTGGAAAATGCCCGCTCTAACGATATCCCGCTCGCCCGCCTCCGGGAAATGGGCGAAGCCAGCTGGCAGGAGATGCTCGAGGAACTCGGCGGCGAATCCATCCCCGATCTCGACGACCGCCTCTGTGCGAAAATCGATGATTTTCTCAGCAACAGCGAACATTCCACTCTCAAAAACACCCGAGACTACCGGCTTCTCGTGATGGGAATCAAGGCCCGGGTCAAAGCCGCTAATTTCCCCTGGTCGAACTGGGAAAAGCTCACCAGGGAGAAGCCCGAGAGCAAACTCAAAGACTACGCGGAAGCAATCGCCGACGTCGCGAGGCAAGTCCAGAAACACCCCCGCCTCCATCGGGATTTACGAAACTACATCACCCTGCTTTTTGAGATCGCCGAGAAATCCGGAACCCGGTTTACCGAGTTGAAAAGAGATCGCGGGGCCGCCGACTTCGCGGATCTCGAAAAAGCGACCCTCGACCTGCTCCGCGAGAACGGAAACGTGACCGAAGTGCTCGCCGAAGACATCGACCTCCTCCTCGTTGATGAATTTCAGGACACCAGCCCAATCCAACTGGCTCTCTTCGCCGAGCTGGGCAAACTGGCCAAACGCGTCATTTGGGTGGGCGATGTAAAACAATCGATTTACGGCTTTCGAGGCTCCGACCCCGAGTTGGTTTTCCAGGCGGCCAGCGGAGCCGGAAAACGGGAATCACTCGGGAATTCGTGGCGCTCCCTCCCGGGAATCGTGGGATTGAACAACCTGATGTTTGCGCCAGCTTTTGAAGAACATCTCGGCCTATCTCAGGAGGAAACCGTGATTTTACCGAAGCGGGGCAACCCTCCCGGGATTCAGCCCGCCATCGAAGTTACCGAACTTTCCAGCGGCGAGACCTACAACAACGGACGCCCCAAATACCTCGGTCGAAACCGTCCCTCGGTGATTGCCGATGCCGTAACCGATCTAATCAAACGCGGCGACCAACTCGTAGTCGATAAGAGCAGCCTGACAAAAACTGATCTCACCGGAAAAGCCCGTCCAATCGAGCCCGGAGACATCGCAATCCTGGTTCGCCGCGGAGCCAATGCCGAAAATATCGGCGCCCAGCTGCGCGCCCGCGGCTTCGATGTCTCGATGACGGGAAGCGGCCTGCTCGCAGCGCCCGAAGCGGTTTTGGCCATTGCCTGCCTGAGGAGATGGATCGATTCGGCGGATTCCCTCGCCGCAGCCGAAATTATCGCACTCGAATCACTCAACAAGGTGGAAACATGGCTTGAGGACCGCCTCACTTTCATCGAAAATCTTGAGGAGAGCGAGCTGCGCAATCCCTGGGAGCCATCCAGCTCCCCCGCTCTCTCGTCACTCCTTGCCGCTGCCCGCGATGATGAATTCCGGACGCTGAATTCGCCCCTCGCGTCCTTTGACCGGGCGATTCAAGCAGCGGGAGTTACGCGAATCATTTCCGCCTGGGGACCCGGCGAAACCCGCGCCGGCCAGCGTCTCGCCAATCTGGAGCAACTTCGTCGCTACATCGCAGATTACGAAACACGGGCCATGGAATTTGGAACTCCGGCAACCTTGAACGGACTCTTTGGATGGCTCGAAGACCTCACCCAATCGGGAGAGGATCTTTTTCCGAAAAACCGCACCAAAGGCGCGATCTCAGTCGGAACCTACCATTCCTCGAAAGGACTCGAATGGCCCGTCGTTTTCCTGTCCGACCTCGGAGATTCGCCAATGACGAGTCTCTACAATCTGCGGGTCGTAAGAAAGACCGCCGGCGATACTAAAGAACTCGACTTTTCGGCACCTCTGGCCGGACGCGAACTGCGCCTCTGGATTCATCCCTTCGGCAAAGGTTTCAGCCTCGGTGGGGATCACCCTCTCGATATCGCTCTGGAAGACAGCGAAACCGGTCGGCAGGTCGCCAAGCGTGATGAAAACGAGCTTTTGCGCCTCCTTTACGTCGGAATGACGAGAGCCCGGGATCGCATGATTTTTCTCCACGAACCCTGCTCCGTGCCAACCTGGCTCCAGGGGTTGGGGATGAGCGAAGCCGCGGCCATTCTCAACCGAAATCTTAATACGATCCCGACAACGCACCGCATTTACGAGTTCAATGCGGAAAACGAACGGCTTGCTGTGGCGAAACAATCTGTGATCCAACTTCCCAAAACCTCTCCGGTCAAAACCCCGCGACTACCCGCCAATCTGACGCCCTCAGGACAGGACCGCATCGAAGGCGCCTCCATCAAAGAAATCATTCAGTTCGGCTCCCGTTTGCCTCTCGAAAAAGCCGTCAATGAGCGGGACTACGGCGATGCCATGCACCGGATCTTTGCCTCCGAAGTGTTTCAGCCAGGCTTATCGGAAACGGATCGAAATGAGCGGATCAAATGGATACTCGCCGCTTTTGATCTCGATAAGCGGCTGAACACCAAAGAGATCCTCAGATCCGTTGATCGGTACCGGAAGTTCGTTAGGGATACTTTCGACCCGGAATCGGAGGAAGTCGAAGTCCCCTTTTCCGTCACCAATGCTGAGGGTCAGCGCATCACGGGCTTCATCGACCACCTCCTTCACCTCAAAGACGGCAGAAAAGTGATTATTGATCACAAAATCTATCCCGGGGGCCACGACCAGCGACGTGAGGTAGCGCTCGGTTACTCCGGTCAACTCGCCACCTACGCGGGATGTGTTGATCAGGGCGCGGGTGCCTCCACGTGGATCCACTTCGCGACAACCGGGGAAGTTATGAACGTCGAAGTTCCAACCCGATAAGCCTTAGGTGATGCCCGATATAGTTGTCCACACTGAATTGTTATAATTCTGGAATAATCGGTTTACAGAAAAAAGTTTTGTAGCAATGTGGCGGGCCGTATAACGCTGATTTAGTTAAGACATCCAAATCATTAGTTTTTATTAAAAATACACTTGCGAAAGGTTTACAGAAACTGTAAAAAAGGCTAGAATACTCCAAATTTATGGTTAATTTTCAAGTAATTTACCATGGCCAGAATCGTGACTTTATTCAACAGAACCACTTTCTCCCTCAGGACGTAATCGACAGCTAGATTACTTCTTCCACCCATTCGAAAAGAGATTCCCGCTCTTACCCCGATTTCGACAAAGACGCTCTGTATGACCATCCCTTGCTTTGCAAGAAGCAAGGGATGGTTTTTTGTCTTCTTGAATCTTTATCAAATCAGATGATGCTCTGCTACCCAGCTAACCGATGAAAATAGCGATCGTCCATTACCACCTTCGAAGAGGCGGAGTCACCAACGTGATTCAGTCCTCTCAGGAAGCATTGCGTGGTACTGGCGCGGAAGTTTTGGTGATTTCCGGCGAACCACCGGAAGGAGCTGAGATGGCGAATGTGGTCACGAATTCCGGTTTAAGCTACCGCAACAAGGGTTATCTCAGCGCCGCGGAGGGTCTCACCGACTCGCTGCAACGGACTGCTCAGGAGCATTTCGGCTCCCAACCGGACGTCTGGCACATCCACAACCACAGCCTGGGTAAAAACGTGCTTCTGCCTCTCGCCATTACCGGACTGGCGGAGGATAAAGCCGGAATTTTGCTGCAGATGCACGATTTTCCAGAAGACGGGCGACCTCAAAATTACGTGTCGCAGTGGAATTTCTACGATCTCGAAAAGGAATTTGCCCGGACGCTCTACCCTCTGGCCTCGCACATCCACTACGCGACGATCAACAGTCGCGACCGGAATTTTTTGATATCGGCAGGGATGAAGCCGGAGCAAATTCATCTGCTCCCGAATGCAGTCCCCGGGACCCAGACGGAAACCACACCGGAAAACCGGCCATTTTCGAAGGATAAAAACTTCATTTTGTATCCCTCGCGCGCCATCCGTCGCAAAAATCTGGGCGAGTTGATTCTCCTCGCTCTGGCTTATGGCGACGAAAACGATTTTGCGACCAGCCTGATCCCGGAAAACCCGGAATGGAAACCGGTTCACGATCACTGGCAGCAATTGTCGGAGGAGTTGAATCTGCCGATCACTTTCGGCATCGGTCAGGACGGAAAATACTCCTTTGCCGACCTGGTGGGCTGGGCAGACGGGATGTTAACCACTTCGATTGCCGAAGGATTCGGGCTCGCCTTTCTTGAGCCATGGCTGCTGGGAAAAAGCGCCGTAGGCCGAAACCTGCCCCGGATCACCACCGACTTCGCCGATTGCGGAATTTCGCTGGATCATCTCTATGACCGGATCAATATCCCGCTCTCCTGGCTGGATAAAAAAGAACTGCAGAAGACCGCTGACGACACGCTCCGACGCCTTTATCTGGCCTACAACCGCCCCCTGCCCCGGAACGCCGTTAAAAAAGTGTTTTCCAGATGGATAGAGGACGACGCGATTGATTTCGGAATGTTGAATGAATTTTATCAGACGAAAATCATCAAGAAAGTTTCGGCTGATCCGGCGGCTCTGAAGGAGCTCAATCTGCCAACGATCGATTTCTGCGATGCTAAAGAAATTGAAATCAAAAATCAGTTGGTGAAGTCCCACTACAGTCTCGATTCCTATCGCGCAAATCTGCTGGGGCTCTACCAGAGGGTGACCGATAGCCCCCGCGGAAAGATGACCAGTCTGGATCCCAAAAAGGTGCTCGAGCAATTTCTGGATCCGCAGCGACTCAATTTGCTGAAGACCTGATGGATCCGGTTGAGTATTTCCGTAACCATCTGACACCGAGGCACCCCGTGCCGACCGATACCGCTCCGGCACTTCGCCATTTCGAAGGCATCAAAGCCGTCATTTTTGATATCTACGGCACAATGTTGGTGTCCGGTGCCGGCGATATCGGAGTAGACGCGAGCAACGCGAGAATGCTGGGGGCGATGAAAGAAACGCTCGAGAGTTTTGGAAGCACAGTGCCCCCGGAGAACGCACTCGCAGAATATTTCGATCTGATCGATGAGCTGCACCGGAAGTCTGATCATGAGTATCCGGAAATTGAAATTCGAACGGTTTGGACCGCTCTTTTAGAGCGGCATGGCCTATCTCCTGATTTAGCTTCCGAGGCCTGCGTCATCTTCGAGTGCGCTGCTAATCCGGTCTGGCCGATGCCGGAATTGGAGGAGTCTCTTTCCGCAATCAAGAGCTCGGGAAAACGACTCGGTATTATTTCAAATGCTCAATTCTATACTCCCCTACTATTTCCCGCACTATTCGGAAAGGAGTTACCGGAACTGGGCTTTGATCGAGAGGCCGTTATCTATTCCTATCAAGTCGGCGAAGGCAAGCCCTCCCGAAATCTCTACCAGTCGATGAAGGAAATCCTTAATACCAAATCGATTTCTCCTGCCGAAACCCTGTATATCGGTAACGATATGCTCAAGGATATTTATCCCGCCCGGGCGGAAGGCTTTAACACGGTACTTTTTGCAGGCGACCAGCGCAGCCTCCGATGGCATCATGGAGATGATCGATTGATCGGAATCTCACCCGATGCCATCATCACTGAACTGAATCAAATCCAGCAACTGATTTCATGAATTCGAGCAAGATTTACCACGTAAAATCAGGAGACCGCGACGCAGCCAATATTTTAACCGACTTCAGCTTTCCCTGGTTGAACTACCCCGCTCCCGACACCGAATTCCGCGCCTGGCACGACGGGGAAACCTTCTCTTTTGAATTCCAGGTTGAAGATCACGATCTGGTGATTTCGGAATCCAACGATCCCTACTTAAAGGTTCTGGAATCAGACCGGGTTGAACTGTTCTTTTCACCAACTACAGATTTATCCGAACCTTACTATGGATTTGAAATGGATCCCCGTGGACTGGTCTATGATTACAAAGGCGAATTCCATCGAAAATTCGATCCTACCTGGCATCTGGAAAGCCTCCAAACCCGGGGCAAGCTGACTCCCCGGGGCTACCAGCTGGAAGGCAGCCTCCCTATCTCATCGCTGATCGAACTGAATCTGCTTCGCGATCGGCAAATGGTTACCGGTGTTTATCGTGCCGAATTCAGCCACAAATCCGACGGAACGATTCAACAGGACTGGATTTCGTGGATTGCTCCCGATACAGAAACGCCGGACTTTCATATTCCCGACTCCTTCGGACAATTTGTCTTCGAAGATGAATAAATCGAACCGGACGTCCCTGAATTTTTGATAAGTTTCACTGCGTTCGGTTCGCGAGGTTTTTCTCGACCAGCTTGCCAACTTCGAGGCCCAAATAAACTTCACCTAACTCAGGGTTTTCATCGACTTCTTTTTTGAGGTTCCCTATCGAAGTCTCTACCGAGTGGACCGTGCCGTCCGCTTCCTGTATGATAAGCATCCAACCGTAGTACTCCCACCCACCAATATTGGAAGAGTCTCTGTCGGAGTCGTATTCCGTCACGACCGGTTTACATTCGTAGTTGAATGATTGCCCTGCTTTCAGAGAGGTATCAAACTTCTCTTTGTGGAGAATTTTGCCATAGTCTGCATCGTCATCCGCATAGCGCTTGGTTTGTCGCGCAACCAAAAGGACGGTGGCCTTTCCATTTATGAAATCAATATCACGGGAATCGTTTTCGATCGCCACTTTTCCGGTGATCGTTTGGCGTTTCATATAGGAACTGTCTTCGACCCGTTCCCGGCGTCGTCCCACAGAAAGTTTGGCGTCCAGTTTCGCCCTCGCTTTGGGGGCTGCCGCAATGATTTTGTCCTGTGAAGCCGAATCGAACATGGATATCTTCACGTTAAAAATGGCACCATCCGGTAAACGTTTGATCCGGGTGTTTCCGCTGGATTGCGTGTAACCCAGCACTTCGACGCTCATGGTTCGCCCTTTCAGATCTTTTACCTCTATCGCACTGAATGCAAAACCCGGAAATAGAAGACACACCAACCCAAACAAATACCGTTCCATAAGAAAAACTCTACCGAGATAGCATACAAAGTGCCAGTGCAATGTCGTAAAGTTTTTGTAAAACGCTAAAAGTCAGCGCCAAGTCACTTGAGCGATTCGAGCAACCTCGGATCGTCTGTGACCGCAGCGGTAAAGGAAGGGAAGCGTAATCGCCAGCCGGTGGCCTTGATTTTGTCGTTCGAAACCCGTTTATGGGTCCAGGCCCGTTTCCGGTTTTTGTCCGGCAACGTCTCTCCGGGTACCGGCAGATTCAGGATCCGGGCAAGCCGCTCGTAGCACTCTCTCTGCGAGATGGGCTCATCATCCGCGACATTATAGATCTCTCCCCGGAGACCGGGATCTCCTGATTCGATGAAGTGAATAATCGCCTGTGCGGCATCATCACGATGGATTTGATTCAGCCACCGGCTCACCTCCCCTTTTTCAATCTTCGCAGAACCCTCGAGCAACTTCTTCAGGTGCACCGAACGACCGGGCCCGTAGATACCCGCGAGCCGCAGGACGATCCCACCAGCGGCCAGCAACTGCTCCTCCGCGGTTCGGAGATACTTTCCCGTCTCACGGTCGGGATTGGTCGGAGAGTCCTCATTAACTGTTCCGCCATCGACTTGAGGATACACGCTGGTGCTGCTTGTCAAAATCAGTGGGATCCCACTGAAAACTGAAACCAAGTGCTGAATCCCATCGACGAAAACCGATCGGTAAGCCTCCGGGCCACCCCGACTGGAACTGGCACAGTGTGTGATAAAATCAGGAGTAAAACCTGCAGCCTTTAACTCACCGCTCAGCTTCTGAATCGATTCTACGTCGCCCAGATCCGCTTCACGACAGGTTCCTTTACCATTTTTGCTCGCGACTTCGACATGATGCCCTTTTGAGCGAAGCTCTTCCGCGAGGTAACTGCCGAGATAACCGTTCCCCAGAATCAGGATCTTTAACTCCTCCATGTTTCCCCTCCGATTAACGGGCTGAGGCCGGATTGATCAACTTTTTGACATCATCCATGCTCATCTGGAGGTTGTCCTGATAACCACTCATTCCCTGAACACCTTCCGGAATGGCAGATTTGTTAAACGCCTTCGACGCGATTCGATCACTTGAAGTGCGATAGGTTTTGTTGAATCGATCCGAGCTCGAACCGTTCTCCCGCGCCATTTGGTTCTCGAAAGATGAGCTGTTGGTTTTAAAGAGTTTATTGACGAAATGTTTGGTTTCACTTCCCGATTCCGAAGCTTTCATCGACCCATCCTTAAAAGTTTTCGATCCGGCGAACTCCTGACGCTGGAGGTACTCTGGAGTTTTGAACTCCTTTTTGGCGAAATTGTTATCTTTGAATCGCGCTTTCTTATTACCGTCAAAAGCCCGGCCAGTTTCGCGGGCCGTTGATGAGGAACGATCCCCGTACAGATCATCGCGCTTCTCGACTCGAACGACTTCGCCGTCACTGTTTTTGATGACCCTTTCGTTTTTCAGCGTATTGGCAACCCGGTCAGCGCCCTCATTTTTCTTTCCGCTGCTGGCCAATTCGTTGTCGTTGACCCCGGAAAATTTGTAGCCCGACTCGCGCTTCAGTCCCACTTTCCGGACTTTACCGAACTTACCGAACTTCGATCCCTCCAGCGATGTGGCGATCTCCGGCTCGTCCGTCGTTTGGCACTGGCAACAGAATAGCACGCCCACAATTGCGGGAAGCATCAGCTTAAAGGCCTGCCAGTTAATGTTCATCGTGCGCGAGAGGTTCGCAGCGGAAACAGAGATCGACAAGGTCTAATCGATATCGTTTTCGATGCGGGCGCGAGTATCACATTTTTCACCGCTTTTGACAATCTTTCTCGGCCCAAATATAAAATTATCTGTCGAAAGGAACCATCTCACGACCGGATGCAACGGCGTTAGCCCAATCCTTCACCAACGCTAACTCCCCGGTGGTCAATTCGTAACGGGCAAGTTCCTGCTCCAGTGTATCGAGGCGATCCCACTTCCCGTAGAGCTGAATCACTTTCCTCAGGTCAAAACCAATGGAATGTTTTGTGATTTCCATAAGCGCCCGCTCGGCGGTCTCAAACGCATTCCCGGAGATCAGGAAATCGAGGTAGCTCTCCAGAAACGGGACATCCGCTTTTCTGAAATAGCGGATATTCTCGAAAAACTGCGTGTAAAGCGCCGTCGCCAAATCCCGGTGACCCAGTTCGTTGAGGAGTTGAGGCACCTTCCAGTGGCGTTGCAGGGTCGGGTAGCCGGGAATGTTGGAGCGCCCGAAGAAGAAGTAGGAATCCGCCAGCCTCATCAGAGCGGCGTGGCTTTCGAGCAAGCGGTTCCGATCTTCAATCGCTGAGAAAAACCGGATCTGAATTTCGGGATAGCCCTCAAAAAATGTAGCCCCGGACCGCAGGGTTTCTTTAACTTCGCGGGCGGCAAGGCTTTTTCCTTCCTCTCCCAAAGTCGACGCGATAAGTAAGGCGATTTCGTATCGGTCAGGGGAGAGCGTTTCTTTCAGCCCGGCAAGCTCGGCTTCCAACGTTTCGCCCAAATAACCGGAAATTAATCTCGCCGGAATCATAGCCTCCCGATGATTGCGGAACGACTCGAAGCCCGCGATGTGAGCCTTCAGGAATTCCCGATGCTCGTAGGACCAGGTTGCAAGTGCGTGGGCGGGCCCCGGCTGACGCCCCATTCCCGCCAGAAATGTTTTCAACTCGCGGGAGATCAGTTCGCTATCATCACGCGATTCCCGCACCAGGATCTCAAGAATCATTAACTGAATCTCACTCCGCACGGCGGCATCTTTTTCATTCCGGCGATAAATTTTCAACAAGCTGACCGCCTCGCCGGTTTCTCCCCGTTTTACAAACAGTTCCGCCATCTTTTGAGTGAGATCCTGAGACCGGTATTGCAAAGCGACCCGAGACAGCCATTTCAGCTCTTTTTTCGTGGTTTTGTCACGAGTTTCAAAAATCCGAAAGTAGCTGTCGAGCGCTTTCATCTCCGTCTCGACGCCTTTTTGCGCGTAGCTGATTTGGTCGAGCCACTTGAGCGCTTCATCATAAGCACCACTTTTGATCAACAAGGTAGCTCCGAGTAGCAGGTCCCAGCTACTCGATTCACTGCGGTGTCTTTTCTGGGTCAGGACGCGGAGGAGCGCTTCGTCGTCTCCGGAATAATAATAGGCGTTAATCAATTCGTCCTGGTAGGCGAGGTGGGAAGTGGTTTTCAGTGGGGGCTCACCTTCTCTCGATGCCGGCGGCTGACTGAGCTGGGCGAGCAGATCGATATTCCGCGAATGCCAAAGCAGCCGGGCGTGCTGCTCGTTGATGTACTCAGCGGTCAAACCCGGTGGCGCTGGAAGCTCGCCCGACTCCAGCTTATCCAGAACATCGAGCGCCGGGCCGGGATATTGCGCCTTTTCCGCCGAACTGAAAAGCCCCCGGATCGGAGCGTAATCCTCCGTCCCGTTGAGCACTTCCCGATAATAAATATCGGCCGCTTCCCTGACATAACCGAATTTGGTAAGATCACGGGCCAGATCGAGACGCCCATCGAGTGATTTAAATTCCGGCAACGCCCGCTCAATCAGCAATCGCCGATCCACGGCACTTTTCCCATTCAACCAGGTCACGATTCGATAAGCTTCGAATCTTTCAAAAATCCGGTAGGAATCATCAGAGGTTGAAATCGAGAATGGCTCGCCGCCAAAAGCCCTCGCATAGGTATCGGACTGTCTCACTTTGCGGGGCAGCAGTTCATTGTAAAACCGCAGTTCGCTTTGGAGCCGCTCCCACCCAAAATAATCACTCGTGAACCGGATCTCGTTTCCATGCATCCTTGGTCGTAACTCCAGAATCTCGCTGGAAACTTCTTCCAGAGCGGTGAATGCCGACTCGTAGTCGCCGGAAAGATGACTGAACAAAGCGGTCGCCTGAGCGGTAGTCAGTGCCGTCGAAAAGGGATTTTCGCTGAGTTCCGAGCGGATCGCGGCCACAAAGGCCTCGCGCTCGCTGATCGAATCACAGGCCCGATAGCGATCGGAAACGGTCACTTGCTTCAAGCCGGGAAACGCCCCGCCGTACTCCAGGCCCAGATCCTGATCGAGCGCTTTGTCAAGCCATTCCGCCTGTTTCCGCGGATGCCCGGACCAATCGGCGAGTTGCGAAGCAAAAAAGGCAAATTGAGGTTCATCGACGTGGGCTTCTCCGAAACGCGCCGCTTCCTCAAAGCGGTTATGATTCCGCCATTCGGAAAAAATATGATTTACGACCTGCGACGGCAACTCCTTGTGACAAAGGTATTCGACCCATTCCGGTGCCGCTGAATCGCCCTGATTCTTTACTCCGAGAAACGCGGCAAAAGTCGCAAGAGACGAAGCCATCGCATTTTCGGGAAAGGCATCCTCTTCGAGCCATTTCAACTGCGCGGGAACGCCGGACTTCACCATACCGTTGGCGACCGCAAACAACCCGATCGCATCGTCAGGGAACACCCCGAGCGCCACTTCCGCGATTCCTTTATCATAGCCGGAGTGATGATCGAGCCACCACTTTTCGTGCTTTAGATCGAGCTGATTTCCGATTTTAGAAATCCACTCCTCCTTATCTGGTAGCGGCCGGATCACTTTGCCCAGCTCTTCCAGCGCCCGGAGCCTCACTGCGTATTTATCCCGGGGTCGACGCTCAAACTCCGGATGAGTCCGTCCCTCACTCCAATCGGCAAAGACATCCTCGGCTTCCAGCTCGATCATGGCAAAGGTCTGGAGCTGAAAATTGAACGCTTCGAGAGCAGTCGCAGGATCTTCGACGGCTTCGATCAGCGGCCAAAGCCCGGTTTCCGCCCAGTTTGGGAGTGGTTCATCGGCCGTCAACTCGATCACAGATTCCAGTTCCTCACGGGCTCCCGTGGCATCGCCCATTTCCAGTTTGATGAGGGCGAGATCAAACTGTGCAAGCACGTCCCAGTCCCGGAGCTTGGCCCTTTTGCGATAGACGCGGTGGGCTTCGTCGAGACGGTTATTTTGGTAGTAAAAAGTCGCCAATCGTTCCAAAAAGTCCGGATCCTGGCCGAATTTCACTTCCAGTCGGCTTCGCATCAAATCCGCTTCGGAGAACCGGAAGTCTTTCTCCAACATTCGAATCAGATTCTCCCAGTTCTCGATGGTGGCCTCCCCGTCACCGCGGGAAATGATCTGCCGACTGTAATAAATCGCCGAATTCAGATCCCCGAGTCGGCTCGCCAGATCGCCAAGTTCATCGAGTAACTCGTCGTTTTGACCCGACATATAATAAGCCTTTTTCATCGAATCGAAGGCTTCCCTGTGATGCCCCATCGCGAGATGTATCCTGCCCAGTGCCTCGGGGAAAAACCGGTCGAAAGGCTTCTTCTGAGCCGCTTCCAAATAGCGGTCTTTTAACCAGTCGAGCAGAAAATTCCGGCTTGCTACGGTGACTTGCGATTCAAATTGTTTGCGACGCTGCAGCTGATCGGTCTCCCGGTAGACCAGATCCATCTGGGCTTTCAACGCGGCCTGAGGTTTCTTCTGCTCGAGAAGTGCCGCCGTCAGTTGCCGGACGATCTGGCGTTTCTCGAACAAATTCGCTTTCCGGTAAGCATTTTCCCAGACCTCGATTTGTTTTTTCGAATTCCCCTGTGAACCATAGATTTTGGAAAGCGTTCCCAGCGTTTGGAGCGAGGCATTGGGTTTGGCAGCGAGACGCCGCAACTCCCGAACCGCCACGTCCTCAGATCCAAGATTGAATTTCGCCTCAGCCCATTGGTGACGATATTCTTCGTAGTTGGCCGGATCGATCTTACACAGCGTCTCAAGATGGCGGACGATATTCTCAGGCCGTTCGTTTTGAACCGCGAGTTCGAGTAGCATCTGCTCCACTTCCACAACCGGCTTCCGGCCCTCGCGCTCCGCATCCCGTTTCGCCGCTTCGAGTTGGAAGTAGACCTCGTGATTATCCTGTAACTTCAGCGCCCACCACGCGGCCCGGTAGCGGCCTTCCACGGTTCGCTCGCGGTTCGCAAAATCTTTCAGTTCGAGGAAATAATCGATCAAAACCTGCGGGGTTTCATTATCGGCATCCCGCCGGGAACTGGAAAGGTTGGCGGCGATCTTTCGAAGCTGAGCTGACGACTGAATCGGCCCGGTCGGCATTTGAAAGGGCTTCACTTCGACCGCGCCGGACATCGCATTGGCCCGGAGAAGGCTGAAAATCTTCTGATCGACATCGATTTTTCCATCCAGATCCCGGTGGAGTTTCCAGATCTTTTCCAGCGTTTTAACGGCTGCTCCCGCTTCCCCCCGATCGACTTGCAACTCGGCTTTGGTGGTCAGAAATTCGATGTGGTCCGGTTCGGAAGCGAGTGCTTCGTCGATTGCCGCCTCGGATTCGTCCGTCATGTCGAGATCGCGAAACGCCATCGCTGCGTAATGAAGCCGCCGCACTCTTTCGGTAGCGGATTCCCCCGCCCCTTCGATGAATTTTTTAATCACGTCGCCGGCCTGAGTGTGCTGCCCCCGCTCGTGAAGAAAGCGGGCCAGATCGAGCGGAGCCGAATCACCATCCGAACTGGTCATGCTGGAATCGGCCGACTCCCGCAGCAGTTTCTCGACAAGCCGATCGAGATAATTGGCCCTCGCAAATTCGACGATTTTATCGCGCAGTTCCGGTTCCCCCGGATTGGCTTTCAGATAATTGGAGAGCCGCTCCTCCGCTGCCAACTCCTCTTCCGCATTGAGATCGACTTTGACCCGCAACAGCATGAGGTGATAGGGCACCGTTTCCTGCTCTTTCAAAATTTCGTCCAGCGTCTCCGCAGAATCGGCATACCGGTCATTAGCCAGCTCAAGCTCCGCGAGTCGGATCCGGTAATCGACACTTTTGGGGAGGCGTTCCACCAATTTCTCCAGCGTTTCCTCCTCCTGCTTATAATCAGCCGTGAGTTGATAGAATGCCGCCAATCGATAAAGCGACGATTCACTGGGATTTTCCGGCTCGACCCGGTTTTTCAAGCGTGTTTCCAGTTCCGCCAATTTATCGAAGCGCTCGTGGAGCTTCACCCAGCGCTCAAAAAAGCTCCGATGCTGATGGTTTTTGAAATGCAAAACCGACATCGCTTTCTCAGCCGCCCGGTTGGCCCCTTCGAAGTCGTTGATCAATTCATAGACCCTCGCCAATTCCTCCAGCGCGGCGAGCCGGATTTTCACATTGTCCGCTTCCGCCTGCTGTTCAAGGACATCGAGCGCGCCCGAGGTTTCCCCGACTTCGAGCAAAAGGGCGACGACTTCATTGCGGACTTTCGGATCATCGGGATGTGCTTTGATCAGCTGGTTCCACAAAGCCACCGCTGCGGCGGTCTGACCGCGGGCGTAATGCATCGCAGCTTTCCGGAACCGAATAGACACCCCGTCCTCGCTCGTCGCGGGGATCAGTTTGATGAGCCGGTTGTAGTAAGACAGCGCCTTGGAGTCTCGATTCTGCTGTTCCGAAATTTCAGCCAGCGCCTTCAGGGCCGGGATATTTTCCGGAAGCCCCCCTGCGACATCGTCGTAAAAACTTCGCGCTTCGTCGATTTGTTCCGATTTACGAAGCAGGTGAGCAAAAATCAATTTCGGGATATAAGCATTCTCCGGCTCCGACGCCTTTTTCAAATACTCCATGAGGAGAGGCGTCTGATTCTTCTTTTCGTAAAGATCCCAAAGCAGATCGAGGACGTTCCCGTACTCCGGATTTTTCTGCAGCAGCAGCAAATAATGATTCGCGAGACGGGAATCGGTCTCCGACCACTTCGCAGCCTCATCCACCGGTTTATCCTGAGCGAACAAAACCGGACTGATGACCGTAAGCACCACCGCCAGCGCACAAAAACAGCTGATTCGGTGTATTCTCATCATCATTGAACAGGGTACAGAGTTTGATTGTACAGGGTACAAAAGAAAATTGTACAGGGTACACTCCTGAATTAAACAGGGTACAATCAGTTTTCGCCAACCAAAAGACGTTTCGGAAGCGAATTTCTTCCAACTGTTATGCGTAAAATTACAGAATTTAAACGTCCTTTCAAAGATCTATCCGGTCACCGCCATTCATTTTCTGCGCCCTTGATTTTACTCAAGGAAATGGTTAAGAAAATACAAAATCGGTTGGTTTATTTTTTACATTAAATCCCGATTCGAGGCAGCGTAAGTGCATTCATTCTTGCATTGAATTGAGTGGTTGTTCGCTTGCTAAAGGCTAATAAGAGGACTTTGGTCACCGAAATTTCTATGTCTAATCGCGTACCAGAACGGGTCTTTATCAGCTATAGCCGTCAAGATATTGACTGGTTAAAGCGTTTGAAATTGCAGCTAGCTCCCCTTGAAGATGAAAATATAGTCGATCTTTGGTATGATTCAGGAGAATTGGAGCCGGGAGATGTTTTTAGAGAATCAATCAACACCGCGATCGAAAGTTCCAGCGCAGCCGTTTTGCTGGTGAGCGCTGATTTCCAGGCCTCTGAGTTTATCAAAAACAACGAGCTGCCCAAGCTCCGCTATCATGCCGACCGCAAGGAATTGCGTCTGTTTTGGATTCCCGTCGGTCATTGTATTTTGACCGATCAATTGGGAGACGCCTATCACACCGTTGGAAACCCGTCAAAACCGCTTGAGGCATGCACCAAAGGAGAGGTTAACGAGGTGCTCGCCGATCTAACCCGGTCATTAAAAAACCATGTTCTTGCCCAGCGAAAAACTCTGGAAAGGCTGGAAAAAGAACGGGAGGAAGCGCTAAAGGAGCAAAAAGCGAAAGAGGAAAAACAGAGAAGAGAAAAGGAAGCAATCGCCGCCAGAGAGGAACGCAGACGAAACCTCGCTATAGCGAAAAAGGAGAAAGCTGATAAAAAAAGGGAGGAAGCCCTGCTGCGGGTGGAACAACGGAGAGCCAACCTTGAAAAGAAAGAAGCGGCTCGAGTCTCACAGAAAAATAACACCCCCAAAAAGGTTGCCACCTCGCGACCTGCCCGAAGCCCCTTTTCCAAAATCCTTAAACTGATCGGGTTATGCGTTTTGATCGGAGGCGTTATGACGGGGGCAAACGTCATGAGAGTCAGATCGAGTTCGAGCCCCCCGCCAGAACCCGTCCGAAAAACGCCAACCCTGCCCGATTCCAAGGACCGGGAAATAGAACTGGCGGTCCCAAATGTGAAAATTCGGACCAAAGAGTCTGCGGCTCCTGAGGTAAAAGAGGATCTTGGCCCGAGCTTCGCAAATTCCTTGGGAATAAGACTGGTTCGAATACCTCAAGGAAGTTTTTTGATGGGCAGTGCAAAAACGGAATCGTTTCGTGGGACGGATGAAGACCAGCACAAAGTGCGATTAGACAAAAGTTTTTACCTTGCCGAAACGGAATTGAGCCAGGGACAATGGCTGACTCTGATGGAGGAAAACCCCTCGGTTTTCAGAGGAGACAACCTTCCCGTAGAATCAGTCAGTTGGGAGAGGACCTATGTTTTTATCGACCTTCTCAACCAGAAAGAGACGGCATCCGGCCTACTTCCTGAAGGGTGGCGTTACGATTTACCCACCGAAGCGCAATGGGAGTACGCCTGTCGGGCAGGAACCACCACTCCGTTCTATTTTGGAGAAACACTGAACAGCGAACAGGCAAACTTTGACGGGGATTTCCCGTTTGGCGAAACAGAAACTGGCCCTGATCGAAAAACAACCCTCCCCGTGCAACAATTTACTCCCAACCAATGGGGGCTTTATCAGGTACATGGTAATGTTTGGGAATGGTGTCGCGACTGGTATGGTGAATATTCACTCGACGAAATTACCGCCAATCCGGTCGGGCCGAAGACCGGGAGGGGTCGAGTTTACCGGGGGGGCGGCTGGAATAATAACGGCAGAAACTGCCGATCCGCCGCCCGGAATTTTACGCCGTCGCGAGAAGATTCTTCGATCGGATTTCGCATCGGCCTTTTTCGGAAATAAAACCTATGACGACACGAAGCCCTGAAATTAGTCACACGAAGCTGTCCGCAACGAGCCGCCAAAAATTTTCATGGGTATTGGTCACTTTACTGCTTTTTGCTTCTCGAGGGATTTCCCAGGAAAACACCACCCAAAGCAATCTTTTTTCAGAAATTACCGAAACCCTGGAAAAGCGTCACTATACCCGAGAAAAATGGACCGCAGAAACCTCTCGGGATGTTCTCCACAAATACCTGAAGCTAATGGATTCCGAACGGATTTACTTTTTCCAATCGGATATCGACGATTTTACGGATCGGTTTAGCCCAAATCTTCATCAGGTAATGTGTGCTGGTGACTTTTCTTCGATACACGAAATCAATGAAGTTTTTCTCAACCGGGTGTCCAACCGGGTCGATTGGATTGAGAAGCGCCTCCAGACCACCTTTCATTCTTTCAATTCAGACCGAACGGTGGAAATATCCCGCTCAGGTTCCCTGTGGCCGGAGAACGAAACTGAAGCAGATAGCTTGTGGGCCCTGAAGATCGAAGACGATCTGTTGTTTGTCTGGATGGAAAGATCTTCCGGTAGAAGCGATAGTAATATACTACCGAGAAACCAGGTCCTGGACCGATACCAAAAATTTCTGGAATCCCGACAAGCTTACAACAAAGACGATCTCGAGCAGTTCTTTTTGAAAACCCTGCCCCGGGCGTTCGACCCGCATTCCAAATATTATTCACCAACTGATTTTGAGAACTTTCGTATCAGCAATCAAAAGGCACTTACCGGGATCGGTGCATTACTCGCGGGCATCGAAAGCGGTGAAACAGAAGTTCGTGGCATAGTGGCAGGAGGACCAGCCTACCGCAGCGGCGAACTACAAATTGGTGACCGGATCGTTGCGGTCGGGGAAGGAGGTGTAGAGGAATTGCAGGACATTCGACACTCAAAACTAAATGATACCGTTAACCTGATTAGAGGGGCTGCCGGATCAATCGTGCAATTGAAAGTGATACCCTCGCAAAGCAGTGATCCCAGCGAAACCAAAATTATTGCCATCGAACGGGGTAAGGTCGACTTAAAAGGCAGCAAAGCCCGGGCTGAACTGATCGAGGTCAGCCAACCTGACCGAACCCGAATTGGCTGGATCGATCTGCCCTCTTTTTACGAGAGCGAAAAAGTCGACGAAAATAATGTTCGAATCGGTTGCACGGATGACGTGGAGCTTCTCCTGACCCGTCTCAAGAGCGAAGCCGTTGACGGAATCATCCTCGATCTAAGCGATAATGGTGGCGGGAAAATTGATCAGGCGGTGCGGTTATTGGGACTCTTTCTTGGAAATGGACCAGTCGCTCAGATTAAAGACTCCGAAGGCAAAATTGTGGTCCGTAAAAACGACACAGCGCGACCTGTATACGACGGCCCTCTCATCGTCCTCACCTCAGCAAGCACCGCCAGTGCTTCAGAAGTTGTCGCTTCAGCCCTTCAGGATTATGAGCGGGCCGTGATAGTTGGAGACCGATCAACGTATGGAATGGCATCAATTAATCACAGTTACAGAATCAGTAGAGGAGTTGTCAGTGCAATGACTCAAGTTTTTTTCCGGGTCACCGGAAATTCTCTACAGCTTAAGGGGGTGATTCCTGATATCATATTGCCATCTAAACTCGATGCTTGGGATTTTGGAGAAAGTTCGTACGACAACCCGGTGCCCTACGAGGAAATTCTACCTCAACCATTTGAGAGATTCCGCGTCCATAATATCCCTCTAACTAATCTGCGGCAGCTCTCACAGAAGAGAGTTAGTGAAAATCCCAGCTATCAGTGGATAGAGGCAGAAACCTTCAGGCAAAAAGATCTCATCGAGAAAAACCGGCGCAGCCTCAATATGAAAGAGCGCCAGAATGATATCCAATTGGAGAATGAACGGAAAAAGTCTCACTCGGATCAGCTTGCAACCTATCATTCTAATTTAAATGAAACAGAAAAAGGAAAATTTACTGTCTACGGCATTTCTCTCGACAATTATGCGGCCCCGGAATTAAAGCTCCTTTCAAATTTCACTGATACCGAATTAACCGGCATGAAGACCTCCGCTCAGAAAGAGCAAAATACAGAGAAAGACTTACACGGATTTGAACCGACGAAGCGGGAAACGGTTTCTATAATGATGGATTTCATCAAATCACTTTCCCCATAGCCTTTCCTCAATCCCTCCCCTCGTCAGAATGACGAAGATCTAAAATTGTGAAAATTGCTCTTTCTCGATCTGAAGACTTCTACGCGAGACTACGATTGCCAATTGCGGTAGCATTCCAGAACCGCATCGGCCAGCTGCCGGTTCGGCGCGATAATGATCGGTTCAGCGTTGAAGAGGTTGGTTCGCTTGCCGTCGGGGTTCACAAACACTCCGCCTGCTTCTTCAAAAATAACCTGATTAGCTGCGATGTCCCAGGGGCCCTGTTTCAAACTCGCAGGACTGTTATCGTGAATCGCAACCGCGAGGCCGACGTTCTGCTCTGCGATCCGCATCGCAACACCGGCGTGGGGAAAGGTGGATGTCACGATTTGCGCTCCGTTGGGTGAGCGGAGTGCCGATCTCATATCACTGAAAAATGAGGTCTCGAACTCCTGATTGCCATACTGGTTCATCTCGATCCAACACTCGGAAAGATCGTAGCTCCTTTGATCGATCTTCAGCGGATGGCCATTTCTCCAGGCTCCTTTTCCGCGCTCCGCGTAGAACCACTCATCGGTAAGGGGAAAATACGTGATGCCCAGCTCAGTCTCGCCGTTGACGCGCTTGGCGACGAGAACGGATGAGATGTGACGCCCGCCTTTCATCAAATAAGCCGTTGTGCCGTCCAGCGGATCCACGATCCACATATCTGCCGATTCGTCTTTTGTCTCCGGATTGAGTTCCTCGGAAACGATCGTGATCCCCTCCGCTTTCAGAATTTCGGTAGCTGCCCGGTCCGCGTCAAAATCCACTTTTGAGACGAGATCCCCGACATTTTTCACATCGACCTGATGCACGGTGTCGTAGCCATCTCTGATGACCGCGCCTGCAGCTTCAGCAGCTTCTGCGGCCAGTATAAGTGACGGGGAATGTTGGGCAAAAAAATCCGGGATCATGATCGATTGACTTCAGTTTTCTAAAGCAATCTCCCTTACTCTGTGAATTCAAATTCACAATCGCCAATTCGGTCAATTTTCGATTTTCGGGCGATCCGGCGACAGGTGCCCCTTTTCCTAAGCCAACTCCAAACCCGTCAGCGTGCCCGCTCCGGAGGAAAATTTATCAGTCTCAAGCCCGAGATGCTGAAGGTAGGAAACATACAAATTACACAACGGCGGTGGATCCTGGGGATCAAAAGCCAAATGCTGTCCGTGTTTGAACTTCCCGCCGGCAGCGATGATGGGAAGATTCGAGTTATTATGACTCGATGCATTGCCGAGGCTTGATCCGAAAATAACCGCCGTCTGGTCCAGCAGGGTGGAGCCACCTTCGGGCGTGGAGTGAAGTCGCTTCAGCAGAGTGCCGAGCAAACGCATCTCTTCGCGTTCGATGATAGCGAGTTGCTCGATTTTCGCCGGATCTTTTCCGTGGTGGCTCAGATTATGCCACCCGTCATCAACGCCTTTCAGGTTCACGACGGAATTGCCACCTGCTGAACTCACCGTGATCAATCGGGTCGAGTCCGTCTGGAAAGCGAGGTAAATCAGATCGTAAATCATCTCCATCCGCGCCGTAAATTCAGCGGAATCTTTGATATCCTCCGGCTGTTTGAGATCAACTTTCGGTTTGGGCGACTTTTCCCAAATCTCGGATTGAGCCATCCGTTTCTCGACCTCGCGAACACTGGTGAAATATTGATCCAAAGTCTCGCTGTCTTCACGACCCGTTTTCCGGGCCAGCTCCCGGCTCTGCTGCCCGACGAGATCCATGATGCTCTGGCCGTCTTTGATCTGCTCCATCCGCTTCGCTTTCTCCGTTGCAGAACCATCGAGAAACAATCTCGCAAAAACCTTCGAGGGACTGCTGTCAGCCGGGATCTGCACGCCCGATCTTGTCCACGAAAGACTCGAATTCCCACTGACAGAGAGTGAAAGATAAGGGAAGCGCGTCTCGTGGCCGATTTGCTCCGCTGCATACTGATCGAGAGAAATCGAGTTTCGGAAACTGGAATGCCCCGGATGAGCAGCCCCGGTGAGAAAGCTTTTTTCAGCCGCGTGACCGCCATCCACCATCGGGTGCATCAACCCGGAAATAACTGTGAAATGCTCGCGCACTTCCTGAAGCGGCTGCAGATAGGGCGTCACCTCGTAGTCCCGGCCCGTTTTTTCAGGGAACAGCAGCGGGGTGTGAATCCCGAGCGGGGAGTTCATCGCCAGCATCCGTCGAACATCACCCGGGTTGCCCGCCGCCCGCGCAGTGCCGGGGTTGAGGCATTGCAGCCAGGGAAGCGCCAGGCTCACGCCTGTTCCGCGGAGAAACGTGCGACGATCGGGACGGTAGATTTTCATAGCTAAAAAGAGGTGGGTTGGATCAGGGCTGGTGAAAAAGTTTGGATTCGACGACCGCGTGAATCATGGATCGCAGGCCGAAGTCGGTTTTTCGGGATGTTTCGAGGATAAAATCAACGGATTCCCCTTCGGCGCGGGTCACGGGGCGTCCGGTTCCGTAAATGAGCAGTTTTTCAGCAATCGCCCGGGCAACGGATTCATTTTCCCCGGATAAGAGGATTTTCTGAAATTCGACAAAATCAGCAAATTCCCGGCCGTCCGCCATCACGCCGCCGGTCTCAACAATGTGACCGATCCGGTAGGCGGCACGATTGGGGCCTTTTTCCCCGTCCCCACCGATGGTGCGATAGTTGCTGCGCTTCAGACCAATCGCGTCGAATTCCTCCAGCGCAAATCCCGGAGGATCGATCCGGGCGTGACATCTCGCGCAGGTTTCATTCTCGCTGTGTTTTGCCATCTGCTCGCGAATCGTGGTCGCCCCTCGGATATCGGGTTCCACGGCAGGGATGCCCGGCGGCGGTGGAGGTGCCGGTTCGCCAAGAAGATTTTCAAGCACCCAGTTTCCCCGGATGATCGGTGAAGTATTGGTGCCGTTTGCGGTGACTTTTAAGATGCTCGCCTGAGTGAGAATCCCGCCCCGGATATGCCCCTCGGGCAAAGGGACGATCCGGAATTTTTCGTGACCCTGCACTCCGGGAATTCCATAGTGTGCCGCCAACCGCTCGTTAATCACCACAAAATCGGAGTCGATAAACTGATTCACACTGAGATCGTTTTCCAGCAAGTGCCGGAAGAATCCGCGGGTTTCCAACAGCATCGACTGAAGGAGGAGGTCATCGTATTCGGGGTAGAGTTTGCCGTCTGGCGTGGTGAATTCGATATCCCGGAGGTCGAGCCATTGATTGGTGAAATTTTCGATAAACCGCTCGCTCCTCGAATCTTTCAGCATTCTCTCGACCTGGTCGTAACGGACCTTGCGATCTTTCAATTTCCCCGCAGACGCCAGACTGAGCAGCTCATCATCCGGCAGGGACGAACAGAGAAAATACGAGAGCCGGGATGCGAGTGCATAGTCGTCGATCTCGGGTTCGCTCTGCACGAGAAGAAAATGAGGGGAACAGAGCACAGCAGTGATCCCAGTTCTCACCGCCTGTTCGAAACTACTGCCATTTTCGAGACGGGTGAGAGTCAGTTCAACAAACTGGTCAACCAGTGCATCATCAACGGGTCGACGGAAAGCTTTCGACACAAACTCCCGGATAATGCGTTCGGCATCAGCCTCCGGCCGATTGGAATCGACATACCAGGTGTGCAGATTTTTACGATGCCGATCGTAAATCCTCGGTCCCTCCTTCATCTCAATCGATTCCGGATTACCGAACAGATTTTGCTGCGCCTTCGACGGGAAATCCTGATCAAGTGGACCATAAGTTTCGACCAGAGAAACCGCCACCCCCGGCATTTTTTCGTGCTTATCCCGCCACGATACATGAACGGGGTATATCCAGGGAAGAATGTGGATCGTTTCCCCTTTCTGAAGAAAGGTCGTGAATTCGATGACTCGGGGAGACTCCGCCGAACCCGTCACATCGTAGATCCCGATAAAGCGCCGGTTCCCCGTGCTGAACATCGGCCCGACAAAAATCCCTGCCGTCAGGGTTCGCCCTCCCGGATCGTTGGGCCAAACCGAGACCCGACACTGATAAATCCCGTCTTCAATGGGATGCGCCTCGTCAAAACGGGGAGCCGGCCAGTGGGGCGATGGATCGACATAAGCGCCCGCCACTTCCCTGACTCCTCCGCTCTTTTTTTTAATCGCGCTCCGGTTGTTTTTTTCCTCCACCGGAACCGATCGCCGGAGTTCAGGGGGAAGTGGTTTGATTCGCCGAATCGTGGCGTCGAAAGCAGCATTGGCAGCTTCTAGATAGCGCTCCATCAAAATCGACGATATCCCGAGACCCGTTGCGACATTATCGAAGCCCTGGACACTGGAGTCCTCCGGCAAATACTCCGCGAGAGGCACATCGATCTTCAGCAAATCGTGCAGCGTCTTTTCACATTCAAACCGCGTCATTCTCCGAAGAGCCGGTATGGGTTTAGCGATCGATGCCAAATGATCGTCTACGCGGCTGATGAATTTCTCCACCCTCGCTCCATCCGGGCGGGGTTCCTTGCGCGGCGGCATGTCACCGGATTCGACCGAATCAAGAATCGTGAGCCACTGCTCGATCGCCTCCTCATCGCCCCGCTGCGGCAGTCCGATCCTATCGAGGCGCAAATCCCCCTCCTGTTTTTCAGATCCGTGACACTTGGTGCAATGTTCCGAAAAAAACGTGACCAGCTCATCTCCGCACACCGGAGCGCTTAACCATATACCAAGAAAAATAGAGCAGAAAAATCGGGCCATCAGATTTCGTTTTCTATGATCAACCATCGCTACGATTTTTCCATTTCCGTTTATCCGTGTCACTCCAGACTTTCGGGATCCGGTCGGTTCTACGATTACATTACCATTTTCCGGATATGAACCAACCATTTAGAACCATTGCGTGGCTTCTTATGCCCCTGTTAGGCGCCTGCGTTTCGCTCTCGCACGCCGGGGAGAATGACGCCACCCTACCATTCGATCCCGCACGGATCTGTCGACTCAGTTTGAATGACCTCCCCCGCTCCATCTCGATTCGCCAGGGAGAAAATGTCTGGATCGGCTACGACCTGGAAAAGGCGACGGTTCTGAAAGTGTGGCAGTCCCCCGCTGGAAACCCCGGGCTGATCATCAGGAGTTTTAAAGCCTATTCAAAAGGCACCTCGTGGTTTGAAGCAAAAGAAACCGAAGGCTGGAGCTTGAGTAAAGGAGGCCGCAAAGCGCCTCTCGCGGTGCGCTACCTTGGAAGCACTCAGCAGGATAAACACTTTTTGCTGCGCTGGGAACTCAGCCAAGCCGGTAAGAAGTTTGTTCTCTCAGAGCGGATCCCGATGTCCATTACCGACGCCGACAAAAAGGTCACTCGCGAAGTGCGAGTGGAATTCATCGAGCCGGGCGAAGTTCTCTCTCACCCCATGATCAAGCGCGAAGGATGGGAACTCACCAATTCCGAAGGCCAACTCGTCCCCACCCTGACCGGCACACAATGGCACCGACTTTCATTACCATGAACCTACGTCTCGTTATACTTATTCTGACCTCCCTGCTCCCCTTGATCGGGAACAATGCGGAACTGTCACTACCTGCGACCGGGATTTTTTCGAAGGGAACAAACCAATATAAAGATGAGGTTCTGGAAATCACCAAGGGACGAGGTGCCACCATCGGTTGGTATATCAAAGCAAAAGCTGAAGAGGAGGTCCGCGTCAGCATCGAGTACTCCTGTGCCGCCCCATTGAACCAGGACTATCAATTGTCATTCGATGGGATCGACAAATTCTGGAAAGTGGTTCCGACCGAAAACCAGGAATTTTCCCGGGAGGAGCTCGGTGTTTTTAAAGTCCGGGCAGGGATCCCCGTTCTGATCTTGTTAGTTCCGCCCTCGGGAACAAAATACAAGCACCCGCTACGCTTTCGCAAATTGATCGTCGAAGGTACGACACCAGATAACCTTTCCCTTATACCGGCACCTGAAGGCCCCGTCGCGCCAACCGCAACCCCGGGCTTCGGGACAAAACTGACCGAAAGGCACCCCGCTCTCGACGTTTTCGATATCCGCGACGAAGCGCTGACCCTGCGCATCAGCGGAATGAAAATGAGAGGTGAAAATGAATTACTATTCACCACCTGGGATGGGAATTTGTATTCACTCGACCTCTCTTCGCGGGAAAAGACTCAAACTTTCCGACGAATTGCACAGGGGCTCTCAGAACCGATGGGATTGGCGATTTCGGGACAGCGCCTCTTTGTCACCGAAAAAAATCAAGTCACCGAATTGATCGACTCCGATAACGACGGCGACTTTGAAACCTATCGCTGCGTCTCTCAGGATTGGCCCTGCTCGATGGACTACCACGAATACCTATTTGGCGCGGTCCTGAAAGGTGAGCACCTCTATTTCAATGCCAGCGTGGGAATGGCAAGGCGCGGTATCGATAACTATCAGGCACCACTCCGGGGCAGCGTCTTCAGAGTTCACATCGAAACCGGAGAAACCGAAATCATCGCCGGTGGCCTTCGCACTCCGGACGGGATCGGACAAAGCTCCGATGGTGGAATTCTCGTTACCGATAACCAGGGTGAATGGCTCCCCGCCAATAAACTGATCGAAATAGAGAAAGGCGGATTCTATCAGTTCCGCAGCACGCCACCGTGGCATCCACTCGATATACCGAAAGCGACTCCTCCTTCCGTGTGGTTACCGCAGGGTGAAATTGCGGCGTCGCCTACCGAACCGTTTATCATTCCCGAAAACTGGGGACCCTACGCGGGGCAGGTGCTATTTGGAGATGAAAGTTTCGGCGGGCTGCAAAGAGCCTTTCTCGAAAAGGTGGATGGCATCACCCAGGGCGCTGTCTTCCGGTTTTCACAGGGATTTCGACACCACTTCCACCGATTTACCATCACTCCGGAAGGTGAACTTTATGCAGGAGGCATTGCCAGAGGAAAAGATCAGGAATTTATCCATCGAGTCAGCGGTCTCACCCGGATCCGCTATACCGGCAATAAGGTCTTTGAACCTCTCGCGGCAAGGCTTCGCAGCAATGGACTCGAAATCGAATTCACCGAACCTCTCGCAGAGGGCAGCGGATGGAACCCGGCTGCCTATCATGTCACCCAATGGGGATACCAGGCCACGCAAACTTATGGAGGACAAAAAGTGAGGCATCGTCTCACGGGCGTCCGCTCGGCAACGGTGTCTCCTGATCGGAAGCGGGTTTTCCTCGAACTGGCCGATATCACACCCGGCGATGTCATTCATGTGCGAATCTCAAAGCTGCTGCGATCCGGGGAAGGCCTACCTATCCGGACGGGTGACCTCTGGTATACCGTGAACCGGATTCCCGACAACTTACCGGGTGAGGTTAAAGAGGCCCCGGCGATCACTTTCGCTGAACCGGAATCGTTCTTCAAATACACCAAAGGCGAGGCCGGACAGATCTTGTTTCAAACCTACTGCACCTCCTGCCACAGTCTCGACGGCACCAAGTTGGTTGGACCAAGTTTAAAAGGCTTAGCAGGCTCCCATCGCCAGCTTCGGGATCCCGACAGCAATCAATTACTCAGCGTAGAAGCCACTGCCGACTACATTCGCCAGTCGATCATGGAGCCAAATGCATTACTCGCCGATGGCTACCCCGAAAACCTGATGCCTCCAATGGCGGGTATCCTGACGGAGAAACAAATCGACGCTCTCGTGGATTATTTAGCGAAAGACTCCCCGGCTCCATGAGTTCAGACGAGGTAGTCGGACAGGATTTTATCGATATGAAAAGGGGTCACACCCTCATATAGAGAAAAGATAGAATCCGCTTCTTCCCGGGTGTCCACGATGGTGCCGCGGCCCGCTGCATGAAGGCTGAACAGGTCGTGAAGAGTCGGCTTGTTTTCCAGCATCATGGTTGACTCCACAATTTGCGCGAGGCTGGCCGCATTGCTTTCCACATTGCTGGGGCGCCTCGATGCGGCATTAACGTCGAGATCCATCCAGATCGCCACCCGGTCCCGAAGGTCGAATACCACCGGAACAGCGGAATAGCTGGCGGTACGAATATCTATTTTCTGCTCTACCGATTTTGGATCAAACACTTCATTAGCATCCGGATAATCACGGGTCATCCAACCAGCGCAACAATCCTCATGCTGTGCGAAGGACAACCTTGAAAAATCAAATACCGACATCAACACATACCGGCAGCCGGCACCCAGTGCTTTTTCTATATCAATATCGACGAACTCAGCTGCGCCGTCGGGCTTGGGTGCGCGTACGATATCACCGGAGTGACAACTCCCTATCGAATCCAGTCTGAGATTGGTATAGGAAAGATGAAAGAGCTTTTCCATCGAGTCAGAGTAAAACACGGCCGACAAATCGATGTCCATTCCAATCCACCAGACAAAGAGGCGCAGCGTGGATTTTTCACCCAATGGTAACCGGGTGCCACGGGCCACCGAAACCAGTCCCGGAGACGCACTCCGCTGGGAGAGCGGGACCGGGCAATATTTCAGACGTGGGTCAATCCAAACGTTGCCCAACGATCCCCTGACGGAAAATCGCTCCGTCAAATGTGATTCCAGACGATTCACCACTCGCTCTACTAGCGTAGCCGGGATCGCACCTACCTCACCAGTGAGCATCTTTGCCTTAGCCACTCTCCCTTTCGGAAAAACGAGGCGCTGACTACGACCCTTCTCCCGGTTCCGGAAATGACCTAACAACTGTATCAACAGCCGGTTGTCGACAGCCCCTAAACACTCACTGAATCGATCGATCAAATCACGACCTTCCGATTCGTCACCGAGACGCAACAGATGGTCAAGTCGTCGCGCCAACTCTCCGGGACGGGTCACCAGCAGGTCGATGGCTCCGGCGTAGTCCTTTTTTACAATCGCCTGCTCGACCTTCGAACGAAACGTAATAATTTTACCGTTTCGCAATTGATCGGCAATTCGATAGCTCCGGGGAGCGACACGCTGGTAATCTCCTATGTGGAGAGAGTGAAAGAGGCGCTTCCACTTTTCACCGTGACGGGCAATGTCGTCGGCATTGATCACCTTTTCCAGCATCTCACAGAAACGCTTCCGCACAGGACGTCCCGGAGATTTAAACCGGGTATTTTTCGCAAGAGAAATATCGCCGTTTGAGATCGCGGTGGCAACTCGCAACACATCCGTTGGGGTGCTGCCCCATCGATCGCCCAATGAGACATCATTTTCCATACAGGCAGCAACAAAGGAAGCGGCCTGCTCTTTAAAGGGAATCCGCTCGGGTAGATGCCCCTCGAGATCCTCACCAAAAAATTTTACAAACCACCGAATAATATCATGATCAAATGGATTAAGTGATGCGTTACTCCCCAACAGGTCGGTGAAGATTGCCATAAATTTCGGAGTTGACCCAAGACCCAGCGTGATAAATTTGGTATCCTCAAATACCGGGATACGATCTTGCTTCTGATACTCAGGTCGCCACTGGCCGAAGCTCCAATAGTGCATGATAGCTTTGCAAAACAATTCCGCAGGTTCTGCTTCCATCACTTGAGCAGGAAAGTTTGGATACAGCGGCTTCCACACCCTGTCAGCTCCTTTAAGCGTTCTGAGAATAGGGATCACCAAACTATAAAATACCCCTACCTCTCCCGGGCTAAGTCGATTCAGCGCCCCGCACAGTTGATTATTGAAAAGATATCCCAGTTGCATCACCTCCGCCTGAAAACTGGCTACCGCTCCATTCAGCGATGAGGCACCTTCAGAAGATGCCGGTTTCGTTTCGGGCATCAACACGAACCCACCTTTTAAGATCGCAATTTCCTGGGCTGTTTTTTTTGTATGCATCGTGGGAATTTTCTTGTGAGTTTGAAAAGTGTCGGAAAGCGGACTCGCTGATTTTCGTCGTATAAAAGAGTTAGAAGGAAGCCAGTCCATGGCCGACAGGTTTAAAGAATACCCGGGGATTCGGCTTTTAAAATCGGTCTCTTCACATATCATATGACTGAATAATCATATTACTTATGGATCGTATTTTGAGTATGTCAGGCCTGTCCCTCGAACGTTTACAGACTCTCCGCGAAATTGCGGAGAGCGGAAGTATCGTCGAGGCGGCGAGGGGCGACGCTAACCGGCAATCCCAATACAGTCGGCAAATCGGCGAACTGGAACAGTTTTTCGGAATCGAATTGCTCAATCGGGAGTCGCGTCCCTATCGCCTGAACGGAGAGGCGGCGGAGCTGGTTCAGATCACCAGCGAATACGAACAAAAGCTGGGTGACTTTTATAACCGATGCCGGGACCGCCCCCGGTCGCTGACCGTTGGAGCTGGAGACAGTGTCTTCCAGTGGTTGCTATTGCCCGACATCGAGCAGTGGCAGACCAGCCTGCCAAACGTAGCGCTGCATTTCAAAAATCTCCGGACCCTCGAAGTGATTGGACAGCTACAGGACGGTGAAGTTGATCTAGGAGTCGTACGCAATACCGCAACGCTCGGAACCTCGCTAAAGACTGCGGGCTCCATTAAATTTTCCTACCGTCTTTTTGTTCCGAAACGAATGCGCAAAAAACTCCCGCCAGATTGCCCCATTGAGTGTCTCGGAGATCTACCCCTGGCGGTGCTCGATGGCAAAGGAGACTTCCGCACCCGCCTCGCCGAACTGGCGAGAGAAGCGGGGCTGGAGTTACCGATTCAACTGGAGTTAAGTTCCCTACCCCTCATCGCAAATGCGATCAAAAGTGGACGCTTCGCTGGGTTTCTTCCGGAGTTCGCCGCACCGTTAGTCGCCGACCGCGCAACCGTTCACGAAGTCGTCGGTTTCGAGCTGCTAAATAGAGAATTGGTTTTTGCCTGGCATCCGAAAAAAGCCCAGTCACGAACGGCACTGGAAGACGCCGTCAATTTTTTGAAGCGGACCTTTCCCTGAATCCGTTGCTACACAATTCCCGAAACATCGAGGAAGTCGTCTGGAATCGGAGCAACGACCCGACCAATCAGGGCGTAGTATTTTAACGGAACCCCTTCTCTGGAATAGCGATGCGTGTAGCGCTCGAGCTGATAAATATCAAGATACTCGGAAAAGATCAGCTCACGAACAAAGCGGGAGAAACCGGTATCATCCGATCGGTCTAGGAAAGTCTCCTTTATGTTAAAAGCTACCCAGCCATTGGTTGCGACCAGCTTCAAAGCTTCAAAAAAAGCGTCAGGGGGAATATCACCAAATCCAAGGGCCGCAACTGAAGTCAAACAATTGAAACTCCAGTCATTGAGATCGTCCTTCTGCTCGACGGACAACTTGGTAAAATCGGCGACAACGTATTCGTCATAAACAAATGGTCGATCCCTGAAAGCCGCGTCCCGGGCCTCGGGAATGATATCGGCGCCAACGATTCGGGAAACCCCTACCCCACGCAAACGTTCCACCATCATTCCATTGCCAGCTCCTAGATCGATAACCCGCAACTCGCTGCATCCTTCCAGTTCAGAAGCGAGGCTTCGCTCGAGAAGCTCAGTTACTTTCTGGGTAGACGTGCATTTTAGCCGGTCGTAAAAAAGCTGCTCGTAAAGCCCAGGTCTCGAAAATATCTCATTGTAATCATGAAACCGCAGTTTAACCGGCTCACCGTCTTCAACGACCGAGAAAAATGCCTCAGCTTGGGTGAGTGCGTGTTCCTGTTGGGGCGGAAACTGAATCCGATATCGTTTAGTCATAAAATTTGTGTACAAAATGCGTGACGCGATCAGATCCAGCGTAACGATTAAGCACACAAGGCGGAGGCGATGACAGATTAGTAGACACTGTAAACGGAATCAGCCCCCTGAACAGGAAAACTCCTGAACCGTCCCTGATTAAAGTCATGCGACCTAAGCCACCCTGACAAACATAATGCTGTCACAAGCGAACCACTTCGTCGTTACATCACCAAAACTTACGGAGTTTCAGAAATCCATATCGGACCAGTTCATAGGCTGGCACGAAACGGCCAGGGGTCCCTGACTCGGGTATTGAATTCGACACCCCACGGTCCACCTTTGGCTGATGCGCTTTTTACATTTCACAATCACGGGCTTCCTGGTCCTGACAGCCGCCCTCTCCTTCGCCGCCGATCCCCCTGCGCCGAGGAATTGTGGAAAAATTGTTATTATCAATGACGATGGCTTCAGCAATTTCTATAGCGGCAAGTATAGGACTGCTGACGACCTCAGAAAACAGATTTCCAGTTTTAAGGACTCTCAGGTCGGAGTTTTTGAATGGTGCATCGTAACCGGGAGCCGGGTGAATTTTGCGTCACCTAATCATGAGCTACCGGGAGAAGGGATGGATGAATACCCGAGACGAGGTGACAAGCTTGCCTCCGAAACACTACAGCAACTCCGTGACAGTGGTGTCGATACGCTGGCGGTGGTTGCTGAAGCCTGTAGAAACACTGGGATCGCCTGTTACGCTTCAGTTCGGATGAACGGCGACTATTCAGCCGGTGCGTGGGATGGCACCCTCGCGAAAGTATTTAACAGCGACTTTTGGCACAATCACCCCGAGTTCCATCAACACAGCACAGCAGGCAAGCCGCTCACCCGCCTTTCGTACGCTTTTCCGGAAGTCAGGGAATTTAAACTCAGTATCATCAGGGAAGCTGCGGCTCGTGATATCTCCGGCATCAATCTCGATTTTCAGCGACACCCGAATTTTTTCGATCACGAAGCGCCTATGCTGGAAGCCTATCGGGAAAAGTATGATGATAACCCACTTAAAGTCACCTCAGTCGATCCGCGCTGGGATTCCATCAAAGCAAAATTCATGACCAAATTTGTAGCTGACACCCGGGCAATTCTCGACCAGGCAGGCAAACAAAAAGGAAAGCGCATCGGTCTCTCCGTTCGCATCGGCTGGGAGAAATACCGAACCTGGGGATGCGATATCGAAACCTGGATAAAAAACGGCTGGATTGACTATCTCGTCGTCGGGCAATACGGGCTGGGCGGTTACGAATTCGACATCTCTCCCTTCGTCGAAATGGCAAAAGGTACCGGCTGCGCCGTTCTTTTTGGTGAGGAATGTATCCTTGACGGGCATGACACCACCGCAGCGGAGGACAAGCTGATCGCCGAAGGCAAAATGAAGCTCAAAAAACGAGGCACCTTGTCATCAGCGCAACACCACGAGCGCGCGGCCCGTTGGTACAAGGCGGGAGCGGACGGGGTGCATCTATTCAATGTTGGTGATCGTTCCGTGTTGAAATCTATAGGTAACGAGTGATCGCAAGTGAGGATAGTCAAATACGTTCCGATTCCACACGGAGCCCAACTTATATAGCTTTCAATCCACGCAGAAATTTCTTCCCACCAATCCAAGTAAATGAGGTCAACCTATTAGTACTCCAAACAGGTGGCGATGCAAAGGCCAGAGCCGAACCAGGTCAAATTCCGAATCGCTCTGGTTCTTCAGCAGCGAGGATTTCGAGCAGCTCTGGAAAGATACAGCCAAACGTTATCGACGTTTTTCTACGAAGAAGGTCGTGAGGTTGAAGCTCACTCCGCCCGTGGCGGTCAAAGGTCGCGACGCCTTGATAAACATGAAAAAATTAGAGCCGCTTATGGCCTTCGGATTGGATTGGTGCAAGGGAAGCATAAATCTGGCAACCGATGACGCGAACTTCTAATCGTGTCGATGGTCTCGACGGGCTTCTTTATCGTGGTAAGCCGCGCTTCTTTTTTTTTACACCGTCGGTGGTCTTCAAATCAGTCACTAATCTCCGACTCTTTCGGCTCTCAGCTAAAACCATCAAATTTCGGGCTATCGTTGCCTAACGTGGTTTCGGCATCGCAAACCTTGAACCGTTGAAAGCCCTTACAGAAGCGGGTTGTGGGCGAATTTCGACTTCTTTTCTCACGATTAGCCAGCCTTGGATGGGACAAGTTTAAGCGAACGTAGTGGAGGGTCTCCGCACCCGACGACAGGCTGAGCCATCCTTGTCATGGCCAATGCAGCGGTTGCGGAGACCCTTTTCTACCTTACCCAACCATTGAAGACCTTCCTTAAACTAGTGCCATTCGAGCCTGGCACCCTCGTCCCTCGTTTGGATGACGGAAAAGTTCTGGTCTTCGCCCTTGAACCGCCCACGCAGAGGAATTCCCGCTATTCTCGATCGGCTGATTGCCGAAAGGTTTGCATCGAAAAACTTCTCATCGCAAAACCTCAGGAAAAAGGTCGCACGATTTCGTGCCTGGACTAAAGGTTAAAGGCAAGATAACTGTCTCAAAGTCAGCCTCCCTTGACTTTCCACTCAAGATTTAATAAAAACTTCAAAATGAATGAGGCTATCAAGAGTCGCCAGTAATTCTCATGCGGTGATGTATCAACGAATCGGTTTTTGATGTATGAATAACGAAAAATCGATTTTTGCAGCGGCCATCGAGATTGATTGTCAAGACAAGCGCGAAGCTTTTCTCGCTGAAGTCTGCAAAAACAATGCCCCGTTGAAAGCGAGAGTCTCGGCCTTGTTGAAGTCCGCCGACTCTGCCGGTTCATTCCTGAATGTCCCTGCTATCGATAGTTTGAGGGAGGAGCTTCCTGTGTTGTCGGCGATGCCGCCACAGGAAACCGAAGAAACCCCGAACCTGGATGCTCCACTGATCGGTAACTATCAAATCGAAAGTCAATTGGGTATAGGTGGAATGGGCACTGTCTATCTGGCGCGCCATGTAAAGCTGAACAAAAAGGTGGCGCTTAAAGTCCTTCGCTATTCATCATGCGTTGATCAAGGGATGGCGGTGGCCCGTTTCGAGCAAGAGGCGCAGGCGATTGGTCGGCTCGACCATCCAAATATCGTGCGAGCGCTGGATGCGGGCGAGTCCAATGGCGTCATCTATTTGTCGATGGAACTGCTCGATGGTGTTGATTTGGACAACCTTATAAAATCTGATGCAAAGCTTGGCATCAACGACTCCTGCGAGATTATCCGCCAGACCGCCAACGGATTACGGTTCGCTCATCAGGAAGGGATGATCCATCGGGATATCAAACCGTCTAACTTGATGTTGACGACGAATCAGCAGAACGAGGTCTGCATCAAGATTCTTGATCTTGGCCTTGCGCTGATGCAGGACGATCAGACTGGCGAGCGTTTGACGAGCGAAGGCGTCACGATGGGTACCTTTCAATATATGGCACCTGAACAGGCTCTCGACACTAAATCGGTTGACCACCGTGCGGACATATATTCCCTGGGAGCGACGTTTTACCGTTTGATTGCAGGAGAGCCCCCTTTCGTTGGAGAAAGATACGACACCCCGGCAAAGATTTTATTCGCGTTGGTAAATGAGCCGACCCCAAAGCTTGCGGACCTCAGCCCTGACGCACCTGCTGAAGTGATCGATCTTGTCGACCGAATGCTGGCTCGCCGACCCGAGGACCGGCCTCAGAGCTTTCAGGATATACAACATTTACTTGATCTACATAGTCAGCCCAACAATTTGGCAAAGGTTTTGGCCGACGTTAAGCAAACGAAGTCGCTCAATCAATCAAGTCGAGGAATTCCACTAGGGCTAGAGCTTGAAGCATTTCGTTTCGATAGTCTTGACTCGCCTGCGATTCGTAACATCGGTGAACCTCAGGACGAATCTTATATACTGAGGCAACGGGTCAAAAAGTTTTGGATTGATGGGGTACTTACTCGTACCGAGGCTAATGAAGATCTATTGGTATTGCGGCACGTGATACGCCCTGACGCTGTTATGAATCCGTGGGAAGGTGTAGTTGAACTCCCGCTGGACTCTTTCGATTCTGACCGACCTCTGGAGGATATCTTTGTTAAATCAGATCAATCGATGCTGATCCTGGGGCAACCGGGTAGTGGGAAATCAGTTACCTTGTTGCAGTTAACGCGACAGCTCCTGAAACAAAGCAGTCAAACCAATTCATTCGTTCCTGTCGTGCTCCATCTTTCGACCTGGTTCAACAGTTCTCTGACGGAATGGATTGAACAGGAACTGAGCGCCAAGTATCAAATACCCAGAAAAATCGGGCGACAGCTAATCGAAGACAATTGCTTGTTATTGATATTGGACGGATTAGATGAGGTTCACAGGGATTCGCAGTCTGATTGCGTGCTTCGTATCAATCAGTTCATCGATAATCACATTCCCCCCGGAGTCGTTGTCTCATGCCGAACCGAAGATTACGATAGAATTTCACACAGGCTGAAACTTCACAGCGCGATTCAACTCAAGCCGTTAACCCCGCAACAAATCGAATCCAGCTTGAGCCGGGGACAAAACAAGGCACCGCCTCTTCTGGGCTCTCTGAAAAAGAATGATTCGATTATGGAACTTGCGAAGTCTCCTCTGATGCTAAGTGTGATGAAACTCAGTTTTTCTGACGCTTCCGAAGAGACTATCAATCATTTCGAGGCAATCGGGCGAAGTCCCGAGCACATGTTCCAGGCATATATCGATCGCATGTTCCGGACCAAAGGAAAAACCGGACACGGCTATTCCAAGGATCAAACGATTGGCTGGTTGGGGTGGCTTGCGTCGAGAATGAGTGAGCGTAACCAGAGCGTACTACAGATTGAGCAGTTACAACCGAGTTGGTTTCAAAATCGCGGCCAACAAATTTGGTACGCGTCGATTCTGTGTTTGTGTGTAGGGCTAATGACAGCTTTGGTCACGATTAACGCATGGTTAAAATTTATTAAGGTGATGGATTTCGGAGCTTTCATGGAGCCCCGGTCTCTTTCGTGGCTGTTAGTTCAAATACCTATTTGGCTGATGATTATCGCAGCATTTGATTTTCGTTTGTTTTCTACTGCGACACCTAAACGTGCTACAAAGGCTAATGCCATCCTTCGAATGACTCTAAAGACTCTAGGATACTGGGCGCTCTGGTTAGTCTGGCCTTTGACCGCCTGGCTGATGGGGGCGTGGAGTACGGGGTGGGTTATTGGCAATACCCTTATAGGACTCCTACTGGGAGCAATCTTTGCAATTCAGGTCAGGGGTCAACGATTGACGGCTGACATCGGCACTGTGGAAGCACTGGGCATTTCCTTTCGAGGATCTATCAAGGGTTGGTTGTGGGGACTCCTGGTCGGCTACCTGGTTTATCAAGCGTACCTTTGGCTGTGGGCTTTTTATCTTCTGGATCAGCCGCCCGAGTGGTTTCCTTTCTATTGGAAAAGTCAGGAGGAAGTGTTTGTAAGTATATCGTGGCCGATCATAGCTGGAGCCTGCGGAATGGTTATTGGCGGCCTGGTTCCGAAAATAAATCAAACCACCACAACTCCTAATCAGGGGATGATATTGTCGCTTAAAAATGCAGCAATTGCGGGTGTATTTTCCATGACAACACTATCGGTAGCCAGTTTTCTATCACTCCATTACTGGCTAAAGTTACCGGACAATGATCTGGAATTCTCCCTGATGGAACAAGTAGGGATAGTAGGAGGAAAGGCGTTATGGGTAGGATTCTTAGTGGCTTTGATTTTTGGAGGCCTGGATTTCATCAAGCATATGCTAACCCGCAGGGTATTGATTGTAGCTAAATTAATTCCGGGAGATTTAGCCGATTTTTTAGAGCATGCTGCAAGATTGAGTTTCGTGAAACGAGCCGGAGGTGCCTACTTGTTTAGCCATCAACTTATATTGGAATATTTCGCATCCCAGTCTGACGAACAGTAGGTAATTTCGATACTTATTGGTTTCGATTAATCATGCTTCGAGCAGGCAGAATCAATAAACAGGTGAAGTCGCCTTGAGACCGACTCTAAGAGGCTAATGCTGAACGATTACGCGTCAGAATCTACTGAATTTGTGTAATCTTTAGAGAAGCCAGTTTGATTATTCACGGAACTTTCAGATCTTCTCTTTTCCCCGGAAAAATCAGGGATGTGAATGGAAAGATCCGAAAAGGCGCAACCTGGTGGAGATCTCATGTCCAGTTTGGATGAAAAATGGAGCATGGGTTTCTCCAATGAAACCACATTCTCAAGGTCTATTCGAGCCTAAAGAGTAAATCGCCAAGATCAAATAGTTTCCCTCAAGAGCACTTAGGGTTGACTCTTTTTCGGTTTCTGTCAAAAAGGCTTCCGAACTGCTTTTATCTATGAAACCATTTTTTCGTGCTTTGGAAGGGTTAATTATCAACGCTTTAAAGAGAATAGCTCCGATTGGAGCTGCTGTTTCTCTGACAGCTTCTACTTTACTTGGTGGTGGGCTGGAAATAGATGCGTGGTACCCAAACCTATTATTTGAGGAAGGAAACTATTTAGAAGTCGCCTGGTACGGAATCCACCCAAGTGTGACCGGTACAATCAACGGTGATCAGCCAATTTCAAACATCAATCCCTTTTACGACCAATTCAATTTTGGTTTAAAGTTTGATTTATCCGATCAGTTGGTGTTTTCACTCAGTTCCTTTGAACCAGTAGGGTACGATGTTCAATATCCTGTAGTCGCCCCCTTTATTACCTCTCCAACCGCTGCATCTGTGAAGAGCCGGGCCTATGCGGTGGTTGCAAAGTATCAGGCAACGGAGAATTTTTCTTTTTATGGTGGTATGAATTATATCACGCTCTCTGGATCTGCAGCCAACCTCCCTGGCTTGCCAAATACTGGCTTTCAGTTTTATAACGACGGCGACACAGGGGTAATTGTAGGAGCCGCTTACTCAAAGCCAGAAATTGCTTTAAGGGTTTCGTTCACTTATGAAAGCGGCACATCTCATTCATTATCTACAAGCGTGGGACCAGTAGGAGGCACATTAATTTCAGGCATTTTTCCGAATACAACAGGAGGGACGCCGGAGAGCTACACCTTTGACTTCCAGACCGGGATCGCTACCGACACCCTCTTGTATGGCCGTTTTCGTCATGTTTTACACAGCAATAATGATATTTTTCTTGGCGGGACAGCCAACCTGACAGATTTTTCGGATGAGCAAACCTATGTATTAGGAGTTGGTCGAAAAATCAATGAAACAGTATCGGTTGCCGTAACGGGGACATATGAAGATGGCTCCGGCACCACAAGCGATCTCAATCCGTCCGATGGGAAAGTCACCATATCTGGAGGACCTAAATTTGAACTTACGGAGAATATGGAGCTGTCAGTAGGCGCAAGTTATAGCTGGGCAGGCGACAATGTAACGACCACAGGAAACATACCATTTAAGGAAAATAGTGCGGTCGCTTACGGTATTAAATTGGGTTTCCGCTTCTGATTGACCTAAAACAAACAGAGGCGACCTGAACCTCAAAGCCTATCACGTCTTCCGCGTGAGATTTGAGACTCCCCCAAAACAGTGGACACGGACCGTTTAGTCTGAAAACCTAAATCAAACGAAATCATCGATCTTTCACCGGCTAACGCAAATTTTTGATTTCGCCTACGAAGGCGCAGAACTTTGATTCTATCAGGTCTGCAGGGACCACTTTACACCCTCACCAACTAACAAGCTTGCTACTAATGCGTTACACCCTTATGGTTGGCGAGTCAAGTTTAAGATTATCAATGAACGCAGCTCGAACCACCCTGTTTTTTCTTCCTGTCTATTTTCTCTTAATCAGCCTTTGTCCCGTATTAGCCGAAGAGTCTGGAGGCGGATGGTCAAAAAGCGGAATGATCAAGTTTACCGACCTTTATATCCGCAAAGTCAGGGAAGAACTCCCGGGTAGAGTTGAGAGAGTACAGCAGCAATTAGAGATCCCTCTGTCACTTGATTACCAAATTCCTATTGAAATCGAACCGTACCGAGAGTCCTACCAACACGCCGTATCCGGCAAAATGGGAGAAGCTCGTTCTCTCCAATTCTTGAGCGATGTACTGAAAGATATGAGCAAAGTCGCCAAGCCTATCTTCAAAGCTGAGTCCAAAGCTATGCAGGCCTGGAAAAAAGAGAAAAAGGCTAGATCCAATTGGACGATGATCCCGCCAAACCAGAATTCCAATAACGAAGGATATCGGAGTGAGGAAGTCTTCGGAACAATGGTCGAAGCTCGAAATTTAGGCGTTGTGCTCGATATATCGCCCAGTATGGCCCCCTATCTGTCAACTGTTCGCAATGAAATTAGCGAAAAATTTCCCAGGGCTGTTTACGTTGAAACCGAAGGATCCTTTGTTTTGGAGAATGACGTCAATCGTTGGTGGTGGGCCGAACCATCCGGTGCAGCCAATCCATTTCAGCCGTTATTTTTCCATGATCCGATTGAAGTTTCAGAGCCTCACCAGGCAGCCTGGGACGCGATGCGCGATGCTGGCGCCGCCATTCTAGCGATGGCCGAGTTTGGTGGGCTTGATGCAATCTATTGGTTTACCGATTTAGACGATCCTTACCTGGGAATGGCGGAATTCTGTGAACGATTGGAAAAAAACGGTGTCAAGATCTATGTGCATCTTCAGAAGGGCCGGGCACCATCTGAATTGGGAAAACTGGCAAATAGCTCTGGAGGCATTATCGAATCGAAAGTGAAGCCCGGCGGAACGCCAGTTCCCAAACCTTCACCACCCTCGACAATGTCGACCACATCGACCCCCACGCCGCCTTCGCCCCCACAGCCTTCGCCATCTGAAAAAACCGAACCACCTATCGCCCCAAACAGATCTCTTTCTTTATTGAAAGATATCGAGTTCGAATTTCAGCTATTGCACATGGACGACAGACTCGGGGATGCCTTTCAGACCAACTTCTCGACGAAGTAATGCGTCCCAACCAAGTCATGGCGAGTGTCGATCGATTAGTAAAATCAGGTAGGATTGAATCACTGGCGGCGATTGAGGTTCTAGCTGAAAATGGACAGCGCACCAAAACACAAAATGGAAAAAAATCGCTCAGCGCGGAAGATGGTCGAATCTATCAGGAGGGGTTGGCGATCGAACTCGAGCCGGTGATAAAACCCGATGGCGCGATAGATCTAAATATAGCAGGGACATTGGCGGAGCGACATCAAAACAGGGTGAAAATTCATCGAATTACCGCGTCAACTTTGCTCCAGGTAGATCGACCGGTCTTGTTAGCCCGATGGCAAGAGGCTCGAATTAACCGTTTTCTTATCGTTACAGCATCAGTTCCCAAAATGCCTGGCAGAGAAACCTTCAACAAATTGCCTATCGGCCACTTTGATATTTCCTTTTACCCTTCTGAAAGAGATTTTCGCGATTCGAATCTCCCCGCAGCCAGGGTGGTGTTCCCGTCTCAGTCAGGAAATCGGGCAAAGTGCGAACTTGTGGTCCCCCATCTATTCGAAGTCGAAAATGGCGTCCTCGAAAGTCAAAATACCGGGATAATCGCTCAAATCGATGCGATTTTTAAACAGGACACAAAGTCGATCGATTCCAATCTTACCCTGGAATATATCACCAAACCTGGTGGAACTGAGAGAATCGGAAACGGACCTCGGGTAGAGAAATTCGAAATCCAGCGTTTCAAATCCACGGAATCCGTTACCGAGGGTATAAGTAAAGTTCTACATCCCAAACGCTTCAACATTGTCAGCCCCCACGGCCAGGCTGCAGATTGGGTCGTGGTGGTGAAAGCTATTAAAGCAAAATCACCAATGGATCGGTACCTGGAAGAGAAATCTTCAGCTATAGATAAACCGTATCAGGATGCAATTGCCGAATTGAAGCTGCGCTACCAGATAGCCCTAACTAACGCACTGCGAAATGGTGCCGGTAAAGGTGACGAAAGTGTGATGAAGGCATTTTTCGAAGAACTGGAATTATTGAAGAAAGGGATACCTTCACCTGAAAGAGTCACTGCAGATTCAGAATTCACGAATCTTCAAACGGTCTTTCACCAGGACTTGGCAAAGCTCGAAAGCCAGAGACAAGCCGCCATGGCTAAACTCGGTGCCCGGTTTCCAAATATCGCGGCAACGATAAAACGGGAGGCGGACAAAAAACCAAAGCCGCAGCCCGTAGTAGCCCCCAAGGCACCCACTACTTCCTCTCCGCCTTTGCCGACTCCTATTGTTTCGCCGGATAAAAGTCCTTCCGGCAGACTGTTTTTTCACGGCACCTATGCGGGTAAACCCGCAAATGTCCCCAAAGAATTGATAGAGGAGCCTATCGATTGGATTGAAATCCTCAACAACGGAAGGTTTTTAGTGGGAACGATCAACAAGGGAGTGTACCTGGCAACTCCCGAAAAGGGTTTTTCCCGCCTATTCCCCAAGCGGTGTTTCTCCTACGTTTTTTCACCAGTTTTCGGGTGGGGGAAAACCTATCTGGACGACGATGGGGTTCTGCACTGGAAAAATAGACAAAGTTCCGGAACGGTCAAGGATGTCACCGCATTTGACTACGGAGGGTCATCCGAGAGCGGCGCTCTTCTTGCTCTGAAAGAAAACGGAGAGATCCAGTTACTCACTTTTAACATTGACATGCAATGGGATTTCGAAAAATGGGCCTCCCAGCATCGTTTTCGTGACATCGCCATGGTCCGTGCTCATGGAATCCATGCGGTAGCCCTCGCTCTCACTCAGACTGGTCAATTATTTGCTTTCAGCGCCAAAGGATTCTATCAACTAGACGATGAAATCTCCCGAGGGGTGATGAGTATTTCTTCGGGGCACACAGCTATTCATCTGGGGTTGGTGACGGATAATGGAGACGTTTTTGAGTTTGCCAGAGGAAGATCTATTGAAGGAATCACTCTTGAGGATTACCTAAAGAACTGGAGGCGGACGGCCCGTTCGAAGTTTGATGAAAAGACGCCGGTGAAATTTCATTGCGGCCATTATGCCCGTGCGATTGAGTTTCAAGACGGAAGTTATGCCGCTTATCCCGGTCGAGGGCCGATCGTGGAACAAGTTCTCTCGGAAGAGATTGAAGGAAAACGGCTCAAGGGACTGGGGGTTTGCGATATTAACGGACAAAGCTCGTTCATCGTGGGGATTAGATAGAGGACCACAACGGAAGTTTTCACTCGTCCGAGGCCGATTCGGTTCCGCTCTGTAAAACTAACGACCGGGCTAATAACGTTGATTTGCCGCGCTTCTTTTTTTACACCGTCGGTGGTCTTAAAATCATTCACTAATCTCCCGTTCTTTCGGCGCTCAGTTAAAACTATAAAATTTCGGGCTATCGTTGGCTAAAGTGGTTTCGGTATCGCAAGCCTCGAACGGTTGAAAGCCTGTGCAGAAGGCGGTTGTGGCCGATTTCCGACCTATTCCTTCTCTATAAGCGTGGCTTGTTATTGAGCGCTTGCGGCCCTTGGTTTGGATGGGGTGCAAATCTCAATCTTCCCCAATATTTTTAAGTTCTTCGATGGCTAGTTGAACTGCCGACTCTAATCGAAGTAGATTCTCGAGTAATTGATCCTGAAGGTCAGGCCATTCCGATGCGGGCGATGACCAGCCGCGGTCCAGTGTCTGACTGATACAGAAGACCGGATTCCGTTTGTCCTTCCCTGCGTTTAGTTCCCCGCCGAAGGCTTTTTCGATTGATCCAGTTTTCCCGGATAGGAACGCAATCGCAGCTTCCTGCTGTGCATTATCTTTGGGAAGCGTGATGTCGCACTGAAAGTAAGTTATGTCCTTTAAGACATACGATTGGAGTACATAACCGTTACCTCGTTTGAAGATTAAATTCTGAATCCTGGGCGCGACGCGCCCTGCCAGTTGCGGATGCTCGTTTTGGTGCCGCGTGATGAAGCCGCTCCAGAACCGCTGGAGTTCGCCCTGCCAGCGACCGGAAGCCTTCCTCTGCTCCTGCTCCTGGGTCCGGAGCTTTACCTCATAATCTGCCGCTTCCGGAAGGGGGATGATCTGGGTCGCGTCGATCAATATTTCGTGTCCCATCTTATAGGGGCGCAACCGGATGCAAGTGATATCGAGGTCATGGCGATTCAGCCATAGGACTGCCGTAGCAACCTCGGTGGAGAAGTCTGCCGAGACCAAAACAATGCGCACATCACCGGTCAATTCAGCGTCGCTGCCGGCCCCTACCTGGAGAAAATCGATGATATCACTACGCGCGTCATCTTCTTCACAATGCGCCATGCGTGAATAGCACTGGACGGCTTGGTCCAACGTCATGCTTGATACCATGGCCGCGTATCGGATCGCTTGCAGTTCCATGTGTCCGCCAACTTCGGTACGCTTTATCTCCACTACTACGAGGTCGCCTCGAGAGTTCAGGCAGAGCAGGTCGATCCGACGGTTGACCTTCTCCCACTCACCATATTCTTCGGCGATCACCATGAGGTCATCGCCGATAGGCGAGATATCTTCACGCAACATTCGCTGGATGTCATTGCGTTCAAGGATTTGCTCTGCCGCAAAGGTCGTGCGAGGGACCGGCTCAATCTTGTCCGTGGTGATTTTGTAGAGGCTCATATGCTAAGTCTATTCAGTTAATCTTTTTACCGGCTTTGGACCATTCGAGCAGGCAAACTATGTGGTTCCGCTGGTATTGAGGTTGTAGGCAGCGAAAAGATTAAATTTCGTTATCATGTGAAGAGTTCGCCAAGTATGTCTGAAATCGTCAAGACATTTTGACAATCTTCGTTGCCCTTAATTCTAGGTAATCGAGCGAGTGAAAACCGTTATTTTTTAGATTGGATCGGACTAATTGAAGGGACAGAAGTTCTTGAGTCTGTCCCTAAGAAATTTCTTGAACCCACTGTTGGGACGGTTTCCATTCAGCTGATGACACAACAGGAAGAGCTGTTCGACGACAAAGAGGAGGCCACTCCGGGAGTGGGATTTGATTCGGCTGAGGAGCGAATCGACAGCCTCGACCGTAACTCGAAAGATATCCTGTTCATCCTTGCGATTCGCGGTAAGGCACAATCCAAAAGCAGTCTGTCCAGCGCTCTGAACCGAACAATTCTGAAAAGTCAGACAAACCGGAATTTCACTGGTGATAATGGCTCCGTGGCGATCAGAAAATTGCGGGAAGCGGGACTGGTTTTCAATGTCGCTCAGGGTTGGAGCATGGACTACGAAATTGAAAGCTTTGCCATCGGTAAACTCTGCGATGACCCGGAATACAGCAACCGAGCAGAAGCCATCATGCAAAGCATCTGGCAGGAACTGGTAACCAGCAGATCGCCGTATTTCTATCGCATCGAGAGCGACGATGACTGTCTGGCCAGAATCGCCTATTACCTCAATGATTACGCATCACTGGAGCGTCTTGTTTTTCCAGAGGAAAGCTGGGCGCAAGGTGCCTCTATGAGTTTTGTCGCATTCTATTTCGATCAAAAAAGGATCAATTTACTACCGCCATCATTAAAACGTACCGCGAGGTATGAAGGGCTGCGCTATTGCATCAACTATACCGTCCGCCCTGAGAAGTTTATGGGAAAATTGTATCACGAAGGTAATGATTATTCTTTTCTGCAAATGGCCGGTGAGGAAGCCCTACTGCGGGGCGATTTTAAAACCGTAAAAGAATGGGCACGGAGGTACGCAGAATGGGGCAGCGGGCTGTCGCAAGACCATCAAGAATGGAAAATCTCTTCCATCGCGGATCCAATCAGCTGGGAAGCATCTATGGAGTTTCTCAAAGGCAATGTTGAAGGCTCCATTTCCCTGTTTGAACGGTGCATTAGTACCCTCAAAGGAAAATCAAGAAAGAAAAAGTTTACCCCCCGTGGTTGGCCCGGATTTTTCTATCAGATCGCCCTGATGGCTCGCGGCAACCCGGGCGATCTGCAACGGGCGATTCAAATAGGGAACTGGGGATTGGAACTGGCAGAGACGACCTCGGTGTCGGGCTTTACCCTCGGCAACGCCATGGCTGAATGTCTTCTCGGCAGGGAGCAATATGCAATCGACTTTAGTGAGCGGAACGAAGAATTGTTTCAGTCGGCTGAATTTTTAAATGTCAATTCCCTCTTAGTCGCTTTGCTCGCCCGGCTGTGCCACTATAGCGATAAACAGAGGGTTCAGTGGCGGAAAGCGGCCGATTCGCTATCGGAACAATGCGCGTCCAGAGGTTTTACCTGGTTGGCCTACGAATACAAAGCCCTGTTCGTGGCATGGCAAGACAAGCCCACTAAAGCAGATGAGGAACGATTGGTGCAATTGCGCAAAGCCCTGTCGTTCACACCGGGAAAATCATTGGTCGAATGGCTCACCCCGGTAGAGCAGTGGGAAATGCGCCTGACCGCTATTGAAGAGGTTGCCAGAAAGCACGCGCCCACTGCGAAAAAGAAGACGGCGAAAAAGAAAACCGCAGCCAGAAAAGAAGTGATCTGGATAATCGCGGGTTACGGTGACCGTTACTACAGCCCCTATGGTCTCCATCCAGTGTTGCGCTCGGTATCCGCAGCGGGAAAACCGGCTAAAGGACGTAACATTGCCCTGAAGAAACTCAAAGAATCCCCGGATGATATACCAGAACTAACGGAACAAGACCACAAGGTCGCCAGCCACATCAAAATCTCCAATAAATGGGGAACCAGAATTAACTACGGATTTGAAGACAGTCGCGCGCTTATCGCATTAGCCGGGCACCCATTGGTTTTTAAGGAGGACCTGGATACCGGGGAAAGAATACCGGTCAAACTTTCATCCGGTCGGTTCCAGATTGATGTCTCTGAAACAAAAAAGGGAGGGCTCAAAGCGGTGCTCAAACCCCACTTCGATCCCTCCGATGCATATGGAATGCTCGTCGAGGAAAATCCCGGCGAATTGACGATCTATGAAATCACCCCGGAGATTGAAGCCTTCAGAGATGCCCTCGGTGGGTCCGATGATATCACCCTTCCCGCGAAAGCTAAAGACCGCTTTATCACGGCGGTTTCAAGTCTGGCCGAAAAGATCGATATCGCTGCCGACGGTGAACTGACCAAAGGTCTGACTGCCACTGCCTCCGGAAATGAAAGCGATCTGATTTCGATGGAGGGAGATCCCCGTCCGCGACTGCGCTTATTCCCGGATGGCAACGGTCTCTCGGCTCAGCTCGTGGTGCAGCCGATCGAAAGCTGCGAGCACCGCTTCAATCCCGGCGAAGGGCGCGACACCATCTTCGGTATTAGCAAAGGCAAGAGAACCCAGGCAAAACGCGATCTGAAAACGGAAACCCAAAGCGCCCAATGGTTAATCGACAACTGCCCCTCGCTGGCGATGAAACGTGGGGAATTGCGCGATCTGTGGAGCTGGCAGTTTGAGGATCCGCAATCCTGCCTCGAGCTGCTTCGCGACCTCGCTGAGCTGCCGGAGGAAAACAACCGGTCAATCGTGGAATGGCCCGAAGATCAGCCTTTTAAACTCCACGGCATCATCTCCGCCGGGAATTTTGGAGGATCTCTCGGCAGCGCCTCGGATTGGTTAACCGTCTCCGGAGACTTCCGGGTCAATGATGAAATGGTACTTTCCATGCGGCAGCTCCTCGATGCCACCGGGACCCAAGCGGGTTTTCTGGAACTGAACAAAGGCGAATACATCGCCCTCACCGACCGCTTCGCCCGCCAGCTCGAAGACCTGCGCGCACTGGCACACCCCGGCAAGGCCGATAAAATCAAGCTGCCGCCGCTGGCCGCATTAGCCCTGGAGGATTTTGTCGAAGAGGTTGATACCAAATCGAAAAACAAAGCCTGGCAGGAGTGGATCGACCGGATCAAAGACGCCCAGAATTACTTTCCCGATCCGCCCGCCAACCTTCAGGCCGAACTGCGTTCCTATCAGCTGGAAGGCTATCGCTGGCTGAGCCGCCTGGCCAAATGCGGAGGCGGCGCCTGCCTCGCCGATGACATGGGCCTGGGTAAAACCGTTCAGACCCTCAGCCTTCTGCTGGAGCGGGCGGAAGGAGGTCCCGCTCTGGTCATCGCTCCGACTTCCGTGGCGGCGAACTGGTTTGATGAATGTCTGAAATTTGCCCCTACTTTGAACACCATCGTGTTCGGCAATGGCGACCGGGCCAAACAACTCGCGTCGGCAAAGCCGTTTGATTTGGTCATCTGCACCTACGGTCTATTGCAACGCGAGTCCGACGCACTGAGCGAAGTCCAGTGGCATACCGTCGTACTCGATGAGGCACAGGCAATCAAAAACAGTTCCACCCAGCGTTCCAAAGCAGCCAAAAACCTCAATGCCGATTTCCGCATTGTCACTACCGGAACACCAGTGGAAAACCGTCTTTCGGAACTACACACATTGTTCCAGTTTATCCTGCCCGGCTATCTGGGAGGATGGGAGAAATTCCGCAAAACCTTCGCCGACCCGATCGAGAAAGATCAAGACGCCGCCGCGCGCGATCGCTTGCGCCGCCTGATTCAACCCTTCATGCTGCGCCGTCTGAAATCCTCTGTGCTACGCGATTTACCATCCCGGACCGAGGTCAACATCAATGTCGAACTGAGCGATAAAGAAACCGCATTTTACGAGGCGCTGCGACAAAAAGCGATGGAAGGCCTCGAAGGCGACACCGTCGACACTCCGGGGCAGAAAACCTTTCAAATCCTCGCGGAACTGACCCGCCTCCGCCGGGCCTGTTGCCATCCGGTTTTAATCGATAAGAAGAACGGCGCAAAGCTCAACAGTTCCAAGCTGGAGGCGTTTTCCGATACCGTATCGGATATCATAGCAGGGAATCACAAGGTTCTGGTGTTCAGCCAATTCGTCGATCATCTCAGCCTGATTCGCAAAGAACTCGATCGCAAAAAGATCACCTATCAATATCTGGACGGTTCGACCAGCAAGCCGAAACGCAAAGCTGCGGTGGACGCGTTCCAGCGCGGCGAGAGCGATGCCTTTTTAATATCATTGAAAGCCGGAGGCTTCGGGTTAAACCTCACTGCCGCTGACTACGTCATCCACATGGATCCGTGGTGGAATCCGGCGGCAGAGGATCAGGCATCCGACCGTGCTCACCGCATAGGTCAAACCAGGCCGGTAACGATCTATCGGTTTATCACCAAAGATACCATCGAGGAAAAGATCGTTGCACTCCACCATCAGAAACGCGAGTTAGCCGAATCTCTACTTAGCGGAACCGATGTAGCCGACACCAAACTGTCGCCGGAGGAGTTGATGAAGCTGTTGAAAGACGGGTGAAGAGAAACCGGGAAAGAAAAAACTCACGACATCGCTCTCGCTGTGCCAGAACATGCCGAACGCTCCAAATATCGAAAATTTTCAATACCGTTGATCACTCAGTCTCGACCGCCTGATAAACCCGAATCCAGTCCACCCGGAAAATGTTTCGATTGTTGTCAGCCAACTCTTCATCGGTCGGGGTGATGCCCTGCTCAATCCGCCAATCCTGGTCTTCCATATTGATGATAATTCGCATTGGTTTGGTTAGTCCTTTTCCGCCGGTATAGTTGAGAGGATCGATTTTTTCTTTTCCGGAGACGGTTCTCACCAACTTGCCGTCGATATAGTATTCGAGATGCCAGGGATCGCGCCAATACACTCCGACACGACGGAAACGGTCACGCCAGATCGTGCCGTCCACATGCCAGGAACCATCATCTTTCGGCTGATAATCCTGAAACGGTTTACGGATAAAAACATGGTGGCTGAGGTGCATTCGTTCGGCATACCACTCCTGCCCCGGGCGGTCACTGCCGTAGGCTTCGATGATATCGATTTCCTCCGTTGAGTCCTCGCTCAACATCCAGACGGCGGAAGCCAACACCTGATTGCTCACCTTCGCACGCGCCTCGCCATAGAGAGGGTATTTCAGTTCAGCTTTCGAAGAAATAATTCCCGCCAACACCTTCCCGGTTTCCTTCTGCCGCGTCGCGGTAATCGCGAGATGCCCGTTCGTCACGTAGCGATGCCCCGAACTCCACAACGTCCCGCCCGGCCCTGTCCAGGGATTGATAAATTGACTTTTCCACCTCCGCGAAAACTCCTCCGGCGCTTCAGTAGGCTTCGCCTCATAACTGAAATCGTCCGAAACCGGGTGCAGCTTCCACGCGTGATCCTTCGGGGCCGAAGCCGGAACCGGTAGATCCTTCCAATCCGCAGATCGAATCGAATTCACCATCATGAAACTGAGAACAACTATAAGAGGTGACGCTGCGTTTCGATCCATACCGCTTATACAGCGCAAAACAGGAAAAGGTTAACGCAAAATCTTGCAAAACCCGGCGAGCTGCGTAAACGAGGCCAACTAAATATTCGCAACTCAACTTTAACCGAATTCAGAAGTTAAACCGCTGGGAAATCCGGGAAACGGTCTCGTCGATTTCATGAACGACACAATGGAATCGGCTATCGATCTTGATTTTGAATTCAAGACTCCCCCGAAACGAACCTCCAACTTCTGCAGTGTGGTGGATTAAGCCGTCATCGGAATGATAGGAGTAAGCGTTTTTAAAGCCTAAATTCAAGCCTCTTGCGGCGTTTGACTTTTGATCGGGCTCGCAAGCTCAATCCCAAAGTGTTCGAAAAATCCACAAAGAGCGTTCTGAAAAGTCGAGTTTGACCACCTGCCCCCTTGTTGATTCTCGGAGATAAAGGTCGAAAACTCATTACCCAATACCGGGACAGCTAACAAGACACCAAGAAAAATAATGAAGAAGAATCGAGTTATCAGGATTCAAATTCTATGATCCGTCATTGTGACAAATTTTTCTATTCCGTTTATCCGTGCCACTCCAGACTTTCGGGAACGGCTCGACACGACGATTACATGGTCGTATCAGGTTATGAACTACCGATTTATCACCATTCTATGGCTTCTTATACCTTTGTTAGGAGCCCGCTTTTCGCTCTCCCGCGCCGGGGAGAATGACGCTAACCTCCCATTCGATCCCGCGCGGATCTGTCGACTCAGTCTGGATGAGGTTCCCCGCTCTATCTCGATTCGGCAGGGTGACGATGTTTGGATCGGCTACGATCTGGAAAAAGGGAACGTAATGAAAGTGTGGCAAGCCCCCGCCGGAAGCCCCGGGCTTATCATCAAGAGTTTTAAAGCCTACTCAAAGGGCACCACGTGGTTCGAGGTGAAAAATGAGGAAGCTTGGAGTCTGAAAACGAGCGGAAGTAAAGATCGACTCTCGGCACGTTATCTTGGAAGCACCCGGGAAGATGAACACTTTTTACTGCGCTGGGAACTCAGTCATGACGGAAAGAAACTTGTCCTCAATGAGCGAATCCCGATATCATCCGACGGGGCCGACAAAAAGGTAGTCCGCGAAGTGCGAGTGGAATCCCTCGAGCCGGGCGAAGCCCTCTTTCATCCCATGATCAACCCTGAGGGATGGGAACTCACCAATTCCGATGGTCAACCAGTCTCAACCCTGACCGACACTCATTGGCACCGACTTTCTCTACCATGAATCTGCGACTCGCTATCATTTCACTGGTCTGCCTGCTCCCCTCGATTGGAATCAACGGGGAACTTGCGCTACCTGCGACCGGAATTTTTTCGAAAGGCCCCAATCAGTATAAAGATGAGGTATTGGAAATCACCAAAGGGCGGGGCGCCACCATCGGTTGGTATATCAAAGCGAAAAAAGAAGAGGAGGTCCGGGTCAGTATCGAATATTCCTGCGCCGCACCATTGAACCAGGACTACCAATTGTCGTTTGATGGGAACGACAAATTCTGGAAAGTGATTCCCACCAAGGACAATGCATTTTCGCGAGTTGAGCTAGGTGTATTCCGAATCCGCCCGGGGTTACCTGTTCTTGTGTTGTTAGTCCCTCCCTCGGGAACCAAGTATCCCCATCCGCTCCGCTTTCGAAAATTGATCGTTGAGGGATCGAAACCGGACAATCTTTCCCGAATACCGACATCCGAGGCAGCGATAGGTCCTGCCGCTCCCACCGCCTCGTCGGGATTTGGGGCAAAACTAACCGAGTTACATCCCGCTCTTTCCACGTTGGATCTCCGGGAGGAGGCTCTCACCCTGCGCGTCAGTGGTATGAAAATGAGAGGTGATAATGAATTGCTATTCACCACCTGGGACGGGGATTTGTATTCACTGGATCTTACCGCGATTTCTGAAACCGGTTCGCCACCTCTCCGAAAAATTGCACAAGGTCTTTCGGAACCGATGGGCTTAGCCGTGTCGGGCCACCGCATCTTCGTCACCGAAAAAAATCAGGTCACCGAACTGATCGACAAAGATCATGACGGCGGCTTCGAAACCTATCGCTGCGTTTCCCAGGATTGGCCCTGCTCGATGGACTACCACGAATACCTGTTCGGAGCTGTTATCAAAGGAGATCATCTCTATTTCAACGCCAGCGTCGGGATGGCAAGACGCGGTATCGACAATTACCAGGCCCCGCTCCGGGGCAGCGTCTTCAAAGTTCATATCGATACCGGAAAAACCGAAATTATCGCCGGCGGTCTTCGCACACCTGATGGGATTGGCCACAGTTCCGATGGAGGCATTCTTGTGACCGATAACCAGGGTGAGTGGTTACCTGCCAACAAACTGATTCAAATAGAGAAAGGCGGATTCTACCAGTTTCGGAGCACCCCGCCGAGGCATCCCCTCGATGTTCCGAAAGCAACGCCACCTTCCGTATGGTTACCCCAGGGGGAAATCGCCGCTTCACCGACTGAGCCATTCTTGATTCCCTCCAACTGGGGGCCTTACGCCGGTCAGGTTCTTTTTGGTGATGAAACCTTTGGCGGCTTACAACGGGCCTTTCTTGAGAAAGTGGATGGTGTGACCCAGGGCGCAGTCTTCCGGTTTTCTCAAGGCTTCCGACACCACTTTCATCGATTTGCCATCACTCCCGATGGGGAACTTTATGCGGGGGGAATCGCCCGGGGAAAAGATCAGGAATATATCAATCGAGTCAGTGGCCTCACCAGAATTCGCTATACCGGAAAAAAGGTGTTTGAGCCGCTTGCCGCCCGCCTCCATACCAATGGACTTGAAATCGAATTTACCGAACCGCTGGCAGAAGGAACCGGCTGGAATCCCGCTACCTACTATGTCACGCAATGGGGTTACCAGGCCACCCAAACCTACGGAGGTCAAAAAGTCCGCCATCGTCTCACCGGCGTCCGCTCAGCTACCGTGTCCGAAGACCGGCGGAGGGTATTCCTCGAATTGGCGGAAATCACTTCCGGCGATGTCATCCATGTGCGAGTCTCAAACTCACTACTTTCCGAAGAAAAACTACCGATCCGGACAGGCGATCTTTGGTATACGGTGAACCGGATTCCCACCAACTTACCGGGTAAGGTGAAGAAAGCCCCTGCGATGACTTTTGCTGAACCCGAGTCGTTCTTCAAATTTGCAAAAGGAGATCCCGGACAGGTTCTTTTTCAGACCTACTGCACGTCATGCCACAGTCTCGACGGCACCAAACTGGTAGGGCCAAGCCTGAAAGGATTAGCCGGTTCCCACCGGAAAACCAGAGCCCCCGACAGCAACGAATTACTTAGTGTGGAGGCCACTGCCGACTATATTCGCCAGTCTATCACAGAGCCAAATGCGTTACTCGCTGAAGGCTATACCGAAAACCTAATGCCTCCGATGGGTGGCATCCTGACAGAGAAACAAATCGACGATCTGGTGAACTTTTTATCGAAAAAGGAAGGTCGTCCGTAATCTTCCGGGAAACGCAGCGCCGGAGCGCCACCTATATCTAGCCATTTCTAAACCGCCCTTCAACTCAGACATGATCAAAACGACTCTCATCATCCTCTTCGCGCTCGGCCTGGCCGGCATTTTCTTTTTCCTTTATCTTGGGCGCGTCTCGCGATCAGGAAAAGCCCCCGGTCTGGTCGCGGGAAAGCTGGCACCCTGCCCTGCAACGCCGAATTGTGTCTCCAGCGACGATCCTCCGCAACCGGGACAGGCGATAGAGCCTCTTACCTTTGATGCAAGGGTAGTCACTCCGACAGAAGCCTGGTCGAAGCTGCGGGAATCGGTCGATCAGATGGCCGGTGTCCGCGTCATCGAATTCACCGACAGCTACCTGAGTGCGGAGTGCCGCAGTGGTCTGATCGGGTTCGTGGATGATCTGGAGCTTCATCTCCGGCCGGACGATTCGACAATTGCGGTCCGTTCCGCCTCCCGGGTCGGGCATTCTGATCTCGGCGCCAATCGGCAGCGGGTCGAGAAACTTCGACACCTCTTCAATGCCGCCGTCTCCCGTTGATCGGGATCTCTATGCCGGAAGCCGCGGCATGGATAGAAGCCGCCTCAACGATAGGATCGGCGGGTCGGAACAATGGGAATATGAAGCAAGACCGTTAGTCGCTCACTGAGGCCCTGATCGATGATTCTTTCAAGAGTGATTGGCGGCGGACCCACAATCGTTATCGCCTGTTTATCTATACCGAAGGTGAGGCAATCCAGTCCGACCCGGAAACCGGTAATCGCGGTCGCAAAGGCTTCTCGGAAGAGGACGTGGAAGCTGTGGTCGCCAGCGACGGTGCGATGCCGATAGCCGAAGTGTTGCGCCATCGGGTTCGTTATTTTTCCGATGGCGTCGTGATTGGGACAGCCGCCTATATTGAAGAAGTTTTCCAGTTGAACCGGAGCCGATTCGGCCCCTCCCGCAAGACCGGAGCCCGGCGAATGCGCGGAGC
>JARGPI010000050.1 GCA_029213005.1 Verrucomicrobiales bacterium
GGCGGGTGCGGGGACTCTTGATCATTCTCCGGGGCGCTACCGGCGCGGCCCCGGGGCAGTTTGAATCGGGACTTTAGCGCTGTGGAAATGCGGTTCGGACGTTGGCGCGAAAAGAGTTTGATTTGCAGTTTTTTAAACGATGTGATTACTGGCAAAGCTTGTTCTCAGAGGCTCCGCAAACAGGTTAAAAACCTGTTCTACACTTTCGACACCACGGCGGCTCGTCATTCAACTGGTATTAGCCTTGCTGTTTCGTCGTCCCTCACTAAGGCGGGTTTTGCGATGTGATTAAAGCGCGCATCGACCGCCACACCTTCCTGCGACTTAGCTGACGTGAACGCAACACTCGGGGGGGGACTCCCGGCTAAAATTGATGACATTTGGACTTTCACCAAATAAAAAGCGCCTCGCTTTGCAAGCCGCACCACGGTGTAGTTTGCAAGAGGTTAAACTTAAAAACCAACTAACCACACAATTCATAATAACCGTATTTAAATGTTATTTTCATAACAAACTTTCCTATAATTACTGCAAATTTCGTATTATTAAGCTAAGAAAGGTTTATTTTATAGCTTGATTTCCTAAAATTATCCTATTTTTATAACATGCAGATAGGAAAAAGTGTTATCTTACGGAGTGCCCGAAGAAATCTCCAGCATTACCAGTTCCTCTCTCCGGAAAGTCTTCGGTGGACTTCCTCTTAAGGAGAAATATGAGGCGCTGGAGACTTTGCTCGAGCTCCTCGACGCGGCGGATGATTATGAGATCAAAATCCCGCCGGAGGAAAATGCTCAACTTCACGGGGACGACCGCCTCGCGTTGTTCGAGAGAGAACTGGAATCTGCTCCGGAAAAAGTCCGCGAGATGTTTCTCCGCCGCATGGTCCAAAGGGGCAATCTGCGGCTTTTGAATCAGGCGGCAGCACTGACCGTCGTTCAGGATCCAGTGGATCTGGATCCCTCCATCTTGACGATGGAAATGAGTCAGGCGGACCGCTTTCGGCTTTCCGCTCTGATTCTGGAGTCCGAAAATCCCGGAGTCGCATTTTGTTCGAAAACGGTCGAACAGCGCATCCTCAACGAATGGCTGGAACAACAGGATGGCGCAGCTCTGAATCCGGTAGCGCTCCCGGATCATCTCTCTTTCAGTAACCTCAGCAAAACCACCAAGGATCTCGAACGGTCGGAAGACATCGATTGTGTCGAAAATCTTCCCAGGGGAAGCCGATACCGGTTGAGCACCAAAGGTCACGCACTGGCTGTCAAACACGCACAAACACTCAGTTCACCGTTACATGAAACCAAACGCGCATAATCCGCTGTATTATCTCTACAACTACTTCATCTCCTTCTCATCATCCGACCTTGTTTACGCCCGCTCGCTCGCAGAACTTCTTTTCTCAATGAAGTGCCTGTCCTGCTGGTATGATCGGGAATCGATCGAGAGCTCAAAGCATTTCCCTACCGAGATCGCGAAAGGACTTGAGCAGTCACGGCAAATGATTGTCCTCGTTTCCGACAATTCCGTGGCGTCTGACTGGGTGATCTCTGAAGTTTGGTCGATGCTATCAAACGACCCTAGAAATCGAGCCGGGAAAGTAATCCCCATCAGTCTGGATGGCACAAAACTGCCCGGACCGCTGCGGCAGTTGCAAACGCTCGATGCCAGTGGCGGCTTTTCAATGGAGCTGATCGATTCGGTAGTTGCCCTGCAACGACGAGATCTGTAGTCGGGGGAAAACCGGAGCTGTTCGCCCATCGTTTTCGTTTGTGGCCTCAAAGCGATCGGATTCTGTATATAGATTCCGCATCACTTCTTTTTCTCTTGTGGTTACTCGCAAACCCTGCGGTCAAGTTCTCCGCAAACCGGTTAAAAACCTTTTCTACTTCTTAACGAGATACTGGCGTCCCGCCAGTCGGCGAAGCCCGTGGCCCCGAACCTTCAGGAATCACAACTGAAAACAGTCTCCGCTTGAGAAAACTGGCGAGACGCCAGTGTCACGCTTTTTCACGTTGCTGAAACTGCGAGAAAAAAGCTATTTTTCGTCAGATTTTCTGATCAATGGCAGTCATATTTAAAAGAGATGCCCGTTTCCGACGACAGCCACGAAAAGTTTATAGCCCTGCTGACCAAGCATGAAAGGGTCATCCGCGCCTCGATTGCCGCCGTGATCCGCCGCTCTGAAGATGTGGATGAGATTATGCAGAACGTCAGCCTCGTCGCCTGGCGAAAGTTCGAGACTCTGACGGAACCTGAGGGATTCGGGAAATGGGCCTGCGTGATCGCCCGCTACGAGATTCTCTCATTCCAGCGCGACAAAGCGAGAGATCGATTTGAGCTCGACGAGGAATTGATCGATAAAATCACTGCCGAAGCAGCCTCCGAAGTGGTATCAACCAACCGACGCCTCCATCTGCTTGATCATTGTCTGAAAAAGCTTCCCGACGAACGGCGCCGCCTCGTCCTTCAGGCTTACGAACCGGGCTGCAAAACCGCTGACCTCGCCGGGAAATTGGGCAAAACCGTCGATGGACTTTATCAACTGCTGCGGCGGATCCGTCTCGAACTGAAACAGTGTGTCGACCGGGAATTAACCACTGAACCGCGCGAAGGGGGCGCGTTCGAATCCGCATGATCACTCCCGACGACCTTCGGATGCTCGACGAATGGCGGCACGACCGCATCTCGGAAACCGATTTCACCACGCTGCACGCCCGGCTTGAAGAAAGCTCCGAATTGCGCGCCGAACTGAGAGCGCTCGCGACTATCGAGACCGGTCTCACCGCTTTGGCGGAACCCGGATTCCCGCTGGCTTTTGACGATTCGGCGACCTCGAAAAAGCCACTCCGGGAACAACTCTGGCTCCCCTGGACCACCGCCGGGCTGGCGGCCGCTTTGGCTTTGTTCTTCGGCATAAAATTGATTTCGCCTGACTCCACCGTTACCAATCCGGTGGCATCACCCAGCTACACTGCTCTTCTCGTGGATGAAGCAGGAGCCGTTTTCGCCCGCCATCGCGACCCCGGGGAAGTGGGTTTCAGCACCGGCGATTACGAATTGAAAGATGGCACCGCCCACCTGCGCTACACCAACGGCGCCGACCTCGTTATCCAGGGACCCGCCAAATTCCGGATCGAAAACGAAAAACACACGCTATTGGAAACCGGTCGGGTCCGGGCCATCGTGCCGCCTCCGGCGCGTGGATTTACCATCGAGACGCCCCAGTTGAATTTTGAAGATGTCGGCACGGAGTTTGCCCTCAGTGTCGATTCCAGCACCGGGGAAAGCGGCATGCAAGTGCTTGACGGACAGGTGAATTTGCGGCGAAAAGGCGACTCCAGCCTGCTTCACGAGGTTTTTGGAGGAGAGTGGATTCGCTATCGCGACGGAGCCGGGATGATTAAAAATGCCACCGCTCTCGACCTCTCACTATTCCCCTCACCCGGAAATATCGGTTACCTGCGTTGGCGTCAGGAGCGGGAGCGGATACTCGCCGATCCGAATGTGATCGCCTGGTTTCCTTTTGTCCGCGAGAGCAATCAATCCGTGCTCACCAACGCGCAGCGCCGCAACGGAATCCCCGATGGCCGGATCGCCGGGGCCCGCTGGGTTTCGGGGCGCTGGCCGGGGAAAGAATCTCTACTTTTTGATCGGGAGACGGATTATGCCCAGATCGAAATTCCGGGAAAATACAGTGAACTGACCGTCGCTGCCTGGCTGAAGGTTGATCGCTACGATCAGGAAATGCATGCGATCCTGAATTCGAACGGCTCCGAACCCGGAGACATGCACTTGCAACTGACCCGACACGGTTTGCCTCGAGGCGGGATCATCGGGGTCGAACGTCCTATTTACGAGTGGGTGGGTAATCCCGTGCCGATCGCAAAATGGACCCACCTCGTCCAGGTCATTTCCATGCCGGAGCGAATTCACCATATCTACGTCAATGGCGATTTGGTGACCAAAACCGCGCTCGAGCAACAGGACAGCGTCACGATCAGTCCCGGCTACTGCCGCCTCGGCAACTGGCTCAAGTCAGCCGACTACCTCCATCAGTCGAACCGGAATTTTAAAGGCCGGATCGATGAACTGACGATTTGGAACCGGGCGCTATCGCTCAGCGAAATCAATGATTTGATGGAACGTGGTCGCCCCAGTCTTCTTTGGAATCGTGAGAATCCACCGATGGGCGGACCGCTCCCGAAACCGTAGATCCTAACGAAATCCGATCGCCAGTTCCTGAAACCAGGAATTTTTCATCGGCATTCGATTTTTTGCGTCAGTTTTCTTTTGGCCGCGGAGTCCTAGAATGAAATCTATTCGAATTTCACATGCCTATGAGAACCAAAACTACGAAACGTTCCACCACCCGGCAGGGTTGTGCTGGATTTCAGGACATGTCGCGGCGCGGCATTCTCAGAGCCGGATCGCTCAGTGCTCTGGGCCTCTCGATGGGAGATTTTTTCAAACTTCAGGCCGCTGATAACCGGGCTTTCACGCAGGCTGCCGGAGTCAAGAAAGAGGCAAAAGCGCTCAGTGTGATTCAACTCCATCTCGGCGGAGGTTTTCAGCAGCAGGAATCATTCGACCCCAAGCCGGAAGCACCGGTAGAGATTCGTGGTCAGTTCGGGGTTACCAAAACTTCGACCGGAGATTATCTGAGCGATAATTTCCCACGCACCGCAAAAGTGGCTGACAAGCTGACCGTTATCCAAAGTATGGTCGGCAAGATTCCGGATCACGGTCAGGCGACATATCATCTATTTACCGGCTACACTCCGACCGCAGTAATCGACTATCCCCAAATGGGATCGATCGTCTCTCACGAACTTGGTCAACTCACGGAGATGCCTCCCTATGTGGCGATTCCGAAAAAACCCGGCTTTTCAGGCAGCACCGGTTTTTTAAGCAGCACCCACGGCCCTTTCGAAATAGGCTCAGATCCCGGTGGACGCAGCTATCAGGTTCGGGACTTTTCGATACCGAAACATGTATCGATGGAGCGCTTTGACCGACGCCAAACCGCACGGCAAATCATTGAGGAACGGATCAAAAATATCGAGGCCGATCCCAATACTCTGGAGACCATGGATGATCTCTACAAACAGGCCTATTCCCTACTGACATCAGAGGAATCACAAGCCGCATTTTCACTCGATGATGAAACTGAGGCAACGAAGAAGCTCTACGGTAGCGACGTCGTCGGACTGCGTGGGCCCGACCGGAAGTATCATCCCAAAGGCCTGGCGGAGAGGCTCATCGTGGCACGCCGCCTCGTGGAGTCCGGAGTGCGATTTGTGACCGTCAACTATGGGAACTGGGACTGCCACGTCGATGTCAAGGAAAACACGCTCGATCAGATGCCGGCTCTCGATGCCGCTATCGCCGGGATGGTGACCGACCTCGATCAGCGTGGATTACTTGATACGACTATTTTCTGGGTGACCAGTGAATTTGGACGCACCCCGAAAGTGAACCGCGACGGAGGTAGAGATCACCATGCCCGATGCTACTCGAACCTGATTGCCGGTGGCGGCTTCACCCGCGGCCAATTCTACGGAAAGAGCGACGCTATCGGTGCTGAGCCATCAAGAGATGCCGTTCCGCTCGAAGACCTGCTGTTCACCATCTATCACCAGCTCGGAATCGATGCGAACAAGGAGCTTCTTGCCTTCGGAACCCGTCCGATCGAGATCATTCCCGACGGTAAACTGATCAAAGGGCTCATCGGATGATTCGGTTTTCATTCCTCGCAACGCTCACATTTCTTCTCTGCTCGACTGGTTTCGCCGGAGTCAAAAATGTAGAGCGAGTCACGCCTCGTTTCGGCCAACAGGGTACGGTTGTGGAAGTAGAGATTTGGGGAACCGGTCTCGAAAACCCCAAGGAGATCGCTTTTTACAAACCCGGAATCCGCGCCTACGATTTCAAGATAGCAGCGGAGCAGCCGAAACGGCGCGTCCTGGCCCACGGCGGATACTATGATTCGGCGATCAGTTGCAAATTCGAGATTGCTCCGGATTGCGAGCCCGGCCAACACCCCTTCCGACTCCTCACAGCAACTCAGTTGACCCACATCGCTTCGTTTCACGTCACTCCGTTTCGCACGATCGAAGAAACGCCGGAAAGAAAAGATAAAATCGACATCGCTATGCCGGTCTCGGCAAATGTGACGATTAACGCCAAGCTGGGTCACGATATGGCGGACTTCTATCACGTCCCGGTAAAAGCGGGCCAGGAACTGTCGGTGGAGCTGGATTCCGTCCGAATCAGTGACTCCAGCTATGGAGACTCCACCTACGATCTGGCGGTTCAAATTCTCGACAGCGAAGGTAGAGAAATCGCCGCCAACGACGATAATTCCTTCCATACTCAGGATCCCGTTCTTTCAACAATGATAAAGGAAGACGGGCACGTCTATGTCGTAGCGAGACGATCGGTCGAGCAGATCACTCAAACGACCTACGCTCTGCATATCGGAACCAATCGCCGCCCCATCGTAGCCTTTCCTCCCGGCGGAGAAGTTGGTAAAGAGCAGCAATTCCGACTGATCGGATCGGCTTCCGGAGATTTCCAGGAAACGATCAAAGTTCCCACTGACGAAGGTAACTTCGGGTATTTTGGAGGTGCTGTCTCACCGGTTAACCTGCGTGCAAGCCGCTATCCCAACATCGAGGAAAACCTGGACGACTCTAAGACCAAAATACACCAGACACCGGTTGCGCTCAATGGTATTATCGATCGACACGACGATACGGATGTCTATTTGTTAACGGCAAAAAAAGGCGAGCCACTACATCTTCGTGTTTTTGCGTCGGCACTGGGATCCCCTATCGATCCAGTGCTCCAGATCATCGATTCCGACGGAAATATTGAATTGGAATCGGATGATGCCCCTTTAACCGATCGGGACATCTTCGGCACCTCTTACCGGGCAAAGGGCGGACGCCGCTCAACACTTGATCCTTCGATTATCTGGGAGCCGAAAAAAGACGGCGAGTATCGTATCGAAATCTCGGACACGAGTGGTGCGGGCGGCCCCACCGGAGTCTACCGAATCGAAATAGAGGAACCCCGCACAGTTTCCACCGTGGTGCTTCAGTCGAAAAGTTTCGACTGGTGTGAGAACACTCGTGACACCGGCCTGATTATCCCACGCGGCGGAAGACACTCGATAAACATCACTTTCCCCAAAGGGCAATGGAACCCACTGACCAGCGCGTTCCGTATTGTCGCGAAAGGACTTCCCGAAGGCGTTTCTCTGGTTCCCCAAACCATACCAGCAGCTAGCGAAAGACACGGGAGGACGATGATCCCAATCCAGTTTACGTCCAGCCCTGACACCAAACAGGGGACTTCCCTGATTACACTGGAAGCGGAGCCGCTCGATCCGGATATAAGAGTAGAGAACCGCTGTCAGGAAAACATCCCTTTCCTCAACCATTCGGGGGGCGATGCTCTCCACTTTATTCAAGTCGATAAATTTGTGTTGGGGGTGACGGAGCCGGCCCTTTTCGAAATCGATATTGCAGAGCCGAAGGCGGCATTGGTTCGCGGAGGTGAGATCGCTATCCCGGTATCGATCAAACGAAACGGCGACTTTACCGGCGCGGTTGAGTACTGGGTGAGATTTGCTGACGGCTGGATCAGCCCACAACCACCGACGGTGATTCCCGAGGGCGAGACCGAGAGTACTCTTCGATTATCTACCGCTTCAGGAACGCCTCTCGGCAAACTACCACTTGCAGTAATGGGCCGTTCTCTGGTCAATGAAGTTCCCAGAACGATGGGTGTCGGCGACCGGCTTTCATCGACAAAAATCGTGAATCTGCAAATCGCTGAACCCTACATGACCCTGTCCTCAAAACCTGACAGTGTCCGTCGCGGGACCACTAAAGATTTCCGCTGGAGCGTCACTCAGAAAACGCCTTTCACCGGTAAAGCCCGCGTCAATCTTCTGGGCCTGCCAAAAGGGGTATCTGTTGACGGAGAGATGCCGGAGATCGACTCCAAGGCAGACGAAGTGGTATTTAAATTAAAAGCGACCGACGAAGCACTTCTCGGTCAAGTCACCGGCCTGAACTGCGAGGTCGAACTCGTCGTTGCCGGCGAAAAAGTAACCCAGCGGACCGGTAAAGGAAGCCTGAGAATCGATCCCGCCCTCTAGAGAGATATGAAAGATGTAATTGAATCCCGCCACAAAGGTGGCCTCCCACTGATCAGTACTCTGGCAATGCTCCTCATCAGCAGCAGCCTGCTGCGGGGCGCCGAAGAGCCACCCAGTTTCCGGAAAGACATTATGCCTATCTTGTTCCGGGCGGGCTGTAATACCGGGACCTGCCACGGGGCAGCCAAAGGTAAAGATGGTTTTATGCTCTCACTTTTCGGGTACGACGCGCAAGGCGACTACTACCGAATCGTCAACGAAATGCCGGGTCGTCGATTGAATCCAGCGGTTCCCGAACAGAGTCTGTTTCTAAAGAAAGCGACCGGCGAAGTGCCTCATACCGGGGGCGAGCTTTTTACCCGCGACAGTGAATTTTATCAAAAAATCCGGGACTGGATTGCCGCGGGGTCACCGGACGACAAGTCGGACGTCGCAGAACCGGTAGCCCTTGAGCTGTCTCCGGACCGGTTTGTTTTCGAAAAGAAAAATACCGAGGAAACACTGAAAGTGACCGCGACCTACAACGATGGCAGCAAGCGGGACGTGACCACTCTGGCCCGTTTCCATAGTAACAACTCCAGCGTCGTCGACGTCACCGTAGACGGCAGAGTGTCGCCCACAGGAACGGGAGACAGTCATGTCTTTGCGCGCTTCAACCGCTTCACGGTCGGGGCCGAGGTCATCGTGCTCCCACCTGCGGAGGACTTCAGCTGGAATAATCCCGATACCAATAACTACATCGATGAGATCGTGTTTGATCGGCTCGAGAAACTCAGAATCAACCCCTCCGAACTTTGTGACGACGAAACCTTTCTCCGACGCGCCACCCTCGACCTTGCGGCCCGCCCGCCTTCCCCGGAGGAATACCACGCCTTTATGGAAGACTCATCGCCGCAGAAGCGGACAGCTAAAATCGATGAACTACTGAAAAACGACGAGTTTTCCGATCTCTGGACTGCGATCTGGAGTGAACAACTCCGCATTGTCGGAGGCAACTACGCACCGGTCGGAACCCACCTCAAGGCGGCGGATGCCTATCAGGAATGGATCCGGAAGCAGTTCAAAACCGGCCGCCCGCTCAATGAATTTGTCGCGGATATGGTAGTGGCTTCGGGAAGCAATTTGCAAAATGGCCCGGTCAATCTTTATACGATGTTGAGTCACCAACCTCGCCTCGATCCCAAAGGCTTTGCCGCGGATTTCTCTCAGGTTTTTCTCGGTATTCAAATTCAGTGCGCCGAGTGTCACAACCACCCTTTCGACCGGTGGACAATGGACGACTACTATGGATTTGTCAGCTTCTTCACCGGAGTGACCCGCAAGCCGGGAGTGGAACCGCGCGAACAGCGAATCTACTACAACACCAAAGCGGCACCTGCGAAGCACTTGCTCACGGAGCGACCTATCCCGGCAAAAACGTTGGGAGCGGTGGACCCAGTGGAACATTCCGGCGACCCTCGCCGGGCTTTAGCTAAGTGGCTGACATCCCCCGAAAACGAACACTTCAGCCGCAACCTCGCCAACCGGATCTGGGCGCAGCTCCTAGGTAAAGGGGTTGTCGAGCCGGTCGACGATATGCGGGTGAGCAATCCACCGGTCAACGGACCGTTACTGGATGCGCTCTCCGATCATCTCGTCGAGTCGAATTTTGATTTACGCACTCTGGTCCGGGATATCTGTAACTCGCGGGTCTATCAATTGAGCAGCCGTCCCAATACCACAAACAAAATGGACACCCGACAATTTTCCCGGGCCTACATGAGACGTCTGCGTCCCGAAATCATCAGCGATTCGGTAGTCGCCGTCACTGGTCAGACACGTGGATTCAGTTGGTTTCCACAGGGCACCAAAGCGATCAAACACTACCCCCGCACCGCCGGCGCAACCTCAGGCCCTCACTATGGCGACGCCTTTTTCGAGACTTTTGGTCGTTCGAGTCGTGCCACCGTCAGCTCCACTGAGCTGAAACTGGAGCCAACCTTATCCCAGGCCCTGCACATGCAGGTGGGCAACACGGTGCAACCCAGACTGGGTAACAACAAACTTAAAAAAATCGTCGCTAATAGTGAAACACCGGCGGAAGCACTGGAGGACTTATTTATTCTGACGCTGAGCCGGAAACCAACCGAGCACGAAATGAGTGGGCTGAGTCAGCTTATCGGGGAAAACAATAAAGACGTCAAAGTCTACGAAGATATTTTCTGGAGTTTGCTCAACTCAACCGAGTTTTCTTTTAATCAGTAAATGCTTTTACCTTCCCTCCAAAGCAAAACTCGAAGGAGACGAATACATTTTAAACCAGGCGGAACATGAAATTAATAGATAGTTTAAGCCAACGGCTGACTGTACCCTGTACAGTCCTCCACTGTACCCTGTACAGTTTGCTCTTTATCGGCATTTCCCGGGCAGAGCCAATCAACTACGAAGAACATATCAAGCCGATCTTCCGCCAGCACTGTTTGAAGTGTCACGGCGACGATAAACAAAAGGCAGACCTCAATCTCCAGAGTTTTGCGGGAGCGCTCAAGGGCGGCAGTGGTGGCGAAGTTGTCATAGCGGGACGCTCGAGCCAGAGCTTGCTGTTGGATTCGATTACCGACCCTGATGACGATTCGCGGATGCCCCCTAACAAACCGCCTATTCCAAAAGACCAAATCGAAATGATCCAGAAATGGATCGATACCGGGCTCCGGGAATCGAGCGAAAGCCTGTCGATGATCAAAGAGCGGGATACCTCGTTTAAACCTACTGAAAACGCCGGGGCAAATCGTCCAGAAACACCCGCTATGCCGACTGACTGGCCCTCCATTGAGCTGCCGGAAACCAATCAGGCTCTGCCAGTGCTGGCCATGGATACTAGTCCTTGGGCACCTCTCGCGGCGATTGCCGGTCAGGAGCATGTCCGCCTGGTTCATACCAGTTCTGGCGAAACGCTGGGAGCCCTTCCTTTTCCGGAAGGAGTGCCTCATGTGATTCGCTTCAGCCGCGACGGAGCGGTGTTAATGGTAGCTGGAGGGCGTCCGGTTGAATCCGGCAAAGTGGTGCTCTTTGATATCAAAAGCGGGAAACGCCTCGCTTCGATCGGCGACGAAGTGGATGCAGTGCTTGCCGCAGACATCAGCCCCGATCAGAAACTGGTCGCCCTGGGGGGAACCGGTAAGATCGTAAAAGTATACTCGACCAGCGATAATTCTCTGAAGTATAAAATTGATAAACATACCGACTGGATCACCTCTCTCGCGTTCAGTCCGGATGGAACCACCCTGGCCAGTGCAGATCGAGCCGGTGGACTACATCTCTGGAACGCAGAGGGTGGAGGCATCGTTCTGACTCTTCTTGAGCATAAGCAGGCCATAAAAGCGGTAGACTGGCGCCCCGACAGCAAGATTCTCGCATCGGTCTCAGAAGACGGCAAGGCTGTCTGGTGGGACGTATCGGATGGTTTCCCCGCTTTTAATAAATCAGATATTCACACGCCGAAACGCCCTAAAGGCACCTACGGACATATACCCAACGGAGTGTTGGCAGCCCGCTTTTCGCCAAACGGAAACCTCGCCACCACGGGTAGAGATATGACGGTGAAACTATGGGATCCCAAAGCCAATCTAGTGAAGAAGTTTCAGATCGAAGGCGGCCTCCCCGTCAGTACCGCGATCGCATTTGATGACTCCTGCGTGATAACCGGCGACGTTTCAGGGACCGTTCAGTTCTGGCGAGATCTCAAGTAAGCTCTACTGCTCGACGGGCGCAGAGACCGAAAACGTTTCGATATCCAGCCACCCCTGGCCCGCCGGAGCCGGTCCGGGTGCGACGATCTGAAAACGGACGCCGATATAACTATATCGCGGCGCGGATACCGTTCCGCTCCAATCAAACCGGTCGGGAAGCATCTCAGCCCGGTAACCGCCTCTGGTATTGAGATCGATCGTCTCTAGCAAAACACCCGCTTCCCGTCTCGCATCGAGCTGATAAATCTCGACCCTTGCGATTCCCGCCGTGGAGGCGGTTCGCTTTGACAATACACCCGCAATTTGGACTTCCGCCCGGGTGTCCTGCTCCACCCGATAGAGTAGCGATTGGGCAGGCCCGGTACTAACTCCTTTTGAGGATCTCGCAGACAGTTTCGGCGCCACGAGATGACCAAAATCGCGGAAAGGTTCATTCAACTCAGCATTTTCCCGTTTTTGATATCCCTGAAACCACTGCGCGCCCCCAACAGCTATGGTTGTGCTGAAGCCTTTTTCATTTACCGCCGGGATCGCCTTGATCTCGCTTTTGAATTCAGCCAACAACTGAGATTCTCCATCGGTAGACTCTCCGCCTCGGCGTCGAAGCATCGGAGGTTCCGTTAGTTCCAGAGGCTCTATCGAACGTTGATTCTCTCCTACGGCCAGCGATTGAAATGGCCCGGGCAGAATCCCCTCTTCAGGAAATTCGCGCCCGGCAAAATCCCTATTCAACTCTGCGATCGGCAGGCAAAATGTATCGTGAATAGCGTCGGGGATAACCAGGGCTAAATGTAGTGCTTCCGAGTCCAACTCGACCTGCCCCAGCTCCCCAACCTGACTATCCGTATCCCACTTCAGGATATGTCTCCATTGTCGAAATGTCAGGTCAGGCTTTTTGCTCCACACCTCCACGCTTGTGGGAGTTCCCCCGGAAATCTCGATCATGCGCTCAAAAGGTTCGTCCCACGAAAATTTACCCTGATATTTATTCAGATGAAATGGGCGCCCCTTTTCCATTCGATCCTTACTCATCAAATAGAGATTTCCGTCCGACCAATTCCCATCACCCCGTGAATTGGTAAACGGCAGACTGGTCGCACCGGTGCCATTTTCAACAAAGATATTGTTAGCAACTATTTCGTTCGAGGCGCACACCGCTGAGCCCCAGATCTTACGGGTAGTGATAGCCCTCATCAGCACGCCGTAACCTGCATTCTCCATTAGGAGATTGTGAACCGCGCGAACACCGGAGGCATCGTGACAGTAGATCCCGTTTCCTCCAAAAAAATCACTCATCGGGGCGGTTTCTGCGATGATATTCTGATCCACCAGAACCGAACCGGCACCCAGCTCCAGAAACACACCGCTCCCCCGATTCCCCAGGATGGTATTTCCCGTGATCCGCGCACCGTTGTAATCATTATCCAACCAGATCCCGTGGGCATGATTATCTCTCACTATATTTCCGGCGATGACTGCATTAGTTGCGTGGAGTTTGATTCCGGCCCATTCTTCCCAACTGCTATTTGCCCTGGAAAAGTGTAACCGGTTATTTCGCTCGATTAAATTATTATAGATTTTCACTCCCGGACTACTCCAACCAGCAATCCCGCAGAGGCCGTTATCACTGATCGTGTTGTTTCTCACGAGATGAGAACTTTGCACAATGAGCCTTTTGTCCTTTTCGTGAGTGTCGCGAAGTGATTCGCCTTTCCAGGTTTCACTCCCCACATCCAGCCCGATCGTTTTAGCATACCGAATCGTATTATCCTCAATCACCCAGTGGCGCCCACTTCGCATAGAAACCGCACCACCCTGCGGAAACGGCCCTTGGTTGGCACAATGCTCGAAGTGAAAACCTCTAACATGAATATATCCGAGCCCCCGTCGATATGGGGCAAAGATCCGGTCGCGAACGCTCCATTCGATTGAGAATGCTTCGGGAGACCCAGCACCATCAGCCATACGAACCAAAATTTCCTCCCCGGTCGCAGACACGATCCACGCATGATCCGTTTTGCCCAGTTCCGCCATCGATTCGACCTGGGTCAGAGGTTCCCCATCAGCAAAGACCTGCCCGAGGGTTTGCGGCCAGGGTTTCTCCAGATCGGAAGTCGCAATGGGACGGGCTGCCTTGCTGATATCGGAAGAGGCTACTGAAATGGTAGTGAGGTAGGGATTCCGTGCTCCCTCAAACCATTTTGCATCAATTTTAGAAGTATACCCTCCCTGCAGTCCCTCCAGAGGCGTCCATGGATTTCGCCACTCTTCGCTGCCTTTAACCTGAACCTTTGCTCCGGGAGCGACACGATAGATTATGGGCGCATCTTTACTCCCTCCAGAGGCCGGTATAACCCGCTCGCGGTAGATCCCGGACTGCACCTCGATAGTATCACCCGGAACGGCCTTCTGTGCGGCTGCATTGATCGTTCGAAAAGGTTTATCTGCGGAACCGGGATTTTCATCTGAGGCACCGACTACTTTTTGAGCGACCACCCACACTTCCGCTTTAATGGCCGGCATAAGGAAAATGAATACACAGGCGATAACCAGATGGACAGAAAAGCGGGTCGATTTTTTCATTTGAAAGAAACTGCGCGAATTGAACCATTTTTCGGAGCGCTGTCGAGATCATTTCCCCCTTCCGTTGGTCGCAAAGCAGTATCCGATACAGAGTTCGTTTGTTTCTTGTCAGAACCCGGGCTTTCCCTGACAATCGGCCGTGATGACCGATGAAACCAAGAAGCGAAGTATCATTTTCCTGATCGGGCCGGGCCTGATGTTGGCCGCGACCGGAGTCGGAGCTGGCGACCTCGCCGGAGGTGCGTTTGCCGGGATGAAGCTGGGAACCGCGGTTCTCTGGGCGGTTGTGGTCGGAGCGTTTTTCAAATTCGTCATCACCGAAGGATTGGCCCGGTGGCAATTGGCGACCGGCACCACCCTTCTCGAAGGCTCTGTTCTCTACCTGGGCAGGGTGGTTCAATGGGTCTTTCTCATCTACTTACTGGTCTGGTCTTTCGGAGTCGGCTCGGCTTTAATCAGCGCCTGCGGGGTCGCCGCACATGCTCTTTTTCCGGTCTTTGACAACCCGGTAATGGCAAAAGTCAGTTTCGGCATCATTCACTCTTTAGTTGGATTGGGACTGGTTTGGGTAGGGTCCTTTCGCTTCCTCGAACGAACCATGACAATCCTGGTCGGCATTATGATCGCGGTTGTTTTGGTCACGGGAGTGCTGATCGGAGCCGATTGGTCGGCGGTGACCAGTGGTCTCCTCATCCCGAGAGTCCCCGCGACGGAAGGAGGTGTCGCCTGGACTCTGGCGCTGATGGGAGGAGTCGGCGGCACCCTGACGGTCCTCTGCTACGGATATTGGATGCAGGAGGAAAACCGAACCGATCCCGGTTTTCTGAAAACCTGCCGGATCGATCTCGGTTTCAGCTATTTCCTCATGGCCCTGTTTGGCATCGCGATGGTGGTCATCGCCGACGGCATGGTACTAAGCGGAAAAGGCGCGACTCTCATCATCGACCTCGCGGACCGTCTCGGCGACAAGATGGGGTCCACGGCCCGGCTCATCTTTCTTGCCGGAACCTGGGCCGCGGTCTTCAGCAGCCTACTCGGGGTCTGGCAGGCGGTGCCCTACCTGTTTGCCGACTTCTGGCATCTGTTCCGTAGCAAAGGACTGAAACCCGGGAACTTCAAACCTTTCAAAGTCGATACCAAAGGGAAAACCTACCGGATCTACCTGGTCTTGCTCGCTTTGATCCCCCTACTGGGACTGCGCTACGACTTTCAACTCGTTCAAAAACTGAACGCGGTCTTCGGTGCTCTCGTCATGCCGATGGTGGCACTCGCCCTGTTGATCCTCAACGGAAAAGCTAGTTGGGTCGGCAATGATCATAAAAACCGGTGGTGGACCACGGCAACTCTAATCGGCATCGTGATCTTTTTCGGTTGGGTCGGAGGCCCGAAACTGATCTCTCTGATGAAGGGATAACGCCAAATAACAAAGATTGACATTTATTGTTGTTTGGCGATTTTGAATCATGAACATTTCTCTGACCCCTGAACTCGAATCCGCCATCAAGCGCAAAGTTGATTCCGGACTTTATAACAATGCGAGCGAGGTAATTCGCGAGGCGCTGCGAATCGCCCTGAAGCACGATCAGGAAAACGATTGGTTACAGCGGGAGGCCGCTATTGGATACGCTCAACTTGAAGCTGGTGAGGTCACGCAAGTATCTTCGAAGGAGGAGTTTATAAAAATGGTTCGGGGAGAGGATTAAAGCTAATGGATTTTACAGACGCTGCGATTGGTGATCTTCGATCCATTCGAAACTATACATTGGAAAAGTGGGGAGAAGAACAGGAGGCAAAATATCTGGATGAACTGTGGAATCGCTTTGAAGAAATCCAAACCAACCCGCAACGGTGGAGAAGTAGAGAGGACCTATTTCCCGGTTGCCAACTAGCTCCCTATGAGCGGCATGTCATATTATTCCGAATTGAGGACGGAACGCTTCGAGTCGTTAGAGTTCTCCACAGCGCGATGGATTTCCAGCGCCACATCCCCGAAAATCTGTGAGGACTGTTTTCGAAGCAAAAAAATTCTCTACCTAAAACAACTCGGTGATTGCTCTTCCTTCGTCGAGTAGATTAAACGGTCGCCCCGATTGATCCATCGCCATGAGATCATCTACCCCCATCGCATGGTAAACGGTCCTCGTTATGTCGGACGGGCTCAGCACATTTTCGACGGGATACTCTCCTTTTGAGTCGGTTTTTCCGAAAGTCTGACCGCCCTGAATGCCGCCTCCCGCCATCAGTACACTCTGACAGGTCGTCCAATGATCCCGACCGGCCCCGGAAATTCCACCGGAACGGCGATCTCCTATTTTGGGTTTCCGCCCCATTTCACTACTTACCAGAACCAGCGTTTCGTCGAGGAGTCCCTTTTCGCTGAGGTCTTCAATCAGCGCCGAATACCCCCGATCGAACTCCGGAAGCAAGTTGTCTTTGAGACAGGAAAAGTTGTTTCCGTGCGTGTCCCAACTCCCGGCGCTTCGGCATTTGCTGCGAAGCGAGAGGTCACCTCTCCAAAACACGGTGATAAATGGAACTCCCGCCTCAACAAGGCGACGAGCCATGAGGAGACTGGTACCATTGACGGTCCCGCCATACCGCTCGCGCGTTTTTTCAGACTCCTTCTGGAGGTCGAAGGCGGAGGAAGTTCCGGAGGACGAAAGTAGAGAAAACGCTTTTTCCTGAAATGAATCCAGATTCCGGGCTGAGGCATTGCCATCAAAACGGCGCCTCGCCTGATCGATTGATTTGAGCAACTCCCGACGATCTTCGAGCCGTCCCTGATCCGTTTGCAGTGTCAAAGACGGTGCGGAAAACCTCATCGGTTCAGCGTGGTCCGCAGTCAGGTAAAGCGGATCGTGAATCGACCCTATTTTACCGGCAAACTGCCCCGGTCGCGTGTAGGGCGGCCGGCTTGGCTTATGCGGCAGTGTGATCGCCTGTGGCAAACTCGGGTGCGCCTCGCGGGACATACCGACCACACTTCCCATAAACGGAAAATCGTCGGGATAAGGCCGACGATCATTTCCGAGCTGCTTGAAAGTGGTATCCGGAGCGTGCCCCGTCAGATTGTAGTAGTATCCGGCATGGTGGTCCCCCGTGGCACGCCCACCATCAGTGACGGAGCGGATAATCGCCAGTTTATCAGCCACCTTTGCGGTCATCGGGAGGTGTTCGCAGAGCTGAATCTCCGGCGAAGCTGTATTGATCAGAGAAAACGGGCTGCGGTAATCAGAGGGCGCATCCGGTTTCATATCCCAGGTGTCAGCTTGCGAGGCTCCTCCGCAAAGAAAAAACAGAATCGTCGATTTGGCTCGTTTTCGAGGACCTGACAGGGATTCGGCGGCGTACCCGTTTACTGAATATCCAAACCGGTATCCGGCAATCCCCGTGGTTGAGGCGATCAAAAAATCCCGCCTTGATCGATAGCTCATAAACAACCGTAGTCACGATTCCCTCTGGAAAACAGTAGGGATTCACGGGATACACAGATCTGCCAGCGCTGAAGACAAAAGACCGGAAAACTGGCGCAAAACGCATCGACCTGCCAATTGACTAAACCAATACGACCTCGACTTTACCCATCGCTTCAGCACGACAATCGATGAATCCAAACGACAAATCCACTGACCGGCGGGACTTTCTTCAGCAATCCATTCTTGGAACCGCCGGAGCCGGTCTTGCGATCGCCTCAACCTCACATGTTGAGGCAGCCACCTCTCCTGAAGCGAAAGCTCCGGAACTGGTTGATGAAGTCGACGTGCTTGTCGTCGGAGGCGGAACCGCCGGAGCCATTGCCGCGATTCAAGCGGGACGCGCCGGAGCGAAAACGCTGCTCCTGGAACGAAACGCCCAGCTCGGCGGCACGATGACGACGGGCGGCGTCGCATTTCCGGGACTCTTCGATGCCTGGGGCAAACAGGTCATCGCCGGAATCGGTTGGGAGCTGGTCAAAGAAAGCGTCGAACTCGACGGTGGAAAATTTCCGGATTTTGCCAAAGTTCCCCAACGGCATTGGCACAACCAGGTTCACATCAATCAATTCCTCTACGCGCTACTGGCGGAGGAAAAATGCAGCGAAGCCGGAGTCAAAATCGCCTACTACGAATTTCCTCAGTCAGTGGAGAAAACAGAAACCGGCTGGCAGGTCGATTGCGTCGGATTTGGAACGAAGCGACGGGTCGTTTGTAAACAAATCATCGACTGCACCGGCGGAGCCGAAGTCGTGGGCTTGATGGGATATGAACGCCTTCGCGAAGACGAGCGCCAACCCGGCTCTTTCCTTTTCAAACTGGATACCGCTCACAATCCAGCAGAAAACCAACTGCATCGTCTCTATGTTCACGGAGCGGATTCCACCAATTCAAGAACCGTTACCGAGGCCAATCTCACGGGTCGCAAATCGATATTGGCAAAAGTCCGCGCATCGAACCAACGCCTGATGCATCTCCAGCCCGAAACCGGGTTCCGGGAAAGCTACCGAATTGTGGGAGAGACGATGATCACGGTGAATGACTACATATCCGGTCGGGTTTTTGACGATGCGATTTCCTACGCATTTTACCCGGTTGATTTGCATACTAAAAGCGGGGTCAAACCGAAACCACTCAAACCCGGAACCGTCCCCACGATTCCACTGAGCTCACTGATCCCGAAAGGAAGTCAGAATGTAATCGTAGCGGGACGCTGCCTGAGTAGCGATCGCCTCGCCAATTCCGGCCTTCGCGTCCAGGCATCGTGTATGGGGATGGGACAGGCCGCCGGAGTCGCTGCCGCTCTGGCCGCAAAATCCGGGTCTACACCTTCGCAAGTGCCGCTCGCTTCAATCCACGATATGCTTCGCGAGCACGGAGCCATTATTCCGGAAATTGCCTAGGATCGTGAAAAAAGCGAACCTAGGCAGTCTTCGTCGACGCTTCACGTCTCTACTGACAGCACTCACCTTTTTGGTGCTGGCAGTCACCGGTGTGATTGCTTTTGTCCGCCCCTTTTCGATCAAGGTCATTGGGCTGCACGCATTGATAGGCTTTTTGTTTATCGCTCTGGTAGGGATCCATGTGGCGAACAATATCCGCCCGCTGAAAGGCTACCTGCACAGCCGGTCGATCTGGGTCACCCTGGCCATCACCGTTCTATTAACATTACTTTTCCTGCAACAGCGGGGCCCCGTCAAATCTCTACTTGGTCTAAGCGCAAACCTCGGTCCCGCTATGGAGCGTTTCGAAATGTCCGACAGTGAAATGGTTTTCCAATACAGCCCTGCGGAAACCTATAAAATGAAACTAACGGTAAAAACCGGTAACTCCTACAAGATCAGCAACCCTCCCCACATCGCGATCTGGCTGGAGAATCAGGGAGCTTACCATATCAAAACCCTACTTCCCCCGGCGCCGGACTCTGCTACCGAACTCCCTTACTGGAATTTCAAACGATCCGGATGGGAAAAGGCAAAACAGGAGGCGGAGGAAAACGCCGGTGTCGATGTCATCTCGGACGCAACTCCCAACGGATCATTTGATCCGGCGGACTACATCCTTCCCGCAGATCCCGACAACCCGATGCCCTATCAACTCCTCATCGAAATCAACCAATCCGGAGATGAACAAGCCTCGTTGGTGTATTCAGTTGAGATCGACAATGCCGAACCCAAAGTCTTCCAACTACTCGATATCGTTGGTTACCCAAAACGCGAAGACAATTCCGACAGCAAAGAATCGTGGGCGCTTTATTACGCGGATGACGGATTCAGCACCGCGCTTGATCTAATCAACAGCGCTCTCCTGACGATCGAAAGAAGCGGTCAAAAATAAATCGCGATTCGGGTGTTGTCCCGAACGGGAACGATGCTTTTTTCGTCGGATGAATCGACTCATTATCTTCCTGGCACTACTCTTTGCCTCCACAGGTTTCTCGCAGAATTCTGAACCGACCAATGCCGGGGAAGCCGCAGCACAGAAAGCCAAAGCAGCTGACGAACTCGATAGCAAATATCAATCATGGGTATCGGAGTTGAGCCCCGAAAGACAGGCCTGGGAGCGAGTCCTGCAGTCGGAACTGGGTGGCTTTTACCTACCGATCCACAAAAAGCAGAAAGTCGCCGGTCAAGCCAATGCCTGGGACTTCGTCGAGGACGACCCCGCTCTTCCCCGGATCCTTTTGATCGGCGATTCCGTATCGCGCGCCCACACTCAAACGGTTCGAAAAGGACTCGCCGGAAAAGCCAACGTGCATCGCGCTCCCGCGAATTGCGGCCCTACAGCCACCGGCTTAAAAAAAATCGACATCTGGCTGGGTGACGGCAAGTGGGACCTTATTCACTTCAATTTCGGGATTCACGACCGGAACACACCAATCGCCGACTACAAAAAACGCCTCGAACAACTCGTCGAGCGGCTCCAGAAAACGGGCGCTACTCTGGTCTGGGCCAATACCACCCCGATTCCGGACGTCCCGAAGATGAAATATACCGCCGCCTCTATCGTGGAGCGGAATGCAGCGGCGGCAGAGGTCATGGAGAAACACAAAATCATGACCGATGACCTGTATGCCGCAATCACACCCCGGCTCGCCGAACTACAAAAACCTGACGACGTTCACTTCACAGCGGAAGGCAACACATTCCTCGGCGAAACGGTGGTCCGATTTCTCGAACCCTTGGTGACTAAACCCTAATGTAGCGATCTGTAATTGGTTGGATAAAATTAGCTGCTCTAAAGCTCCTTAGAAAATGGGTTCGAGGTGATTGTTAATAAATTCCACCTGGGTCATTACTTACCCCACTGGAAACGTCCTTTGGACGCCCCCAATGCGGGAGCACTCTACCACCGCAGAACCGCCAAAGGAGGTTGCTACCCATCGTAGGTTCCGAAACGTTCAGTAGAAACGCCCTTTGCACGTTCCACATCAGCCCCCACCACCACAACCGATGAAACAGACGCCCAAAGGGCGTCCCTACCAGCCCATCGAAATTAAACTGTCGCGGAAAGCCGTTTCGTGTAAATAGACTTCCCGCAACTTCATTCATATTGAGGCGGCACCAATCATGATCATCAAAGGTATCGGAGGAAAGCTCCTTCGTTTTTTTCAGGGTAGAATCCGGGCCCGGTCTTCTCAGATCCCGGGCACCACAATCCCTGATTTCTGTCTCTCGCTTTTCCCTCCCGATTCTCCCGGGACAGTGGACCTCCCTCTCGTCATCCTGTTTTCTGGGGATGGCGGCTGGGCCAACCTGACCTCCACGGTAGCCGAACACCTGCAACAGAAAGGCTTTCCCGTCCTCGGAATCGATTCCATGCAATACTTCTGGAACAGCAAAGAACCCGAAGTGGCCGCTCAGGAGCTCGAACACACGATCCTTCGCTTTCAACGGGAATGGAAAACCCGGGATCTCATTCTCGTCGGTTATTCCATGGGGGCCGACGTCCTTCCGGTCATTACCAAAAACCTGACGGAGGAGCTCCGCTCCCGGGTGAAGAAACTTTTTTTACTAAGCCCGAGCCAACATGTGGAACTGAAATTTCGTTTCATCGGATGGCTTGGATACCAGAGCCCACACGACCGGGGCATCGCGATCCTTCCCGATGTCGAATCACTGGCCCGCGAGTTTCCGATCGTCGCCATCGCCGGTGAAAAAGAGCGGGATTCTTTGACTTATCTGATCCCCGAATCCATCGCAAAAAGATTGATCTTCCCGGGAGGACATCACTACAAAGATGACTACACCTCTCTGGCGAAAGCCATTGTCACAGAAATAGGTTTTTAACTACTTGCCCGACTTCCTCGATTTGACACCGATCACCTTGGTTAATCCCCCTCCTATCAGAGCGGAAATATCGATCAGAATCCCGGGCAACTGCAGTTTCCCCCGACAGGCGAGATACCTGGGTTCCCACTGGGGATCAAACTTCTCTTTATAAGCTCTCAATCCTTTAAAATTGTAGAAATGCTCCCCCAGTAAAAAAATCTGTGATCCGAGCCGGTTCCAGAGCGGGGCCATCGCACGGTTTTCCAGACCGGAGAGCGGAGCCATTCCGAGGCTGAACCAGTGATACCCCTCCCCTTTTCCCCAGAGCATCAATTCGATAAATAAATACTCCATCACACTGGGTGGAGCCGCAGCCGTGTGCCTCATCAAATCAATAGACAATTCGTGTTGATCCGCGCCCCGGGAGACATTGGCAAACGCCACGATTTCACTATTCACTCTGATGATCGCAAAATCGAAATTGCGGAGGTAGTCCTCATCAAAACTACCCAGCGAAAAGCCTTTTTCCGCAGCGCTTTTTTCCCGAAGCCAGTCATCGGAAATCGATCTGAGTTTATCCCGATGCTCATCGAAAAGCTCCGCACTCAGCATCTCAAACCTGGCACCATCGCGTTCCATTCGGTTTTTCGTCCCCCGCAAATTTCGCCGGGCCGCACCTTCGAGAGAAAACTTCTTGAGATCAACCAGCGCCTCTTCACCAAGCTTGAAGAGCATCAACCCGCAGCCCGCGTAATGGTGGGCCTCCTCGGCGCTAACCTGATAGAACGCAGGCCGCGCTCCCGCCTCGTTGCATAGATCGCGGAAGGCCCAGATCAGATCTTCGAGTTCATCAGCTTCCCCCACGGGATCCCCCATCACCACCCAGGTGCGATTTCTAATCCCGAACATCAGAAAAGAGCGACCTGATTCACTGAACAAAAATCGTTTATCACCTAGAAGCGCCAGAGACGAGCCGGCGTTTCCGGAACGGGCCACAATCTCCCTGACTTTGACCAAATCATCACCACTGGCTACCCCGGGAGGGGTTCGCAGCCCGGGGCGCAACAACTGCCAAATACCGAATACTCCACTGACCATCGCGATCCCCACCGCCGATCTCAAAAATCTGGCGGCATCACCACGAAATCCGAACTGGGTCCAGATCGCCGCATCGTACTGTGTTTTTTCGTAGGCCACAAAACCAATCCAAATCGTGGTTGCAATGGTCAACCCGATCGCAAACCACCACCCGGGCCGAAATCGCATCGCAAATAGAGAGGCACTTCGGGTAAATCTTTTGCGGGACGAGTATAGCATCGCAGCGATCACCCCCAGTATCGCCGCCTCCTCATAATCGAGCCCTTTCAATAGAGACGCACCGATTCCCAACAGTAATAAAACCATCGTTCCGAAGTAGGCAAAATCAACCCGCCTCCGCAAGGCATCGGACAACAAAATCAGTAGAATCCCGACGATACTCCCGAGAAAGTGAGCCAGCTCAACAATAGGTAGCGGAATCCATTGTCGGAGATAGTCGATTCGTCCGGCGATAGCCGGCGTCGCACCCGAAATCAATAGAATCGCGCCCGCCACAAAACAGATCGTCGATACCAAAACCGGGATAAAAGGCGAAACCTGGGCGCTGAGCCGTTTCGTCGCCTCCGTCGCGCCCTTTGATCGATTTTTCAGTTCATACCCGCCCAGCAAGACAATTGCGAGCAGAAACGGAGTCAGGTAATAAATCGCCCGGAAGGCTATCAACGCAGATATCACCTCCTTTTCCGGCGCTGACTCCGGTAGTAAATGAATAACGGTCGTTTCAAATACCCCGAGCCCACCCGGGATCTGACTGAGCGCTCCCAGAATCTGAGCGAGCAATACAATACCGATAAAGTGTAGTGCATCCACCCCGATATCGTGAGGCATCAACTTATACAGAACCAGAGCGGCGATAATCCAGTCCAGCGATGATATAATCACCCCCGGCACGGCCTGTTTCGGGGCAGGGATTTCGATATTCCCTTTCCGGGTTTGAATCGACCGTTTCTTCCTGAAGACCAACCAGAAAAACCACACCGCTGCTATGAGGAAAAGCACCCCCAACCAGCGAACCGAACGAATCGGCCCGGGAATCGATTCCGGAATCTCGAAGTTATAGAAAGTAAACAGCAAGCCAGCGACCACAAACTGACCGATCGCTCCGATCAACAAATTGAAGCCGATGATTTTGGTGATCTCGCTGGCACCGAAGCCACAGCCCGTGTAGAGACGCATTCTGACCGCACCCCCGCTTATCGCCGTCTGTCCGATATTCAGACTGAAGGCGAATCCGATAAACGAGACCAGCGCCACTTTTACAAACGCCAGCTTTTGGCCAACGTATTTGATCGCGAACCAGTCGTAACCGACCAAAGCCAGGTACCCCAGCAACGTTGCGCCAATCGCGAGGCCGAGATCCAGCGCCGATAGCGAGACAAAATACGCCCTCAGATCAGAGAACTTAAAGTTGGTTAATTGCCGGTTCAGCGCCCAGAGCGCCACGCCGAAAATCAGGATCCCGACAAAAGGAAGCAATTTGCGCCACAACGCTTTGGTTCCTGTGGAATCGGCTGGTTTATCCATGTTGTTAAGAGAAAAAGAACCAAATGGGGATCGGGTAAATAAACCACACCTTACGATTTTCATCGGAAATTCCGCGCTTATTATTCATCAAAATGCATCTCGATCCGATTCTACCGAAATTGTTCGCCCTCGTCGTCGCGGTTTTAATCGTCGATATCGGGATGCGCTTCCTGAAACAGCCTCTTTTGGTGGGATTTATTCTCGTCGGAATCGTTCTGGGCCCTTCCGGCGTCGGCTTGATCGACGATTCCAGCAACATTTCGCAGTTCGGCAACCTCGGCGTGGTTCTGCTCCTTTTTTATCTCGGAATGGAAATATCGATCCCCCACCTGATTCGGGGCTGGAAAATCGCCGTCATCGGGACCTCTCTCCAAATCGGAATCACTCTCGGCCTGACCGCTCTAGTGGGACAACTCTTCGGCTGGTCCACCGCAAAAGTGGTGCTCTTCGGCTTTATGCTCGCGCTAAGCAGCACAGCGGTCATCTTACGGATCCTCAAAGAAAAAGGGGAAAATTTTACTACGGTCGGCCGCAATGTAACCGGCGTCCTGCTGGTTCAGGACCTCATGCTCGCGCCGATTGTGATCATTCTCGGGTTTTTATCCGGAGAATCTCACTTCAGCCCCGTCCAGTTTGCGGGGCAATCAGTAGGGCTAATCGCGATGGTGGCAGGAGTGATCTGGATCGCGAAACACGGCGCGATCGAACTCCCTTTTGCGAACTACCTCCGGGAAAACCGGGAAATCCAGGTTTATGCCGCCATGGCAATGTGTTTTGGATTCGCCCTTCTCACCGGCATCCTCGGCCTTTCCACCGCGCTGGGCGCGTTTATCGGCGGGATTGCTATTTCCCAGATGCGCGGCACCAAATGGGTCAGAGAAAGCCTCGAATCGTTCCATATTTTCTTCCTCGGGCTGTTCTTTGTTTCAATCGGATTACTCGTCGATGTGCCATACGTTTTTGAACAATGGGAACGGATCGCGCTAATGGTCGCGGTCGTCATGATTGGTAATACCTTGATCAATTCTCTACTTTTCAAAGCGCTCGGCGAATCCTGGCGCGACAGTTTTTACTCCGGATCACTGCTATCGCAAATCGGTGAATTCAGCTTCATTCTCGCCGCGATCGGTTTGCAGGCAAAAATCATCACATCCGAGCTCGGATACCAAACCGCCCTTTCAGTTATCACCATCACCCTGCTGATCAGTCCCTGCTGGATCGCAATCTTCCGGAGGATTACCGGATACACACCGGAGAACTCGCCATAATCAGTGTGGGTATGCCCAAGCGGACTTAGCACGGCGCCCCGCATCGGAATCCGGGGAGCCCGCTAATTACATTCTGCAATTAGCAAAGTGCATCATGCAATAGCAAATCAGATCCCCCACCCTGGATCAGCCTGTAGGTAGCGGATCAAACTCAGTGGCACCAATTCTGCAAATCACAGTAATTGATATGGCGGGCAATCCCGAAAGTATCGTAAGACCGAAAGGCCGCCCACCGTCTACAGCGAGGCGCAACAGATAGCATGGCAGTATGGCACTAGATTAAGCGAACGTAGTGGAGGGTCTCCGCACCCGACGACAGGCTGAGCAATCCCTATCATGAGCAAGACAACGGGGGCGGAGACCCTCCACCACGTTACCCAAGCATAGAAGACCTTCCTTAAACCAGTGCCATTCTAGCATGGCAAATATTTAAATCTACAATCCGAAACCAACCGACAATGAATCAACAATCTATCTACAAATCCATCCTCGTTACGTCCGCCATCCTGATCTTCGGGATGCTCCACTCACCGCTGCAGGCGGACGAAACCTACGCCCGGAAAGGAGCGGAAAAAGACGACTCCGGACATGTCCGGATCCCGAACCAGGTGGATGAAAATCTAAAAATTGTCTATCAAGTCAGCGACGACAAACTCAAGGACGGCGTGAGCCGGGCCCTGTTCTACGCCCGAAAACTCCTCGATATGTACAACGAAAACGGAATCTCCGATGACAAAATCCAGTATCATCTCGTGTTCCACAGCGACGCAACCAATGCACTGGTTAATGACAAGACCCGCGAGCGTCTTGAGGCCGCAGGAGGCGCAACGAATCCCAATCTCGGAATCCTCGCTGAATTGATCGAGCGCGGCGTCAGCATCGAGTTATGCGAAAGCTCCATGAAGCAGCACGACGTCGAATCAAAAGACCTACTGCCGGATGTCGCAACCGTTCGCGGCGCCTTTCCCCGAATTATCAGTTTGCAACATCTCGGCCACGCCTATGTCAAATTCGAGTGAATTTCCAGTGATCATGAGGAGGGTGCGAACCTCCCTGCTGCCTGATGAATTACCCGGGGACGTGATGGTTTAAATATTACCGGATAAAAACTGGCGAATCATTTTGTTGCGTGGCAAGGCGTGACGAATAAGTAGGTCTCCCCGCGGGTTTTACGATGTTCTCAAAGCGGGCATCGACCGCTGTATCTTTTAATGGCTTAGCTAACATGAACGCAACACTCGGTAGTTACTCCTGGCTAAGGTTTATAACATTTGGACTTACACCAAATAAGAAGCGCCTCGCTTTGCACGGCGTACGTCGAACCGCACCCAGCGGATGGCAAGTGAAAATTGTAGCACGAGCGACGAAATCCAAGAACCTGAAACTGATGAAAAACAGCGAGATAATCCGCTTGTGGTGCCGCGTATTGTTCGCTCTTAGGGAGATTACTTTGGCGGAAAATCTGATAGATCGATTTCGAAAACAACTCCTCCCAAACTTTCTGGACCTCCAGTGTTATATCTCCACTGAAGAACTTGAATGTCTTCATGAGAAACGGTAAAAGTCGACTTCAGTTCGAATTTTGTGCGCTGAGTGTGTATCTCAATACGTTCTTTCGAATCCTGTGTCTCCTTAACAATGATAACCGGTTGATACGGCAGTAACGATGGGGGCTCAGGATCGAAAGGATCGTTGGACCCGGTTGTATTTCGATTAGTAGTCATTGTGATTCTGTATCTTATCGAATCCTCGTCTATTCTGACCGCCTTTACCGTGAATTTGACTCCTTCGAAACTACTTCTTGTTTGGCTTATCCGTACGTGCAGATGAATCGCGTCAACGTACCCGATCAAGAAAAATAACAAAGTAACGAGGGCGATACGAAATGGCATTTCTAGAGCGATTGAGGTAGGAACGCCAGTTGCCCGGCGCCCCCCTCACAGATCCTATCGTGCGGTTTTCCCGCACCAGTCTCCTCAGTGATTCGAGCACATAACCGGTTGTCGTTCATTTCGTTTACTTTTCCTTTCATTACTTTGAAGATCAATCGAATAATGATGGGATCAGATTTCCCTCGGCATCGTTGCCATAGAGCGGACGTCCCTGCTCTATGATTCGAGGCTCAGGCATCTCCCACTGTTCGTGCCACAGTTTGGCAAACGATGAATCAGCATTCGATATCCGAACGGACCAGCCAAAGGTAACGGGAAACCGAAAACCCGAGGCAGTCTCAAAGGAGAATCATGACTGACGGAACCGCCCGGTGCGGACCCGCATGCCGGGTGGTGTGGGGGGGCGCGGGTTCAAACCCCGTGCCTACCCAATTAGCTTTGGAGAGTGCTCATCGCCAGCTTTCGGCTTATCTTTCGGTGAAGGCAAACCAGCAGGATCGCGACAAGAAATGTCAGACCTCGTTCGCTGAAATCGTAAAAAGAAGGCTCGCTTGGCAGCAATTCGGGCAATTGTTTTAAGTGCTGCCGTATCGTAAAATAATGGATCCAATTGAAGACTGATCCAAATGACGAAAGGGCGAAGTATATTCCCAGGCCGACTAAAATCGACGAGTAAAGCTGTTGTGGCCGAATCCAGTCTAACTTCAACTCTTCATCAAAACCGCCGGTGATTAGTTTAGAGAATTTTGGTGCGATAAACCACAAAACGATCCCTGAGATGAGAGTAAGCAAATAAATAAAAAGAAAAGCTCATTGTAAAAAAAGAAAGCAAAAATCGAAAAATCGGGTCTATCCGGCTGATTTAGATGCTTCCAGCGCCTGCTGGAATTGAGACCGACTTTCACTTTAGAAAGTCATTACGCGATATCCGTGGATCTTTAGATGCCCCGAAGAAGCCTTTGCCGTTTGATTTTTGATCAGAGTTTCCTGCTGAATGGCTTCTTTTATTTTTTTACGCAGTCTTTGGGGGGGCTCAGTGTGCCGGCCAGTTTTATTGAGGCCGTTGGCTGGATTTTCAGGGGTAACCGGTAGTGCCGAAATCTTCCGCCCATTGAGGGAGGAAGTTTGGGTAGTGAGAATGCTGAGAGATTCTGCCCTGAGGGAAAGGGGCGCTGACTTTTAAGCGCCGATACTCGGGATCTGCGGACGGGGCCGGTCAGGCAATCACGTTCTTCCTGAGATCTCGCAGGACCCGGAGTGATCCCCAGTTGGCACCTCGCATTCGCCTCGCCCCGTCTTGCCGCCTGGGACCAAAGCGACTTCGCTCCCGCTCAAACACGCGATTCACAAAAGCGGCTGAGCCAAGAACGGCTCCATCTGAAAAATATCGCACGCGGTGGCGCAGCACTTCGGGAATCGACATTGCGCCCTCTTCAATCGCGACAACTTTCTCTACTTCGTCTTCATGGAAGCCTTTGCGACCGCGTTCGCCTGTTTCCAGGTTGGCTTCGACTTCCTGACCGTCGGTGTAGAGTATCACGCGGTAGCGATTTTGGGTCCGGCGCCAGTCACTTTTGAAATCACGATCTACTAATGCTTCGGAAAGAATTATGCCGAGACCTTTGCGCGCGATTTGACTGCCACCGACGGCTTCTGCATATCCCGACCACCGATAATCTTCCGGTTTCTCTACCATTCCGGCCCTTACCGGATTGAGATCGATATAGGCAGCCATGGCTAGAAGTGCGCCTTGATTTCCTTCCACCAAAACACTGGTAAACGGTTTCTCCCAGAGCGTTCCGGAGCGGTTGTTCCGCCGGTTGATATATCTGGTGACCCGCTGGTTTAGCTCCTTCATAAAGATCGATAGATCACAGCGCCGGGCCTCGTATTTCGCTAAAATTTGACCGATTCGCTTCTCCGCCACCTCGGCACTGGATGATTGTTCCCGGATCCGTTTCAGTTTTTCGCGGACCTCCGCCACCTTGTTCGCTCCGTAGAGAGTAGGTAGTAATTCAAGTAGGCTCTCCTCGGTTAACGGCTCCAGCGATTGACGATCCGGAATCTCAAGTAACAGATGGGTGTGATTAGACATCCAACAATAAGTAATCACCCGGACGTGGAGGAACTTTTCGAGTCGACGCATAATCTTGCGGCACTCCTCTTTCACAACTGCTTCCCGGAAAAAGTATCCCCGATCGACGCATCGCCCAATGCAATGATAGAAGCTGCGCCCCTCCCCAATTAACCTCGAAGAACTCATGCTTTTATTGATACTGTTCAAAATAATTTTCAGCAAGCGAAAAAGCTGGAATTTTCCGTTAAGTTTCAAATGGGCGAAGATGCCGTTCGATGCCGGAGGTCTGTGTTTAAAAGGGATGGGGGACGAAAAGAGCTTCTTTTCTTACTATGAGCCTCGCTTTTTTTCTGATCAAGATGGCTATAGAAAGAGAGGAACACCAATACCGCTACATTACCTAGAATGGTAGAGTGTCCGCCCAAAAAAACGTGTGAAAGCAATGATATTATGAATCCGCCTGCAAAGACAGCGACGCTTGAACGCTTACCATCCATAAGAAGGCTTGCCCCAGTCATGGTAAGTCCGGTGAGCACTAAGGAGACAATAGTCCTGGAAATATTTAACGATGAATACGGATCATCAGAGGAATCCAGAAGTGAGAATGGTTTCACCAAAAGAGTAGCAGCATAATAGAAAAGAGAAATATATCCTGCGATGGTAATTATGAAATAGAGTTTAATCACTGACCACAGTGATGGATCTTTATTCTTCATATTTTCTGCCCTAACAGTTTTATTCTGGAGGGCCCTCCAGTTTTCGGTTTTAGTTTTGCACAAAATTTGGGCACATGCGAGCCTTTCCCGTTGATTTTCAAGTTGGGTTCGTTTCGGATTGGAATCCATTTTCGAAAATCAAAGATATTATCTTTTTTCTGCTACCTGTGCCGATGGATCGGACTGAGCTTTTCTCCTCAGTATTTAATCC
>JARGPI010000051.1:0-229 GCA_029213005.1 Verrucomicrobiales bacterium
CTTCGTTCAGTAATGTTCTCAAAACGGAAGGGTAATCTTTTCCCTGACCGGGGCCCTTGGTGAGGCTGTCACCAAAACAGACCACTTTCGGACCATAACATTCGCGCCATTCACGATCATTCTTTTACATTCGCGTTAAAAGCAATTCAGAGAAATTTACCGATCCGACTTCAGGCAAATCCACGCTTTGGCAAGCGCGGCTACAGTCCGCGCCTTCGCTATGTAGCCG
>JARGPI010000051.1:329-30009 GCA_029213005.1 Verrucomicrobiales bacterium
CTTCGTTCAGTAATGTTCTCAAAACGGAAGGGTAATCTTTTCCCTGACCGGGGCCTTTGGTGAGGCTGTCACCAAAACAGACCACTTTCGTAGCGTCGAGTGAACTTGACTTGATCTTCTCAGCAACCAGTTCGGCGAGGCGGCGGTAGCCGGGATCGGTTAGGTGGACACCGTCTTTGACTCCGACATTCGCGGGGTTTTTCAGGAGGCTTTTTTCATCCGGACCCGCCAGATTATTATCGATTAGGTACTGATGAAAATCTATAACCGGAATGTTGTGCTCTGCGGCAAATTTAAGGAGCACTTTCCGAACTTCTATCATCCGGTCGGCCGGGGATTGATCGGCGAATTTCCCCGGATCATGCCGGGAGAATAACAATTCGGGAATACACGGTGGCGGAGTCATTAATATAAGGGACGCGCCGCTCGCCTTTATCTGCGTTGCTAGATTCTCTACATTTTTGATGTAGTTCTCGATGGTGACAAAACCGCCTGAGTTGAGTCGGTCATTGGTACCCGCCATCATCACCACCAGAGTGGGGTTGTGAGCCAGTACGTCTTTCTCCACCCGCTTCAGCAGATTCGTGGTCCGGTTCCCGCCGATACCGGCATTGATCACTTCCGCCCCATGAAGGCTGAAAACAGAAAGAAATAATACGGCTAGAAGAGTTTTCATTTATCAGTGACTGACGTTTCATTTTTTGCGATGACCAGCGCCCAGACCACTCCACCCACGGCGAGCAGGAACCATGCGACGCTGGGAACCGGTAGAAACGATTTTGGTAGTTTATCCCACCAACTGAGAATCATCAAAATCAAAGCCGATGCGGAAAGATAGATCCAGGCCCGCTCCCCTTTTCTGCCGGAGAGCGCACTGAGACCAAATAGAACCATGGGCAGGGCAAGTACATCGTTATAGGTATGCCGGAAAGCGGGGAGCAGGAAATCCCCTACCATTATCCAGGCAGCGACGGCCCACCAGATCAGATCGGTCGAGACCTTTCTCACCGCCATATATAGCAACGCGGCGCCCATCAGGATCGCCCAGAACAATGGCGTGAGTTTTGCCGGAAGGTTGAAGGAAATCATTCTGAAAATCGAGGTATCAGCAAAAGGGATCGTTCGGGAAAAACCGGCAATGGTGTCCAGCGGGATTCCTTCGATCGCTCCCGGGTAGGAAATGGCAGCGCGAGCCGGCTTCATCTGGAGCAGGTAACTTTCGCTGTGGGCCTCCATCGCCCAGCGATAGTAATTCCAGATGGGTGGACCGAAAAGTAAAACCGGAATCACAAAAACCACGACGAGCCCAAACCCCGCTCCCGCCAGACTGATCCAGCGACGTTTCTTGTAGGGTTCGACGAATTGTCCGAGCAAGGTGGGTCGACTCCCCAAAGCAAACGCCCCGAGCACACCTTCGGTAATCGCCAAGCCAGTGGAAACCGTGCGTTGACTGATCCAATAAAGAAACAGAAGCATCGCGGCGTAAACCACATAGATCTGACCGTGATCGACGTGATGTCGCCACGAAGGCGTCACACTATACATGAGGACGAGCACAATCCCCCACCTCACGACACCTCCGGACTGACACTTGATCCAGGCCAGCGCTCCCGCAGCGATCATTCCATACTGCAGAAAAAACCAGAGCCACTGGGTGCTCCGGTAATTCATCGAATTGAACGGCGCATGTGCCGCCAACACCCATGGTGTAACGGTTGTTTTGCTCAACAAACCGCCCGGCTCGTTATAGATATCGCAAAACTCCTCCGGATCGCCCCGCTTCCATTTGTAGGAATAGGGATCCAGTTTTGCCGCGGCAATCCGGGCCCCGGTGACCCGGTTGCGAAGATCGATCGAGCCACCCTTTGCGGTATTGGCAATGTCCTGAAGCACTCCCCATGCCGCTAACGGCAAAAAGATAATGAGGAGTATTCCCGGTTTCATCGAAAGATCTGGGAAGTAGAGAACTGAAACTGAAGTTCTCTACTGGAAAGCGAAATTACGGCTACTTTTTCTTAGGCTTATGGTCGGAATGACACGCCTTGCAGTTGGAAGCCTCTTCCAGGGTGTTCAGAGCGGCTTCATCCTTGGATCCACCCGCTACTTTTTCGGCCGCTTCAATGAGAGCTTTCACTTTTGCATCGTAACCCGCCTGATCTCCGACTGGCGCGGTGGTTCCTTTCAAAGTTGCGATCAAATCGTGGAGAGTCTTGATCTCTTCTGCGGTTGCTGCTCCGTCGAGAGTTTTGGCAAGAGGACTGTCGTCACCCTTGAGACCTTCTTTCATGACTTTCTCAATAATCTCGTGATTGGCATCGGCATGAGCGAAGGTTCCGAGAAAAGCAACAGCGACAATAGAATAGAACAATTTCATGGCGCTGTAAGTATCGAAATACCATGCGCTTTGCAAGCAAATATAGCATCTCAAACAGGGAGGACGCGCTTACTTGAGATGTTTTTCCACCGGAGTCAGAATCCGCTCTAACTCTGCCAGAATTTTTTCGCAGGATTCGATGGATTTGATATGCGGAGTGTAAGTTTCCCGGTGCTGATGACAGACTTTACGAAGCGGCTCGAAAAGTTTAATGAAATCTTCGAAGAAATGATTCGTGGCCACCCCGAAAGCGCGGCGCTGAGCATCGGAAAGTTTATCGCGATGATCATTCAGGATCGCACTGTAGAACGAGCGGATATTCTGGATCGACCGACCTCCGGTATAAGCTCCCAGTGCCAGGAAAATGCCGCCAACGGCGTAGGCGATCGCATTCCACGGAGCAAAGCCGGTGATGGTCAGACAGACACCTCCTGCCGTCGCAATCATCGCGATCACGATGAATGTCCAGATGGTTCGACTCCGCCGACTGAAACGGCGGGCCAGCTCGACTTTCAGATCCAAATTTTGCAGAACTTCAGCTGTGGCCCGCTCCACTGATTCGGCCAACTCTTTGCGTGATTTGCTCCAGTCCGGCTGTCCGTTCTCCCCCACACTGAGTTCGAGGTGAAAATGCTGCTGCATCTCCGAGGAGACCCGCTCCCAGAGTTGCTGAACATCCTCCTCCACGGCTTCGGCACCGTTCCCCACGCTGTGACGAACCGCCTTCATCGTGGTCGCGAAAATAAGCCCTTCGATTTCCTCAGCGTTTTGGTTCGAAGGCGTCAGCGATGACAAAAGCCGGAATTCGGCATTGAGTAGTGGCTCGGCCTGAAGTCCGGCGGACATAAAACTCTGGTCCAGCGCATCGAAAAGCGGTTCGCACTTCTTGATGGTACGACCCTTCTGAATTTCCGCAGCCGGTTCCAGCTCGCTTAACAAATCACTGTCGGCACGGACGATCTCAATCGCAGTGCCGAGCTTCTCTTTCACTTCCCCGAGAACATAACAGGCAGCCCGCCAGGCATGAATCAATTTCGTCAGGCGGGTTTCCGAGGACTCGACCACACTGGAGATATGCCGCTCCAAATCATCGATCCGACTGAACGGACTCAGCGACGAGGTATCGAGACCACTGGTTTTGGCGAGAAAAGCTTGCTTCGCCGATACGGCAAAGGTGGGAAACTGACGATTAAAACGATGTTTGGCCGTTTTCTGAAGATGATCGAGGATCGCGGCGACTTCCTCCTCCGAGCGGAGCTCACATTGTTGAAGGATAAACACGACCTTTTTCCGCAGCTGATTGTGGATCCGGTCGAGAAAGTCCCAGGTCGTTGCGCCCCAGGGATTCGTCACCGAAAACACAAAGAGCACGAGATCCGCCACCGGCAGAAAATGCTCAGTGACTTGCTGATGCCGCGGCGCAATTGAATTGGTGCCCGGAGTGTCGACGAGATTAAAGTCACGGAGAAATTCGTTGGGCCGGTAGATTTCGATGATCTCCTCGGAAAATTCGAACTCATGGGCCTCTTTCCCATATTTAAAATAGGCAATCTGGTTGGTCGAAGGAATCACATCGGTCGAGCAGAAATCCTCGCCGAAAATCGCATTCAACAGCGTCGATTTCCCCGAATTCACTTCACCGGCAACGACAAACAGGAAGGGATCCTGCAGGTTCGCCATCAGATTGCGGAGCATTGCGACCCGGCCCGGGTCCATATCAGCCATCTCACAAAGCTCGGTTAAGCCCTGAACCGCCGCTCCCAGCTTGGAACGTGTCTGAAAATAGTTCTGGCCCAACATACTCTGGTTAGACGATGGATTAGCAATGCTCACTAGACAATTATTCAAACGAATAATTTAAGAGAATCAAAGCTTTTTCGTCGCATTTCGCCCCGAGGCAGCGACCCACTTTCCGCGTCGCAAAAAGGTTTCGAGAGGAAAGCCGCAGCTTTTCGCCTGATCGTTGACCGCTTTTGCCTGCGAAGTGAGAAAGCCTGATAAAATCAAATCCCCGTCCGGTTTGAGCCATCCGTCCAGCATCGGGAGGATCTGAAGCAGCAAATCACTGAATAAATTGGCCGCGATCACATCGTAAGGCCGGGCCGGAGGTTCTTTGAGCAACTCCAACACGTCGGCGTGGACAAAATCGATCCGGTCCGCCACTTCGTGACGCTTTCCGTTTTCTTCCGCAAAACCGAGAGCCATTTCATCGAACTCGACCGCGACAGCTTTTTCAGCCCCGAGTTTCGCGGCTGCGACGGAGAGAATGCCGCTTCCACAACCCAGATCGAGCACCGACCAGCTGCCCGACTGCCGTTTCGAGGCATCGACCAGAAGCCGCAGGCAGTTTGCGGTGGTAGGATGCCCACCTGTACCAAAAGCCAACTGAGGCGGAAAACTGAGTATCTCGCGCCCCGGGTTCTCCTGTTTCAGCTCTTCCAGAGTCTCAAGATGATCGGTCTCCGAAACAATAAAATGATCTCTGATCCGCAAAACTCTCGCCTCGGCAGGATCGATAGACGGCTCCCAGTGCTCCGGCCGGATTTCGGTAACTCCACCTCCATAGCGGGATTTGAGAACATCGGCCTCCTCCCTTGTCGGGAAAAACGAATCGATCCGGCAGCGTTTCCGGTTCACCATTCTCTCGACGGAAAAAACCACCTCATCGAGTATCAGCTTGGTTTCCCAGATGGTTTCTTCATCGGGATCGATCAATTTAGACCATCGGAATAACGTTTCCAAAACTTGATTGTACCGGGTACCGTTTCAGACTGTACAGGGTACAATCGCAAACTTTCTTTGTCAGTGCTGGAAACTTGAAATCAGGCTCCAAAAGAAAAATGGAGCGGGTGATGAGATTCGAACTCACGACATCAACCTTGGCAAGGTTGCGCTCTACCCCTGAGCTACACCCGCTTAAAACCGAAGTGGATTCGGCTAGCGAGCGGTAAGATGCCGTGAGTCGATATTTTTTCAACTGAAAAAATGAGGGTTTTTTAGTGGCTGAATTTCCGGAAGGCGGCTAATGGTTTCTGCCTAACGTAATGCGACATTTCGGAAACAAACTGGACGAGATCCTGGCGGATAAACAAAAGGAGGTTGAAGCCCTGCTCCCGCAGCTTGATGAGCTGAAAGCGCAGGCTCGTGAACGGCAGGATTTCCGCTCACTTCTCACCGCTTTGGGCGGTGGAATGCGGGATCACGAGATCGACGAGGGCTACGGAATTTATCCGATGTCAGTCATCGCCGAGGTAAAAAAAGCCTCTCCATCCGCCGGAACGATCTCGGAAAACTTCGATCCGATCAAAATCGCCGTCGAATATGAAGAGATCGGAGCTGACGCGATTTCGGTACTAACCGACAAAAAATACTTTCAGGGAGACCTCTCCTACCTCTCCCAAATTCGGGAAAATGTCAGTATTCCACTTTTGAGGAAGGATTTTATGATCCACGAAGCCCAGATTTACGAAGCGGTGGTCGCCGGTGGTGACGCCATTTTGTTAATCGTGGCCGCTCTGGAGCAGGACGAGCTGGTTCATTTGATGGATGTCGCTCAAGAATGCCAGCTCGATGTGCTCGTGGAAGTTCACAATTTGGAAGAAATGGACCGGGCTCTGGAAACCGATGCCAAGATCATAGGAGTTAACAACCGGAACCTCCGCACCTTCGAGGTCGCCCTCGAAACGACCGAGCTGCTCAGCCAGGAAGTCGGTTCCGACTGCGTTCTCGTCAGCGAGAGCGGAATCAAAACCGTGGAAGACGCCGCAAAAGTGAAAATGTGGGGTGCCGATGCGGTCCTCGTCGGCGAAGCCCTGATGCGCGCCGACGACAAACTCGCGATGATGGAAAAGCTGAAGGTTCTGTAATCCTACGGCTCCGGTTCGACGACAGGAGCCAAAATTTCCAGCGGCAGATCCCACTCGCCAAAATCACCCGGTTTTAATTTCCGGTCAGCCGGAAGCAAGCCCTCCACGATCACTCCGAAGATATCCTTCACCACCGCCTGCTGACTTCCGTAGTAGGAATGCCCCAGCAAACTGGTATCGATTCCGGAAGCGTCGACCGTGTCCATCCGGTCAGGCAGTACAAAGATGTTGTTTCCCGACAGACCCAGCCGGTCACTGCCATTAAAAGAGCGGGAAACCTTGAGCGCCTCATCGTCCGAAGAGGCATACATCGTCAGCAAGGCGGTATGCCCTTCAATTTTCGGCAGAATCTGCTCCGCAAAAATATCGCGATCGATGTCAGGCGCGGCGAGAATGATATTGCTCAAATTCAACTCATGCCCCGAGTTTTTCGCATTGGCAATCGCATAGGAAAGCGCCCGCGTCCCCATGCTATGGGCCACCACATGGATTTTACCAACCTTGGCTTTCTCCTGGAGATCGACCAACACCTTCGTGAGATGAGGTATCGTCCAGTCTGAATTCTGCTTATCAGCCGGGTATTTTTTGAGACTCCCCTGCGAAGGCCAACTGTAACAGAAAGTGACTCCGCCAAATCCGAGATCGTGCGAAATTTGACCGGTCCGCCGCATCGCATGCCCCCATGGCACATTAAATCCGTGAATAAACATGAGGACCTCATCAGCCGGCCGCGCTTTGGCCGTGGTGTGGATCGATTGGTAGAATTCCCCTTCCTCCATCAGAGTCGGCTCCATCACCGTGACGTGTTTATCGGGATTTTCCCGAAACTCGAACTTCCACCACTTCGGGCGTTCAATTTTACCCGGAGTGTGAGTTTCGGGGATCGTGATAAAGGCCTTCCCGTATTCGAGATGGTCGCCTTCCAGATTCCGTTCCGAACCATATCGTTGATCCGGCTTCGACGGCTCGACCCGGAGGCGGTCCGTCGCGTAAAACACCTCTACCTTCGAGAATCTCTCCTCCGCCGAGGTTTCCATGGCGGAGGTTCTCGGAGAGTCAATGGAATCGTCCGGGGCCGCTTCGTCAGGCGGATTTCCGACCTCTCCCTCATGCTGTCCGGGAGGAGCCGGGGGCGGGTTGTGACCACCCGGATCCATACCGGGAGGTTCGCTGCCTGATTTTTCGCCACCGCACCCGGGGAGCAGGACCAGCGCAAGACTGATCACCCCCAAAAACATGATCAATGATTTACCTCTCGACTTCATGTTCCACAGGTAAAACGCTGACAGGTTCTTGTCGAGTTGATTCAGCGCCGACGCGAATACGGAAGCCGCAAATTGGTGAAATCCATTCCATCTTCCATCCCATAGGCCAATCCCAGGAATGAGAAAACGTAAAGTCAAACAACTCGGTAGCGGAACGATAGCCAGTAATCCCGGTGAGTTTCAATTGTCTCAAAAATTGCTCAGTCGACTGAGGCCCGACCTCTACGGAATCAGAGGATATTTCAAAAACAAACGCGATTACAAAAAGAGCGGACTCACTATCATTGATGCCATTGAACAGCAGCTCAAGTTCGGTGATTGCCGGGCCGCGATCGTAATCAATACCTCACCCTGCCTCATTGCCGCCTACACCGACGAGTTGGACTGTGTTGCCATCCTCCATCTGTCCAAAAAGCTGGCGAAGAAGTATCGATTCAAACAAACCGACCGACTGCTCACCGTGAATTCCTACAACAACAAAGATCACCCCGATTTGAAGCAGGGCCCCAACGCAACCGGTCGCTATACCGGATTCAACCCCATCATCGTGAATCTCGTCTGCGAAGACACCGAAGCGATCAGATTACGGGAATCGACGATCACCTCTCAGGAATGGCTCCGCACCATGAATTTAGGGAGAGAATACCGTAACCACTACCCTGCGATCAATCGCCCTGCTATACCTTCGTTTTACTGATAAAGAGGGCTACTCAGCCAATTTGAAATAGGCGACGCGGCGGTCCTTCCGCTCCAGCAAGATACCCCAAAAGATCGGCTGAAAAAAATTTAAGCAAGCCGGACAGCCTCGGTTTTTGCATTCTTTTTAACTATGAATTTTACATTTATTTGATGGGGATTCTGCATTTCACCCACCCTGTTTATGCCAACGGTGATGTATAACGACTTACTATCCAACTAGTGGCAGAATAAAATGTTTTGCTTTGATATAACTCGATGAAGAAGTTCTTAATTCTTATTTGCGTAGCAGGTGGTATCATCGGTTTTCCGCTAGCTTTTGCAGGTTCTCAGAGTGACACGTCATTTTTTGAACGACGCATTTGTTTGTACGGAGGTATTTCGATGATGGTTTTGGGATTGGTTGCAATTGCTCCAGTCAAGAATGGAAAACGAACTTGGATATTAGCGATTTTCGCTACGCTACAAGTACTTCTTCTAGCTGGTATAGCCGCTTGGGGCATGTGACCGTGAAGGCTCAATTTGCAGAACCCGATCGAGCAAATAAGGAGATCATTTAAGTATTTCCACCGCCTTTCGTGATTGGGATTTAAATTTCCGCTATTCAAATTCGTTTGTCATCCCCTGGCTATCTTTATACATTAGGTGGTTACTAAACTGTTGATCTATGAACAATACATTGATGCTAGATAATATGATCCATAGACCGGCTATGTATTTCTTCAATAGACCTGGTTACATCAGGGAGATTGTTGCCTTCGATTTTGGCTTTTCTACACACTCTGGGTACGAACCCGAATTGCACTCGTTCAAGGAGAGCTTTTTACCAGACGATTTCGTCAATATTCTTAAAGACAAATTCGAAGGTGATGGCCCTTGGTGGATAGCTATGGAAAGGGCGATTCCTGATGAAGCCGAAGCATGGAAAAAATTTACGAGCTTATGGGCCGAGTATAGAGGCTGTGAATTTCCGCCCGAAAGACCTGGCTCTCAATCAATCACCTAATCAGGCCTATGATAAAAAGAGAACGGTTTGGAAAACATCACACTTCGAATCTATATTTCGCTATGTTTCGCATTTTGATAACGGCATGGACCATTGTATTTCTGTCGGCCTGCGGCGCCCCGGAACCCGGTGAACCAGTCGATGATCCAAAAACCTACCTTATTAACCATTTGAGAGAACTCAAACCCCGTGGCTGGTGGGCTGAATATGCGAATAAAAGTGACGAATTTCTCGAAACGGTGGTCGATGATTTCGCTGAGTCGTTACGGGCACCCTTTCCCAACGACAGCAAACAACTTGATCGGCTGGCGCGAAGACTGGCCGGACGATATTCCAGTATGACGATATCAGAGCCCCACCGGGACTATATCATGAAGCAGGCCCAGCTCAGATTTGAAAATCCACCTATGGCAATCGTGGGAACGCGTAGTAAGGTCGGACTCCTCGATTTTCATCTAGTTCCCGGCGAATGGGGAAGCGCCGGGCGCGGGAGCGAAGTGATCAAAAACTCACCGGCTATCGAGGGCATCTACGAATTTGATCACGATGTTTTCGTAACGGCATTGAATAAAGTCGCCACAAAGTTTCCCGAACTATATACCTATCAAATTCGAGCCAAATTTTATTCCGGAGCATCCCCATTTAAACTGACGTTTCAGGTTTCACGGGACGGTAGGATCGTGAAAAGATCCGGTGTTTATGAAGCATACACGCGAGACAAGGTCGATTGGGATAAACTGATTGCCGGGGAAATCCGTCTCGACAGCCTGGAGTGGGATCATCCCATGGAAGGTAGCCCCGGTCCGGGATTTTCTTTTGTTCACGCCGACCCGTTACCATATTCCTCTCCGGACCAAAATTAACCATCCCCTCTCAACCATCGCTCCGCAAGGAACATACCGGAACCACCAGCCCACATCCAATCGCCCCGCAGCCCCATCGATTTGCCGGCCTCGACTCCCATCCTTGAAACGTACCACGCGGGTTTCCACACCCGTGCCGAAGAATCGAGCCCATGCGGGAGCCCGGATACTTCCGGGCACACCTGAACACCGCCAAAATCCACCCGAACACGGGCAACTCCCGTGATGCGAACACTCCTGTTCGCCTACCCTGCGTCCCCCTCCCGATAAGATCTTAGCCGCAGAGGAAGATAAAAAACCACCCTACTCAGCCAGTTTAAAAACGACGACGCGGCGGTCTTCCGCTCTCATGTATTCCGGGTCCGAGGTCGAATATCTGGCGAGATCTTCACCATATCCAACGGAGAGTAATCTCGCAGGATCGACGTTGCGGCTCGCGAGAAAAGAAAACACGGTGTTGGCGCGCTGCTGGGAAAGAATCCGGTTATAATCCGACGACCCTTCTGCGGAAGCATGACCTTCCACCACAAAATTATCGTCGATAAGCTCAGGGCTGTTCAGGGCGGCAGCGAGGTTTATCAGAAAATCGACAGACTCGGCATCGGCGAAGTCAGCACTGTTTTTGTGAAACCGGACGTCCTGGGTCGAAAGTTGAGAGGTCGGATCCACCCGATAGCTAATCTGCTCAGGATAGGCAGAACCCGAACCGAAACGAGGCGCATTCTCATAAGTCGGAACCGGCGCATAGCCCGGAAATTGAGACGCTTCTTGATAACCTCCCGTTGGGTAATACCCGGAGGACCCCGGTAACCCTGAGGCGGTATTCAAATAAACCGGCGCTCCGCCGACGTAAGTGTGAGCGGTGCACCCCCATGGCAAAACTTTCGGACTGACGCGAACGGACCTGACCAGATACTTAGCGAGGCTGCTTCCGTGAGAGTGATGATCGCGGTCATCATGACGCTTCCCGTGCGGGCTGGGAGCAGACGAAACCGATCTCGCCTTCACGGGGGCGGGTCCCCGGGTTCCCCGAAGCAACTTCACCATATCGTCGACATTCCGCGGGCCATGCCCTTTCGAACCGTGATTGTGATGAGAATGCGAAACTGACGGAAGGCCCGATGGTTTCGACGGAATTCTCACTTCGGGCGCCCGCAGGGTATCCGGCCTCACTGTCGTGACCGTTTTTTCCGGGCGGTGGGAAGGCTTGCGGGATGAGGGAGCGGGATGATTATGGCTCTGTCTTACAACCGGACTCGGAAGCGAAGGACGAATATTCACTGTCGGCCGACTGGGAGGCGAATGTTTACTGAATTGAGGTTTCGGCGGAGTTCTGACCACCGCCGGAGAAGGCTTCGGTGGACTGCTTCGGCGCTCTGGAGAAGAGTTCCGGGTATCAAACCGGGATGATTTGGAGTGCGAAGAGTGCCCCGGTCCCGAGTGTTTCCGGTGATCCCGGTCGTCCTTGGATCTCCCGTCGGAGAATCTCTGAGCTGATGCGAATGGAGCACTTATTGAAAGGGCAATTATCGCAAGTCCAAAGACGAGCGCGGTGTGTGTGGGTCTCAACATGATTCCGGAAGACGAACCAAACTCAGATTTATTCAAAAAAACCCTAACAAAATCAAAAGCGACCGAAATCACAGCACTAACTATCCCTTAGTGGATTGCAATATCACCGGAAAATTGTAATTGGAGATTTGGCGGTTCGGCTAAATGATGTGAACCATGCTTGAAACCGTAGACTATCAGGACCTGGAGAAGGCCGTCAAAAAACTGGAATCCCCCGGGCTCACGATGCAGATCGTCGAGAAGATCGGGAAGCCTGTGGAATACGCACTGCAGCGACTGCCTGAGAAAGCGACCGCTCAGATTGAGAAAGCCACCTCGCTGGCTCTGGAAAAAGCTCTGGATGTCGCGCTTCAAACGATGAAGGCACCAACAGGCGCAACAGCCTCCAATAACGGGCACAAAACCGCTGCTGCGATTTCCGGTGGCGTTGGAGGTGTGTTCGGACTCACTGCTTTGGCTGTGGAACTCCCTGTCTCCACCGCCATCATCCTGCGGTCGGTGGCTGACATCGCAAGACAGGAGGGCGAAAATATCGAAGATCTCGAAACGAGAATGGAGTGCCTCGCGGTATTCGCGATGGGCGGGAACTCGTCGTCGGATGACGCTGCGGAGACGTCCTACTACGCCACCCGGGCGGCTTTAGGCGTTCAGGTCAAAGAAGCCGCGAAATTTGTGAGTCGGCAGGGAACCAAAGTCCTTTCGAAAGAAACAGGTCCGCCGCTTGCCCGACTGATCGCAGCAATTGCGTCCCGCTTCGGCGTCGTCGTTTCCGAAAAAGCTGCCGCACAGTTGATCCCCGCAGTGGGAGCAGTCGGAGGAGCGACGATCAATCTGATGTTTACCCATCATTTTCAAACGATGGCAGAAGGTCACTTCACGGTTCGCCGACTGGAAAAGAAATACGGCAAAGAGTGTATCAAGGAAGAGTATCGACGGTTGGCTTCAGGAAGTGGGCACGCCGAAAAAGCCGCTTAGTGATTTTCCGACGAGCTTCCCGTATTCCCTACTCGATCAACCTGAGCTGCAAGGTGTCGACGATGGTGCTTTCACCGGCGAGGACGTTGGTGATTACAACGAGAGTTTCGCCTATTTTCACCCAGCCCCGGTCTTCCGGCAGTCATCATGTTTTTTTGCCCTAAACGATCGCGGGCACCTATCGGAAGTAATTATTTTCATCTAAAATCTCAAGTATGACAGTAGATTTGTAGAAATAGGAAATCCCGCTATGACCACCGCTTTTATATTCAGATAAGTGTCCAGCATTGACCCCTATTAGATAACCATGACGAGAATTCGGTATTTCAGCCATTCCTCTCGATGGAGCAAACACTGGACTTCCTGATGACCCTCCATACGAAAACCCTTCATATGCGACACAACTACCGTGAGACTTCTTATCCCACGAATAATCAAAAACAGGATCACTAGCGATACGTCCACTACGTAATATTGGCCTGTTCCCAAACTTGTCATGTTGATCAGGAAACCCCGTGTAGCATATCAAATCGAAAGGCTTAATAGATTTATAAACATCGCCGGTAGCTAAATGATTTAATCCAAAATGATAATGAAACCCTTTCATCGTCTCTTTAGGATCGTCTGCCCACATCCTAGGAATAATAATTGCCACATCATTCTCAGGATTAGAATGAAATAATATATCAGCCGGAAAATGAAGGTTGAACGTGTATTCCGAGTCATCCGGTCGCCTCCCAGTGATCGACATGCTTGAAAGCAAATATCCCAAATACTTCTGACTTTTTGTTCTAAATTCCAAATCGACCACATGTCGGTTCGTTATTATGAGCGGAATTTTGGGCTCATCATTTTCAACTAAAAAACCTGTTCCGTCTCGATTTGTTGTTCCGTTGTGACATTCGAACCCCGTATTGATTCGATAGGCAGAGTAAAGAAAATTGTTTGGTGGTTCGCTGAACATCTGAAATACTCAAGTCTTAAATCACTCACTGCAATTCTATTTCAACGAGTAACACCACAGGATAAACTCAGGATGTTAGTGAGAAAAAAGGTCGAGAGGATTCTTAAAACAACTTCTCTGAAGATTTGATTTGATCATTCGTTTATTCTAAAAAAACGCTCAACTTGCGATAACTCGAAACATGAAGGTTTCAGCTTGGGTTAAAGGATCCGAAATTTCTGGAGAATGGAGAACGGCGGTCGCTCTGATTAAATACTGATTAACCATCATAGTTGTAAGATACCTTTGCGCGAAATGCTTTCAACAGAGAGTTCTGGATCGGCAGGATATTTATCACATAGGAGAGCCAAACCGTTCAGCTACCCCTAAATTTATCCCGTTCCGCCTAAAAACCTACGTTAACTTGGGCAAAAGGATATCCCGGCGAATCTCCAGTATTCCCTACTCAATCAACCTGAGCTGCAAGGTGTCGACAATGGTGCTTTCGCCGGCGAGGACGTTGGTGATCACAACGAGAGTTTCGCCTATTTTCACCCAGCCCCGGTCTTTTAGTACCTCGAGGGAGTTAAGAATGGTATCCTCGGGGTCGACTTCGTTGAGGTTCATCAGAAACGGCTCGACTCCCCAGGGGAAAAGCAACTGACGAAAGACCACTTCATCGTCCGTGAACGCGAAGATCCGAACTCCGCGGGCCCGCATCGCACCGAGGACGTAGCCAAGAAAGCCTGAACGGGTGAATACGACGATCCCCGATTCCTCGCCCAACTCCTGAGCCAGGTAGGTGGCAGATCGCAGCATCTTGGACTTGGGCTGATGAAGAATAATATCTTTATTAATCCGGTTCGGAACGGTCGGCTCAATCGTGTCGATGATGTTGTTCAACACATCGATCGCCTCCAACGGGTATTGCCCCGTGGTGGTTTCGCCGGATAACATCACGGCATCGGCCTGCTCGCGAATCGCATTGGAAACGTCGGAAATTTCTGCGCGGGTCGGGATCGGAGAGTCGATCATACTTTCGAGCAGATGGGTCGCAATAATCACGGGTTTGCCCTCGACTCGACAACATTCAACGATTTGCCGCTGAACGAGAGGCAGCTCATGGTAGGCGATTTCGATCCCGAGATCGCCCCGCGCCACCATCACCCCATCGGTCGCTTTGATAATGGCCTCGAGATTACGAACCCCGGCCTGATCTTCGATCTTCGCGATGATTCGCGCCTTCGATCCGAGGCTTTTCAGATAAGCTCTCAATTCCTCGATATCCGACGCCTGTCGCACAAAGGAAAGCGCCACAAAATCGATTCCGGCTTCGACGCCACCGGCCAGATCCACTTCGTCTTTTTTCGTAAGCGCGGGCAGCTTGATCAACACGCCCGGTAAATTGATGTGCCGCTTGGATCCGAGTGATCCACCGATTACCACTTCACAAACGACGCGGTCCTTGTGGATCGTGACCACTTTGAGGCGGATCAATCCACTGTCGACGAGGATCTCTTTCCCCGCTTCCACATCCTCCGGAAGGTTGGGGTAATTCACACTGACGCCTTTGTTCCCCGAAGGAACCGCCCATTCGGTGACAAACTCGAATCGCTCCCCGGGAATCAGCTCGATCGGCTCCGGGATCTTTGCAGTCCGGATTTCAGGACCTTTAACATCCATCATCACAGCGACCTGGCGTCCCACTTTCCGGCTCGCATCGCGAATCCGCTGAACCCGCTGATTCACCCACTCCGGGGTGGCGTGAGCCATGTTGAGACGAATCAGATCCACTCCGGAGAGGATCATTTTTTCGAGAATTTCCGGACTGTCCGTCGCGGGTCCGAGAGTGGCCACAATTTTCGTGTGCCTGAAGTAAGAGTTATTCTGACCCATCAATTTTTGTCTTGAGCATTTCCTATGCCAGCGACCCTAGACCCAATTAATCTTTCTGTCTGAGCGGAAAGTTTGAAACAACGCAAAATTTCTGCCACTTGGCACCCGATATGCTCTTATGCTGTCTTCGCCAGCCAGCCTCTACATGTCTATTAAAATCGCTCTTAGCCACTACACGACTTACGAATACGATCGTGAAGTTCAAATTTATCCTCAAATCATCCGACTTAGACCGGCTCCACACTGCAGGACTCCGATTGTCTCCTATTCGCTGAAGGTTGAGCCGGAGGAACACTTTTTAAACTGGCAGCAGGATCCGTTCGGAAACTACCTGGCTCGACTCGTTTTCCCGGAGAAATCAGATCACCTCAAAGTGAAGGTGGACCTGGTCGCGGATATGATTGCGATCAACCCTTTCGATTTCTTTCTCGAGGAAGCTTTCGAAGAGTACCCGTTCGAATACCGGGAATCGGAAAAAGCGGAGCTCGGACCGTATCTGAAACGGACCGACATGGCGGAGGGCATTGACCACATCGCGATGGAATTTGAAGGCAAGGAGAAAATCCGAACCATCGATTTCCTCGTCGCTGTCAATCAACGGATCAACGAGCGGGTCGATTACAAGGTGCGCCTCGAGCCGGGAGTCCAAACCTGCGATGAAACTCTCTACCTCGATTCCGGTTCCTGTCGGGATTCCGCTTTTCTTTTGATGCAGGTCTTCCGACGGCTCGGCCTCGCGGCTCGATTTGTCTCCGGTTACCTCATCCAACTCACTGAGGACGAAAAACCGATCGAAGGTCCCGCCGGTCCGACCGAGGACTTTACCGATCTCCATGCGTGGACGGAAGTTTACCTCCCCGGCGCAGGCTGGGTGGGACTCGACCCCACCTCCGGCCTTTTCGCCAGTGAGGGGCACATTCCCCTCGCCTGTACTCCGGAACCGAGCAGCGCAGCGCCGATTGACGGTGCGATCGGGGATTGCGAAACCAAATTTACCTTCAAAAACGAGATCCGTCGTTTCCACGAGGATCCCCGCGTCACCAAACCCTACACCAGCGAGGTTTGGCGCTCGATCGATGCGGTTGGAAAACTGGTCGATAAACGTCTCGATGCCAATGAAGTGCGCTTAACCATGGGCGGCGAGCCCACCTTTGTATCCATCGACGATATGGAGGGGCCGGAGTGGAACACCACCGCAGACAGCCCGTTCAAGCGCGAGCGGAGTATCGATCTCACCAAACGGCTCCGCGACAGCTTCGCACCCGGCGGCATGATCTGGTACGGCGAGGGCAAATGGTATCCCGGAGAGCTGATTCCCCGCTGGGCCTACGGAATTTTCTGGAGAAAAGACGGAACGCCGCTGTGGAATTCCGAAGAAGCGGAGGGCGATCCTTCCAAACCGGGAGAATATGGCTTCGAAGAGCCGCGCGTTCTTATGGAGGAGTTTGCGACCATTCTCGGCTATCCGAAAAGCGTCGTGATGCCCGCCTATGAAGATGCGGAATACTATCGCTGGAAATCCAGCGGCATCCCGATCGAGGAAAGTATCGAAATCGCCAGTGACGACGCCAATCTGGAGCGCCGCACCCTCGCCGAATTGGTGAAAAGGGGCATCGAATCGCCCGCCGGTTATGTCGTGCCCGTTTTTGTGCACAAGTATTCGGGTCGTTGGGCCGCATCGGCCTGGGAATTCCGACGTAAAAAGCTGTTTTTGATTCCGGGAGCCTCATCGCTTGGTTTCCGTCTGCCGCTCGATTCGATTCGTGAAGCAACCGAAGAGGACATCATCGAAGTGCGCTCCCCGATGGAGGAGGACGTGCCGCCTTTCGACGAAAACCCTCTCGAAAAATACGAGAACAACACTCCGGCCGACGACTACGGCTGGATTCCGCGGACCGCCATCTCGGTGGAGAACCGCGAGGGCCGAATCCATGTTTTCATGCCTCCGACGCCTACGCTGGAGCACTATCTCGACCTTCTCGCGATTGTTGAAAAAGCAGCGCTGAATACCGGCCTGAAAGTCGTGATCGAAGGCTACGAGCCACCGAAAGACGCCCGGATGGAGAGCTTAAAAGTCACCCCCGACCCGGGAGTGATCGAAGTGAACATTCACCCGTCGCACAGCTGGACCGAGCTCGTTGAACGAACCGAGACCCTCTACGAAGACGCCAAACAGGCTCGACTCGGCACAGAGAAATTCATGCTCGACGGTCGCCACTCCGGCACCGGAGGCGGGAACCACGTGGTTATCGGGGGAGCGACCCCGGCGGACAGTCCCTTTTTGAGACGCCCCGATCTGCTCGCCAGTATGGTCACGTATTGGCAGCATCACCCCGGATTATCCTACCTCTTTTCAGGCCTTTTCATCGGGCCGACCAGCCAATCGCCGCGTGCTGATGAAACTCGCGATGGCCGGGTTTTTGAAATGGAAATCGCTCTCGATGGTCTTTTCAAAGGCGTCGACCAGCCGATCATGATTGACCGGATCATGAGGCACCTCCTCACCGATTTGACCGGTAACACCCACCGCGCCGAAATCTGTATCGACAAACTTTTCTCACCCGACTCGTCCACCGGACAACTCGGGTTGGTGGAGCTACGCGGCTTTGAGATGCCTCCGCATCGGCAGATGGCGCTGGTTCAGAGCCTGCTGGTTCGCGCTTTGATCCTCAGATTCTGGGAAAAACCCTATCACCAGAAACTGGTCCGCTGGGGCAGCAAGCTTCACGACAAATATTTACTCCCTTACTTTGTCTGGGAAGATATCCGCGAAGTCTGCCTCGACCTGAAGGAATGCGGCATCCCTTATCTCTCCGAGTGGCTCGAGCCGTTCTTCGAATTCCGCTTTCCTAAACTGGGCGAAGCCCGCCGCGCCGGAGTCGATATCGAACTCCGCACCGCTCTGGAACCCTGGAACGTCCTCGGTGAAGAATCGACCAGTCAGGGAACTTCGCGGTTTGTCGACTCGTCGATGGAGCGTATCCAGGTCAGCCTGAAAGGTATCGTCGAAGGCCGCCACATCCTGTCCTGCAACGGTCGCCGCGTGCCGCTTTACCCCACTGCGAACAAAGAGGAATGGGTTGCCGGAGTCCGCTTCAAAGCCTGGAACCCGCCTTCATCGATGCACCCAATGATCGATGCCCAGTCGCCGCTTATTTTCGACGTGATCGACACCTGGAACCGAAAATCACTCGGCGGCATCGTCTACCACGTCAGTCACCCGGGCGGTCTGAGTTACGAGTCATTCCCGGTCAACAGCCGCGAAGCCGAAGCGCGCCGTCGTTCCCGGTTCTGGACCGAGGGTTACACCTCCGGAACGATCGAAACAGCAGCCGTCTCCGTCGATGGGAACGTCGTCGAATTCCTCACCCACGAAGGGGAAAAAGACATCGTAGTGATTCCGCCTTTATTGAACGACCACGAGTTCTCTCACACCCTGGATCTTCGAAAAACTTAAGCCAATCACGTCATTGTACCCTGTACAGTCCCAGACTGTACAGGGTACAATCGGTCTCTCACAACGTAGAAAAGGGTCTCCGGACCCGCTGCGGAGCAAATGCCAAAAGCCCCTCTCCGTGAGCGGGAGCCCGGCACTACGCATTCACGATGACTTTTTTACGTCAGAACCTGTGCAGGGTCTAATGGTGATTCCAAGTCATTTAGACCGTCACAGAACGAACTGACCATCAAACTCTTCGGTTCCGAACCGCCTGAACAGAAGGCGGTTCGCAGGGTCCCCGGCGCGCCGCTTCGGCGGTGGGGTTGGCCAAAGATTTGCTTTGCATCGCACTGGTTCAATACCATTGGTCAGAATGCTCAGAAGAATCAACGTATCGACCGGAGGGAAATCCTAGGACAATGGATGTTGTCTCCGAAGAGTCGTCGCTCGATTCCAAACCCGGCTCCGCTTACCAACCTCTCGCAGGAATCCGGGACGAAGCGAAGTCTCCGAAAGGAGCCATTCGCACGGGCTGGACAGAAGTTTTTGAGGAAATCGATGAGTTCGGCGAGGCCGGCCTGCAGAAGTGGCGCAGCGATGTCGCCCGGATTTCACGGAAGCGGGGCCTCGCTTACCATCCCGTTGCGGTCGAGGAAATCAAAACCAAAGGGACCTGGTCTCTCGATCCCATCCCGTGGAATTTCCCGCCCGAGACCTGGAAAAAGATCGAGGAAGGCGTCGGCCAGCGAAACCGGCTTTTCGAAGCGATCCTGAAGGATATTTACGGGCCGCAGCATCTCATTTCGGAAAAACTCGTCCCTGCGGAGATCATTTTCGGACATCGCGGCTTTCTTCCCGACCTTTACGATGTGACGCCCGGAGACGCCATCGCCGGCCTCGGGATTTCCGCTTTTGATATCGCCGTCGTCAACAGTGGCCGGCTTTTTGCGCTGAATGACCGATTCGACAGCCCGTTCGGCCTCGGTGTCGCGCTGGAGAACCGGACGGTGGTTAACGCGGTTTTGCCGGAGCTGTTTCGCAACTGTCACGTCCGCCGACTCGGGTATTTTTTCCGGGACTGGTTCGACCACCTCGCCGCCAGCGCCCCGGGGAACCGGGAGGCGCCGCGAATCGTGATCCTGGACTCGCGCCCCGTGACTCAGGACACGGAGATCAGCTTTCTCGCCAACTATTGCCGAATCACCCGGGTTTCCGATGCTGATTTGACGGTTCGAAACGGAAAAGTCCACCTCAAGGCCCTCACCGGGCTGGAACCGGTCGATTTGATCTGGAAATTTGCGGCCGGGAGAGACCTCGATCCGCTCGAATCGAATCACCCCATCGACGGTGGTGTGCCGGGGATTTTCAGTGCGATTCGGGAGAAAAACGTCGCCGTGGTGAGCCATCCCGGCTGCGAAGTGCTCCAGAGCCCGGGCCTCTATCCTTTCCTGCCGAAAATCTGTGAACGCCTTCTTTCCGAACCGCTCCTGATTCCGCCGGTAGCGACCTGGTGGTGTGGAAATCCGAGCGCCAAAAACTACGTTCTGGAGAATTTGAATCACATGGTGATCAAGAGCGTGGGACACCACAGCGATTTCCAAACCCTGTATGGGCGAAACCTCTCATTCGATGAACTTTCCTGGCTGACCGCCCGGATTGAGGCCCGCCCTCAGCAATACATCGGTCAGGAAGAACTGAATCTGTCCACGGTGCCGGTGGCGACGGATCAGGGCCTGCGCCCCCGCGGCGCGGTGATGAGGACCTTTTCATTCGTCGGCAAAGACGGGAAACCCAACGTGATGCCCGGCGGTCTCGCCCGGGTCAGCAAGGAGGATGGCGGGATCGTTTCCACCCGGAAAGCAGGCGAATCAAAGGATGTCTGGGTGCGATCCCACAGCCCGGAAAAACCGATCAGTATCGCCCGGGAACTGACCCAGTCCTGCCTCACCACGCCCCAGATCACGCCCAGCAAGATGGCGGAAAACCTCTACTGGACAGGGCGTTACGCGGAGAGAACCGATTTTATCACACGGTTTGCAGCGCGACTCCTTGATGGCCGCACCTTCGGATTTTCTCACGATCCAGAGATCGAAAGTCGTCACGAAGCGCTGCTGCTCTACTCTATCTGCGAGATGAATCAGTGCCTCAGCTGGCTCGATAACGCGCCGAATCCCGACGCCAAAATTCACCTGCTCCTCAACGAACCGAAATGCCCCGTATCGATCGCATTTAACCTTAAGCAATTCCGCGGCGCCGCCCAATCCGTTTGGGAAAAGTGGTCCCGGGCGAGTATTCTGGCGATCGAGTCGATTTGGAACAGCTGGGACAAAGGAACCGGTGATCTATTTCATCTCAACGACTACCCGTCGCAGCTCGATGAGACCCAGCTCCAGTTATCGGCATTTTTCGGGCTGAATCTCGATACCATGACTCGCGATGACGCATGGGCCCTCCTCGAAGCAGGACGACGCATCGAACGCACCGTGAATATCGTCGGCATTCTTTCCTTCCTTTTGAAACAGGAAGTCGAGCCGGTTCTGGAACACCTTCTCGATGAGTCGATTCTCTTTATTTCCGACAGCCTCGGAACCTATCAGAGTAAATTTATGAACGAGCCTCTCACCGGGCCGATCATGCAGCTACTGCTCGGAGATGCGGGTTACCCCCGCTCGGTCAAATTTCAGCTCAACCGCCTCGGAGAGGTTCTCGCAAAACTTCCCGATCCCAAGGAATACGACCACCCCTCGACCTTCTTGAAGCCCATCATCAGCAAGCTGGATCGCATCGTCTTAAAAACGAAGCACGACGGGGAGATGCTCCCGATCACCAGGACGGTTTCGGCAAAAGATCTGCAGTCTCTTTATAAAGAAATTTTCCATCTCAGCGATCACATCACACAATCGTATTTCAGTCACGCCGTGAGGATCACCGAGCCATGAACCACGTTCGCTATCAGATTCAGCATCAGACCACTTATTTCTACACGGGTAGAATCGATCTGTGTCATAGCCTGGCCCATCTCGAACCGCGGGGGGACTGCGATCAGGAAGTGATTGATCACAAAATCAAGGTCACTCCAAAGCCTGATTCCAAGTCGGTTCGGAAAGATTTCCTCGGCAACACGACTCATTACTTTTCGGTTCAGGGCTCTCACACCTCACTGGAAATCACTTCGCAGCTCACCGTCGAGAAATCGACGAAAACCCCGGTTTTACCAAAGAGCGAGCTGCCCTGGGAGACCTTGAAAATCGCGTTGAGCGACCTGGATCCCTCGAAAACCAGAATGGTCCATTTTCTCCTGCCAACCCGGGCCTGCCCCCATGCCGATTTCATCCGCGAATTCCTGAGACCCTCGCTGATCGCCGGAAAGGATGTCGTCGCTCTGGCGAACGATTTGATGACCCGGATTTTCAACGAGTTTCAGTTCCTCACCGGTGCGACCGACGTTTCCACCCCTATTCAAAGCGTCATCGCAAACCGAACCGGAGTCTGTCAGGATTTCGCTCATGTCATGATCGCGGCGCTCCGATCCATCGGGATCCCCTCCCGCTATGTGAGCGGTTATCTGGAGACGATTCCGCCTCCGGGCGTTCCCAAACTGAAAGGCGTCGATGCCAGTCACGCCTGGGTGGAAGTCTACTCCCCGGCGACGGGTTGGGTTGGATTTGACCCGACCAACAACAAACTGCCCGACTCTCAATATATCAAAATCTGTCACGGGAGGGACTACTTTGACGTCCAACCTGTCCGCGGTATTTTTATCGGCAGCGGCAAACAATCGTTAAAGGTCAGCGTCGATGTCGAACGGATAAAAGAGTCAGTTTAAAACGATTTCTCAACGCTTGGCACAGAGCATGCTATTGTTACCCTCGTGGCCAAGTTATTCAAAAAATATAAGACCGAGGGATTCTTTGATGAAGCGGTAACCAGAGAAACCGAAGGCATCCGCGATACCTATCGGGAAACCGCTAAATTCTTCTCCGGTTTATCCGTCAGAGAGATGGACGCCGGCTTACGATCTCTCGAGCGATCCTTCCTCACCCAGGGAGTCACCTTTACCGTTTACAGCGATGGCGAAGGTACCGAGCGGATTTTTCCTTTCGACCCTTTCCCCAGAATTATCCCCTCCGACGAGTGGAGCACCATCGAAAAAGGACTCATTCAGCGGACCGCCGCACTGAATATGTTCCTGAAAGATATTTATTCCGACCGGTCTATTTTGAAGGAAGGTGTCGTTCCGGAATACCTCGTCGAAACATCCTGCCACTATCGCAAAGAATTTACCGGCCTTAAATTACCCAGAGATACCTATATCCATATTTGTGGTACTGATCTGATTCGCGACGACGAAGGTCAATACTGTGTACTCGAAGACAACGGGCGCTGTCCATCCGGAGTTTCCTATATGTTGGAAAACCGGATCGCAATGAAGCGGACCTATCCCGATCTATACCGGAAGCTCAACGTCGAGCCGGTGTCGGAGTATCCGAAAGAATTGCTGAAAATGCTGAAATCTGTCTCTCCCAGACAACAGGACGAACCTGTCTGTGTGCTCCTCACCCCCGGACAATACAACAGCGCCTATTTCGAGCACACTTTCCTTGCCCAGCAAATGGGTATTGAAATCGTAGAAGGCCGGGATCTACTCGTGGAAAACGACCGGGTCTACATGCACACCATTCAGGGCCTCGTCCAGGTCGATGTGATATACCGACGCATCGATGACGACTTCCTTGATCCTGAGTGCTTCAGGGAAGACTCCCAACTCGGCGTCCCCGGCCTCATGAAAGCCTACCGTTCCGGCAACGTCGCCCTCGTCAACGCAATGGGTGCCGGGGTTGCCGACGATAAGGCAACCTACGCCTACGTCCCCGACATGATTCGGTTTTATCTTTCCGAAGAGCCGATCCTGCCTAATATAGAAACCTTCCTCGGCAGCCGGGAGGATGACCTGAAGTATATGTTGGAAAATATAGAAAACCTCGTCATCAAAGCCGTTGATGAAGCTGGTGGCTACGGTATGCTGATCGGCCCCAAGGCCACGACCAGTGAACACGAAGATTTCCGAAACAAAATCAAATCAAATCCCCGCGGATTTATCGGCCAGCCCGTTATCAAACTTTCCCGTCACCCGACCTTTTGTGATGGCAAAGTGGAGGGCCGCCATATCGATCTTCGGCCCTTTGTGCTGAGCGGCAAAAAAACCGTCGTCGTACCCGGAGGATTAACGCGCGTCGCACTGCGCAAAGGCTCCCTGGTCGTCAACTCCTCCCAGGGTGGCGGAAGTAAAGACACCTGGGTACTACGGAACAATTCAACTGACAACCAGTCCTAAAATTCCATGTTATCCCGTGTCGCAGAAAACCTGTTTTGGATGAGCCGCTATTTCGAGCGCGCCGACAATTTGGCCCGTCTCGTTACCGTTCATCAAACCGACCTGCTGGATGCCACTTCAGCAATGGCCGAAGACTCCTACGATTGGCACCCGCTCCTCGCCGTAACCTCTATGGGCGATGAAAATTCGACCGAATCGGTTCAGGATTATATGGTGCGCTCTCAGGAAAACCCTGACAGTATCACCAACTGTATCTATCAGGCCCGTGAAAACGGCCGAGCTGTTCGAGACCAGATTTCCGACGAAATGTGGATCGAGCTCAATGCCCTGTGGCTTGATCTCAAAGCAATCCTCAAGAACGGACCGGGACAGCACGAGAAAATTTGCCAGATGGTGAACCGGTCTTCACTGGTTTTCCGCGGGATCGTCAATGTCGCTCAGCCGCGGGCGGAAGCCTGGGCCTTTATCCAGCTCGGTGAGTATCTGGAGCGGGCGGACAAAACCAGCCGGGTGATTGACCTTCCCAACTACCTGCGGGGTCGGGACGAGGCCTCGGCCTGGAGCACGATGCTGCGCGCCTGTAGCGCCGCGGCGGAACATCGCCGTCATTACAGTGGGGAGGCGGATTCCACCTCGGCATCAACCCTGCTGCTTTTTTCGACCAGCTTCCCGAGGTCAGTCCGCTTCTGTGTTCAGAAGATCGACGACCTGCTCCACCAGATTTCCGGAACCGATTCGAGCGGCTATCTCAATGAGGCAGAGCGGGCTTCAGGCTCCCTGCTCGCCCGGATGAATTTCTCCGGAGTTGAGGAAATCAGCTCGCTCGGTCTTCACGATTATGTCGATTCGGTTCAGTTTAATTTAAACGAAATCGGTGCCGCAATTGGCTTCCGCTACTTCGCTCTAACCAAGGAATCTCCATCTTCCAGCGCAGAGGAATTTTTCAAAATACGGATGCGATCGATCCAGAAACAACAATAGCGATGCAGAAATCATGGCGAATCATTTAGATTACCGTAATATCGCCGATGAGTTCCCACTCGCTATCTCCGGATTCGCTCACTGAGACCAGCCATTATCAGACTATGGATGATCGTCGTGATGAATCGATTGCTTCTGACGGCAGCATCCGCCCGGAATGGAGCGAACTTTTCAAGTCCGTAGAGCGTCACGGAATCGAAGGTGTCGCCCGATGGCAGGAAACCGCTGCGAGAATCTCCCGGGAACGGGGGCTCGCCTACCGCCCCGCCACTCTTGACGAATCCGCCTCGCAGGGATGGTCGATCGATCCCATCCCGTGGATCGTTTCCGCAGAGAGATGGTCAGTTTTTGAGTCCGGCATCACGCAACGCCTCCGGCTCTCGGAGGCGCTTCTCGCCGATATTTACGGGGAGCAGAAGCTATTCAAAAATAATCTGGTACCGATGAGCATCGTGCTGAAGCATCGCGGTTTCCTCCGCACGCTTCACAATGCTCCCCCGGGAAACGGCATCGTTGGGCTCGGGCTTTGCGCCTTCGATTTGGCGAGGGATTCAAAAGGCCGCACTTTTATCGTAAACGACCGCTTCGACCGGCCTTCCGGACTGGGCCTGGCACTGGAAAACCGGACGATCGTCAATAAAGTCCTCCCCAACCTGTTTCGCCGCTGCGGCGTCCGGCGGATCGGTAGTTTTTTCGCCGACTGGTTTGAGAGACTTGCTCAATATTCGAACAACACTGACTCGGATCCACTCGTAGTCATCCTGGATGACTCCAGTCAGCACGAAGATTCGGAGATCAGTTTCCTCGCCAACTATTGCGGAGTCACCCGGGTGCACCCTTCGGATATCACCGTCCGGGACGGTCGGGTCTGGATCAAAGCTTTGCGCGGCCTCGTGCCTGTCGATGTGATTTGGAAATCAACTCCCGGCTGCGGGCTCGATGCGCTGGAATCAGAAATCCGACCCTGTTTCGGTATCCCCGGCATTTTCGAAGCGATCCGGGAAGGCAATGTCGCGGTAGCCAGTCACCCCGGCTCGGAAGTGATCCAGTCGGCAGCCCTTTATCCATTCCTACCCAAATTGTGCCGCGAATTTTTGGGCGAAGACCTCCTCCTCCCGCCGGTGCAAACCTGGTGGTGCGGAGAAAAGGCCGGGCTGTCCCACGTCACGGCGAATATCGACAAAATGGTCGTCAAATCCGCAGGCAACCCTCACCTCTTCGGAACTCACTATGGCCGCCTCCTTTCCGATGCGGAAAAAACGGCATTGATCGGTCAAATCCGGGATAATCCGGGAGATTTTGTCGGACAGGAGGAGTTGGAAATTTCTTCGATCCCCGCTTCCCGGCCCCATGGACTCACCCCGCGAAGCGCCGTGCTCCGGACCTTTTCATTCCTCGGAGCCGACGGCACCGCTTCTGTGATGCCCGGCGGACTGGCCAGGGTCAGTCGAGTCGACGGGATGATCATTACGACTCGCGAAACCGGGGATTCCAAAGACGTCTGGGTCAGATCGAAAAAGGAAGAAGCGCCCTATGATATATCATCAGTATTGAGCATTTCGGGGTTCCGGGCTCCCGATATCGTGTCGAGCCGAACCGGGGAAAATCTCTACTGGAGCGGCCGCTACGCCGAGAGGACCTCACTCGCGGTCAGGTTTGCTTCGCGTCTGATCGATTGCCGGATCCGGGGTATTTCGGGAGTCAAAGGCTTCGAAGCCGAACATGAAAAGATCCTCGTCGACAGCCTGTTCAAAATCTTTGACTGCCCGATCCTCAGTCCCGACATGACTCCCGATGCCCGGCTCATGTCGATCTTTAAAGATCCCAATTGCCCTGCCGGAATCACCTTTGGATTGGAGCGCTTCAACTACGCCACCCAGTCCGCCCGAGAGGAATGGTCTCCCGTCAGCGTTCAGGCCATCAGCGCCTGCTATGATCAATGGATTCAGTCGATCAACCAGGTGGATTCCTTCTTTGAGCTCGAACCGGCACTCGATGAACTGCAACTGAATCTATCCGCGTTTCTGGGACAGAATCTCGACAGTATGACCCGGGACTCCGGCTGGGCACTGCTCGATGCCGGCCGCAGAATCGAACGGGGCAGTAATATTTGCGGCTTATTAAAGACACTGGTGACATCAAACCTGAGCGGAGAGATGGACACCATTTTTAACGAGTCAATTCTCTACTTCCTCGACAGTGTCCGGACCTACCAAAGTAACTTTTACGAAAAGCCGAAAACCGAACTGACCACCCTTTTACTGCTCGGGGAAAATGACTACCCGAAATCAATCACTCACGTTCTCGAACGCCTCTACGGTTTACTGAAAAAACTCCCGACTCCGGAGAATCGCCCCCACCCTCGCGATCGAATTCCACTGATCTCCGCGAAGCTGATTGAATTTGTCGTCGAGCTGTATCAATGGAAAAAACATGACTCGTTTGACTCCAAAGTAACCGCTGAATTTCTCGATGAGCTGATCGAATTCTTCAACCGACTTTCCGACATCCTCACCACTTCGTATTTCAGCCACGCCGAGATTAGCGAATGAGTGAGTTAACCTATCGAATCAAGCACCGGACTTCCTACGAATACTCCGGGAGAATAGACTTGTGCCACAGCTTGCTTCACCTCCGGCCTTGTGAGAAGAAGGGACAGAACGTAGTCGAACACAAAATCCATATTTCACCCTCGCCGGGATTTCAATCGGTGAGGAAAGACTACTTCGGAAATACGACTCAATACTTCTCCATTCAACAATCCCACGGGCGACTCGAAGTCACGTCGTTCGTCACCGTCACCAAACAGGAGGTCACACCGGAGATCCCCGACAGCCGCATCACACTGGACAACGAAGCTCAGCTCTCCGAGATGGCGAATGGGTTTGAATCCGGGATTCCTCTATTGAATTTTCTCGAGCCATCCTGCGCCTGTCCGAATATAGAGCAACTCGATACCTTTTTGAAACCGACTATCATCTCGAAGCACGAAATTATCGAGATTGCCCACGACTTGATGAGCCGGATCTTCACCGACTTCACCTACCTGCCCGGGGCGACTCAGGTATCGACACCTTTGATCGATGTGCTTGCGAAAAAACACGGCGTTTGCCAGGACTTTGCCCACGTCATGATTGCGGCACTACGCCGGATCGGCATTCCGGCCCGGTATGTGAGCGGCTACCTCGAAACGGTTCCACCTCCCGGGCAGGAAAAACTACAGGGAGCCGACGCGACTCACGCCTGGGTCGAAGCTTACACTCCAAAAACCGGCTGGGTTGGCTTTGACCCTACCAATGACCAAATCCCCGGTCATCAACATATCAAGATCTGTCACGGTAGAGATTACTTCGATGTCCAACCGCTTCGCGGCGTCTTCCTCGGAGCAGGCAGCCAGAAGCTACTGGTCGAAGTTGATGTCGAGAGAGTGTAAAAGCACTACTCCCGCCCTCTGAAGATTCGGTCCAGTTCACCCATATTTTTGCGGTAGGATTTTACCAGATCAGCCCCATCGGGCGTGGAACCCTCAATAATCAGCCACCCCTTATATCCGGCCGTGTTGAGCGAATCCCGAAATTTTGCAAAGTCGACAACCCCTTCCCCTATCCAGTTTTTATTCTCCTTGCAATGAACTTCGCAAATCCTCTCCGCACCGAGCTTGACCACTTCCTCGTAGATGTTGTAACCCATTTTGTTCGAATTCGCTGAATCGTAGTAGACTTGTATATTCTTCGATCCCACGCCGTCGATTACCTTGAGATGATCATCAACCGACAGTAGTGATTCGATACCTAACACGACACCATTATCCTCCGCTTTTTCCGACACGGTTTTCAGCTTTTGAATGACCGTTTCCATCAGCTCCGGTTTCCCGTTAATGTCTCCTTTCCCAAAAAAGGCCAGTAGACAAACCGAAGGCTTTTTGTCCGGCTCCTCTTTAGCGATTTTGGCAATCGTCTCGATCGCATCGTTCACCCAGTTGATCGCATCGGGATGCGTAGCGAGGGGCTTTTGATTCAGTATCCCCATTCCCAGAGACGCCATTTGAATACCGGTTTCATCGATTTTCCGGTAATACTGCTCTCTCACTTTTTGGTCACGTAGATCAAAGGGTTTCCCCGGATCACTGAAACTCACCTGGAGCCCTTCCAACCCGATTCGTTTTGCCACATCGAAAGCCGCAATATTTTGCTGTTGCCCGATGGACCAGTCACAAGCCCCTATCTGGAAATCTTTAGCTCCAGCAGAAATGACATCTGCAATCCCGGCCAGTGTCGCTGATCCTATCAGAGTGGGTATCGCTTTGCGTCGAGTAATCATCACCAAAGCCTACCGAAAAGAAACAGTTACTGCACCAAAAATTTAGGCATATTGGCGGCATCGCCAAACTGTACAGGGTACAATCCAGAACTGTACAGGGTCAAACATTTCGCATCTATTGATGGTCAAAAAATGGGTAGTGAGTAATT
>JARGPI010000016.1 GCA_029213005.1 Verrucomicrobiales bacterium
AGAGCAAGAGCAAGAGCAAGAGCAAGAGCAAGAGCAAGAGCAAGAGCAAGAGTGGGGGGAGTCATCCCGTCTTTACGGTTTACACGAATCCCTCCCTTGGCTTTACTCTGTCCCATGTCCGGCAAACTGATCGCACTCGGCCTCCTTCTGACACTCTCGCAAATTACGAACGGTGAGTCCAAACCTAACATCCTGATCATTCTGGCGGATGACCTTGGGTACTCCGATCTCGGGTGCTACGGTAGCGAAATTGCGACACCGAACCTCGATTCGATCGCTGAGAATGGGCTGCGCTACACCCGGTTTTACAATACTGCCCGCTGTTGGCCGACCCGGGGTTCTTTGCTTACCGGATTCTACGCCCAACAAATCCAGCGCGATGCGATACCCGGAGTCGTCTCCACCAATCAGGGGACCCGCCCGGACTGGGCGCCGCTTTTGCCCGATTATCTGAAGCCTCAAGGTTATCGCTCCTATCACACCGGGAAATGGCACATCGATGGAATGCCGATCGCAGAGGGATTTGATCGCTCGTATTATCTAAAGGATCAAAGCCGCTTTTTCTCTCCTCAACTACACTGGAAAGACGATGTTAAACTAGCGAAAGTCGACAAAGATGATGGCTTTTACGGAACCGTTGCCCTTGCCGATCACGTTATCGAAGTCCTTACCGAGCATGCTGAGAACTATAAAGAACAGCCCTTTTTTCACTGTCTCGCCTTTGCTGCTCCGCATTTTCCACTCCATGCACTTCCCGAAGATATTGCTATATATGAAGATACCTATCGCGAAGGCTGGGATGTGATTCGAAAAAAACGCTGGGAGAAAATCCAGGCTCTGGAATTACCCGTAGGAGATCAGCTGTCCGAAGTAGAGAAAGAGATCGGACCTCCCTATCATCTCCCTGACCATTTTGAGATCCTTGGAGCCGGCGAAGTGAACAAGCCGCTCCCCTGGGATGATTTGACCGAACAACAAAAAGCGTTCCAAAGTAAAAAAATGGCAATCCACGCTGCAATGATTCATCGGATGGATCTCGAAATCGGCAGAGTCTTTGAACAAATCAAAAAGATGGGTGAATGGGAGGATACCTTAATCATGTTTCTCTCCGACAACGGAGCCTCGGCTGAAATTATGGTTCGGGGTGACGGTCATGATCCTGCAGCCTCTCCCGGTTCGGCGGAAACCTACCTGTGCCTCGGGCCCGGATGGTCCACCGCTTGTAATACCCCGTTCCGACGGCATAAAACGTGGACTCACGAAGGAGGGACCTCGACTCCGTTAATCGTCTCATGGCCGAAAGGGATCTCCGCAAAAGGGGGGCTTCGGACCACTGCCGGTCATGTCATCGATGTCGTCCCCACCCTTTTGGAGCTGGCTGGAGCCGATGATATCTCCGGAGAAGGTCCCGCGTTTCCAGGGAAAAGCCTCGTCCCAACATTTGCCGCCGATAAACCGATCGAACGGGATCTTCTCTGGTGGTATCACGACGGCCACAAAGCGATTCTGAAAGACGGTTGGAAAGCGGTCGCGGCAAACGGCGGCGACTGGGATCTCTACGATCTCAATACCGATCGCGCAGAATCGGAGGACCGCTCCGGTGACTACCCCGAAAAAGTGATCGAACTAGTAAAACTTTGGGATGAGGAACTCGCGGAATTTAAGGCCCTTGCCATCGGTGAAATGAGTGATGCGGAACGCGCCGCCGCCGCAAAATCCGAGAAAAACCGGGGGAAAATGAACGCCGCCCAGCGAGCAGCTCTCCCGAAACCGAAACAGGTCTTGTTCAATGCGGAGGCGCTGGTTCTGGAAGGACGGCCGGCTTTTATCATGAAGCCGGAGACACCCGGTAAGCCCTGGGTTTTCTATGGTCCGACGCTCCCCGGAACCCCTGACAAAGCCGAAAGTTGGATGCATCAGCAATTTCTAGATGCCGGAATCGCGATTGCGGGAATCGATGTTGGCGAAGCATACGGGAGTCCCGAAGCGCTGCCGAAGTTCGATGCTCTCTACGCCGAAATGATAGAGCGCGGATTTTCAACGAAACCGGTCCTCCTCGGCCGCAGTCGCGGAGGGTTATGGGTGAGCAGTTGGGCGGTTGAAAATCCCGATAAAGTTTCAGCCCTTGCCGGAATCTACCCGGTGTATGACGTCACTACCTATCCGGGTGTCTCCCGTGCCGCCCCCGCCTATCAGTTACCCCCGGAAGAACTACAGAAACGACTCGGAGAGTTTAACCCGATAGAGAAAGCCGCAGTGCTGGCACGAGCTGAAATCCCTGTCCACATCATCCATGGCGAGGAAGATAAAGTGGTTCCAATTAAAGAAAACTCCGCCCGCCTTCAATCGATATATCGGGATGAAAAAGTCGCTGACTTAATCACTCTTGAACGAGTCAAGGGGCAGGGGCACAGTTACTGGCCGGGATATTTTAACAGTCGTGCCCTTGTTGATTTTGTGATCAAACACGCCAAAAACTAAGCGAGACGAACCGTTTTCCACGGTTCTTCGTCCAGCTGGTGGTAAATATCCGCTTCCACCTTTTCCTGAGTGACTTTGATCACCGCATGACCCCAGAACGCGCCGTAATCAAAGCGACGGATGAAAGGCTTTTCGCGAGACAAAATCGCTCGCCGCTCTTTAACGGTGTCGGGTGAATGGTCGGGCTCGAGATCGACGAGATCGGGGCCAAATTGTTCCACGCCTGAGATGAGATCCCGGGCTTTGCCGCCAATCCGGTTCGCTACACTGCTGACTGATAGTTGAGTGAAGCTTCCTTCATTCGTCTCGCGTTCGACTAAAGCGTATTTGTGAAGATGGCCACAAAGCACGATTGCCTGATGTTTGCCGAGAATCTCATAGAGGCGTTCCCGCTTATCGCGATGATGCTCTTTTCCATAAAGGCACCAGCTCGACCGGGCGTTGTAGGGAACCACCGGCGGATGAACGATAAAGAAAACCCGGCCCGTGGAATCCGCGGGGCGTTCCTCCATCAGGCTAATAAACCAATCGAAACTCGCAGGATCGTAGGCGTCAAAGTAGACGAAAAGATCTTCTCCTTTTTTGTATAGGAAATGCGCGTCATGAAACGCCATATCATCAAATCCGTCAGCGACCCAGGGAACCACCAACTCGTTGTAGGCTTCGACTGCTCCCGGGCCGGTGATATCGTGATTGCCTTTCGTGACGCGAACCGGAACGCCAAGTTTCAGTGACTCGAAATAATCGATCGCCGCTTCGCAATGGGTGCGCGCCAGCTTCCCATTTCCGCACAGGCCTTGAACGAGATCGCCAATCTGAACCACCGAAGAACATCCCTGAGTCGAGATCGTTTTCTTTACCCTTCCCATCAGTCCCGGAAGATTTGATTCGGTGATGTGAGAGTAATTTTCGATCTGCTTCACAGAACCGGGATGCTCACGTTTCACCCAGTCAAAATCGTGGTGATCGAGATGATCAAAGTGAAGGTCGCCAAGTAAAGAAAAACGCCATTCAATGGTCGAAGCCGATTGCCCCGAAACTATCCGGCAGTTACCGGGGCCGATCAAAGAGGCTAATCCGGCCACAGTCGTTGAATTCTTCAAAAAGCGGCGGCGATTCAACAACGGGTTCATTGCCTTCAGAATACCGCTAATGCTTTCCGGTTGCCATGACGGGATGGCGTTGTGGCTTAGCATTAAACCAAGTCACATTTTGAACTATCGAACGGTGTTTCACATAGTCTCTATCCCTCGTCACTCTCCTCCGGTTTTGCTGCCTGCTTTTTCTTCGCGGGCTTTTCGCGTCGGTTGAATTGATTCATCGCGGCGTGGAGGTCGTTTTCTATAGCAAAGCGGACACTTTTGGTGCCGAGATCGAGAGCTTCTTTGATAACAGGTTTTTCTTCGTCGCTGAATTTGCCAAGGACGTGCCCTACCATTTCACCTCTTCCTCCGCTGGCACCGATGCCAATCTTCAGTCTTGGGAATTCGTCGGTGCCGAGGCACTGAATGATGGATTTGATACCGTTGTGGCCGCCGGCGGATCCTTTGGGCTTGAATTTTATTTTTCCGAGGACGGTATCGACATCATCGTAGACGATGAGGATGCCGTCTTTCGGGATTTTGTAGAAACCGGCGAGTCGGGCCACGGATTGACCACTCAAATTCATATAGGTCTGCGGTTTGACTAACACGATATCCGAACCTCTCCGGGCGACATAGGCTTTTGATTTGCGATCTTTTTCCCAGTCGAGGCGAAGATCGTCGGCGAGCTGGTCAAGAAGATCGAAACCGACATTATGCCGGGTGCCTTCATATTCGCTGCCGGGATTGCCCAGCCCGACGATGAGTCGGATTCCTTCTTTCCGGGATGGATCGGATTCCTTGCTTTGGTTGCCCATTAGTTTCTGCAAAAATTTCATAGTCGGTTACCTCGTCCAAAAAACATCAAAAAAATCGGGACTCAAACTGTATTCAAAATCACTGAAAAGGATTGACCCGATCTCACCCCGTAGGTTAGCTTGGGAATATGGCTGTTAAAGTGTTAGCAATCGATGATGAAGTGGGTTTCACCAAGCTCGTAAAGATGAACCTCGAAAGAGAGGGGAATTTTGTAGTAAGGGTGGAAAACGATTCAAATTCTGCTCTTTCCACAGCTCTGGAGTTCCAACCCGATGTGATCTTACTTGATATCGTCATGCCGGGAATGGACGGGGGGGATGTTGCGACTCTTTTTAAAGGGCATGCAACATTGAAGGATGTGCCGATTATCATGATGACGGCACTGATGTCGCCTCAGGAATCGGGGGAAGCCGGATTTAAGGATTCTCCCAGTGGAATGGTACTACCTAAGCCTGTGAACCTGGAGACATTGAAGAAGTGTCTCTTGAGTGCGGTGCAGAGTGTTTAGGAAGCGGGATTTAGAATTCGTAGAAAGGACGGCTGAGACGTAGAGCCTTCTCAGACGGGAGCAAGCTTCGATCCATTTCGTTGGCCACGTAGGCAAAGCCCAGTTGCGTTCCGGGGTCGCCAAAGGCAAATGACCCGCCTTCGCCCGGATAACCGAATGCGCCGGGTGACGAGCTGAAGAGATGAATTTTTCCGCTATGGTAATCGACCGGATCTTTCATGAATCCGACGGAAAAAGCGGTCGTCGTTTTCAGAACCTGATCAAACCCTTCGACGACCAGTTCTCCCGCCCAATCACAAACGGCATGGGGGAAAACCTGGAACCCAGCCCGGTCTCCGCCGGAAGCCATCAACGAGTAAAATCTGGCCAGAGATGCTGCGGATGCGATTCCGCTCACCCGGGGCAGGGGAAACTCGGGGCGCGGCGCGCTTTCTGAGATTCCGCAGTTCGAAAACTGGTAAGCCCGGTAGGTCAGCGAATCTTTGCGCTCAAAACTTTCCAGCGCGGCAAATGAGCCAGGGTCAATCGGACCGTGAACATGGAGGGCGTTTGCGACTGAGCCTTTGGCGGGCCGGGTTTCGCCAATCCAGATATTTAAGCCGAGGATATCGGCGATCTGGCTCCGCCAAAAGTCCGGTAGGGGGACCAATTCAAGGCGCCGGACTATCTCGTCGGCGATGATGGAAAAGGTGCCGACATGATAGCCGTGTGCGGTCCCGGGTTCCCAAACCGGTGACTGTTGATTGAGGGCGGCAACCGCGTCGTCGTGTCCGCTTCCCTGGAAGTTCTCAATAAACGGGAGACCGGCTTGATGAGAGAGTAAAATGCGAAGCGGAAACTGCGCCAGTTTCCCGTTACCCAGTTCCGGCCAGATGTCACCAATCAAGGTATCGGGGCTCAAACCTGCATTGTAAAGAGCGGTGAGGACGGTTGCCGCGACCGGGCCGTTGATGGCGGAATTGACCGTCACCATGGTGTTTTTCTTCCAGTGGCCGGCACGTTCTTCGTCGATGAACCCGCCCTCTTTACTACAGATCTCCGTCGCGCCCATCCAAACCGAGAGCGCGGCCCCAATGTCGCCGTGCTGCATAAAATTCAGTAAAAACTCCTGGGAGGCTTTGGAGACGGTTTCGTTCAGGTCGGGCATAGTCTGATTATGCAACGAATGCCCTCCCCGTTAAAGCCCTTTTAGGACTCCTGAGGCTCTTTTGAGTGGCGGATATATATCCGGGAGTCTCAGGGAACGACCACTTTCAAGCTCGCTGATTTCACCTGAGCGATCATCGGGGTGTGCGCCACGACGTCTCCATCGGCTTGGATGTCCTGAATTGGATCGGTGTGAACTTCAATCTTCTCACCCTGCCAGTGATTGAGCATGTGGGAAGCGTCGAGAAGAGGTTCGCCATCGACTTTGAGTTTATCGAGACCCATCATTTTCACCCCGAGTTGGGCGATGCCCTCAATGTTTGCCTTTTTAAGGAAAAACACATCGAGTTTTCCGTCATCAATATCGACGGAGGGAGCCAGGGTCAGTCTGCCAAGTCCGACGGTGCCGGCGTTGGCAATTACGCAGGCGACTCCAGCGCCGGTTGAAACGATTTTGCCATCGACGATGATTTTGTACTCAGAAGAGGCGCCTTCCTGGAGCGCTTTGATACCGGCAAAAACGTAGGCCCACTTCCCGAACTGATCTTTCAATTCCCGGGTCGCGTCCTGCACCACGCCGGTTTCCAGACCGCAACCGACTCGAAGGAGGAACGGCTTGTCGCCCAGCATCCCTACATCGATGGTCCGGACTGAAAATTCTTCATCACAGATCAGATCGCAGGATTTCTCTAGAATCGTGGGCAGTCGCAATTCCGATGCGACAAGGTTTCCGGTGCCGCCGCCGAGGATCAGGAGCGGGGTGTCGGTTCCGATCAGTGCTGAAGCCACTTCCATCACTGTTCCGTCCCCGCCGTAAACCGCTACGACGTCGACGCCTTCTTCCACCGCTTTCTTTGCCAAATCATGCCCGTCGCCATCGCCGTGGGTGATATCTATATCCCAGTGAATGCCTGCATCCCGAAAGGCCTGGTTTAAAATCGCGAGAAGCGGGATTTTCCGCGAGGGTGCAGGATTCACCACGACCCTAACCTCTTTGGGCTTGGTACGGGTGCTGAGGTGTTCGATCGCTGAAAACATGGTGTCCAATTCTACACGGATGTGATTTGAAATCACCAACAATCTCTCTTGCAAAGCGAATCCTTCCAGACGAGGGAGCTTCATGATTTCCACAAACCAAATCGGTGTCGTGTTTGATCTCGACGGAGTACTTGTTGATTCTCATGAGCAGCACCACGAAGCCTTCAAACAGCTCGGCTCCGAGATCGGAAAAGAGTTAACGGATGCTCAGTTTGTTGAGTCGTTCGGAATGCGAAATGAGACTTGTATCCCGCATGTCTTTCACTGGGCGGATGCTGAAGATCACGAGTTGATCGCTGAATTGGGGGATCGGAAAGAGGTGTTTTACCGCGAAATTCTTGCTCAGGAGCCGCTTGCGCCGCTCCCCGGTGTCCTGGAGTTCACCAAAATGCTCAGCGAGGCCGGTATTCCCGGTTCGGTGGGGTCTTCGACTTCGGTTCTGAATATTGATATGTGTCTGAAATCGACGGGATTAGATTCCTTTTTCGGGAAGAATTTTACGGGCGCTGAAGACGTATCGAGGGGGAAACCCGCTCCGGATGTCTTTCTCGAAGCCGCCCGAAAAATCGGCAAGTCGCCTGAAAACTGTATCGTTATTGAGGATGCTCACGTCGGCGTCGAGGCAGCACTCGCTGCGGGCATGAAAGTTATCGCGGTAACCACCACGCACGAGGCGGAGACCTTTGAGGGAAAACCGAACCGGATTGTGGAGACTCTTGCCGATGTGACTCTTGAGGATTTGCTGGCGTTATAACTATCGACTCACCCACTTGCAGTCCTGCTTTGATTCGTTAGAATTCCGTTATGGTTGAAGTCAGCGTTACTTACTCAGGAGATCTCCACACAACAGCGGTTCACGGTCCTTCCGGGGCCAAACTGGAGACTGATGCGCCCGTCGATAACTGCGGGAAAGGGGAGGAATTTTCCCCGACTGATTTGGTCGGAACCGCGATGGGCACCTGTATGCTCACTATCATGGGGATCTATGCCAAAAATAACGGGATGGACATCACCGGAACGACGGCTGTGGTGCAAAAGGAAATGACCAAGGATCTGCCCCGGATGATCGCCAGTCTCAGCACTGTGATCGAAGTTCCATTGCCCTCAGATCACCCGAATTGCGATGGATTGATTCAAGCCGCGCTAGGTTGTCCGGTTCACCGCAGTCTTCATCCTGATGTAGAGAAACCTGTGAAGTTTCACTGGAAAGGGTAAAAGCCGTAACACACGAATCCGCCAGCTAAATGGATCGCATCACTTACCCCTCACAGGGTAATGATAGTGGACATGAAAGCTTGGTTATCGTTTGCGGTCGTTCTGTTTCTGGCGGGTTTCTCGATTAGTCTCCGGGGGGCTGAAATATCGGTGCATTCCGATTTTGAGGGTGGTTCAGTCGATGTGCTGGAAATCGATGCCGAAAATCAGTTGCTTAAGATTTTCCCGGCCGACCACCCGGGGAAGGGCTGGCGTTGCTGGTGGTATTTCCGGGCGGAAGGTCTGAGCCCGGAAAAGTCTCTGACGCTGGAGGTGGGGCCCGCCCCTTGGGCAACTCCCGATCGGGCGCATCTCAGTGACGATGGTGGGAAGACCTGGCGGCACTCCGGGGCAGGGGTGCGTAAGGATAAAAATATCATCTATACCATCCCGGTTACTCAATCAACCATGTGGTTTGCCTGGGGGCCGCCGTTTACTCCGGAAGACTCGAAATCTCTAGTCGATTCCATAGCCGCAAACTATGAGGTGGCGACGTCATTTAATTTAGCAACCACGAGAGAAGATCGCCCGACTCCCGCCCTGAAAATAACAGCCCCGGGTGACGCTTTAAACCGGAAAGTGATCTGGTTTCAGGCCCGTCAGCATGCCTGGGAGAGCGGTTCCAGTTGGGTCGCAAAGGGCCTCGCCGATTTTCTGGTGTCTGATGTTCCCGCCGCCGTTCAGTTGCGGGAAAAAGCCGAGATTTATTTGGTCCCGATTATGGATATCGATAATACGGTGAGAGGGGCGGGAGGTAAAAACCAGAAGCCCCAGGATCACAATCGTGACTGGTCGGAGGCGCCTCATTGGCATGCCGTGGCGGCTGCTCAGAATTATATCAAAAAGGCTGACGAAGAAGGGCGCTTTGCTCTCTTCGTAGATCTACACAATCCGGCGGCAGGCGACCGGTTTCCCTATTACTACATTCCATCCCGCGACGAAATGTCTGAGGTGGGTCGAGGGAATCTAAACCGGTTTCTGGCGCTGTCGAAATTGCAGATCAATGGGCCGCTTCGGTATATGGGGCGCGCGACCGAGTCGGGCTCAAAGTATGATCCGAAAAACTGGACCCGGATCAGTAAAAACTGGGTGATCGCTCACACTGCTGATGAAGCGGTCGCCGCGACTCTGGAAACCTCCTGGAATACACCGGCCAGCACAATAGAAAATTACGAAACTGTGGGTCGACAGTTGGGCCAGACCGCTTCGATTTATCTTCTCGAAAATCAGTAGCCGGTTTTAGGCTAACTCAAGTCCTGTCATTGTGGATTTACCGGTTCCAAACGAATCGGTTTCCAGTCCGAGCCGCTGGAGCATGGATACATAGAGATTGGGCAGCGGGGCGTTGTTTGACCGGTCAAATGCGAGGTGTTGGCCGTGCTTGAAGCCGCCTCCGGCGAGGACGATAGGTAGACTTCTTGTATCGTGACTGCTCGCATTTCCCAGATTGGAGCCGAGCATGACCATGGTGTGATCAAGCAAGGAGCCTTCTTCCTCTTTGCTGGTGGCCAGCTTGTCGATGAAGGTGGCAAATTCCTGAATGATCGCGGTTTCGACTATCGTGAGTTGGCGGATTTTTTCGGGATCGAGCCCGTGATGGCTGAGGTTGTGATAATCCACTTCAATCCCCGGAATCACGGGGACGGAGTTCATCCCGGTTTGATTGTAAGTGATGAAGCGGGTGGAATCGGTTTCGAGAGCGAGATGCATCACTTCGTATTTCAGGCGCATTCGTTCGATAATTTTCAACGAGTCGGGGATGTCGACGATCGGTTTGCGATCAACTTGCGGCTTGGGTTTCTGCTGCCAGTCCTCAGCTTTGGCGAGTCGTCGCTCCGCTTCTCTCACAGCTTCGAAGTATTGATCCAGTTTCTCCCTGTCCCGGCCGCTCAGTCGCCGGGATAGATCTTTTGATTTATCGAGGACGGAGTCGAGCACGCTTTTTCCATCTTTGATGCGGCGTAACTGCTGACTTTGTTCCTCGGGTTTCCCGGTGAGAAACAGCTTCTGAAAGATCTGCGAGGGTCGGGTTTCAGCAGGGACTTCGACACCGTTTCGTGACCAGGACAAACCGGGACCGGAACTGCTCATCGCCAGTGAGGCAAAACGGGTTTCGCTTCCCAGTTTGCTCGCGGCGTATTGATCGATCGATATCGTATTTCGGAACCCGGCGCTGTTGGGGTGGGGAGCGGTGGTTAAGAAGGATTTGTAGGAGTCGTGACCGCCGCCGACCTCGGGGTTGGAAACACCGGAGATCACCGTCAGATTATCTCGGTGAGCTTCGAGGAGCTTGAGATAGGGCGTGATTTCATATTCCCTGCCTGCAGCTGTAGGGATGATGTTAGGGACATGGAGACCCAGGGCTATGTTGACAAAGACCATGCGCTTCTTCTGCTGCGGAATCGGCGAAGCATTGAGCGCTTCCATAAAAGGTAGTGCGAGACTGACCCCGGCTCCCCGGAGAATTGTTCTGCGGTCGATTGGTGTGCTGACGGTATTCATGGCTTTTGGAAGGTGTCGCTTTGGATGATTTCGTGGATCAGCGAGCGGAATCCGTAGTTGGTTTGCCGCAGCTTTCCGACTACGTCTTCAACAGCGGGGCGGTCGGAAAATTCGAGCTTTCGCCCGAGGGCATAGGTATAGATTTGGCGGGTCAAATTTCGCGCCGGAATCTCCGGGTTTTTCACAAGGATCGATTTGAATTCTTTGATATCGGTAAAGGGTTCTCCCGTGGCCATGTGGCCGGTTGAATCGACAGGCAGACCGATTCGGTACTTCACCCAGGCAAAGGTGATGGGATGTTGCTTCATTCCGGTCCTCTTGCCAGATTCGGAGAGGGTGCGGTAGTTGCTTCGGAATCCGCCGATCGGATCGAACTGTTCGAGAGCAAACCCGATTGGATCGATCTTTGCGTGGCATCCGGCGCATTCTTTTGCCTCGCGGTGTTTTTCAAGTTTTTCCCGAAGAGTGGTGGTGCCGCGAATGTCAGGTTCCACCGAGCCTACGTTATCCGGTGGAGGTGATGTCGGAGTGCCGAGGATATGTTCGAGCACCCAGTGCCCTCTCAGGACGGGCGAGGTGTTGGTGCCGTTTGCGGTTACTTTGAGGAGGCTGGCCTGAGTGAGCAGCCCGCCCCTGATGCTGGACTCCGGCAGGGTGACTTTTCGAAATGCCTGACCTTCGACACCGTCGATTTGATAGTGTTTGGCGAGTCGCTCGTTAAGATAGGTAAAGTCGCTATCTAGAAAATTGACCAAACCGAGATCATTTTTTAAAATATCGGTAAAGAAAAGCTCGGTTTCCTTCAGCATGGAAAGGCGAAGTAATTCATCAAACTCCGGAAAGAGAACCGGGTCCGGCTCTGTGAATTTGATCTGCCGGAGGTCGAGCCATTGCCCTGTGAAATTCTGCGTGAACGCGACTGACTTTTTATCGTTTAGCAGTCTTTCCGTCTGGCTCTTCAGAACATCGGGCCGGGAGAGCGTTCCTTTAGCAGCAAGGTCCCGGAGTTCTCTGTCAGGCGGAGCACTCCACAGAAAATAGGAGAGGCGGGAAGCAAGTGAAAATTGACTGAGCGTGGGATCTTCTGATTCCTCCAGAAACAGGAATTCCGGGGAGCAAAGTAGCATTTTCAAGCTGACGCGAAGCGCGCTTTCGAAGTTGTGGTCCGGGTTTTGCAGAGCGTTGGAAAACAGACCGGTATAATAGTCGATTTCCTCTATGGCGACAGGTCTCCGGAAGGCTGCAGGAAGTAATCTTTCATAGATTGCCTTCACATCCTCAATAGTGCCGTTTTCTATATCCGTATCGCCGAGTAATTGCTTCCTGCTGGGTGGGGGCCATTGCTCAAGGGGGCCCTCGATGATAATGTCGCCGATTTCTATACCCGGTTCGGGATAGGTATCCGCATCTTTCCGGGTGTCGCGGGTTCCATAGCATTTCGGCTGGAAGGTGCCGCCCGGTTCGAGGAGTCGGTCTTCAAACTCGATGGTGGTCCATTCATCGGGCGGAACGTCGAAGTAGCCGACGAGGTGGTTTTCTTTTCGCCTTACGATCGTGTCGCCGCCGTAAATTCTCAGAGTGACCGGCTTGTCGCTCTGAATCGCACGGACTTCAAATTTTGCACGGTAGGTCCCGGCGGGAGCTTTGAGTCGGGTAAAATTCACCAGATTGGTAGGGCAATAGCCGGACTGAAAAATCACGAGGCCGCGACCGGTTTTCCGGAACATTTTTCCAATTTGATTTTCGAGTTGGGGATTCCCTCTCCAATCGACTTGTTCGAGCAGATTGGTTTTATGGTAGATTTTTTTAGGTGCGACCGGTGGGCCGAATACCGCATCGAGAACTTGATCAGCGACATTGAGATAGGCCTGGATCGCTTCGGCGGAGACGGCGAGTCCACTGCCGACATTGTCGAATCCATCGGTGGGTGTGTCGTCCGGTAAACCCTGCACGACCAGTTCGATATTAAAAAGATCGCGGACTGTGTTCTGATACTCATTCCGGTTGAGTCGTCGAAGTACGGTATTCGCCCGAGTTGAGGTGTCGTCGGTGAGAGACTTATTCAATGATGCAAGAAAGGCCTTGGAATCATCAGGGTCGGGGCGCTTTTTCTTTTCTTTGGGAGGCATCTCCCCACGATCGATTTGATCGTGGATCAGAACCCAGCGTCTTGTGGTCTCCTCGTTGGAGAGATCAAAATCGAGATCGTAGAGATCGATTTGGCCTTCCGCATCGGCTCCGTCGTGGCAATCGACGCAGTTCTTTTCCAGGTAGTTCCAAATGCCTGCGGGCGGGTCAACTGCCAGGGTGGTGAAAGTGGTGAAGAGGGAAAAGATAAAGTAGAGAAATGCAGACTGTACAGGGTACAATTTGAGACTGTACCCTGTACAGTTTTCGGTATCTACCCGGGAGATTGTCGGAATCTGCCTCATTTCCCCAGTTCACTCAGGTAGCGGACTAAATGGGCGAGCTGCATATCGCTGAGACCGGCAACCAGGCCATCAGGCATGAGGGAGCCTCCCAGTTTGATTTGCTTTACCTCTGATTTTTTGATGGTTTGAATCTCCCCTGTGAGGTCGCGGACTGCGATTTCGTTCGTTGTGTCGGTTTGTTTGAATCCGCTGACCACGGTTCCATTCTTCAGGGTGATGTGAGCGGCCTCGTAGCCTTCTTTGATATTCAAAGCGGGCCAGATCACTTCGGTAACGATCATGTCAATGGGGAGCCCCCGACTGATCGCGCTCAAGTCCGGACCGATTTTACTATTGAGTCCTCCCGGGATGTGGCAGGCCATACAGCCGGTTTGTTCATATATCTTCTTACCCTCGGCAGCGTTGCCGACGGTATTGGCCGCTTTAACGATTGTGCCGATATATTTGGCGGAATAAGTGGGCAAAGCTGGATTAACACCGGCGATTTTCATAAGAATCGGAGCGAGTTTTCGATCGTTTCTCCCCATACTGTTCAGGGCTTGCAGGGTGAGGCTTGCGGTGGCCGGGGAGAGGGTGTCCGGTTTTTTAAGGGCGCGCATCAGGGCGGCATGACCTTCGGAGCGGGACAGAAGAGGCTGCAAGTGGGCCGCTGCTTCACCCGGGGTTTTAGCGCTGGTGAGGTTCTGTAGCACATGATTCGCGACTTCATCGGGTGCGAGGCTGACCATCGCATAGAGAGCCGCCTTGTGGTTTTCCTGAAACGCCGGATCCCGGATTTTTTCGGTGAGAGAAGTGACTTTCCATACTCCGGTTAAGCGAATCGCCTGAGCTTTTAAGGCTGGATCTGAACTATCGAAAAGTGGCGTTATCCATTTTGCGGGATCGGCGGGGCGACCACGGTTGATGCTGGCAATGACCTCGGGATTGGTAGCTCCATATTGAAAAATTAATTCGATATCCTCTGGTGTGGCGATTTCAGCGAGGGCCTTAAGCCACTTGGCCTGGCGGGCGGGGTTTTCTTTCAGTTTCTCGACTTGTTGACGAATGATTGACGCGGAATCGGCGTTGGGTTGGAGGTTAAAGGGTGTCGCGCCACCCCGGTGGTTTTTAATCTCATCAGCGCGATTCTCTACCCAGCCGTTTTGTAGCGCGAATATCAAATGCTCGTCTTTTTCAAAATCGAAGGTTCCGTTTGTCAGTGACGATGCCCAGAGGTGGTTGGTGACATTTAACGTTTTTGTTAAGGCGTGTTGGTGATAGGCATTGAATTCCTTATCGAGCGAGCGGGATGCGAATTTTGCGGCACGGGCGTCCGGGAGGTAGCTTGCTGCGACAATTGCCTCGAGCCGGACCAGAGGATCTTCGTCTCCGATCTGCGTTTCGAGTAGAGCCAGAGCGTCGGGAACCTTTCCGTCGCGGGCCCAGGTACTGAGTGTTCTTGTCGCATAAGCCCGCACCCGGGAATCGCTGGAGCGGAGGAGGTCTTTCAGCAGGTCGAGCCGGGGTGTTTCGTGCGCTTCATAGATAGAGAGGGCCTGAAGGCGGCGGTATTCATCATCGGCTTGTTCGGGTAGCCACTGGTTCAATGCAGCGACCACTTCCGGGGTATCTTTTTCGAAAAGGAGTCGCTTTGATTGATACCAGGCCCAGCGCTCCGGAGAGTCGACTTGCTCCAGAATTTCAGGAATCGAAGCGTCTGCCAAATTTGGTGGATCAATTTGGGGGCCGTTCTTCCAGGTCACCCGCCAGATGCGGCCGTGTTTTTTGTCCCGGTCAGGATGCCGGTAGCTGGCCTGATAGTGCCCGATAATAGGATTGTACCAATCTGCCACATAGATGGCGCCATCGGCCCCCATCCGGATTTCCACGGGACGAAAGACATTGTTCTTTGTTTCGATGATATTCGGCAATTGGGTAGACTGATACATACCGTTCTCGAATGTTAGTTCATGCCATTCGAGAAGATTGGCGTAGTAGCCGCCGATAACGACACGGCCCTGCATCTCTTTCGGAAAGTGACTGCTGTGGAGGAATTCCATCCCGACCTGTTTAATCGGCGCGATGCAGAGGTTCATCGCTTTGGCGTTGACGGCGAGTTGAGAGCGGACCAGTCCCGGGGTGCTATACCAAACGCCGATGTTAGCTCCGCTTTTGTGAAAAGGCTGACCATACTCGGTAGTAAAGACTCCCCAGCAATTGGCTCCCGCCGATGAAAACTGAAAGAAGGGATCGAGATGGGCGGGGCGGGGGCGATACCGCCAGACACCGGCTCGGTTCAGGGTTTCGACCCCATACGGAGTTTCCACACGGGAATAGATGTGATGTCCCTGGGTGAACCACAATTCCCCTCCGAATCCCCAGTTCAGACCATTGATCATCTGATGAGAATCGGCAGTGCCGAAGCCACCGAGAACGATGCGACTGGTATCGGCTTTTTCATCGCCATCGGTGTCGCGAAAGTGTAGTAACTCGGTGCCCTGCGCCACGTATAGACCTCCATCGCCCAGTTCGAGTCCGCTCGGCATAAAAAGTCCTTCTACATATTTGTGGAATTTATCGGCGCGACCATCTTTATCGGTATCCTCGCAGACGAGGACGTAGTCGTTGGCCTTTTCGCCGGGTTTAATCTGGGGATAACTAACGGCGCAGGCGACCCAGAGGCGGCCTCTTTCATCCCATCTCATTTGAATCGGATTGATGACTCCGTCCTCTTCACTGGCAAATAGATTGACGGCAAAGCCTTCCATTATTTTGAAGGATGCCAGTTCCTCTTCTGGAGATTGAGGTTTTACTGAGGGAGGTTCCACCGGGATCGATGAGCGAACTCCGATCGGTGTTGTCGGTTTGCCCGCCAGCGCATTTTGGATATTCAATTCCGCCTGCTCCAGTAGAGGTAAGAAGTCCTCCATCTCTTTAGGAAAGATTCGTTTGCTGTTGTCCTTCCAGTCTTTGGAATAGGGCTGGGTGGTCCGGTCGCCGGTAAGAAACGCCCAGTTCATGGGGCGCCAATAATCAAACCAGAGTCGTTCCATTTCGACGATTTCCCGGCGGACTGACGAGGTTTCCGTTTCGGGCTGGATAGGTCGATTCATCGCCTTCGCGATAGCTTCGGCCACGATGCGGTGGCCGTTTTCATGCAGGTGATAGCCGTTTGCTGTGAGGTTTTCCGGTAGTTCGGTGAGGTCGATAAATTGAAGGTCGCGTTTTTCGGCCAGCTCGCTGATTGCTTTGGTATAGGCTTTAACAGCGGCGTTTATGGAGTTCAAATCGGTCGTTCCGGAAGATTCGAACGGAATCGGGGAAACCAGAATAACCTCTCGATCATCTGCGGAAAAATCGTCGATTAATTCATTGTAGGCACCGATGAAGGCGGGAATGCCATCGACTCCGTTCAGCGATTCCATCTGCCCGAACTGGGCAATGACAGTTGAGGCCCCCACTTCCTCAAGTTGTTTTGGCCAGTCGCGCTGTTGCCTCCAGCTGGCATCGTTTGCGCCGCTTCTCCACTGCTCGAAAACCGTGTCACCTTCCCAGCCAAAGTTACGCACGATCGTTTTCGTTTCAGGTTCGGAAGCGATCAGATGGGTTTGGAGGAATCCATTGAACCGGGTTCTTTCGATATTGGCACCTCCGGCGAGAGCGATCACTTTTTTATCTGTAGGGGAGTCCAGTTCGCGTATCGCGAGGTCTTTGTATTGAACCATGGAAGTCGCGTTGCCGTGAATCTGAACGGCGATGATGCCGGAGCGCGCGATCTCCGGATCGGGTTCTGTGAAATCGACAGTTTGCACCCCGTTTAACCAGATTTGAAGGCGCGGACCTTCTGCCCGGATCCGGTAGCCATTCCATTCCCCGAGGGGCTTCTGAGCTTTTTTCAAAGTCGCTTCGTCCGGTTTCGCGAGCATCTTTTTGCGACGACTTTCATCGTAGAGAGCTCCGTCGTACCCTGCGCCGAGGTCAGCCTGGTAACCTATCACCTCGTGATGATTTGGAATTCGCTCACTGCGAAACTGCACTCCGCCGTTCACGAAACCTTCCGTGCCGCGGAGCTTCCATTTCAAGGTTAGCTCGAAGTCTTCATAGGATTTTGTGGTTGCGAGAAAGTTGTTTTTTTCCTGTTTGGTCTCGAGGGAGCCCGCGGTAAGCGCGTCATCCTCGATTCGCCAAACGGTATCGGTGTCTCCCTCCCAGCCGGTGAACGTTATGCCGTCAAAAATTGAAATGGCCGTGGTGTCGGCCCCGTTAACCCATGCCTGTAGACCGATGAGAAAAATAATGGCAAATCGCATGCGGTATTCAGGAGCCAAACGGGGCACAATTCAATTGGCGATAATCGGGCAAAACCGATCTTTTCAGGAAGAAGGGCAAAAAGAGACGCGACGTTTTCAGGGCGTTGCGGCTTTGAGCTTTGAGTTTAAGATTTCGGAATTCTATGATGAAAACCTATCTACTGCCCCTGCTCTTCGCGATGTTTATTGGATTGGGAGCGGGGACGCTCAAAGCCGGTCCCAACATCGTTTTTATCCTTGCGGATGATATGGGCTTCGCTGATTTGGGCTGCTATGGAGCGACTGATGTTGAGACGCCGAACATCGACCGGCTTGCTGCGGAGGGTGTGAAATTTTCCAATGTGTATGCGATGGGGGCGGAGTGTACTCCATCAAGGACCTCAATCCTCACAGGGCAGTATCCGCAGCGTTTCAAAGGTATGGAATGCGCCATCGGAACAGGAAATGTGGGACGATATGATGATGCCATTGAGTTGGCGGAGGCGAAGAACCTGGGGCTTGCGGCTCAAGATGCGGTGCTGGCTCCCGCGCTAAAGAAAGCGGGGTATCACAATGGGGTTTTCGGGAAGTGGCACCTCGGATATGAGGATAAGTTTTCGCCTCTGGAGCAGGGGTTCGATGAATTTACCGGATTTCTGGGAGGGAACGTGGACTATTTTCATCACGTCGAACTGTCGCCGATCCATGTGTTTCTGAAGGGGCGGGAGAAGCTGACTCGCGACGGCTACACTACCGATCTGATTTCGGAGGATGCCGTCAATTTTATCAACGAACGGGCCAAACAGAAGGAAGTGCCGTTTTTCCTCTACCTGCCCCATGCCGCGCCTCATTTTCCTTTTCAGGCTCCGGATTCGGACACAACCCTGCCTACGGAGGAAACCTGGCTGGACGGTGATCGGCCGACTTATGCGAAGATGATCGCATCGCTCGACGATTCGGTCGGGGCGGTTCTGTCGGCTCTTGAGGATGCGCAGCTCCTGGAGAATACGCTGGTCGTTTTTGCGAGTGATCACGGAGCGATTCGGCCCGGAGACAACGGCCCCTATCGGGATTTCAAGGGCACCCTGTTCGAAGGGGGGATTCGAGTGCCGCTCATCGCGAAATGGCCCAACCATCTTTCAGGAGGCAGAGTTTGTAGCGAGGTGGGGACCTTGATGGATTTGACGAACAGTTTTTTGAGAATAGCGGGGGCCAAGGTGCCGGACGGGATCAAGCTGGATGGTCTCGACTTGCTGAGTTCCGCAGAAACCAACACTTCCCTTCCGGATCGAAGTATTCCGTGGCGGGCAAAGAGAGGGGATCGCGTGTGGAAAGCATTTCGCCGGGGACCATGGAAATATGTGGCGAAAACCGAAGCCGACAGCTCTGAGGAATGGCTTTTCAACCTCGATGAGGACCCATATGAAACGACAGATCGGACTGCTCAGCACTCCGATGTCGCGAAAGAATTGAAGCAGGCTCTCGACGCGTGGGAGCAATCATTAAATTAATGAAAAGTTGGCATGGAAGGTGCTTCTTCCGGTCGCGAAACTGAGACAGAACCCGTGAGTTTGACGCGTGTTTTGGCTTTGTTTCGCAACTACTACTAGAAATGATACCTGCAAATTCAAATTGGAGGAAGTGTCTTGTTTCGGCTTTGACACTTGTCGCTACGGGCGGAGCTGCGTTCGCTCAGGAAACACCGACCCCTGATTCCGGGGATACGGCATGGATGCTCATGTCCACTGCTCTCGTTTTATTTATGACACTGCCGGGGCTGGCGCTGTTTTACGGAGGGCTGGTCAGGGCGAAAAACGTGCTTTCGATACTGATGCAGTGTTTTGTAATCGCTGCGGTCATGTCAGTTCTCTGGGTCGTCTTCGGCTACGCTGTGGCCAATGGTGGGGAGGGTAAGTTGTTCAGCTTCAATAAGGAAATGTTGATGCTGGGCCACATGACGCCGGAGACCTTGAGTGGTTCGATACCGGAAAGTGTGTTCGTTACCTTTCAGATGACCTTTATCATCATCACCCCCGCATTGATGGTTGGGGCATTCGCCGAGCGGATGAAATTTTCTGCGGTTTTAATCTTTTCCGTGATTTGGACCATCCTGTCCTACTTACCGATCTGGCACATGGCCTGGGGAGGGGGACTTTTCCACGACTGGAATGTGATCGATTTTGCGGGTGGAACAGTGGTTCATATTAATGCCGGAGTCGCCGGATTGCTCGCCTGTATTTTCGTCGGGAAGCGAAAAGGCTACGGGACACATACTCTTCACCCTCATAATGTGCCGTTTGTTATCATCGGGGCGGCGATGCTCTGGGTCGGTTGGTTTGGCTTCAATGCCGGATCTGCCGTTGCGGCTGATGGGAGCGCCGGTTTTGCGATGATCACGACTCAGATTGCGGCCGCTACCGCCGTTTTGGTCTGGATCGGTCTGGAGTGGATTATTTTGAAGAAACCCACCGCTGTGGGTGCTGCAACCGGGGCCGTTGCGGGACTGGTTGCGATCACACCGGCTTCGGGATCTTCCACCATCGCGGGGGCTCTGATTATCGGCGGAATTTCGAGCTTTATCTGTTATTTCTGCGCGACTAAATTAAAGAGTGCACTACAATACGATGATTCTCTCGATGTTTTCGGGGTTCATGGAATCGGCGGGATTATTGGGGCGATCTTAACCGGAGTGTTATATCGCGACGGTTCTCTGGCAGATGGCATGACAACTGCTACACAAGTGATAGCTCAGGTAAAAAGCATCGTGGTTACCATGATATGGAGTGCTGTTGCTGCATTGATTGCCCTGATGGTTGCGAAAGTGACGGTTGGGCTGAGAGTGAAGAATGAATCTGAAAACGAAGGTCTAGACACCGCTGCGCACGGAGAAAGCGGTTATACCTGGTAAAAACTTTATACTTTTTCTTAACCAAGGAAAAACATGGGGCCCTCGGTCGATATTCCAATCGGCCGGGGGCTTTTCCTTTGGTGGAAAAGCGTTGCGATGTGTAAAGTGGGAGGATGAAATCCCGCTGGGAAAATCTGGTGACAAATCGATCCTGGGAATCAGAGTGTGCAAGCCGCTGCTGGGAGGAACTGGAAAAAAGATATGAAGGGGCGGCGCGATTCTATCATAGCTTCTTTCACATCGAGGATTGCCTGAATCAACTCGGGGAACTGAAACTTGAGGCATCGTCAGCGATTGAGTTAGCCATCTGGTTTCACGATGTCATTTACGAAATCGACCGATCAGACAACGAAGCCATAAGTGGTGATTTTGCAGTCGCCTGGTTGGAGCAACTCGGGGAGTCCGCCGGGATGTGTGAAGCAGTTGATCGGTTGATCAATGCCACCGATCATCGATCTGCGTCAGAGGCGATGGATGAACAAATCATCGTAGATATCGATCTTTCGATACTGGGGAGCGAGCCCGCCAGGTATCATCGTTATTGCCAACAGATCCGTGCGGAATATTCCGAAATTCCGGACGAAGTTTACCGCGACGGCAGGGCGCGGGTGTTGAGGAGTTTTCTGCAGCGACCGGTAATTTATCGAAGCGAATTCTACCAGGGTCTTGAAGAACCGGCACGGGAGAATTTGGTAGCGGAATTGTCCGGGCTGGAAACCTGATTTCTTCCGTCTTCAGGTCCTTGTCTGGGAGGTGATCGAAGTGTTAGAGTCGCCCCATGAATCGTCGAAATGTTCTCAAGACTTTCTCCGCTGGAGTGTTGCCTGTCGCCTTTAATCAATATGCCGGTGCTGTAGACTCGAAGCCGTGGCTCACACTTGCGGTCCAGCAGTACAGTTTTAACCGGCAGTTAAGGGCTGGAGAGTTGACGATTGCGGATTTTCCCAAAACAGTGGTTGAGGGAACCGGAATCAAATATCTGGAGTATTTCAACGGGCACATGGAGGAAAAAGCTGGCGACGCTCCGTTTTTCAAAGAGCTGAGAAAGATCACCGATGATCTGGGGGCGACGAATACGATGATGTTGTGCCGCAGTCAATTTGCGTTGGATTCCAAAGACCCGGCGATCCGCGCCAAGTCGATCGAGAGTTACCGGCCCTGGCTGGATGCGATGAGAACTCTCGGCGGCATCTGTATTCGCGTCGATGTGCGGGAGCCGGGAGACGCGGAGGAGCAGAAAAAATATGCAACGGAAGGGCTTCAGGCGCTGACGAAAGTGGCGTCGGATGAATACGAATTATCGATCGTGGTGGAAAATCATGGAAATCATTCCAGCAACGGAGCCTGGGTGGCGGATGTGATGAAGGCCGTCGATATGGAGGCTTGTGGAACTCTGCCGGACTTCCAGAATTTTAAAGAGTACGACCCCTACCAGGGAGTTCAAGAAATGATGCCCTGGGCGAAAATCGTGTGCGCCAAATCGAAACATTTCGACGAGAAGGGGAACGAGACGAATGTCGATTACCGGCGGATGTTAAAAATCGTCAAAGACTCCGGTTACCGCGGTTTGATTGGTATTGAATTTGAAGGGCACAAGATTTCTCCAATCGAAGGAATCAATGCAACGAAACGACTCATCGAGACGGTGATGAGTGAGCTGGCCTAAGGACACAAAAAAAGCCCTTCTCTTTCGAGAAGGGCTCTGAATTTATTTTAAAGGTGGTTGGGATTATTCCTCTACCGCTTCTTTAGCCGCTTCTTTGGTTTTCTGGGCGGCTTCTTTGGTCTCTTCAACTAGCTTTTTAGTACCTTCAGCGGTTGCGTCTGCTGCTTTAGCTGCGACATCCTTCGTGCCTTCGACGAGCTTTTTGGTGCCTTCGACTGTGGCGTCGGCAGCTTTATCAGCTACTTTTTTGGTACTCTCGACAACTTCAGCCGTTTTCTCAGCTGTGGCATCGGCAGATTTCGCCGCTACGTCTTTGGTTCCTTCGACAAGCTTTTTGGTTCCGGCGACCGTTGCATCAGCAGCTTTGTCCGCGGCTTTTTTGGTCGCGTCGACCACTTCAGCTGTCTTTTCGACGGTTGCGTCCTTGGCTTCGATCGCGACTTCTTTGGTTTCTTCAGCGACTTTTTTGGAAGCATCCTTAGTTGCTTCGACAGCCTCTGCTGTGTCTTGCTTTACTTCTTCGACGGTTTCACCGCAGCTTGAGAGCAATACAGCAGCGGAAAGTGCCGCGGCCCATTTTATTGATTTAACTTTTTTCATAATTTCCTTTGAATACTTAACGACTTTAAGCTTATTGCAAGTTGCATTGCCGTTATATATTTTTCCAAAATTGGAATGGAAAATTTTGATCTGGACTCAGACCTCGGCTAGAAACGGGCTATGCAGGTGATAGAAGGCATTCCGGAACTTCGGAAATGGATTAAGTCGGAAAGCAAGCGAGACCGGGTGCTCGTTCCCACAATGGGCGCGTTACACGAAGGTCATCTCAGCTTATTCGATCGAGCCAGGGAAGCGGTTGGGAACAACGGGTGTGTAATTGCGACAATTTTCGTGAACCCGACTCAGTTTGGGCCAAACGAAGATCTTGACGCTTACCCCCGCCAACTTGAAAGTGATCTCGAAGGTTGCCGCAGCCGGGGCGTTGATCTCGTTTTTGTGCCCCAAGCTGATGAAATGTATTATCCCGATCGATCGGTCGAGATTCGCGAAAACCAACTTTCCACCGGTCTCTGCGGAAGCAGTCGTCCGGGGCACTTTGACGGGGTCTGCACGGTTGTGGCCAAACTTTTCAACCTGACTCAACCGGATATTGCCGTTTTCGGGGAGAAGGATTATCAGCAGCTGGCGGTGATTCGGCGAATGGTTCGGGATTTGAATTTCCCCATTGAGGTTCTCGGTGGGGCTACTGTCAGGGAACCGGACGGGCTGGCGATGAGTTCGAGAAATGCCTACCTGACAAAGGCAGAAAGAATTGAGGCTCCGATTATCTACCGTTCTCTCTGCGAGGTGAGAGATGATATTGCTGAAGGCAGGTTGAAGTCGGGATCAGAAGTCGAAGCGCGACTTGCAGAAAAAATCGGTCGACCCGACTTCGCGATAATCGATTACCTAAAAGTGGTTCATAAAGATACTCTTGAACCTCTGGATGAGGTGGAGCGGGACAATTACCGTTTGATCGTTGCAGTCTTTTTCGGAAAGCCCCGTCTTATTGACAATCTGGGTCCTGCTCTTTAATCGGGTAGTTGAAAGCAATATAGAAACGAATTGTTTCGTAAGATAGCTTGCCGTGCAGAGCCGAGAAAATGGGCGATAACTTTTCGTGACCATGCTTCGCGACTGCTTCCGCCATTTTTTCCTCTTCCTCCTCTGTATAGAAATCTCGGGGTGAGGGACTGACCTTTTGGTGTTGGATTGCCAGCGCGAGGTGACCGTAGATGGTGGTGGATTTCAGATTTCTGAGTTCCGCGATCTCACCGGGATTCTTTCCGTTTTGATACAGTTCCAAAGTGGCGAGAGCCGTCTCGGAGAGACCGCCTTCGCTTTTCATTTTCGGCCGGGGTTTTGCGCTGGCGGTATCCGGGGCATCATCAAATTCCAGTTTGGGGTTGGAGGAAAGCCATTCATTGACTGCCCCGATAAAAATGGATCCGAGATCCTGTAGTTTCTGTTTTCCCACTCCCGGCATATCGAGGAAAGCCTCTTCGGTTTGCGGGTAACTTCTCGAAATATGTCGCAGAGTACGGTCTCCGAAGATGACGTAAGGGGGAAGATTGCGCTGATCGGCGATCTCTTTCCGGAGGGTCCTGAGATGGGCGAAGAGCGCTTCGTCGCAGGCGACTTCTCCGGCCCGGGCGATTCTACCGGTGGAATCGTCCTGGCTTCCGGGGCGTCTTTTCAAGATGATTTTCTCTCCGGATTTGAGAAATGCCATCCCCTGATCGGTAATGCCTACGGTTTGGAATTGTCCTGTATCAACTTCGGCATAATTGAGCCGAATCAATTGATTACTGATTTCTTTCCAGTCGGTTCGTGAGGTTTCTTTCCCGATTCCGTAGGTGCTGAGATCCTGGTGTCCCCACTTTCGAATTCGTTCGGTGTTGGCTCCGGTCAGCACTTCAATTGCGTGATTGGCACCGAGGTTGAATCCGCTCTTTTGTTTGATTCGAAAGAGGCAGGAAAGGTATTTCTGTGACTCAAGAGTGGCGTCCCAGGTCTCGACGGGCGTGAGGCATATATCGCATCCCCCACAGTTTTCCTGTTTCCATTGTTCGCCGAAGTATCCCATGAGATCGATTCGCCGGCAGTGGAAGCTTTCGGCAAAATCGACCATTTTGTTCATCTGCTGACGGGCAATGTTGGCGGCTTCACGATCAGTGACCTCGTCGAGGAAGCGGAGATTTCTCATCAGGTCTCCTTTGGAATAGAGAAGTACACAGTCCGATGGTAGGCCGTCGCGCCCCGCCCGCCCGGTTTCCTGATAGTAGCTTTCTATATTTTTGGGCAAGTCGGCATGAATCACATAGCGGACGTTCGGTTTGTCGATTCCCATTCCGAAAGCAACCGTTGCGCAGATTACCGGCACCTCGTCTTTCAAAAAGGCGTCCTGAGTTTCCGCTCTCACTTCCGGGGATAATCCCGCGTGGTAGGCGGCGGCTTTGATACCTTCTCTCGAAAGTTTTGCCGCCATTTCCTCAGTCCCCTTACGACTTTGTAAGTAGATAATTCCGGCTTCGCCTTTTCTTTCCGAGATAAATTCAAAGACCTGTCTGACCGGTTTGTTCTTCGGAATAATGGTGTAGTTCAGATTGGGGCGATTAAAGCTCGCTATATAGACTTGCGGCGATTTGAGCTGCAGCTGAGATTGCAGATCATCTTTCACCCGAGGGGTTGCCGTAGCGGTAAGCGCAACAAAGGGGACTGTCGGAAGGGCATTTCTCAGCGTGCTGAGTTGCCGGTATTCCGGCCGGAAATCATGACCCCATTCGCTGACGCAGTGCGCTTCGTCCACCGCGACACACTGAACGTTCCAGCGTTGGAGACTGTCGATGAATCCCGGTGACATGATGCGCTCGGGCGCTGCGTAGAGCAGTTTGTAGGTGCCCGCATCGAGGCCAGCGGTGCGGTGACTAACATCATCAAAAGCCAGAGTCGAGTTCAGATAAGTGGCCGACACGCCGTTGGCGACCAGGGCGTCGACCTGATCTTTCATCAAAGCGATCAGTGGGGAAATCACCAGAGTGAGACCGTCCCGGGCCAATGCCGGAACTTGATAACAAAGGGACTTACCGGCACCTGTCGGCAGGATCGCAACCACATCCTGTCCCTCGAGGACGGATGTGATGATCTCACGTTGGAGAGGGCGGAATGAGTCGTACCCGAAGACTTCCTTCAGGACGGAGTCGATCGATGTCGGCTGAGCCATAACGGGAAGCTAGCAAGCTATCCCGATTATTCACCGAAAAATATGTTAACTCAGGGCGGTTGTCTTGATATCCATCAACATTTGAGCATTAGATGGGTATCGCTCCATACATTTCAGGAGCCATTCGATGGCATCCACTGGTTTGTACGTGCTGAGTCCGCGCCGGATCACATAGATTTTTTCCAGCATGTGGGGCGGAAGAAGTAATTCTTCGCGCCGGGTGCCGGATTTGTTGATATCGACGGCCGGATAAATGTAGTTCTGAGCCATTTGGCGATCGAGAACCAACTCCATATTACCCGTTCCTTTGAATTCCTGGAAAATCGCTTCGTCAGCGCGGCTGTTGGTCTGCACCAGAGCGGTTGCGATGATGGTTAAAGAACCGGCTTCCCGGGTATTCCGTGCCGCCGCGAAAATTCGGCGGGGCATTTCGAGGGCGCCCACTGTGATACCGCCTGATCCGGTACCTCTGCCGCGTCCACCGCGGGCTGAGTTGTTGAAGGCCCTCGCCAAACGGGTGATGGAATCCATCAGGATGAAAACGTGTTCACCGGCTTCGACGAGGCGCTTTGCTCTCTCGATCGCTAACAGTGCGATGCGGGTGTGATCTTTAGTATCACCGTCGTTCGAGCTTGAAAGCACTTCTGCGTTTGGGAATGAACGCTGAAAGTCGGTGACTTCCTCGGGACGTTCATCGATGAGGAGGATCATCAAGTGCATGTCCTCGTAATTTTTTTCAACCCCTTCAGCGATGTGCTGTAAAAGAGTGGTTTTACCGGTACGAGGTGGAGCGACGATGAGTCCTCGTTGGCCGCGACCAATCGGTGACATCAAATCGATGACCCGGGTCGTCATCCGGTTGGTGTCCGTTTCCAGAACCAGTCTTTTGTTCGGATTGATCGCCGTGAGTTCCTCGAAATATGGAAGATTCACATATTTATCGGGGGCTTTACCGTTGATCTTCAGAATTTCGATCAACTGAGGTCCGCGGACCCCTTCTTTTGAAATACATTTGACCCAAAGGCCGTCCCGCAATCCCCGGGTTCTGACGATCTCCGGGGTGATAAAGACATCTTTAGGGGACTGATTGTAGTTCCGGCCCTTCTCACGCAGGAAACCGAATCCTTTGGCTGAAATTTCGACGATTCCTTCGGATTCGACTTCAGGAGCTGCTTCCAAAATGGCGGCCTCTTTTGCTCTTTGCTTTTCTTTGCGCTCTCTGAAAAGCTCTTTCCGTGATTTCCGGGGTGGGCGGTCTTCCTTTTTATCGCCGTTTTCTGCTGAGTTATCAGCATCGGATTGATTTTCGTCTTCCGGCTTGGAGTCATCCGACTTCTGGTTCCGCCGGGCAGATTTCTTTTTCGGAGAGCCTGACTTTTTGGAGGAAGGTCTCCGGTTGTTTGACTGAGATTTCTCTTTAGGAGCTTTCTGATCACCTTTTACCTCTTTTTCTTCAAACAGTTCGGGTTGAACCACCTCAGGTTTTGCCGCTGCATCCTTGGGAGCTTTTCGTGGAGCTCTTTTGCGAGGTGGAGTCTCAACCGCTGTGGGAGTTTCGGAATCTCGATTGATTTCGTTTTTCTCGTTCATGAAGGTTCGTGTGAACAGACAAATTTTAGCCAATTTTATTTGGATGGCTTGAGGTTAGGCGCTTTAGCCCATCCGCGAGTTTATTGCTTTAAAATAGGTATGATTAGTTTGTTGGCTCTCTCGTGAGAGAGACTCCGGGAAATTACGGCCTTAGAGTGCGGTGGAAGTCCGACGGTCAGAACCAAAGTTAGCCTTCAACGACTGTTGATAGGAAACAAAATGTTCAGTTAAAGAACGTTTAAACTGTGAGGCTTGCTAGGACTTTCCGCAAGGATTTTTTTTGGCGCGTCGTAATTACGGAATTTTGTGGATAGTGAGATTGAGCGTGATAATATCTGGAAATGAAAAATTTTCTCAATTCGTCTGCTGAAACTCGAAGGTCATTTCTGGGAAAATCACTGGTCGGGGCGGGAAGTGCGGCTTCACTTTTGAATGGCGCTGAAGCTCAGAAGGTTATAGCGAAAGCCGGCGAAGAGCCGAAGGCGGAGAAACTGGTTCGGGAATTGCTGGGAAGTCTCAACGAAGAGCAGCGAGGGAAATTCGTGATTCCTTTTGATAATCCTCTGCGAAATAAAATTGAGAACAACTGGCATATTTTAAGAGAGCGGGTTGGCAGTCATTTTGATAAAAATCAACAATTGCTGATCCGTGATATCTTTCGCGAGTTGCACAGTGAACAACTCCGGGAGGAGGTTTGGCGCCAGTTTATGGAGGATAACCGCACCAAAAATGCAAAAACTCCGGACGAAATCTTCGGGACGGCATCGGTAGCGATTTTTGAGGATCCCGATTCCGATAAATTTGAGTTTGTTCTGACTGGACGGCACACCACCCGACGCTGCGATAACAATTCCACAGAAGGGGTGGCTTTTGGCGGACCGATTTTCTACGGGCACGCTTCGAAAACATTTTACGAAAAGCCGGAGCACGAGGGGAATGCCTACTGGTTTCAGGCCAAACGGGCCAATGAGCTGTTTGAGATGCTCGACGGTAAACAACGCGAAAAAGCTTTGAAGGGCGACAGCCGCGGAGAGCGGGGTGCCAGAACCGTGGCTCTCACCGGGAAGAAGGAGGGGCTCGATGGGATTCCCGCCTGGGAAATGACCTCGGATCAGCGCGCTTTGATGCTGGACGTCGTGACCGATCTGCTGGCTCCTTTCCGGCAGGAGGATCAGGTCGAGGCGGCATCAATGATCAACAATCAAATTTCGGACACCCACATCGCATTCTATAAGAACGAGGATGTGGGCGATGATAAAGTCTGGGACACCTGGCAGCTCGAAGGGCCCCAGCTGGTGTGGTATTTCCGCGGCGACCCGCATGTTCACACCTGGGTTCATGTGAAGGAGCCTAAAGCGGAATCCGCTTAATCTCACTTTGCCAGCTCGAAGCGCCACGGGAGAACGGCATCGATCGTGGTGACATCGATTCTCTCCTGACCGGCTTCGGAAGTCCCGCCATCAATTAGAATGAGGGTTTCCGGCGAGAAAAACTCGCTCATGACCTGTCGGCACAGACCGCAGGGTGAGCGGTTACTTAGGTCCTCTTCCGAGGCGGAATCGAGAGTGGAAAGGGCAAGCAGTGTGAATTCGTGAAATCCTGCTGCGACCGCTGTATTGATTGCGACCCGTTCGGCACACATCGTGGCTCCGTAACTGGCATTCTCAATATTACAGCCTGTAAATTCGCGGGGATCTTTGCCTGCAACCAAAACCGACGATCCGACCCGGAAGTTGGAATAGGGGGCGTAGGCCTTTTCCGCCGCTGTCCGGGCTGCTTTTAGATGGGAAAGGGCAATCGGCTCGAAATTCTGGAGATCAATGCTCTGCCTGATGGTCTCCGAGGTGTGAAATCGCCAGATGACAGCCGGGGTATCAACTACCTCGCTCATTAATTCATGATGTTTTCGACGAGGATATTCTGAATCACGCAATAGAATTCATATTGAGCCAGCATCAGTGCCTTCTCCTGCGGAATTTCCTCGCTGTCGGTCCCGAACAGCGCCATGAGGAAGCGGGAGTCGTCTTCCGCCAGGCCGTGTTCTTTGTTCATCATAATCCGGGTCTGATTCAGTACACTGTACCATTGTTCGGTATGCTCCGTCTTCACGACGACCCGCCACATCGGTCCCTCGGGGAAATTCTCGGGAATTTCCTCATCATCGTAAAACCATTCCAGCGGATTATCGGTTTTTTCCGCAGCATCGATGTCATTGGAAACAATCGCTCTCTCCTGAGCAAAGCCATCTTCCAGATCAGGACGTACAAATTCGTTCCAGTCATCCGTATCCTCAGAATCGACAGGGTTTCCCTCTTTATCCACGATCGGGGGAGGGAGCATTGAGTTTTTGACTTCTTCAGAGAAACCTTTCCCTGAAGCCAGGCCGGGTAACTCGTATACAAAATACCACTCGGCGGTATTCAGGAAATCGAGAACCCACTCATTTTCTCTAAGTGTAAATCTCATGACTTTTTCTTGAGCAGTAATAATCCTGCCGCTAAATTGTAATGGTCCTTTAACAAAATCCAAAAAATATCTGAGGATTTAGATTTTATATCGTTCAAGAACAAGAAGAGTTTAACTTTTCAGAATTTGTAAGAATTGGCAAACCTGATATTTAAGTTTGCGATACTTGAGATACAAACGATATTAAATAATAAATTATCACTCCAGATCCTTTGTGAATATCTAATAATTATGAAAATTAGACTTGATATAGAGTGCTGGATGTAGTTAATTTTAGAATCACATTATAATAATACGAATCGCAACGGAGGAAAAATCTAATGCAAATGACAGACGACACAAACAACCGAGTAGTAGATGGCAATGCAGACCGCATGGCAGATTTCATTATGTTCGCTCAGCGTTCATTTTTACTCGATCTTTCGAAAGAACTTAACCAGGGCAACATATCCTATGCACAGTTCTTTCTTCTTGGATATCTCTCCAGTGAGGACTACCTCACGATGACGGATATCTCTAAAAAAATGGGGCACTCAACCGCAGCAGCAACCGGTCTTGTCGACCGTCTTGAGAAGCTGGGATACGTTCAGCGCCTTCACGCAGCTGACGATCGCCGTAAGGTGATGGTTCAGATCACCCGTAAAGGTATTGACCTGGTAGGAACCCTTCGCGACACAATCGCCCAGAATATTGAAGCTGTAATGGCTGCTCAATCCGAAGGCCGTGAAGACGAGGTTCAGCCTATCTATTCACAACTTCGTGAATTCGTAGACGCTCGCTAGTCAGACAATTTTTCAATTCCGAACCCGGGTCTGCGAAACCTGTGTCCGGAATTCAAAAGACTTCCGAGTGTAGATACGATTTATATATACTTGCGATTCAAATTTTACGCCTCCGGGTTGCCCTCCGGAGGCGTTTTGCGTACGGCCTTCTAGTAATCTCGAAAACAATCGGCAAAACTAATTTAATGGCGGGGATCAATATTTCGGGATTTATAAAATTTTAGAATAAAATCCGCTGATAACCTTTTTTATCATCGTCTCCGTTTAATTCACTGGCCTTGGAATTGGAGACAGATGAATCAAATCTTTCGTGAAACCTGAAATTCATCGGGTTGTTTTCCCGGAGGTGAGCCACCCCACTCCGGGGGCGACTGTACCCTGTACAGTTTGGAATGGAACAGGGTACAGTCGTCCGGTGCGCCGCCTCATTTCATTTAAAGAGGGGTAATTTTTTCGATTTTCGGATTGCAGCGATCCCCACCTTGAATCCTGCGGCATCCCGCGTAATATCATCCCCACTTTCTTACTTCACGTAATTTCTATCAATGAATCCTACAAAGACAGCTTTTGGAACCTGGAGCGGAGGTCGCTACATGCACTTCGGGGAACGCCTCGAGGAAGATCGCCTCGAAGATCTGATCCGCTCAGCTTACGACCAGGGCGTCCGTACTTTTTTGACAGCCGATGTTTATGGCGTTGGTAAAGCTGACGAATTGCTTGGTAGAGCTCTCAAAGGCAAAGATCGCGACACGTATTGCCTCGTCGGTATGGTCGGTCACGATATTTACGATGGTCAGCGGGCTGGATCCCGGGGCTATGCTCGTTTTACCCACGAAGATCTACGCGGTCCGGATGGTTATGCCGAATATTTGAAGACCGCGACTGAGAAAAGTCTGGCCCGCTGCCAGGCCGATCATTTTGACCTGATTATGCTCCACAACCCCGATAACATCGGGTATTCCAGTCCGGTTGTCTGGGAGGGAATGAAGGCGCTGAAAGATCAGGGGCTGACCCGTCTTACCGGCATCGCACCCGGGCCTGCCAACGGTTTCACGATTGATATGGCCAATTGTATGGAGAAATTTCACGAACATCTCGACTGGGCGATGGTGATTTTGAATCCTCTTGAGCCATGGCCGGGCCGTAACATCCTGCCGATCGCAAAAGAGTTTGGAGTCGATTTGATTACCCGTGTGGTCGACTACGGTGGAATGTTCCACGACGACGTAAAGCCGGGCCATCACTTCAAGGATGGCGATCACCGCACTTACCGGATGGAAGGCTGGATCGAAATGGGGAATGAAAAAATCGATAAAATGCGGACCATTGCCGACAAGTACAATCTGTCACTGCTTCAGTTCGCCGCGGTTTGGAACCTGAGTCAGGAACCCGTGAAGTGCATCGCTCCCACTTTCATTCAGGAAGCTGGCGAAGGCGCCCGTCCTGTCGAAGAAAAGGTCACCGACATGGCGAATATTCCAGACATCACTTTCACCGACGAAGAGATCGAGCTGATCGCGGGAATCGGTAATAATCAGGGCTGTATGGTTCTGAAAGGGGCAAGTTCCCGTCACGAAGGCATCGATCCTCAGCCGGATCATTGGCCTATGCGCGAAGAACTTCAGCCAATTGCTGATAAATGGGATCTCGATCCCGCCTGGTAGAACTTTTTATCGACAACACATTGCAAAATCTGACTGATATTCAGAACGAGCCCGATTCCCGCAATATCGCGATCGATCGGGTTGGAGTCAAAGCTCTGAAATACCCGGTGAAGATTCGCGACAAAGCGAATTCTGAACAAGGCACGGTCGCAACTATCGCGATGGCTGTCGACCTGCCGAAGGAGTACAAAGGCACTCACATGAGTCGATTTATCGAGGTCCTCAATTCCCACGGGCCGGCCCTCGATGTTCACTCCATTTCGGCGATACCGGCCGAGTTACTCGAAAGGTTGGATGCCCACCGGGCTCATGTCGAGTTTCGTTTCCCTTTCTTTCTCTCGAAAGCCGCTCCAGTGACCGGAAAGGAAGGTATGCTCGATTACGAAGTCATTTTCGACGTCGACTCAACCCGGGATGAGACTGAATTCACTGTGACGATTCTGGTTCCGGTAACAACCCTGTGTCCCTGTTCCAAGGCGATCAGCGCCCGGGGCGCGCACAATCAGCGAGGAATCGTGACCTATGCCGTCAAATTTTCCGGTGAAGCGATCTGGATTGAAGATTTGATTCAACTAGTCGAAGGTTGCGCCAGTTGTGAACTCTACAGTGTGCTGAAGCGTCCTGATGAAAAACACGTCACCGAGGAGGCATACGATAATCCGGTGTTTGTCGAAGACCTCGTTCGGAACGTGGCCGCCGCATCCGATGAGCAGAAAGGTATTTCCTGGTATCGGGTCGAAGCTGAGAATTTCGAATCGATCCACAATCACAATGCCTACGCTGTGATCGAAAAGAAGTTGGGTTGATATGCCAGAGGCGGTGGTCGCGAAGCTAGATCCACCGCCTAACCCTTTCTCTATACGCTAGATAGCTCTCCCCGAATTTTTTCTCGAGGTAGGCTTCTTCTTTTAGAACGGCGACCTGCCGTACGACGATAAAAAAGACGATCGAGCCGATCACAATAGTGAGACGGTCGAGAACCAGGCCTAGCCCAAGCTGAAGTATCCCCAGAGAAAGATATAGTGGATTACGGGTGAATCGATAGACTCCGGTTTCCACTATTGAGGTCGTGGGTTGGTTCGGTTTTACATTCGTTTTCGCCCGATTTAGGCGAACGGTGCCATCGACGGCAATATATAGAGAAAGTGCCATTAACATGTAACCGAGATAGGTGAATGCAATGATGCCTCCGGTGCTGGATTGTGGAAAATAATGCCCGATGGCATAGCTCACCCCGAAGACGAGAAATGCAATCAAAGGAGGGGGGAATTGCACTCCGGGGCCCCGGAGATCTGTCTCGGTTTGGATATCTTCGTTCATGCCGCAGCTCCTTAAGCCGGATGGCTCAAAGTGATCGTTATTCCCTGATTTTAATCGATTGCGCGCCGAAAGCCAGTGGACTGGTGCTGTGAATTGTATTGAGAACATCTGATTCCGCGAACCCGCGACTGCAGGATGCTTACTTTGGCCGAAAATGCGTTTTCCAGAATGACAGTCTACTTCCATAATCACTCACGGTCAGTTGCGCGGCCCACCGCCAGTTGCCTCCCGATACTGCTGCTGACTATCATTCTGATAGTATTTCCCGCGAATGATGCGGGAGCCTGGGGATCGGGACACGACGATGTGATGCGCGAAGTCATCGAACGCCTCCCTGTCGAACTTCGCGATTCTTTCACGCCTGAGATAACTAAGGAGGCGATCCATCATCAAAGTCACTACCCGGATAATTTTGACCCTTTCCTTGCTGCTGACGTCGGCGAAAATGCCGTGGCTCGACTCACCGAGGCCAGAGTAACAAAACGTTACGATCTCCACTCCGAGCGAGGCATGGCGATGGCCTTTATCATGCTGGTTGAGGCATTGAAGGTGGGGGATGCGGCCCGGACGGCGCTTTGGATATCTGCCTACTCTCATGTCATCGCTGACATGGCTGCGAGCAATCACGATCCGCTTGTACACACCGCGACCTACGCTTGGGCTGACTGGAAATTGAAACTGCCCGGAGGTAACGGTGATTTCTCGCAACTCAGATCGTTGCTGGATCTTGCGGGAGTCGCTCACGATCCCGCGGGTGGTGAGGCAGCTTTTGAAAAGGCGATCGATCAGCTTCATCTTGAGGATAAAGGGGAGGAGCCTCGCGACCTGTTACTCGAGATTATGCTATACGGTCAGTCCGGAGCAGATTTTTGTGCATCGCGGGGCGTTGGCGTTCTCGAAGGAGCCGTCGGCTGGGTTGACCGGAAAGATCCGGCAGCCCGTGAGTTACTCTGGAAAAACCTCGGCGAACTTGGTGCCTGGGCTGTGGTTCGCACGGTGCGTGATGTCGAGATCGCTCTCCGCTACGCAAAAGCCGATCGAAAGATTGAACTGACCACTGAGATCGAAGCGGCCCACCGGGAAAATGTGGCCCGTTTCCTCGCGGGAAGGAAAATTGAGGACGACGCTCTTTTTGCCCCCTTGCTCCGCGATATTGATTCTGAGGAAGGTCCTGTCACTGGTATCGTTTTCGAACCCTGCTGGGCGATGAATGGTGCGGCGCTGGGATTCGCCGGGCGCGTACAATCGGCAGCAATCGCCCGGACCTGGCAGCAGAGCGAAAAGCCTTATGCCACTTTTGACCTTCGCGAGGCGATTGCGTATGGTTTTCCTTCTCCCGATAAAATGCCGCAGCTGGTTGTCGTCGCGCCCTCTTTTCACAGTTATCATTCTCTTAAGGCGGATGTTTTTGATCGGCACATTCAGGACTATCTTGCGGCAGGTGGGCGTGTGCTCTGGATTTGCGGAACGGGGCAACCTGCGTCCGGAGCGTTTGCCTCCTTTCGCTCCGCGATGAAGCGAGACGATGCGAAAAGCAAACTCCCGGTGCCTGACGGGGATTTCATTGGGGCGGAGGTTCATCTAGCCGGGTTGGACCAGCCGGTCTCCACAATCGCCCATCCCGCAACTACCAAAGCGGGATGGCATCAACCGTTCTGTCCCTGGACATTCAAGCTCGAAGGTCGGGATGATCTTCTCCCTCTAGCGACTCTGAAGACTGAGGGCGTTTCACCTGTCGTCGGAGCGATCGACGTTGCGGGCAGACGGGCTCTCCTCCCGGTTTACTCTGTCACACCCTATCTCTTTGAGGGTGAGGGCGGGCCCGTTTCGCCGCATCAGCCTGCTCTTGGATCAACTGGTGCAGCCTTTCTGGAGGCGGCGCTCGAAGTCCTTGCGACCGCCCCGTAAATTGTGGGCGGTCTTCTCCCTCGGCACTAGCGCGTCACGGTCGTTTTATCTTTAAAGAATTCCCAGATTACGCGGGTGCCGTCAATGTCGTGGCAAACCGGTCCGATGATTCGTTTTGGAAGGTATTGAGTGCCGCCCGGGATGGTGTGGCCACCTCCCTCGATCCGGTAGAGCTCGACGTCGACGGGGTTTTCCGGGGCCGACCAGAGAGAGTGAATCACACGACATCCATCATCGGGAGCTTTGTCGGGCAGAGTGGTTACCACCGGTTCGATTTCATTGAGGTTGTTGTGTTTCAGCCAGAGCGCGATGGCCTTATCCGTCGAGGTCGCGGTTCCCTGCCCAAAGTCATGGGTGGCACTGTCGATCCGGTAGGGAGTGAAGTTAGGAGTCAGTTTGCCGCCGTTGTAGGGAGCAAAGGTATCCTTGGTCCCATTCATCATTAGGATTGAGATCGGGGTTGCGGGTGTGAAAGGGCGCTCCCCGTTGTCATAAGGAGTTGGCAAAGTTGCAATCACGATCGCGGCGGCGGCGAAATGCTCGGTCGCTTCAATGGCGAGGCGCTGGCTCATGAAACCGCCGTTGGAAAGGCCGGTTACATAGACTCGCGTGCGATCGATAGCGTGACGCCTCGCGACGTCGTCCAACGTCGCGAGGATGAATCCGACGTCGTCCGTTTTGGCATCCTGCTTGGCGTATTTTGTCGCGTTCCGGCCATCATTCCAGTGTTTGTTGATTCCGTCGGGATAGACCACAACGAAGCCTTCTTCATCAGCAAGCGGAGTCCATTTGGCGCGGGAGGTGATTTCGGCTGTGGAGCCACCTCCGTGCAGAACAAAGATAAGCGGTGCCGGGTTCGAATCGTCCTCCACTTTTTGGGGAACATGGAGACGATAGCTGCGCTTCACCGATTGAAATTCCAATTCGTGAACCACTCCGGTCGCACCCGGTCTCTGTGCCAAAACTGCGGTGGCGAGAATGCCGGAAAGAAATAGAGAAACGAAAAGTCGGTATATCATGCGGAGTGTGATGCCCGATTGAACGCCCACCCCTGATAATAGTTTCACAAATCCTTCCGCTTTTAATCTCCTAGCCGGTAGTTCTCAGGCCGCTCGCGATTGCGCTGATCGAAAAGACGAGCTCCCGCGGCAAATCGTCACCCGAGGACCGCCATTCTTTCAATAGCCGGATTTGCTGGAGGTGCAGTTTTCTCAACGGATCTTCCCGGAGTCTTAACGTTGCCGCGTATCGAGGGCGGCGGTTGTGAATTGAAGCGGGGAACAGAGAATTCAAATGTTTACCGGTCAGCTCCAGTTCCCTTTCGATTTTAGACATAAATCGGCTTCGGACCTCTTCCGATTCTACCAGCGCCGCATATTGTCGCATCAGCTCCAAATTGGTGCTGAGAATATTGGTTTCTACACCGGTGAAAATATAGCGGGCCAGAGTCGACTTGGATATAATTTCGGAGAGGTGAGCGAATTCGTCAGGGGATTCCGTTGCCAGTTTATCCAGAGCTGAGCCTGCACCATACCATCCCGGTATATAGAAACGCGACTGTGTCCAACTGAATACCCAGGGGATGGCCCGAAGATCGTCGAGCGTCGCCGATCCACTCCGTCGCGACGGGCGCGAACCGAGTTGGGTTTGCTCGAGAGCATCGATAGGTGTCGCCGACCGATAAAAGGTCATGAAATCTTTTTCCCCGAGGAGATCGCGGTAGGCAAGGCGACTCCATTCCGCCAGTTTCGGCAGCAGTTCAATGCCGGGATCAACTTCCGGTTTGGTCTCCCGATGCAACACGGTGGCGCGAGTCACACAGGCTATCATCGACTCGATGTGGTAGTTGGCATTTTCCGGGTAGGCATACTTCCTTGCGATAGTTTCGCCCTGTTCCGTCATTCGGAAATCGCCACCGAGAGAGCCGTGAGGTAGCGCCCGAAGGAACCAGTTAGTCGGGCCTGCTCCGCGGGAGACCGTTCCACCGCGACCGTGGAAGTAACGTATCGAAATTCCGTGTTTTTCCGCCGTCTCGGTGATGCGCTGCTGAGCGTTGTGAACCGCCCACTGGCTGGCGATGATGCCGCCGTCTTTGTTACTGTCACTGTAGCCCAGCATAACTTGCTGGGACGCACCCTTCTCCAGACTGCGCTTCACCGCAGGGTGGGAGAGGTATTGATCGAGAATACCTGCAGCGTGATCAAGGTCCTCCAGCGTTTCGAAGAGTGGAACAACTGGAAGAGGGCAAACCCGGTTTCCGTCACGTTGCACGATCAGTCCGGCTTCACGGGCGAAGAGGTGTACCAGAAGAAGATCGGAAAGCTGACGGGACATACTGACGATCAATGCGCCCAGCCCGGCATCACTTCCAAAATTTCGGTATTGTGAAGCGAGAACCTTGTAACACTCCAGAACGGCAGCGGCATTTTCCCCGGCGATTTGATCTGTGTGGAGAAAGGGCCGGTTGGTTTCAAGTTCGGCAGTTAAAAACTCGACTCGCTTTTCTTCCGGCCAATTGGCGAAGTCCGCGCCATCGGCAACTCCGGCCGCTGTAAACAACTGGGCGGCCGCTTTGTCGTGAAAATCGCTGTTCTGGCGAATATCGAGTGACGCCATATGAAATCCGAAGACATCGATTTTGTGGAGCAGAGGTTTGATATACCGCTCTTCGAGGCGGTGAGCGCCGATCTCCGAAAGGGACGAGCCGAGAAGCGCGATATCATTTCGGAAATCAGAGATCGAAAGTTGGCTGCTGGAATCCAGTTCGCTCCTGAGCAAATAACACATTGAGCGCCATGGCTCCCCGATATTCCGGTCCAGAATTCCGGCCCCGCTTTCGCCCTGTCGCTCTGCGAGGAAACCGGTCCGTTCCCGGAGCGCGGAAGGCGTCTCTTCCGGCGGCATCGAAACGGAGAGTGCATCTGCGATTTGGGCAAGTTCACCGCGGTATAGTTTCACGGATTGCTTTCGAAGTTCGGACAGGGTTTCCCGGGTTACTTCGGAGGTCACAAAGGGATGTCCGTCACGGTCTCCTCCAATCCACAGGCCAAAACGAATTCTTGGCAGTCCATCCTCCCCGGGCAGTTTGTCGGGATGATATCCTGCCTGTTCCCAGGCTTGAGTGAGGCGTCGACTGACGGTCTCCAGAGTGTCGGGAAAGACCTCTCTCAGGTAATAGAGGACGTTGCGGAGTTCTCTTTCGATGGTGGGCTTTTCGACGTGGATCTCCCCGGTGTGCCAAAGTCCCTCCAGGGCTGTAATAAAGTTCTGTTTTGATTCATCGTATTCCGGTGACTCTTCCGGAAGCGATTTGTAGTGACAGAGCAACTCGTAAATTTCGCGATGGCGTTCGCGCACGCTGGGTCTTTTCGCCTCAGTCGGGTGGGCGGTGAAGACAGGTTCAATGCGGACCAGTCGAAACGCTTCCCGAATTGCCTCCTCAGAAACGCCGGCTTCTTTGAGCGATTTGAAGCAATGCGGCCAGAGGCCTTTTTCGCCTGCGGGCCCGAGGGTTTCCATCCGGTTTCTCCGCGTATCATGGGCGACCCGTTCCTCCACCATATCGAGCAACTGAAACGCGATTGAGATCACCTGGGAGGCTGCGCTGGTATCAATTTTTTCCCAATCTTCCTGAGACAGCGATTCGTCGAGCACGAGGGCAAGATCAGGCGTCGGAGTGGACCGCAGCACTTCACGGAAACACTCGATCACATCTTTGTAGTCCCGGTCCAATGAGTTGAGACCTTGTTGCAATATTTCAGTTTTTTTTGCGATGTTTTCGTTCATTTCCGATCGATGAGAGAGAGGCGGGTGCATTTTTCGTGCCGCACCCGTGATGTAGAGAGCTACTCTACTACTGCTGGCAAATATTGTCGTCTTCAATTCGAATTTGGTTGGCGGGGGATTCATTGGCGAGGATCCGTTGCCTGAACAGGGTTGATCGTTCCTGATTTAACGGTTTCGCCTTGAACATATTGAGAATAGGATCGATGACCGCGTGACTCGTGAACGGCAATTTCTCTGAGGCGCGGCGAGTTGAATTTCTAAATGAAAAGGCGTAATTTTGTTAAAAGTAGCGGGGCTATCCTGATGGGATCAGCCACTTTCGGTGTTTCTCAAGAGGCTGGAGACTCGGCGATAGTTTACCGGCACCCGGAAATCACAAAGTTGTCCGGTATTCCGCTGGCCGAAGGGAAACGTCTCCCTTTCGGGTGGAATGCTTTTCCGGTTCCGGTAACGGGTGCGAGCCAGAATCCAGTCCTGAAATGGAATGATCTCCCTTCGACAGGAAAAGGACGGCTCCGATTCACGATTGCAGTCGATTTGCGAGAGCTGATCGCTATCGATGTGCGCCTGGCTGAGTCCGGCGAAAAAATCGGAGAACTGGATATTCGTTTTGCCCCGGTTCTGGAGCCTTTTGAATTGATTCTGACCGAAGAGCAAACCCGAGCGGTTGCCGCTGAGGGAATTTCTCTGGTGATGACGAAGGGGGAGAATCCGGTCTGGTTTTTTCACGTCGATTCGGATCGAAAAGATCATGCCGCGCTTCAGCCTCACTTGTTGTTTGCTGAGAAGACCGATTCTCTTTCCGAGTTCTACAAGCAAATGGCATCGCCGGTCAGTTTGCAGCCCTGGGGCTGGATGGAAGGCTGCGTGATGGATGGTCTCTACGACCTGTTCCACGCAAAAGGCGAAGCCCGTTTCGAAAAGGCGCTTCACAGTCATGTCGGCTACTTTTTCGATGAGAAAAAGCGGCTCATTTATGAGGATCCCAAAAGCCGGCCGAACGATGGAATCGTGTCCGATATCGAGTCGACTCTGCCCAATGCAATTATCGCGAAGCTTGATCCCGGGCATCCGGTCTTTAAAAAGGTGATTGAATTCTGGATGAGTCATCAGGACGAAGAGGGTTGCGTCAGAGATGGTGGGACGACTTCTGCGGAAGGTAGTTACACCATTGCCTATCCCATGATGGTTATCGGGAGCCAGCGCAATGATCAGTCTTTGATCGAACTTGCGCTGAAACAGCTTCGTCTTCGACGGGAGCGCCTTATTCACAATGAGGACTGCTGGTTGCGTTATCATCGCGGGGGAAATCGTTCTTTCCAAAACTGGGCGCGGGGAACGGCCTGGTACTCTCTGGGCTTGGTGAGAACGCTCAGCGAATTTAAAGGAGATCAGGATATAGCGGATTTAAAAACTGAAGTGGAGCGTTTTGCTGCATGGGTGCGCGGGTATCAGAAGGAGAACGGGCTTTGGAACTGTTTTCTCCACGAGGAGGTTCCCTCAGATACTTCGGGTTCAGCGGGAATCGCCGCTGCATTGGCTATCGCGGTAAAAAACGGTCTTCTGCCAGATGAATATTTGGAAGTTTCGCGGAAAACCTTCGCAGGATTGGAAGCTTATTTGACTCCGGACGGCTTACTCACGGGCGTTGCTCAGAGTAACCGTGGAGGACAGGCGCTCCAGCAAAGTGATTATCGGGTGATCTCCCAGATGGGCATGGGATTAGTGGCTCAGCTCGCTGCTGCATTGGAATAGGCGAAGGGAAATTCCTCACTTTTTTGTGCATGACGCGGCGTTTCTCTACGTCCCTCTGCCTGCTATGAAATTGCCGCGTCTATCGAGAAATACCGATCCCAAACCTGCAAAAGTTCACAACATTCACTGGACCGCGATTGGTGGTTTCTGGGTGGGTGTTGCCGGAATTCTGGTGGCGTTGGTTTTTGGGGTACTCTCGTTATCGAATCAGCGAGGTGGTTTTAAGGGGCGCAGTGATGGATGGAAATCCAAGAAGCCATCCTCACATATGTCCGGTAGTCATCAGGTGAAAAATGATCACCGGTCGTCGCGCTCTTCGCACAAACATCCTTGATTCGGGCAATTGAGTCCTGAAACTCGCGGCGTTAGAGTCTTTCTATGAAAGGCATCTGGATTGCGGCGTTTTGTATTTTGTTTTCCCCGGTTCTCAAATCGGCTCCGATTGAAATTAAAGTGGACGCCGGCCGGTACGATCGGGAGGTCGGAACCCTAGTTTCCGCTGAGATTGTCGGGATCCCGAAAGGAGCGCGCGCGGCGATGCTCGAGCCTGAAGGAGGACTCGCCCAGGTGATTGCGGGGCCTAAAGATCAAATCGTCTGGCGGCTAAATGCTCCGCTCGCTGCGGGAGAGTCAATTCGATATTCCGTTAAGCCGGTGAAGGCGGACGGCATGATGGGGTGCACTGAGACTGACGCGGCCATTGAACTGCAGCAGACCGGCGCTCCGATTCTCCGATTCATAAAGAAGCCGACTCCGGAGGAGGCGGATCATGAGGCTTTCTACACGAGAACGGGGTATATCCACCCGCTCTGGACTCCGCAGGGGAAGGTGGTAACCGGGGACTATCCCGCTGATCATGTTCATCAGCATGCGCTATTTTTCGCCTGGACTAAAACGCAATTTGAAGGGCGGCCCACCGAGTTTTGGAACCAGAAGTTGGAGAAGGGAACGGTTCGGTTTCTCAAGGCAACCGGAGCAACCGGGGGAGTGGCCTTTGCCGGGTTTTCAGCGGAAAATTTATATGAAGATCAGTCAGCTCCTGGAGGGCCAAAAGCGGTTTTGAAGGAAAACTGGGTGGTTCGGTCGTGGTATCGGGCAGACGGTGAAAAGTTCCGGATTGTTGATATCGAAATCGATCAGCGATGTGCGGGGGAATCACCTCTGGTGATTGAAAAATATCACTATGGCGGGATGGCAATTCGGGGGACCTCGGAATGGCTGCCGGCTTCGAAAAAGGAGGCCCCGCCGGCGAACTTTTTGACGAGTGAAAAACTCACCCGTAGCGATGGAAATCACTCCCGCCCTGAATGGGTCAGTATGAACGGGCCGCTCAATGGGGGACACGCCAGTGTTACGATCATGGCTCATCCCTCAAATTTCCGGCATCCTCAGGCGGTGCGACTGCATCCTTCAAAACCCTATTTTGTCTTTACTCCGATGGTGGACGAAGGGTTCGAAATCACTCCGGAAAAGCCTTACTGGGCGAAGTTCCGCATTATAATCGAGGATGGGGAGGTGATCCCCGGGAAACTCGACCGGTTCTATCAAAATTTTGCAGAGCCTCCCACTGCCGTTCAGCTCTGAGTCCTACCTGCTGATTTCAACCACGACAGGTGCACTGACATTTCTGAGACGATCCACCGAGCGGACCGCAATTCCCTCGACGCCCTCTTTCACTTCGTAACTCCGGTAAACGCCGGGCACGATTTTGGCGGGCATCCATTTCGAGTTTCGTTTCTCGTTGAGGATAAATTGAAAGACGGCTTCCTCGCCGGCTGGTTTGAATCGGGTCAGAAGAATCTCCTCACGATTGCTGAATAAATCGACTGTTGGTGGTGCGGGGGGAGTGTTATCAATCCAGGGGCTGGAAGGAATCAGCGCTTGTTCCGCCCAGAGCCCCTGCTTCAATGCTATCGCTCCCTGAAACTCTTTATTCATGAGGTGTTTCATGCTGAAAAGACAGGCTCCGGAGCTATCCGGGGTCAGGTCGCGGGTAAATTTTACCTGATTAACCAACTCGGTGGCTTTTTCGGATTCTCCGGCGCCCGCGATACTGAGTCCCGGCCAGAGGTGACGTGTTTTTAAGTTTTGCTCTTTCCACCAGACTAGCAGTTCGGAAAAGCTTTGGTTTTTCGCGGAAATCGGCCAGTAGAGCTGCGGCATAAAGTAATCAACCCAACCCTGGTGAAGCCATAGACGGGCATCGGCATACAAAACGGAATATTGGTCCATACCAATCACGTTTTTCGGATGGCCGGGGCGCCAGATCCCGAAGGGGCTGATCCCGAATTCCACGTGGCTTTTCTCCGCCTTTATCTTCGGACCCAGCTCGCGGATAAATTGGTTCACAGCATCACGGCGCCAGTCTCCCCGGTTCAATTTCCCCCCGCTTTCAGTATAGATTTGATAGCTGGTATCGTCTGGAAAGTCCTGACCTTTGTGATAGGCGGGGTAGGGGTAAAAGTAGTCATCAAAATGAACCCCGTCGATGTCGTAACGGGACACCACATCCATAATCACGTTGGTGGAGCGCACTTTCGATTCTTTTTCCGTAGGGACCATCCACCAGTAACCTTCGTCTCCCAGTTTTACGACCAGCTCCGGATTTTGTTTAACGATCGAGGAGTTGCTGATCGGGCCCCGGTTGGCTTTGTGGTTAGCCCGGTAGGGGTTGAACCAGGCGTGAAGGTGAATGCCCCGCTTATGCGCTTCATCGATCCAAAATTGAAGGGGATCGTAAAGCGGGCTCGGGGCCTTGCCCTGTTCGCCGGTCAGGTAGTATGACCAGGGCTCATGACTCGACTGGTAGAGCGCATCGGCTTGTGGCCGCACCTGAAAAATCACCGCGTTCATATTCAGGGCCTGGAGCCGGTTGAGGATCGCCACGGCTTCGCTTTTCTGAGCGTCAACGGTCAGAGTCGGGCTTGATGGCCAGTCGATATTGTCGACCGTCGCAACCCAGGCGGCCCGAAATTCCCGGGGAGGGAGAGGGATAACCTCGCCTTCGGCGGCGCTGACTCCCTCTCCGATGCGGGTCTCCGCCTCGGAATTTCCGCCGCAACCGCTGAAAAGGACGGGAAACATAATTGCGGTGAAAAGCAGGAGTGTCGGGTGGTGAATCAAGTTGAGTGGTGCCATTTCAAGTTCCGCGAGAAGACGACGGAATAATGTAGCCGCAATTTAAGAGGTCAACTCTTCCCTTACTTTTCGCGGAAGTTTGGCAACGACCAAATCATAGGAATGGTCGACTAGATCCTGAATCAGCCGGGACGAAAGAGAGCCGTCAAGAACGAGGGTATTCCAATGACGTTTGTTCATGTGGTAGCCGGGGAGAATCGCTTCGTGCTCTTCACGAAGCGTTTCGGCCCGATCCGGATCACATTTTAGATTGCTGCGGCCCAGGCCGTCGTGATCGTCGACACCGAGAGTGGCAAACATCTTGCCTCTGATTTTGTAAACCAAAACATCCGGACCAAAGGGCTGCTCCTCGGTCGCTCCCGGTTTCGAGAGCAGGTACTCACGAATTTCGTCAGCGAACATGCTTACTTCAAAGCCACAAGCACTCTAACCTGATCGATGTCAGTCGCGTTGCTTTTCAATTTCAAATTGAGAGTGCGACCGTCTTCGCTCAGAAGGATCTGGTCACCGATTGAATCAAGACCGCGATTGGAATTTTCTGCGAGGTGCTGAGTGGAAGCGCCCACCATCCGATCGCTCTCCCAAAGTCTTTCCGAGCTGAAAATCACACCCACTACCGGGTGATCGAAGGTCATAGAGGCTTCGATCTCTTCATCCTCGGGCTGGTCTTCATTTTTCCAAAGTTGGAGGAGGTAGCTTCGCATTTCTTCGCCGTTGGAAGCCAGAGCACGACCTTCGGTTTTGCTGTCGCTGCTGCTGGCGAAATATCCGGGACGGATCACATCGACCTCCATGGTTGACTCAGGCTTGAAGCGTTCTCTTTCCACAAACACCCGGATTTCCCCGGAATCACTCTGTTTTGAACTGGAAGTAATGCCGGGCAATTCAATGACAATATCTCCGAGATTCTTTTCGATACCCGAAACCAGTTCCCACGCTTTCGAAAAAGCCCGGGGATTGTAGGGAACATCGACAAACTTAGAGTGGGAGTGATCCGCTTTGATCGCCTCGAATTCGTAGACATCGCGGCAAATCGTGGACTCGGACATACAGATACCGGTTTCGCCGGAGAACACAATCGCCTCCGTTGAGTCGCTGGAACGGGCATCCAGTCCCACGGTGATGGCTCCTTTCGAAAAGCGCACGTTTTTGGCTGAAAGTCCGATCCCGATGGGTTGACCTGTCGTCAGATCGGTTCGGTCGCTGGTTGCCAGGGCGATTCCTTCCAGCAAGACGGCGTCGCCACTGTCATCAACTTCAAAAACTGCGGGGCCTTGAACGGCGAGCGACTTTCCGTCTGCCAGTTCGATCGACACGGCACCGGATTCGAGCCGGTAAGTTCCTTTTACGAATTTTCCTTCGCGATTGGGTTGGGAATCAGGCGCCCAGATCGCGTCGACGGTCGATTTCCTGATTTTCGCGACCGCGCCGGAGGAAAGGCTGCTTTCCAGTCCGGATGTGATAAAAAAGGCACCGATGGCGACCGCCGCGGCAAGACTCGCAACGGCTGCGACCTTGGTTTTCCAGGAACGTCCCGGGAAGGCCACCACGTTGTCGGGTTGCTCCCGCTCGATTTCCTCCAGTTTTTTGGAGAAATCCTCTACAAAATGATCTTCATTGGTTTCGGCCCACATGCGGGTCACTAGCGAATCGACAAAAGCGTTCTCACTTTTAGCGCTCGAAACGATCTGAGCGATCATTTCATCTTCGAACAACTCGGATCGAAGGTTGGCGGCGAGATCCGGAGCGTCGAGCAGGTTTCTGGCTAACTCATCCGCTGCCGCCGATGACAAATCGCCGTCCCGGGCCAGGCTGACTCGTTCTTCGACGGAGAGATCCCGAAATTCCAGAGAATCGAAAAGGGACTGATCCTGAGCTGAAGCATCGTCCCTTACGGCGTGCCGAATCCATTCAGAAAATTGCAATTCCTCTCTCAACTCCTCGGCCAGAGTTGGATCTCTGCCTACCATCTCACTGAGACGTGCCACTTCGAAGTCGGAGGCTTCCCCGGCGACAAGGCGGTCAATCAGAGTTTCTGAATCGTTGGATTCCATTATTTAAGTTTAGTTAAGCACCGAATAATTCCATTCTTTTTTCCATGCATTTCCGAAGGGAAGCGCGAAGGCGTTCCAGAGCTTTCCGAACCGCCGGGGGCTTCATTCCAAAGGTTTCGGCAATATCGAGCGCCGAAGAGTTATTTTCGTATTTTGCTTTAATCAGAGAGAGACTTTTCTCGGGCAACTCCCGAATGCATTCCCTGAGAGCATTGACCTTAGCGAGACCCCGGTCGCCCAGTTCTTCTGCTTCGTATTCCGGGGTGGAAGAGGTGGAAAGAAGCACATCCGTCAGATTGTCAGAAATAATCCGTTTTCTGCGGGCATCCTTCCGGCGTTCGTTGATCACCAAATTACGGGCGATCCCTCGCAACCATGCGCCAAAGTCCCGATCTTTATCGAATTCATCGAGTCGATTGTAGGCCACGATAAAAGCTTCCTGAGCAATGTCGTCCACCCAAAGCGGGTTGACGCCCAGCGATCTGACGAAACCTCGCAAACTTGCGTGGTGCTCGCGGACTTGCCTGACAAACAATTCCTGATCGCTTTTATCCATGTTGTTCTCTTAAAATAGTCGCGAAGAGGCGGGGTGTGACCGGAATTTCGGTTAATTCACAAAAAAAGTAAGATTACGTCACAAAATTCCGTCAAATACGCAATTAAGGTATTACATACGCGATTAAGGTGTATGATTGATACACTTTTTGATCCGGGTGAAAACCCGGCCCGCAATATAACCCCCGAAACCTTTAGTTGTCTCTCCCGATACTGGTCGGAAGCCTCCCCGGGCTTCCGGCCCATTTCTTTTAGAAGTGAGCGACTTCCTGGATTATTTGATCGATAGGCGACTGCCAGTCATCGGGTATCGGCTGCCGAAACAACCTTGTGTTCGGATACCAGAGGGAGTCACTCCGATTGATTCCCCAGCGCCAATCTGGGACATGGGAAAGGATGCAGTAAGTCTTTTTCCCCAGAGCTCCCGCAAGATGGGCTACAGCGGTGTCGATGGTGATCACCAGATCGAGTGAGTGAATTACCGCTGCGAGATCGGCGAAATCGGAAATTTCATTGTGTAGCTCGGTAATGGCTCCCGCCAAACCGGCCTGGTTGATTTCTTCGCCGAAGGATTGGTGATGGAGGTGGAAAAAATGGAGGTCGGCGTGCGCTTCCGAAAGCTGAATCAAAGGTTTCAGATCAGAGAGTCGAACCGAGCGGATTTTGTCGCGGCCGTTGACGTCGCTTCCTTTCCAAATCACTCCGATTTTCCGGCCGGACACATGATTTATCCGGCTGTCCGCTCTTAGAGGAGGAGCGACCAGATAACCGGGCGTTGTAGGGATCTGCTTTGCTTCAGCATTGATCACAGCGGGAATGCTGAGCAGGCGGGTCCAGTAGGTGAACTCCAGGGCTTGATCGGATTGCAAAACCGAGCCCAGCTGCGGATTCGCTTCGCCGAGGCGCCGCAGGGGCTTTTTGATGTCCAAAAACACTTCGGCCCCGGCTTCCACGAGAAAGCGGGAGAATCTCAGGAATTGGATGGTGTCCCCATAGCCCTGTTCATCAATCACGACGATTCGACAGTTCCGGAGAGATTCGCCTCTCCATTTTCGCTCCTCCGGGAGGGTTTTAAATTTGTCCGCGAGCGTAGCTGTCCATTCGTATTCCGGCCATCCCAGCGAAAAGTCTTCATTGAGGAGGTGAAGCATTCCCAGAGTGACGTGGGGGCGATTAAATTCAGGATTGAGTTCGATGGCGCGCTTCGCAAAGTTTTTAGCTCTGTCGAACTGACCCAGTTCGTAGAGCGTCGCTGCGATATTGCCATTTAAGACCGTGTGACGTGCATTGATCTGATACGAGCGGGAGTAGGCACGAAGCGCCTGGTCAAATTCCCCGTTTCCGAAGGCTTCGTTACCCGATTCGAAATGCAGCGAAAATTCCCCGGATTTGTCAGGAGTCATACCCCGATGTCTTCGTTCCAAAGTTCCGGTTTGTTCTCAATAAACGAGCGCATCATCGACACGCAATCTTCGTTCTGGAGGACTTCCACGGTGACCCCTCGACTTCGGAGCCACTCCTCTTCACCGGTAAAGGTTTGATTTTCGCCAACGATAACTTTGGGGATTCCATATAGTAGAATCGTTCCGCTGCACATGCTGCAGGGCGATAAAGTGGTGTAGATCGTGCACTCTCTATAGATCGCAGCCGGTTGTCGCCCGGCATTTTCGAGAGCGTCCATTTCCCCGTGGAGAATTGGGCTGCCTTTCTGGACGCGGCGATTGTGACCACGACCGATAATCTTACCGTCGTGAACGAGAACGCTTCCGATCGGGATGCCACCTTCGGCAAGTCCTTCCATCGCTTCGTCTATGGCTGCTTTTAAAAATGGGTCCATCGTGATGTATATTTAACGGGTCTTTCTCCGGAGGAGTTTTCCCAGTCCCGGCGTGCCGATAAATTGACCGTCCCGGGCGGCAACCGTTCCTCTGATGGTGGTTGCCGAGGGGCGTCCTTTGATCTCAACGCCTTCAAATCCACTGTAGTCGGTATTCATTAATTGGGTGTCGACTGAAATCACACCGCGATAATCGGGGTCGTAAACCACGAGGTCGGCGTCGCCACCTATCGTGATGTCACCTTTCCGTGGGTGAAGCCCGAATTGTTTTGCCGCATTGGTAGAGGCGACGGCGACGAAGGTCGATAAATCAATCTTCCCGGTAGTCACGCCATAAGTATAGAGAAGGTTGACTCGATCCTCTACCGATGGGATTCCGTTAGGGATCAGGGTGAAGTCCGCCGGTCGATGAAGCGGGTTAAATTTAGCATCCACCGCTTTTTCCGGATCGGGATGGCCCATGTGTTTCTGAGTATGGAAATCAAAAGGCGCGTGATCGGTCGCTACTGTGGCGATTGTGCCGTCGGCCAGTTTTTTCCATAGAAAGTCCTGGTGTTCCCGTGAACGAATCGGGGGCGACATGACAAATTTTGCTCCTTCGAAATCGGGGCGTTCCGCGTAGGAGCTATCGAGAATCAAATAGGGAATCACGGTTTCAATGGTCGCTTTAACACCGCGAACTTTTGCCGAGGTAATGGCTTCAACGGCAGGTTTGCAGGAGGTGTGAACCACATAGACCTCGGCGCCCGTCATTTCAGCGAATGCCATAAGGTGGGAACATCCCTCGGCTTCGACGGTAACGGGGCGCGATGGTTCGTGCCATTCCGGACCCAGTTTGCCTTCCGCGACCAGTTTTGCCTGAGTCTCAGCGACGAGATCCGCGTTTTCGCAGTGGGCGGTGACGACGACCCCCAGTTCCTTCGCGAGCCTCAGGGTCTGATAGAGTTCGCGGTCGTCGATACCGAAAGCTCCTTTGTAGGCGAGGAATACTTTGAATGAGGTGATGCCCTCTTTTTCCACGATTTCACGAAGTTGCTCTTCCCGGGAGTCATCGAATCCGGTCACTCCCATGTGGAAGGAGTAGTCGCAGGCAGAAATGCCTTCAGCCTTGGAATTCCACAATTTAAAGGCGTCGCGAGGTTCCTCCGATCGCGACGGGCAGCACATTTCGATCAGCGTGGTTGTCCCCCCAACCAGCGCGGCTCGGCTCGCGGAATCGTAGTCGTCCTTCGAAAAGGTCCCCATAAAAGGGAGGTAGATATGAACATGGGGATCGATGAATCCCGGGAAGACATATTTTCCCGAGGCGTCGATCACTTCATCAGCGGATCGGTCGAGGTTTTCCCCGATTTCGGTAATCGTTTCCCCTTCGCAATAAATGTCAGCAAAGCGGCGCTCCCGGGCTGTGACGATTTCCCCGTTTTTGATGAGAAGAGACATTCCCCATTATGGACCAGTATTGGACCGTTTTGAAGCGGGAAAATACTCATCGGGGATGCTTCCCCAAGAGTATTCATCGATAATTAAGACCGGTTTAGACCTCCGGGTACTTCCATTCGCCGCGATACTCTCTGCGGAGCAGCTGGTTCGCTTCAGGATCGCCGATAATTTGTTCTTTCTCGCCATCCCACTTGATACTGCGACCGGCTTTCCAACTCAGCATGCCGAGAAGGCTGAGATTGGTGGAAAGGTGGCCGATCTCAACATCGGCGACGGGGTGACGTTTCTCTTCGATTGATTCAATGAAGTCGCGCCAGAGAGGAGGGACGTTGTGACCGTCTTTCTCGTTGTCGAATTTGGGATCTTCGTGAGCGACGACATCGCCTTTGGGATTGTAAAACGTCCATCCGTCGCGCCAGCCCATGTGAAAGGTGCCTTTTGATCCATAGAAATAGCAGCCGACTTTGGAGTTTTCCGGGCCGTTTCCGGCAAAGCGGCGGTGTTCCCAGACGGCAGTGAAGTTTTCAAATTCGTAGGTGGCAACCTGATGGTCCGGGGCGTCAGAGGTTTGCTCTTTTTCATTGAGAACCGCTTCGCCACGGATGGGGCGCCCGCCGGTGCAATAAACTGATTTGGGGTGTTTCTCCTCACTCCACCAGAGCACCTGGTCGAGCCAGTGAACGCCCCAGTCGCCAAGGGTGCCGTTCGCGAAATCAAGAAAGTTACGAAATCCGCCGGGATGGATTTTTTTATTAAACGGACGCAGCGGTGCCGGCCCGCAATAGAGATCCCAATCGAGATTGTCGGGAACTTCTGAGTTGGCGGTGGGGGCTTCTTTGCCTCCACCTCCGTGGGCGAACATCCGGACCATTCCGATCTCACCGGCGCCTCCTTCTTTGAGAAACTTCATGCCACTGACATGGTGAGGGCCGATGCGGCGGTGGAGTCCGACCTGGACGACCCGTTCGGCTGCGCGGGCGGCGTTGACCATAGCACGGCTTTCCTGAACAGTGTGACCGGTTGGTTTTTCGACAAAGACGTGAGCACCGGCTTGGACACAGGCGATCGATTGCAGCGAATGCCAGTGATCCGGCGTGGAAATGATGACGATCTCGAGATTTTCCTTCTCCAGCATTTCGCGGTAGTCACGATACATTTTCGGCATGTTACCGGTGAGCCCTTCAACTTCATCGGCGGAGACTTCCAGCTCGTCGGCATCGACATCGCACAGTGCAACGATGTCACAGCTGCCGTCGGCGAGGGCGACCCGGAGGATATTCATGCCCCACCAGCCGCTTCCAATCAGAGCGGTGCGGTATTTTTTCCCGGATTTGTTTTGTCCAATGATGAGGGGGGACATGCCGGTAGCTACCGCACCGGCGAGAAAGTGACGCCTTTTCAGATCCATAAGTGTTGTCAAACTGGCATCAAATACCTTCGACGCGACTTCGGAAATTGGCGCGATTGCTTTCTACACATCGATTTTTTTCAGCACGGTGGCGAGGCTTACCACGGTGTCGCCTTCGGCCGGCTCTGTTGATTCCGGTGTGATAACGGAAAGATCGCCATTTTCGCGAATGATGAACATGGGGATGACATCGTCACCATGCAGTTTCTGGAAATCTTCATAGGTGAACTCGTCCGTGATCGGGGTCAGCTTGGCTTCCGACTCCGTTTTCTGGAATTCGTGAAGTTTTGCTGCGGTCACGCCTTTCCCGAACAGGTGGCGCCCCGACAGTTCGAAGGACGAGGATTTCCGCTCGGTTAATCCATTATCAACTGGTTGCAGTTGGAAGACATTTGACCGGCCCAGCGGATGGGAAAATCCGATGCAGGCCAGTGAATTCACCTGATCGTTGGGCGTCACCGCCAGCAAGCGTCCGATTCCGGAAAGATCGATCTCTTCCGTCGCAAAATCGGAAATGACATTGGCCACGACACCCTGCACCCCTGCCATCCGGGCTTTTTTGATGTTGTTGTAGTTGGAGTCGATGACCAGGACCCGGTATTCCTCCTCCTGCAGGGCCGTTGCGATTTTGATCGTCCAGTCATTGGCACCGGCAAAAACCAGGCCTTGTGGATTCGGAGACGCGAGTCCGAGTTTGCGCGCGATAGGAGCCGCAAGAAGTCCGTAAAAGGTGACCGTCCCGAAGATGATGCTGAAAACCATAGGCACAATTTTAGCTGCTTCTTCAGCGTATCCGCCCTGGTTGGCCAGTTCCAGAGAGAAAATAGCGGCGACCGCAGCCGCCACGATCCCCCGTGGGGCCATTAGCGCGAGAAACGTTTTTTCGCGGCCTTTTAAAGAAGTCCCGATCGTGCTCAGGAAAACCGAAGCGGGTCGGATTACGAGGATGAGAGCCGCGATCACCAGAAGCGCTTCCTTCCACACTGCCATGATTTCGGCAAGACCGACGCGGCCTCCCAGCACAATGAAGAGACAGGAAATCAGGATAACGCGGAGGTTTTCTTTGAACTCCAGAATGTGTCGAACCTGAGTGTGATGCTGATTGGCCAGCCCGATTCCCAGGATGGTAACCGTTAGCAGGCCTGACTCGTGCTGGAGCAGATTTGAAATCGTAAATACGGCGAGACAGATCGCGAGCAGAACGGAGCTTTGTAAAAAGTCCGGAATCCAGTGCCGTTTCAGCACAAACAGGAGCGCTTTGGCAACGACAAATCCGATCCCGCAACCGACCAGAATCGTGAGGCTCAGGTTGGTCAGAGTTTCGCCGAACGAGAGGCTGTGGTCACCGTGACCGAAGATCGCGCCGAAGACGAGGACGGCCAGAATCGCCCCGATAGGATCGATCACGATGCCTTCCCATTTTAAAATTGAATCGAGATGTCGTTTCGGTCGGACATTTCGTAGGAGGGGGCCAATCACCGTCGGGCCGGTCACGACGAGGATCGCACCGATCAGGGTTGAAACCTGCCAGCTGAAATTCCCCAGAAAGTGCAGGGCCAGAGTTGAAAGCAGCCAGGTGATGGCTGCCCCCACGCTGATGAGTCGGAGTAGCGGAGTCCCGGCGTCCCGCAGCTCACGGAAATGGAGCGTGAGCCCCCCTTCCAGCATCACAATTGCGACCGAGAGGGAGACCACCGCAAAAACCACATCATCATTGACGATGGCGCTTTGGTCATAAAACTGACCGGCGATAAAGCCGAAAACGAGCAGTGCGAGAATCGAGGGAAAGCGGAATTTCCAAGCCAACCATTGGGAAAAAATTCCCAGTAAAATCACTGCGCTGAAAAAGATGAGCCAAATCTGCATATTGGAGAAGGATAACGGGAAAAGACTTGCCTACGATGCCTCAAACGCAAAGCTAAAGTTGGAAGGAAATGATTGCGGAGCGCAAGGTTCGAGTGGCGATGGCATAAGGCCCATTTTACGCGTTTCGCGGGAGTCCGGAGGCCGATTGTACCCTGTACAATCCCGGACTGTACAGGGTACAGTTTCCGTCTCTCTCCAAAAAGTGCGCGATTCGAGCGTCATCATCCATTCTTCACATCATTCCCATAGCAGGTGTAGAGGGGAAGCTGGGATCGTTCCGGATAAATGTCGAAAAATAGGAATAGAGGGAAAATTGGGTCGTCTGACTTGGTATAATAAGCCAACTAGATTGTAATCATGAACGCAACTTATCCCAAACCCCGCCGCCGATTTGTTTTCTTTCTCGGCGCCATCGCAACGGTCTTTCTTTTTGCCGCTCAGGCAGCGGAGGCCCGCACTTATAACCGGACGGTAACCATCTACGATTACTACGGACTCCAGGGTAAAGACGCCCGGGGAAATAAAATTTACGGAGCTTCCGTGGTTCATGGAAATGACTATTATTATGTCGAACTGTTGACGCCAATGCCGTGTTTGCTGGATCACCGAATGGAGAAGGCCTATGTGACGATCAACGACAATCCCAGTGCCCCGTGGATGAACGTTGAATTTGACGGCCATACCGCCCGGGTTAAGAAAGTGACCAAAGTCGAAGATCAGCAGCCGACTTATGACGACTTTTACCACCGGACCTCAAGTCGGGAGCACAATCACCGGCATGATAAGAAAGAGGACAAACCCTGGCTGCCCTTCAAGTGGTGGTAGACTTCCGAAAACGATCAAACAGTCCCCGTTTTACCTGAGGATCTTTTCCCTGGAGGGCCGAAACAAATTCGGTCGCGCTGGAGAAACGATCTTCAGGTTTCGCATTTAGTGCTTTGACGACTGCCTCGTTGATATAGTCGGGGAGGTCGTCGCGATACAGTCCCGGTGGCTCGAGACGTCCATCAGGAGATTCACCGGTAATGAGTTCATGTAGGATCACTGCTAAACTATAGATATCGCTGCGGAAATCAACTTTGGTGAACCCGTCCGCCTGTTCCGGGGACATATATCCGACCGTGCCCAGAGTCATGCCAGTCAGAGTTAGTCTTGGGCCAGCCGAGTCTTCGGAGAAAGCGATCCCGAAATCGGTGACTTTAACATTTTTTTCCTGATCAAGCAGTATGTTTTCCGGTTTTAGATCACGGTGGGTTAGGCCTGCGTCATGAACGACTTGGAGCGCAGATCCGATTTGCGACACCATTCGAACGGCTTCATCTATTGCGATTTCATGGCCTTCCCGAAGGAGGTGCCGCAAGGTCTGACCGCGAACCAGTTCCATGACAATGCCAACTACAGATTTGTCGTCGATGAAATCATAAACCGTAACGAGGTTGGGGTGGGAAAGCGCTTGCATCGCCGCCGCCTCCCGTTCGATGCGTTCTCTCTGCAGACCGTCGGAGACATGCTCATCACTGAGGAGCTTCAGAGCAACCGATTCGCCCGTTTCCGTATTCGTTGCTTCGTATACTGCACCGGCGGCGCCACGCCCCAGTTCGGAAATGATTTCAAATCCGGGAATCTGAAGCGGTTGGTTTCCCGCCGATGTCTCTTCATCCACCGCCAGACTCATCAACCCTTTCGGGTTCAAACCGCCTAATCTTCTCCGACTCATGAACAGCGTGAAAGTTGGGCCATCAGGTAGCGGAGTTCATCGTCCTCCTCGGTTCCGTCCAGCTGAGTCTCTCTGATCTCCGATCGCACCGTTTCCCGGAAGCGGGATCGCAGCCGATGGATTTGAATTTTCGCCGCGTTCGATGTGATACCCAGCGCAGCGCCAACTCTATCAAATTCCTCTCCACCGGTTTCTTCCATCAGTAGAGGTTTCATCAGTTCAAATTCTTTTAATTTACCTTTTGCCGCCGCGTGGGATTCCATACTTTCGAGCGCTTTTTCGATAACGGTTAGGGCCCACTGTCTGTCATATAGCTGTTCGGGAGTCTCTCCCTCGATTTTTTCTTCAGCATACCAGGATTCCGCCTCTGCATAGTCGAAAGAAATTTTCTCAACATTGCCTCCTCTTTTTGAGGCATTGAGTTTCACTGCCTCATCTTTTGCGTAGCGCCGAAAGGCGGTGAGGAGGTACGTTCGGAGTTTCCCTTTTTCCTGATCCGCCCCGTCGAACATTCGTTTTTCGACCAATTTCATGAGGAACCCCTGAACGAGATCCTCGGCATCGGCGGCACTCCATTTTGCTCCGCGGGCGAAAGCATATAGAGGGAACCAGTAGCTTTCGCAAAGTTCTTCGAGGGCCTTTTCCGCATCGGCCCCATCCTCCTTCACATTGAGGACCAAAGTCCACCGCGTCGGTTGAAATGAGTGCTTGGGTAGGTCCTGACTATCCATGATTGCAATTGTAAACGTAGTGTGATCAAATGTCACCAATGAAGATGGAGGGGCCTTCAACTTTTCCGGTGCCGGAAGTTGATGATTTGAATCAGGACATCGGTGAGAATTTCGATATTACTGAACTGATTGGTTCCGGTGGTATGGGGGCTGTGTTCCTGGGTACTCAGGCCGGGCTGGGGCGGAAGGTCGCGATCAAAATCCTACCGGGAAAGATCGAAGGTCTGAGAAGTCGCTTTCTGGCAGAGGCAAAAGTGCTCGCTCAATGCTCTCACCCTAACATTGTTTCCGTGTTCGATTTTGGAGAGACTCAAAGCGGGATTCCCTATATCGTAATGGAATATATTGAGGGCGGGGATCTCGAAACGAAAATAGAGCAGGGCAATATTTCGGATGGCGATTTGTTTTCCTGGCTTCGTCAGATATGTGATGGCTTAGCCTATGCTCATTCCCGGGATATGGTCCATCTCGATATCAAACCGGCGAATCTATTGATCACTGATAAGGGTGATGTGAAGATCGTTGATTTTGGCTTGGCCAGAATAGTAGGTAAGGAAAAGCAAATGTCGGTGGGTGGAACCGCGCTGTATGCCGCGCCGGAAACGATGACAAATGACGAAGGGGTGGATCAGCGCGCTGATATCTACAGCCTTGGTGTCGTGATCTACCAAATGCTTTCCGGTAAAATTCCAAAAGGAATGTGGCTTCCTCCCTCCAAAGTGGATTCCGCTGTGAACCCGGCGTTTGACCGGATCGTCGACTACGCCCTGAAAAAGAGTCCTGCGGCGCGCTATCAAAATATTGTGGAACTGGAAACGGATTTGACGGAGATCTTCTTTTCTCTGCCTGATACGGAAAAGGTGATCTCCCGGGTTGATTCCGCGGAGCTGAAGAAGCGTCTTGCCTATGTTTTCTTCGGCCTTTTTGTCTCTCAGGTAATGGGGAGTGCGTTTAATGTCTGGTATAATCAACGCCACATCATTCCTTTATTTTTCGAAGGGGAATCGAACCGGTTTATTAACGCCGTTAATGTGTATCACATTCTCGCCTACACGCCTTTGTTAAGCTTCTGGGGGTGGCTGGTGTTTTCGCTGCTTCGGGAAAAGCCCGACAGTCAGGTTGCAAAACGGCGGGTTATTAATCTTCCCTGGTTCGGGGCCGGGATTTCGGCGATTGGCTGGGCGGGGACCATTCCGGCGGTTTGGATCCCGCTGCGAGACGCGGGGCTGGATTTCGGGATTCAGCTCACGATTTCGGTATGTATTGGCGCGGCGATAGCTTTGTCTCAAGTTTTTCTGGTGGTTGATTTGCTCTGTCAAAAATTGCTGTATAAACATTTTTTCTCGAGTGACGAAAAACCGTGGAGTACATCGGGTGCCATTTCGCTGTCATTAACGAGGCGGGGCCTGATTTGGGCGGTTTCTTCGGGGATTTGTCCAGTTATTGCGCTCCTATTGTTGGTCAGTGAGGATCACCGCCTTTTTGCGGCGAGTGCCGCTTTGGCCTGCATCAGTTTTGCGTTTTTCGGTAGTTGGCTGTTGGGTAAATTAATCGTGGATCCTCTACATCAATTATCAGCCGCGGCGGCCCGGGTTGGGGGCGGTGATCTCCGCACCCGCGTCGACCTGGTGGGGACGGACGAATTGGGGATTCTGGGATATGAATTCAACCGAATGGTGACCGGGCTTCGGGAGCGCCAGTATATCAGGGAATCGCTGGGGCGGACCTCCAGTCACTCCACGACTGAGGCGATTTTGAACCGGAAAGAGTCTCTGGATGGAATGATGCGGGAGGTCGTAATCGTGGCGGTTTATCTGGAGGGATATCAGAAGGTGATTGCGACACTTCCCCCTGACGAGGCAATTCGATTAACGGAGGATTTTGCGGTTCAGTTTACCAATCCGGTGGAGCGTTTTCGGGGCGTTACCCATCAAAATTTGGGAGATGCATTTACCGCTGCTTTCGGGGCGACTCCTGAATCAAGAAGTCCGGTTGATGAAGCGAACAAGGCGGCTCTGGCACTTTTTAAAGAGTTGAATTCTTTATTTTCCAATCACGAGGTAACTATAGGTATTGGAATGGCGGGCGGGCCTGCGTTGACCGGGACGATTGATGTATTGCGGCAACGGGAAGTGGTAGTGGCTGGCGATGTGGTTAACCGGGCGACCCGTCTCGCACTGGGGGCAAAGTCAGAGATTGTGATTTCTGAGGAGTGCCAACGAAAGAACCCGACTCGTTAGAGCCGGGTTCCTGAACTTCGAATGGATCTATCCCGGATGGCTTAGTGGTGGTCGTCGTGTCCGTGATGGGAGTCTTTAACGGTTGTTTTGGTAAAATTATCGGATTCGACTTCGTCGAAGACTTCGTGATCGCTGACGATTAACCAGATTTCTGCAGCCCGGTTCTGCTGGAGGCAGACTTCATCGGTTTCAAGGCTCAGAGATTCGGTTTCGCCGATACACCAGCTTTTGATAGGTCCTTCGAATCCGAAGATTTTTTCATGCTCGTGGATCATGTGTTCGGTGCTTTTTGCCCGGTTCAGAGCGAAGCGATTGTTGCGGGGATCGTTGTCTTTTGACGCATATCCCAGAATCATGATTTTTGCGTTGGGGTGGTTGCGAAACTTGCGCATCGCCGCGCTGTTCTGCATCGCAGAAACCAGATAGGTTTCGTCGCGGTGATCGAGGTGGAGGTTTTTCAGGTTGAAGCTGACGTTGTGAATTCTTTCCAGAACGGTAGCGTTCTCAAAAGCGTCCCGAAGTTCGGTGTAGTGATCGTGAAGGTTGCTTTCCTCCGTTGCCTGCGAAATTCTACCGAGAAGGCGGGAAACTTGTTCGGGGTCTGCCTTGGGTTTGGCTTCGACAATTTTTTCCACGACTTTCTTTTCCTGAATGACAACCGGCTTTTCCACAACGGTTACGGGCTCTTTAACCTCCGGTTCCGGAGTGGGTTCTTCTTCCACGACAACCGCTTTTTCGCTGACGGCAATGGCTTTTATCGGAGCGACGGAGGCGACTTCCTCCGGTTCATGGTCGGTTTCATGATCATGGTCGTGATCGTGAACTTCTAGATCTTCCACTTTTTTGAACTCCTCCTTTTTCTCGATATAGACGTTTTCCTCAAGATAGGGAGGCGGGGTGTCTTTGGTCGAATTTGATTTCTTCAGCAGGTAGAGACCGGCCGCTGCCCCGGTTGGGATGGCGAGCATTCCAACCGAAAGGATGATGATGTTTTGTGAGTTCCAGAAGTTTGAGTTCATAATTTAAGATCCAGTGAGAGTTGATTTTTCGTTGTTCACTCTTCTATTGGGACACTCGGAAAGATGGTTTCAGAAAAAGCAGAAAAAATTTTAGGAATAAATGCAGCCGAAGCTTCGAAGGAGGATATTTCGGTCGCTTTCTGGCTGAAAACTGAGGCGATCGATCGGAAAATTATCGATACGACGGAGGATGAGGCGCTTAAAAGCCTGCTTGCGGAAAAAGATGAGCTGCTCGAGGCCCGGGCTCTGTTGGAGGGCATTTCGCTTCAGCAGGTTCACAAGGAACTCCTTGAGAAACAAAAGTCCTCGTCGATTAACCCGCTGATTTTGATCTTTGCCGTGGTGGCCTGGGTGATCGTGATAGCAATTGTGATTTTTGCGGCGCTGCGATGATCACTGATTGATCGGGAGGGTTTGAAGGCTCTCCGCGATGCGGCTCTTTTGAATGGCGAGGCGCCGTTCTTCGTATTCCAGCGTTTGGCTTTCGGACCGTCCGGTTTCCGGGTCTGAGAAGGTAATTTCAATCATTCCGTCCGACTCGACGGAGATGGCGAGATCGATGGGATATCCTTTGTGCTCTCCCGGCAGGTCGGAAAAGATCGATTCTCCGAGCGGGATTCTTTTCTGGCCTTTGTCTCCCTGGAGAGCCCATTGAAAGGACAGCTCCCGCTGTCCGGTGCGGGATGTTACGCAGCGGATTTCGCGTCGCGCGGGCAGGGGGCTGTCACGATTAATGATCACTTGCGCATGTTCCTCCCGCGAGCCGGGGCTCAAGCTGCAGACGACGAGATCTTTGCCGAGCACCTGAGCTGAGGCTCCGGGTTTTGTCGCAAATTTCTTTTCGACCAACTTCAGAGTTTTCGTGAGGTGGGCCGCTCCGAATACCTCCGCAAAATCCGGCTGATCCATCACGATTCGTTCCAGCGGGATTCCGGCGGCTGATCCGAGATGACGGCGAATCACACCGAGTCGGCAATTGCCTCCATTGAGGAAAACGACATCGAGATCCGCGGCTTTGAGTGAAGCTTTTTTGAGGGCGTCCTCAGTGGTTTCAATCATCGAAGAGAGGAGATCCTCTATCATTCGACCAATTTGGCGACTGCTGAGATAAATCTCGAGAGGTCGACCGCAGACGAGTCGACTTTTCCTCACTTCTTCAGCGCCGGGGTGGCTCAGGTCTTGTTTGATTGCATTGGCGAAGTGGCGAATTTGAACGCGCCCGACCGGATCGGAACCGAGATCTACGCCATGAGAAAAGCGGTAGTTTTCGATCAGTAAAGTTTCGATTTTTTCGTCCAGAAGACTCGCGCCCAGTTTGGATTCAGAAGCGCCGACGATTTTCAATCCCTCTGTGCCGCTGGAGATTACCGTCGCGCAAAAGCCGGTGGACCCGATATCGAACACGAGGGCAAACTGATTCCGTTCTGATTTCGTCAGGCCATAATGATGGGCGACGGCGATCGCCGGGTCGGTAAAATTGATACAGGCGATTCCGGCAATCGAAGCCGCTTCCGAAATTGAGTCGCGGAGCTCTTTCCCGAAATGATTTGGAATGGTAATGACGGCTCCCTCCACTTTTTCCGAGGTCGCCTTTTCAGCATCCTGAACCAGTTTTCGGAAAAGCAGGGCGGTTAACTGGGTGTAGTCATAGGATTTTCCGTATTCATCGATGTAGGGATTGGCTCCGTCCCGGAGATGGCTGCGGATCGATTTTGCCACGGAAAGTGCCGGTTCCACTTCGAGAAGTTCCTCGACCCGCTCACCGATGAGGCAGCCTCTCTGCCCGATATGGATAATGGAGGAAGTGGCTTTTACCGAAGGATCTTCAAAATCGGGTATGATTTCCGGAATGCCCTGCTCGTTGAGGTAGGCGACGCGGGCGAGCGAGTTTCCAAAATCAATTCCTATTTTCATGATGCGACTTTGAACGTATGAAGTTGCTTCAACTTCTCAGCTCTCAGTTCTTTAGTAAGCTGATCGACTTTCTTTTTCAAACTTACGATTTCGCGATCTTTGGAATTTAATTTGTTGTAATAGTCCTGAACGTTTTTTCTCAACTGAGCGTTGAGGTTGTTTTTGTCGGTGATGAGCTGCTGCCTTTCGTTGCTGAGTTGCTGCTTCTCACGGTTCAGAGCGCCGTTTATTTTTTCCACTCCCTTGAGTTGAGCATTGAGTCTCTCGATATCATTTTGCGCGTCTTCAATTTCGGCGAGTCTCTTTTCAATTTCGGATTTTGCCTTTTTGATCTCGGCGTTGGCTTTGGTAACTCCCGCTTCGGATTTCCGGAGATCGTCGAGTTGCTCCTGAATCGTTCTTTCCTGATCTGAAATCTGGTTGGACTGCATCTCCGCTAACTCAAATTGAATCTCATCCTTGGTCTGAATCGCGAGCGGATGTTTGGGATCGATTTCGAGAACCTTGCCGTCGATAATTTCCAGTGCCTCGAGGAGAGCTATCTCACGATTGTCGCCATAGGCCGTATCGACCAACTCCAAAGCGGGAAGCAATTCCTTATAAGCGCCCTGGCGCAGCGCTGCTGCATCCTTCTTGTCTCCATTTGCGGAACCGACCGTAACGATCAGCCCGGCAAAAACTCCGGATATAACGAGGGCCCAAAATGCAATGGCGAGGGTGACCAGCCAGCCTTTGGTCTTCTTTTGCGAGGTGGTTCTGTCGGGTGTGGGAAGTGTCATCGTTTCGTAAGTGGTTGAGTGCTTAGCTGTTTTGTTCGCGGTGAAGAGTGGCGAGGCGGGACTTTACGATCTCACGGCGCTGATTGACCTGCTCCTCCAGCTCCTCATCAGTCGCGCCCGATGCGAGGACGCTGACCGCTTCGCGGATTAATCCCAGTTTGTCCTGCAGATTGGTGATACTGGTTTCAGTTTTGATTTCCTGTGCGTCTCCGATGGATGCGATGATCTTTTCGACCTGAGCCCGCCGTTCTTCCCCGGCAGTAAGCACGGGACGGATTTCTTTGGTGTAGGACATCACCTGCACTGAGATTAAACCGACCGTGAACATAAAAAGAGCCATCGCGAGAGACAATCCGATCGTCTTTTTCAGGGAAAAAGTCGCCTTCTTGACCTGAGGAGCATTCTCGAGCTCAGCTTCGCGGGTAATCAGTTGATCCATTCCGCGGAGGTCGAAAACCGGAAGGTCCGGTGTCGGGCCGGGGCGGGTTTCATCCAATCCGAGTTCGGTTTCATATTTGCCGATCAGTCGGTTTTTTTCCTCCACCAGCGTTTTTCGTGCCGCTGCGTTTGGAGCCGCAATGATTCGGTTGTTCATCTCGTCGGTTTTTCGAAGATAAAAAGCCGTCGAGTCCAGGACTGAGGTTTCGAAGTTCATATCCGGTTCTTGGGAGGTGGGAAGCCCCGGTTTCAGTTTTTCGAATACTTTTTCAGAAAAAATAGCACCCCTGATTTTCGCAGCCTCACCACTCAAGTTTGAGGAATCTATCAAAAAATATTCTAAAAACTTAAAATCACGGTTGATAATTACTGCTATTATGATAATTTCACTCATCGTTAAGGCGTGTTCCCCTTGTTTTCCACAATCCTATGAGCGCAGAACCACAACATTCATTCGAATACTTTCAGCATGAGTCCCTCCGATTGCTTCAAGACAGCTGTGGAAGGTTAGTCTCAATACCGACCGGCTCCGGGCAGGAAGGATACCTCGCGGTGAACCGGGAATCGGGGAAACACTCCCAGGTTCGCTTTCTTAAGAGCGGTGATGGAAAAACTCTGGCGGCGTTCCGATCGATCTGGAATTCGTTTCTCAAGGTGGAAGGTTCTGAAATTTGCCCTCAGGTCGAGGCGGTTACCGTTTTCGATGCGATGCCGTGCTGCATCACCAGTTTGCCGAAAGGCGAGCCGGTAAATCACTTTGTGAACCGGAATGGAGATCTTCCGCCGGAGGTTGCCGTCCGTCTCGTATTGGAATTTGCCAAATCGATCCGCACTCATAACCCGACTTTCTATCGTCAGTTTGCGATTTCACCTGAGTCAGTTTGGATTGCCCGGACTTCCGGACAGCCCCGTTTGGTCCTGGGCGAAATTTCACCGGTCAATCATCCGGATCCGGAAGCTCACAATGTGGAGCTTTGCATCGAGCTGCTCAAATACCTCACTGGCAATCCGCTGTCCGACAGTCGGTTCCAGAGACTTCTGAATCAGCTCAGTTCCGGGCCCCGGAAACTGGAATTTATCGAAAGATCTCTCGAATGTTTTGCGGAAGCCAATCCGGCGGCCAATTATTGGATGGGTTTCAATGATCCCGCTTGTCTTCTTGAGCGAATCATCACGGCCGAATCCGCAGCCCGGCTCGCGGCCCGTGATGCGGAGAACGCACTGGTCGAAACCGCGAAAAAATCATTCTGGCCCGCGCTGATTGCGACCACGATCGCTGTGGGAGCGTTTATGACTTTCTGTATCATTAAATTCGCAGGTGATCCGGATCTTCAAATTCAGAAAATCGAGAAGCCACGGGTTCAATACGTCAGGCAGGCACCTCCGGTAAAAGTGTATCAGAAAGCGGCTCAACCGGCCCCTGCGAAAGTGGTGAAAGCTCCCGTAGCAAAACAGAAAGTTGTGGTGCAGCCTGCTGAACAAACCGAGGTCGTCGTGATCGAAAGCGCTCCGGTTTCAAATCCCCGCGTCACTCCATTGTTGAAAAGCATCCTCGCCGATACCGGTGATCTTTTCGAAGGAGTGAGGGAGCGTCCTAAGTCTGAGTGGTTGATCCCGACCGATCCAAAGAAAAACACCAGCAAAAAGCAACTCACCTCCTTTACTGCGGAAGACGCCAGAGCCCTTAAAATACTGGAACTGAAAAAGGCCGCTACTGAAGCGAAAGCCAACAATCAGATTTTCGAAGCAATTCACTACGAAGTGGCGCTGCTCCGCTTCCAGCCCGATTCCATTGACGCCCGGATCCGGCTTCACGACTACCTTTGCGAAGTTCAGCACATGGCGATCAATCGCAATGAAATTTCCAATGAAGAAGTCGAGATCCTGGTCGAAGCCTCTCAGGAGAATGCGAAAGCGAAGGACATTTTGACCCAGCACTACTGGAAAGTGGCCCAGCAGAATTTCTAGCAGCCTATTAGACCGGATTCCCGACAGGAAGGACCGGTTCCGCCGCTTGCAAATTGTCCTCTCCTTGGCATCATAAATCATGTCTACAGACTCAGCTCCCTTTCTCGATACCAGTTATCATATCAAATGGTCTCAGCTCGTTCCCGAAGCTGTGGTTCCCGACCTGACCGAAGCCCTCAAGCGTGCCCAGGCCGATATCGATGCCCTCGCTGAAAACTGGAAAGCGGAGGAGCTAACGTTCGAAAACACGATCGAAGCCTTCGAAGTTGCCGGCGAGTTGATGGAGAAAGCGTGGGGCAAAGTCTCCCATCTCGATTCCGTTCGCAACAGCGAGGCGCTGCGCGATGCCAAAAACAAAATGTTGCCTGAAGTGGTTCAGTTCTCGTCGCGGGTTTATTTTAATGACGGGCTGTGGGAGCGAATCAAAACCTACGCCGAGTCAGAAGAGGGGAAGGCGCTCACCGGTATTCGGAGACGTCTGGTCGATAAAATCATGGAGAGCTTTATCGACAGCGGTGCCAACCTGCCGGCTGAAACCAAGAAGCGGCTCGAGGAGGTTCAGTCAGAGTTGGCTCAGAAAACTCAGAAATTTTCCGAAAACGTTCTCGATTCCACCAATGCCTGGGATCTGGTTTTGGAAGACGACTCCCGTCTCGGCGGCATTCCCGAAACCGCGAAGCAGATCTTCGTTACCCAGGCCAAAGAAAAAGATCTCGGGTCCGATGAAAATCCGGTCTACCGGTTGACGCTGCAATTTCCGTCCATGATGCCGGTGCTCACCTACGCTGACGACGCGACGCTGCGAAAAGAAGTCTGGGAGGCCAGCACTTCGGTCGGAAACGGCGGCGATTTCGACAATACCCAGCTCATTGCTGACATTCTGAAACTGCGGCAGGAAAAAGCCACCTTACTCGGCAAAAATCACTACGCTGATCAGGTTCTCCAGCGGAGAATGGCGAAATCCGGAGCTACCGCACTCAATTTTGTCGATGATCTGACGGAAAAGACCCGCCCGTTTTTCAAGAAGGAAATCGAGCAGCTTCACGAGTTCCGAAAACAGAAAGATCCTGAGTGGAACGGCACCTTCGAGCCCTGGGACGTCAGTTACTGGTCCGAAAAACTCCGTGTCGAGAATTTCGACTTCGATGATGAGGCACTTCGTCCTTATTTCCCGATCAACAAAGTGCTCGAAGGAATGTTTCGCCTCACCGAGAACATCTTCGGTTTCAAAATTGAGGAGAAGGATTCGGTTTACGCGAAGCCCGGTGAGACACCTGCATCCGACGGCGTCGAGGTGTGGCACCCCGAAGTGAAATTTTACGAACTGCGCGACGAGGAAACCAACGAGCTGCTCGGTTCCTTCTACGCCGACTGGCATCCCCGTGAAGAAAAGCGCGGTGGCGCCTGGATGGGCGAGTTCGAGACCGGAACGCCGGCCCAAAATGGAAAAGAGCGCGAGCCTCATCTCGGTCTCATCACCGGGAATTTGACGCCATCATCCGGCAACAAGCCCGCGCTTCTCACCCACGACGAGGTGCAGACCGTGTTCCACGAATTTGGTCACCTCCTGCATCACCTTCTCGGCGATGTCGCGATCAAATCTCTGAACGGCGTTAACGTCGTTTGGGATTTTGTTGAGCTGCCTTCGCAGATCATGGAAAACTTCTGCTGGTCCCGGGTCAGTCTCGATTTCTTTGCCCGACACTACGAGACCAACGAGCCGATTCCCGAAGTCCTCTTCGATAAAATGATCGCAGCGAAGAACTTCCAGTCAGCGATGACAATGATGCGTCAGCTCGCTTTTTCCAAAATGGACCTCGAGCTGCACATCAACCACCACAGCGACGACTTCACCGATCTCGATGGTTTGATTGAGAAAATTCTCGATGGTTATCTCATGCCGCTGGCGACCAAACCACCGACGATGGCGCGTCGCTTCAGTCACATTTTCAGCGGAGGATATGCGGCCGCTTATTATTCCTATAAATGGGCCGAGGTGCTCGATGCCGATGCTTTCACAAAATTTGAAGCCGCTGGTGTCCTCAGCCCCGAGGTTGGCAGAGACTTTCGCTCTAAGATTCTCAGTCAGGGCAATTCGCGGGAAGCCTCCGAGTTGTTCGAAGAATTCATGGGGCGCGGTCCCGAGTTGAACTCCCTGCTGGTTCGCAGTGGCCTCGCCGGTGCGTAAAATCCGGTCGAACAAGCTCACCATTAGTAAAATAGAGTTGACAATTAGGATGTCTGAACGATCGAATCGAAAGGACCTTCTAGTTTATGAGAATAATTACTTTGGTAGCTGTGCTTTGGTTGGGAGTAAAACTTATCGCTCAGGATGAGCATCCTCCATCTGCCGACCCGCAGATGGAGGCGTCAAAAATCGTCGACAGGTTCTTTAAAGGCTTAAAATCGCCCAGCCCGGTGATTCCGCCACTCGTCTCCGGTATCGAGGCGGAGTTCAAAAAGCGGGAAGCCGCCTGGGACCCGACCTCGGCGGATACCAAGTAAAATCAGCCCGCCACGCTGAAAACAATCCGATTGTACCCTGTACAGTCGAGGATTGTACAGGGTACAATCGGCTCGAAGCCGCGCTTTTCGGGAAGCTAACGTTTGCGAAATGTCATAGAGGCGAAATAGTCTGGAGATGAGAATTCTTCACACCGCCGACTGGCATATCGGTAAAAAGCTCTACGGTCGCAATCGCTACGAAGAGCACGAGCAGTTCTTTGCCTGGATGATCGAGACGATCAAAGAGGAAAAGGTGGAGGCTCTCATTATGGCCGGGGATGTGTTCGACACCACAGCTCCAAGTAACCGGGCTCAGGAACTTTACTACAACACCCTGATCTCCGCCTCATCTGCCGGTTGCCGACAGATTGTGATCATCGGGGGAAATCACGATTCGCCGTCGCTCTTGAACGCTCCCAAAGAGCTTTGCTCCGCATTGAATATCCACGTGATCGGTTGCGCCACGGGACCGGATTTCGAAAAGGAAGTGATCACCCTCTGCAATGAAGAGGGTGAGATGGAGATCATCGTCTGCGCGGTGCCCTACCTGCGCGACCGGGATTTGCGGACAGTGGTTCCCGGGGAAACTGACGATGAAAAGAACCGGAAATATATCTCTGCGATCACGGAGCATTACGAGCAGGTTGGAAAGATCGCATCGAATCTCCGGGCGGGAACCAATATGCCTATCATCGGGATGGGGCATCTCTATACGGCGGAAGGCCAGGCCGGGGACGGAGTCCGCGATCTGTATGTCGGGAATATGGCCCACCTCAAAGCGACGGCTTTCCCGGCGTGTTACGACTACCTCGCCTTTGGTCACCTCCATGTTCCGCAGATGGTCGCCGGTCAGGATCACATCCGGTATTCCGGTTCACCGATTCCGATGGGATTCGGTGAAGCCGGACAGCAGAAACAAGTCGTGATCGTTGATTTTGACGGCCGGAAACCGATCGTCTCGACCCGGGATATTCCAGAGTTTCAGGCCCTCGAAAGAGTCGAGGGAGACTTTGATCGAATTGTCGAAGTGTTAAACCACATCGCAAAAACTTCGCCGACCGCCTGGGTTCAGATTGAGTACACCGGGGAGCCCTTCGAAGGCAATTTGCGACGTGAGTTCGAAGATATAGTGGCACCGACCGGATTGGAAATTCGCCGGGTGATCAACTCGACCAGTTATCAGCAGACCCTTTCGAATTACGAGACCGTGGAGACTCTTGAGTCGATGGATCAATCTGAGGTTTTCACGCGCTGTCTCGACAGCTACGAGATACCCGATAAGGACCGTCCTTCGCTACTCGCGGCCTATCACGAAGTGCTTCTCAAAGTGCGGGAAGAAGATGCGAATGCCGCGTAGCATGATGGTCAGGGGAGTCGCAGCGCAGGCTCCTCTCTCATTTGATGAGGCAATTTGTTCCTCATCGCTCTCGCTCCGTCCCTTTTTATATACTGGCCCTGATCGTCAATTAAGTCGCTCCCGATACTTGATGCCATCCTAGTCTCGGGATTAAAGCGCAGTGGTTTTCCGTCGAAAGGGTCAATCGGGATTTCTTTGATGTAGTTGGGGACTAATTCATCCAGAGATGTAATGGAGCGTTTTTCGGCATAAAGAAATTTAAGAGCGGCGATTTTTAATCGGATCAAATCCTGAACAGCTCTCGAGTGCGTGTGGCTGTCAGAGATTGAGACATAGGCAGGTGATGCCGTTGCAAAAAGGCGGTTTCCGATAGCGTTCGGGGAAATATAGAATGCCAGCCAGTTTTCTTTCACTTTACTGATCGTCTTCATAACCTCGGCTGTGGCTATTTTTCCATCGGGCGGTGCTGTTGCATTTCGAATTAGGTGCCGCATGAATTCCGCCATTTGGTTAGTCGTCTTATTCGGCTGAAAAAAAGCGGGTTTTCCCCGGGTAATGTTTTGAAATGCCGGGTGGGAGTCAGGATTGATGTTACCGGCTGCGAGATCGGCATATAAGTTTTTTAAAGTTTGGTATTCGACGCGATAGGCGTCGGCAAAGTCTTCCGGCTGTAGCTTCGTTTCCATGAGCAGTTGTTCTACTCTTACTAGATTGTCAGTTGTCACTATTTTATCTTCCAGAATTTCGAGAATCGTTTCCTGACCAATTTTATTGCCTGCGGAAGCGATGAGTTTGTAGATCAGGTTGCCGCCGCCTTCTTCGATACGTTTCGCTAGATAGAGGATGTTTCCCGCTTCGGTAACCGCAGTATCAGTGTTACCTTCTCGAAGTGATATAAGGGCATGGTTTTTCATGAGAAGGAGGGAGATTCTCAAGGCGTTGAGGTGCGAGGGGGATGCGGTGAAATCGTAGTTCTGATTGTGTTTCCATCCCGGAACCTCGACCGCGTCTCTGAGAAATTTGAGAGTTTCCGCCTTGGATTCGACCAATTCGCGAAGCGCCTCCCAATCCTCCTCCGTCCGGTCTTCCGCTTTGATGTGGACCAAGGAGGATTCCTCGCTGGTTAATTTCCATTGGAATCTTTCCTCAAAAACTGCAGCTGGATTTGGCTCCGCTGCGACGATCGCCTCGGCGTGGGGTATGAGATCCGAATCATCCGCCAATTCGACACCCGGCCACACCGCTAAAGCAAGGAAAGCGACAAAGAGTAGCATCACGGTCACGCCACAGGTAATCCCGAAGAGAAAGAGAGCCTTCTTTCCCTTTTTTGCAGTTGGGACGGGATGAAGCGGTGGCGGCGTGGATTGGCTCATAGCGAATCCAGCGATTGAAACAAATTCAGCTCGCTTTGCAAAATCATTTGTTCCTCAGGTGCAACGCGCTTGCAAGGCGGTTCAGCGAGTCTAAATTAGGCGCTTTCAGTATTTATGAGCGAAAAATCGATCGACAAAATTGTGGTGGCCTACTCGGGAGGTCTGGATACTTCAGTGCTTTTGAAGTGGTTGAAAGACACCTATCAGGCCGAAGTGATAGCCTACTGCGCAGATGTCGGTCAGGCCGAGGAATTGGACGGACTTGAAGAAAAGGCCCTTAACACCGGTGCATCCGCCTGTATCATCGATGATTTAAAAGAAGATTTCGCGGCCAATTACATTTTCCCCATGGTCCAGGCCGAAGCGATTTATGAAGGACAATACCTTCTCGGAACTTCGATTGCCCGTCCCTGTATCTCTGCGGGAATGGTCCGCGCCGCCCGTGAACACGGCGCTACCGCCATCGCTCACGGTGCCACTGGAAAAGGAAACGATCAGGTTCGTTTCGAGCTTTCCACCGCGTCGCTCGCTCCGGATATCGAGATGATTGCCCCGTGGCGTCAGAAGCGTTTCCGCGAGGAGTTTCCCGGTCGTGCGGAAATGATTGCCTACGCTGCAAAAGAGGGCATTCCTGTGCAGGCTTCCGCCAAGAAATCCTACAGCATGGACCGTAACCTGCTCCACATCAGCTTCGAAAGCGGTGAGTTGGAAGATTGCTGGTACGATGCGACCGGTCCGGAATCTCACGACATGTACGTGCTCTCCGTTTCTCCGGAAGACGCGCCTGACGAGCCGGAATATGTTCAGCTTCTCTTCAAAAAAGGAAATTGCGTCGGAATCCAGACCGCCAATATGTCGGCCATTCTCGAAAAGCTCGGCGATGTCAAAGCCGAAGGCGAAGAGGACGGTTACACACTGCTTTCACCCTACGGTGTGATGCGGGTGCTCAACTTTCTCGGCGGAAAGCACGGAATCGGCCGGATCGATATGGTCGAAAACCGTTTTGTCGGCATGAAGAGTCGCGGAATCTACGAAACACCGGGCGGAACGATCCTGATGGCGGCTCACCGTCAGATGGAGAGTCTCACTATGGACCGCGAAGTGATGCGGACCCGTGACGGCCTCATTCCAAAGTACGCGGAGTTGGTCTACAACGGTTTCTGGTTTGCTCCCGAGCGCGAAGCCCTTCAGTCGCTGGTGACTCACACCCAGGAAACGGTCACCGGCGAAGTTCGCTTGAAACTTTACAAAGGAAACACCATCACCGCAGGTCGCCGTTCGCCACTCAGTCTCTACGACGAAGATGTCGCGACAATGGAAGGCGGAAAAGAGGACGCCTACAATCAGGACGACGCGACCGGCTTTATCCGCTTGAACGCGCTTCGACTCAAGAGCGAGGCCCGGCGCCGGAATAGCTAACCGACGGTTCAGACTTATTTATGAAGGAGAGGGGATCAGTTCAGGTTGATCCCCTCTTTTTTTGCCGTGCTTGACCTCCTGACCGAAACCGTGGCACCGTAAGGGACAAAATGATGAACATCCGATCGCTCTTCCCTAAAAAACTGCGGCTCATTGTGTTGTTTGTGGTTCTCACATTGCTGACGCAGGTGGGCGGTATCATTTGGTTTGCGATTCGGGGGATCGGGCGGCGGTTCTCACAGAAGTGGAAGATTCAATTGGCGATCAATCTGGTGATTTACGTGATGATAACTCTCACGATTGTCCCGCTGCTCGCCCAAATTGGCGGACGGGTCGCGATGCCGATTTTTGCGACGTCGAAGACGCCGGTGGCTCCGCGGTCATTCCTTTTTGTGGTTTTTAACCGGCACTATGTGAAAAAGGACGTTCGTGAAGTGGTGTTTCGCGCGGCGCGAAACCTCAGTGCCCAATATCCGAAAAGCGTGGTGCATTATCTGGATGGCGGTTTTCCCTTCTGGGACAAATTTGCCATGTTGCCGCATCTCTCTCACAGCGGGGGGGAGGCGATCGATCTCGCATTCTGCTATCATAAAAAAGGGGACCCCTCGAAATATAAGGGCTCGCCTTCTCCGATCGGATACATGATTTACGAGCGTCCCAAACCGAATGAGTATCAGCCTTATCGCTCGAAACGATCGCCACTTCGCTGGGATTTGCCCTTTGTGCAATGGATGCGGATGGGGCGTCGGGTTGACCGGGACCGGACTCGCTATCTGTTGAGGGAACTGCTGAGCGATTCCCGAACCAAACGGGTTCTTCTCGAGGTTCATCTCCATCGAAGATGGGGGATTGTGCACCACAAACTGCGCTTTCAGCAGCTTCATGCCGCGAGGCACGACGATCACCTTCACCTCTGGGTCAAGTAGCGCCGTCTTACGGTCTTTTTTGAGGTTGCAAAGCGCTGTGATTCGCGAAAGTCTCTCGATATGCAGACACGCCCCGTTACACCTGAGGATTTAGGTCAATCAGTTATCGCGGTCCCACCTTTAGCGCGGGATCGGGATTCGAAATTCGATGTTTCTGAAAACAAAAAAATCGTAAGTCACATCGAGAATGGTGGCGTTCGGATCATGCTCTACGGAGGGAACGCTAATTTCTATCATATTCGCCCCAGCGAGTATGCGGCTCTTCTCGATGGGCTGATCCAGGTCGCCAGAGAAGATACCTTAATCGTTCCGGCAGTCGGCCCGGCTTACGGTGTGATGATGGATCAGGTCGAGGTGCTGAAAGACTTTGATTATCCAACCGTTATGCTGCTTCCCCACCAGGGAATCACTTCCTACGACGGCGTGGAGACGGGAGTTCGTAACTTTGCGGAAGCCTTCGGGAAACCGATTGTTCTCTATATCAAGCACGATGGATATATCGAAGTCGATAATGTAAAGCGTCTCGTCGATGACGGTCTGGTTTCATTTATCAAATACGCAGTGGTTAGAGATGATCCAGCGGACGATCCCTATTTGAAATCCCTCACCGAAGTGGTTGATCCATCGATCATCGTGAGCGGGATCGGGGAGCAGCCTGTAATTACTCATCTGAGAGATTTTGGACTGGTCGGATTTACCGCTGGTTGTGTTTGTGTCAGGCCGGATCTGAGTCAGGCCATGCTGGAGGCTTGCAAAGCCGGGAACTGGGATCAGGCCGAGGAGCTGCGGAAGAAATTTATCGATCTGGAAGATCTCCGGAATGAAATCAATCCCATCCGCGTCCTCCACGATGCGGTTCAGCTTGCCGGTATTGCTGAAACCGGTGCCGCTCTTCCTTTCCTTAGTAACCTGAACGAAAGCGATCGTGCGCGGGTTTCCGCGGCTGCCAATTCTCTACTGAATAGTTAGTTCGATATGTTTACCGGGATAGTAGAGGAATGCGGCGAAGTTACGGCTCTTCATCCGGTCGAGAATGGTGCTCAACTGAAGGTGAAATCGACTTTTTCCGGAGAAGTGGCTCTGGGCGAAAGTGTAGCGGTCAACGGAGCCTGTCTCACCGTAACAGCAGTTGAGGACGATGGTTCGATGGTGTTTGATCTACTTCACGAAACGCTGCGACTCACCAATCTGGGTGATTTGAAAGCGGGCGATATCGCTAATCTGGAGCGCGCTCTCCGGGTCGGCGACCGTCTCAGTGGGCACTTTGTTCAGGGGCATGTCGATGAGTGTGCGGAGCTGATCGCTTTGGAAAAAAGCGGTCAGGATCATCGTCTTCAGATTTCGCTCCCTGCCGAATTCAAACATCTCGTGGTTTATAAGGGGTCGATCTGCGTCAACGGCATCAGTCTGACTATCGCCGAGTTGGAGGACGACAGTTTTACGCTTTGGATCATCCCACACACGTTTGATGTGACGAATCTGAAGGCCCTCAAGCCCGGCTCGCGGATCAATCTTGAGTTTGATCTCCTGGCAAAGCATCTTTCCCGGCTTCAGGACCTCCGTTAAGTGCGCCATGGTACCCTGTTGAGTCGGCAACGGTACCCTGTTAGGTTCGCAGAATGAGGTGTTTTCTTTCATTCTGCGTTACGGTGGTTTTCAGTCTGTTTTCCGCTTCTTTTCTGGAAGCAAAACCCAATGTGGTGATACTGCTTGCCGACGATCTCGGCTATCAGGACGTGGGATGCTACGATGGGCCCGTCAAAACTCCGGCGATCGACAAACTCGCTGACGGAGGGATCCGGTTCTCTGATTTTTATTCGGGTTGTGCGGTCTGTTCGCCGTCCCGGGCAGTTCTGCTGACAGGGCGTCAACACATCCGGACCGGTGTGTACAGCTGGATTCACGACGAAAGTCAAAACTCAAGTTTGCTGGAGCGGGAAACCACTCTGGCCGAGGTCCTCAAATCAAAGGGCTATTCCACCGCTCACATCGGGAAATGGCACCTCGGATTACCGACTGAAGAACGGAAAAAGCCGACTCCAGCCGATCATGGATTTGACTACTGGTTTGCGACCTGGAATAACGCGGAGCCGAGTCACAAAAACCCGGAAACGTTTATCCGAAACGGCGAGCCGGTTGGTAAACTGGAAGGATACTCCTGTCAGTTGGTCGTTGATGAGGCGATGTCCTGGCTCGATAACGAGCGGAACAAAGATGAACCCTTCTTTTTAAACATCTGGTTCCACGAGCCTCATGCTCCCATCGCGGCTCCGGATGAAATCGTATCCGGGTATGGAAAGCTGAAAGATAAAGCGGCAGTTTATTCGGGGACGATCGATAACACCGACCGGGCGATCGCGAGGCTGGTAGAGAAACTTCGCTCGATTGATGATCCTGAAAACACTCTGATTATCTATGCTTCCGATAATGGTAGTTATCGAGATGATCGCACCGGGGGATTGCGCGGGAAAAAAGGTTCCAACTGGGATGGTGGCATCCGTGTGCCGGGGATCTTCAATTGGCCGGGCAAAATTCCGGCCGGGGTGGTAGCTAAGGAACCCGCTGGGCTGGTGGATGTGTTGCCGACCATTTGCGGTTTGCTTGATATCGATAAACCGACAGAGCGTCATATCGATGGTTCCGATCTCTCGCCGATTCTACTCGGAAAAGAGGGCTTTTCCCGTCATCAGCCTCTATTTTGGCATCTTCAGAAGTCACGACCGATTATTGCAATGCGCGACGGGAAATACTCACTGGTTGCCGATCCAGCCTACGAACTGTCGACTAGCAATATGTTTCAGGAAGACTGGATTCCGGCGATCAAATCCGGCGGGTATAAAGACTTTAAGCTCTATGATCTGGAGAATGATCCTGCGCAGAAAAATGATATCGCCGCGAAAAATCCCGAGTTGCTGGAGAAGCTCAAAGAAAAAATTCTATCGATCAACTCGAGCGTCATGAAAGAAGGGCACGATTGGCATTTACAATAACATTCCGGATGAGGAGATGGTTCGCAATTTTTCTGCTGCCCCTGGCTTCGGGGATTGTTGCTGCAGAAAGTCATCCAGCCCTCGATGTGTTGGAGAAAAATTGCATCGAATGCCATAACGCCGTTGATAAAAAAGGTGGGATCAGTCTCCAGCAAGCTCCTCTGGAAATTGATGATGTAACATTGATTCTTGAAGCGGTATCGGGTGATGAACCCGGGATGCCGCCGAAGCGCGATCCGCTATCCGCGGGAGATGTGGCGCTTCTAAAAAACTGGATTGAGCAGGGGGCAGAGATTCCGGAAAGCAGGGTTCTCAAAGATACCCGGATGGTGGACCGCAAATGGTGGTCGCTCGCGCCTCTGGTCGCTCCGGACGTTCCGAAAGTTGGCGGAACGCGAGCCCGGAATGAAATCGATCGGTTTGTGATTTCGAAGTTGGAGGAAAAAGGGCTTTCCCTATCTGAGGAGGCCGATCCCCGGACATTAATCCGGCGGCTCACCTACGATCTAACTGGATTACCGCCGACACCCGCTGAAATCGCCGACTTTTTAAAGTCGTCTCAGGTGGATGCCGATTTGGCCTATCAAAAACTGGTGGACCGGCTGCTTGCTTCACCTCGTTATGGCGAACAATGGGCGCGGCATTGGTTGGATGTGGCGAGGTATGGTGAAACCCACGGTTATGATAAAGACAAAGCCCGCTTCAATGCCTGGCCATACCGGGACTATGTGATTCGAAGTTTTAATGACGACAAGGCCTGGACCCGTTTTGTTCAGGAACAGGTTGCCGGCGATACCTTGTGGCCCGGCGATCCGGACGGGATTGTCGCTCTCGGTTTTATCGCCGCAGGGCCGTGGGACTACATAGCACATACCGAAGTTGGTGAGGGAAAGATCGATGGCCGCATCGCCAAACATCTCGATCGGGATGATATGATTAGCGCTGTCTTTAACGCATTTATGAGCACAACCGTTCAATGTGCTCAATGCCATAACCATAAATTTGATCCGGTTTCGATGGGAGACTATTACCGCCTGCACGCGGTGTTTGCAGGGGTGGATCGCAATGACAGGGTCTATGATTTGGATCCGAAGATCACGAAGCAAAAGATCGGTCTCGAAATCGAAATCGCCGGTCTGGAGCAGAAGCTGAAGGCGCTCGATAAAGCAGTCGAACAGAAAGGCGGAAATGAATTGCTCGAGCTGCGTACTCAGATTTCAGAGTTGGAAGCTTTAAGTAAAACTGCGATCAAAAAGGTGGCGGCACACGGATATCACAGTCAGATTGTGAAAAGCAGAAATACCGAAAAGTGGATTCAGCTGGAGTTGCCGGAACGCTCTGATATCGAATCGGTTCGATTAATTGGAGCCTACGATGACTACGCCGGTATCGGTAGTGGCTTCGGCTTTCCGCTTCGATTCCGTGTGGAAGCCTCTGACGATCCCTCCTTTGTAAAAAACGTGGTGGTACTTGCCGACTATACTTCCGCCGACTTTTCAAATCCGGGAACGGTTCCGGTAGAGATGCAGGGAGGTTCCTCCCGCTTCTATCGAGTCACCGCCACCCGTCTCGCCGAACGAAAAAATGACTATATATTCGCTTTGGCAGAGGTTGAGCTGGTCGGTGCTGATGGGAAGAATCACGCTGTGAAGGCGGAAGTGACTTCGCTGGACTCAATCGAGTCGGGAATTCGCTGGGGCCGGAAAAATCTGATCGACGGAAAATATACAACCTGGGACGATCCCCGTCTGCCGGAGAGATTAGCAGTCGCAAAAACAAAGCTGTCAGCGATTCTTGAATCACTTGCGGAGCCATCGAAACGGGACGCCCTGGAAGAAGGTCTGACGTCTGCAAAACAGAAACTGGTTTCGTTACCAAAAGGGAAAATGGTGTATTCCCTGGCGACGGATTTTAAGCCGAAAAGCCAGTTCAAACCGACCGGCGGGAAGATGCGCGCTATTAATCTGCTAAATCGTGGGGATGTGACGTCGCCGGGTGAGACGATGGCTCCGGGAGTGCCTGCGCTTTGGGCGGGGAGCACATCGATATTTGAGCTTCCGGAGAATCATTCCGAAGGGGAAAGGAGAGCGGCGCTGGCGCGCTACCTGGTTGACCCCGATAATCCGTTACTGTGGCGTTCTGCCGTAAACCGGATCTGGCTGGGGCATTTTGGTCGGGGCATCGTGGATTCCCCGAATGACTTTGGACGAATGGGAATGACTCCGACTCATCCGGAGTTGCTCGATTGGCTGGCGACTCGTTTTCGGGAAACGGAATCGGTAAAAGACATGCACCGTCTCATGGTGATGAGCTCGACCTATCGGCAGGTTTCTACCAACGACCCTGACAAAAGCGCGATTGACGGCAGTAATGCCTACTACTGGCGAAGGAGTCGCCGAAAACTGCGGGCGGAGGAAATTCGGGATGCGATACTCAGTGTAGCCGGAGTTCTCGATTTAAAAATGGGTGGTCCGAGTTTTCAGGACTTTACCTTCAAGGACGATCACACACCGAAGTATTGGTATCACCTCCACGACCCGGCTGATCCCGATACCCATCGTCGGACGATTTACCGGCTCATCGCCCGCAGTCAAACGCAGCCCTTTCTCACCACACTTGACTGTGCGGATCCATCGCAAATGGTCGCAAAGCGGGACGAAACGACGACTGCGTTACAGGCGCTCGCTATGATGAACAACCCTTTTGTGATCGAGATGAGTCAAAATGTTTCGAAGCGGGTGGATTCCCTTGATGAGGCGGTTGAACTGGCTCTGGGACGTCCCGTCAGTGATACAGAAAGGGAGCAGTTGTCTAGGGTTCTAAATCGGGAGGGGATGCCGGCGGTAGCGCGTATACTTTTTAATTTAAACGAGTTTAGTTATGTCGATTGAGGGAAATACGAGGCGTCATTTTCTGGGTGGACTAGCCGGTAGTTTTGGCGGGCTCGCTTTGTCGGATCTTCTGGCCCGGGAAGGGGTGGTTTCCGTGCCTCACCATCCACCGAAAGCGAAGCGAATGATCCAACTGTTTATGGCGGGAGCGGCGAGTCATGTCGACCTGTTTGACTACAAGCCTCAACTCGAAAAGGAGCGGGGGCAACAATGGGACCCGGGAGAGTCGGTGGAGCTGTTTCAAAGTTCGCCCGGGGTGAGTCAGCCTTCTTATTGGGAATTCAAGCGATATGGCGCGAGTGGCAAAGCGCTGAGTGAACCTGTCTCGCCATTGGGGAAACACGTCGATGACATTGCTTTTGTTCACAATGTCGTTGGGCAGACCGGCGTTCACAGTCAGGGAACGCTGCTACAGACCACCGGTTTTAATCGTCCCGGATTTCCCAGTGCCGGTTCCTGGGTGAGCTATGGCCTTGGAACGGAAAATGAGAATTTGCCCAGCTATGTGGTGCTACCGGATCACCGGGGATTCGCCTCCAATGGAGTAAAGAATTGGTCATCGATGTTCTTGCCAGCGGACCATCAGGGAACCGTAATTCGTCCCGGTGACAAAACGCCGATCAACGACCTGTACCGGCCCGATAGTATATCTCAGGAAACTGATGTCGAATCGCTGCGTTTGCTTCAGTCGCTGAATCACCAGCACGCCCGGGAGCGACTCGGTGACAGTCGGTTAACGGCACGGATCCGCAGCTACGAGCTGGCGGCTCAGATGCAGCTTAGCGCTACCGAGGCGCTGGATGTCTCCCGCGAACCTCAATACATCAAAGATCTCTACGGCCTGGCATTGGAAGGGCCCGGAGTCGATGATACCAAAATAAACCGAAAGGCCGAAGCGGAGTTCTTTGGCCGGAAGTGCCTCATCGCCCGTCGGCTATTGGAAAGAGGGGTTCGCTTTGTCCAGATTTTCAGTGGAAACGAGAACGGATTTCCGCGACGCAACTGGGATTCTCATGAGGATGTGAAGCGCGACCATGGCCCGCTCGCCAACGGAATGGCGATCGGAACGGCCGGCTTGATCGAAGATTTGAAACAACGGGGGATGCTGGAAGACACTTTAATTCTCTGGACGACCGAATTCGGTCGGATGCCCTGCGCGCAAAGAGGAACCGGGAGGGATCACAATCCATTTGTCTTTACTAACTGGCTTTGCGGAGGCGGAGTGAAAGGGGGAACCTACGGCGAAAGTGATCAATGGGGTTATAAGCCATTGGATCCAGCAAACTCAACTCAGGTATACGATATACACGCCACGCTACTACATCTCCTTGGAATCGATCACGAACGGTTGACCGTGAGGCACAATTCGATAGACCGAAGATTGACCGATGTTCACGGTCATGTGATTCGGGAAATGGTTTGAAGCCGTTATGACCTGTTCCATCGTTCGACTGTACCCTGTACCGTCCTTCATTGTTCAGGGTACAGTCGGGTGCTGCGATCATTAACTGACTAAAGCAATCGGGCTGTTTTCCACTGGTCCGGAGAGCATTTCGCTACAGTGATTGGATAGAGCGGTCAGATCAAAAGGTTTGTGGAGAACCGGTGCATTTATCCGGGAGAGGCGCTCGTTGAAAACTTTGCCTCCGGCGTCTCCGGTAATAAAGAGAAAGCGTTTCGATAGTTCGGGACGATGGGTGCAGATCCACTCAAAGAGCTGAAAGCCATCCAGGTTTGGCATCCGCACATCGGAGATGATGAGATCATAGTCATCCCGTTTAATATGCTCGATCGCTTTTCGACCGTCGAGAACGGTGGTGGGTTCAAGACCGAGTTCGCGCTTTAGCCCTTTTTTTATCAATTGCCCCAGGTAGGGTTCATCGTCAACGATGAGGATATTGGCGGAGTGGCCCGAAATTCTTTCCCCTCCGGTATCGGTAGGTAGAGGGCATTTCGAATTTGGTTCCTGTTGCGTTGACGCCAACGGGAGGATCATTCGCAGGGTGGTGTCGCGGCCGGGTTCACTCGAAGCTTCAAGATTCCCGGAGTGTAGCGCCATAATGCTGCGACAAACGCTGAGACCGAGGCCGTTTCCTTTTTCGGGGCCTTTGGTGGTGAAAAACGGATCGAATATACGGGCGAGATCCTCTCGCGCTATCCCGCAGCCCTGGTCGGTTACATCGATCGTAATCTGGCCTTTTTCGGCAGAGATACTCAATTTGACCACGGGGGATTGGGTTTCTTTTGAAGCATGGATAGCATTGATAACCAGATTGATCATGACCTGCTTCAATTGAGCCATATCGGCCAGGACCGGGATTTCGTAGTCAGGTGAAGTATAGCTAAGCTGACATCCCGATTCCCGGGCCTGGAAACGGAGTAAATTGACGGTATCTTCGATCAATTGCCGGGCGTCGTAGATTGCCATCCTCGAAGTCGGCGGTTTTGATAGATGAAGCAGTTGTGCGATGATCGATGATGCTTCGGTAGCGCAGTCTCTAATCAATCGAAAAGCCTGAGAAACTTCCTCTACATCGGGCGACTCTTCAAGCTGCATGTGTAGTTGAGAAAATCCGATGATGGGAGTCAATTTGTTATTGATCTCATGGGCGATTCCCCCAACCAGAGTATCGAGGAGTAGAGACTTTTCCTGGCTTGCCATTTGCCTTTCGAGGGCGCGGCGATGGGTAACGTCATCGATTTGAATGGCGATCTGACCGGTTTCCCGAACTAGAGATGCGACGCCATGTATTTCTCTGAGATTGTCGGGGCCAAGTTGTAACAGGGTTTCAAGGCGGATCGAGTTCTGGCTCGGATTCAGGCTCTCGAATCTCTGTTTCACCGACGACTTTTGTTCGTCCACCAGCAGGTCGTAGAAATCCGGTAGAGAATCCTCATCGGAGATGGCTGATAGCTTCCGAAAGGCTTGATTGCAGACCTCAATTTTTCCGAACTCGTCGAGTAGCGCGACTCCCTGAATATCATTTTCAAAGATAATATTAAACTGTCCCTTTTTGAGGCGAAGCTCATCCTGGCTTTCAAAGATCGTGCGGTTTTTCTGGATAATCGCATTTTTCTGTTCCGAAATCTGCAGGGCCTGCTCGCGGGAGAGTTTCCATTGATAGTGCACCAAATCGGTGGCGGAAATGATTCCGGCAAATCGGTATTGGTGATCCACCACGACGGCGTCAGTTTGGAGATCTGGCACTTGATCCAGTGAAAAAATTTCAGCAGCCGCTTCCGGCAACGTCATGCCGACTCTCAATACAACGGGATTTGGCACCAGATGATTGAGAATACTTTCGTCCCGGTGCAGGGAAAAGCCATATCGACCGCTGAGCAACTGAACGTGGACTCTGCGGGAAGCAAGTCCGCGGAAGGTCCCATCCAAATCGATTACCCCAATGAATTCCTGACCGGCAGAATTGAAAATATCGTGCAGGCTTTCGACAGTCACGTATGAACGTGCCGTCGTGCGGTGGGAAATGAGAGTTTCGATCACAACGTTTTCCGTTGATTCTTCGGCAGGGGATTTCATATAAGATTCATGAAATTTAAAACGAATTAACGTAAATACCATAATTTATGCGCTTAGTGACGGATTTGTCATAAAGGGTTTTTCCGTCAGGACGAATCCACTGATTGCGAATTTTTCGTTGGGCCTTTAGCTGGTTGTCTTTATGACTTTCCGAACTTTGACAGTAGTTTTGGCGCTCTTTACCTGCGTGACGATGGCGGAGGAGAATGCAGCCTCGCCCGGTGGTCGAAAAGTATTTGCTCACCACGTTCCGTGGCATCCTCCCAGTCATTCGCGGCCCGACCACACGGCGGATGCCGCACCCGGTCTGGAGAGTCAGATTGTTCATGCCGCGGAGGCGGGGATTGATGGTTTTGCGGTGGATGTGGTACGGAAACCACCTTCGGAGGCGATCGAAATGTTAGTAAATATGGCAAAAATTGCCGAGCATCATGCACCTGGATTCACGATTATTCCCTGTCTCGATTGTGCGGCGACTCAGCGGTTTGAGGATTGGTCCGAATTTCTAATCGGGTGGCTGAACGAAGCTGGAGATTCCTCATCGACGTTCCGGGAAAACGGCGTGGTTGTAGTTTTCACTTATGGTGCCTATCAGTTGCCGCCGGAGGATTGGATAAAAATAAGGTCCCGACTTCGGGAGGCGGGGCATGAACTGTTTTTAATCGGCGAAGTAAACGGACTCTATCGAAACCAACAGAACCCGATGGATCGCATTCGAGAGTATGCGGATGTCTTTGACGGGCTCTATTTTTTCGCCCCTAATACCGAAGAGCACGAACGCAAGTTGTCCGAAATCAAGCGTTCCGGTGGTAAACCGCTGGCGAATGCGTTTAGTCCGTCTCCGGGCTATTGGCGGGTTAATACCGGATCTTTTGCGCGGCCTTATAAAGGTACTCGAACCTACCGGGAGCAGTGGGATCTCGCATGTCGGCTACCTGTTCAATGGCTCTCCGTCACGTCCTGGAATGACTATACCGAAAACACTCATATAGAACCGTCACGTAATTTTTCGGATGCTTATTCCAGGCTCACTAAAATCGGAGCGGCTCGATTCCGTGGGGCATCTCTTGACTCCGCAGTGGGGTCGGAAACGTTTTGGTTAACCGCGCCGTCCGAAATGCCCGATGGTCCGGGGCCATCTCCGATGGAAGCCGGGAATGAGCGGGAGACGATTCTCGAGGTTCTGCGCGTCGGGCCGGTTTCCGGTGGGACACGCGAAGTGTTCGTGACGGTTGCGTTACCCTCGGGTCAAGTGATTGAAAGCCAGGTGCTTCAGATTGATTCGTCCGAAGTGGTTTCCGACCGGCAATTTCTCTGGCAGCCCGATCGGGAATGGAAGGTGCCTTTTCTCACGGTAACTGCGGTTTGTGGTGATGTGAGTGCAAAGATGCCCCTTGCCCTCTGGCCCCGGAAAGCGGCTCGCCGTTTCTATATGGCGCCGCGGCGAATCCGCCTCGAAAAAGCCCAACTTACCAGGCCCGTCATTTCGATCGATAAGGAGCGATTAATGGTCGACTCTATAGAAGGTGAGCCGGGGAAACGCACCGATCTGCTTCGAAATCTGATGCCGCGGATCGATCCCAAATCAAACACGGCCCGCGTCGCCGAGGGGAGAACTCAACTACCTAAAACAAGACCCGGGTGGGGATTTTGGGAGGCTGCCGTCGTCACGCCCGACGCGGGAGTGGCCTGGGCTGACCCGGTATTTATTGCACCGGATGGTGATCTAACGACTCTGGCTTTCTACCGATTTGATGACCCGGACGGACGTGCTGCTGATCAATCGATCTATCAGCGTCACGGCCGACTATCCGGAAGTACCGCTCCTCTGGCTGATGGAGGAAACGCGTTGGTTTGCGGGGATAATTCCTGGTTTATTCCGTCCGGTAGCTTTTCTCCTGCAAGGGGGCCTTTGACGATCGAATTTTGGCTTCGGCCTGACAAACATGGAGGCGTTCTTTGGGGCGATGTGGGTGTTGCGATGACGCTTTCCTTAACGGCTGAAGGTCGTCCCGTAGTGAGGCGTCGCCAGATTTCCGATGGGAAAAGGGTTGCTGCTGAAGGGCAATACCCTGTTGAGATAGGGAAGTGGTCTCATCTCGCGGGCGTTTTTGATGGGGAAGCCCTCAAGCTATATCTAAATGGAGAGCTGGTCGCCCAGTCGGCCTGTTCCGGGGCCACTGGAAGTGCCCGAATGGGAGTGGGGCGAAATCCCTACAACATGGAATCCGTATATCACGGCCTCGTTGACGATATCAGAGTGACGGCTGGAGCGTTGACACCTGAGGCGTTTGGGCCGGTCAAACCGGGAATATCAAAACCTGCAGATCCTGTAGTTTCAGAAGGCGTAAATTTGTAACGTAAAAACGATCAGTAGTTTATGTTTATAATTTCCATAAATGGAATTATATTCAGTGAATGGCTATAGTTGTTCCGTCTATCATTCCATCGAAGTCGACGGTGGGAGAGAAAAAGTTGCATGCTGTCCTCGGGCGATTGCCCGACGATTGGGTGGTTTACTATGAACCTTACCTGAACGGGGATCAGCCCGATTTTGTCGTTCTGGCACCCAATTTGGGTGTTCTGGTGATTGAAGATAAGTTTTGGAAGCCGGGAACGATTCTCTCGGGCGATCGAAATCATATTACGATCTCGACAGCTGATGGCGTGGTGAAGTCGGTGCAGCATCCGGAGCAGCAGGCCAGAAAATACAATCAGAAATTGAGGGACTGTGCCAGTTCGATCAAGTATGGATCGTATTTCCTTCATCAAAGCGGAATTTTTAAAGGACGCCTGAAGTTTCCCGTCGTGCATCAGGTGACGCTGTCTAACATCACAGCTAAACAATTGAATGATCCGTCTCGCTGTCTTGCGCCGATTTTCGATCCGAACCGAACGGTAACCCGCGATGAAATGGACCGATGGAAGGACTTGTCGCCGGATGAACTGGAGACTGTCTTTAAAAAGTTCTTTTCGAATGTCTGGGCAATTCCCCCGATGACTGAGGTCGAGGTGAAAGCACTCAGAGGTTTGATTCATCCCGAGATCTTTTTTGAAGATTCGTTTTCGGTAGCGAAGCTGATGGAGTCGTCGCGTCCCATCCATGATCAGATTGAGGTTCTCAAGGCGCTGGATTTGAGACAGGAAAATGCGGCCCGGAGTATCGGGGAAGGGCATCGAATTATATATGGAGTCGCGGGCTCCGGAAAGACGGTGATTCTTTTGACCCGGGCCCGGTTGCTGGCCGAGCGGGATCCTAATTCAAAGATCCTGCTGGTGTGTTTTAACAAGGAGTTATCACTCTGGATTCGCGAACGGGTCAAAGATTATCCTCAGATCACGGCACTGACGTTTCACGCTCTCTGTATGAGAAACGGAGTCCCTTTCCCGGACCCACCTAACGAACAGGTTTTGGGAGAGGCGTTGTGCGAGAGGCTGCAAAACGGATCGCGGGATGCTGCTGCGTTTGATTCCGTGCTGATTGATGAGGCGCAGGATTTTGAACCCAACTGGTTTTCATCGCTGTTGCGGGCATCAAAAGACGCTGAGAACGGCGATCTTCTGATTGTGGCAGATGGTGCACAGGGACTATATGAACGCTCCAAACTGAGTTGGAAAGCGCTCGGAATCAAAGCGCAGGGGCGAACCCATTCGAAGCGTTTCGATCTCGATCAAAACTACCGGAACTCATCGGAAATCTTATCACTGGCGGAAACGTTTGCGACCCGGTCAGATATGGACGATGTCGATGTGGCTGACAGTATTCAGGCGGTGCGGGTGGACGCTCGCCGATCGGTTCGCAGCACGGGGGCGGTTCCTTTGCTATTTTTACGGAAGTCTAATCAGTCCGAGCTTGAGATCGCCGTGCTGGTCGTGGATCGACTACTGAAAGGGCGCTGGAATGAAAGCCAAATGGAGCCATTGAAACCTAAGGAAATCGCGATTCTCTATACCGGTGCTAAAGAAAATTCACCCAGAGAAGATTTACTCAAAACCCTGCCCGGAAAGATCTATGAGCGAAGCGGAGTCGGCGCGATTTGGAAGAAAGGGAACTGCCTCGCCGGGGATCCGGAGAATCAGGTCACTATTCAGACCATCCATGCTTCAAAAGGGCTTCAGTATCGGGCAGTGATTATTTTGTGGGCGGGTACTTATCATCATTCGAATGCCCGGCGTCTCCTCTATGTGGGAATGACGCGGGCCGAGAGTTTTCTGGCGATCACGGCAAGTGGCTGGTCGCAACTTGTTGAGGATATCGAGGATTCCCCGGCCTGCACCGTGATCCGCGAAAGTTGTGTCGATGGCCTGTTGGCTTAGCGGGCTTGCCTTTTGATCCGAGGCACCGGACGAACAATCAATGCATAGATATTTCGTATTTTATGCATATCAGATTTTCAGGAAAGCGATAAGCTGATGGAAAATTATGAGCGAAGGCAAACTGGCGAAGGACGAATTAGAGGCAATTGATGCTTATTGGAGGGCCGCCAATTACCTTTCGGTAGGGCAGATCTATCTGATGGATAACCCGCTGCTGCGGGAACCACTCGAAGCGGAACACGTCAAACCCCGACTGCTGGGACACTGGGGGACGGCTCCGGGTTTGAACCTGATTTATGTTCATCTCAACCGGGTGATCAAAGAGCGGGATCTCAATATCATTTATATTGCCGGCCCGGGACATGGCGGCCCGGCATTGGTGGCGAATACCTATCTGGAAGGGACCTACAGTGAGGTCTATCCCAATATCTCTGCGGACGAGGTGGGGATGAAGCGGCTTTTCAAACAATTCTCCTTTCCGGGCGGGATACCCAGCCACGTGGCTCCGGAAACTCCGGGATCGATCCACGAGGGTGGGGAGCTCGGCTATGCATTGTCTCACGCTTACGGGGCGGCCTTTGACAACCCAGATTTGATTGTTGCCTGTGTGATCGGGGACGGTGAGGCGGAAACGGGGCCGCTGGCCGCGTCCTGGCATTCCAATAAGTTTCTCAATCCAGCCCGGGACGGTGCGGTTTTACCTATCCTTCACCTCAACGGGTATAAAATTGCGAACCCGACGATCCTGTCCCGGATACCGCACCAGGAGTTGGTAGATTTGCTTTCCGGATATGGTTACAAACCCTATTTTGTCGAAGGCCGCGACCCGATGGAGGTCCATCAAAAGATGGCTGAGACGCTCGACGAAATTTGCGATGAAATTCGGCGGATTCAGGAAAATGCCAGGAATGGCAGCGATACCAAGCGCCCGATTTGGCCCGTTCTGGTTCTCCGGACGCCGAAAGGGTGGACCGGGCCCGCAGAGGTCGATGGTTTGAAAACGGAGGACTTCTGGCGCTCGCATCAGGTTCCATTTAAAGAAGTGCGGAGCCGCCCCGACCGGCGTGAGCTTCTTGAGAAGTGGATGAAAAGCTATCGTCCCGAGGAGTTGTTTGATGAAAATGGCGCATTGATTCCTTCTCTCGCGGAACTGGCCCCACGGGGAGAACGCCGGATGGGTTGTAATCCCCATGCCAACGGCGGTGTGCTGCTGCGCAGTCTGAGGATGCCCGATTACCGGGATTTTGCGGTAGAGGTCGGGAGTCCCGGTCAGGTCAATGCGGAGGCGACCAAACAGCTTGGATTGTTTCTCGCGGAGGTGATGAAGCAAAATGAGGTGAATCGGAATTTCCGTGTCTTCGGCCCCGACGAAACCGCTTCCAATCGGCTCGGAGCGGTTCTCGATGTCACTCCCCGCACCTGGATGGATGACACGATCGAAGCTGATGATCACCTGGGTCCCGACGGTCGAGTCATGGAAATTTTAAGCGAGCATACCTGTCAGGGGTGGCTGGAGGGCTATCTGTTAACCGGGCGGCACGGCTTTTTCTCCTGTTATGAAGCCTTTATTCATTTGGTCGATTCCATGTTTAACCAGCACGCCAAATGGTTGAAAGTAACCCGCGATGAGATTCCCTGGCGCAGACCGATTGCCTCGCTGAACTATTTACTGACTTCTCATGTGTGGCGTCAGGATCACAATGGATTCAGCCATCAGGACCCGGGATTTATCGACCATGTCGTGAACAAAAAAGCCGATGTAATCCGCGTTTACCTACCGCCGGATGCCAATACCCTTCTTTCCGTGGGGGACCACTGTCTTCGCAGTCGTCACTATGTAAATGTGATCGTCGCCGGGAAACAGCCCTCTCCGCAGTGGTTGGATATCGATTCGGCAATCAAGCACTGCTCACGGGGCCTTGGTATCTGGGAGTGGGCCAGCAACGACCGCGATACCGATCCGGATGTCGTGATGGCCTGTGCGGGGGATGTCCCCACCTTAGAAACTCTCGCCGCGGTTGATATCCTGCGCCGGAAGCTTCCTGACCTGAAAATCCGGGTGATTAACGTGGTGAATCTGATGAAGTTACAGACTGACACCGAGCATCCTCATGGATTGTCTGACAAGGAGTTCGATGCGCTGTTTACCACGGACAAGCCGGTGATTTTCGCCTTTCACGGGTATCCCTGGTTGATCCATCGGTTGACCTATCGCCGTAACAATCACCGGAACCTGCATGTCCGGGGATATAAAGAAGAGGGGACGACCACGACACCATTTGATATGGCGGTATTGAACGATATTGATCGCTTTCACCTCGTTGCGGATGTGATTGATCGGGTTCCATCTCTGGGATCCCGGGCCGCTTATCTGAAGCAGGAAGTGCACGACAAATTGATCGCCCACAAAGAGTACATCGAAAAGTATGGTGAAGACATGCCGGAAATTCTCGATTGGAAGTGGAGTCACGATAAATGAGTTCAATTCTCTGTATCAACACCGGTTCTTCGTCGGTGAAATTTTCGCTGTATCACGAAGAGGACGAAATCTTCTCCGGTCAGTTTGATAATTCGGGGGAGATTCCGTTCGACGATATTTTTGAAGCGTTACCGAATACTCCGGAAATTATTGCTCACCGGGTAGTGCATGGAGGAGAGCAATACAAAGAGGCGGTCTTGATTGATGACGCCGTGATCGCCCGCCTATCCGATTTGACTCCTTTGGCTCCGGGTCATCAACCCCGGGCTCTCGCAGGCATTGAGGCGGTGAGATCCCGTTATCCCGAGATACCGCAATACGCGTGTTTTGATACGGCTTTCCACCGGGAGATGCCGGAGCTGGCGCAGCGTTATCCGTTACCCCGGCGGGTTTTAGATGCCGGAGTGCGGCGCTACGGTTTTCACGGTCTTTCTTACGAGTCGATTCTCTCGGAGCTTGAGGGGAGGATTTCGGAGCGACTCATTATCGCTCACCTTGGCAACGGTTGCAGTCTCTGTGCGCTGAAGAATGGACGTCCGGTTGACACCACCATGGGGTTTACCCCGGCGGGAGGTGTCATGATGGGGCGACGGCCCGGGGACCTGGATCCCGGTGTGATTCTTTATCTAATCCGGGAGGGTAAGTATTCTGTGGAGGAGCTGGATCAGTTGGTAAACCGGGAGTCCGGGCTGCTCGGCGTTTCGGGTATCGATTTTGACATGCGAAAGCTGAGAGCGATGGCTGATACCGACGAAAATGCCGCATTTGCTATCGACTTGTTTTGCTATCAAATTCGCAAAGCTATCGGGGCGTTTTCTGCCGTGCTCGGCGGGTTGGACTTGATGGTGTTTACCGGAGGCATCGGGGAGAATTCACCCGGGATTCGGGATCAAATCATGGCGGGATTGGAGTATTTAGACTGTGATACCGAGGTTATACCAACCTGTGAGACCCTCAGTATGGTTCGCCAGGTGATGCGGAAATCAAAATCTGCAGACGAATAAGCAATTTGCGCACGGTGATCTTCCGGTTTTACCCTGATAGTAGGGTAATGAAGAAAGATCCCGTAATTTGGTGTTGTGCTCTAATTTTTCTAGTTCTTCAGGGGGTGGCTAATGCTGACGAGTTTCGGTTCAAAGGAGGGGATGAGGATGAAGGTAAAATTGCCTTCGAGCGGCTGAACTGTATCCAGTGTCATCGAGTCACCGGTGTCGAACTGGAGGATCCGAAGACGGAGCGGGTCCTCAATTTATCGTTGGCCGGGGAGATCCGGTTTGTCAAAAGCTACACGGATATTCTTCTCGCGATTACCAATCCTCAACATGTCGTGACCACTCAATATTCCGGGCTCCTTTCCAAAGCGGAACTTGATGGGGAAATTGAGCCATTTATGCCGGACCTGTCTCAGGATATGAGTGCCGCACAGTTGATTGATTTGGCGGCTTTTCTCGACAGCGTTTATAGTAAGAATTTGGCGGAATACCGGGCGATGGTAAAAAGATGATTCGAGCGGCAACTATCGGAGCTATGAAATCATTTTACTACTTATTCGCAGCGGCGTTTATACTGTCGTCATGCAGTCAATCGCCCGAGGATATTGGATCACCAACCTGGCCGGATACGGTGCCGGAAAAACTGGACTTCAGGGCACATGTTCGACCGCTGATGGTGATTAACTGTATTGAGTGTCACAACGAGAAGGATGCGGCGAAGCATGCTGGATTGAATCTACAGACGCGGGAGGCCGCGATGACCACGGGAATACATGCCCCGGTTTTGATTCCGGGTGACGCCGACGGAAGCCTTTTGATACAGATGTTGGGTCGGGATCCTCAGCATCAGATGGCGATGCCGCCAACGCCGGATGGCATCTGGGGTGTCCGGTTGGATATATTGAAAAAATGGATAAACGAAGGGGCGAAGTGGCCCCGGGGAGTCGTTCTCGAACACCCTTCGGATATTGAGTCGTGGTGAGTTGCGGGGTGAACCCGGGCAAAAAATGAGCAGCCCACATCAATTGGTGGTGAGCGAATTAAAATTGATCGGATAGATTGTCTTATGGATGCGAACACACTGCTGGTAGGAACGGATTTTTCGGAAGCTTCGGTATGGATGGCCAACCATGCCGCCGAAATGGCGAAAAGGTTAAAACTGGAATTTGAGCTGGTTCATATCATTGATCCAAAAGATCACGATTCTGCAGAAAAAATCGAAGCCACGGAAAGCCGATTGGAAGACGTCAGGGCGGATTTGGAAGCGAAGTGGGGGATCAAAGTTGATACCGAAACCCTCTCTGGATCACCGGGGAAACGACTCGTTGAATTATCCCGGTCGGACAAGTATGCCATGGTGGCGCTTGGGTATCACGGACGAAGCGGGGTGCTATCCCGGATCGGTTCAGTTACCGCAAAACTGGTACGGGAAGTGGACAAGCCGATTCTTGTTCTGGTTCCTAGCCATCATAATGAGGGGCCCATCATCGGTTGTATAGATTTTTCTGATCAGACCGAAAAGATCAATGACTGGACGCTTCATATGGCTGCTCTGCAAAGTAAAGATCCGGTTTTCACTCATGTTGCGGTGCCCTTCGAAACAATCGTAGCGGCGACACCCAATATGGGGGGATTAGGCCTGGCTGAAACGGTCTTTACCCGGATGGGGACCTCGGAGGAAAGTTACCGGAAACGAATTGAAGCGAGCGTGAGGCATCGTCTCGGAGATGAATCCCGCAACGAGGTAGAGATCCTTTTGAGTCTGTCGCCCTCAAGAGCGATCAGTGAATACGCCCGGAAACGAAACGCCAGTCTGGTTGTGCTGGGCCGTCACGGTCACAACACACTGGGTGCGAGACTGATGGGGAGTACGGCCGAGCGCATTCTGGAGCAAAGCCATACTTCGGTTCTTGTTCTGCCTTAGATTGGGACTAAAGGTAATCCCTGCGGGTAACCCGGTATTCTTTTATCCTCAGTTTGCCATCGGCTCCCTCCGGCCAGGGGGCGCCAAGTTCGATCCAGGCTTTGAAGGCTTCGAGGTCGTTACTGTCCATTCCCCAACCATCGCGGGGCATCGTATGGGGATGATTCTGAGGTCTGATCAGCGCCTGCCAGACCCGGCTTTCGGCAAGTGAACCGGGAACGATAAACGGGCCTTTGGCATCTCCTTTAAAGATCAGATTTCGATCCTGAAAATTCAATCCGCCTGAGGGGAGTTTATCGTGATGACATTGAATGCAGCGGTGCTCCAGGATCGGTTTGATCGTGTCTTCGAAAACCGGCATTCCCGCTACTGATGGCGAGATGTTTATCGCGTTGGAATAGGTGAAAGTCCGGCATCCTGTCAGGGTAAATGCGATCAAACCCGGTAGGGAGAGGATAGCGAGAGTGAGGGTGCGGTGCATAGGTGAAATTGTCTTTATTCCATAGCTGGATCAACGCAATCGTTGTGAATTATCCCGCTGTTTTTGTGAGAAAGCAAATGTTGCTGAATGACCCGCAATCGCTGCGGAGACGTTTTCTGCATTAGGCGATAGGGTGAGGGATCGTTGGGATCATTCCGGTTCGCCGCAGGCGGCTGGTTTGGAAAATCGTACCCTGTACAGTGTTGGACTGTACAGGGTACAACGGGCGTATACTTATAAAGGAGGAAGGTAGCGATGAGTGATGATTTGATAAATAATCCGTTTTTGTGGTACAGTCTGGTAGCGGTTTTCCTGCTGGTCATCGGATGGCGAATTTTCGAAAGGCGTTGGGATAGCAGGATTTTCGATAAAGATCGCAAAGGCGTCTTTAAAAACCTCCACGCCAAGGCAGCGCTGTTTGCCTATGATCATGTGAAGGGTTTGGTTCCGGTAGACGTTCGTTCGTACAAGGAGTTTGAGCAGGGCCACATTCCTGGTGCGATCAATGCGACAGTTAAAGATTCCCGGGTTGAGGCCGGCCCCCTGGAGGGCCTTGATCGCGAGGTTCCTGTGCTTGTCTACTGCGAGGGTGGCTACGCGAGTCGAAAAACGGTGGAGCTTCTCAAGGAAATGGGGGTTCACACAATTTATCACATCCACAGAGGTTTTAAGTCGTGGCAGTTTTATGGAGGAGCGGTGGAATCCGGTGCTGCCGAGGGAGCTTAAGGAGAGCGATGATTCGGGCGAAAAGACGAAGCAAAGCGGTTTCTTTTAGAATGGATAGACTATAGTCATTGTATGAAGCAAATTCTCGTTCCTTTAGATCTGAGTGATTACTCCAAAGCCGCTCTTAAAGAGGCCTGTAAACTTGCTCAACTTTTTGATTCCACGGTTTGTGGTATCGCTATCATCGATTTGGAGGGGATTGAAGATGAGCTTCGATTGCCGTTCCGAATGGATCTTATGCCCTTCACCCGTAACCGGGGGATCGAGTTGGTTCGCGCATCGCGGGAAGAGTTGGATCAAGTCGTCTCCCAATTCCGCGAAACCTGCGACGAATTCAAGGTTGCCTGCAGAGTGATCAATACCGAGGGCCAGCCCGCGATTCGGATCGTTGATGAATCCCGATTCCACGATTTGGTGGTCATGGGGTTGCGAAGCCATCTCCGCTTTTTGACAGAAGAGGATGGTGACGATGGTGTTGGAGAATGTGATTCGTCATGTCTGCAGTCCGCTTCTGCTGGTGCCGAGACGTGAGATCGGAACGGTTGGGCGGGTTGTGATTGCCTACGATGGAAGTCCGCCTGCTACGAGGGCTTTGCACCATTTTGCCAGTCTCGGGGGGTGCTGGAATCCAGAGGTCCGGATTGTCGCGGCGATGAAGGCGGATGAAGGCCTGCCGCCGCTGACGTCGGCTCAGAGGTATCTCGAAGGTTATGGATATCAAAAAGTGAAAGTTGATCAGGTCGATAAGTCGATCATCGAGGCGTTTCAGGACGACTATGTGGATTGGGCGGACCTGGCGGTGCTGGGCTCCAGTTCCAAATCGTTGTTCGAAGACTTGATGGTGGGCAGTTTACCGAAGGCGTTAATTCTGGAGCGGAAGATTCCACTTCTCATCAATACTTAGGAGGTAGCGATCCGGGTTGCGATAACACGGGTGGCTTTGGGTAGTTCGTTTTTTTTAGTTTCCTGATCCAGTAGGTTTCTGATACGATTTAACTTCAGTTTTTGGTTTAGAAAGAATGAGTTATGAAAATAAACGAAAAAACTATCAAGAAGATTCTCGTCGGGATCGATTTCTCGGAAGCCTCAAAATGTGCTCTTAACGAAGCGGTCAGGCTGGCGGATCAGCAGAGCGGTGAGATACATGCGCTGCATATCATCGAGGAGGGCATGATGGACGCCATCGAAGCGTTCAGCCATCTCGACCGGGACGAAATCTATAACAGTATCACGGAGCGGCTCGATGCCTTTTGTCGGGAGTGCCGGGTCGGAACATCGAATCTAACGAAGACCGTAAAGATCGGTCAGCCGGTGGATGAGTTTAAAGAACTCTGCGATACTCTGGAGCCGAATCTGGTGGTCCTGGGAGCCTGGGGCAGCCAATCTCACCAGGATAAGACGACAGGGACGACCGCCAAGCAAATCGTGAGCGGTTGTCAGGGTGATGTCCTCCTGGTGCGGCCCCGACCCGACACGAATCTCTCGAAAGTCGCGGCCTGCATTGATTTTTCCGAATACGACGTTTCGATCGTGAGAGCGGCGGACCAACTTTGTGTAGCGGAAGACGCCACTCTCGAAATTCTGCATGTCTTTTTCCCGCCCTGGGAAAAGAGCTCGCTGGAGAATCAGGAAGAAAAGGTCGTTTCCCCGGATTTTATCTGCGAATACAAGGCCGTTCTGCAGGGACGGTTGGATGCGTTGATTCCTTTGAATGTGCATGGCGTGGCCAGTTTTAAATCCAAAACCACAGTGATTGAGGATCTGAAGCACTCCGAGAGCATCCTCTCCCACCTCAAGAGAACAGAAGCGGACGAGGCGGTGATTGGCGCCCGAGGGCAGAGCCGGATCGATTCAATGATTCTGGGGCGGATTGCGGAACGAATCGTCACAGAGTCTCCCTGCTCGGTCTACATCGTAAAGGACCTCAAGTGAGTCTCAGGTCCAGCGAATTCCTCGCTGTAAGATCAATGCCGAAAGTGGCGAAAAATAAAAGAGTCGGGGTGACTGGATTCGAACCAGCGACCTCCTGGTCCCAAACCAGGCGCACTACCAAGCTGTGCTACACCCCGAATGGTTTTTGGAAAAAACCGGGGCGCAATAATGGTGCAATTAATCCAAGTTGCAAGTGCATTTTTAACGATAAATGATCAAAAAAGTAACTTTGTTGATGTCAAAATTTCAACTTGCTTAGATTCGGAAGGTTTCGTATAAATCAGTTATAATATTTGTGGAACTAAATTACTGCCATCCTTTTGGGATCCTTCTGCGTGAAGGGAATCCTCTTGATCTTATTTCCGACGATTCGGTGCCAGTTCCTCACGCTTCGAACCTGTTTCCGCTTCATTTCTCATGAATCTGGTTCGTCAACATTCGACGGACCATCCCGCGGCAAATTTGCAGAACTTCGGAACCGGATTCCGATTCCGCCTTTTTCGATTCGGCCCCAGACTTTCGAGAGCCACCACGTGCCCTCAATTACAGACAACTAAATACATTAAGAACTATCGCCAAGAAACCATATAAGAAACGTCCCCGGATCCACCGGACCCGGGTGAATGAGAGGATACGCGTGCCGGAGATTCGTGTGATTTACGGAACTGCCAACGCGGTCATGCCCACTTCCAAGGCTCTGGCCAAGGCAAAAGAACTCGGTCTGGATCTCGTTGAGATCGCTCCGAATGTTCGCCCGCCAGTCTGCCGCATTGTCGATTACGGCAAATGGAAGTATGAGCAATCCAAACAGAAAAAGAATCAGAAGCCGACGAAGCAGCGCGAGAAGGAGGTCAAATTCCGGGTTAACATCGGAGATCACGACTACAAGATCAAGCTGACTCGCGCCGAAGACTTCCTTGCTGCCGGATTTAAAGTCCGGATGCAACTGCAGTTCCGCGGCCGACAGATGGCACACAAAAACCTCGGATTTGACCTGATGAATCGGGTGAAAGAGGATCTGTCCGGTGTGGCGCACTGCGATCTCGAACCGAAATTGAACAACCGAAACATTATCATGATGCTTTCGCCGATGCCGAAAGAACGGCAGGTGCGCAAATTCCGTCTCGATGATGAGGAGGAAGTCGATCTCGAAGCACACGAAGAGGCTGAAGCCGCGGAGGACGATCACGATGATGATGAGCTTCATCACGACGATATCGACGGTGCTCTCGATGATTCGGTAGAAGAGGACGAGGATGATAAGGCGTAATGCCTGAACCTTTTAGGGATTGAAATCCTGTCTGATATTATTCGATATTGATGGAACAATGCTCGATACCGGTGGAGCCGGTATCGGGGCGTTGCAGAACGGTTTTGCAGCCGCTTTCCCATCGGCCTATCAGACTCGAGAGTTTCCAGTCCTTGAGCTGGGTGGTGCCACCGATGGTGGCCTCCTCCATTTCCTCCTGGATACTTATCAAATTCCCTGGGCTGCTGAGCACGAGGAAAGCTTCTATCTGAAATACCTCGAGCAGTTGAAACCAGCTCTTGAGGAATCCTATCGGAAGAAGCTGGGACGAAAATTACCGGGAGTAGTCGAGTTGATCGATACTCTCGCTGAGTCCCCACATCATTTGGGCTTGTTGACCGGGAATATCGGCAGAGCGGCGCATTTGAAATTGAGATCCTTTCAGTTTCGTTCGGATGTGTTCGCCGCCGGTGCCTTCGGGGATGACCATCACGATCGCAATCAGCTCGGTCCGATTGCGATAGACCGCGCTCAGAAAGTTTACGGCCGTTCCTTCCACCCCGATGAAGTATTTATTCTCGGGGATACGCTCAAGGATATCGCCTGTGCGAGGGCCTGCGGAGCCCGTGTCATCGCGGTAGCTACCGGTGCTCACGACTACGAGACCCTGAAAGACGCCGAACCGGATTTTCTGTTTCGGGACTTCAACGATTATCAATCGGTGCTTAAAACCACGGGTTTGGTCGCCTGAATGATCAAAAAGGCTGTTATCTCTCGAAATTCGGAGAGGTTACAAAGATAGGTCATATTTGCATTTTCCAATACCGGTGCAGGACGCGATAGTCGTTAACCGTTATGGAATTTGTATTCTTAATCTGCGTAGTCGCTGCGGTTTGCGTGGCGATTTTTATCAAAAACCGGCAAATCGCTGAGAAGTGGGAGGGCGCAGGACACGAATTGGGACTCACCTATTTCAATACCGGGAAACCACAACTCACGGGGCGGTTTGAGAACCGGACCGTAAAAGTAAAAGTCTACTCCGTGGGGCATGGCAAAGGGGGGCAACTCTATACTGGTTTCGAAGTGGAATATCATCAAATGTTCCATGCCGATTTCCAGCTCACCAGACAGGGCTTTCTGGAGAATGTGGTCGCACTGGTTGGCGGTCAGGATATTGAAACTGGACATACCGATTTCGATTCCGTGGTCGTCGTAAAGGGCCGCGATGAAGAGGCGGTGAAGCGTTTCTTCAGATCAAAACGGGCCAGAAATACCTGTCTCAATCTGTTTCGAAAGTCGCGGTATAGTAAAGTGCAGATAACCAATCGCAAGATATCGGCGTCTCTACCGGGAAATCAGTTATCGACTTACGAAATACGATCAACGCTGAACTATTTGCTCGGCATCGTTTCGGTACTCGAGGAAACTGAGGCACAACTCCGCTCTGACTCCGCCAAAACACTTCCACCCCCATTGCCGCTCAGAAAAGAGAAACCGACGGTTCCTGAGGAGGTTACGGTTCTTCCGTCCGGGCCTGAAAGAGAGGTTGCGACTTTTGTTGAGCCCGAACTTTCCCTGACGGAATGGGAAGATTCGGTCGAAATAATTCCGGACGAGGTGGCAGAAAATCAGGCCCCCGGCCCGGTTGCTTTGACTAATCACTCCGGTATTTCTGTGAGGGAGGTGGCAGACCAGATTTTCGAATCCAAACAGGGGAAGTATCAGTCGATCAAATGCTTTGAAGACTGGTTTCACGGCGAGGACGTTCTATGGCAGGGGGAATTGTCGGCTTTGGTTCCCGCTTCGACGGATCGCAATTTCAGTAGAGATTCGGGTTGGATTGCCGTTTGCGATTTCGGAAAATTTCCGGGGATGGAGAGTGGCGTCGGAACGCTACAGGTGAAGTATCGAATCGGGGCAGAGCGGGCGGAAAAGATCAAACATTCCGGGAGTCAAAAAGTAGAAATAGAGGGGCGGCTTTTGAAATTCGATCCCTTTACGAACACTCTCTACGTTGATTCCGAAGATCCTATAGGCAGTCCCGAGGCCTATTCTAAAAATCCAGTGAGCTTTGTTACCTATGCTGAGCGAATGAAAAAAGAGGTGCAATCCCGTCCCGGAGAGGTAAGACGTTTCTCCTGATATGGAGTTGGCTCTCGGGAACGTCTCAAAAATCTACGGGGAAACGATCGCCGTTGATCAAGTGTCACTGGAAACCAATCCGGAAACCGGTGTGCTGGTTTTGATTGGCCCCTCGGGTGGCGGGAAGTCGACTTTACTCAGACTGATCGGGGGGCTGGAGGCTCCCAGTTCCGGTGAAATCCATCACGCCGGTAATCCGTTGCCGAAAGAAGAGGATGCCCTCCGGTCCTTTCGGAAGCAAAACGGTTTTCTGTTTCAAAATTTCAATCTTTTCCCTCACCTGACGGCTCTAGAAAATCTGGTGATGCCGCTGACGAAAGTTCACGGGATGGAAAAGTCGGCCGCCGATGAGGTTTCCCGCTCGGTTCTGGATCGCTTCGGCCTCGCTGAGCATGCGGAAAAAATGCCGGTTCAACTATCAGGCGGTCAGCAACAGCGGGTTGGTCTCGCCCGGGCCATGGCTCACAAACCGGGGTTGTTACTACTCGATGAACCCACCTCAGCGCTCGATCCAGAGATGAAAGCTGAAGTGCTGGATGTGATCGATGAGCTTCGCCGGGAAGGCCAAAAGATTATTCTGACCACTCATGAAATGGGATTCGCCCGCAAAGTCGGAGACGAAACCGCTTATCTATCCAGGGGTAGAATCATTGGTCGAGGCATTGGTAATGAGCTGTTTACCAATCCGCCGGACCCCGAAATTGAGCAGTTTCTGGCGAAGGTGATGAAGTGGTGAAAATAGTGAATTGCGCCGAAAGGATTTCGTTGCCGAACGGAAAAAACAAAGTCATGTTTACCGGTTATGAAGCCCATACTCTCCTCTGTTCTTCTTTTTGTGCTCATCTATCAAAACGGTTTTACCGGCGAACCGGGACCTGCGGAGAAAATTGACCAACTGGTTGAGGCGACATTAAAGAAACAGGGGATCACTCCAAATGCGGCAATCTCCGATCCGGTATTTTTACGACGGGTGTACCTGAACATCGCAGGGCGGGTTCCGACGATCGAGGAATCGGAGGCTTTTCATACCAATTCTTACCCGAACAAACGGGAGCGGCTTATTGATGAGTTAATTCACGGCGAAGCTCACGTGTCCCATGCCTACCATTTCTGGGGTGATTTGCTCCGCCTGAACGGCGAACCGAACCGGGGCGCTCTCGCGAATGCCTACGAGCTATGGGTCAAGGAGGCGATTCGGTCAAACATGCCCTATGACAAAATGGTTTACTCCCTGGTCACTGCCGAGGGTAAATTCTGGGAGAACGGAGCGGTAGGGTATTATTTCCGGGACCGGGGGATGCCTCTCGATAATATGTCAAACACGGTCCGGGTGTTCCTCGGTACGCGGTTGGAGTGTGCTCAGTGCCACAATCACCCTTTTGATAAATGGACCCAAATGGACTATTTCAAGATGGCATCATTCAGCTATGGCATGAACTCCAGGAACTACGATGCGCCGAACCGGGATCGATTTGCTCAGCAGGTAAGGAAAAGCGGAGAGGTGGCCTATATGGCAAAAGCGAAGGAACTCACCGGGAAAGACGATTTTCCCTACATGGGTAAACCCGGGATGCTCGAAAAGTATCTGGAAAGGGTTGCTGAAGATTCCAGTGCCGGTGATGAAGCAGGCCCCGCCAAGCCATCGAAGAGGGCTACTAAGCGGAAGAAACGCATAAACCATCACGAATCTCTCGGAATGACTGCGGACGAATTTGCCAATGTCGTGAGGCAGTGCATTGCAGCCGGAGAGGCAAATCAAATGAGTAAGGAAACGGGACGGGCTATCATCAAGGAACTATACGATCCGCTGCAGTATACCAGCGTTTCAGCCGGAGATCGCAATGCTAAGCTACCTCACGATTATCAATATTCGGATGCGAAGCCGAATCAGGAAATACCGGCGGAAACGATGTTCGGTGCCGATATCGACCTCTCGCAGACTGACAGCAAAATCCAGGCATACGGAAAGTGGATGACTTCGCCGGAAAATCCCACGTTTACGAGAGTGATCGTGAACCGGCTCTGGAAGGAAGTGTTTGGTATTGGTATCTTCGAGCCGGTTGATGAGTTAACCGACCATACCTACCTGTCGAATCCTGAGTTACTCAATTACCTGGAAAAACTCATGATCGACTTGCAGTACGATCAAAAAGCGTTCCAACAAGTTCTCTACAACACCCAGACCTATCAGAGGGAATCGTTCAAAGGTGAGTTGGAGATGGGTGCGCCCTTCTATTTCCAGGGACCTGTCCTGCGTCGGATGAGTGCTGAGCAGATCTGGGACTCGCTTGTCGCACTGGCACTGCCTGAGGCTGATCGCTATCAGCCAAAACTGAAATCGATGTTAAGCAGTATCGATCGGGTGAAGCGGATTTATCAAAGTCTTGAGGAGCGGCCTTACGAAGAATACGCCGCTATGATTGAGGAGTTGGCTCCACTGATCGGTCAGCGAAAACAGACCGACGATGAAAACCGGAAAAAACTGGAGCAGGCCAAAGCCTCCGGAGACGAGGACGCGTTTCGTCGACTGCGTCAGGAAATTGGAAGCAGCCGAAAAGAGCTCGCCAACCGGATTTCCGACGTGGCCTATATTCATCTCAACGAGAAAGTGGATGCCGGGGAGTTGATGCTCGCGATGGGGGTAATGGATGTCGGTTTTGATGCGTTGATGGATGACGAGTCACCGGAAAACAGCAGGGAAATCGTCACGAGTTTACCTAAACCTGAATTCAAAAAGAAATCGTTTCAATCCGAGGAGCGGAAGAAGGACCGTGACAGAGCGGCCCGCAAAGAAGCGCAGCGCGAGATGATGGCGGACTACAATATATACCGGAAGCTGATCTCTGGTATGGCCCGCGCATCGGAACTGGCATCGCCGGCTCCCCGGGGGCACTTCCTTCGCGACTTCGGGCAATCCGATCGGGAGGTGATTGAAAACGCATCGGACCATGCTTCGGTTCCTCAGGCTCTCAACCTGTTGAATGGTCAAATCGTGGAATCGCTGACTAACCCATACTCCACTTTTGGAAAGCGACTTGAGGAAGCGGGAACACCGGAGGAAAAAGCAAAAATGATCTTTCAGGCGATGTTGACCCGTGAACCCACCGAATCCGAGATGGAGCTGGTAAAAGCCGAAGTGGAAAGCAGCGGAGACAAATCCTATGAGGGAATTGTCTGGGCTCTACTGAATACCCGGCAGTTTATGTTTATTCAATAGTGTGGTCGTTCCATGTCTCCACGATCCGGTGCGCCTCGGCGGGATTCATTGACCGGGGTAGGGAAATATAGACCGAGGCCCGGGCATTTCCCTTTCCGGTATGAGCTGCGAGACCGTAGATATTTGCCCCGAGGCGGCGATAGGCTTTCAGGGCGAGATAGTAGATCAACGCGCCGACTTCCTTTTGGGTTTCCCCTCGTAACTGGTAGAGATGGCCTGCCGTTTCGCGAAGCGAAATGTCGCGCGCAATGTCCGGGAGAGCTGCCTCGTCGGCTTCGCTGATATATTTCTTCTCGACAATGGCTGAGGTGATTTCGTCAGTTAATTCACTGATTGATGGCGGATTGGTGACATCCGGGTTCAAAGGAGCAAGGTGAAAGAAATCCAGCGCCAGTCCGTGAGTCGCGGCCGAGAACAAATGGGCCTGACTTAACTCCGCGCCGAGTTTCCAGAATGCACCGCTGATCGAGGCGGCAATTCCAAGGTGGTCGACCGCCGCAATTCCGATAATGTTCGAGGTTCCGATTCGGAAACGGTTCACTTTCGGCGGGGTCGTTTTATCATCCTTCAGATTGATCAGATAGTAACCAAACCTCACTGCATACTGACGGTAGATACCTTTGTAAAAGTCATTCCCGAAATTTTTCAGCACTTCCAACTGGTCGGGGCTGAAGCCCAAATTGTGTAGTTTCGCCGAGGGGTCGGAATCTTCGCCAGTGATGGAAATCGTCGCTTTGACATAGAGCTCCCGGATATTGAACCATCGATCCGGAAAGGTGTTTTCCCCTTCCCACTCTGTCCGGTCGACTGAAGTGAAAATATAGAGGGTCCGGAGTAGAGAATCGTCGTGATGGCACAATTCGGCGATACTCTCGACCCGGTCGTCGTTCATTAGATCTTTGAGAGCATACTCCTTAAACGCGCGTCGGTTCTCGACCAGGAAACGGGCAATTTCCAAGGTCTCAGGCGCGAAATCGCAGTCTGCGAAACATTCCTCAAAGTAGCGATTCAGTGGGATTCCTGAGAAACCGCTGGAAAAACGTTTATGGATTTCCAGTGCCGTATTGCTCCGGGCCGCGATGTCATTAGCGGTCTCGGGGAGGCGCTTCACAAAAAGAGCGAGTCGAATCGCGGCGAGATGGTCATCATCGAGAAGAGCTGCTTCAACATCGTTCCGGAAATCAAAGTCCGGGATTTCCAGCTTTCGGGGATCAACCGCATCATTCAACGCGTTGTGACCAGTCTCGATCGACTGTTCGAGTGCCCGCAATTTTTCGCGTACCAGTGCGCCGCGAAGACATTTTTTCTGATCGAGAATTCGCTCATCAATAGACACCTCGAATTTGTCATACCCGGGGAAAAGGCGCGCCAGGGCACCGGGCAGCTGAGCCAGGAATTTCATCGAATCAGCGAGGCTGCCCCGCGATTCGTAAAAGAGGTCTGAAAGTTCCGGCACGGGGACCATCCAGTCACCGGCATCACGAAAGGTTGATTCCATTCCCGCTGGATCGATTGGAATCCCATACCGCTGCGATGCCACTAACATCCCGAGCGCGGCGCGGCTTTTTTCCCGGTCAGTATTGCGATCCGACGCCTTGTCCACCAGTCCGCCGGTTCGATAGACGATACCGCTTCCGGGACGAATCACGCGACCCAGTTTCAATTCCCGTCCGATCACTCCCCAGGTGAATTGGCTTACCCGGCGACGGTTGGAGAGGAAAAGCGAGCGCACTTCGTTGGCGAACTCAAACTTGGTTTTGGGATCGGCCCCGGCTCCTGCCAATTCCCCGAATGCCATAAAGTCGCGAAACCCGAAAACATCTTCATGATGCGAGCCGTCGACGTTGGGGCGTCGGTTGGTGCCTTTGTAGAGATGAATAAAGGAGCGAATCCGGAGTAGAAAATAGTAGGCCTCCAAATCGCGGGGATCTTCGATCTCCTCATAGATCTGGTGACTGTGGCGAAATTCATTTCCGGCCAGGGACCAAATTCCCGCCAGGAAAACCCGCAGGCCGTCTTTTTTGATATCGTAAATGTCGAGCTGCTCATTCTTCGACGCGGATTCCCCCCATTTCTCCCGGTAAATTTCCGAGACGTGAAGAAAGTGCTCAAAGGGATCGTAGGTATCACGGATTCGTTCGCGAAAGGCATCGGCGAGTCCCTCGGGGTCGTAGACCGGCTTCATGTCGAGGAAAGCATTGAGCTGCTTGTCCTTCATTTTCGGGACATCATCAAGGTTGAAGGGCAAAACTTCCCCTTTATAACCGCAGTTGTTTTTGAACTGATCGGAATTGATGACCTGCTGCTGAAGTCCCATCAAAAACTGGTTTCCTTCGATAGCTCCGTCGAAGAGAAAGGCGTAGTCCGTGTCGGAACAGGGCGTCATCTCATCCCGGCCCGTCCCGCCGATGGCGACGACGGCGAAGGGGTGGTTATAGCCGAACGATTCCTGCTGTTCTTTAGCCCAATCCTCCATCAGCCCGTGATAAATGGCACAGCGTGACATCGTTATGTCGCGTCCATTCCCCAGTTCGGAGCCTTTGATCAATTGATTGTTTTCCTCGATCAACTTGTCGAAGGTTTTCCGCCGTCCGATCTCTGCAATCGAGGACCGGACGGCCTTCAGATACTCTTCGGACGTTTTCGGAATGATGGGACTCATGGTTTCGGATCCTAACATAATATTAAAAGACTATTTAGCCGGCTCTCTGAAATGCAATCTGTTGAAAACAAATTCCAATCAAAAAATCAAACGATTTCGGCTTGGATTCGAGCCGTCAGATCGTCGGGCAATCCGTAAGTCGCCACTTCTTCGCGGAACTTTACGGTGTCCAGGTTTGAGCCGTTTCCGAACCAGCCATTGAGACGGGTGGCCACAGCGGAATCGGTAAAGCTTAAGTGGTCAGGGTATAAGGCGAGTAACTGATCGATGAATCGGCTCTGTCTGCGAAGCAGGTATTTTTGATGGTAGTCCTCTGCGTAGGTAAAGATACCGATCGGTTCCACCGCGGTTTGGATTTTTTCCACCGGAATTCCGAGGTGCCCGCCTAATTGATCCCGGGATTTCTCCGTCACCATCTTCTGTTCTTTCCCATGATACCAGATCGCATGGCGGTATTGTCGGCCGCCGAAATTTCTCAGTGGATTGTGGCTGGCCCAGATGAGGGAGAGCACCTCTTCGAAAGATATCACCGACGGGGCAAAATCGATTTCGATCGCCTCGGTATGATCGCCGATCTTGCGATAAGTAGGGTCGGGCATGGTGCCGCCGGTATAACCGACCCGGGTCCTGATTATCCCATCTATATTCCCAAACTGGGAATCGGGATGCCAGAATCAACCTAAACCAAAAGTGGCGGTTTCCGTGGGCACTTGGGATACCAGTTGATCATGTTTCAAAGGAGAGGGTGCCAGCTTTGTCATTCCTGACTCTAAGCAGAATGCCTCCAAATCGCAAAATTTATAATTTCGGCACGACTGGGCCCGTTTTGTTAAGGAATCTTAAAATTTTAGAGTTGCTTTCAATAAGGTTAGCTTTAACTTTTAAACAATCATGAGAAAATCTAAAAAATCAGCATTGTTTCTCGCCATAGCTTTATCGGGGTTCGCGATTGCGCAGGAAAAGAGTGATCCTGTGGCAGGCATTATCACGAATGACAGCGAGGCTACCAGCGTGCTGGGTGGCGGATGGCCTCCTCAGAATTTCGGTAAGAAAGCGGGGAATTCGACCGTAAATGAAATTCTCAGAGGAACGGAGCAGAAGCTCACCATTTCTGATCCGGTCAAAGAATCGATCAAAAAGAATTCGACGGTAAAGCCGGTCAGCGAAAAGCTTCTCGCTCAAAATTCAGGTCCGGTCCCGAAGCCTGAGCTGACTCCGAAGCCGGAACCTTCCAAGCCAAAACCGAAGCCAGCGCCGATTGAAGAAATCAAGCTGCCATCTTTCGCCACCGAGCCAAAGCAGACCCAATCCGCGCTTCTCGGTGAGAAAAAGGAATCCACGCCTCTGATTCTGCCGCCACTTCCCGCCGTGGTCGATGCGATCACCCCGGCGATTTCAGCGAATACGGTTCGTAAGCCGCGGCCTCCACAGCCCCGCGTCAAATCTGCCTACACGCTGGGACCTGGAGACACGGTTTCCTTTTCAACTTTTGACCGGGGTGATCTCGATCGCACCGTGAGAATCGCGCCCGACGGCACCGTCAGTTATCTGCAGGCGGTGGCGGTAAACGCCAACGGCCTGACGGTCGATGAGTTGCGCGACCGGATGGAATCTGAACTTCAGAAATACCGCCGGGACTTCAAATTGATCGTTTCTCCTCAGGAGTTGAACAGTAAGGAATTTGCCATTCTGGGCCGTGTCCGCACGCCGGGATCTTTCCCGCTGGATCGACCCACCACGGTTCTTGAAGGGATTGCTCTGGCCGAAGGGGTGGAAGTTGGAACGATTCGCGGGTCGGCCTACGGTCTCGCCGATTTTGGTCGCTCCTTTGTCGCCCGGAAAGGCCGGAAGCTTGATGTCGACTTCTCAAAACTATATTATGAGGGCGACCTCGCTCAAAATGTATACCTGCAGCCGAATGACTATCTCTATGTGGCTTCGATTTTAAAGAACGAGTTCTATATTCTCGGAGCGGTTAACAATCCGGGCCGTGTCAAAATGCCGGACCGGGTGACGGTGGCAAAAGCAATCGCCATGTCCGGTGGTTTCCAGAACGAAGCGTATAAGATGAAAGTGTTGGTGATTCGCGGCGATATTCACAACCCTACCGTTCAGGTCGTCAACGTCAGGGATGTTCTGAGAGGGAATGCTCTCGATATCCCGGTCGAAAACCGCGACATTATCTTTGTGTCACGTCGTCCGTTTGAGATTTTGGAGCGTGTTCTCGACAGCGCCATCACGACCTACATGCAGACTGTAACGGCCGAAGCGATCAATATCGGCTACACACCTCTGATCGGAAACTAATTCTTCACCAGCCGGATGCCCTCATTTTCGAACGTGATTTTACGGTTTCGATAGAGGGCGCCGAGAGCTTGCTTGAAAGCTTTTTTGCTGACTCCAAACTGAGACCGGATTTTCTCGGGTGAGCTTTTATCTCCCAGCGGCAGGTAACCGTCGCTGTGGTTTAGGGCCTCGAGAATATCTTCGGTTAAAGAGGTAACCCGCCCATAGCCGCTCTGGTTCAAAGTGAGATCGATCTTGCCTTCGCTCCGGATCGTTTTGATATAGGCTTCCATGGTTTCGCCGATCTGAATCGGGAAAGTAATCTCCGAATGATATAGTAAACCGAGGTATTGGTTATTGACGATAGCATTGTACCCCATCGGCGTTTCATTACAGATCAGCAGGCTGACCGGTTGCCCCTCATCATAGGGCGGGATACTGCGATCGACATATCTCTGGCATTTCATCGATCCGATAATGCGGCCACTGCGACGGTCCTCCCGGATCGCAACCACCACCTTTTGACCCTCGCGGACCCGGCCGATTTGTTCGGCGAAGGGGAGGAGCAAATCTTTAGCCAGCCCCCATTCGAGAAAGGCCCCCATTTTCGGGTGAACGCTGAGCACTTCCAGCGCGGCAAAGTCACCGACCTGAGCGAGAGGTTGCTCTGTGGTGGCGATAATCCGGTCCTTCGAATCGAGATAGACGAACACCTCGAATTCCTCGCCCGGTTCCGCGTCCTCGGGGAGGTACTTAGAAGGACAGAGGATCAAACCGTGTTCGCCGCCATCGAGCAGCAGCCCAATGTCGGTTTCCTCGATTGCTATCAACTTGTTCCATCTTCCAATATCCGCCATGGCTGCCAGTCTCGTTCAAAGGCGCGGAATGTCGCCCGAAAATCTCGGGGGGAGTGGTCAAAAAATCGCTGGAATTCCGTCCGGATTTCGACAGGTTAACGGTATGACAGTCTCTATTGAATATTGTGTGCAGTGAAACTACGAGCCTGAAGCCGTCAGTTTGGCGGCTGAATTGAGGGAATCCGTAGGAGCTAAAACCAAGTTAATCCCCGGAAAAGGCGGGATTTTTGAGGTGATAGCAGATGGAGAAATCGTCTACGAAAAGGCAAAAACGGGGCGCTTTCCCAATCGCGGTGAAGTGACAAAACTCCTCGGGAAAGAAGTTTAAGAGGAGACTGTACCCTGTACAGTGTTGGACTGTACCCTGTACAATTGTCGGCTCAAGAGCTAGAAAAGGGTCTCCGCAGTGCCTACGGAGGATGTTCCAAAAGCCAGCCACCGGGTGCGGAACCCCGACGCCCCACATGCATGATCGAAGCCGATCAACTGATGCATCTGAGGAGTTGGGTGAGCGATTGCTTCGTCTCATCTTGAGAGGGGCTGAGTATCCTCTTGGGTTTCAAACTCGACCGTTCTCTTTAGCGAACGCCAATGATGTAGCGATGTTTTCGCTTAATATCTTGAAGAAATTTGAGCGTTTTAAAGGGATGCTGCGATGCGATTCCGGGAATAATTGACTGCTGAATCTCTCCTTTGCCAAGATGAGCGAGCCAGGTTCCGTCATCGAGTTTAATCGTGTCACCTGAGATTCCGCATTCGATCAGCACAGGCTTTTTGTCATTGAAGTAGCGGTCCGGAATTTTGATCCAGTTATCGAGTAAGCTTTCCGGGCGATAATTTCCGTCATGAGCAGAGAACCGGTAAATCTCGCCACTCTCTTTAATGACAGCGAAGTTAATACCGTAATTGCCTGAATAGAGAGATTTTACACCGCTCGTGATCGCATCTGGCAATTCGAGTTGTCCTTTGTGGTTAAAACCTTTTAAGCTGCCTTCTTGAGTCAAAACCAGTGCTGCGATTTCTATTCCGAGATGTGATGATATTGCTATATCTTTAAATGTCATAGTTTGCGCCCAATCTTTAAAGTCCCATTCCATATTTCCCCCGATAAAAATCAGCTCAATGGTGCCATTCCCGTTAAGGGCTAACAGGCTGCCCTGTTTACGATCGCCTCCGCGATAAACTCCTCCGCCATATACGACCTTTGCAATATTGTCTATCTCTCCGGAATCCCCGTTTAGATGCTCCCATTTCAGTTGGTTTGAAAGGGTCGTGAGGGTTCCCGCCCAAACTGATGCCGGGTGTGCCAACCATTTAACCTCACTCACGTTAAGGGGTTTCCATCCATCAGATTCATAGCGCCAGACACCGAGTTCCGGACTGTGAACGATGGGTCCGACCGCGCTGATTTCAAGAATCCAGTCAAAGTCGGCGTTCTTCAGTTCTTCGGGTAGGGATACCGATTTGCCTCCAATCTCACCTTCGAAAAAGAGCCGGCCTTTCGGTAGGGGGGCTAGTTGTGTTGTTAGTTCGGGGATAGCAGGTTCCTTTTTTGAGTAGAACCGAGGTTTCCATAATAGAATTCCGGCAATGAGAATTACCAACGTAAAAAAAACAATGGAGCAGGTACGCAGTCCTTTCGATATTTTTCGTTTCGTGGAGTTAGCTGAAGGGTATTCCGTAACTTCCCCGATTGGTTGGCTCCGCACCGTGTCGATGTCACTTCGAATTTCACTCGCGTGCTGATATCGACGATCCGGATGGACTTCCATGGCCCGGAAAACGATGTCATCGATTCGTGGGTCAAGTGGTTCCTCAAAGGGGCTGATCTGAGAGGGAGGATGAACCGCTCCTCGTGGTAGGGTTGCCGTTAGCATTTCGTAAAACATGACGCCCAAACTGTATAGATCCGCTCGATGGTCCACATCGGGGCCACCCGTAATCTGTTCCGGGGCCACATAGTTTGGAGTCCCCATCGACACTCCCGTTTGGGTTGCCCCGTCCATGGTGCCGGTATCTATTTTATCGACCAGAAGTTTGGCAAGACCAAAGTCGCCGATTTTAACGACGCCTTCTGAATTTAGGAAGACGTTCGCCGGTTTGATATCCCGATGAACCACTCCTTTCGAGTGGGCGTAGGCGAGAGCATCGCAAATTTGACAGATTGCATTTAGCGCTCCATATCCATCGAGGCGACTGTTTTTGCAATACTGCTGCAGATCACACCCATCGATGTATTCCATCACAAAGTAGGAATGCCCCGCTTCCGTGTGACCAAAATCGTGAATGTTGACGATATTGGGATGCTGCAGCATAGCCATTGCTTTGGCCTCGCGACAAAACCGCTTAAGAAATTCTTCGTTTTTTCCGAGTTCTGGGGGCAGCAATTTGATGGCTACGGTTCGGCCAAGACTCTCCTGTACTCCCCGGTAGACCGCCCCCATTCCTCCTAACCCGATCAATTGCTCGATATCAAACCCCGCTAAGAGGCGTGAGAGATCTTCCGGGTCTGGAGGATCCCATTCAGGAAAAAACGATTCAGGATCAGACGTTGGCATGGGTCATGAATATTCGAAACTTTGCTAACTGAATATCTATCGAATACCGATCACATATTGATGCCCTTTCTGGGGGATATCGAGATATTTGAGAGTTTTTAAAGGTCCCTGTGAGGTTACTTCCGGGAAGACGATATTATCGAATGTTCTTCTGTCGCCAAAAACGAGCCAGGTTCCATCCTCAAATTGAACGACTTGCCCTGAACCGTTGATCTCGATATTAGTCGGTTTTTTATTTCCAAAACTTTTTTCTGCAACCTGACTCCATGGTTCAAGTTTATCACCGGGCTTAAAAGCGGTATAATGCGAAAAATACCAAAACATGTCTCCATTCTCTTTTAACACGGTAAAGAAGACTCCATCGGTTCCGGAATGAACGGAAGCGACATTTGAGGTGATTTCCTTGGGTAAATCAAGAGGCCCGTGATGATTGAAACCCTCCAGTGTTCCTGCTGACGTAACGGTTAATACAGCCGCTTCGATTCCCAAATGCGGGGAGAGAGCCATGTCCCGAAACCTGCGTTTTTCCGCCCATTCAGCGAATTCCCACTCCATTTTAGCCCCAAATAGGATCAATTCTAGGCGTCCGTCAGCGGTCAAAGCAACGAGGCTCCCTTCGTCCACATTACCTCCGCGAAAGGTCCCGCCTCCGAGTTCTGTGTTTGCGACATTTCTTATCTTTCCCGATTTCCCGTTACGATGCTGCCATCTCAATTCATTTGATGCAGTCAGCGCAGTATCTTTCCAGACAAAAATGGGATAACTCAACATTTTAACGTTTTTGAAATCCAAAGACTTCCAACCATCTTTGCCAAACTGGAAGACTCCTTTTTTCGGGCTGTGAACCAGTGGCCCGTGTCCATTTTCTATGACCCAGTCAAATTCGAGAGTCTTCATGTTTTCGGGGATGGATATCGGTTTTCCTGCGAAAAGTCCTTCGAAAACGAGACGACCGGTTTCCCCTTGTTCGAATGGGTTAGAATGATCACGTTCGGGACTTCGTTTGGAAATAGATGGCGTTAAAGCCGCTGAAATGTTTGCTGGTGCACCTGCTCGAATCTCCTGACGTTTTTCCATGACCAGCTTTGCCGCTTTCAAGTCCAGCTCTTTGGTTAAATCCTTCTGCATCGCATCGAGAGCTGCGTCCCACGCTTGATAAAGAGGGATGCTCTTTTCTTCCCTCATTTTGGTGAAATTCTCATTCGAGACCCGCCAGACGTTCCTCAATTTAGCTACCGCAGGAGAAATTTCCGGTGGATCTTTTTGCGGAAGTTCCTGACCGGATTTCAGCCGATCAATCTCTGCCTGCCACTCCATGACTTTATCGAGGTTTCCGGTTTTTGCGGTAGCTGCTTTCCTGCGATTTAATGCGTCTAGATACCTGGAATTCAACGTCTCCATTTCATTTCGATACGGGACGATGGCCTTTTCTTCCAAAGTCTGATAGAAACGTTTTTCGAGGTCGGCTAAACGCTGTGCGACGTCATTGGCGGACGAGTCTTCGCTTCGAGCTGATTGACTGGGAATCCATAGGAATAAGGTAGTTAATAAAAGGGGATACCAACCGGATTTCAAAAGGTACCCTGCGCGATTAATTGGGGGGCTGGTCGCACTTGGCGAGGGATATTGAGCACTGCCTTTTTTCGCTTGGATTCCAGCCGTTAGGTATCGATTTTTCATAGTCGGATAGAGAGAGCAGTTTTGCCGTAAAACCGCGTCTACTACTCCCTATTCCGTCCACGACTCGATATTTCAGTTGGAGTGCAATTATTTTGTCCGCTTACTGAATTCCGATAACAAAAAGGCAGTTAAATTTAGGGTTATTTAAAATTCTGAGGTCGGATAGTGGCCCGTGATCGGTAATTTCACGAAAAACAGGCTTTTCGAAACCAATATCACCAGTCCAAGCTGCCCAGGTTCCATCGGAAAATTGGACGGTTCTTCCGTGTCCGCCGTAGAAAAAATGCACAGGGTGTTTTGATGGAAACAAGTCATGAGGCGCTTTAATCCAACCTTTCTGGTATCGATTTGCGCCGAGTTCGACGACTTTTCCCTTCGTAAGTTCATAGATGTCGCCATTTTCTTTGACGATCGCAATTCTGCCCCGGGATGTGCCTCCGATAGAGACCTCGACAACACCGTATGAAATCTCGGGAGGCAGTTTCACGATTCCATCCCGGTTAAACGCGATGAGTTCCCCTGATTTGGTCAGGCAGAAAATCTCCATCGCCAACCCATAGTGAATTGAAATTTCAACATCCTGAAACCTATTAGTCTTCGCCCAGGATTCGAAATCCCAATTTAACTCGCTGTTCGGAACGACTAATTTCAGTTCACCGGTTTTCAGCAGCACGGTCATGACACTGACTGTGAAGCTTTCGGTGCCTCCTCCACAGTTGAAGTCAATAACCTCCATAAATGTGCCGTGCTCCTTGTCTTTGAATTTCCAATTCAGCTGGTTTCCGATAGTCAGCTCCGTTCCCGCCCAGGTGGGATTGGTATTCCGTTTTTTGCAGTAACTTTTCTGCACGACTCGAATGCTCTGCCTGGTCAGAAATTGAACGCCTATTTTTTCGCTCGCCACAAGGATGCCACCTCTGTGATTTGGATGAATCCAGTCAAATCTCTGTTCTTTCCATTCGTCTGGAATTTTTGCAGGGTGCCCCTGGACCCTTCCGCTAAACACAAGTTTTCCTTTTGAGGAGTTTTCAATAGGAACCGTGTGGTTCACCACTGGGGTGGGCGGTGATGTTTTTGGTAAGAAAAATAGAATTCCTGCCGTGATCAGACAAACCGAGATTCCACCGATTATGAGTGCCGTTAATGGGAATCGATTTCGTTTTTCCTCAACGATTGAGGCCGCTTTCACTACTGGTTGCCTTTGGACAGCTTCGATCGCTTCTCGAAATTCACTGGCAGTTTGGTAGCGATGGCCGCGATCGGTCTCCATCGATCGAAATACGATTGGGTCGAGTCTTGCATCGGGTTTAAATGAGGTGATTTCAGAAGGGGCACGCACCGCTCCCTGAGGTAGATTGCCAGTAAGAATTTCGTAAAACAACACTCCGAGGCTGTAAAGATCGGCCCGATGGTCGATACTTTCCCCCTGTTCGAGTTGTTCAGGGGCCATATAGCTTGGGGTGCCCATCGTCACACCGGTTAACGTTAAATTTAACAATTCGGAGTAAGCGGGGTCTGACATTTCCGGGCGGAGAAGCTTGGCCAGCCCGAAGTCTCCAACCTTGACTATTCCTTCGGAAGTTAAAAACACATTACCCGGCTTGATATCCCGGTGAATAATATTGTTTGCGTGGGCGTAAGTCAGGGCGTCGCAGACTTGAACCATAATGTTCATCGCTCCGTTGGTGTCGAGCTGGCCGTTCTTAGCATGTTGGTGCAAGTCGCAGCCATCGACAAATTCCATCACAAAATATACATGACCGCATTCTGTCTCTCCATAATCATGAATGCTGACGATATTGGGATGGTTCAGCATTGCCATCGCTCTGGCTTCCCTTCGGAAACGCTCCTTGAATTCAAGATCACGGCCGAGTTCAGCCGGTAAAAGCTTGATCGCTACTGGTCGTTCCAGGCTTTTCTGAATGCCCCGGTAAACCACGCCCATGCCGCCCTTTCCGATTATCTCAAGGATTTCGAAGGCCGGAAGAAGCAGGGATAGTGCCTCAAGCGACGGAGGATTCCAATTCCGGGTAGCAACTGAAGACCAAATTCCTGACGAAAGATAGGGAATCGGAGGATCAGGATTCGAGCCGGAAGGATTCATGTTTGGCTCCAGTTATGAATCGGAGAGAACTTGCTGCAAATACCGATTTTCCGACTTCCAGTCATCTTCATCCGATGTGGTATCGCGAACCGCTTCAGAAAATGCGATTTTAAAACGCTTCTTTAATCGGGATCGAATCACACGGAGATTCTCAGTAGATATGGAAAATTCATCTTCGATTGATCTCAACTCTTCAGGAATTTCTTCGGTTAATTTATCTAGGAACGGAAAGATCCGGAGGAATAGATCCTCCTTTCCCCGGGATTGATAGCTTACACGCAATGTCTCTTTAACGGATTCGACAAGTTCCCTTGCCCATTCCCGGTCGTAAACCCGGCAAAACCGATCAGAATCCCATTCATCCGGCGGGAATTCACCGTCGTCCCGAACCTCTTCAATACTGACTTCTCTGGAACGATCTCTGCAGGCGCTTTTTTCGTATCGTATTTTGCTTCTCAGAAAGTTTTCGAGAGCCTTGCAGAGATAAGATCGCAGTGAGCCTTTACTGTGGTCAGCCTTCTGAAACACTTGTTGGCGTCGCGACAAAAGAAAAAAATCTTGGAATAGGTCCTCCGGATCAAAGGATGGAGGGCACGTTTTCTGCAAGGTTCTCCGAATCGGAACCTGATAAATCAACCACAACTCCTCCAATGCCTTTTCTGCCACCTCCGACCGAGAATCTCGGGCAAGTTTGACGAGACCCCATCTTGTTTCCGGAAATAAGCGGCTCATTTGTTCATTGGATGTAAATAAAAGCAGATCCGGAATTGGGATGCAAATAAAACCTTCCCAGTTAACGGGAAAGGGTGAAGAGAAACTTTCGTTTCAAAATCGCGAAACTCCATCACCTTGTTTGCTCCGAAATAAAAGACAGCAATTCAAAACCCAGCTGCCAAGTGCGACATTTATTGGCCCTTCCGTCTCGGGTGGTATTTTCTCATCCAGGAATCGCCCTGCGCTTCCAATTTTTCCGCCAGCTCGTCGATCATCGATTCGCGGATTTTGATCACTTCGGGATCTTCTTCGTCGATCAGATTTTTTGATTCCCAGGGATCGTTTTTTAGATCGTAGAATTCCAGCTGAGGGCGATGAAGAAATTGATCGATCGTCCGGAGTCCGATGGTTTCGGCACCGCTCTCTCGATTGTTGACCCAGGTTCTCCGCTGAACGGTATCGATCGGAAGCGGGTATTCCGCTCTCCAGAGGATATTCCAGATCAATTTGTAGCGGGGCCCCCGCAGGGTGCGCATCGGGTAATGGGCAAAGATATCGTGCCCGACATGGCTGAGTAAAGCCCGATCCCAGCCCTCGGGTTCCGGAGTGTCGAGTATAGCTAAGATGCTCCGACCGTGCAGCGGGTAGTCAGAGAAATCTGTGCCGGTCCAATCAAGAACCGTCGGAGTGATATCTGAAAATGCGACGAGCGCCCCGTTCACCGAACCCGGATTGTCCGATCCCGGCTTGCGAACGATAAAGGGCACTCTCACGCCGGGTTCGTAATGGGTTCCCATCGCACCCGGTTCGGAAGTTCCGTGGTCGGATATAAAAATAACGAGGGTCTCTTCGGTATGTCCGTTTTCCTCGATTGCTTTCAATACCTCGCCCACTCCGAAATCCATTCTCGAGATCTGCTGATAGTATCCGGCGATGCCTTCGCGAACCTCTTTGTTATCTGGCAAAAACGGAGGAACCTCAATCGCTGCCGGATCGTAGGTGACCGGTGTGTAGCCTTTATACTCGTTTTTGATGCCCCAGCCCGATCCATCGATCGACGTCGGGTGAGGATCGCTGAAGGAGACGACAAGAAAGAAGGGCGTCTCAGTCCCCTCACTCATAAATTTATCCGCCTTCTTTGCCATCGTGACCACATCGCGGGAGCCGCGCTTTTCCAGGTAGTCGATCGGGTATTTTTCCATCGGTCGGATGTGATCTTTTCCGATCAAACCGGTTCGGTATCCGTTCCCTTTCAGCATCGCAAAAACCGTTTCGACATCCGGTCTGATCTCCTGATTGTGCTCCCGGTGAGGGTGAGCGTATTGCCCGTTCGAATGAGTCAGCAGCCCGGTATAAATCACCGCCCGGCTCGGACCGCAGGAAGCGGTAGTCGCGAAAGCCTGCTCAAAGCGAATGCCCTCAGCCGCAAACTTGTCGATGTTCGGCGTTTTCACGATCCGGTTTCCATAGCAACCCACATCGAACCAGGATTGGTTGTCGGAAATCAATAGTACGACATTTTTCTGACCGGCAGATCCGGTGACGATAGATGCAAAAAGCAGGGTGAAGTAGAGAATTGATTTCATTATAAATTAAACACGGATAAAGACTTTGTTGCGATACATCCAGTAGAGCAGGAGCCAGAAAAACATAACGACGAGGACGGACTCCACAAAAGGCGACCAGACCCCGGTCCAGTCCCAGAAGCCCGCCGGGAGATGCGTCCGGAAAATACCTTTGGTCCAGTTTTTCATCAGCATTCCCATGAAATAGGCAGCGATCGAATTGACTCCGACTACGACAAAGAAAGTGGTCCATTTTTTCCAACCCTTGATGTCGACCAGCCAGTAGAGAATCGCGAGAAACCAGATCACGTAGGCGCCGCTGAAAAGCGTCCACGAGGGCGTCCAGAGTTTCTTGATGATCGGGCAGACGATCCCGAAACTAAGACCCGCGACGAGACAGACGAGCCCACCGAGAAGGAGGCGCTTCAGTTTTATAGACTCGGGTAGCGTTTTTAGTTTGAGAAGCTGCCCGCACATCAGACCCATCAGCATGGTGACAAAAGACGGAATGAAGTTCAGCGTGGAATAGGTATGTCCCGTGAAAGGTTTTGGCCTCGGGAACAGATTGAGGAACCAGAGGTCAAACTGCTGGGGAAGGGAGGTGCCGTTTTCGAAGTGGGCTTTGATCCCTCCTTCGAGATAAAGAGGGAAAAGAACCATCAGGCAGAAGTAGCCGAGAAGCACGCCGATACCTGTGATAAACTGAGTGCGAAAAGAACGTCCCACCAGAAAAAACAGGAAGCCATAGCCGAGCCCGATTTGGCTCAGGACATTGGTGAAAAGCCAGTTCGTCTCGGGTTTCCTCATCGATTGAAGAAACACACCGAGTAAAATCAGGATCAGGGCCCGCACCCAGGCATGACGAAGCCGCGACAGGTAAGGCTCGCCGGAGACTGCCCGTTTTCCATAGGAGTACGGCATCGAGACCCCGACCATAAACATAAAGGCCGGCTGAATCATATCCCACGCCGAAAATCCGATGACCTTAAACTGGCTGTTCCATTCCGGATGAGTCGTGTTGAAAGCCATCCATTGCATCAGCCCGTTTTCCGGGTAAGCCGCCGCAACCCTGGCGAGGTTGAATCCGGCCGCCGCGAGCAAAAACATCACGATGCCCCGGTAGGTGTCCAGCGAGACAAGGCGCGGTGAAGGCGTAGGTGGATTTTCCGGATTTTCGATGCCCTCATCTCAGGCCATCCACCAATTTGCGTCAATGCCGTAATGCCGGTTGGACAAGGCGTCGGCTCAAAAATGATCGTTTCTCAGGCATCGGCGATTCCCCATAAACTAGCGACATTCGCACCTGACTCTTTATCATGAATGATTTAAAATTTTAACTGACCGTTAAAGATGCGGTCTTGGATTTCAAGTGGAAAACGAGGCTGTAGGCCTCGCTGTCGTAGTGTGGCAAAACGCCTGTTGGCTAAACCTCATCGCTGGTTTGGGGTTGGTAGCCGTCGTCTCAGTATATACCGTTTTTACATCGATCGTTTTTCCATCGATATAATCAAGATTCAGGAGTTTCCCGTTGTAAATCAGTCCTTTCAGATCACTGGCTTGGAATATGGCTTATTGAACGTGCCCGCTATTTCGGGATGCTCACTCAACTCCACCTCGCTATTGGCGACTTGTGCCTGTTGGAAAGTTTGGGGCACGAGAAACTCTGTTTACTCCATTGGCGGGCGAAATCCTCTTTACACTAATGAAACTTAACTGATTAACTTGGAGGAAAGCGACCCCAGTGGGTTTCCTCATCTCGTATTTCAACTTACACAGGCGAGTGCAAATTTCGACAACTCTGTTGGGCCATTTTCCACGACCGGGATGATGTGATCGATATGAAATGTGGCTTCTTGACCTAGCTGAGCGAGTCCGCAATACTCACATCGATCCTTGGCGCGTTCGATCATGTCCCGCCGCATGTCGGAAGGAATCGCCATCAGCTTTCCCCGATCCGACGGGAGCGTAGCTTTAGAAGCGACAATCTTTCAGCCAAGCTGACCAGGCCTTCCGCCTCCGATTTTTCCTCATCAGTTAATAGGAGCCCTTTGTCTTGCTTATCAAGGAGGTGCTGAAGCCGTTGCGCAACCCCATCAGGTAGTTCAAACTGGACGAGATCATCAGGAAATTCAATTTCAATGGCCAACGACATGGGACACATTAGTCCCTTGCTGCCGCCTGTGCAATCCTGAGGTTGTTTGTCGGGACTCTTGTGCTATGGAGGCTCATGGAAAATGAAGAGACCGTTTTTCCCTCGAAAATCGACTGGTGGGTCGGGCTGCTAATGGCTTTGGTCCCGTTTATTCATCTCCCTCTGGGTGTGATGGTGATGGTGAAAGGTCAGGTGATGTTTGGCTTTATTCTGATTTTCTGGGGGATGATTGTTGCGGCGATTATTGCGGCGCTTTCGTTTCCCTGTCGCTACGTGCTATCACCGACGACTCTCACGATCCGTTCCGGGTTGGTGACCGATTCCTTTTCGCTTTCAAAGATAACCGGAATCAAGAAATCGCGGACGGCACAAGCGTCTCCTGCACTGTCGCTGGACCGTCTCGAGCTCAGTTTGAATGATGATACGAAGCGCGTGATTTCCCCCTCCCGGCAGGACGAATTTATCGCGGCGATCGAAGCTGCGATCCAGCGGAACGCGAAAGCGGATCAGTAGTCGCGAAACGGCCCGCGAGGCTCTGCTGCTTCCATTTCGCTGACCCAGTTTTGATACCGGGCTTTCAGTTTTTCCAAAATCTCGGGCCGGGCTTCTGATAGATCGTTCGATTCGGAGATGTCCTCCTCGAGGTTGAAGAGGCCGCCGCCTTTTTTGCCCATCACGGTCCATTTCCATTTTCCGACCCGGGCTCCGATCTCATCTTTCCGCTGCCAGAACATTTCGTTTCGCGGTGATCGTTCGCCTTCACAAATCACGGGCCACCAGTTAAATCCGTCGAAAACGATGTCGTCGGGTAGTTTGGTACCGGCTGCTTCTGCGAGGCTGGGCAGAATTTCCAGTGAAGAGAGGAATTCGTGATTCACCGCTCCCTGAGGAACATTGCCATTTGGCCAGCGCACCAGGCAGGGAACGCGGATGCCGCCCTCCCACATCGTTGATTTCTTACCGTTGAGAGGGGAGTTGTCAGCCCCGCCGCTACCGCCGTTGTCCGAGAAAAAGATCACGATTGTGTCATCGAGAACGCCCTGTTTTTCGAGGGTATTGAGAATATTTCCGATCGATGCATCCATGCAGGTCACTGCCGCGCGGTAGTCGCGCTGGCGGGCTTCGTTGGAGACTCGCTTGGCGTTTTCCGCGTAGCGATGGTTCTTTGCGTCGATCAATTCGGTTTCCACTTTCGGGTACATTGCCTTGAACTCCTCAGGGGCTTGCACGGAGGATCGGATCGCTGGATCGAGCGCGGATGAATTGTGAGGTGCATTAAAGGGCAGGTAGAGAAAAAACGGTTTATCGGTCTTATCTTTCTCTACAAATTGAAGGGCTTCCCTTTCGAAAAGGCCGGTGCAGTAGGTCCCTTTATCTTCTTCGGTCTGAACGAGATTTCGATACATGCTCGGTACTCCATATCTTTCGTGTGTGTAGTAGTCGATTCCGGTATTGACGAAACCATAGAAATCATCGAATCCCCGGGAGGTGGGGAGGAAGCGTTTCAGGGTGCCCAGATCCCATTTTCCATAGATGGCGGACCGGTAGCCTGCCGGTTTCAGAAACTGAGGGATGATCTTTTCCCTTTCGTCCATACCGCCGATCCGCTCGAAGGTGGTTTCGTATTCCGCTGCCGTGTACTTTTTGCCATAGTCGGGGGCTTCGTTGCGGATCATGTCGTAGATGCCGTTCCGTTGGGGATAGCGCCCGGTTAAAATGGAGGCGCGGGAGGGCGTGCAGGCGCACCAGGATACATAAAAGTTGGTTAGTCGGGTGCCTTCGCGAGCCAGTCGATCGAGGTTCGGAGTGATGATCCCGTTCCCGAGGATGCCGAGATCATTGTAGCCCTGATCATCGGAGACGATCAGGACGATATTTGGTTTGGCGAATGCGGTTCCCAACCCAAGGAGAAGTATGGAAAGAATGGTGAGAAGTCTCATGATGCAGGTGCAGTGATTGTCTGGATTTTGGAGATCACATTTTTACCGGTGGTCCCGGCCACCGCAAGGGTCAAAATCATAGCAAAGCTCGTGATAATCAGCGCCCAGAGCGGTGGTTTGGCGGTCTCTTTAAAGAATTGTCTCCATCCCAAATAGAGTAAACCGGCGACTACCGCCGGTCCACCAACCACAGTGGAGGCCTGTGCAATGACGATCGTAGTAGTTCGGTCAAATTCACCGACCAGTGAGGCGATTCCGATTATCATTCCGACGATCAATGCGAGGGCGGTCAAATGGCGGGCGCCTTTGTTTTGCAGTGAACTGCCGAGGCCGATACCGTCGGAAAACACATGTCCTCCAATCATGGCATTGACGAGAAACGAACTGAATGCGCCGGCGAGAAATCCAAAGCAGAAAATCCAACTCGCAGCGGCTCCGAACGAGGCTTTTAACTGTGCCGACATTTTACCGGCATCGCTCAGTTCTTCCGGCGAAACTTTACCGTAGAAAGTTGCGGCGGATGTCATCATAATCACTGATGTGACTCCAACAAGCACGCACATACCGAGGAAGGAATCGATGAACCCCTCTCTCACTTTATCGGGGCCCCAGCCTTTTTCCCGAACGAGGTAGCCTTGATAAAAAGCTCCCGCGACGGAGAAGGTGGTAGCGATTAATCCCATCAGGATGAGGAGCTGGTCGGTGTTGCTGAAGGGTGAAAAATCGGGAATTAAACCGGCGAGAATTCCGGAGATGGATGGCTTAGCGAAGACCAGGTTAACGAGGAAGGCCGCGACCATCATCAGAACCATGACTTTCATGATTTTTTCGACCTGTTTGTAGAGGTTTTTGGCGAAGTAGAGAATTCCGATGATACATAAATTGACCGCGAGGAGCAGACCGACAATTGCGGAGGTGGGTAGCTTTTTGCCCTCCCCGATCAGTGGTTCGATACCGGCGATGACGGCCATGTTGTTACTTGATTGAAATCCGGCCACAATCAGGAAGAAAGATATACCGATAACCCATCCGGCCCATTTTCCGAGTCGGGCACTCAATTCCTGGCAAAGTGACTTTTCGAGCGTTGCGCCGAGCCACGATGCTAATGACGCGACACCGATCAGGAGGATCAGCAAAGTCACCATGAGCCAAAGCATATGGTACCCGAAGGCAGCTCCGACCTTGGTACTTGTGGTAATACTTCCCGGGCCCAGAACGACCGCTGCGACCACAATAGCGGGCCCGATTTGACGAAGACGATTCAGCATGGACCGATGCTAACCATATCGGGGAAGCATGAAAACACCGGAAAGCGCCGGAATTGTGTGAGGACGCCGGAATTAGGAAAATTCGTTGATGTAGGCGAGACACAGTTCGATGGTCGCTTCGATCGCCCGCTTGTGAGTTCGCTCGGTGCTGTGGGAGGCGGCAACCCCTGGGCCGATTAGAGCGACGCGGAAGTCGTTGCCGGCTGACAAAGCGGCTGAACCATCCGATCCGTAGAAGGGATAGACGTCCTGGACGTGAGCGATGTTATGTTTCCGGGCGAGTCGAACCAGTTTTCGTCGCATCTCAAAATCGTAGGGGCCGGTACTGTCTTTCACGCAGATCGAGCAGGACATTTCATCCCCGAGACAGGCATTTCCCAGCACGCCCATATCGATAACGAGTAATTCCTCCACGCTGTCCGAGTAACCGCAGGTGCCGCCGTGCCCGACTTCCTCGTAGTTGGAGAAAAAGAGCTCTACCGGGACGTTTGAGTTGGCCAGCTTCTTGGCGAGTTCGAAAAGCACCAGGCATCCCGCTTTGTTGTCGAGAAATCGCGATTTGATAAATCCGTTGGGGAGCTCCTCGTAACGTGGGTTCAGGCAAATAAAATCCCCGACGCCGATTCCGAGGCGTTCCACATCGTATCGGTTGAAGACCTCCTCGTCGATTTTGACGTGCATGTTGTGGAGGCCCCGCTTCATCGAGTCTTTGTCCCGGTTGGCATGGGTGGAGGGGTTATCGATCAGGATGGTTCCGGTAAACACTTTGTCGTCGATGGTGTGGATCCGGACATATTCGCCCTCGGCGCCGGTAAGGGAGAGACCTCCCAGCAGAGAAAAGCGGAGCGTTCCATCGCTGTGAACGCCCGACACGATCGCTCCCAGAGTATCGATGTGCGCGGCGATGGCCAGTTTCGGGTCTGTGCCGAATGAGCAGGAAACCGCTCCCTTGTTGGTCCTGCGGGGGCGGCAGCCGGATCCGCCCAGTTTTTGAAATACAAATTCGCAAGCGTGGTTGGTGAATCCGGAAGGCGAGTCTATCGCGATCAATTCGCGCAGGAAGGAAAAGTCAGTCATCGTTCGGCCAACATCGCGAAGGGGTGAGGGATTCCAAATAAAAAGTTCGCGTCACAAATTCACGCCTGAGATTCGATAGATGGCATGAGCCGATTAATCACGCCCCTGGATTATATTTTGACGCTTTTCATTTCCGCCATCGTCTCCATGGTTCTGTGGGTCTCGATTAATTTATTGGGTAGCGAGCGACCGGTCCCTTTCACCATGGGTTCAGTGTCTGTGTCGTGGGTCGGGGAAGAGATTGATGATCGGACCAGCAGGCAAAGCCACTGTCACATCCATCAAATCGAGCTGATCACAACGAAAGTTCCATTCCTTGACCGGAGACTGAGCGATGCGGAAGAAGGGTATCTCCGCGAAAAATTTCCGTTTGGGCGCGATTGGGTTTCGCGCGGGACTTGTGGGCTTTCCGCGTCTTTAGCGTTGGTGTCTCAATGTACAAAATGCTGTGAAGAGCGTCGGGCTTGGGAGGTCACGCAGCAGGAGCGACAGGAGTTCTCCCGGAATACTAGCGATTTTGGAGTAATCGGGTTTTCGAAATTTGATTTGCCGGAATCCGCTTTTCCAGCGATGGAATTTGAGATATTCGAAGCGGCGCTGAGGCCGGTTACTCCGGAGCCGTCGATGAGTTTTCCCGATGAAAAATGAACCCGAATATGTGGAGCACTGTATCGAGCTGATGACGGGGCTCGATGAGTCGATCTTTGCAAAGCGAATGTTCGGTGGACACGGGATTTTTCGCGAAGGCTTGATGTTTGCTCTGGTTGCGGACAGCGAGCTTTATCTCAAGGTCGACGAGGAAAATGAAGCGGATTTCGCCCGGCTGGACCTGCCCAGGTTCACCTATCTTCGGGGCGAGAAGGAGATGCATCTCAGTTACCGGATGGCACCGGAGGAAGCGTTCCAAAATCAGCAGAAAATGAAGCAATGGGCTGGTTCAGGATGGGAGGCGGCAGTGCGCGCGGATCAGGCGAAGCCTCCCGGCAAGCGGAAGCGGCAGGTGCCGGGGTAGATCAAAATGCCAATTTACGAAACTCGCGAACGGCTTCGTTAATCGATGGTAGAAGAGCACATGCTTCAATGGCTTTCAGATTGATCCCCGGCAGCATTTTGCTTTCCTGCGATTCCAGATATTCCTTCGATTCGGGGGCAAAGAGAAACACTTCGATTTTTTCGTCTCTCCAAATCCAGATCTCGGGAACTTCGTAGATTTTGTAAAAAAAGGCACGCTTGCTGAGTCCACCACTCGTGAGGGCGATTTCAATGGCGAGATCTGGATAGAGTTTTGATTCGCCTATGCAATAAGATTCGTCAGGTTCGCCGCCAGCGACTTTTTCTTCTTTGATCGCGGTTGATCCCCGTGCAATCAATGTGATGTCCTTTTCTAAACACCACTGTTCGACGAGGCGACTGACATGAACTTTTCGACTTTCATGATCCTGCGACACAGGAGGTGTAATTTCGATGATGTTATTGAGGAAGCGAACTTGAACTCCCGAATGCTGAAAAAGTTCACCGAGAGACAGGTATTGATCCCAGGTGTATCCCGGTAACACCAGTGAATTTTGTTGCTCGATCATCACGGCGCTGTCCAGCTCAGACGGATTGAACCTCATTGACGCGCCTGTAATGACGGGGTCGGAACTCACATCTTCAAAATACGAATTCCCGGAAGTTTATCAAGAGGATAGGTGGAGAGGGAATCGATTCCGTTTCCCTCCCTGTGGACTTTGTGAAAAATTTCACAAAGTCGTCTTGATTCTCCCCTTTGCGCGTATGATAGTCGACCGTTTTTCCGCGTAATTTTACCGTAAACAAAGGGATGCCACCCACGACCAAAGAACTCGAAATCGCTGATTCAGCCGCCCGCGTCTCGCAGGAGCTGGAGGGCTATCAACAAACCACGGAAGATCTTGTGGGTGAGAAGCTTGTGCTCAATATGGGCCCGTCTCACCCGGCGACTCACGGGGTGTTACGACTCATCTTGGAACTGGATGGTGAGATCATCACGAAGGCTGATCCTGATGTGGGCTTCCTTCACCGTGGTGATGAGAAAATCGCGGAAAATATGCAGTATAACCAGTTTGTGCCTTACACAGACCGGTTGGATTACCTCGCTCCACTGGCGAATAACGTGGCTTATGCCTGTGCTGTTGAGAAGTTGATGGACTGGGAATTGCCGGCCCGCGGGAAGGCGATCCGCGTGCTTTGCTGCGAGATGGCAAGGATCTCGGCGCACCTTCTCGGCCTGGGCGCCTACGCGATGGATGTCGGGGCGATGACGGTGTTCCTTTATACCTTCACCGAGAGGGAGAAAATCTACGATCTTTGCGAGTTGCTCACCGGAGCGCGCTTTACGACCAGTTATACCCGGGTAGGCGGTCAGATTCGTGATTTGCCGGACGGTTTCCTCGATCAACTCAATACGTTTTGCGACGAGTTCCTCGTTCAGTTGGCTGAAATCGATGTGCTGCTGTCGCGAAACAAGATTTTCCTCGATCGGACCAAAGATATCGGGGTGATTTCCAAAGAGGATGCGATTTCCTACGGTCTGAGCGGTCCAAATTTACGCGGTTCCGGGGTGGAGCACGATTTGCGGAAAGCTCAGCCTTACCTCGATTACGAGAACTACGATTTCGACATCCCGGTCGGCGAATACGGTGATTGTTATGATCGTTACGCGGTCCGGATGGAGGAGATGCGGCAGAGTGTTAAAATCCTCCGTCAGTGCATCAAAAACATGCCCGACGGCGCGATCAATGTGGAAGACGCCAAGCAGCGTGTCCCCGGGAAAGAAAAGGTTTTGATGAGTATGGAGGAGTTGATCCACCATTTCATCCTCGTCACCGAGGGGCTCGACGCTCCGGCTGGCGAAGTTTACTTCGGAGCTGAAAATCCGAAGGGCGAACTGGGCTTTTATATCCACTCGAAGGGTGGAGGAGTTCCTTATCGCCTGAAGATCCGGGCCCCGTCGTTTGTGAACCTCAGTATCCTGCCGAAATTGCTCGAAGGTCGCCTCATGAGTGACACGGTCGCGATTCTGGGAAGCCTCGATTTTGTGATGGGAGAGTGCGATAGATAGACAAAAATGATCAATTGTACCCTATACAGTCCGAAAGTGTACAGGGTACAGTTTGCTTCTTCCAACCAACGCTACAGAGATTTTAACCATGCCTTTAGAAGTCCCATCTGAACTGGAAAAAAGCATCGATGACCGCATCACTCACTATCCGGTGAGCAAGCGATCAGCGGTTTTGCCTGTGCTTCACGAGTTGCAGCATCACTTCGGCTTCATCAATGAGGATGCGGTGGAGTGGACGGCTGCGAAGCTGGAGCTTGAGCCGATCAAAGTGCTTGAGGTCGTTACGTTTTATCCCGGATTTCGTCAGTCCGCTCCGGGGAAATATCACATCCGGGTTTGCCGGACTCTGAGCTGCGCTATGGCTGGTAGCTATGAGTTGATGGAATCGATCTGCGAGAAAGCAGGCATCGATCGCTCCGGGGTGACCCATCACGATCCTATCGCCGTCAGTGCGGATGGGAAATACAGCATCGAATTTGCGGAATGCCTCGCCAGTTGCGGGTCAGGGCCGGTTTGCCTCGTAAACGATGATTTTCACGAAGAAGTTAAGGATGTGGAAGGACTTCTTAAAAAATACAATTAAGGCCGGGAAGAAATTAGTGATGAGCGACATCCGATACATCAAAGGAAAAGAGCCTCACCCAAGGGAAACCAGGGTCATTTTCAAAAACGTCGACCGCGAAGGCTGGGATCCATCGATCGCCTGTTATTTGAAGGACGGCGGCTATGAGATGCTGAAAAAGGGTCTCAAAATGAAGCCGGACGAAGTCCGCGAGGAAGTCAAAACCGCCGGTCTCCGTGGACGTGGTGGCGCCGGCTTTCCCGCCGGTGTGAAGTGGGGATTTATCCCGCCGAACAACGAAAAACCCGTTTACCTGATTTGTAATGCGGATGAGTCGGAGCCGGGCACTTTCAAGGACCGTTACATCATGCATCAGGACCCGCATCAGCTCATCGAGGGCATGGTGCTTTCCTGTTACGCGGTTGGTGCGCATCTCGCCTACATCTACATTAGGGAGGAATTTCCCGAAGCCGCTCAAATTCTCGAGAAAGCGATCGCCGAAGCTCACGAAAAAGGCTTTTTAGGAAAAGACATTCAGGGCACCGGGTTTGATCTCGAGATCTACGTTCACCGTGGAGCCGGTGCTTACATTTGTGGTGAGGAGACCGGTTTGATCGAGTCTCTCGAAGGAAAACGCCCCTATCCACGAATCAAGCCGCCGTATTTCCCCGCTGCCATGGGGCTCTACCTCTGTCCCACGATCGTGAACAATGTGGAGACGCTCTGTCACGTCAAACACATCATCGAAATGGGTGGTGCCGAGTGGGCGAAAACCGGAAAACCTAACAACACCGGCACGAGGATCCTCTGCGTCAGTGGCGATGTGAAAAAGCCCGGTTACTACGAAGTTCAGGTCGGACACGTCACCATGGGCGAGTTGATCAATGACATTTGCGGAGGCCTCAAGGACGGTCGCAAATTGAAAGCAGTCATTCCCGGCGGCTCCTCGGCGAAAGTCCTGCGGGCTGATGAAAAATTTACCATAGGTAAAGGTGACGATGCTAAAGAAATCGATATCTGGGACATCCCGATGGATTTCGACACTTTGGCCGCCTGTGGATCGATGGCCGGATCCGGTGGAGTGATTGTGATCGATGACAGCCGCTCAATCAGCTGGGTCCTCAACAACATTAACGCCTTTTACGCTCACGAATCCTGCGGACAGTGCACGCCGTGCCGCGAAGGTTCTCTCTGGATGAAGAAGATTACCGATCGCCTCGTCCTCGGCAAAGCTTCTCCGGAAGACATCGACACCCTGGAATCGGTCGCCTACAACATCGACGGAAAGACGATCTGTGCGTTTGGTGAAGCCTGCTCCTGGCCGACCGAAAGTTTCATCGCAAAATTCAGGGACGAACTGACTGCTGATACCAAATCAGACCTGAGTGGAGACATTGTTAACCTAGAAAGCGAACTCGCTGCAGCGGGCCTGAAATAACACCTCGATAACATGTCAGAAGATCTTTTAGACGTTCAAATTGACGGCGTTTGGCACCAGTTCCCGAAAGGGACCCGAATGATCGAAGCCTGCCGTCAGGCCGGTGTTGAAGTTCCGCATTACTGCTATCACCCGAAGCTCTCCTCACCGGGGAACTGCCGGATGTGTCTCGTTCAAATGGGAATGCCGCCGCGACCTATGCCCGGGCAGGATCCTGCGGAACCGGATGAGGACGGACATCTTCCGATTTCCTGGATGCCACGTCCCGTCATCGCCTGTGCGAATACGATCGGGCCAAACATGGGGATCCGCACCACCGGCGAGCTCACCGAGTCCTGCCGCGAGGGAGTAATGGAGTTTCTTCTCGCCAACCACCCGCTCGACTGTCCGATTTGCGATCAGGCCGGGGAGTGTTCCCTGCAGGAATTCAGCGTGGAGCACGGCAAAGGATCTTCCCGCTTCCGTGAACGGAAAGTCAAGAAGCCGAAAAATGTCAAAGTGGGGCCTCGAATCCGCCTCGATGATGAGCGCTGCATCATGTGCAGCCGATGTATCCGCTTTATGGACGAAGTGGCGGATGATCCCGTGCTCGGTTTCACCGATCGGGGCAGCCACACGGTGCTTACGGTTCATCCCGGCCACGAGTTGGACAACAATTACTCCCTGAACACTGCTGATATTTGCCCCGTTGGAGCACTGACTTCCAACGACTTCCGCTTTCAGATGCGCGCCTGGTTCATGAAGGAAACCAAGACCATCGACACCAATTGCGGAACCGGGATCAACATCACCGTTTCCGCTCGTCAGGGCGAAATTTACCGGATCACACCGCGCCAGAATAACGATGTGAACTCCGACTGGATGCCGGATTCCCACCGTTTGAACTATCACTGGATCAACAGTGATATTCGACTCACCGAGCCACTGATTAAAGATGGTGGGCGGCACCGGATGGCGAAATATCAGGAAGCGATCATCACCACGGCGGATAAGCTGAGAAATTTCGATCACAGCGAGATTGCGATCATTGTATCGGGCCGGATGACCAATGAAGAGATGCTCATGGCGCGTCTCCTCAAGCGTACCTTGAATGTGAAGGACATCGATATCATCCCTCGCCGGGGTGAATCCGATAACTATCTGATTTCCGAAGACCGCAATCCCAATACCAACGGAGCCAAATCGGTTCTTGGGCTGAAAGATCCCGGTGCCAGCATCGATGCACTGAAAAAGGACATCGCGAACCGTAAAATCAAAGCGTTGATTCTCCTTCAGGAAGATCCGCTGACCGATGGTGCGTTCTCGGCCGAAGACCTCAAACCACTTGAGTTCCTCGTGACCAGCTATCCGTTGGCGAATCCGACCGCCGACCTTGCTGACGTGGTATTCCCCGGTGCTTGCTGGGCGGAAAAGAGCGGCACGATGATTAATGTCACCGGCCGACTGCAAAAACTTAACAAAGCGGTCGATGGCCCCGGCCAGACCATGGCACCCTGGGAGATCCTTCGCGATCTCATTCAGGCGCTTGGCGGTGGGAACGGGATCTACTCATCCGCCGACATCTTCAATTTACTGACCAAAGAAATTTCAGACTTCAGCGGCTTGAAGCTCGAAGACATCGGTGATCAGGGAATTCCGTTTCTCGATACCGGAGTCACTTTACCGCTGGTTGAGCGCGAAAAAGCACGAATTGCCAAAGGGGAGATCGTCGGCGTTTAACTTCTTTATTTTAGAAATATTACCAAATGGACTGGCCATATTTAATCGCTTCCACCGTAAAAATCGTCGTGTTTGCTTTCATGATGATTTTGCCCCTTGTGGCACTTTCTGTCTGGGCTGAACGCCGGGTTAGTGCTGCGATCCAGGACCGGGTCGGGCCGAACCGGGTCGGGCCTCTCGGCTTGCTTCAGCCAGTGGCAGATGGAATCAAATTTCTTCTCAAGGAGGATTTTACTCCAAACCACGTCCGGAAAGGATACTACTGGCTGGCTCCGGCTTTAGTCATGATTCCATCGCTCTTGACCTGTGCGGTTTTGCCCTTTGGAAGCAGTCTTTTCGGGGAGAAAATGGTGATCGCCGACCTCGACGTCGGGCCGCTCTTTGTTTTCGCGATCGCTTCATTGACGGTTTACGGAATTGTTCTCGCCGGTTGGGCATCGAACTCGAAGTATCCTTTCCTTGGTGGGGTGCGCTCCACCAGCCAGATGATTTCCTACGAGATCTGTCTCGGGCTTTCCGTGATTCCGCTGATCATGATTTTCGGAGAATTGAACCTTGGGCGCATTGTTCAGTATCAGGCCGAAAACGGCTGGGCGCTTCTTCCTCTCTGGGGAGAGGGCTTAAGTTTGAAAGGTTTCCTCCTCGCGATCCCGGTTTTTATCTCTTTCATCATTTTTACGACCTCGATGTTTGCGGAGACAAACCGTCTCCCCTTTGACCTTCCCGAGTGTGAGACCGAGCTGGTTGCCGGTTATCACACCGAATACAGTTCGATGAAATTCGCGCTCTTTTTCCTCGGGGAATACGCGGCAATGATCATTGGTTCCGGCCTTGCGGTGACGCTTTTCCTTGGCGGATGGAGTCTTCCTTTTGGTTGGTTAACTCCTGAAGAAGGCGCAGCGGTCCCGATTTGGCAGGGTCTCGTTCACATCGGAGTGTTTTTCGCCAAAGTGATTGGCTTTATCCTTTTCTTTATCTGGATCCGCTGGTCGCTTCCACGTTTCCGCTACGATCAATTGATGCGCCTCGGTTGGGTCTTCTTCTTCGAGATCGCATTGGCGAATGTTATACTGACCGCTCTGATCTTAATGTTCGTAAAATAATATCGACCGACCCTTTTTTATCTCATGGCTATCATCGTAAAGCGTCCAAAACTCAAATGGTGGGAACAACTCTACCTGCCCGGAATTGTGAAAGGACTCGCCATTACCGCCAGTCACTTTGTTGCGACACTAACCGGCAAGAAGAAAGTGACGATGCAGTATCCCGAGGAAAAGTGGGATTCTCATCTTCCTGATCACTACCGCGGGGCGCCCGCGCTGGTTACCGATGAGCAGGAAAGAGAGCGTTGCGTTGCCTGTCAGCTTTGCGAGTTTATCTGTCCGCCAAGAGCGATCACCATTAAGCCGGAGGAAATTCCATCCGACGACAAGTGGGCAAAAGTTGAGAAACGGCCCAAAAGTTTCGATATCGATATGATCCGCTGTATCTACTGCGGTCTTTGCGAAGAAGTCTGCCCCGAGCAGGCCATTTTCCTGCGTAAGGACTATGCCATCACCGGCACGAGCCGCGAAGAAATGGTTCACGACAAGAAGCGTCTCTATGAGATCGGCGGAGTCCGCGAAGGTCTCGTCAATAAGTGGAACGAGTTGAAGTAAATCGTTTGTTATTCGGGCTGACCAATTGCCGTCCGGAAAATTTCGCGATTCGTGTCGTTCTGCAGATGTTTCGCAATCCATTCGATTAGTTCCGGAGACAGCGGGAGCGACTCACCGGTGATACGCCGGGTCTTTGCGATGGACTGAACGACGATAGATTGCGTCACAGAACCTGTGCTGCTCACTTCCTTTTTCTCTGTCGCATTGGCAAGGTCTGCTACCAGCGTGCGATACTGGTTCACATACATCTCAATGGGGAAATTGGTGCCGTCCGCGAAGGTGATATCAGAGATCACGCGCTCATTTAATTGATTTGCCTTGATCGTAAAAGCGAGTGGTTCCGAGTGGAATTGATACTCGAAGCGAAAGGGTTCCGACGGGACGTCTGTGGCGGCGTAGTCCAGCAAATCGGGCATCTCCGGAACCACAAAGCCGTCATCAATTGATTGAGACACCGTTTTCCCAATGATATCCGGGGCATTTTGGCTGGTAGGTTCCTCAGAACAACTGATCACGAAGATGCCGAGAGTGAAGCCGAGTGAAAGGCGAATCATATCCGGTAACTTGCTGCCGGGGCAACAAAGGACAATCAGGTTCTTTTGAAAACGTCCTTCGAGACGGGCCCCCGCCGCTCGTCATGCTGTGTTTGAGTTCAAACCATTGTTATTTGCTAAATACCGTAAAACTCTTAAATTTAGTTCCATGAAATCCCTGACCATTGATATTCCGGAAGAAGCGGCTCAGATCAAAGATTTGCGTGAACGGCTGGAATGGTTCGTGGAAGAGCAGGTAAAGCTTGACCAGTGGCGTCAACAACGCTTTCCCCATGACGTCGAGGAGTTAGTGAATGAAGCATACGACGAAGCTGACCGATTGAAGTCAGAAGGGCTCTCGATGGATCAGGCTCGGGAAGAATTTGTGAAGCTCTGGCGGGAGTTTAACAAATGAGCGTCCGTGCTGTAATCGATACAAATGTTTTAATCGCCGGGAAGCGATCTCAGGCTCAGAGGAGTCCCAATAGAGAGATTCAAAACCGTTGGCGCGCCGCTGAATTTCTGTGGCTTTATTCTAGAGATACCGTCGGTGAATACGCGATGAAGCTTTTGGAGCTGGGATTTCCGAGAGACGAGATTCGATCTTTTCTTTCACGACTCATCATCGCCGGGGAAGCGATCGAAATCGTAGTTTTTCATGAAAAACATTATCCTACGGACCCCGATGATATCGCGTTTTTCTTATGTGCGATCAATGGGAATGCTTCACACTTGGTGACCTATGATTCCGATTATAATCCTGTTCGGGGAAGGTTTGACTTTCGGGTGTGCGAACCGGTCGAATTTCTACGTGATCTGCGGACAGAGTTGAACTGATCGCTTAACCGATGGTTGCCAGCTGGCGCTATTTTTCGTCTGTAGTAGACCTTAAGGCCCTGTTTTTAAGGAGGGCTGCATCAATTTTATGATAGATTATAGCTGCCATGGAGATCCTGAAACATCTTGTGCGAACATTGATTCATATCGCGGCGCTTTCGGCAATCTGCGCTTTGATCGTTCTGGTTACGGTGAAGCTGGGGCTACCACCTTCTGTGATGTTTATCGGAATCGCAGCCGTGATTGTGGCTCATGTGATTTGGTCTGGTCGAATGCATGCCTACTGGGCTCCGATATCAAAACGGGTCAACGCGTTCAAGTGGAAAACCGTTGATGGCAGGAAGATGGAAACGGTCGTGGAAAAGGCCATTGTGCAAGCCGGAGGATACATCCGCACCGAAACACTCCGGGTGTCGATTTATGAGCTTGAGTCAGGTCGTCGGATCGCCCGGATCATGATCGGTGACGATGCCACCTACCTGGGGCGTCACGGTATCGGGATCTGGTTCCATATCGCGGACCGATACCACGCCCGGCGGGACGGACTGGTTTGCCTGGATGTTAAAACCGGGAAATGGCTCCACCACGTCCCCAGGTCCGAGATCCCATATCTGAGCCCGACGAAGTCGAATTCGGTATTTTCGATCGAGGACCATGAGGAAAATCCGGTTGGCGAAATAAACCTGGCCGAGTTAGATGCAAATATCGGATAAAACCTGACATTCACCCCCGATCGACCGTCACTTCAGTGCGGTGGTGATTCCGCTTTCGAAGTTCCGGCTCGCGATGCAACTCCCCAGCAAATGCGGTGTTGAATAACCGTAGCGATACGTCGATTATTCTGGGTTTCGACGTCTCTCTCTGCGGAAAACACCATTATGGCTAAATTTCTTACTGCGATTCCTGACCCGGACAGTGGTTGGACGCTTTTCTCTGGAAAGCGTGCGGTTCGTGACGGCCGCGATTTGCATGAAGCAGTGGGGAATAAAGGAGCGATTCTGGTGGGCGTGCCCGTCGCGAAATCGCCGACTTTTTTCATCAGCGTGCCGACGACGGACTCAAGTTTGCTTCGCCCGATGGCTTACGCACAGATCGAGAAGCGGGGGCTAGGCGCGGGTTCGGCTGATAAAACGATCTTTGATTTCGACGTGATCGAGCAGCAAAACGGTCATACCAAAATCGCGGTTCACCTCATCGATACACCGTTGCCGGATGATTACATTCTACCGGCTGCCGCGGGATACGCCCCTTCGGCACTGGTTCGGGAGCGAATCGATAACGGTGGCGTTTTGTGGAAAGAAAACCGGCAGCTCGTCTTCGCGATTTTTACGGGGGGAAGGCTCATTCACTCTCAGGTGCTGACCGGGAATCCTGAAATCAGCGTTTCGACGGCTCAGGAGATCAACCTGCTGCTGCTTTCCCTACAGGGAGATCCGGCGTTTGAAGAGAGTTTGCCCGAAAAGCTTGCCGTTGTCATAGACGGCGTGGATGAATCCGATAAAACGGTGTTTTCAACCGCGGTAAATCTCGAGGCGAAATTTACCGACGCGCCGGGAGTTCATCGCAAGGCTCATCCCCGCCCAAAACTGACGCCCCACGCGGTGCTCGATTACCGGCGACGGAAAAAGACGGTTCGGATCGTGGCGCTCTGTTCCGTGGTTGCGCTGGCGGCTTACTTTGTCGTCGGGGTATTCATGTGGAAAAAGTCGGAGGCCCACAAGCGTAAAATCGCTGCGCTTTCCCAGCAAATTGCGCTGATTGAACCCGATGTGGAAGAGATTCAGCGAATCGAAGCCCGGTGGAATCAGATGGAGCCCGCTTTTGACCTGAAATGGTTTCCAGTTGTGCAATTGAGCCGCATCACCGAGGCACTGCCCGGTAGCGGCGTGGTGATTCGCGAGTTCAAGACCCGGGAGCGAAATATCTATATCGAAGGTCAGGCCCGTGATGTTCAGCTGGCCTTCCGGTTGGAAGAGGATCTTTCAAATTTACCGGGATTCGAGCATTACGAATGGAGTATGCCGAAGCCTAATATGAACAGCGATAACACGGCCTCTTTTAAAATCGAGGGTAAACCCATCGAGATACAATGAAGAATCTGAGTCAACGTGAAAAAGTTCTGCTCCTCGCCTGCTTTCTTGTCATTTTTGTGATGGGAAACCTCTTTGCGATCCGCTTTATGAAAAAGAATTGGGGCGGAGGTGAAAGTGAGGTCACGGCTCTGGAACAGAATCTTGCCGATCTGGAAATGTGGCTTGAGGACTCGGCTGAAATTGAGGCAAAAGATCGCTGGCTGCGAAAGAATGCCCCCCGGGAAAATTCGATGACCAAGGCCCAGGGTGATCTTTTGCAGTTTCTTCAGGACGATCTTTTTGAGCGGAAAATCAAAATCGAAAAACAGACTCTCCAGGAGCCCGATTCCAATGATGATTTCCAGGAAGTTGCCGTCTCTCTCCGGGTGCGCGGCGCTGAAAAAGATGTCATCGAATGGCTCACCACCCTGCAGGGAGCGAAGAAATTTCAGGTCATAAAAGCACTCGAATTTGAGCTGGATCGCAAGAGCCGGGAAGAGGAGCCGCAGGCCGTCTGTCAAATTGTGCTGGCCCGCTGGTTCGCGCCGATTGGTCAGGAGCCTTTTGAGGAAATGGAATCACCGGAGGTGACCGAGGAGGTCGTAAAACCGGTAGAGGAAACCGCTGCGAGTGGATAAATGTAGTAAAAAGGAAAGACTGTACAGGGTACAGTCCAAAAGTGTACAGGGTACAATGAAGGATATAAGAGGGTACATCATTGCTATAGTTAGCATTTGGGTAACATCGGTTGTTTGGGCCGATGAACCGCAGCCGATTCAATACCCGCCGCATCCGGATGAAAAGCTCTTCACCGCTTTGAAATCGGCAAGTCCGTTTCTCCGAACCTTAAATATTTCCGAAACCTACGCCCTTCGTGCCGTCGCCACTTACGAAGATATGGCCTACGCCCGGGTCTATAATAAAGAGACCAAACAAACGATTACTATAGAGGTGGGTGGGGAGCCCCAGGCCGGATTGAATTTGATCAAAATCGTTGAGCCCGGAGATGCATCGGATCTCAGCGGGGTCGCCGCCCGGATTTCGTTCGCGGGCGAAGTGGCGGAATTAAAGTACTCGCCCGAGCAACTCACTCCGACCAGTCGCGGTGGTTCGGGGTCGGGCAAAGGGGACCGGGGCCGTGATGGCGGGGAACGCCGGGGACCCAGCTCGAAAGATCGCGAAAAGTATCATTCTCTTTCCCAGGACAAACAGGAGAAATTAAAAGAGTATATCAAAGCAACGATGAAGAAATATCCCGATATGCCTCGCGAAGAGAGAGGTAATTTGATTCGGGGGGCCCTTCAAAAACTGGCCGACGGACGCGAGGTCGAAGTGCCCAAATAAGAAAATTATGTCTCTGATTCCTCTACTGACTCAGGTTTCCCTGAAGAGCGGTTGTCACGATAAAGCCCGGTGCGAAGCGGTTCTCGCGGAAGCCGGAACCAAGCACGTTTCTCTGATCGAAAGTTTACTCGAGTCCGAGTTGATTGACGAACATGCTTTTGCCCGCCACCTCGCGGAGTCGACTGGGCTGTCGTTTCAGGAAGATACCGAACTGGATCTTTCGCTGCCACTTCACAACCGGTTTCCGGCGAAGCTGGCGCTCCGTCACCACCTCCTCCCCGCAAAGATCGAAGGTAAAGATATCTCTTTGATGACCTACGATCCCTTTGATATCGAGGCGAAACAGGCCGTGGGACGGGAACTACAGAAAAACGTGACGTGGGTGGTTTCGAGCCGCTATAAAATTATGGAGGGCCTCCGCCAGGGCTATGGAGTCGGGGCGGAACATTTCGACCAGTTGATCGAAGGTCGCGATGTGGCGGGGGATGAGGATGATCTCGCTCAGGAAGTGACTCAGTTGGGCGAAGAGGACGAGGAGGCATCGGTCATGAATTTCGTGAACCAGATCTTCCGCGAAGCGCTCAAAGAGCGGGCGACCGATATCCATATCGAACCTCTCGAGAAGAATCTCCGAATTCGTTATCGTGTTGATGGCGCACTACAGGAAGTCACCGTGCCGCCCGATATTCGCGCCCTGCAGGCCTCTCTGATTTCGCGTCTCAAAATCATGGCGCAACTCGATATCGCGGAGCGACGTCTGCCACAGGATGGCCGGATCAACCTCGAGCTCGACGGGGAGCCAATCGACGTCCGGGTAGCGACGATTCCCTCGGTCCACGGGGAAAGTGTCAGTTTGCGACTTTTGACCAGTAAATCGTTTGATATGTCGATGCTCGGACTGGATGAATCGAGCGAGAACATCATCAATGGTTTACTCAAACAACCCAACGGAATCATACTGGTGACCGGCCCTACCGGTTCCGGTAAATCGACCACCTTGTATGCTTTTCTGCGGAAGCTGAATACGATACATACCCGGATCGTAACCGTGGAAGACCCGGTTGAGAACAAACTCGATGGGATTATCCAAATTCCAGTGAAACCGGAGATCGGTCTGACCTTTGCGAGTGGTTTGCGCAGTATCCTGCGGGGAGATCCCAATATCATTATGGTAGGGGAGATGCGCGACCTCGAAACTACCGATATTGCGATCCGCGGGGCCCTGACAGGTCACCTCGTTTTCAGCACCCTGCACACTAACGATGCGGTCGCCGGGATTACCCGCTTGCTTGATATGGGGATCGAGCCCTTTCTGATCGCGTCATCGATCCGGGCGTTTCTGGCTCAGCGCCTTGTGAGGACGCTTTGCCCTGCCTGCAAACGGCCCGCCACAGAAATTGACGATGATTATCTGGACCGGATTGGATTTCCCAAAGCGGGACGCGACGGGATTCATGAAGCTGTCGGTTGCCAGATGTGCCGAAATACCGGTTACCGGGGGCGAATGGCAATCATCGAAATCTGCAAAATCGAAGCCAATCTGGCTGAAAAAATTACCGGTAACGCGAGCTATTCCGAGCTGAAAAAGATGTCGATCGAAAACGGGATGATCCCGCTTCGGGACTATGGCTGGAGTAAAGTGAGCGCCGGATTCACCACGATCGAAGAAGTGCTCACGAATGTCGACCACTAAGGGAAACATGTCGGGTGAGGATAAGCAGGGCGTGGGCCCGGTCGGTGCTGCACTTATCGGCATCGGCGGAATGGTCGGCGGTGGAATTTTTGCGGTTCTGGGAACGGCAGTCGGGCTGGCCGGTGGCGGCACGCCCATCGCTTTTGCGATAGCGGGAGCAGTGGCTCTGTTGACCTGTTATGCCTATGTAAAACTTTCCTGCAAATACCCGGAGTCCGGCGGGACGGCAGTATTTCTCGATGAAGCTTTCGGAACCAATCTGTTCACCGGAGGTTTGAATCTCACCCTTTGGTTGAGTTATTTAGTAACGATTGCCCTCTATGCATCCGCCTTTGCCTCCTATGGTGAGACTTTCTTCAGTGGGAAGCCGGGCTGGTTGCATCATGTATTGATTAGCGCAGGTATCCTGCTGCCCACGATCATCAATCTGGCCAACGCGACCCTTGTCAGTAAGTCGGAAACCTACATTGTGATCGGTAAACTGATCCTACTTGGTATCGTCATTTTCGGTGGGGTGTTTCATCTCGATACAGCCCGCCTCGCACCCTCCGAGTGGAGCGGGTTTGGAACGCTGGTGGTCGCCGGGATGGTCATTTTTGTCGCTTACGAAGGTTTCGAACTGATCGCCAACGCTGCCGGAGACGTTCGAGAACCTCATAAAAATTTGCCACTCGCCTTTTACGGCTGTGTGGGGTTTGTGATTGCGCTTTATCTACTGGTGGCCGTGGTCACCGTCGGGGCGGTTCCGGAGGATGTGATCGCAAAGGAGAAAGACTACGCGCTTGCTGCGGCAGCCCGCCCATCTCTAGGGCAGGCCGGTTTCACCCTCGTCGCCATATCAGCTCTGCTAGCCACCTTTTCCGCAATCAATGCGACGATCTATGGGAATGCCCGACTCGGCTACAGCCTCGCTAAAGACGGTGAATTGCCCGAAAGTCTCGACCACAAGAAGCGGGGGAATCCGGTCGACGGCGTGCTGGTAACAGCGGGACTCTCCCTGTTGCTTGCAAACACGGTGGACCTGAATGCGATCGCCATCCTCGGTAGTGTCGGATTCTTGTTAGTGTTCGCCATGGTCTGCGCCTCAGCCTATCGTCTCTCGGCTTCGATCGGAGCGAACCGGGCGATTGCCGGAGCTGGGTTTCTGGCGTGCCTCGCGGCTTTGGGTGCTTTGCTTTTCCATACTGCATCCGAGGATCCCAAGGCTTTATATATATTTGGCGGCATGCTCACTGCAGCTTATTTGTTCGAGTGGATTTATCCTAGAGTGAGTAACCGTCCTCCGCAAAATCCTCGGAGAAGTAAATCAGAATCCTGATCGATATGTTTGAAGGGCACATTGTTACATTGCTTTGGACCGGGCTGGCTTTCCTGATACACTTGGCGTTTGTCGTCCGGGCGATCCTCCGGCCCCATCGCCAGCCCGCCTCGCGGGTTGCCTGGGTGGCGGTGATCCTCCTTGTGCCATTAGTTGGGATTGTGGCCTATATTTTTCTGGGTGAGACTAATATCGGTCGAAAACGGTCGGAGAAGGCAAAGGCGGCTTTTTCCAAGGTTCGCGATCTCGCCGGACCAACGGGAGATGAGGCGAAAGAAATGGAGCCTGAAATTCCGGAGAAATACGATCACCTTTTCCGTGTCGGTTACTCGGTGAGTGGCTTCGATCCGGTGGGAGGAAACCGGGCTTGTCTGATGAAAGATTCCGTTGCCGGTATCGATTCGATCGTAGCCGATATCGATGCCGCAAAAGACACCGTGCATATTGTTTTCTATATCTGGTTATGTGATAATAGCGGATTAAAAATTGCGGATGCTCTCAAGCGGGCCGCTGCCCGTGGCGTTACCTGTCGGGTCATGGCCGACGGTCTTGGATCGCGGGTTATGATCCGCTCCCCCCACTGGAAGATGATGAAGGACGCGGGAGTCAATGCTGCGGTTACTCTTCCAATTGGCAATCTTCTGGCTCGGGCTGTGACGGGCCGAATCGACCTGAGGAATCATCGGAAGATTGTCGTGATCGATAACTGGATCACTTATTGCGGTAGTCAGAATTGCGCGGATCCGGAATTTCGCATAAAGGCCAAATATGCTCCCTGGGTGGATGTATTATTTCGATTTGCCGGTCCGGTTGCCCGGCAAAATCAGCGGCTCTTCGTGGTTAATTGGATGGCGGAAGTTGGTGAGGATCTCGTTGGAGTTTTGGAGGAGTCTTTCCCCCCGCTTGAGCCCGGCTTTCCCGCGCAGGTGATCGGAACCGGACCAATGAACCGACCATCTGCGATGCCGGAAGTGTTCGAGAATTTGATATATGCCGCCCGGGAATCTTTAATCATTACAACGCCCTACTACGTGCCGAACGAATCGATGCAGGAGGCTCTTTGTGCCTGTGCCCGGCGCGGGGTTGAGACGACGATCATTTTTCCGGCAAAAAATGATTCGTTTGAAGTTGGCGCTGCCAGTCGCAGTTATTACGCAGAGTTGATTGACGCCGGAGTCCGGATATTTGAGTACGAGGGCGGCCTTCTCTACGCCAAAACGTTAACTCTGGATGGCGGAATGTCATTGATTGGATCGGCCAATATGGACCGCCGCAGTTTCGAGTTGAACTTCGAGAATAATATACTCTTTTACGATGTCCAATTGACGGCTGAGCTACGCCTGCGCCAGAAGAAGTTTCTGGCCCAAAGCAATCCCGTAACTAAAGAAATGGTCGACGCGTGGCCAATCTACCGCCGATTTCTCAATAACGTGATGGGGATGCTCGGGCCCGTTCTGTAGTCGACCTTATAGAAGAGCTGCGATGACCAGCGCGGTGACGGAAATCAACTTCAGCAGGATGTTCAGAGATGGTCCTGAGGTGTCCTTGAATGGATCACCCACGGTGTCTCCAACCACGGCGGCTTTGTGAGCTTCAGAGCCCTTCACTAATTTAACTCCGTTCACTTCAGCACCGCTTTCGATCATTTTCTTGGCGTTGTCCCAGGCACCACCGGCGTTGGACTGAAAAATGGCGAGGAGCACACCGCTCACCGTTACCCCGGCAAGCAGGCCGCCTAACATATTGGGACCACCAATGAAGCCCACCAGAATCGGTGCAAGTATTGCGAGAACTCCGGGAATCACCATCTCTTTTAGAGAGGCTTTGGTTGAGATATCAACACATTTCCGGTACTCAGCTTTGGTGAGACCTTTATCATAGATTTTTCGATCAACCTCACTCCACTCGTCGACCGGTTTATCTTCGTTACTATTCCAAACCACGAGCGCTTCTTTCAGTGCCGGAATTTCGCGGAACTGTCTTCTGACTTCTTCGATCATCGAGTTGGCCGCGCGGCCCACCGCCTGCATCGTCAGGGCAGAGAAAACATAGGGAAGCATTCCTCCAATAAACAGTCCTGCCATTACGATTGGCTGGGAGATATCGATGGTGTCGATGTTCGCCGTTTTCATATAGGCAGCGAACAGTGCGAGGGCGGTGAGAGCTGCCGAACCGATCGCAAAGCCTTTACCAATCGCAGCAGTGGTGTTTCCGACACTGTCGAGGGTATCGGTTCTTTCTCTCACTTCAGGAGGGAGGCCTGCCATCTCGGCGATACCGCCTGCGTTATCGGCAATCGGGCCGTAGGCATCAACCGCCAGTTGAATTCCAGTATTGGAAAGCATACCTACTGCCGCAATCGCGATGCCATAGAGACCAGCAAAATGATGGGCGAAGATAATTGCGGCCGCGATAATCAGGATCGGAAACAGGGTCGAAAGCATTCCGACACCCAGACCTGCGATGATATTGGTCGCTGCGCCGGTTACGGACTGATCAACGATTGATTTGACCGGTTTGGTGCCAAAGCCCGTAAAATGCTCGGTAATGAGTCCGATCGCGAGGCCCGAGAAAAGTCCAATTAGGGTAGCACCAAAAACTCCCATCGATGTGTAGTTCTTTCCGTCGACCACCCATTCGGCAGGTAACATGCCTCGAATAATGAAATAACTGGCGATTAACATAACCCCGGCAGCCGTGAATTCCCCTTTGTTGAGGCCGGATTTGGGATCTCCCCCGGATTTCACCCGGACAAAGAATGTGCCCAGAATCGATGTCAAAATACCGAAGCCGGCAAGAAACAGCGGAAGGGTCACCGCCGCGAGAGGGGAGATTCCTTCTACTTCTCCGAAGGCGGCCATAAACCCGGCACCGAGAACCATAGTTCCGATAATCGACCCCACATAAGATTCAAACAGGTCAGCTCCCATTCCGGCGACATCACCGACATTATCACCTACGTTGTCTGCGATCGTTGCCGGGTTCAGGGGGTGATCTTCGGGGATACCCTGTTCCACTTTACCTACCAGGTCAGCCCCGACATCGGCCGCTTTAGTATAGATACCACCACCGACCCGTGCAAACAGGGCTACCGAGGAGGCTCCGAAGGAGAAGCCGGTAATAACGGTGATCACCTTTTCCATACCGGCGGCATCGGTTCCAAAATGCTTCCCGTAGATGATAAAGAGAATGCTCAGCCCAAGGACGCCGAGTCCCACGACGCCCATCCCCATTGCAGAACCGCCCATAAAAGCGACGCGGAGCCCTTCGGGTAAACCTATCCGGGACGCCTGAGTGGTTCTGACGTTAGCCTTGGTCGCTACATACATCCCGATGGATCCAGCAGCTCCCGAGCATATGGCCCCGAGGATAAAAGAAATACCGATCAAGGGGCTGCTCGATTCCTCTCTGGCATTCATCACCGATAGTAAAATAGCTACCGAAGCCACAAAGATGGCGAGTATTTTATACTCCGCTTTCAAGAAAGCCATCGCTCCTTCGAAGATGTTTTCAGCGATTTTCCGCATTCGCTTGTTCCCATCATCCTGAAACTTGACCCAGAAAACCCGGTAGGCAGTATAGATAAGGCCGATGACTCCGAGGAATGGTAGAAGATAGGTGGCGGTGCTCATTTGGGTGTATCTTAGCTGATTGACGGTTAGAAGATAAAGACAGAAATTTCGTAAAGCGTATCATTTTTCGGAAACACCATCACTATCAAATCGTAAGATTTTTAGTTTTATTGCGCCATACACCGGTTAGGACATTTCTGATAGCCTCCCGGGTTTATGTCTGCCGTTATCGTGATTCCCGAAATTTAGATGAAGATTTTTATCGTCCTGTTAATCACCTCATACAGCATTGGGTTTGCGTTTGATGGGAAAGTGATTGAACCCGGCCAGAAGCCGAATGACCGCCGCCTCGGGAAACCGGTGACGCTTCACGACTACCATCCATTTCGTCCGGTCGCTTCGGCAGCGGAATGGGATCAGCGAAAAAGTGAGATTAGGACCCGGGTAAAAGTAGCGTCGGGGATCTTGCCGGAACTGGATAAAACACCAATGAATCCTGTGGTTTCGGAACGGGCGGAAAAAGACGGGTTTGCGATCCAGAAAGTTTATTTCGAATCGATCCCCGGGCATTATGTAACGGGAACACTCTACAGCCCGGCGGGAGATTCTGTCGCCATCGGAGAGAAGAGTGGGAAAAGGCCGGTGGTGCTGTGCCCTCACGGACACTGGCGGGACGGGCGTTTTTACAGAGCCGCGGAATCGGCTGCATTGGGGCAGATCGCACAGGGTGGAGAGCGGTTTCTCAATGCCGCCTACAATCCTATTGTGGCGCGCTGTGTGCAGTTGGCGCGCATGGGATGTCTTGTTTTACAGTATGATATGTTAGGGAACGCGGATTCTCTTCAACTCGAAGAGCACCGCCGGGGACCTCGGGAAATCACAAATGGTCAGGAAGCCGGGAAATGGGGATTTGTCAGCCCCCAATCGGTACTCCGGTTGCAGACCAACTTCGGGTTGCAGACCTGGAACAGCGTTCGGGCGCTCGATTTTATGTTGGAATTGCCCGGAGCGGATCCGGAGCGGGTATTGGTGACCGGTGCCAGTGGCGGGGCGACTCAGACGATGATCCTCGCAGCCGTGGACGACCGGGTGGACGCTTCGTTTCCCTGTGTGATGGCGTCGACTGCGATGCAGGGAGGCTGCACCTGCGAAAATTCCTACTACCTGAGAATCGGGCAGGGCAATATGGATATCGCTGCAGTCTTGGCTCCAAAACCTCTAGGGCTGACCGCTGCAGATGACTGGACTCGCGAGTTGCAAACCAAAGGGCACCCAGACCTCGTGAATCTCTACCGAATGCTGAAAGCGCCGAAAAAATACGATGCCCATTTCGATATTCATTTTAAGCACAACTACAATCATGTTTCCCGGACTCATATGTATCAGTTTGTGAACACTCATTTTGGTCTTGGACTGAAAAGGCCAGTTCTGGAGCGGGATTATGCCTATTTATCTCCGGAGGAGCTCACCGTCTGGGTGGATGATAAGATGCCGGATAATTATAGCAAAGGCATTGAGCACGAACGGGATTTGAACCGCATCTGGGCGGAAGATGGGCAGCGGAAAGTTGCCGGAGCTTTCCGGGATAAAGAGTTCGATGACTTTCGTAAAGGCTGGGAAGTCATTATCGACCGGGATCTTTCCGAGCTGAGCGAGGTATCGTTCGAGCTTTTGAAAAAAGAAAAGTATACCGGATTTATCGCGCTGGGAGGGGTGATTCGTAACCCGGATGCCGGTCAGGAATTGCCTGCACTTTTTTACTATCCTGACGACTGGAATGGAATCGTGAAGTTGATGCCTACTGCGAGTGGTAAATCAGGGCTCTTTGTCGGAAAGCCTGAGTCCCCGACCGACGAGGTAAAAGGAGCGCTCGACGACGGAGTTGCAATTGTGGGTGTCGATCTTTTTAAGCAGAGTGAATTTCTTGACCCCGGTGAACCATCCGCTAATGACTCCGTTACCTATAGTGGTAAACCGGATTTAGAACCTGACAGTTGGCAGCGATCACCGGTTTATTTCTATGGATACAATCATTCTGTGTTTGTGAATCGAGTTCATGATCTATTAACTACGATCAAAATGATTCAGACCAGTCCCGACTGGGAAGTAAAAGGTATCGAAATGAAGGGCGAGGGGCCCTTTGCCGCGCTGATTCACGCTGCGAACCTCTTTTCCAATGGTGCCGTGAAACAAGTCGAGGCCGATTTGAAAGGCTTTACCTTCGAGTCGCTCAACGACTCATTCGATCAGCATTTTGTTCCCGGAGCAGTTCGGTTTGGCGACGTTGCGATGTTAGCGAAGCTTTCAGATCTGGCCGGAAAGTAGTTGGCGAAATTCGGGCATTGCGCTCCGGTCAGATTCGCCAATGTTGAGGGAATGAGAAGCTTCCCAGTTTTACTGCTCTTTGTTCTCAATTGCTGCCTGGTATCAGCCGCTGAGATCAAACGACCCAATATCGTGCTGATGATGGCCGATGACATCGGTTACGAATGTCTTTCGTGTTATGGCAGCGAATTGTATTCCACGCCGAATATTGATAAGCTCGCGGCATCGGGGATAAAATTCAATCATGCCCACTCTCAACCGATTTGCACGCCGTCGCGCGTCCAGATCATGACGGGAATCTACAATAACCGGAACTATGTGAAATTCGGAATTCTCGATCCCGCTGCGAAGACCTTTGGCAGTTACCTTCAGGAAGCTGGTTACAAAACCTGTATCGCCGGCAAATGGCAACTTGAAGGAGGCTTCGAAGGGCCGGTCAATTTCGGTTTCGAAAAATACTGTCTGTGGCAGTTGACGCGCCGGCCGAGTCGTTACCCGAATCCGGGGTTGGAGATTGATGGGGTATCCAAAGACTTCAAGGATGGTTCTTTCGGGCCGGATGTGGTGGTTGACTACATTCAGGACTTTATCACCGCAAACAAAGACGAGCCGTTTTTTGTTTATTATCCTATGATCGCGCCGCACTGGCCCTTTGTGCCAACTCCGGACCACCCCGATTGGGATCCGAGGATGTGGAGAGACAAAAAAAATGAGCCCGGTGGTTATCACGAGCAGACCTACTGGGACGCCATGGTGAAATACACCGATAAAATGGTGGGCCGCGTAGTGGATCACCTCGAAAAGACCGGTCTGCGGGAAAACACCCTCGTGATCTGGACCGGCGATAATGGTACCTACACCGGCGTGAAGTCCGTTTTTCAGGGGGCGCCCTACGTCGGGGGAAAAGGATCTCCGAAAGATTCCGGAACCCATGTCGGCTTTGTGATGAGCCAACCCGGCCTTGTCGAAGGTGGTCAGGTCTCTGACGAGCTGGTCGATTTCAGTGACCTTTTACCAACCGTCGTGGAGACGGCTGGCGGCACGGTCCCTGATGGAATTGACGGGAAAAGCCTGGTGCCGGTCTTAAAAGGGGAAAGCCGGGACAAAGACCATATTTACTGCTGGTATTCCCGGGATGGCATTCGCAAAACCGCCTCCCAGCACACCCGAAACCAGCGCTACAAACTTTATTCCGATGGTCGGCTTTTCGACACCGTTAACGATCGGCAGGAAAAGAATAATTTGGCAGAGCAGAAAGATCACGACGTGTTCAAATCGGACTATCAGGTGCTCAAAACTGCGCTGGATCGCCATGTGGCCGTGACCAAAGCGGCCGATGCGGCGCAGTCGGCCAAGCGGGAAGCGATGAGCCGTAAAGCCAGGCCAAAAACGGATAAAAAGAAGAAAAAGTCGGTGTAAGTGTTCCGATTTCGTGAAATGGATTCTTCTCTCTGGTCCCGCCCTCTGATTATGGGCATCGTTAATATTAACGACGATTCATTCTCGGGTGACGGCACGCTCGATGTCTCCGAGGCCCTCGATCGAGCTTCCCTAATGGTGATTGATGGGGCGGATATTATAGATATCGGGGCGGAGAGCGCCCGGACTAACCGGGATGCCATTTCCTGCGCTGAGGAGATCGATCGCCTGCTGCCGTTTATCGAAGAGTGGCCCGATTTCATCAAACCACGCGATCCGGATACGGAGAGAAAGCTCTTTCTATCCGTGAATTCGTGGCGGCCAGAGGTAGTTGAAGCCGTGTTGCAAACTGGGAAAGTGGACCTGATCAATGATATCGGAGGGCTACCGACACCGGCGAATGCGGAGCTTTGCGCTAAATACGACTCCAGCCTTTTAATTATGCATACGGTGGGTCTGCCCAAGGTTCCTCATTTCAGCCAGGAGTATGAGAATCTCTGGTTGGAAATGGAGAAATTTTTCCGGGAAAAGATCGAGCTTGCTAAAAAATCAGGCCTGTCGGAGGAGAAAATCATCCTCGACCCAGGCATCGACTTCGCCAAGCAGCGTGGCGATAATCTTCAGGTTTATCGCAAAATTGAGAAACTTCAACAGTTTGGGTTGCCCATCCTCCTTCCGATATCCCGCAAAACGGTGATCGGCGACGTTCTGGAAATCGCCGATCCGGCGGCGCGGGACGCTGGGACTATCGCCTGTCTGGCGCGGGGGATTGAAGCCGGGGCTCACATTTTCCGGGTCCACAACGTGAAGGCCGCAGCCCAATCAGCACAGGTTTTGAACGCGATAAAGACTTCCCATGAATGAGAGTAATTCGTTAATTTTAAGAAAGTTAAAGGTATTGTTGGCTGAAAATTCAAATAATGATTTGTTTTTTGAATTTATCGACCGCTGTGACGGAGTGGATCTCGATAAATTTGTGAACGAAGTCGACGAGTCTCATTACTCTCTGGAAGATTGGGTGGAGGCATTTTTAGGGTTCGATGAGTGGTTGACAAAGAGGTGTATTTCGGAGAGGTCTTTTATTGTAATGTTAGGGTATGTTCATTGCTGTCAGGAAGTCCTTCCTGAGACTCTTGAAAAACCGAGCTTGCAAGTCATTGTCAATGAGATGCTTAACAACTATGGGTTTCAGGCGGGAGATCCTTCTCAATCCTGATAGGTTCGCATTTTTGCTAATTGTGAAACAAAAAAGACTGGTAAAGCTTTTCATTCGGTGGTAGCATGGCGCAATGTCAACCACACGTAGAACACGATTTTCAAGACGGGTGCCAGACCACGTAACAGATGAGCTCGTTACAGTTCTTGCCGATAAACAAACCTTTGGGTTCAATGAACTCTTCGAGGTCGTTTATGAAAACCTCAAAGCTCGAAATGCCGTTAGCGGCGGAGAAGAGATGCTTCGACTCCGGGCCTACGAAAAGCTCCAAAACCTCGTGACCCGGGGATTGGTCGAAAAGAACGGTAAAGAGTACCGCGGACTTGAAAATATTAGTGAAGCGGCCAGCCCACAGACTTCTTAACTGAAGGCTGGTTTTTTTGGTCGATTGCTGATTTTGACAGTTTTTCGTCCTAGACTAATCATTTAAAGTATTTAACTTCCGGTGGGTTGGGTTTCCAATTCACCGGAATTTTTTTGTACTAGTCATGCTGCCTGATTATATCCCAGTGTTTCTCCAGATTATTATCGCGACCGGTTTTGCGGTCGCTGCTCTGGTTGCCAGTGTCGCCCTCGGTAAACGCGCCCTGCGTAACCCCGTCAAGGACTCCGCTTATGAGTGCGGGATGACTCCGATTGGAACAGGTCAGGCCCGGTTTAGCGTGAAATTCTATCTCGTGGCGATGCTGTTTGTCCTGTTTGATATTGAGGTGGTTTTCCTCTATCCCTGGGCGGCTGTTTTCCGCGATCAGATCAGTGCCGGAGAAACGGTTTTCTTCTGGTCAATGCTGGGTTTTGTGGGTATTTTATTCATCGCGTATCTTTATGCTCTCAAAAAGGGAGCTCTAGAGTGGCGCAGTTAGCCTGAATTGGCCCAATAGACATAGCAGATGGTTCACTACATTGCCCTTTATAAGCTGAAACCCAATACCACCGACGAGGTAATTGAAGGGATTATCAGGGAGAGTCGTTCCTGTTTTCATCGAATCAGCGAGGCGCACAATTTCCGTTCGGGTCGGAATATTCGTAACGACAACCCATTCAGCTTCTTTCTTTCCGCTGATTTCGAGAATTTGGAGAAGCTGGAGATGTTTAAAGATGATCCGATCTACATCAAATTCGACTCCAAAGTGATTCGTAATCACATTACGGAAGTTCGCGAGTTTCTCTACGAAACCGAACCCGGCAAGAATCCGGAATTCTCCTAGGTAATCCGGCCGACGCTTCTGTCAGTAACAGCCGATTGGTATCAGCCCGGATCCCGGAGAGGTTTTGCGTTGGTGAATTCTTCGGTAACCGGCGCTTCCTGAACGGCTCCTTCGAGTTTATCGCCGTTGAGCCATTTGGTCAGTTCTTTGCGGAAGTAGGCGTAGTCCTGAGCCAGTGCAGTGGCGTCGTTGATCGCCTGCCGTGAGCTGTTGTGCTTATGGAGACTTGTCTGCAGCTTTTTCAGGATGGTTTCGCATTCCTTTAATTGCTCAATCAATTGCTGAATAGTCTCGACCTTGGCGAATAGATCCGGCTTCGAGATTTCCGTCAGTTTCAGGTCAATCGCCGTGATGCGCTCTTTCAGATCTTCGAGAAGAATCGTCAGATCGTCACTGGGTGAAAGACTGATCAAATCGCAACATTCCTGAACGCTTTCTTCATCAAGAAACCACTGAAATTGAAGCAATTCAGATGCGAGCGTCGCTATTTCCGGCGGCACAATTAAGAGATGATTTTGGTTCATAACTCGGTTGGGAATAATTCGATTAATTACGATACGTTCAAAACGGGTGAATTAAAACCACTTGAGTCCGTTTCGGAACGCTTCCCGGTCAATTCCCCGGTTTATCTCCACACATTTCACGCCGAGGTTGCCCACTTCGAGAATATTGCGGGCTTCATCATCGAAAAACAGCATCTCATCGTAGGGAATTCCGGATTTTTCTTTGAGATTGGCAAAATGAGCGACTTTGCTGGAAGGGAAGATCTCTTCGAAATCGAAACAGTTCCGATATCCCATCAGGTCGAGGAGCTGGCGGGCCCAGTCAGGGCGTTCAGTGCGCGATGCGAGAGCCGTTTGGCAGCCCATCTCCTTAATTTCGGCGAGGATTTCGGGGACATCGGGATACATTTTCAGAAAGCGATTTGATCGATCGAGAAACTTCCCGTCCCCGGTTTTCCGGAAAGGCGGGTCGGTACAGTCGACCCACATTCCTCCGCAATCCCAGAGAGTAAAGTCGAGGTCAAAAACGATCAGTGATAAAGCTGATTTCATAACCCGGTATCGATACGACTAATCGCGTAAAAGACCAAGTCGTTCCCTGATTTCAGCGGGGCTGACCCCGGACTCGCGAAGCGCCGCAAGGGTTTCGGATTCGTCCCGTTTTGCGAGTCGTTTCCCCGTCTGGTCAGTAACCAGCTCGTGATGGAGATAGATGGGTTGGGGCATGTCCAGCAAATGCTGCAGCAGCACATGGATGTGGGTCGACTCAAAGAGATCGCGCCCCCGAATGATGTGGGTAACGCCCTGGAGAAAATCATCAGCCACCACAGCGAGGTGATAACTGGTCTGAATATCTTTGCGGACCAGAACCACATCGCCCAATTCCGCCCAGTCTTTTTCTGCGATCGGGATTTCCCCGTTTTCCAGATCAGACCAGGTTAGGGATCGGCCGACCTTTTCGAGTGCTGAAGCTAAATCAAATCGCATCGCATAGTCCCTTCCGGATTTGATCCGGTGGGTTCTTTCGTCCTCACTGAGATCCCGGCAGGTTCCGGGATAGACCGGGCCTTCTGACCCGTGGGGGGCGGCTCCGGCTCTCGCGATTTCCGCAAGAATTTCTTTCCGGGTGCAAAAGCAGGGGTAGAGAAAACCGTCGGTTTCGAGGCGATGGGCTATCGATTGGTAGTAATCGAGATGCTCGCTCTGTCTGCGGGTCGGTTCGCTCCACCGCAGGCCGAGCCAGGCGAGGTCGGTTTTGAGGAGGTCTTCGAATTCGGCCTTGCAGCGATTGAAGTCAATGTCTTCGATCCGGAGGAGAAAGTTCCCCTCCTGTTGTTGAGCAAAGTCCCAGGCCCGCAGGGCGGAGTAGGCATGGCCAAGATGGAGCCGCCCCGAAGGGCTGGGAGCAAACCTGGTGACGATACTCATGAGCGATTCTACATCCGGGGCGGCGCGGCTTCTTTAACAACGGAGCCGTGAGCCTCATTCATAATCAGGACGCTAAAGCGGTCGACCCGGTTGATTTCATCGGTATTCAAACTGACGTAGTCGAATTTTCCGCGAAGATCGGTATAGCCGTCTTTAAAGAATTTCACCTCACCATTTTGGTAGCGGGCATAGACTTTGATATAGGTTTTTGACAGCGGGCTGCCATCGCTGTTTTTGCGAATCTGGATACGGCCATAGTTCTCGGCCATCTGGACCTTCAGGTCATTGGCGTAGACTGCGGAGCTCAACTTACGTCCTGAGGCAACCGCTTCGACGAGGACATTCTTTCCTTTAAAGCGATTCGGTAGTTCGAACTCGAAGATGTCGCTGTCGCCGGGAAGCGCTTTCTGTTCTGAGAAGTTGGGGCGGATGTAGCTGAACTGTCCGCTGCCGCCTGAAACAAAAGGCTGACTTGAAAAGAGAAACTCAAGGTCCATTTCATAGTAGTTCACTGCGATCTCGTCGAGGTTTTGATGAGTCAGCAGTACTTTGGCTCCTTCCGTCTTCAGATCGAAAGTGGGTTGTTGGGCGGCCATTGCATCCTGCTGTTTCTCCCGGTCGTCTCCCTCGGTTAGATTGGGGTTGGCTCCCTGAATTTCCTGAACCTGCTCGCTAATTGTAGCAAAACGTTCTCTCCACCGGTCAATGCCGTGGTCGTTATATTTAGCTGCGATTTCATCTGCGACTTCGGGTGTTTCCTGATAGAGCGCTGCGTAGGCTTTCAGGTAATCATATTGAAGGTGGCTCTCAATCGAGTTTTTATCGACTGTGGCAAACCAATCCAGTCCTTCTTCGATACGATCCTGTAGTAGCAGGTAGTAGGCGATCCCGAGTCGATCCGTGGCGTTAAGATTGGGAGCGTAGCTGAGCACCTTCATATACTGCTGGTATTGAGAGTGGAACCTGTCATTGAGTATTTTCCGGTCGCGTCCTAACTGGTGGACTCTCGCATTGACCAACGGGGTATATTCGAGGTGCTGATACCAATGTCTTTCCACCGGATCGATCGTCACCAATTGGCACTCCAGTTGTTGGCCGCTTTGGTTTAGGAAATTCTCCTGATGAGTCAGGAACTCTCTCGCGATCGATGGATCATTGTGTAGTAGAGAATAACTCCAGAGAACTTCCGAGTAGGCGCGGCGATCTTTAAGTAAGCGAATGGTCTGACGGAAGAAATCGACATTTCCCTTCATTCTCCAGGCGATTCGAGAGAGGTCGAGGAAGTGAACGTTGTTTTGTTCCAGATAATCGAGCACTTCCTTTTCATCTCCAAACTGGGAGAGGTATTCCCAGGACGCCTTGTCAACGTCTGTCAGCTCATCCACGACGGTAAACCGGAACGGCTCGGACCAGGCGATCGGGCTTTCGTCTTTGGCGATGTGCACCGGATAATGGCTGAAGCCTTTCTCGCCCGACGCTTCCGGAAAATAGAAGGCAAATTCCAGTTTTTCTGTACTGAAAGGATCCAGTTTGACTGGATAGGTTTTGGTATAGTCGGCCAGAGCCACCGGCATTGCGCCTTCCGGAAGCTGGAGTAAGACATCCAGCTTTTGTGTGGATGAAGTTGGGTTGGTCATGACGACCTGACATCCATACAAAACTCCGGTGAGGAATTCAGTAGTAACAAATTTATCGGTCCGTTCTCCATCAATCGTTTTGAACCGGTCATCTGCCCGGAAGAAATTTTGACTGATGAGAATGTCCGGTTTCTCTTCGGCCGGTTTCCTTTCCTCGATTTCTTCGTGAAAGACAATCACCGGGGAGTTGGCATTGAGGGTCAGACTTTCGTTCTCTATTTTGATCTCGTGTTCCTCAGCCGAGAAGGGGAGGTCCAAAACCGAGATCGCAAACATCATCTCCGCGAAATTCCGGGTCGCTGAAGTGAAGTGGCGGGAGTAGAACCCTCCGGTGCCGTCCCATCCGGCGTAGTCATTCCAGAATTCGTTGACCGTGATGAGATCGCCGACCTGTTGTGTGATGGGGAGGTGATAGTAATTATTTTCTGCCCATTCTTTAGTGGAGTCCAGTTTCCGATAGAGCGCCATCCCGAGAGACCGTTCGCGAAGTTTTTTGAGATCGCGGGCATTATACTCGAACCGCATGGTTGCCTCCTCCTGCACCATGTCACTTTCGGCGAGCGATTCCGTCTCGGCCTCGAAACCGAAGCTGTCGGCCATCATCTGCCGGGCGTGCGGGGCACTTCTCGCCATGGGCGCTGCTGGCACGGGCATAGGGGCGTTCATCGATGAAAATGCCATCGATCCCGCACTGCTCCCGCCTGCGACACCTCCGCCTCCAAACGCTTTGCCTTCGGATGCTTTTCCTAAAAGCGCACTCCGGAAAAGCCATTCTGAATTGGCGGGATCCGATGGGATCAAAGATAGCCATTCCCGAACTGCACGGATCGTATTTTCTTCATCGGCGCCTCCGAGTTTCCTGCCCAAAAGGATTCGCTCAACGATGTTCAATCGACCAAATTTCCAGGGCTCCAGGTAGCTGCGGAGATCACTTCCGAGAAGGTAGTGATCCATAAAGGTCTTACTCCGCTTGTTCACCAGATAGGGTTTGATGGTGTTTTCGAAGAATTCGTTATCACGTCGCGAGAGAAAGAAGCTGAGTTCATGCGAGGCGTATTTCGAATAGAGCTCACGTTTCTTTTCGATGGGGAGAGTTGGCCAGTCGAGAATAAAGGAAAACTCGCTGAGTCTATCACTGGCGTCGCCGCTGCTGAGCCCGGACAAAACTGCGTAGATTCCGGAGAGCGTATCGTAGGTTTCCATATCAGACGCTCTGATATCAGCTATATTGAGACTTTCCCCGTTGTCGAGCACGGTCACTTTGCGGCGTTGGGTGAAGTGCTTTGTCGTTTCGAGTGACTGCTTGAGCCGCAGATCCCGGTATTCCATGGCTTTGTCTTCCGCTGTGGAAGTCTGCCGGTAGGCAATGCCGTCCCTGTCTATCGCCACGACATGGAGGTGCTGGCGATCGCCGATCACTTCCCGCTTCACCGAGATAACTCCATTCTCATCCGGTTCTAAATTGAGGTGGAATGGAGCCAGCGATGGTAAAAAATCGAGATTACTGGAGAAGGGGCTCATCACCACAGCCATCCGGGCTTTGGCCTCAGGTTTGGGGGCGTTTCGGGCCGCACCTGCCGAAGATTTAGCCCGCTTGAAGGCGTCTCCTTTCTCGGCATCGGATATTGACGTGTCGGTGTCCCGAAGTGCCCAGGGGTTCAAAATCAATCCGGGGCGGGCCGCCATATTTCCGGGGAACGTTTTCGAATTTCTTCTTTCGATGATATAGCGATATTCCTCGCCGATATCTCTACCTGATAAGTATCGGGACTGGTAGTCGCCCCGGGTGATCTGGTAGAGGGAGTCATCAAAGTCTATCAGATTGCGCACCAGCGAAAACTCAGGGAGAAACCGGGTTGCGTAAAGGATGACTCTGGTGGTAGGGCTGCTGTTTTTCAGCGCGATCGTAATGTTTTCCTTATCAGCTGAAACCGTGGAGATTTGAAGGGGACGGGTATCACCCAATTCGAGATGACGATATTTGGAGAGCAAATAGCCAGCCTCAACCCGGTCGGATTGATTGATTTTGACTGATACTTTCTTACCGGTCTCGCGCAGATATACTTCATAGTCTCCCGCCTCCAGTCCGGTGATTTCGAGAACGCCGTCTTTGATGGCGCCTTTGGCAAAATGGTCAGCCACAAAGTTACCTTTTCTGATTTCAAAAATCGCAAACGTTGCCGGAGACAATTCAGGGTCTGCGTCTGAAAGCGCGATTTCCACAGTCTCACCGGTTCTGGAGTGAATCGTTGCGGGAACATAGGCGTAATCTTCGTTCAGGGTCCAGTTGCGCTGGTTGAATCCGGTTCCGGCAGCCTGAATCGTTTTGATGCCTTCCAGTTCGCCGAGATTGATTCGACCGTTCTGGTCGCTTTTCAGTGACAGCGCCACAGGGCTGGTGAAGTCCTCATGATTAAACTGAAAATTGACTCCCCGGTCAGAAAGGGCTTCTCCGGTTTTTCCGAGAACTTCAATGATATATTTCCCGTCGATTTTTGCGAGATGGAGATCGACGATCAGATCGAGTTCATCGATACTGTTTATTTCAAATGTTTGGCTGGATGAGAGCGTCTCTTCACCTCCGCCTTTTGAAATCTGGTCTACCTTCCCGGAGATCGAAAATTCCAGTGTGCTGAGTCGCTGCGGGACACGAAAGGTATAGCTCGATTCTTTATTGTCGAACAACTCAAAATCCGAGACCTCCTGAACCGATTCGATACCATCGTGATTGGTCGACTTGATTACCAGTTTGACCTCTTCCAGTAGTTCGATCGCGGTTCGGTTTCCGGCTGAATATAAACCGGGGTGAATCGCGACGGTTGCTTCAGCTCCGGGCAGTAGCGTTTCTCTTTCGACATGGAAACCGACATTCAACCGGTAGGCTTCCGAAGGGAGGGTAATCGAATCGAATGCGGCAAAATCGCCGTCTTTGAGGATGACATCGCTTTTTCCCGATTTGGAAAACGGTAGTAAAATTCGTCCTTTGTCATCGGGCTGGTACTCGCGCCCACCCAGCCAGACGGATGGGTTTTCGGCCTTTGTATTTGATTCATCGATCAGAGTGACCAGCGTTCCCGCCGCGGTTGGGGTGCTCAGGTATTGCAATTCCCCTTTTCGGACGAGGGCGCGGGAACTGACGCCGTTCCCGATAAATTCGACAATCCATACTCCCCGTTTTCCATTGAGGGATTTGAAATCAAAAGATCTCCGTTTTCTCAGGATCGGGGTTTCGTCGTAGCGATAGCGGAATTCCTCGTTCGCGATCAGGCCATCGAGATTCAAATCAGTATTGATTTTTTCTTTGCGATCGAGGTAAAAGTTGAGCGTGTTAATCTCGTATACTTTAACGACGAGATCTTTGACGTTTTTGATGTCGAGATGCAAAACGACTTCGTCTTCCGGGTCGAACTGTTCGCGGTTGATCGGTGAGAATTCAATGTCGACGCGGTCTTTGAGAGTCTGGACTTCCGATGGATTCAACAAAGAATACCAGCGTTCCGCATCGCCTGTTCCCGTGGTCAGTTTAGCCTCTGCGAAAATCCGCTTGAGGTATTCGTCTTTGATATAGGGCTGGTAGTTTTCGTAGCTGCCTGCTTTCACAAAGGTATGCAATAGGTAATCGCGGACCAGTGATTCATCATCGCCGATGGGGTGCAGGCTGGTCACCGGTTTAAAGTTGGCATTGAGATCGACCTGATTTCTCCGACCCGATTCTGACCTGAGGTAATCCGGATCGGTATAATGAGTAGGCTTTGGTAGCTGGATATAGATTTTCCAGAGATCCTCGGGGTAATTACCCTTGCCTCGGTGATGGCTCAGCAGTTGGTAAAGAACGTGCGCCTTCAGCGAATTGAAGGTGGGATTGAGCGGCGATACATAGTCCCAGAGTCGATTCAAATAGGCTTCTCTTTCTTCCGGATCGTTGCGCCAGTTAACATCTTCGCCGGGGCAGAGTTTGCGGATTCGGGTTTGAATGAAATTCGTTTCCGAAGCAAGTTCGGGGCGGAGCTTTTCCAGTTCATCCAGCTGAGTAGGAAGCAGATTTTCGTGGATCTTGAATTCCCCGAAACCGCGGCTTTCGCGGGAGCGAAGATCCGCAGCGATAAGACCGACGAGCCTTTCGTAGTCCGGGTACACGAGGCGCTGCAAGAGTTCGCGGCGACGGGGTGGGTCGAGATCCACATTGCCCCGCAGGATTTTATCGAGCCCCGAATCTTCGACCTGGTTGAGCTGCCGGGAATAACGAAATGCCTGATCTAGAAACGCCTTCCAGCTAATTAAACCGGGATCAAGTTCGATTGGGAGGTCCGGCTTGGCATTGAGTTTCTGTTGCTGGTGGTTGAATTTTATCTGGAGCCGCTCCTGTAGATAATCGAGAGTTTTGGTATTGTTTTCCGGATAACGCATCAGGGCTTCGCGGTTCCGGATCTCCCAGACCTGTGCGGTTTCGCCATAGCGCTTCACCCAGGGTTCCATGATGGAGGCCAGCTGATCCCATTGTTGGCCATTCTGATAATGGAGAGCGTGGAAGTAGTAATAATCCTCGGTGCCGGGGATGAGTTGTTCGAGGACTTTTCCGCGATTCTCTGCGAGAGCAAAATCTTCGATGAATCCGATAGTCTCGTTAGCTTCCATAGTTTTAGGAACGATGGTGACGATGCAAAAAGCAAGTAGATACAACAGAGCGTAAATACCTCCCCGACAGGTTGTGGTGTATTTCATGGTTGACTTGGTTGGTTGTTTAAAGCGAGAAAAACATAGCACCAACTTTGATCCCGTGTTTGCCAAAGTTGTAAGGTTTTCGTAAAGACAGACTTCACGGAGAGAGCATGAAGGCGGCAATGAAACGACGTCGCTGCTTAGCTGGCTGCGTTCAGGTCAAATCCCGAAACCTACCATGTTGTCACCCGATTCGTGATTGAGAATGTCTTCGATCGTGGTCTTCTCAAGCGTTGCCTGGTAGGCTTCCATGGCGGTGGTGAAGCAATGGACAATGCCGGACGAGCCGGGGAACTCCCCGTGATGATTGGCATCGGGCAGGGGGCTCATCTCACCCTCGATGTTCAGGATGACTTCGGCCACGGTGATAAATCTCGCTTCTTTGGCGATCCGGTAACCTCCGCCGACCCCTCGTTTACTGACGACGAGTCCGCCGCGTTTCAGAATCAGAAGAATCTGTTCGAGGAATTTCTGGGGGATATCTCCCACCGTTGCGAGTTCCTGGGCCTGCATCGAATTCTCCGTGCCGTGAGACGCCAGAATCGATATCGCCCGAACGGCGTATTCAGATTTTTTAGAAAGTTGCATTCGCTGGCCTAGTTTACGGAGATCCTGATATTACTAAGCCTTTTTTACGACAATGCGACTTCCTTCGTGTTTCGAAACGACGATTGGGGTGCCTTTGGGGATAAATTCCCCGCCGGTGATGATATCGAGCATCTTGCCCTGAAGCCGGCCTTTTCCCGAGGGGCGGAGATCGGTGGTCGCTTCGCCCTCCCAGCCGACGTAGGAAATGGATTCCCGCTCTCCGGCTTCGGAAAAGGACGCGGTCTGTCCATCGATCGAGGGGCCGGCCGGTACCACTTCTTTTAGCGTGAGGAAGCCACCAAACTTGGTTTTGGGCAAAAATCGCATCAGAAGCAATATCAGGGCAACGCCTCCGATCAGTCCCAGTCCCATGGTGTTGAATCCGGTTCGCAAGATGGAAAACCAGCCTCCGGAACCTTCGCCTTCCCAGCCGCCGGAGGAGGGGAGGTCTTCCCATTTCCATTCCAGATCGACGCGGTCGACCATGGCCAGCCAGAGTGAACCGATCACCATCAGGCCACCGACGAGGGCGGGGATCATCGCCCCGGGGAAAAGAAAAATTTCAACGCCGATCAGGATTAGTCCCAGCACAAAAAGCACCGCCAACTCATAGCCCGCCAGATTTCCCGCGACATTGTTGCCGAAGAAATAGAGCGCAAAGGCACCGAGACCGATCAGCCCGGGCAGGGCGAAGCCAGGCGTTTTCATCTCCAGGTAAACCCCGGCGATCCCGATGATGATCAGTATCGCGGAAAATTTCTGGACCCAGGTCGCAAAGCTTTCCAGTCCCAGTGACTGGGCGGTCACGATTTCCCCGGCTAGCCCTTCCTGCTTGACGAGGTCCTCTAAATTATTGGCGATCCCTTTCGCTAGAACTGGCTTTCCGTTGATGATTTCGGTGGCTTCGATGGTGTTTAAATTGAGCACTTCGCCTTCGTCATGGATCACGGTACCGCCGATTTTTACCTGTTTCTTCCGGGTCACAAACGCTTCCGCAATGTCCGGATTGTGACCTTTCAACTCGGCCATATTGCGGACCACACTGATGATCATCTGGGTCTGCTTGCTGTCCATCGCGCTGGATAGATCACCGCCCGTTCCCGTTACGACCAGGGCGGAGCCGATCGATGCTGCGGGGCGCATGTAGATGTGATCCGTCCCGAGGGCGACGATAGCCCCTGCCGATTCGGCCCGGGTATTCACAAAAGAATAGGTCGGGATGGAGACGTCTTGCAGGCTGTTGAGGATCAGGCCCTGGGTGTACCAGGCGTAGCCGCCGGGCGTGTCGAGGTCAAAAATGACAGCGGTCGCGCCATCGAGTTGAGCTTTCTTCAGCGTGCGGTCCATAAAGTCGAACTGCGCTTCGCCACTGGAAAGGGCATCGGTTCCGACCTCCAGCACGACGATTTTGCCCTGATAACTGTCGCCGGTCCGCTTCGAGAAAAGTCCGTCCGAGATTTCCGGTTTCTCCTGCGTTTTATTCTCGATAGCGGTCTTGAGGCGCGCCTGGTTCCGGAACTGTACAAATTCCTTCGGGGAAAATGTCAGGGTATCGCCTTTGAGTTTTTCCTCTTTTAGAAGGGCTTCGATCGAAGGGGAAATCCCTTTCCCAAGTAGAGTTTTGCCATCAGCCACCTTTTTCACCGCCTCCGCGGCGGTCAGAGTGAGGATTTCGCCCCGTTTCGAAATGACATCGCTGCCGTAAATGACCTCCAGTTCGCTGTCGATAAATGCCTCGACCAGCTCGGGGCGATGCCCTTTGACCTTGGCCACGCTGCGGGCCCGGGCTTTAAGCAGCGAGAGTTGCTGAGACATTTCCCGCTTTTGGACCTCCTCATTCTCGTTATCGGAAAGTTTGATTCCGGCACCGCCGATGATGCCGCTTTTCGTCAGGTAAATCGTATCGCTCCCCACTGCGATGAGCGAGCCGGCCCCCGTTGCGGAAGAGTTCACGTAGGCGATGGTGGGGACTTTGATTTCCGCCAGTCTTTCGAGAATCCTCTCCTGGAACTCCCACGAGATGTAGCCTTTCACATTGATATCGAAGACAATGGTCTTGACCTCTTCCTCCTGCGCTTTGGCGAGGAGCTGCTCGAATTCCCGGATTCCGCGCGAGGTTTGGAAATCATCAGACCGCAGTTTCACGACCACAATTTTATCCTTCAGCGTATCAGATTCCTGAGCCTGAAGTCCCGGAAATAAACCGAGACAGCAAAATATAAAAAGCTCACGAAACCCGGGGCACTTACTCATGGGGGCACTGTAAATTTGAGAAGCCCCTTTTGCAAGGTGAGTACCCCGTTACAATACCGGACTGTACCCTGTACAATACCGGACTGTACCCTGTACAATATCGGACTGTACAGGGTACAGTCCCCCAATCTTTTCTCTTTTTCCTGCTCGTAATCTTGTTCTTGATCCCCGTTTTTCCGAGCAAGAGCA
>JARGPI010000017.1 GCA_029213005.1 Verrucomicrobiales bacterium
CGGCTACATAGCGAAGGCGCGGACTGTAGCCGCGCTTGCCAAAGCGTGGATTTGCGAGGAGTCGGATCGGTAAGATTCTCCGAATTGCTTTTAACGCGAATGTAAAAGAATGATCGCGAATGGCATGAATTCTATGGTCCGCTCCGCCGCCGAAAGCGCGGCGAGATGTTTCCTTGACTCGCTCCTTTGTGCCGTTCAATATCGCAGCCACTTCGCGAGTTATGTCTGAGTCTTCTACACTTTCAACGCCGGCCGGAAAAAGCCGGAAAATCGGTTTCTGGGCCGGTATTGCAGCGTTTTTGTTAATCCTGGTTTTCGGCAATTTTGCACCGGGTCAGCCTCTGGTTCCCAAAATGGCGGCGGTTGCCGCTCTGATGGCGATCTGGTGGATCACGGATGCCATTCCGCTGGCGGCCACCTCGCTGCTGCCCATCGTGCTGTTTCCGCTTCTCGGTATCATGAAAGGGAAAGATGTCGCCCCGGTTTACATGAACTATATTATCTTTCTCTATCTGGGCGGTTTCCTCATCGCGCTCGCGATGGAGAGGTGGAATCTTCATAAACGGATCGCTCTCAATATTATCAATCTGATCGGTAGCAGTTCTTCGCTGATCGTGCTGGGGTTCATGATTGCTACAGCCTTCCTTTCGATGTGGATCTCGAATACCGCGACGACTATCATGATGGTGGCGATCGGGCTGGCAGTGATCAAATCAACTGAGGCGACATTCGGTGAAAAGTTAACGGGAAATCTGAGCACCTCCCTACTTCTGGGGATCGCCTATTCCGCCAGTGTCGGGGGAATGGCGACGCTGGTAGGAACTCCGCCGAATCTGGCACTGGTCAGGATTTTTGAGCAATTGTTTCCCGGCGCCGCGGAGGTTGGTTACAATATCTCGTTCGGGCAGTGGATGTTTTTCGGTGTGCCTCTGTCGATCCTGATGTTGGCAGTGATTTGGGTGCTCCTGACACAGGTGTTCTTCAAGGGTTCTAAAGATACTGAACTTTCCCGGGATGTGATCAGAGATGAAAAGAAGGCGCTGGGCCGGATTCAATACGAAGAGATCGTGGTCCTGAGCGTATTTGTGGCGACGGCGCTACTCTGGGTTTTCCGAACTGATATTTCGATAGGTTCTTTTACGATTACAGGATGGACCAAATGGAGCTGGGTTGCCAACGGTCCACTGATCGACGATGGCACGATTGCTGTTGCGATGGCGTTACTACTGTTTTTAATCCCGGCGCGGAGAAAGGAAGCGGGGGAGGGCTATGGAACGATACTGGAGTTCGATGTGTTCAAGAAAATCCCATGGCATATCATTCTGCTTTTCGGGGGAGGGTTTGCGCTTGCCAAGGGCTTCTCGACATCGGGCCTGTCCGCTTATGTCGGTAATGCATTTGCGGAACTGGAAGGGACTCCGGTTTTTATTCTGATCGGAATTCTCTGTGCGACTCTAACTTTTCTGACCGAGTTGACGTCTAACACTGCCACTACAGAAATGATTCTGCCTTTATTAGCGGCGATTGCGGTGGCGATCAAGATTCACCCTTTGTTACTCATGATACCGGCGGCGCTGTCAGCCTCCTGTGCGTTTATGATGCCGGTGGCAACCCCGCCCAACGCGATTGTCTTTGGTAGTGGGCGGATCCAGATCGCTCAGATGGTGAAGGTAGGGATCTGTATCAATTTGATAGGAGTGGTTCTGATCACCCTCTTGTTTTATTTGTTTGGTCCCGCCGTTTTCGGAATCGATTTATCAACAATGCCGGAGTGGGCCGTCTCTGCGAAAGGGCAGTAGGCGGGCGCGTCTATAGCACCCGTTGGCACGCCTGCTTCAATGCGACCACCATCGCCGAGAGTTGTTCGGTCGTGGTGCAGAGCGGGGGCATCAAGACGAGAGTGTCGCGGACCGGACGAGTCAGTAAACCAAACTCCCAGGCGACGCGACAGACTTTGGCACCGGTTAACTCCCGCCAGTCGAAGGGCCCGATGTCAATTCCGGCGATCATTCCGATTTGCCGAATGTCGGTAACGTAGGCTTCCCCTTGAAAGTGTCGGGCCAGCTCGTCACGGAGGTGATTGATGCTGGTATCAAGATTTTCAAGAACCCGTCCATTTTCGAAGACCTCGAGACTGGCAATCGCGGTTGCACAGCCCAGGGGATTTGCGCAGTAGCTGTGTCCGTAGAAAAAAGTTTCCTCATACCCTCCGAGGAAGGCGGAGAATACTTTTTCGTTGGTTAATGTGGCAGCCAAAGGGAGGTATCCACCGGTAAGGCCTTTAGCGAGGCAGAGAAAATCGGGAATCACATCCTCGTGTTCGCAGGCGAACATTTTTCCGGTTCGGCCAAAGCCGGTCATCACTTCGTCGAGAATCAGAAATACGTCGTTGTGATCGCACCATTTTCTCAGGTCCGCTAACATTCCGGTTGGCCAGGTTCTCATTCCGGCTGCGCCCTGAATGGCCGGCTCGATACAGATTGCAGTGATTTTTTTGATTTCCTCTGAATCAAGACGGCTTAGCGATTCGAAATCGGGAATCGAACTGACCTGAAACCCGGTGCCATCGAACCGACCTTTAAAAGATCCGATTCCACCCAGCGAGGCTGCTCCGGCGGTGTCGCCGTGATAGGCATTCTCGAACGAAAGAAAGCGGACTCGCTCCGGTTCGCCGGAGAGTTGCCGGTATTGAATCGCCATCTTGCAGGCGCATTCGATGGCGGTGGAGCCATCATCGGTGTAGAAAACCCGGGTCAGGGTGTCCCCGGGGAAAAGCGAGGTCAGTTTCTCCGCCAAACGAATCGATGGCTCATTGGAAAACCCGAGTGCTGAGCAGTGCGCCAAGCTTTCGATTTGAGTGCGGATCGCGGCGTCGATATGGGGGTGACAGTGCCCGTGGATATTGGTCCAGATCGAGCTGTTGCCATCGAGATATTCCTTCCCTTCGGAATCGCGCAGGGTGGCCCCTTTTCCGGATACAAGAATCAGCGGGTCATGATCCGGTGCACACCAATCCGCCATCTGGGTAAACGGATGCCAGAGGTGTTTTTTATCTAGGTCGCGCAGTTTCCGGGTGTGGTCCATGGCATGAAAAAGGGCATCCGGAACCGGATACCCTTGATCGTAAAATTAGCAACGTTACGGAACTTAGTGGCAGCCGCAGCCTCCGCTGTTACAGCACTCGTTCATTTCCTCTTCGGTAGGGACGCTACCGTTCTGAAGCGTCTTCTGGACGAGCTTCATGACGGTGCTGAACATTTCGTTGACGGCATCTTCTGCTTCAACAAAGTCAGCTGCTACCGCATTGTCTAAAACGATTTCTTTAAGGCGCTCCATTTCAACGATATCCGACTGCTCAGGCTCTTTGCCCTGATGGTGCAGAGCGTGAAGCTCGGATGCTTTCTGCTGCCAGTCACGGTAGACGGATTGAGCTTCTTTATCTTCCTGGAAAGCGTCGATGCTTCCGGATGCCGCGGCGAATTTTGGATCTTCGAGAATGAATTGGCAGAGCTCACGAGTTTTGTCCTCAAGAGTAACGACTGCAGTTTCTGTTGTTGTTGACATAAAAGTTCCATACACTCAATCATAGCTAAAAGCAATCAGACCCTTTTATGAGATATTGGCTAACGAATGCTACTAATGTGTGCTAGATACGCTTCGTTTAGCAATCTGATACTCCGATGCAATTCTCTTCACCCATTTCCAAGTTCCTCGCCGCTACCGTTTTAATCACTTCACTCCTATCGTTGACCAGTTGTGGTCGTGGTCAGCGGAACAAGCTGGAGGAGGCCCGTATCGAGGCGATTTTAATTCATTGCCGGGCTTACGCGACGGATAACGATGGCAAGTACCCTTCGAAGTTGAGCGATCTCCACCCCAAATACATCAACCTGGTTTCCAATTTTTACTCTCCGCCGAACAGTGCTGCGGAGGAAAAAGAGCAGGCTTACTATTACCGTCCCGGATTGAATGTGGGCGATAAAATTGATGAGCCTCTCATCGTCTCCCCGCACGTCATCAAAGGCCAGGTGAATGTCGGGTATCTCGGCGGCTTTATCCGGACGCTCGGCAAAGAGGAAGCTCAGAAAATTCTGAGCAACCCGCAGTGGGCTCAGGAAGCGCCGCAACTCAGTCAGTAAACGTCAGGCGATTTCACTCCGGTCACGTCGCAGCCAGAGCCACACGATCAGGCCGGTGAAACACACCACGAGGCAGGACGCGAGTCCGACTCGCAGGTTCCCACCCAGCCAGGGCATCATTGCCGCCGGTTCAAAGGTTCGCCGGGCCAGCGGTCCGAGCGTTTTTGCCCCGAAAACCCAGCCGGCATGCAACCCGATCCCGAGCCACAGCGATTGCGTTTTCAGGCGGGTATAGCCGAGCACCCAACCGATTGCAAAGAGCACGGCGAATTCCGCCGCGAGGAAATACCAGTCCCCAAACTGGCTGAAAATCAGACCGAGCATGTGGAAGCCGGACAGGGCGGTGACCGCCGTGATGTCTGCACCCTCCGGCGGTTTCAGGAAGTGGACAAGCGCGAAAAACACGGCGATCGAGATGAGAAGAGGCCAGGGCTTCAGTAGCGTCGAGAAAATTGAGGTGAGCGCACCCCGAAAGACAAATTCTTCAAGCAGAGCGACCACGAGCCCTGTCGTTAAAGCCGAAAAGAGGACGCTGATGAGCGTCTTATTGGTGCCGCTCGCCTCATACCAGCCTTTTTCGAGGTAAAACCAGCCCAGAAGAAAGAGCGGAATCGCGGCGAGGAGAAATCCGACCAGCAAATGAACCCACCAGGCGCGGTTCGGTTTCACCTGAAGCCGGTCGCGGAGTGAAAGTTTGGCGCCGTCCTTCGAGCTCAGCCATTTCAGCGTCGGAAACAGCATAATGAGAGCTCCCGCGAGGATCGCCCGGTTGAAATATCGCGAAAATCTCGCGCGGTCCATCGAGCCGTGAATGCTGTCCAAAACCGGGACATCTTTGATCCAGCCTTCCGTGACAACCAGCTTTCCACCCCAATACAGTGGCGGTGCCAGAGTGGCTCCGAGCACGATGGTTCCGATGACAAAAACGGCGACTTTAAACCCGGTGGTTTCGATGAGCGAACTACGTTCCATTCCGCCGTTGATAGCCGAAAAAGGCATCGGAATCAAAGGTTTCGACGTAAAGATGGTATAATAAAAAGGCTTTCACACACGTCAAACCAGTGTAAATTCCAAAACTCTTCAGGTTTGCTCTCTGGTGGACCTGTATTCAAGCCCGAGATACTACCAATGGCACCTATTCTATCCTCACTTTCACGTGGTCGTGTTGTCCTGACCGTCCCGTTTCTAGTCTTTCTCTTCTCCTGCTCCCAGCCAACATCGGGTCAAACGAAGTATGGCGATGTTGCCCTGAAAGTTGCCAGTATTCTGGAATCAGAGCACTACAATCGGGAAGCATTCGATGACAGTATGTCGGCCAAAGTGCTCGACGCCTACATCGAGATGCTGGACTACCGCCGGGTTTATTTCACTCAGCAGGACATCGACGAATTTAACCGGAAATACCGCACCACGATCGACGATCAGGTCAAGATGGAAGGCATTCCCGCCGCCAGCGAAATCTACGGCGTCTACCTCGATCGGGTCCGCTCCAGAGTGGAATACGCGGAAAAGATCCTTGCTGACGAGACTTTCACCTTTGATTCCGATCGCAGCGTGCGAATCACAAGAAAAGACGCTCCCTGGTCGAAGAATGAAACCGATGAGGAGCAGATTTGGCGCAATTTGATCGAAGAGGAACTGCTTCGCGACCATCTTTCGGCGGAAGCTGAGAAAAAGGCTGCGCTTGAGGCTGGTGAAGAGCCAAAAGAGCGGAAGAATCCCCGCGAAAAGATCTTGAAGCGTTATCAGGACTTCCTGAAGGGCATCGTCGATAACGATACGGAAGACGTAGCCACAATCTTCATCAAAGCCATCTCCCGGGCCTACGATCCGCACTCCGAGTACTACAGCCGGAAGCAGTATGAAAATTTCAAAATCGGGATGAACAAAAAGCTTCGTGGAATTGGAGCGATGCTCCGCCTCGATGAAGACGAGATCCCCACCGTGGAAGGACTCGTCGTCGGTGGACCTGCCGCGAAACAGGGTGATCTTAAAAATCAGGACAAAATTATCGGTGTCGGTCAGTCCGACGGCGAAATCGTCGACGTGATTGGGAAAAAGCTCAGTGATACCGTCGATTTGATCCGTGGCGACATCGGTTCCACCGTGACTCTGAAAGTTCGCCCGGCAAAGGCATCCGATCCGTCGGAGACCGCGATTATCAAAATCGTTCGCGATCAGGTTGATTTGAAAGACAGCCTGGCCACTGCCGATCTCATTTCCACTCAGGATCCCGATGGGAACCCCCAGAAGATCGGTTGGATCCGGCTCTCCTCATTTTACAGCGACATGGACGGTGGGGACACTTCCACAACTGCTGATGTTCGTCGTCTTTTGACCCGTCTGCGGATCGAAGGCATGAATGGGCTCGTGATCGATCTTCGCGACAATGGTGGTGGCTCTCTTGAAGAGGCTGTCAACATGACCGGACTTTTCATCAACAAAGGACCTGTGGTTCAGGCACAGAACTGGCGGGGACAGAGAACCCAGAAGGTCTCGAAGAACGCCAATCCAGCTTACGACGGTCCGATGATCGTTCTGACAAACCGGGCCAGCGCCTCGGCATCCGAGATTTTTGCGGCCGCGCTGCAAGACTACAACCGGGCGTTGATCATCGGTGAGAAATCCACTTTCGGAAAAGGCACCGTTCAGCAGTTGCGTCCCGTTTACGGCAGCAAGTTCAACCTGTTTAACCGTGGCGATGCCGAGCAGAAAGGTGCGCTCAAGCTGACGATCCAGACTTTCTTCCGGATCAATGGTGAGTCCACTCAGTTGAAAGGTGTGATTCCTGATCTCCAGCTTCCTTCGATCTACGATGTGGAAGATTTCGGCGAAGCGTCGCTGACCAATCCTCTGAAAGTGAAGCCGATCCGCCCCGCGAATTACAACCTGTTCTCGGAAGCTCCGCTCCCGATTGACGCTCTGCGCCGTTCAATGGAGCCGAGAATTGCGAGCGACAAAGATTTCGGATACATCATCAGTGACATCGCTGAAGAGAAACAGCGCCTTGCGGAAAACAAGATTTCTTTGAACAAAGAAATTCGTCAGAGAGAAGTTGAGCAGAACAAGCTTGAAGCGGAAGAGCGCAAGAAAGAGCGAATCGCCCGTTACAAGCGAATCCGCGCTGAGGAGAAGGGGCTGTTTAAAGTCTACACCATCACTCAGGATAATTTTGCTGATCGCAATCTGACTTTGAAATCCGAGATTTCATCAGAAGCACTTAGCGGCATGTCCCGCGGCGAAGACATCGATGAAGACGACGAAGACAAGCTTCTCGAGTATCCGCACCTGCTTGATCCCTACGAAAGAGAGACCATTCGGGTGATGCAGGACTACATCGCGATCATGGAGACCGGTAAGCCGGTCAATATCCTGAGCGTGGCCCGGGCCCGGAGAGCGGCTCTGGCTCCGATCACGAGCGGTGTGGCTCAGTAAAAAGCGCATTTTACTTTCATTGTACAGGGTACACTCAAGGACTGTACCCTGTACACTTTCCTCCGGAACGGTCGGTTGCGACCCTCTGGCCCGGGAGAAACCGGCTTTTCGACTCAGGCAGCAGGAAGCCACTGCCACAGTTTTTCCCGTTTAACAAAAGGTAGGCAATGCATGGGAGTTTTTCAGATGCCCTGGATGGATTGCAAGTTCATCTCCAAATTCCTGATCTCTGGCAGCAAAAGGCGATTCGAGAACTGATCGCCGGAAAAGATGTGATCGTTTCGGCCCCCACGGGGGCGGGGAAGACCTTTGTTTTTGAAAATCTGATCGAATCCGGAAAGCTTCCCGGGTCTGGAAAACAGGCGGTTTACACGGTTCCTACGCGGGCCCTGGCCAATGACAAATACCGCGACTGGAAAAATGCGGGTTGGAAAGTCGGAATCGCAACCGGAGACGTTGCGGAAAATCTGGATGCCCCGGTTCTGGTGGCGACTTTGGAAACTCAGCGGGAAAAATTGATTTCCGGCGATGGGCCAAAAATCCTCGTTATCGATGAATATCAGATGATCGGCGACCGCCAGCGCGGTCTTCACTATGAGCTTTCGATTGCACTGGCGCCTCCGGAAACTCAGCTTTTGCTGCTCAGCGGGAGCGTGAGAAATCCGGACAAAGTGGCGGCCTGGTTTACCGCCATCGGGCGCGATGTCGAGGTCGTTCATACCGCGGTGCGCCCCGTCCCCCTTGATGAAATTCCGTTTGAGGCATTACCCCGGCGAGCGCCCGACAAGGTAAAGGACTTCTGGTCCCGGTTGGCTCTCGGCACACTGCTTTCCAATTTTGGACCACTTCTGATTTTTGCCCCTCATCGCAAGTCGGCTGAAAAGATTGCCGCCAAAATTGCCGATGCACTCCCCGACGATCAGCCGATAGAATTCAGCGATCGCGAGCTGGATCAAATCTGCAGCAAAGACCTGAAAAAGTTACTGCGCAAACGGGTCGCGGTTCATCACAGCGGGATCAGTTTTGCGGCGCGAGCTTCCGTAATTGAGCCGCTCGCAAAAGCCGGTCAGCTCCGGGTGATTGTTGCAACGATGGGCCTGGCGGCCGGAATCAACTTTTCGGTGCGTTCCGTTTACGTTTCCGACCGGATGTATCAGGATGGGCCTTTCCAGAGGGAGGTTTCTCCCGACGAACTGCTCCAAATGTTTGGCCGTGCCGGCAGACGCGGGCTCGACGAAATGGGCTACGTCATTTTCGGAAATCGCAGTCCGCGGCTTGGGGATGCTCATCCTCTTGACCTTCGCCGGGCGAATGAAATCGATTGGCCGACTCTTCTGCGGAAAATGGATCTCGCCGTGACCCGGGGAGAGGATCCGTTCACTGCCGCTCGCGAGTTGTGTCAGCGGCTTTTCAGCAAACAGAAAATTGCTCTCGGTTTCAGTGGCACGTCTCAGGCTTCAGGCCAAAACGATAAAGAGGATGTCCCTCTCTTCGGGCTCAAAGCGACGAGGAAAGAAGTTCTCAACAGCGAGGGTAACTGGGAGACGCTTAAGCCGGGAAGAGAAGTGGAGTGCGAAATTTCCGAAGCTCTGGCCTTTATTCGGGGAAAATACCGGCCCGCAGAGTCCTGCAGTCAGTTAATCGATAAACTGATCGAGGGGCGGAGTCGTCTGACGCGGCTCGATAACCGGAAGAACGAAGCCCGCCGCTACGGATCGGAATTAATGCTTGGTCAGAAAATACCCGGCAGCGACGAATACCGGCTCACCAAATTTATCCAGAAAGTGGCGCGCCTGCCGAAAGAAAAAGCCGTGATGTCTCTGGAAGAGGCTGAAGGCCTGCTGCCTCCGGAATTGGTGGGGAAAATTCGCCCGGCCGAATATCTGCGCCTGTCGGAGAGGGGGAACCAACTCTATCTCCAGGGACATTTTTCCCATAGTAAGGTGAAAGCTTACCGGGACGATGCCGAGGCTCTTCTCGTCAATCCTGAGATCCGCTCCAGCGAAATTCAGTCGGAGACTCACTACACCGATGCCCGGACCGGACAGGCTATCAATCCCGGTGCGGGAACGCCCGCTCATAACTGGAGAAAGCTCGGGTTGATCGATGACCACGGGAAACCCACTCACCGCGGTGTGATTTGTGGCTTTTTCCAGCACGGGGAGGGGCTTGCGGTTGCGGCTGCTCTTGAGGACCCGCAATACCCGATCGACGAAATGATCTATCATTTTGCCAACCTGCGGGCCGGGTATCGTTTCGAGCTGAACGAGAGCGGTTCGGACGGTGACTCCGAGCGTCTCGCCACCAGTTGTCGTCAGGCCTACGGACCGGTGGATTTTGAAGGCTATCTCCGGCTCGGCCTCCCAACTACCTATGGAGAGGGTGCCGCCGAGGTGGTACAGCTCTGGTTGGAGGGGAAGACCCACCTCTTATTTTCCAAATCCAGCACCCTTGATTTTGGTCCCGGCGATGTCGAGCGGGCTTTTGTGGAATGGCTCAGCTTTCTGCGTCACGTCCGCTACGCGCCCGATGCCGATATCCCCCGGTGGTCAGAGCTGAAGCAGAAAGCGGCGGAATTGTCCCTCAAGCACGACCGGACCAGCCCGCTTCAGAATATGCCGCAGATCCCCGCCAGCATCCTGCAGCGGCCTCCGCAGAACCGGATCTCTTATTCCCGGTTGTAGGGCGATCAACGAAGAAGTTCTGTCTATTTCCGCTTAACCTCGACACCGTGAGGGCGTTAAGGTAGTTTTAGAGGAGCCATGAAAGTTTTATCTGTCGTTTCACTCCTTGTCGCTCTCTCAATCACCCCAGTCTTTGCGCAGTTTCACAGTAAAACGACTGAGGTGCAGAAAAACGAGAACAAGCTGAAATCGATCCGGATTCCCAGTGTCGAGTTTTCTGACACGCCATTGGCTGATGCACTGCAATTCATTCAGGCAAAGTCGGTCGAACTGGATCTTGAGGAGGCTGAGCCGGCAAAAAAGGGAGTCAACATCATCCTGAAAGGGGAAGGCTCAGGTCAGACTCCGATAACTCTTCGACTGACCAATGCACCACTCGGAGAAGTGCTTCGCTATACGGTCTCTCTCGCGCAACTCAAATACCGCGTGGAGCCCCATGCCGTCACGGTCATTCCCCTTACCGAACCAGGAACGGAATTGTTCACCAATCAGTATACGGTTCCACCGAGCTTCCTTTCGAGTGGTGCCCGGGATCCGTTTGCCCCGCCTGCTTCAACTGGAGTCCGCGCTCCGTCTGCGAAACATATTCTCGAAAGTGCAGGTATCTCGTTTTCGAATGGAGCCAGCGCCGTCTACAACCCGGGGAGTTCCAGTTTGATTGTTAGGAATACCCCTGACCAAATGGAACTGGTTGAGGCCTACATTGAGTCGATCAAAGGAGTCGTGGAAAAGTATATCTATCTTTCCGCAACCGTCGTTACCTCTACTGAGCCGATTTTGGAGATGGATGAGAATGACGCCGACCGGCCCACCGCTCCGGACGCGATCTCAAGATCATTCGATCGTTGGGATGAAATGAAAAATTTTCTTTATAGTGCGGAGTTGACCAAAGAGACGGAGGCGGTTCGAAAGCGTGCCGCCTACCGAAAGGAGCATCAAACCGGAGCGTTAAAGTTACTCGGTGTTCAGACCCCGCCGCAATTTCAAATCCTACTGCGTACCGTTAGTAAAAAGGAAGGAGCTGAGCTTTTAAATCTCGAACCTGTTACGATTCGCTCCGGGAAATCGGTATGTTTCTCGGCCGGGCAATTAGCGATGGGTGCCGCGGCGGTCCTTGGTGCCGATAACTACACAATCGATCTGAAACTGTTGGCTCGAAATTTGGACGAGCCGCTCGTGGAGAATGAAGCAGCTCTGCAGCTCTCGGTTTCGGATGGGCAGACGGTATTAATCGGCGGAAAGGTCGGCCCCGAAAAATATCGACTCATGGCTATCCGCGCCGATATTCATGATCCGGCGGGATTAAAGATCAATAAAGAGAACCGTCCCCCGGAACCGAAAGGCGAAGGAAAAGGGGCGCAGTAACAAATCAGTTTGCGATCTGCGATAGAATCGCCGGGGTTTTCGTTCGGTTGAAGGTAAATTCGGTTCCTTTTGAAAAGAAGTCCATACCCAGTTTGGGGTGGATCGCGGCGAGGCCGAAAATCATTGAGGAGTAATCGATGGCTTCGATTCGGCGCGGTTTCCAGTCCGGGATATCAGCACTGAATCTCGGCAGGAGCTTCCCCACTTCGGTCTCGACCAGTTTGGTTTCGTCCCGGTAGAATTTCAAAAGGTCGTCCTGAGCCTCTGGTAAGACCGGTAGGAAACCGGCAATGATGTGCGGCGCGACCACGTTGTCGGGATTCATTTTGTAGTTCGATGCGAGGTAGCCGTTTCGTGGAGTGCGTCCCGCCCCGCAACCCCAGTATCCGGACTCGCCAATCATCTCTTCACAAGCTCTCCGGTCCGCCTCCGCCTGCGCCGCGACGTAGTCCCGGTAGAGGTCGCATTTGGTGAAGGAATGGCACATGTAGAAGGGGAACTGGATAATAAATGAACTCTGCGCTTCACCGGGGTGGGTGCTGAGCAGTTTGAGGTCGCGGTCTTCCCAGTAGGGCAACTGATCGACTGACAGAATCTGGCTCGCGCCTTTAGACTGGATCTGATGTTGCTCAATCAACCACGCGAGGAGGTAGTATTCATTGAACATCTGAGTCTTCGAATTCTCTACCGAAGTCCCGTCCTCAAACATCATATACAGTCTTTTGCCATCGGGATCGGCAAGGGCTGCCTGCCAGTCGATGGAATTCCATAGTTGATCGGCCTCTTTTCTAATATCGCTACTGTCGAAGTAGTTCCTGCAGAATAGGGCGCCCACGACCATGATAGCGGTATCGATCGTCGAATATTCCGAATGACCGGAGCCGTCGTTAGTCGAGAAAAAGTGCCGGAAATACCCCGCTTTCTCGCGGGGAGGTTTAAAATCATCACGGTGCCCGTTCAAGGTCCGGAGGGTTTCCAGCGCCTTCAATTCCGCGCCGGGATCTCTTCCCAGCTCGTGATCCATGCAAAGACCAATCAAACCGACTCCAATCGCGGCACTGGATACGACATCGTTAAAAACCGGTTCGCCGTTGGTATCCCGCTCGATAGCGTAGTTGTCCAGGTAGAGACCGTTGTGGGTTCGTTGCAGCTTGCTGTAAAAGTCGAGAGAGGCGAAAAAGAGATTTTCGAGGTCTTTACTGATCACGGGTTTTGAGAGATTTCCGACGGCGAGACCGGGAAGCATGACGATAGCCAGAAGCAGGGACCTCCATTGAATCTGTTGATAAAATTTCCGCATGTGGGCCGGGATTTTATCATTTTTCTAAGAATTCCGGGTAAAGTTTCGCTCCGTTATTGCGCCACCCGATATGAAAATTTCCGGATCAACGCCGGTGCGGATTCAAAAAGTGCCTATCCAATCAGTTTTGCGAGGTAGGGACCGGTGCGGCTTTCTTTGGCCTGAATCACTTTTTCCGGTTTCCCCGACCCGACGACCCGACCGCCCTGATCTCCAGCTTCGGGGCCGATTTCGATAAGAAAGTCGGCTTCGGCCATGATCTCCAGATTATGTTCGATGACGACAACGGTGTGACCATCATCGACCAGGTAGTGCATGATGTTGATCAACCTGACGACATCTTCGGCGTGAAGCCCGATGCTAGGTTCTTCAATCAAATAGAGATTACTTTTCGGCGTCCGGTTCTGGCGGAGCCTTGCGTTGTTGGCCCGGCCGATGCCTTTAGTCAGTTCAGTCACCAGTTTGATCCGCTGAGCTTCGCCACCACTCAAGGTCGGACTGGCCTGCCCGAGGCGAAGATAGCTCAGACCCGTTTCGGCCATGAGACTCAGGGTTCGGTGGATTTTACTATGGCTTTTGAAAAACTCAGCAGCCTCCTCGATCGACATTTCCATGACATCGGCGATGGATTTTCCGTCGTAAAGAACTTCCAGAGTTGCGGTGTTGTAGCGACGGCCCCGGCACTCGTCACACTCGACGTAGCTGGTGGGGAGGAAGTTCATCTCCAGTTTGATGTTGCCGTTTCCTTTACAGGGCTCGCAGCGTCCGCCTTCGGTATTGAAAGAAAAGCGACTCGCGGTATAGCCGCGCGCTCTCGATTCCGGTAGTTGAGCAAAAACCTTCCGGATTTCGTCGAATACTTTCACATAGGTGGCCGGAGTGGAGCGACTCGTCTTTCCGATCGGACTCTGGTCGACTTCGTAAATGGCTTCGATATTTTGAGCTCCCTTGATCGACTTCCACTGTTTCTTAGGCGGACGGTAATCTTTTCTTCCTTTCTTCAGCACCGAATCGACGGCGGGTTTCAACACGCCGCGCATGAAGCTGCTTTTTCCGCTGCCGCTAATTCCAGCGATGACGGTGAGTCGCCCGATTGGAATCCGGACATTGATATTCTTCAGGTTGTTGGCGCTGGCGCCTTCGATTTTCAGCCAGCCGTCTTTGTTACCTGCCGCAGGTAAGGGGCGCCTTTGCCCATTGATCGGATGGCTAATCTTTTCGGAAAAAATTCTCGCAGTTGGTGAGTTTTCGGATTGAGCTTTTGATAGTTTTTCGAGCTCGGCTGGATTCCCCTGCCAGACAATCTCTCCTCCCAGTTCGCCGGCGCCGGGCCCGAGGTCGATCAGGTAATCGGAACGAAGAATTGTTTCATCATCGTGCTCGACGACAACTAGAGAATTGCCTTTGTTTTTCAGGTTGGCGAGAGTGTCAAGCAGTGCCGCGTTGTCGCGCGGGTGCAGCCCGATAGTTGGTTCATCAAGCACGTAGAGAACACCGCGAAGGTTCGAGCCAAGTTGGGCTGCGAGGCGGATGCGCTGGCTTTCGCCACCGCTCAACGTGGTAGCGGATCGATCGAGCTGGAGATAGCTGAGGCCGACTTCCTCCATAAAGTGGAGTCGTTGCACAATTTCGGGTATGATGTCCCGGGCGATCGTCGCTTCCGAGCCGGTAAAGTTCAGTTGCTCTACAAAGCCTTTGGCGTCCCGAACGGACATCGCGGCGATCTGGTGGATACCCAAATCGCCCACGCGGACATGCCGGGCGACATCGTTGAGCCTCGCACCTTCGCATTCGGGGCAGGGGATTTGTTCGCCCTTGTTTTTGCTACGTCTATATTCCTCGCGAAGCTCGGCATCGAGTTGCGACTCGGCGTGTTTTTCGTCAACGAGGGTGGGTTGTCTTTCGATTGAGCCATATCCTCGGCAGGTGTGGCAATACCCGTGGGGTGAGTTGTAGGAGAAGAGCCGGGGATCGAGTTCTTCGAAAGAACGGCCTGTTTCGGGATCGCAACGCTCCGTCGAGACCACCTGAACTTTGTTTTTTGCATCGAGAAAACGGGCCGTGCCGCGGCCCAGTTTCAAGGCGGTTTCCAGCGCCTCGCGTATTTCATCGATTTTCGCCCGCTGATCGATTTCGTCGACGACGACATCGATGAAATGCTCCTTAAATCGCGCCAGTCGCTGAAAGCCTTCGACCGGTTTAAACTCCCCATCGACGTACAGAGTTTCGTAGCCCTGACGCCCCGCCCATTCCGCGACTTCGGTATGGAAACCTTTGCGCCCCTTCACCAAGGGAGCCATCAGAAAGATCGGTTTCTTTGATTTTTTCGATTCTTTACGTAGCTGAGTGACGATCGCGGTAGCACTTTGCTCCTGCACTTTATTACCCGTATCGGGCGAGTATTGAACCCCGACTTTACTATAGAGAAGTCTCAGGAAATGCCACACTTCAGTGACGGTAGCTACAGTTGATTTCCCGCCGCCGCGAGAGATGCGTTGTTCAATGGCAACGGTGGGAGGAAGTCCGGCGACGGAGTCGACATCGGGACGTTCCATTTGCTCGACAAACTGCCGCGCGTAAGTGGACATACTGTCGAGAAACCGACGCTGACCTTCTGCAAACAGGATATCAAACGCAAGGGTCGATTTCCCCGATCCGGAAAGGCCTGTAATGACGACAAATTTGTCGCGGGGAATCGTGAGATCGAAGTTTTTCAGATTGTTTTCGCGGGCACCGGTCAGGGTGATCTCGTTTTTCAGTTTCTTGGGGGCCACGGTACCCTGTACAATCGGAGACGGTACCCTGTACAATTCAGAGCGGTACCCGGTACGGTTTGCTGATTCCGAAACTTTGCCGGATGACTTCTCCCGCGGGTAAAAATACTCAGACAGATAGCGACCGGTTTCTGAGGTAGCGTGCGCCGCTAATTTTTCAGGTGTGCCACTGAAGACGATTTCGCCGCCGTGAATTCCCGCCTGCGGACCCAACTCGATGACGTAGTCAGCGGATCTGATCACGTCGAGGTTGTGCTCGATAACCAATACGGAATCACCGGATTCGACGAGGCGGTCAAAAACCTCCAGTAACATTTTAACGTCGTCGAAATGGAGACCGGTAGTGGGTTCGTCGAAAATAAGTAGAGAAGGCTTCACTTCCTCTTTTTGCCGTCTTGAACCGGTTCCTTTTTCAATGAGGTGACCTACCAGTTTTAAACGCTGGCTTTCGCCTCCGGAAAGGGTTGTAAGGGGTTGTCCGAGGCGCAGGTATCCCAGGCCGACCTCGCTGAGCAAGCGAAGGCCATCGACGACTTTGGTTGCTTTGCGATCTTCGATTTGCTCGAAAAACTCCTGAGCCGTTGTCACTGTCATGGAGAGAACCTCATCGATATTTTTCCCTTCGAAGGTAATCTCCAGAGCATCGGGTGTGTAGCGCTTCCCTTCGCACTCGGGACAGGTGACAAACAGATCGGAGAGAAACTGCATCTCTACTTTTTCATATCCAGTGCCGAGGCAGCGTTCGCAGCGGCCGTGACCGCTATTGAAGGAGAAGTAGCCCGGAGTGACGCCCCGGCTTTTCCCGTCCATCGATTCGGCGAAAAGTTTCCGGATGTTTTCGAACACTCCGGTGTAGACCGCCGGGGTGGAGCGGGGTGTTTTTGCGAGAGGGGACTGATCGACCATCACGATACTACCGAGACTGGATATATTCGTGATCTTCTTACAGGAACCCGGTTGCTCGTCGCCGCTTAAACCCATGGCCCGGGCGGCGTTTTCATATAGTACCGAATGGATCAGAGTGGATTTCCCGGAACCGGAAACGCCGCTGACGCAGCAAAAGACACCGAGTGGGATTTTGACATCGATCTTTTTCAGGTTGTGCTGAGTGGCCCGATGGATTTCAAGAAAGTCAGACGGTTTGCGGATCTTAGTCCGATTAGGGATGTTCTTCTGACCGGAGAGGTATTGCAGAGTCAGGGAGTCAGGAAATTTTTTCAGCGCCTTGGCGGCAAGGTTTCCCGCTCCGCAGCCGGGACCGGAATAGACCAGCTCCCCGCCGGTTTCGCCCCGCCCGGGACCGATGTCGATAAGTCGGTCTGCTGCCCGGATTACCGATTCCTCGTGCTCCACTACAACGAGGGTGTTCCCGAGATCCCGAAGCCGTTGCATCACGCCGATCAGTTTGTTGACATCGCGGGGGTGGAGGCCAACGGTTGGTTCGTCGAGGACGAAGAGCGTTCCGGTGAGGTTTGCCCCGAGGCAGGTCGTCAGGTTGACGCGCTCGATTTCCCCGCCCGAGAGCGTGCGGGTCGGTCGGTCGAGATTGAGGTAGCTGAGACCAACTTCAGTCAGGTAGAAAAGCCGGTTCCGGATATCGTTAAAGATCGTTTCCGCAGCACGATCTTTCTTCGGGAGTTTGATCGTGTTGATAAACTCAAGTAACTCGTCGATCGGCATTTGCCAGAGGTCGGGCAGGGTCTTGCCTTTGACTTTAAAGTATAGAGCCTCGGGCTTCAATCGAGTGCCGTCGCATTCGCCGCAAGTGGTGTAGCTTCGGTAGCGGCTCAGCAAAATGCGGACGTGCATTTTGTAGCTGCGGGCTTCAAGCCAGCGGAAGAATCCTTTGATGCCATACCAGAGCCCCTGTTCCCAGGCTTCCTCTTCGTCTTTGATATCGCCTTCGATGATCCATTTCTGTTCCTCCTTGGTGAGTTCATCAAAGGGGGTGACCAGGCTGATTTTTTTAGCCCGGGCGCAGCGCTCCAGATCATCCTGACATTCGTAGTGGGCTTCGCCTTGAAAAGGTCGAACTACGCCCTCGGCAATGGATAGAGATTTGTCAGGTAGAGATTTATCGATGTCGATCCCGATGACGCGGCCAAAGCCCCGGCACTCCGGACACGCTCCAGCCGGGTGATTGAAAGAAAAGAGGTTGGGAATCGGCTCGGGGAGAACCACTCCGGTTTCGGGATTGCTCCAGCCTGCTGCCAGAGAAATGCGCTCGTCGTGATCGGCATCGGCAATAGAGATTTGGTCCTTGCCGAGATATAGCGAGCGCTCCACGGCTTCGAGGAATCGGGAACGGCGGTTCAGCTTTAAGCGGTCCTGGACTACATCAACCGATGCGGGAATGGTCTTCCTTTTGTATTCAGACGGATCGTCGGTCCGATACACCTTGCCGAAGATGACCACGCGGAGATAGCCCTGTTGCTGGAGGAAATCGAAGAGTTCCTCTTTAGAAGAGTCCTTCGGGACCGGGATCGAAAAGAGAATCATAACCGCGGCGTCTTTGCCGAAGCACTCTTTTGCTTTCCGGTAGATCGACTCCGGAGTCTCGGGTTTGATTTCCTCACCGGAAACGGGGTCGTAGGCCTGACACACCCGGGGGAAAAGCAGCTTCAAATAATCGTTTACCTCCGTGATCGTTCCGACCGTGGAGCGTGTTGATTTCACCGCATTTTGCTGTTCGATCGCGATTGCTGGCGGAATCCCGTCGATTGAGTCGACCTTCGGCTTATCCATCCGGTCGAAAAATTGCCGGGTGTAGGGTGAGAAGGTTTCCACATAGCGGCGTTGGCCTTCAGCGTATAGCGTCTGGAACGCGAGCGACGATTTTCCGGAACCGGAAGCACCTGTCACAACCGTCAATTGCCCGAGCGGGATCTCGACATCAATGCCTTTGAGATTATTTTGGCGGGCCCCGCGAACCCGAATAGAAGTGAGAGATCGATCAATCGACATATCGTGTTTCCGTGTGTGTCGGAGAGATTACGCGTGGTTGTGGGAATTACAGCGGAAAAACCGAAAAAAGGCGGGAGTTGGGGCTGTCTCAACCCGGCGGGAGGAGCTCTCTTTTGCGAAGTAAGTTCAGTATTTCGAACTCTTCCGGAGACGGCACAACCTCAGTAAACGCTTCACACAGTTTGACCCCTGCGTTTTCCGCACTCGCAGGGCCGCGATGAGTTGCCTGTGTTGACAGAGGGTCCCGGTGGATGGCTCTAAGTTCAAATCAACGAGGTTTCGAGGCGTTCTCATTTCTTACTGAGAAACACTTTGTCACAGGGGGTGGGACATCTGGAGGCCCGTTTGGGAAAATTTTGACAATTTTCAGTCCAATTCCGGGTTTTCCGAGTCGAAGTAGACGCGCTCGACCCGGCTGGAGATACCAGTGTAGATCTCCCAGGGGATCGTTCCGGATTTTTCGGCCAACTCGGATGCGGTGATCGCTTCGCCTCCCTGTTCACCAATGAGTACAACTTCGTCGCCGGGTTTCAAGCCATCGAGGTGACTGACATCGACAACGATCTGATCCATGGTGACTCGTCCGAGCAGCGGACAACGGGTTCCGGCAATAAGCACTTCAGCTCCCTGACCGGAAAGATGTCGGGGAAAGCCGTCTCCATAGCCCACCGCGAGAGAGGCCGTGGTCATCGCCCGGTCAGCGGTGAAGGTGCTGCCGTAGCTGATTGTGGTTCCGGCAGCGATATCGCGGATCAGAGTGATCCGGGTTTTCATGCTCAGGGCCGGTGTCAGATTGGCCTGCGTCTGGCATTGAGGCGTAGTTCCGTAAAGGGCCAGCCCCGGCCTGGTCAGGGTCGCAAAAGGCATCTGCGCCGAAAAATCAATAATCCCGGCGCTGTTCGAGAGGTGCACCTGCCCCTCGAAATTTGTCGTCAAATCGCGGAACATTCGGATTTGGTTATCCGTGAATTCAGCGTTTTCATCAGCATTGGGGAAATGGGTGGATACACCTTCCAACTCGCAGGCAGGGTGATTCCTGATCGCCTCCAGTAACGGATGCCAATCGGCCGGGGAAGCGCCAATCCGGCCCATCCCGGTATCGGCCACCGCGTGAAGTTTCAGTTTGGTTTTGAAATGTTTGGCCGCATTGCCATAAGTTTCCACCTCGCCAACTGAGGAAACTGAGAGAGAAAATCCGTGAGTCAGCGCGGTCTCACACTCATCGGGCGTGATGGGGCTGAGTAACAAAATCGGCGGACAGTTTCCGGGGAGACAGTCTCTGATCCGGAGCGCCTCCCTCACGTTCGCCACGCAAAACCAGTCGACCAGCCCGTTCAGAGTGGAGACAACTGCTTCCAGTCCGTGCCCGTAGGCATCAGCTTTTACCACCGCCATGAGCCCTTTGTCCGGGCCGGAAAGTCTGCGCAGCTCAGCCGCGTTCCTGCGAAAAGCGGAAAGGTCGATCTCGACCCAGCAACGGCGGAGTGGATTTAAATTCAAGGGCAGTGACTCAAGGTTGGTTTTCCCCGCATTCTGGCACCTTATCAGATTTCCTCAATGGGATAAAAAAGCGCCGGGAACTCCGTTGACGGTAGAAAATGAAACTTTTCGAGAAAAATGTGAATAATCCCGAATATCCCCTCGTCTAATAATGGAAAGACGTTGCCATGGGGGCTCGTTTTCCACCTGTTAGTTATGAAAAAATTCGTCTTATTTTCCATTGTCGCCCTGTTTTTCGGGGCGTTCGCCACACCAAAAGCGTCGGCTCAAAGTTATGCGCCGAGAGTCATCAACGTATGCCCGGTCTGTCACACCAACGTGTACGCCTATTACCGTCCGATTAACTACGGCGGAGTGGTTCGCTACACCTGGGTTCCCTCTTACCACACCAATTGTGCCGCAAGGGTGACCACACCGACCCGTTACGTCACAAAATACCATCGCGGAACTCCGTATCGATATGCCGTTCCCTCGCATGGACACCATCACAATCACCATCATTCTCACAGTACACGCATCTCGCCACGGTATTCCGGCTATGTGCGTCCCGGTTTCTCGATAACGATTACCCGGTAGAGAGGGTGACTTTTAAAATTCGGCTTTTCGAAGCCCGATCCATCTCTTTTCATAAAAGCTCTCCGACTACGGTCAGAGAGCTTTTTTTGTGCATTTTGCGAGGCAGGGGGCCGATCATATCACTCAATTGATTCAGGTAGGTTTAATATAATTACTTGTTAATTATAAAAACCTCCATTATTAGTAAAAAATTGTTGAATTCGTACCAATGAGTGGCCTAAAATCTAATTCAGTAGACACACACTGATTAAATTTCTGTTTTTATATGAGAACGACAATCTTCCTTCTAACTCTGGCCATCTGCGGAATGTTCACCCTTACTGGTAAGTCACTTGCCGGAGAAGGCGCCATCTGCGTGACTTCCATTCCAAAGACTCATCCTCGTCCCTGCAAAGTGAAGGTTTGTACTGAGATTATTGATCGTTGCACCAAGACCTGTAAGGCATGTGGACCATGTGGTAAGATTTACTCATACACCGTGACTGAGATCACCTACAAAGATGTTTACTCAGACGGTACCACCAGAATTTGGAAGAGCTCGATCTAAGCCGATCGGTATCTGCCGGAACTAAGTAATCAAACACACCAACTAAATGAAAAATCTTATCATCACCGCTGCAGTCGCCATCGCAGCAATGTTCGCCATCGTCACTCCCGCCCAGGCCGGTGAGTGCTGCCCAAAAAGTTCTTTCGGCTTTTTCGGCTGTGGTAAAAAGGTCTCAACGGTAGAAGTTTGCCGCCGTTGTTTTACGAAAACGATCTGTGTTTGTGGTTGCCCCAAGCAGATTGAGTATGTGGAAGTTACCTATTGCACCACTTACTGTAACGGAATGACCAAGAACTGGACCAAAATTTACCGCGTCTAATCCGGGTTGATTCGATACACTGAATTTCCAATAGGCGGCTCGCTTCGAGTCGCCTATTTTTTTGCTCCGGGATCCGGCTGGAAAGTCATCAGATGAAAACGGTGGGGACAATTATCGGGCGGATTCCGCTGACGGAAACGAGTCTGATTGTTCAATGGTGTACCGGCGAGCAAGGTCTCTTAAAAACCGTGGCAAAAGGGGCACGCCGCCCTAAGAGTCCCTTTGCCGGAAAGGTGGATCTCTTTTACAAATGTGAAATCGAAGTGCATCCCGCGAGGCGGGGGGATCTACACATCCTCAAAGATTTGATGGTTCTCGATTCCCGGTTTGGACTGCGGCGGAGTTACCTTCAGACCCTGGGGGCTTCGTATTTTGTGAAATTGATTAACCGGGGCGCAGAATCGGAAACCCCGATCCCCGAGCTGGATGACCTTCTGAACCGCGCTCTCGATTACCTGAACGGGACCGACGTCAATCTCCGGGCCGTCCACCATTTCGAGAAGCAGATGGCCGATATTCTCGGCATCAGCCACCCGGAGACAGAGCCCGTGACCTCACTCGCCGATCATTTCGGTTCGCTGCCCGATCAGCGGGAGGAGCTCATGAAGCGATTGAAAAGTCCCTGATCGCTGGCCTGAGATCCCCGCGTTGAGCTAGCGGAGTTATCAGCCGTGGCGCTAAGAAAAAGCGAAGCCATCAGCGAATGAAAGGCGAAAACCCTTCGCTAAGTTAAATTTGAGCCTGGCAGAGGCGAATCCCGGGAAGCCAGTGTTGAAGCCGCTTCACGGACGGATTCGGTCCCTTTTCCGGTTATTAGCCTGGCTTTTGGTACGGATTGGCTTTTGGTACGACTCAGCAAAGACAAAGAGGGCGACCGACGTAATGCCAGCCGCCCTCGTGGGGTGGAGTTATGGGTTCGATTATCTGCCGGTTCCAATCCGGTTTGCGAGATAGAGGTAGTTATCACTGGAATGCGGGTCGCCGACCGTCGCGTTGGGTATCCACGAAACGGGCTTTGAGATGAGGGTTCCCATTTCGTAGGGAGCTGAGCTACCTAACAGAATAGCGAGAGGTGGGATTGCGGCAGTGGAGCCCGAAAGTCCGCAGATGGCTTTATACCAGATGGGAGGAATGCTATCTTCCTGAATCTCCACGGAAAATGCTTTCATTCCGCGATAATTTCGCTGATGTCCTTCAAAATGCGCGGCAAAGGATAGAGGTGCGTAACGAGGTGCCCCAAAGGTGACCAACCGGTGTTGTTTCACGGGGTTCAGATGTTTGTGATACATCAAAAGATAGGCAAGGTGCCCCGCAAGGGCTCCACCGAGGCTGTGGCCAGTAATATAGACGTTCTTGTTAGCAGAGCCTTGAGTCTTCATCTCTGCAACAATAGTAGGGTAGATGGTCAACAACGCCTTGGGCCATCCTGTATGTGTAAGCACACCTGCAAACTCCCGGTTTTCCAGTGTGGGAAGCCCATTCACGAAAGCAAACGGAAACTGATTGCTGGGTTTTCCATTCACGGCCCACTGGACATCGCCCACAGTTCCGCGAAACGCAATAAACACATTATTTGCGTCAGAACTGATATTGAAATTCAACTTGAAGGGACCTTCGTTGGTGAATTTCTTTACTGTATTTGGAGATGAGAGATACTGGCTCGCCGATCCAGAGCCACCTGAGGCAATATACATTGCATTTCCTGCGAGTTTGACGGCGTTAGCATCGGAATCGGTCTCTGCCTTGCGATCCAGCATTACAAAGATTTGCGAACTATCGGCCTTGGCTGCCCAGCGGAGAGCGTTTCCGTTGCTTCCAATCGCGAGTTGCTCGTTTCGTGTGCTCTCCTGAATGATGACATATTCGAAAGGCTTTGCAGTTCCATTCTTTTTATGAATTGCAGCGAGGTGTGAATAGGTCGCGTAAAGATTCGCGGGCATCAATTGCTTTGCCAGGGAGTCTGGCGCTTTCACGACACTGAACATCTGCTCATTGTTTCCCATGCGCATCTCGGCGAGATGGGCATTTCCAGTAAGACTCTGGATGGTGAGTGCCTGGCCGTTCTTGAAGCTTCTGATATAGAACTTCCCTCCCGGCACTTGCAGCAATTTCCACTGTTGTTCAAGGCCTCCGGTTCGCGCCCATCGTAGAACGTTGTTGTCGCTGCCTGCGGCAACCAATTCTCCTTTGGTGCACTCCAGCAAGAGGAACTCCGATCCATGTTCAATGAGTTCTGCAGAGGCTGCAGAGATAGAGGCAAGCAGGGCTACCGTAGTGGTTAGGAATTTAGACTTTAGTACTGATATCATGAGTAGTAATGTTTGTTTTGTATTTTGGCCTTCTGGCTACCTCTTACTACCCGGTCTGTTTTTCAAAGTTCTTTCCCTTCGAGACTTTTTTACCTTTTTCCAAACGGGTTATTCCCGGGAGACGATGCACCCGATCAGGGTCATCGAATTGATTCTAGGAAATCGCCGGATTTGCTGGTTCACGTCGTCTGCACTTTTTATATTCGAAATCACGAAAAGCTTATCGCAAAGCCTCACTCCATGCTTCCGGCTGATCCCGTGCACCGACGGCTTTCACTAGGCAGCGGATCTCGGTTCCTGCTTCCGCCTCATTTAATTTGATGGCGTTACGAGGGCCCCAAGTGAGGGGATACCCATCCGAAAACCAGAAGTAGCGGACATCACGGATTCCCTTCAGGTTGGGATCACAGGTGATTGTGCTGCCGACGGCATTGGCTCCCGAAAGGCTTGGCCTTTCCGAGAAGGGTTCCGGCACCTTGGAGATTTCATCGGAGCGCTGAAGGACTTCAATCCAGTCCACCACAAAGTCCTGTCGCTCTCCATCTTTCGGTTTTCCATATTTGGCTTTCAAAGCGTAGTTGAATTGCAAATCGACCCGCTCCAGATAGATTGGAGCGGTAGGACTGCGGCAAATCTCTACCCACTGTTCTTTACCGTTTGCCGCCTCGATGGTCACGTTGATATAGGTCATCTCCCGATCCATCACAAACTCCCAGGTGTGGAACTTTCCGTCCCAGAAATAGAGTCCGCCGGGTATTTTGCTTTTCTCTTCCGTCAGTTCACCTCCGTAAACCTTGAAGCGATTGTAGCTATTGGTGTTTCTCGCGAAAATATTGCTCTCGCCTCTGAAGTAGGGATAGTGATAGTGCGAAGAAAGCCCGTTGAGCCACTTCCCGTTCTGCCCGTCAAACTCAAAGTAGTCAATCTCGATGCGGTTGGAAGTTCGCCAAATCAGGTTTTCGGTTCCGTATGACCAGAAAGCCGGGAAAAGACCGCGGGTCAGTTCCTTTTGCGGGATGTCAGGGAACATGCAGCGGATTCGGAAAATCTTGGGGCCGTCCCAGGTGTATCCATGCCCCAGATCGTTGACGCTATACAGAGCGCTTCCCCGCCAGCGCTTGTTGCTCTGTTGAACCAGGGAAAGTGTCTGCGTCTTTTTCCGGGCATCGTGGAAGTAGGTATTGGGTGACTCTCCAGGGGTGACAAGCTGGGCATCGGCTCCCACTGCGATATTGAATCCCGGTCCCAACCAGAGGTCGCCGGCTCCACTGGTACTGGCCCCGGTCCGATCGGCACGGAAGTCATCATAAAACACCCTTTCAAAGCCTTCGATTTCAACCCGCGGGCCACCTGCATTGACCCGGGTGATGCTTTTGTCTTTGGTTGATTGGCCCCAGTCATTCCAGATCTGGTCATCGTGATGGTAGCGGTCCGGAAAATCCTCCTCATCGAGGATGGGGCGAATGCGTCGGTAGGGATGGTCCGTCGGTAAGCTCTCTGCAAAACCGAGTCGATGTGCTGCCCAGCCCGTCATTTTTCGCACCATCGCTTCGGAGGGTTCCGTCAGCCCAAAGACGAGGGAATCGTAAGCCCACTCCATGTTTCCGGCATTGTTTTCATCGCCGATATAAGAAGTGCGGGCTTGCAGCCACTTGCCTGAAAACCGGGGAGGTTGCTCATCCCGGGGCGCAATCGTTTTACCGTTGACCGAAACATACAGCTGACCGTAGCGAATTCCGCAGACCACGACGTTCCAGGTTTTTCCGTCCGCAACCACCTCTTTGGTGGTCATGACGCGCCGGTCGAGTCCGCCCTCATTGATGCCCACATATTGAACCTGCAAACCGTTCGTTTTGCTAAACGAGATTTTTGGTGACGACTCGTTGGAGCCCTTGCCCCGGTTCAGATCCAAAAGGACCGTCTCGCCGCCGGTTCCTGAAGCGCCATCGATTCGAAAGGTAAAGAGGCACCAACGATAATCCCAAGGAGCATCACGGCGTCCCGGCATTTTCAGAAACTGACCGGAATTTGCGGCAAAGGTGATGCCGCTACCCATTTCCCCAAGCTTCGGCTGAGCAACGTCGCTTTCCTGAGCCGCATCGAGTCGAATCGTTCCCCGCGGAGCATGTTTTGCCACTGTGCCGCGAGCGACGTCCTCTTGAAAATATGCGCTCGAAAGCCATTCCGGAAAAATATCGAGAGTCCAGGGGATTTTTTTTTCACTGGCAAGGATGGTGTCGGGGACGAGAAGTGACAAAGGAGGTCGGCCCTGGGTTTGTTCGAGAATCGAGACCTTGCCGTCCCCATTGGTATCGAAGGTGACGTTTTCCACAGGTTGCGCCGTATCGGTTCCGGGAGTTTTGCTTTCCGAAAAATCTTCCTGGTGGTCGGAGGATGCCTTGGCTATCTCAACCGTGCTCTGGTTCAGAGTCGTTTGCAGATCCGGGCACACCCTGAGAAAGACGTCCAGCATCGCTTTGCGTTCCCCGTCATCGTAGAGGCCGTTTCCATCGGCATCCAGCCCGCTCAACAAATGAAAGGTTTGGGCCGGTTCATTGTCGTCGCGATTGCTGCATCCCGACATTGCCACCGGGAAGCAGAAAACGAAAATCCACAGGTAACGTTGGTTCTTGATTTGATCGGCCCAATTCATAATTTCCTCCATCAATGACTGGCCCTTTCAATAAAAGCAATGAGAGATTGGGCCGGAGGAAACGTCTGTCGTGCTCGCCGGGGCGCTAAGAAAAAGCGAATCCATCAGCGAATAAAAGGTGAAAACTTTTCGCTAAGTTAAAAATGCGTCGGCCCGCCGTGAATCCCGCAAAGCCAGTGTTGAAACCGCTTCACGGACGGATTCGGGCCTTTTTTAATTATTAGCCTGGCTTTCAGTACGGGCTTAGGATTCGATCGGCGCGGTCGAGTTGTTTGAAATACTGAATCTCTTCACGGACATATTTGCTTTCCGCAGAGCGCGGCGAACACAGCACGATCATGTATTTGCTGCGCTTGATAGCGGTGCGAATGGCATTTGTGAGATTGGCTTCCGCGGGGAGATCCTCTTCATCACGAAAGATCGGGAACAGCCGCTCGGGGATGATGTCGCCACGCTCATTTTTCGTACCCACAAGATCCTCTGGGATTTCGTAGGACTCCAGCTGCTGATGCAGCCAGGTAGCCCACTGGCGGCCGAGCTGCTGATTATCCAGATGGCGGTAGGAGACAAAAGCCCAGTACTCCGGGCGGAGATTGTCAATGGAAATGGTGGATTCTAACGGTGCATTGGCTGCGGGCTGGTCAGGTTCTGATGTCATGCAGCCGATAATGTGTTGTGTTTCGTAAGGAACGCAAGGTCAGAGGGTGGGGTGGAACTGACATAGAGTGGGTGGCGCAACAATTGTTAGCCTCGCTTCGAGTACCCTCTATTTAAAGTTTATTCGCTACGGCGGTGCTCCAAGGCTTCGTAAACAGTTTAAAAACTGTTCTACATCATTTTTTTTCCGATGATTATTAAAAGGGCGCTGTTCGTTTGCCTACCGGGTGCGGCACCGTAGGAGTGGGGCTAAGGATTCTTGTATTGTTTGTCTGTCCGCGGACCATGCCTACGTTTTGTGATGTGGGGCCCGTCAATATTTGATTGAACTTCAAAGCAGTGGAAGGAAACGTAAATGGAACAAACGTAAACCGCTCAATCGGTTTAGAATTATGAATGCCCGTAAGCTAGCTGCGATAGTTTTGTTGAGTGCAACGGTCTGCATTACTCTGGGGGACGAAACGAAGAGTCGGGAATCGGTCGCAGTTAATACTGTCGGCGACATGCTGGAGTGGCAGTTCGGAATGACGTTTGCGCTGGCCGAAAGATTGGAGAATACCGCAGATGCAAAAGATGCTGTGAATGCCTATGCGTTTCGGTATTTTTTGATTTGCCACGGCCCGAAAGCAATCCTCCAACCCAATCCTGAGATCGACAGTGCGCTCGAACATCAACGAAAACTGAGACTAAGTGACAATCAGATTAAGGCTGATCCCCTTGATTTTGGTGGAAGTATTACCAGCGCTAACATTCAATTATTCGAAAAATCGGGCGGGCGTGCTTATGATATTTCAACCTTCGAAGAGTATAATGAACTTGTTGGCGAATTTCACCTTTGGTTGAGATCGCTCGGTCAACAGAGGGAAAAACAGGGCGGCGCCGCCAAGTCGTCTCAGTGACAAGTTGCTGAATGATCGGCTGGCAGGTGCTTTGATAAAAGCGTAGCTGGGATGGCACTGGTTTAAACGAAGGTAGTGGAGGGTCTCCGAACCTGACGACAAGTAGAGCCTTCGGTTCCAGATGCAATGCAGCGGGTGCTGAGACCTTTTCCTACGTGCACCTACACCCCGCCTTTGCCCGCGAAGTAGGTATGATGATTGGCGACTGCGAAGTTAGCGGCGCTTGAAGAGTCGGTTGAAGAGGTTGTTCCGTCTTGGGGCTGCTGGAGCGGGTTTGGCGACTGGTTCCGGGGCGGTGACGGGCTCCGCTGCGACTGGGGTGGAGCTGTAGGCTCCGCCGTTTGCTGATCGGAAGATTGATTCGGGCTCGGAACGCTCGGCTTCCATATTGTAGCGATCCAGAAAGTCGGTCTCCGATGAGGTGAGGTTCGGGTTGTAGTCGCCCCGCATCTCGGCTGACATGCGTCTCACTTCGTTCATTCTCGCTTCGGTCAGGTATTCTTCGAGGAAGGCATGGACGATGGGAGCCGCTTTTTTACCACCACTCACGTTCTCGCCGGGCTGACCCTCGTAGACGATTGCGAAGGAGTAGACGGGGTATTTCGATGGGAAATAACCGGCAAACCAGGCGATGTTCCGCTTCTCGGATGTGATCCACTGACCGGTTCCGGTTTTTGCGGACACGGAAATAGGGTGGGCGCCGGCTTTTCCGGTTCCGTAGGAGGCGTTAACCACATTGTACATTCCTTTGCGAACGGCGGCGAGGGCATGGCTGCGGAGCTTCAGGGAGCTGCGAACTTCTGCGGGGAATACTTCGACAACGTTGTGATTCACATCCTGAACCTGTTTGACGAGGCGGGCTTTGAACACACTTTCCTGGTTGCCGACGGCTGCCATCATCCTCGCGATCTGGATGGGAGTGGTTTTGACCCGGCCCTGACCGATACTCATGTTGGCCTCGTCCCCGTCGGAGAGTTGATAGCCGTATTTGTCGATCCAGTAGCTGTTTTTCGGGATAAACCCGGCGTTTTCAGATAGCGGAAGGCCGGTCTTTTCACCCAAGCCGAGACGGTGGGACATCGAGCTCATCGCGTCGGCACCGACGTTGATGGCGATTTCGTAGAACCAGGTGTTACAGGAGCGGGCCAGGGCGGAGACCACGTTCATGGAGCCTTCCCCTTCGGAGTTCCAGTTTCTCATCGTCAGGTTGGCGATGGTCCATGAAGCGGGGCAGGGATAGAGATCGTTGGTGGAAATATATCCTTCTTCAAGGAAGGCGAGTGCCGATGCCACTTTGTAGGTGGAGGCTGGTGGGTAGGTTGCCTGGAAGGCACGTGGGAAGAGTGGCTTTTCCTTATCCTCGAGGAGGGCGGTGTATTTTTCCTGCGAGATGGACGGGATAAAGTCGTTGGGATTGAACTGCGGGTAACTGGCCATCGCCATGACGTCGCCGTTGTTCACATTCATGATCACGAAGGCACCGCGGTGAGTCATTTTCCTTAGCAGCTTCTCTGCGATCAACTGCATGTCGATATCGATCGAGGTGATGATGTTATTACCGGGGCGCGGAACGGCGAGGGTGTCTTCGCGAACTTTGTTTCCGTTGCCGTCCCAGAGCTGGCTGATGCGGCCGGGGGTTCCAGTGAGTTGTTCGTCGTAGGACTGCTCAAGTCCCTGCACACCAATGCCGGGACCCCAAATGGGTTCGTCGCTGGTGATGACGCCAGTGGAGCGCGGCGGACGTTTCCCGACATAGCCCAGCACGTGAGAAAGCAGCTGTTCGTTGGGATAGTGACGCAGATAGATGGGAATGAGTTGCAGCCCGTCGACCCGGGCTTTGCCGAGGAGTTCACTTTCGTTTTTGGTCAGAGGACCGGAAAAAAGGAGCGGCATCCATCTCCGGTTCAGGTAATGAGTGCGAACCACTTTGGGGTCGAGATCCCAGTTGGTGCCGAGCAGGGTGTTGACGTGATTAATCCGGTCCGCAGCAAATTTCATCACTTCGGTGTCGTCGGGTTCGTCACCCCAGCGCGGAAATTCGATGGCGGCGTAGTTGACCACTTTACTTTGAGCGAGGGGGCGGCCGTTGCGATCGAGGATCTGACCGCGAGGCGCCGGAATGCTGAAGGTGAAGGTCCGGGCATTGGCCTGAGTCATGAAGGTGGAAGCGAGCTTGTCTTCGTCGGAATCCTCCATGGTCTTGAGGCCGGGGGCGTTGGCGCCCAATTTGGCAGCGGGATCTTCAGTGTCTTTGGACTCCTGAATCTTCAGGGTGCTGAGTTTGCCTGCCTGACGGAAAAGGGCGACCACTCCGGGAGAGCTGACGTTGGCGGCTTCGTCCCGTTCGCGGTTGAGAGCTTCCTCTTCGGTTTCCTCTTTCGATTTTACGGGCAGCGCGACAATCGGGGCTTCGCCTTCTTCGCCAATCTCTGCGGGTTCGCCTTCTTCCCCTTCCACGGGAGTGAGGCCTTCTTCCGTCATGATCGGCTCTTCCCCGGGGATTTCGGGACCTTCGGGCGGCACAATCGTTGGAATAATCGGAGTGGAGTCTCTTTTGTCACGGAAAATGCTCTGGGCATGCAGGGCGTTTCCCATCACGAGGAGGGCGACGAGCAGTAAGGGCAGCTTACCGGCGAAGCTGCAGAAATTTTGTTTCGGGACCATTGTGGGATGCTCTAAAGTTTAACACGATAATAGATACAAGCACGTTCAAATACGTCACCTCTAAGAGTGGGTTTTCAAGAAATGTGCGATTTCTTCGGCTAACCGGGAGTTTATTCCGGGAATTGCCGCAATATCTTCGGGATTTGCCTTCCTAAGACGGGCGACTGATCCAAATTTTTGCAATAATCTCTCTTTTCGTCCCCGACTGATCCCGGGGCAGTCATCGAGAATGCTCTCCTCGATCCGTTTCTTCATGAGAAGCTGATGGTAGCCGTTGGCGAAGCGGTGGGCTTCATCGCGAAGTCGCTGGAGCAGTTTGAGGGCTCCGGTCTCGTGTGGAATGATGATGGGATCGGACTCGCCGTATTGAAAAATCTCCTCGTGCTGTTTGGCGAGGCCGAAAATGGGTAAATCGTGGAGTCCGAGGCGCTGCAGTTCTTTCACCGCCGAACTTAGCTGGCCTTTCCCGCCGTCGACGATCACCACATCTGGCAGTCTGACGAAGGGTTTGCGTTTCTTTTTGGGATCAGGGGCGGAGGTGGTTTCCTCTTCGGCTTCGATCCGGCGCATCGCGTCCATGGGATTTTCCTGAGAGGAATCGGCAACCTCATCGCCGACTCTTTCACGGGCTTCGAGCAAAATGCGGGAGTATCGCCGCCTCACCACCTCGGCCATACTCGCAAAATCATCCTGACCTTTCACGGTCTTGATCCGGTAGCGACGGTAGTTGCTGTTGTCGGGCAGGCCGTTTTTGAATCGCACCATGGATGCGACGATATGATTGTCAGAAATATTGGAGATATCGAAGCATTCCATCACTTCGGGAACGCGGTCGAGATTGAGATATTCTTTTAACTCCTCGATATCTTTCTCGGGATTTAACGCTTTGCCGGGCACTCCTTTTTTCCGGAACTGCCGGGTGGGTTTCAGCGTCTTTTTGAGGTTCTCGATCATGTCACGAAGCTCAGCGGCCCGTTCAAAATCGAGCTGAGCGGCGGCTTCGTTCATTTCCTCTTCAACGGAGCGGATCAGGTCTTTCGAATGCCCTTTCAGAAATTCGGAGGCCTGCTCGACTTTGGCGAGATATTCTTCGCGGGAAATTTTGCCGATGCAGGGCGCGCTGCAATTTTTGATGATGTCGTCGTGACAGTGCTGATATTCTTTTTCCCCGGGATTCATCGGGCGACAGCTTCGCAATCCAAACTCCCGGTTGATCCAGGAAACGGTCCTCCGCAGCGCTCCGGAGTGGGCAAAAGGCCCGAAATACTGCGATCCGTCGTCCTTTTTCAGTCGGGTGAGCTGAAACTTCGGCCACGGTTCGTCGAGATGGATCTTCACGAGAAGAAAGCGTTTATCATCCCGGAACGCGACATTGTACTTCGGGCGGTATTCCTTGATCAGTTTTCCCTCGAGAAGCAGGGCCTCTTGTTCGTTGCGGACTTCGTGGTATTCGAAATCCCAGATACTCTGAATCAAAGCCCGCGTTTTGTGTTCGGCGAGTCGCTGTCGCGAGGGATTGAAGTATGAGGCGAGCCGCTTCCGGAGGTCTTTGGCTTTACCGACATAGATGACGGCCCCGAGTCGATCCTTGTGGATGTAGACTCCGGGTTTGTGGGGGACCTCCTGAAGTTGCTTATTTAACTTCGCTTTTACTTCCGACGACACTTGAACACTATACGATCGAAAGAAAAAATGGGTATCGGCTTATTTCTGGCTCGCGATGGGTTCCTGGCATGACCAGCACAGATCGAAGTTCGCCGGGTTTTCCTCGCCGCATTTCGGGCAGGCGATGTCTTCGCCGGCAGCTCTGGCTTCATCGCTTTCGAATCGTTCGCGAAGGACTTCAACAGCGCGGTCATAGTCCTCATCATGCACGACGCAGAGAGCGGGGAAAAATTCCGGGATCGGCACTTCCGTCAGAGTCCCGACGAGGTCCTTGTTCCGGACGTGGGTGGGAATGCCCGCGTCCTCGAGGATGGATTGGCAAAAACCGACCCGGGTGTAATCCCTTTCTCTGAAAATTTCCTTCATTTTGGTCAAATTGTACCCTGTACAGTCCAAAAGTGTACAGGGTACAGTCCCGAATTCATACCTCAATCCAGTGCGCGCGGGCAAACTAAACCGATCATAGCAACCAAACTCTTGTTTCTGCTCTTAATCTTATTCTTGCTCTAACGCATTTGGAGCAAGAGCAAGAATACGAGCAAGAACAAGGCTGATGCAGAAAGTCCCGAATCTAATCGGGAAGTTCCCTGCCTTTGGTCTCGGGACCCATCAAGGCTACGACTACGCCGATGAGATAGAGCGGGATCATGTAGAGCGCTGCTTTTTCCGGCATCAGTTTGCTCGCGACAAAAAACAGGTAGGCGGCGGCAAAGATTCTCCCCATGTTAAAGCAAAAGCCGGTCCCGGTGCCGCGGAGTCGGGTTTTATACAGCTCCGGGAAATAGACGGCGTAACCGGCGTGCATCCCGAGGGTCAAAAATCCGAAGAACGGCAGGGCAATGGCGAGCTGCATATACGACGCCCCTTTGGGAATCAGCCAGAGAAACATCACTGCGACCATCACGGCTGCGCCGACATGATAAAAGACAAATGCGCCTCTCCGGCCAAGCCGGGCAGCAAACCAGCCGAAAAGCACCAGTCCGAGGCCTCCGCCCACGGTATTGAGCGCCATACTGGTCATCTCCGCCTTTTTAATCACGGATTTGTGAGTGCTGAAGGCGGCCATTTTTGCAGCCTTGTCCGCATCCGATGAGATTCCCTCCGCCACAAGAGCCTGAGTCTGAGCGTGCCGGAGCAGCGCATTTTTCCCGTAAATATGGCAGCCCCAGAATGTGATCAGGCCAATGGTAGCGAGGGTCACGCCGATGGTGGTCGCCCGGAGATTCTCCGCATTGAACAAATCGCCGATCCGGCCCATGGCCTGGGTTTTGTCCTTTGAGGCCCGGTCCTGAGCTTCCTGCCACTGCTCGGGTTCGTGCATTTTCCAGCGGATGATCAGGATCAGAAACGCGGGCACCACGCCGATGAGAAACCCGAGTTTCCAAGTCGAGTCTCCCCAGGGTTGAGCGGCGAGAATAAAGAAGCCGACTGCGGCCGCGAGGAGTGTTCCAAACACACTGGAGGCGTGAAAGATCGAGCCCATCACCGGCCGGGAGCGCTTCGGCATCACCTCCGAAACCATCGCGCTGGCTACCGCCCATTCGCCGCCAACCCCGATTGCTACGAGGAAACGCAGCGCCACCATGTGCCAGGGTTCGGTGGCGAAAGCGGTGAGACAGGTAAAAAGAGAGTAGAAAAGGATCGTGTAGATCATGGTCTTCGACCGACCGATGATGTCGGATAACCAGCCGAAAAAGACGCCGCCGAGGGCTCCGCCGATCAGGAAGGAGGCGAGGGACCAGTCGACCCACTTTTTCACGGCGGGATCGTCAGCGGAAATTCCACCGAGCAGGTGAGGAAGGGCATCCCGCATGCTGGCGACGAATATCTGGCCTTCGAAAACGTCGAACATCCAGCCGGCGGAACAGACGGTCAAAACCAGCCATTGATAGCCGCTTATGCCCTCATACCAGGCTCTTGAATCGGTGGTGGAATTGTCACGATCACTCATATTGCGACAAGGACTACCAGAGAATAATGCGATTGCCTATGGCGAAATGAAGGTCAACCGAGTTGTGGAAAGCCCGATTCTATGCGAAATGTAATGATTGTGAAAGCGAACAACCCCGGATTTCAAATCTCGTTCAATCCCGTTCGGCTGGCTCTTCTGGCCCTTTTCATGGTGTTTGGCATCCCGGAATTTTCGATCGCCCAGACCAGCAATGCGAAAGTCGAGGTTCAGCTATCGGGTTACGTCTATCAGGGCGGCCGGAAGTCCAAGCGGGGGATTCAATTAACGACCAGCAGCGTTTCACTGCCCGATCTGAACGCGATTCTGGCTCCGACGCCTCTGCCGAAAACCGAACCGGTTCCTCAGAAAGCGAAAACGACGCCCACCGCGGGGAATCCCAGGTTTGGTTACGGTTCCGGCCCGGTTCAGCCTCCGCTGGTTGACCCGAGAGTACCGATCGATCCGGGATACGATCCCGTTCCGGTTGAGCCGCAGCCGCAGCCTCAAAACGTCGTACCGTCAGTCGTGTCGCCGCCGACCGTTTCGATCCAGCACACCACGACGATTCCATTTGCTCACGGGTATTATCCCCGGACCTACACAACGCGGATCCCCTACATTTATCAGCCCTACAGTTATGGGCACCACCATCATTACTACGGTGGATATCATGGATGCGGCACTTATCCGAGCCGGGCTCCTCTGCGCGGTTCGCTGACGAGCAGTCGGAATTACCTTTCCGGTTTCAGCTCCTTCCGTTTCTCATTCTAAATCATCCGGGAATTCATATTCCCGAAAGGTGGTTTTATGAATGACGTCTTCCTCTCCTTAGGCTAAGGATTGCCCAAGGATATGAAAAAAGTGTTACTCACGGGCGCAGCGGGATTTGTCGCTTCACGAACGGCTCTGGAGCTGTTGAAAGCGGGTGTCGAAGTTGTCGGGCTCGATAATCTCAACGATGCCTACGACGCGAAGCTGAAGGAGCATCGGCTCGAGATGCTGAAAGGCCTGCCGGGTTTTCACTTTTATCAGGGAGACTTCGGCGAGATGGAGGAAGTTCGCCCTCTTTTTGAGCAGCACGAATTTGATGTCGTATTCAATCTCGGGGCGAGGGCCGGGGTTCGCTACTCGATCGAGAATCCGCACGTTTACCTGCAATCGAACGCCCAGGGTTGCCTCAATATCCTCGAATTGATGCGGGAATTTTCTGTGAAGAAGATTGTCCTTGCTTCAACGTCCTCGCTCTACGCCGGTCAGCCCATGCCGTTTGTCGAGACCTTACCGGTGGATCGCCCGCTTTCGCCCTATGCTTCGTCAAAAAAAGCGGCGGAAGTGATGTGTTATACCTACCATCACCTCTTCAATATCGACGTGACGATTTTCCGATATTTCACCGTCTACGGCCCTGCGGGACGCCCGGACATGGCGCCGTTCCGTTTCATCAAATGGATTCATGAAGGGACTCCGATCACCGTTTTTGGAGACGGGAAACAGTCCCGCGATTTCACTTATGTCGACGACATCGCTCGCGGCACAGTGCTCGGAGCGAAAAACGTTGGATACGAAATTTTCAACCTCGGCGGGGGAAAGGAACCGATCGAATTGATTCAGTTGATTCGAATGATGGAAGAGCGGCTCGGTAAAAAGGCTGAGATCATCTGGAAGGACGCTCATTCAGCCGATATGAAAGATACCAGCGCCAATATCGACAAAGCTAAGGCAATGCTCGGATGGGAGCCGCAGGTCGGGCTGGAAGAAGGACTCGATTTGACGATTTCCTGGTATCTGGAAAATCTCGACTGGGCCTCAACCGTGGACGTACAATTATAGAAATGAGAAAGTATATACTGAAAACCGAAGGAGAGAACAGCAAGCCGACTCTGGCTCTGGAGGAGTGTGAATTGCCGAAGCCACAACCCGGTGAGGTTTTAGTAAACATTCGGGCCTGCTCTCTGAACTATCGCGATCTGCTGGTAAAAAGCGGGAAGTCCGCTTCCGGCGGTGACGGGCCGGTGGTGCCGCTATCCGACGGCGCGGGCGAAATCACGGCGGTAGGTGCGGGTGTCAGTCAATGGAAAGAGGGTGATCGGGTTGCTTTGACTTTCTTTCAGGATTGGGAAGATGGCCCTTTCGAAATGAAGTATCATAAAGCGGCGCGAGGAGGTTCCTGCGATGGTGTGCTCGCTGAGTATGTCGCTGTCCCGGAAAACAGCGTGGTGGCGATTCCTGAATACATGAGTTACAACGAAGCTGCGACCTTACCCTGTGCCGCAGTGACCGCCTGGCACGCCCTTTTCGAGCGGGGCCGGCCCTTTCCCGACGGCGGAAGTCTTCTCTGTCTGGGAACCGGTGGGGTTTCAATTATTGCGCTGCAAATTGCCGCAGCCGCAGGGGGAAAAGTATATATCACATCGAGCTCAGATGATAAGATCGGCCGGGCTATGGATTTGGGTGCTACGAATGGCATTAATTACAAAACGACACCCGATTGGGATAAGGCGATCTTCGAAATTACCGGAAAACAGGGCGTGAACCAGGTGATGGAAGTCGGTGGTCCCGGAACTTTCGGGAAATCGATGAACGCCGTCGGTGCCGGGGGAACGATTTCTATGATTGGAGTCTTGACCGGCTTTGATCCTACCCCGGTAGGGCTCTTTCCATTGGTAGCACGTGCGGTTGATGTGAATGGGATTTATGTGGGCAGCCGCGCGATGTTCGAGCGGATGAACCATTTTTTAACGGAACATAAAATCCGGCCCGTTATTGATAAAGTCTTCTCATTTGAAGACGTTGAGGTGGCTTACGATTGTCTGGAAAATGCTGGTCACTTCGGGAAAATTGTCATCGAACTTGAAGGTCCTCCGCATGTCTAAATTTCTGTTCTCTCTAGTTGTCGGCGCTCTGTTGATCAGTGCGCTCACCGCAACCGCAGAGACCAAACCGAATATCGTCTTCATTTTTGTGGATGATATGGGTTGGGGCGATGTGGGGTGTTATGGAAATGATTTTATCGATACGCCCAACATCGATCAACTCGCTAAAGATGGAATGCGTTTCACCGATTTCTATGCAGCGGGGGCGGTGTGTTCTCCAACCCGCTGTGCGATGCAATCGGGACAGAATCAGGCGCGGATAGGCATTACCGATTTCATCCCGGGGCACTGGCGACCTTATGAGAGAGTTGTCACTCCGCAAACAACCATGGCGCTTCCTCTGGAAACCGTGACGGTCGCGGAATCGCTGAAAGCAGCGGGTTACCGCACCGGTTATGTCGGTAAATGGCACCTCGGCAGAGGCGATATGTTCGGTCCGCAAAAACAGGGCTACGACTTTGCGGCAGAGATTAACGGTCCTCACCTTCCGGGGAAATTTCGTGTTTCGGGGCGCAAAGACCTACAACCGGAGCCGGACCAGTTTCGGACTGATTTCGAGGCTGATCTTTGCACCACCTTTATTAGCGAGAGCAAAGACCAACCGTTTTTTCTGATGTTGTCCCCGTTTGCAGTTCATATACCTCTCGGTGGAAAATCAGAGAAGGTCGAAAAGTATAAAAAGCGGGCTCTGGAGACTGGTAGGGAATACCCGCATCCTATCTACGCTTCTCTGGTGGAAGAAGTGGATGATCAGGTCGGTCGAATCGTTGCTGAGTTGGATCGACAGGGGCTCACTGAGAATACGATGGTGGTTTTCACATCGGACAACGGGGGGCTCAACCGTCGCTACGATTACCGGGAGCATGCTGACGATCTCGTCAGTGATCTGGCTCCTTTGAAAGGGGAGAAAGGCTCACTGCATGAAGGCGGGATCCGGGTTCCGCTGATTGTAAAGTATCCTGCGGGAATCAAACCGGAGACGGTATGTGCGGAGCCAACTATTACCTACGATTTTTATCCGACTTTTGTTGAGGCTGCCAAAGGATCGCTTCCTGAAAATCAGGTGATAGATGGCCGCAGTCTTCTTCCACTGTTTTCTGATCCGGCGAGTCGTCTCGATCGGGGTGCGTTGTTCTGGCATTACCCGCACTATCATCATGATCGTCCCGCCAGTGCGATTCGCGAGCGGGACTGGAAGCTTATTGAATACCTCGACGGATCCGGGGATGTAGAGATTTACCACATCGCAAACGACATCGGCGAAGAGAATAATCTTCGCGAGGAAAAGAAGGGGAGGGTGGCTGATCTGAAACAGAAGCTGAACGCTTGGAGAATTTCGGTGAATGCCCGGAAGCCGGTTCCCAACATTCACCACAATGCCGAACGGGCTCCTGAATGGTGGAGTTTGATTTGGGGGGTGCCGATCAAAAGCGACGAACGAACGCGCTTTCCGCAGACGGAAAAGGATTTGTAGAAAGTCTGGCCCGATCAAGGCTCGATTAAGAATTCAAAATCGGGGTGAAGGCGATAGACTGTCGCCATGAAGCTCTCAACGCGAATTTTGATCATGGTGGCGGCGCTTGCCGCCCCCCTGTCTACTCTGCACGCCCAGCGAACCGCGACTCCAGCGGATAAGATCCGCCTGCCGGAAGGGTTTAAAATTGAACTGCTATACTCGGTTCCCCGTGATACACAAGGCTCTTGGGTCGCCATGTGTGAGGACGATAATGGTCGGTTCATCGTAAGTGATCAATACGGCGGTCTCTACCGGTTTCCGGTCCCTGCTGCCGGGGAGGTGCTCGATCCGGCATCAATAGAGAAAATCACTTTTTCCGAAGACGCCCCTCCGGTAAAAAAGGGGAAGGGCAAAAAAGATGCCCCGGCCAAGGAGGCGGTCCCGATGATGAAGGACGGGTTGCTGAATATCGGGCATGCGCAGGGGCTTTGCTATGCCTTTGACAGTCTTTATGTCGTCGTAAATTCGCGGAGCAGTTCAACGGGTTCCGGAGTGTTCCGGTTGATTGATACCGATGGCGATGATCAGTTCGATAAACTGGTCACCATTAAAAAGCTCGACGCCACAGGTGGCGAGCACGGTCCTCACGCGATTTTACCTGCTCCGGATGGCAAGCATCTCTATGTCGTGATGGGCAATCAAACCGCGCTCCCGGCGGATTATACTCACTCCCGCGTGCCGGAACTGTGGGCGGAAGATCAACTGCTGCCCTCTCTCCAGCATTTTATGGTGGGCGTGGAAGCGCCTCGCGGCCACATCGCCCAGATCGATCCCGAAGGTAAGACCTGGGAGATTCTCGCGACTGGTTTCCGGAATCAGTACGATGCAGCGGTTAATCGGGAAGGGGAACTCTTCACCTATGATGCTGACATGGAATGGGATCTTAACACTCCCTGGTATCGTCCGACACGGATCAATCATGTAGTCGATGGTGCCGACTTTGGTTGGCGCACCGGTTCCGGGAAATTTATGGAATACTGCAGTGATACTTTTGGCACTGCGGTCGATATCGGTCCCGGTTCACCTACCGGAGTGACTTTTGGATACGGCGCGAAGTTTCCAGCCAAATACCAAAATGCATTTTTTGTCTGCGACTGGTCCTACGGAAAACTCTATGCCGTTCACCTCGAAGAAAAGGGTTCGACCTACTCGGGGTATTTCGAAGAATTCGCCGGAGCGCAGCCGCTTCCACTCACCGATATATTGATCAATCAAAACGATGGAGCGATGTATTTTACAGTTGGGGGACGCCGGGTTCAGTCCGGTCTCTACCGGGTTACTTATACCGGATCGGAATCAATCGAGCCGGTGCCAACGCAACCGCAAATGTCGGAGAAAAGAGAACAACGTCGTGAGCTGGAAGCGTTTCTCCAGCAGGGCGCTCCCGAGGCAACTGCCGGGGACTTAGACCGGATCTGGAGTTCGCTGGCGTCATCTGATCGCGGAATCCGTCATGCGGCACGAGCTGCGCTGGAAAAGCAGCCTGTAAAAAATTGGAAGGGGCGCCTCGCCAGTGAGGAGGATGTCCGCATCTCTTCGATAGCGATGATCGCTCTGGCCCGTGCCGGTGGCAAAAGTTCTACAGCAGCCGTTCTGGAAAAAGCGACGGAAATTGATTACGCGTCGCTAAAGGATCGACAAATCCGGTTGGATGTTCTCCGGGGAATCACGCTGGCACTGACACGTGGCGGGCAGCCGTCTGCTAAGCTGAAGGAGAAGTTGATTGGAACGCTCGATCCTGTGTATCCGGCTCAAACCCCGGAGGAGAATCGTGATATCTCCGCCATTATGGCGTATCTCAAAGCGCCGTCAGCCGTCGAAAAAGGCATGGCACTGCTCGCTGGTGCTTCCGGACAGGAGGAGGAAATCGGATATGCGCTTAATCTGCGATACCTGAAAAGCGGGTGGACGCCCGAGCTCCGGAAAGACTATATGAAATGGTTTGTCCGGGCGGGCGGTTACAAGGGCGGAGCGCGTCTCGGGAACTACCTTGCCGATATCAAAAATCACGCAGTGGCTTCGATACCAAAATCGGAGATGACTGATGAACTCACCGCCATTATTAAAACCGAACCGGCGGAAAACGATCCTCAGTTTACGGCGGAACCTCGCAGTTTTGTAAAGATGTGGAAGATGGAGGAGCTTACCGGTCTGCTCGGTGCAGGTCTTGAGGGAAATAGAGATTTCAAAAACGGTCGGCAAATGTTCGGCGCGGGGACCTGCTATGTCTGTCATCGGTTTAATAACGAAGGTGGCGCGGTTGGTCCCGATCTCACGGCGGCAGGAGGTAAGTTCAGCCCTCACGATTTGTTGGAGGCGATTATCGATCCCGGTAAGGAAATCAGTGATCAGTATGGAGCCAGTATCTTCAAGCTGAAAGATGGATCACAAGTCAGCGGCCGGATTATGAATATGAAAGAGGATTCCTACTGGATCAATACGGATATGATGGCCCCCAGCACGATCACCAAGGTTGATGCCGGGCAGATCGAATCGATTGAGGCGTCGCCAGTTTCGATGATGCCTCCGGGGCTTTTGGCCACTATGACCGAAGATGATATTCTCGACCTGTTGGCCTATTTGATCTCAGGCGGCAACCCGGATCACGAATTGTTTGTGAACTGAGGCCCGCCCGTAAAGGGTATTGATCGCGGTATTTGACGATATCGCGGTTAACCCTCAAGGTTTTGCCATGCCAGTGTCACTTTATCCCAAATCTCGTCGGTCATTTCTCAAGACCGGATCATTAGCCACGCTATCATCGGCGTTTGCGCTTCAGGCTCAGGATGCGGCACCCTGGTATGCTCTGATGTCAGATACTCATATTGATGCGGATCCGATGAAAGAGGCGCGGGGCGCTGTCATGGGAGATAACTTGCGTGCCGTGGTGGATGAGATTTTAAAAGAGCCGACCAAACCGGAATTTGCTCTGATCAATGGGGATTGCGCCTACCTGAAAGGGCTCAAAGAAGACTACGCAACCTTGCGTCCGCTGGTTCAACCGCTTCTGGACGCCGGGGTGCCGGTTCACCTCACGATGGGGAATCACGACGACCGGGGACCGTTTTTTGAGTTGTTTCCCGAAGCAAATGCTGATGCCGAAACGGTGAAAGATCGCCATATCACTGTGATCGAATCAAAAGATGCCAACTGGATTCTCATCGATACCCTACAAATCGTAAACAACGTGACGGGTGAAATAGGTCAGGAACAGCGCGAATGGATTTCAGCGACGATTGATGATCTGGGAGACAAACCGGTCATACTGGTGGGGCATCATTACCTGCAGCCTATGCCCGAGGGGGCGACTGAGAGAATCAGTGGGTTGGCTGATACTGCCGAATTTATGGGGATTCTTGAGTCAAAGCCACAGATCAAAGCCTATATATACGGGCATTCCCACAGCTATGGTTTTAAAGAAGTCAGTGGAGGGATTCATTTAATCAATCAGCCACCCGTTGCCTATGTCTTCAACCAATCCCGCCCGAATGGATGGCTGCGGGCGGAATTGTCAGGCGATTCGCTAAGTTTGAAGCTCAACACTTTGGATAAAGCTCACGAATTGAGTGGGGACACGAAAATGCTGTCGTGGAGGTAGCCAGGGCTTTTCGATCATTGGCACGGTATGTAACCGGCATTGTTTAGTTCGTGTGTGTGTGATGCGGACACTCTTGTCCGCATACTTCCAGGCCTCAAGCGGGAAGCGTTTCAGGGTATGCGGACAAGAGTGTCCGCATCACGGAGCGGCGGCATCCCATTGCTAAGGTTTCGGGCCTGAAAGGGGACTTTTGAATGCGGGCGATCCCTAGTGACGATACTAAACGGCCCACCCGGAGGTAACTACGGTTTCGTAGGAAGAGATTCGCTAATGCTTTCCGAGACCTTCGTTGCGAGAAGGTCTCTTCCGGGATCGTTGTAGTGAACATCGTTGGTTCCCTTTTGATACTCTGCTCTCTTATCTCCGATCACTGAGTAGAGATCGTTAATTTTGACGCCGTGCTTTTTCATTACGGCGATCGCGGCGTCATTAAAACGTTGGGCGCGGTCTTCGCTCACGATAATCTTTACTTTTTTCTCCGGTCCGGTGCAGGGCGGAGTTGTCAGACCGAAGATCAGGGTTGCTCCGGTTTTCCTCAGTTGAGTCACTATGCTGTCAAGGCTCGCAGCGTAGGACTCCGGAGTTGCCTTCGGATCCTGGCTCCATCCGTACCAATCCCAGAGACCAAAATTGAAATGGATGACATCCCACTCTGAATCACCCATCCAATCCATGATGTGCTTCTTCCCGTAGGCAGACCAGCGACAATTGGTCTTCGGGCGGTGAACATTTGCCGTTCCGTCCAGGGTCCGCCGAACTCGCGGGGTGTATCCAATTGAAATCGAATCGCCGATAATCAGCACCCGGGGTAGCTCGGGATTATCGACAGGATTGGCGTAGGCATGAAGGAAAGGATCGTTTTGCGGGGCTTTATTTTGGCCGAATGCCGGAACCACGAAAAGAAGGGTACAAACGGCGCTTAAAGGGCGCAGAATCGAATTCATGAAAGTTATTAATGAGACTTTTTAAAGAGCAAGGGTTGACTACCGGCTTCTCTGAAGCATTGGTAGCTCAACGTTTCGTATGTTTGCCTTCATTTTCAACCATTTATGCCGATGGTTTTGCCTTTCCTTGATGCTTTTTTTGCTCGGAATTGGGGTGCTTGGCGCAGCTGAAGAGTCAGAATTTGAATTTTCAGATCTGGATAAATGGCATTCCACCTTGAATGCGGAATTTAAGACCGGGTCCCGTCACATCGGGCAATTGGGCTTTGTGATGCCGCTTCACCAGGATGAAACTTCGATGTTCTTTTTCGATTTTCGCGGATGGGTGGACGATTTGGAAGATGAAGAATACAACGCCGGACTGGCTTACCGGAAGGTGCTGGATGACAAAATCGTAGGAGTTTATGCGTTTTTTGATCGTCACTTTTCCGATCTCTCGCGGAACAAATTTGATCAAATCACAGTAGGGGCGGAGATATTGGGAGAGGTATGGGATCACCGGATTAATGCTTACATTCCCACGGACAGGGATGGGAAAAGCACGGGGCGGGGCGATCTCTCCATTATTCGAAATCGGCTGTATGTGAGCGGTATCGAGGAGCGAGCCTACGGGGGGATGGATTATGAAGCCGGCAAACTGTTGAAGTGTTTTGGAACTAACGGGAACGAAGTGAGGGCTTATGGCGGGGCTTTTTACTTTAACAATGACGCGGCTTTGTACGAAGCGATCGCCGGACCCCGCTTGCGGCTCGAAATGCGATTGTTTGACACCCCGATGCTCGGTGAGGGATCCCGGGTGACGATTTCCGGGGAAGTGACGTGGGATAAAGTGAGAGAAACTAGAGGCTTTGCGGGGATTGGCTTTCAAATTCCGCTCGGGAAATTTGGAAAACCCGGAGGTTTCAGCGATACCCCCTTCGGCCCCGGAGAGGGCTACCGCAGCCTGAGTCGTCTGGAGCGTCGCATGCTGGATCCGATTGTTCGCGATATAGATATTGTAACGAATCGCAGTGGTGGCGAACTGGTAAACGATGCTGAAGGAGATCCCCTTTTTGTGACAGGTGGTAATCTGAGCGTTGACGGTGCCATCTCGAAAGCGGGACGGAACGGAACCGCGATTGTCAGTGGGGATTATGTAACAGTAGGGAATCACCAGCTGCTAAATGGTCAGCGATTAGCCGGTGGTGACAGTATTCAGACAATTATCGGGACGACAACGGGACGGCAAATCACTATGCGGTTACCCGGTTCCCGTGGCAGGATCAGGGGAACCAGTTCAGCCAACCGGGTCGTAGAGTTGGCTGATAATACGATCGTGGACAGCTTACACATTCAGGGTGGCGTCAATGGTATCGGTAGTGGGGGCTCTGTCAGTAATGTGACGATTATTAACAACAGGGTAACCGGTGCCTTCGGTGGTAGTGTGGGTATTACCGGAGGAGGGATCGGAATTGCCGGGACATTCACCGGGTTGATTGCGAACAATACTTTTTCAGGAAATGAGGGGAACGGTTTATTTGTCGGAGTGAATGATGGAATCATTTCCAACAACCTGTCCACTCTTAATGGCGATGATGGACTGGAAATCGGGACAGATAACAATGGTTTGATTGCTCATAACCGTGTCATAAATAATGGCGGTGATGGGATAGAAGTCGAGGGTGATAACAACGGGATTATCAGAAATAACTTCGTGTCCATGACCGGTGAAAACGGTATTGAAGTGGGCGACACCAACTTTGGACAGGTATCGGGCAATATCGTAATGCGATCGGATGATGACGGTTTGGATTTTTTCGATAACAGCGGAGTTATCAGCGGGAATACTGTGCTTCACGCCGGTGACGATGGATTGGATTTAGACGGTGAAAACCGCGGGACGATCAGTGACAACACGGTGAAACATAGCGACGAGGATGGATTCAGCATTGGCGTTAATAATGGCGTTGTTACGGGTAATACGTCTTTAGTTAATGTATCCAACGGATTTAACTTCGGTTTAAACTTTAGCTTTATTACTTTCAATACAGCAACTTCCAATGGGCTGTCTGGGATATTGGTTAGCGGTCAAGGTGGGGCGGCGACTACCTTTAATAATATCAGTTCGGGGAATGGTCGGCCGGACATTTTTAGTCCTTAATTCCGAGAAAGTGTTCGAAAAAGGCAAGGAGAACTGCGTTTGATTCGGGGGTGGGAGAGTGGTCTGGGCGATTGCTCATACCAACCCGATTCTGGAAGCCCAGTTCAGAATTGAGGGTGACGAGATGATTGAGAGCCTTCCACTGTTCGGGTGGGTCGACGGCTCCGCCTGAGACGAAAAACGGTCTGGGGGCGAGCAGGGAATGCAGTTCATGTAGATCACGGCCTTCTTCGATGAGTTGAAGGTATACCCCTTGAGCCGGGTTTTCTTCCGTGATGATACCCCTCTTCCGCCACGGGGTGGGGTGCCAGCCGAGATACCAGGGTTCCCAGTAGTTCACACTGGGGTGACTGTTAAACATGATTCCCGGATCTGACACTGCCACCGCAGCAAATTTTTCATAGAGAGCTCCGGCGAACAATGCCCATTTCCCTCCGTAAGAGTGGCCTGTGATTCCGATTCTGCTCGAATCAACTTCGGGGCGGGCGGCGAGAACCTGCCAGGCATTCGCGGCGGCGTAACTGAGGGCGGAAAGCCCTTCCATTTCGGCCTTTTCCCTATTCGGATAGTAAAGCGAGTAGGTTTTGTTATTTGTCGTTTCGGTAGTTCCAAGCGAGAGGGTGACAAATCCTTTCCGGGTCAATTGCAAAGCAAAATCACGATCCTTTTTCGTATCGTTATGTAGGCCTATCGCAGTTTCCGGTTCGTAGTAGACAGTTACGACAGCCGGGCTTTGCTTCGCGCCGTCCGGAACCAGAAGGTAGGCGGTCGTGGTTTGGTCGGGTAGCCAGTCGAACTGAAGTTTGTATTGCGTGAAAGATTCCCGACGGGTCGTTTCGAGGATGGTGACTTCCGGTTGCTCTATCAATGGCGGCCATTTCCCGATTCGTTCCATCCATTCCGCTTTGATTTGTTTCCTACGGGCTGGCCAGTCGATTTTTTTGTCCCCCCGGGGAGACTGGTAATTGCCGAAATCGTTTTGGAATTTCGAAGGAACCGAAAAGTAGGGCTCGAGAGTTTTCCAGGTTTGGGAGGCCTGTTTCAAATTCTGAGAGAGCGCGAGTTTATTGGGTTGGCTCCATCGGATGCGGGCAACGAGTTGATCGCCTTTGGCTTCACGTCTGGGCATCCATTCCCCGGTTGTAACCCAGGATTCTTCGGGGCTGATGTTGGTCACATGGAAGTTGCCCATCAAAGCCACGTCATCGGGCTGGTTGATGCCGTCGCCCACGAGGGGGAGAACCACTTTTTCGCTGTCGCGAATCAGGCAGAGCCGCTCCGGATCGACCTGTGCCATCCAGAGCGGGGCGCGCCATCGAATTACTTTTTCGTTACTTTTGTCTTTCCGGGTATAGACGAGAAACAGTCCCTCTGAGTGAGTGAGCCAGTTCTGTTGAGTGGTAGACATGGTGAGTGGTTCTCCGTCGTCCCACGACCATGCGGTTTTTTCTCTATAGTTGATGCCATCGTCGCTGACTGCGGCATAGCCCCGGTCATCTTCCGCTCGGATTGTCATATAGAAGCGGTCCCGGAACCGGGTTACGGATGGCTCAAGCAGACCCCGGCCCACTTCGTTTTTAAGTGGGGGGCCGACTTCGGCAATGTTCAATGTTTCGCCGTCAAAGGTACACCTGACACCGGCTACCATCCGGTTATTTGATTCGGGCCCGAAAGTGAATGCCATGATGATATCACCATTTGGCATCACAACTCGTTGACCGCAGTTATTCGAGTAGATAAAACTCCCGCGGGGATCGTCCCATTTCAGTATTTTCCGGTCCGACCAGGTGCCGTCCGGTTTCCGAACGGCATATACCGGATAGCGGGGGAGTTGGTCACCTTTGGAGAAGCGGGGACCTTTGTAAAAGACGACATGTCCGAGGGCGAGCACGGTGCCGGTTTTGGGGTGATACTGTGGTGTGACATCACAAACTCCGGCCTGGAGTCCTTCGTGTTCGGGAACGGGGTCCCGGCCCAGAGAGGCTACGGGCTCAGGGGGGCTCCAGTTTTTTCCAGAATCGGTAGTCTTCGACCAATTGACCGGGCCGAAGTAATCGGAGCCTCCGATTTCCTGGAGGTTCATCAATATACCTTCCCCGGGGACAACGCAGGCGCGAGGATGAAACCAGGTGGTCCCCGTGCCGTCGCGATTGGATCTCACGACCTCTTTAGTGATCGATTCGATGAGTGCGGGCTCGGCAAATTTCCATTTTGCCGATCGTAAAACGGCGTTGGGAGAGTCCTTCAGTTTTTCGTACCAGACGGTGAGAAAGGTTCCTTCGGTTTCCAGTTCGACGGTGGAGGGGTAGCCGAGGTCTCCGCCGGCTCCATCGTCGGATATAAGTAGTGGTTCCGACCAGTTTTCGCCTTCATCTTTGGAGACCCGGGCCTGCACTCCGTAGGTACGGGTCCGGTGGCCGTAGGTCATGAGTAGATCCCCGTTCCGAAGCCGGTTTAAAAATGAAGGCAGGCCCCAGACTCCGATTGAGTGGGGAGTGGTCCAGGTTTTTCCGCCATCGGTTGATTCGCTTTGCAGCGTTTCACCCTTGTGCTGAGGGTTGTGATTTCGAATTTGGACGATGATTTTTCCGCTATCACATTCCACAGCATGTAGTTCGTGATAGTTGGCAAAGGCATCACCTTCGCGGGTGGGGATTTCGGCGAGCCAGGTCCAGGTCTTGCCATCGTCTTTGGATTCGCATACGCCGATTCTTTTTTCCTCTTCCCATAGTTCTTTGCCGGCATAGAGGAGGCGACCATCCTTTAGTTGGATCGGTCCGTGGGGACTGTTTACTATAGTATGGATTCGCTCCGACCAGGTGACTCCCCCGTCCGTTGAGCGAAGAGCCCATTCGCCCAGTTCCGCTTTTCGGGCTTTGTCATCCGGGAGCCGGTTGTGTGCCGCCATCCAGGCGGTGTCGTCGGTTTTTTTGCCTTTTTTCAGGTAGTGATCTTCGTAGGCGAGGGAGGTGAATGTCGTAACGATGAGGCTGCCATCGGTGGTTTCGAGGATACCGGCGTCCCGGTCATCGATCGGGCCATCAAGTAGAGTTCGGGGGAAGGTCCAGGTCTCGCCGTCGTCGCGGGAGCGCATCATCTCCACGGTGCCGAAGGGGCAGATATGGCCTTCTCTCCGGCCTGACCAAACGGTGAGAAGCTCGCCGTTTTTCAATCGGGTCAGGGTGGGCCAGCCGTGATAATACTCCGGCTGCATCGATATCGTGCGGGGCCCTTCGATCAGATGGATTTCCGCCGCACTGGTCAGCGATGCGCAGGCGAGGAGGAGTGCGGAAAGCAGGGATTGTACAGGGTACAGTCTTAAATTGTACCCTGTACAATTGAAAGATCTGGTGGGGCGCCGGTTAAATCGGTCTCGAATTTGATTCATGATGCGGATTATCCGTCATTTAGTCATACCCGGAGGCTGGCGAACATTCCGAATCTGCGGACCCCTCGGATTCCGGTTTACCGGAATTTCGCCACGTAAAAACGCCAGTAAATAATGGTGGTTTGATAGGGGTGTTGTTGTGAAACTCTCTGAATGGCAGGGATTAATGGCGTTATTGCGATTTTTTATCGATGTCAGGGTACTTGATCGTGTGTTTAGGTTTCGCGCCTCTAATTGGGTTGTTCAGCAATTCAATTGGCTGAACACTCGAACCAAACATTGCCATGCAGAAGAGCTCTCTTCTTAAAAAAATCTTTAGCAGAGGTCAGACTTCTCCGGAAGTGATGACTAACCGACAAAAGGTTGAACGTGAATACGTTGCTGAGGCACTTGAGCCTCGTGTTCTTTACTCGGGGGCGCCTCTCGAGGCACCGGTTGAAGCAACGGGTGATGCGGCGGAAAATAGTCCATCTGAGGGGTTCGAATCGGTCGGGGAGTTCGGTTCTGCTGCGGTCCTGCCTGAGGAGAAGGCTGAGACTGGAGCGTCGGTAGTTCTGACCAGTTTCGATAACTTGACCGGGGATGAGATTTCGTTCTTGAATTCCGCTGCGATCGAGCATTGGAAAAGTTCGGGTTTGAGTGATGAGCAGCTGGCTGCTCTTGAGTCGGTCGAAATATCGGTTCTCGATCTCGACGGCGCGGTTCTGGGTTATGCGGAAGGGTCACATATTTTTATCGATTCCGATGCCGCGGGGCGGGGCTGGTTTGTCGATGCGACGCCTTTCGAAAACGAGGAATTCACGATGCTTGAAGACGGTAGTATGGAGGCCGTGACGGGGCTGGGTGCATCAAACCGCATCGATCTTCTTTCCGTTTTGCAGCACGAAATCGGGCACGTTCTGGGTTTGGGTGACATATATCAGTCCATCGGCGCGGCGAATGTGATGTACGGGCTTTTCGAAGAGGGCGAAAGACGGGAAATTTTGATGGATCAGGCTGAGGGGGCCGCGCCTTTGAGTCTGGAAGGAGCACACTTCGCTATTTCGGCTGATGCGATGGGGGATTGGGTAAATGCGGAAACCTGGATCGGTGGAAATGGAGTAAACTGGACGACTGATGCAAATTGGGAGGATGGATCAGCTCCGGTGGAAGGTGAACCTTTTGTATCGATCGTTTTTGACGGCAATAACACAACGGTTACTCAGAACCAGGCGGGAGGAGCCGGAGGTCGCAATGTAAACAGTATCGTCTTTGATGAAAACGCCGGCGCTTTCACGGTGTCGGGTAACTCAATCGATATGCTGGGGACCGGGGGAAATGTTGATCGCTCCGAGGTGATCAATTTGTCTACTAACACACAGACGATTAATACCCGGCTTATTCATCGGGCCGATCTCAATACCGGGCTCACCTTTAATGCCGAAGCCGGAGATATCATTGTCGGTGGCGACATTACCCAAATTGGAGGTACCGATTCGGATGTTGTCCGGGTTTTGGGTGGTCATACGGTCACTTTTTCGGGTGATAATACCTATACAGTGCCCACCAATGTCGGGGTTGCCGTTGTTTCAGATGATTTCGAATCTTATGGGACAGGAAACGGGGGCGCTGATTCAAATTGGCAGCGTAATACCACTGGAACGGTTCAAGTTGAAATCAGTGGTGGGAATAAGCATATCGCATTCGGATATTCAGGCGGACTAAATTCTACAACTCTCGGTGCCAGCAACGAATACCGGGGAATCCATCGTGCCCTCAATGAGGCTTCGATAGTGGAAGGTGAGAGCGGAAGAGTTTCATTTGATGCGCTGGTCGAGAGTGAGCTGGGTGAATGGTATTATGGTGTGACTGAAACGATAGCGGGCCGGGTTGAGGAAAGTGCCGGTGCTCAGAAAAGGCAACTTTCTGATATGCGGATCTATGTGGGGTTTGTTTACGATGGGGCTGCCGCGGATGGTAAAGTAAATCTGGTGGCCGGAGATTCGACGAGCGGAATGGTCACTTTGGCTACTGGAGTTGATGTTGATCAGTGGCACAACGTTGAGTTGCTAATTGATCATACGGCAAATACGTTTGAGGTCTACCTCGGAGGTGTTCAGCAGGGAGGTACTTTAAGTTTTGATAGTGGAACGGGGGATCTGGAACATTTTATTGCTTTTGGCGGTGGGGGAAGCCGATACGACGGGCAATTGGACAATGTTGAAGTTCAAGCGTTTTCCGCGCCTTCGACCCTACTACTCAACGGCCAGCATACCGGCGCGGGTGATTATCTTATCGGTGGTGGCTCCACATTTGGAGGCACCGGAACCACTGATGCCGCTGTCCAGGTGACTGGTATTCTGTCGGCCGGGGATCCTGGTGTTTCGTCGGGAGTGGGAAGCTTAGCAACCGGTCCTCTGACGTTCCTCCAGGGGTCCACTTTTCATGCTCAAATCGATGGTGACGGCAGTTTTGTCCCCGGGTTGGGGAATGACGTTGTTACTGTGACCGGTGATGTAGTTCTTGGTGATGGCATCGCAACTCTGGCAATCGACTCGCTGGGAAGTATTCCGGCGGGCGCGCATTCCTATACCTTAATCAATAATACTTCAGGCGTTACCAGCGGATTTTTTAAAGACAGTTCAGGTACGTTGCTCTCGGAGGGGGCTACGGTGACCATCGGAGGTCTGGATTACCAGATAAGCTACAGTGGTGGAGAGGGTAGCGATGTCGTGCTCAGCTATGGATCCGTTCTTTATGTTAATCCGGATCTGGCTCCCGGTGCGGTGGCAGATGGTGACGACGAGGTCGCAGGGGATCAACCGGGAGCGGTTTATCAGTCCATTTCCGATGCTTTAGCTGCCGCCCCTCATGATGAGCCGGTTACACTGGTGATCAATGAAGGTGACTATAGCGCGGAAGATATAGATCTCAGTGCGTTTACTGAAGAAGTGACGCTGAAGTTCATCGAAGCCAACAGCAGTATAAAATCTTTGACCGGAGGTTCCAATGTGACCGTGGAGTTGGGCGGTATTGATGGTGCGCACTCAGTTGCGACTTATTTGACGGTGCAAAGCGGCACTTTCGCCGGTGAAATTATTGGAGACGGTGGTTTGGTTAAAACAGGCGCGGGGACGTTGACTTTAAGTGGGGTTAATACCTATACCGGCAGTACTTCAGTAGATAGTGGAGTACTCTTGATTGACGGCTCGACGGCAACGATTTCCTCGACCGATTCAGTCTTGCTGGATGCCGGCACCTTGCAGCTTCTTAATGGTGCAACGGTTTCGGTAACAAACGGCGTCTCAAATGATGTCGAAACAGGAAATCTTTTTGTCGATGGAGGGACTATGACGGTCGGGGTCGGAATGGATGTCGACAATCTTCGGGTGGGTCGAACGGCATCCGGTGTGGCTGCCCATAATAGTTCTTTAACCGTGCAATCCGGTGTTGTCATAATTGGCGGAGGTTCCGGTAATCTTGATATAGGCCGCGAAGAGACGGGTGGTGCAAAAGTTGAAGGAAATCTCGATTTATCTGGAGCTTCTTCGGTAACGATTGATGTGACAAATGTGCGACTGGGAACGGTGGCCGGAAGTAATGGCGGGGTGGGCGGAGAGCTTAAATTATCCGCTACGGGTCTAAATACGGTGACCGCCACTTCGATTGTGATGGGAGATTCACCTTCACCGGGCAACGAAGGCGTCACCAGTTCGATGGTTCTGGGTGGTGGCACTAACGACTTTAATGTCGACACCTTCACAATCAGTAATCGTAAGAGCAAAGCTGATGTAACGATTTTGACCGGAGGAATTTTGAATTTGACCGGGGACGCCAATGGGGCTGCAGACCTTTATGTAGGTCGGAACAATGCCGGGACGGGCACGACCAGCACTGGCGTTCTTAATCTTGCTGGAGGGACTTTTAATGCCACTCTGGATGATGTTTATCTGGGACAGCATTCGTCCGTTTCCGGAAAAGGGCTGGGAACATTAACTTTCGATTCGGGAACGGTAAATGCGAACCGGATTTATCTGGGGAACCCGGGGACGAGTGATAACCCGCTCAACACCAAGGGGACTTTCAATCAATTGGGTGGATCGGTTACGGTAGCAAACGGGGTCTTCGACGGAGGTGGATCCAGTGTGCTAAATATCGATAACGGAACCTTCACGGTTACGGACGGTGGCTTTCAGGTAGATGATCTTCGGGTTGGATATAACCCCGGCTCTGCGAATTTGACTGTGTCCGGCGGTGATGTTTCAGTCGGGGATGGTGCCGGGCAACTCCTCATAGGATTCCGGGATGTAGCCTCCCCCACCGGGGTAACCTCGGGGGTCGTCAATTTTGCTGCTGCGGATTCGGTGACGATTGCAGTGACTGATGTATTGGCCGGTTACAGCTCCCTTACAAGTACGGGAAGTGTCGGAGCAACCAAGGGATCGTTGACCCTGTCCACTGCGAATGAAAATACGGTGGTAGCTGAAAATTTTCGATTGGGGTATACCAATTCCGCCGATAACCAGAGCCAAACGACTTCCCTGCATTTAGGTGGAGCCGGGAACACTTTTGAGGTAGATACCTTTATCGCCGGTGACCTGAAGACGAAGGCTTTGGTTGATATTGTTGCGGGAGGAACGTTTACCTTGAGAGGGAATACGAATTCGGAAGCCGATTTGGTGATTGGTAATAACAGTATTAACACCGGAACCAACCCTGGATTATCTCACATCGATCTCTCCGGCGGGACATTTGAAGCAACCCTCAATACCCTTGAAATCGGTCTTCATGGAAGAGATGGTGGTAGCGGGAAAGGGGCGTTGACCTATACGGCTGGCACGGTGACTGCGAACTCAATTGTTCTTGCTGATACCGATAGGTTGGGCATTTCGACTGCCGATGCTAATACCACAGGGACGTTGAATCTGGGTGGCGGGGTTCTTGACCTGCAGGGCGGAACCATCACCGAAGGTGGGGGGACTGAAACTTTCACTTTCACTGATGGGGTTCTTAAGGATGTCGGCACGATTGGTTTTGCGCTAAATCAGGCGGGAGGAACCCTCCAGATCGGTGCGGATGCAGAGGCTGATACGCTGACGATTCAGGGGGATTACGAGCTGGAGGCAGGTGGCTCTTTGGAAATAAATATTACCGATGCGGGAGCGTCCGATCTTCTCAATGTCGAAGGTTCAGTCGTTCTTGCCGGGACGCTGGATCTTCAGGTAGATGCTTCTGCTGATATCGTGACCGGAACTGAGTTCCTCCTCCTCGATAATGATACCAGTTCCGATGTGGTAAGTGGCACTTTTCTGGGGTTGGCGGAAGGGGCTACGATTCGTTCCAACGGTCACAGTTTCCAGATCAGTTATCTGGGCGGTGATGGCAACGACGTTGTTTTGACGGCGTTAAATGATAGTCCGGTTCTGAGCTCATCGGTAGATCTGGCTTTTAAAGAGGAGAGCTTTCCCATCGTCATTGATTCGGGGCTGACTCTCACCGATATCGATGGTGGTCCTGATCCTCTGAACTTTCAGGCTACCGCGGAGATCGTTGCAGGTTTCGTTTCCGGTGAAGACCTGTTAGGTGTCAGCGGTGCGTTGAACAATGTAGTCGCCACCGTCAGCGCGGCGGGGGATAAGGTTACCTTCTCAGCGGCTAATGCGAGCGCCACGGTGGCTGATTTCGAGGCGGCGCTTCGCCTGGTAAGTTTTGAAAATACCAGTGATGCCCCGGATGAAAGTCAGGCCCGGAAGGTGAAATTCGATTTCTACGATGGTCTGTCCTGGTCTGAAGCGATCCAGCAAAATCTGGCGACCTTTGATTTCAACGATGGGAATACCGTAGTAGATTCTGCACCGACTAATTTGACGCTGAGTAATATCACAGTCGGTGGCGGCGCGAACCTTTTAGGGGTGACAACTCCCACTGGTTACTCCAGCCCATTGATGAGGGTTGCGCCTAAGGTCAATATGACTCAGATCACTGATCCTGCGGCGGCTTTGGCTGAATCGATCTCGAAAGATATCTATTTTGAGTTCACGGTGAACGCAAATGGTGAGATCTATTCAATGACGCAATTGTCATTTGATTTGGCGCGAGGTGCTAGCTCCGGTCAAAGAGGCTACGCGGTCCGCTCCAGCGTCGATGGTTTTACGGATGATCTGGCAAGGGAAGGGAATGTAAACACAGCTTTTTCCAGGCCAAATCAGAAAAGTGTAGAGATTGATCTGGAATCCTTTGCCGGAGACTTTAGCGGGTTAACTACCGATGTGACCTTCCGGGTCTATTTCCATACCCCGCAGACGGGGAATGAGATGGATATCGATAATTTGGTGATCGAGGGCACTATCGATTCGACGGTGACCATCTCTGTTGAGGGTGTTAATGACGAGCCGGTCGCAAATGACGATGCCCGTGAAATTGATGAAACGGGTGGTGCTGATGCGGGGGAATCCGCTACGATAACTGGAAATGTGATGGGTGGGGCCGGAGCTGCGGCAGGTGACGTCGCAGATATCGACCTTGATGCTGATGACGACCCGACTGCGGGTGACGGCAGTGTCGTGGTGACAACTATCGAATACACCGGAAGTGGAGCTCCCTATCAGGCCACTAATACCGGAGGCGGGGTTTCCAGTGGCACCAAGGTGGATGGAGAATTTGGTACTCTGACGATTAATCCTGACGGCAGTTATGAATATGTGTTGGACGATGGCGCTGTCGACAGTCTGAATGCCGGGGAAACCCGCAGTGAAGAATTTACTTATGAAATCAGCGATTCAGATTCGAACGCGGTGCGGAACGGCGGCGATCTTCTTGCCGAGTATAGCTTTGAAAACCTTTCGAGTCTGGCCGCTAATCCATCCGGAACAGGAAATGATGGGACCATCACTCGGGTAGGATCTGAGGGAATCGCACCCAATTCAGACGTGTCAACCAATGCGCCGGGCGGTTGGGCTGCGACGTTTGATGAGAATGGTGGTGGATCAACTCAGCCTACGGAAGGCGCGCGGATTAATGTGGATACCAATGGATTCGATTTTAATGCCAACGATTGGACGATTTCGGGGTTTTATAATCGTGGGGATACTGACTCAACCGACTTCATACTGTTACTGGGGAACGGTGATGGTTTTGGGGGCGGCCCCGAAATGTACCTCCAGGGCGTTACAGGGAGTAACAATCTGAACTTAACCTATATCGATTCGGGTGGCACCGAAGTAAGTATCACCGTGGCCGGAGCTGCGGCGCCGGGCGATTGGCATCACTACAGTATCGTGAAGGATGCCGCTAACGGAATCTCATTGTATGTTGATGGAACCTTCCAAGGTTCTGATGATACCTTCTCTCTTTCAGTCGACAATACACTGACTTTTGGAGGGCATGACAGCAACTCGTTCGAGCCGGTCAGATGGTTCAACGGCAGTCTCGATGATTTGAGCGTGGTGACCCGGGCGCTGGATGCGAGTGAAGTCAGTAAGTTGGCGAACGGCGGCGGCTTTTCGGAAAGAGCGACGCTGACGATCACCGTAAATGGAGCTAATGATAACCCCGTCGCGAATGATGATGCAGCAACTGCAATCGAGTCTGGCGGAATAAGCAACGGCATACTCGGGGTTGACCCTACCGGTAATGTGATGGGCGGGGCTGGAGCTTCAGCGGGTGATGTCGCTGATACCGATGCTGATGGAGATGAAGACCCGACAGCAGGCGATGGCAGTGTCACGGTAACGAATGTTGAGTATACCGGCAGTGGAACGCCTCTGGGTGTTAATTCCGGGGGTGGAGTTGCGAGCGGGACAAAAGTTGACGGAGAATACGGAACTCTCACGATCAATCCCGATGGTAGCTATTCCTACGAGGTTGATCAAAGTGTTGCCGATTCTCTCGATAGCGGCGAGACCGCGACGGAAGTGTTTACCTACACCATTGCGAATGAAACCGAGTTGGCGAGATACGATCTTGATCCTTCCGGTAGTAATACCCAGAACAGTCCGGCGACCTCGGTTGATGGATCTATCAGTGTCAGTGGCCTTCAAGGGAGTGGTTCGGGTTCACAAACGTTTATTTCGGCCTCTTCGCATACGGCCTTGATTCTTGCGAGCGCCACGGCGAGCACCCAAGCCGATGCGCTGGATGGTGGTAGTTACTTCGAATTTACGGTCACTCCGACGCCCGGGGAGCCTGTCTCCTTAAGCTCTCTGGAGTTTAACGCGGGAATCTCCGGTGGGAATTTTAATAATACTTTATACTTTCAGTCCAGTATTGGTGGTTTTGGAAGTGGTCATCCAGTTTTGGCATCGTTCGAAGCAAATACCTTTAGTAACAGTTACAACTACCCTACTTATAAGGTTAATCTCGGGAGTGAGTTCGTAAACATTGCGACTCCTGTCACATTTCGTTTTACCTGGTCGGACGATTCCAGTTCCAGCACCTATGTGAACCGTCTCGATGACCTGGTGATTTACGGTGCGCGGGGTGCCGCGACCGCAGATTTAACGATAACGGTTGAAGGTCGAAATGATAATCCGGTAGCCAATGATGATGCCAACATCGCGGTGGAAGCGGGCGGTGTGGGTAACGGGACTTTAGGAATTGATCCAACCGGAAACGTGATTGGTACGGTCGGTGGTACCTATGATGCCGGGTACGGAGATGTTGCTGATACGGATATTGACGCGGCTGACGCGAGTTATGTAACTGAGGTGACCTTTAACGGAACGCCATTTGCCGGTTCCACCAATGGAGGTGGGGTAATCGGAAGCGGGGAATCAATTTTGGTGGATGGGGCTTACGGTACCCTCGAAATTTTCTCTGACGGGAGCTACCAATATTCAGTGAATCAGGCATTAGCGGACGAATTGGATCATGGTGATTCAATGGTTGAAGAGTTTGTCTATACGATTAGTGATGGACAGGAAGTCACTCTGGCTAACTATGCCTTCACGGGCAACGGCAACGCCGGGAGCGTGAATAGTGCCATCTCTGCTGGTGTTGTGTCTGTTATCGACGGAACTAATGAAGGAGCGGGTGATACTGATAGCTTTATTTCCGGGTCCACTTACACCTCGCTTACCCGGGGCGATGCGACTGCTGCGGACCAGGCTGGCGCGCTAATCGATGATGATTATTTTGAGTTTACGATCACACCTCAGGCCGGGCAGACGATTTCATTGACTTCTTTTGAGTTTGATCACTACATTAACACTTCAGGTTCTTCAATTGGTGGCGGAACAATGGGTGCCGTTCATTTCAGTTCAAGCCTTGACGGGTTTGCCAGTGCTCTGCATCCCGAGGATCAGTTTGTGCAACCCTTAAACGGCGGGCAGGAAACTTCGGTGCTACATTTGGGGAGCGCTTATAGAAACCTAACCACTCCGGTTACTTTCCGTTTTGCTTTTTCCGATGACTCTTCTGGGACAAGTTTCATCAATCGCCTTGATGATTTGGTGATTAAAGGGATCGTCGGGGAAATCGCTTCCGATTCCGCAAGTCTGAATATAACGGTGCAGGGAACCAATGATCTTCCTGATGCGGATAACGATACGGCGATCGCAGTTGAGGCCGGGGGCTTGTCCAACGGGACAGCCGGTAGCAACGGCACCGGGAACGTATTGACAAACGATTCAGATGTCGACGAATCCGATTCCGGAAATCTGGATGTGGTGGCCTTCGGTAGCGGAACGAATTCCAGCGATGCGACAACCGGAGCCGGGGGGACTAAAGCCGGGAGCTACGGAACTTTACAACTCAATGCAGACGGATCTTTTACCTACATCGTTGATGAGACAAATCCCGCGGTGGAAGCTCTCGATGATGGCGATACACTGGCGGATACTTTTACCTATGCCGTAACGGATCAAACCAGCCCGGCACCATCAGTGGTAATAAATTTTGGAGGCGTTGGTAGTGTTGGTGATTCCACTCACGGAGTCGGAATCAGCGGGGCGTTTACCGGAACGGCTACGATTACGACGCCTCATTCAGGCCTGTCCTCGGATCTTTATAATTTACCACAGACGGATTCAGATGCGGCGCAAGGTAGGTATCATCAGGTGCGGCAGGGAGTGGCCGATCTCGCCACGCCTATGGAAGGGGATGTCTGGTTCTCGTTTCTGGTTCAGAATCCGGAGACCACGTCGTATGGTGGGATCACCCTGAATCCCAAGGATAACGATACGACAACCGGGGGATCCTACCCTGATTATGATTCCACTAGAGACTTTCAGATAGTGGCAAAGGGGGCGGATCTGGTTGTAGGAAACAGCACGGTTGCCTCGGGCGTTTTCAGTTTAAATGAGACTCACCTGGTAGTGGGCCGGGTGGTGTTAATCGATGGTGTCGAAACGATTGAAGTGTGGGTAGATCCTGATCTGGTTGCGAATCCGGCTCTTCCGCCCGCGACATACACAAGCGCTTCCGGCGCGACAGCTTCCCTCGGGTCCCAAATTACTTCGCTTGGGCTGGTCTCCTACAATGTTGACGGTGATGGAAATGACGGGAACGACGGAGGGATCATAGATAATGTGGTGCTTGGTGGTGAAATGCTGGATGTGACGGGGGGGAATACTCAATTCGCCACGTTGACGGTGACGATCCAGGGAACTAACGATGATCCTATCGCACGACCGCTAACTGAGACTGTCTATGAAGACGGTGTTGGCGGGTCGGATACGGCTACCGGTAACGTGGTGCCTCCCTCAGAGGATGTGGATGATAACTTTGCTGACAATTCTCTGAACGTAACCTCGATTGATTTCGATGGCGATGCGGCTCCCGCTGCCAACGTGACCACTGGTGTAACGACGGTGGTCTCGACGTATGGATCTCTTCAGATTTCTGATCAGGGGAACTATACCTACGCTGTGGATAACAATCGACCGGCTGTGCAGGCTCTTGATGAGGGGCAGGTCGTGACGGAAGTTTTCACTTATACGATCACGGATAACAACGGGGTATCTTCGACTTCCACCATTACGGTAACGATCGTGGGTGAGAATGATCCAGTAATCATTACCGGGGTTGCTTCGGAAGTCACTGGTGGGTTCGTCAATGTTCCGGTGACGATCGTTCCGTCGATTTCAATTACCGATGTTGATGATCCAAATATGGAGAGCGCGGTGCTTCGGGTCAAAAACTGGATTCCGGGTGAAGATCAGCTTTCTCTATCCGGGGCTCTACCCGGTGGTCTGGTTGCCACAATCGATAATGCGACCGGAACCGTGGTGATCACAGGAACGGCTTCTCAGGCCGATTATGAAACGGCGATAAAAAAGGTTCAGTATACCAACACCAATCCCAATCCGAACCGGTCGCCGCGACTGGTGGCATTGTCTATCAGCGACGGGGAGGAAGCGACGGGTGCAGCCGAAATTTCAATTACTCAGGGCTTTAGTTTTGAAGGCATTCTCAGTGCTTTCCGCGATATGCGGGAGAACAGTCTGTTTATCGGTTCGATTGCTGAAAGTCAGGATTTCGAGGGTGTTCCGCAGTTGACTCTGACTCCATTTTTCGCCGGGATGAGTACTCCTGGTTCGATGATTTCTCTGGTAGTGAAAGATCTCGCCGGAAATATCATCTCTTCATCAACGACGACTGCCAATCTTGCGGGAAGTTGGTCAACTTCGATGCATGGCGCTGATATGGGCGGTGGGCCCTACACAGTCGAGGTTACCGAAACCCTGGGGTATTGGGGATTGAATCCGGGAAGCGGTGTTCCCGGAGGAGTGCTGAGTGTCTACCCGGGTGGTGCGGTTACGGCGACCCAGGGGACGATTCAGAATCTGAACGAAGGCATCATTTTCGGAAGGATCGTAAATGCAATGCGGATCGAAGAACTGATTGTCGATTTGATTTCCCGTTAACCGGTACGACAGGAATGCGCCAACAGAAGTCGGTTTTTCAGAGTGTGATGTCATGTTATAACATGAACGCACAGAAGTTGATTTCCGATTTGTATGACCACCATTTCTCTCAGTGAAAAAGCCTATCGACATATTCGTCAGCAGGTTTTTCGCGGTGATTTGGCCCCGGGCGACCGCCTGGTGAACCGGGCACTCGCTGAGGAGTTGGGGACCAGTTTTATTCCGGTTCGGGAGGCGATTAGTCGCCTCGCCAGTGAGGGATTTGTTGAGCAGGTCGCCGGGGCGGGAGCATTTGTCCGCAAATTTGACCGGCGGGAAATTGCCGAGATCTACGATGTGAGAGTGCTGTTCGAGCCTTTTGCGGCAGGGCAGGCGGCGCGCTTTATGACAGATCACGAAACGGAGGAGTTGGGCTCGATTTTAGGGAGGTGGGAAAGCCTCGGTGAAACGATTCTGGGCCGGAAGCGGGGCGCAAGCGGCGCTGATCTGGAGCGCTGGCTTGATCTGAATGAGCAGTTTCACAAACTGTTAATTGAGAGCTCCCGGAATCGGTTCCTGTCAAAGATTACTAACGATGTCCACGTCCTGTCGCTTTGTTTTTCAGCTCATCGCGGTTCTCCCGGACTGCTTTCTGAAGAGCTGATTCGGTCGACGATCGAATCACATCAGCGTCTCCTCGACTTACTGAAAAAACGCGATGCCTCCGGCGCTGAAAAAGTGGTTCGGGAGCAGCTTGCTTTCGGGCGCGAAACGGTGCTGTCGTTCTTCGATCGCCATTTAACCTGATAATTACTCTACGAAATCTATATAGATATGATACCTCGATTTTTACTCTTAACTGTAGCGCTGAGCGGTTCGTTGCTGGCTCAGGAAAAAAGTGCTTTTGAAGGGCCTTTGGCACCTTTTCTTGCGAAACCTGAGTTGGAGATCCAGACGGTTTTGAAAGGGGAGCGTTTCCCGAACGTTGTCGTCACCACGAATGGAACTATTCTGGTCACTCTCGGTAACAAGAGAATTCGGGCAAGGCGCAGTGAAGACGGCGGAAAGACCTGGGGTGAGGAGATTGTGATAGCGGAGAAGGGTTTTCAGGGTGGTGGAACGACCGTCGATGAAGGCACTGGCGACATTCTTGCTTTTGTCGAGGAAAGCCACCCTCCGGCGCCGCTGACGATTTATCGCAGTCAGGATGATGGGAAAACCTGGAAACCGGAAAAGCCCGTGATCAAACCGGCGTCGAACGGGGATCTGCCATCGATGCATATGAATGAGCACGGAATCACTTTGCGGCACGGCGAGCACAAGGGGCGCCTGCTGCGTCCGACCCGCTTTTACGGTCTCGGAAACCGTCCGGAGTCGGTTTGGCACACGCACTACACCAATGCGATGTATTCAGACGATGGCGGGAAGACCTGGCAGACCAGTGATCCGTTTCCGGAAAACGGTACCGGAGAGGCGACGCTGGCGGAGCTTTCGGATGGGCGGATCTATTATAACAGCCGGGTGCACTGGCAGGAACGTCCGCGAAATACCAGAAGGAGAGAGGCCTGGAGTTATGATGGTGGGAAGACCTGGCGGGAGTTCCGGATTGTCGAAATCCTTCCTGATGGGCATCAGCATCGTTCCTATGGATGTATGGGTGGTCTGGTTCGGCTTCCGGTTGCAGGCCGGGATATACTCATTTTTTCCAATATAGATACGACAGCGGCGAAACGGGAGCGGGCCACGGTTTGGGGGAGCTTTGATGGTGGGAAAACCTGGCCGGTGAAGCGGCTGGTCTTTGCTGGTCCGAGTGCCTATTCCTCTCTCAATGCGGGTAGGCCCGGAACGCCGGGGGAAGGGTATATCTATTTAAATTTTGAAAGTGAAGGGGACTCGAAAGTTGCCCGTTTCAATCTCAGCTGGCTTCTCGAAGGAGAGGCGACCGGAGAAGGTGAAATTCCTCAGGATCTGAAATGAGCCGGTTTTTGCAGGACTGTACCCTGTACACTTTTAGACGGTACAGGGTACAGTTTGCCCTTTGTCGGATTGTTGCGGCAGCGGTAGGGGTTTTCTTTGCCTGGTCGGTTTCCGCTGCGGAACGGCCCGATGTCCTTTTCATCGCGGTTGACGATATGAATGACTGGGTTTCTCTACTGGATCCGGAGTCACCGATTAAGACGCCGAATCTGGAGCGGCTCGCCGCGAGAGGGACATTGTTTACGCGGGCTTATTGTGCTTCTCCGGCCTGCAATCCATCCCGGGTAGCAACTCTGACCGGTCTGCGGCCCGGAACGAGCGGGGTATATGGAAATAAAAGTGATTGGCGGAAGGCGTTGCCGAAGCGGAAAACGATTATGGAGCGATTCCGCGATGCGGGATATCTTGTTCAAGGAGCCGGAAAGATTTTCCATCACCACCTCGACGGGGCTTTTCATGACGACCGGTCCTTTGATCAATTTCAACCGATGGCGAAGCAGAATATGCCACCGGAGAAATTGAATCGATCTCCCGACTATGGCTCGCCAAATACCGATTGGGGGATCTGGCCTGAAAACGAATCCGACACGATCGATTTTAAGACGGCGGATTATTGTATTGATATACTAACAGGCGATCCGCCGGAGCAACCCCGGTTTCTTGCCTGCGGCATTTTCAAACCTCACTCCCCGTTCTTTGCGCCGATGCAGTATCACCTGGCTTACGAAGCTATAGCGCTACCACTCCGGAACCCGGACGACTGGAATGATCTCCCCTCCGGCGCCGATAAATTGATGAAAAGGAAGCGGTGGTTTTGGCAGGGGATGGAAGGCGTCGAGGAAAAGTTTCCGGGCTCGTATCGCGATTTTATTCGATCTTATGCGGCGTGCTGTGCGTTTGCCGATGCACAAATCGGCCGGGTTATCGACGCTCTCGATGATAGTTCGCGAGGTAGAGAAACGATCGTGGTTCTATGGTCGGATCACGGTTTTCATCTCGGCGAAAAAGACCACATCGAGAAATTTGCGCTTTGGGAGAAAGCGAATCATATCCCGCTGATTGTGGTAGCACCGGGAGTTTCGGAGCCGGGGACCCGATGTGAGGCTCCCGTCGATCTGACCTCGCTGTATCCGACACTTCTGGAACTGGGTGGTCTCCCGCCCGACCCCAAGTGCGATGGCACTTCATTGGTCCCGCTCCTCAAAGATCCGACCGCGAAATCCACTCCGGCTTTGATGACATACGGAAGGGGGAATCACGCGGTGCGGAGCGAGCAGTTCCGGTATATTCGTTACGCTGACGGGTCGGAGGAATTGTACGATCATCGAACCGATCCCCACGAGTGGACGAATCTGGCGGCCCGCGATGAGTATACGACGGTCGTTGAAGCTCACCGCAAGTGGTTGCCGAAAACTGAAGCTAAAGCGGTCCCTGACCTTAAGAAAAATGCAAAATCCGTGGTCCCGGGACGAGTGAAATGACTTCACTTTTCCCGAAGTTTGATAATTTTGATTCCCTTGAGACAAAAAGGCCGATATGTTTGCCAAAAATTTTGTGTTTTTGGTTATGATGAAAGCTACCTTCCTCTTCTTCGCTCTGTTTTTCACTGGATATGCTTTTGGGGTTCCCGAGCAGAAACTCGAAGAACCTGAAACGAAGAAACCGATCGGCACGATCCTGCTCGATGAAGAAGCCGAGGAAAAGGCGGAGAAAAAAGCGGTGCCTGCAGAGAACCTCGTGAAGGTAAAAAAGGGCAAATTCGAAACCGATCTGACTTTGAACGGTGTGATCGAAAGTAAAGAAAACACGCAGATTCGGGTGATACCGAAAACCTGGTCCGACCTCACCGTTCAGGAAGTGGTTCCCCACGGGACGAAAGTCAAGAAAGGCGATATTATCCTGCGATTCGAAACGGAGAAGCTGGTCCGCGCCATCGAAGATGAAGAAGCGGAGCTTCCGCTCGCAAAATTAAAGCTGGAGAGTGCCACGGCCGAGCTGGAGAGTCTCGAAAAGAAGTCGCCGCTGGAACTCGACGCGAAACGGAAGTCAAAAATACAGGCCGAAGATGACTTTGCCTATTTCGAAGAGGTGCGCCGTCCGATGAATGAGCGCGCTGCAAGGGAGCGTCTCAAGTCCTACCAGAATTATTTGAGCTACTCGGAGGAAGAACTTCGCCAGCTCAAGAAGATGTATGAGAATGATGACATGACCGAAGAAACCGAGGAAATCATCCTCAAGCGCGCTCAGGACTCGGTCAATGGAGATAAATGGAACGTCGAACAGATCAAAGTATCGACGGAACGTGCCTTAAATGTATCGATACCGAGGGAGCACGAAACTGTAAAGCGCCGTCTGAAGCTCAGCCAATTGGACTGGGAAGGTGAGGAGGAGAATGTAGAGCGTACGATCGAAACGAAGCGGTTCGAAGTCGAACAGCAGGAGCGGTCTTTGGCGAAAAGCTCCGAGAAACTCGCTGATCTGAAATCCGATCTTGATGCGCTGATTGTCGAAGCTCCTCACGATGGAATTGTTTACTACGGCGCTACCAATCGGGGGAAATGGATCACGGCGTCCACCGTGGAGAAAAAGCTGATTCCCGGAGGTCGGGCCTCGGCACGGGAGGTGCTCTTGACTTTGGTGAACCCGGGTGAACTACAGGTTCGGGTCGCGGTTGCGGAAGATAAATTGCGGGACTTGAGAGAGGGAAAGAAAGCGACTCTCACGCTGAAGTGGAACGACGAAAATAAAATGGATGCAACCGTCAAATCGATATCCTACGTGCCGGATGCCAATGCGACTTTCGACTCCGTTTTTTCCTTCGATCGGGGTAACTCCGGAATGGCGATTTTCCCGGGGATGAACGCAAAGCTGGTGCTCGAAGCCTACCGGAATGATAACGCACTGACTGTGCCGATCAAAGCCGTCAAGAAAGAGGGCGATAAGTCCTACGTAATTTATAAGGACGGCAAAAAAGTGTGGGTGGAAACGGGACGCGCCGATAAAACGGTTATCGAGATTAAAAGCGGGCTGAAAGAGGGAGATGAAATCAAAGCCGATCTAACCTCCGCCGATGCTGCGAAAAAGTAGAGGATCGGTATGGTGCAATTTATATATTCCATATTGATCGGTGCCTCTTTGGTTGCTTGTGGATTCGCGCAGGAATCGGATGATATCGGGAAGTCGATTTCGAGAGGCGTCCAGTTCCTGGTGGAGGATCAAAATCCCGACGGGAGCTGGGGCTCAGCCCGGCAAACCAAGGGGTTGAACATCTATGCTCCGGTGCCGGGCTCGCATCACGCCTTTCGCACTGCGGTGACCGCCATGTCAGTCTCAGCCTTAATCGAAAGTGGTCTCGCTGATCAGAGCGGAGCGGCTGCGGACGCTCTTAAAAAAGGGATCGACCGTCTCCTCATCGAACTACCGAAAGTGAGGCGGGCCAATTCCGATGCGATATATAATGTGTGGACTCACGCTTTTGGACTGCAGGCGCTGGCGTTGATTTATCATCGAACGGAGGACGACGCGGAACGGAGGAAAATACGCGGAATCATTCAGGGGCAGATCAACCGCCTCAACCGCTTCGAATCGATCGATGGAGGCTGGGGGTATTACGATTTTAATGCCCAGACGGCGAGACCTTCCGGTAGTTCTATCAGTTTCACGACGGCTACAGTTTTGGTGGCGTTTAAGGAGGTCGAGTCGATCGAGGGAATTGAGCTTTCGGACCGGATTGTGAAACGGGCCATCGACTCCATCAACCGCCAGCGAAAGAGTGATCTTTCCTATATGTATGGCGAGTATTTAAAAAGTAGGCCGATGTATGGAATCAATCGTCCGGGGGGCAGTTTGGGGCGCTCGCAGGCCTGTAATTATGCGTTGAGAATCTGGGGGGACGAAACTATCACTAACCAGCATATTGATGAGTGGCTCGATAAACTCGGCAAGCGGAACGGCTGGCTCGATATCGGGAGAAAGCGCCCGGTTCCGCACGAGGCATGGTTTGGCGTAGCCGGGTATTTTTACTACTATGGTCATTATTACGGTGCCCAATGCACCGGACTGCTTCCGGATGAGAAATCGGCTGTTCATAAAAAGATGCTGGCGGCTTTGATGTTGAAACATCAGGAAAAAGATGGTTCATGGTGGGACTTTCCGTTTTACTCCTATCACCAGCCCTATGGCACAGCCTTTGCTGTGATGACCCTGGCGCGCTGCCGTTGATTTCTTTTAATGATTCCCGACTTTCACTGGCATGAGTTCTGGACCCTTCCCTGGTCATCCCGGGAGGTCGGCACCACCTTGCCAATTGTGGTTCAGTCGTTTCTCGTCTGCGCCGCCTGTGGGTGGATCGGTATCTTGTTGATCATCCGGAAAATGGCGCTGGTCGGCGATGCGATCAGTCACAGTGTCCTCCCCGGGATCGTGATCGTGGCGCTGATCTTCCAGTCTTTAACCGGGCCTTTGGTCATGGTGGGGGCGATGATCGCCGGCTTTGTGACGACGCTGCTGATCGAGTGGGTCCATAAGTCTTCCCGGGTGAAACCGGATGCGGCGATCGGTATCATTTTCGTATCGATGTTCGCCCTCGGGGTGATCATGATCAGCCAAATGAAAGGCAGTGTTCATCTCGATGCGGACTGCGTATTGTTTGGAGATATTTCCGAGGTGGCGATGCCGGGACCGCATGCGATTCCGCCACAGATTGTACAGTCGTTCTTTGTCCTGATCCTGACGATTGCCCTGACCCTGCTTTTCTATAAAGAAATTGTGGTGAGTTCGTTTGATCCGACACTGGCCACTTCAGTGGGGATCAAGTCCCGGTGGGTTCACTACCTCAGCATGGCATGGCTTTCGGTAGTGGTCGTGAGCGCGTTCGAGAGTGTCGGCAGTGTGATAGTGGTGGCGATGTTAATTATCCCCGGAGCCTTTTCGCTATTGTTAACGAACCGGCTCTGGAAAGCACTCGTGATCTCGATTTTTCACTCGGCGATTAGCGCGGTAATTGGCTATCACTTCGCGCTGTGGCTGAATACCAATGCCCCGGCTACCGTGGTGACCGTCGGGCTCGGACTGTTTATCCTGGCGTGGTTTTTCAGTCCCCGGCAGGGAATTATCCCGGTCTGGCTGGCCCGGACGGAATTGATCAAAGATTTGCGGCGTTTCGAAAATCCCGGCCCCAATTAGATAAAGGGGTCGCTGAGTTACAGCGTCTCGAGTTTTCCGGATTTAAGAGTCCGGATGTCACCGAGGCGGCTGGCGAGTTCTTTGTCATGGGTCACCATGATAAGAGCGAGCTCTCCGGAGTCGTTTAATTTCACCAAAAGGTCGACCAGATTCCCCGCATTTTCTTCATCCAACGCACCGGTCGGCTCATCGGCGAGGAGAATTTTAGGTTGATTGATCAGAGCGCGAATCACGGCGACGCGCTGGCGTTCGCCTCCGGAAAGTTGGCTCGGCTTGCTGTCGAGTTTATTGCTCAGACCAACTTCTTCAAAGAGCTGTCGGGCCCGTTTGTCGAGCGTATCCGCGTCGGGGCGGTTCGGGAGAGCCAGAGTCGGAACGAGGACATTTTCCAGCGCGGAGCACTGTGGGAGCAGGTGGTGCAGCTGAAAAATAAAGCCGATCTGTTCGCTGCGGAGAGCGGCGAGAGCTTTCTCATCCCGGCCTTCAAGAGACTCGCCATTGATTGAAATTTTTCCTTCGCTGGGGGAATCGAGCGTGCCCATGATATTGAGCAGGGTGCTTTTACCGCAGCCGGAGGGGCCCACGATGGCAAAGCGGTCGCCTTTCCCCACTTCGAGATCGATACCATCGAGAACCTTTCGATCGGGATCCGATTGGTACCATTTTGAGACGTTTTTCAGCTGAATGACGGGACTACTCATGTTCTTTCTTCTTTAACCCAGCGTTTGGATTTAAATTCAAATCTCGGGAGCGCGCCGGTATTCGCGCAGGTCACCGGGATACGAAGAGTGAAAGCGTCTTGGAGGGCTTTTTCCACTTGTTTCGCGAGCTTTTCAGGGGACTCGACTTTTTCATTCGGTTCCAACGTGATTTCCAGCTCCGCCATTGATTGGTGAGTGGTCTGTCGAACTTGAAACTCAACCACCTCCTGAAATCCCCGGATCACTTTTTCGACGGCGGTCGGGTAGACATTGACGCCCCGGATCACCACCATGTCATCAACCCGGCCGAGGATGCCACCATCGAGGCAAAGGGTTTCGTTAAAATAAGTTTTCTGGACGAGGTCGCCGGTGCGGTAACGGAGCAGGGGACTGGCATTCCGGGTCAGGGTGGTGATGACGAGCTCGCCCCGCTGTCCGGGCTCGACTTCCTGCTGGGTTTCGCGATCGATGATTTCAGCGTAATAGGAGCCCTCTATGACACATAGACTCATCGGCTTACCAGGATCTTCGTAGGTCACCGGACCGACCTCGGTCATACCGTGATGATCGAAGACCTCGGCACCGCGCCAGAGTTTGGAAAGTCGCGTCCTCACCTCGGGGATACTTCCGCCCGGTTCACCGGCGACGATGATTTTTTTGACCTTAATAGTATCAAAATCCTCTTCCGCCGCGTTTTCCTCGAGAAGCTCCCCGAGACGCATTGCATAAGTCGGGGTGCAGCAAACCACATCGCACTGGTGGGCCGCGATCGCTCTGAGCCGGGCCATACTACTGAGGCCTCCGCCGGGAATACTGAGGTTGCCCCTCCGGGTTGCTGATTCATAAGCCGTCCAGAATCCCAGAAACGGTCCAAAGGAAAAGGCGAAAAAGATTGAGTCCGCCGGTGTTACTCCCGCAGCTTCGAAAACTTTGTCCCAGCAATCGAGCATTCCCGACCAGCTTTCGTTGGTATCCAGCCAGGGGAGGGGCCCGCGAGTCGTTCCGCTGCTCTGGCAGAACCGGGAATAGGATTCGAGCGGGAAGGTCAGATTTGAGCCGTAGGGCGGATTCTCCTCCCGGTCCCAGACCAAATCCATCTTCGAGGTAAATCCCAGTTTTTTTGAAAAGTCCTCGAGAGAACCAATTTTTTCATCGATTCCGGCTTCCTGTAAGCGGGAACGATAAAAGTCGTTTCCCCTGACTAATTCCTTAATCAGCTTCTGCAATCTGGTGAGTTGTAGTGTGCGAATCTCCGCCCGTGAAGACATTCCGGAACATCGTCGGAAGATGAAATGAGTCAATTAACCAAGCATTTTAATAAAAAAATTGACTGGATTGTATGCTTTAAGCTGTACTTTACATAGAAATTATAAAAAGTTTCTAATATATTTTGATGATTTGATTAGTTATAGTATTTTTAAGATATATGAAACCGAAACACTTCTGTTTTCTCCTAATCCTCACTTTGTTAGCTCAAGGTGTGGCTCTTTTGGGGCAGGAAAAAGCGAATAATCCCGTTCCTGTCGAAGAAGCCCAACATTCGTGGAAACTGGCCTCGGAGCAGGCGACATCGGAAGATCTCATTTCCGTGCCGGAAGGATTTGAAGTTGACCTCGTTTTGTCGGCTGGAGAAGACGACGGGTCCTGGGTCACTTTAGAGTTTGATGACAAGAATCATCTTTACGTCGCGAAGGAAGACAAAGGGATCGTTCGCTACACATTGGATGCGAGCGGTAAGTTACTTAACCCGCTGGTTGTGGAAGAGGAACTGGCTCAATGCCGCGGATTGTTGTGGGCTCACGATTCTCTATATGTGAACTCCAATAATCCAAACCCTCCACCGATGGAGATTCTGGAAAATTCCGATGGTCTCTTCCGCCTTAAGGATGAGGATGGAGACGGCGTTTTTGAGAATAGAGTCAAATTACTTGAAACCAGTCAGGGAAGCCCCGGGCACGGGCGGAATCAACTGAAGCTGGGGCCCGATGGGTTGATCTACTTCATGAGCGGGTATGATGTAGTGCTCACTGATAAGATTGACGATAAATCGTTTCTCAAGAATTTCGGTGAAGATCAACTCATTCCCAATCCCTGGGACGAGGAGTGGTTCAACAAGCATGGTAGAGCGCCGGGCGGTCACCTGATCCGGATGGATGAAAAAGGTAACTTTTTTCAGCTAATTGCCGGTGGATTCCGCAACCCGATGGACATCGCATTCAATCGGGATGGAGAAATCTTTACTTACGATGCCGATATGGAGTGGGACGCAGCGCTCGCCTGGTATAAGCCGACCCGGATTTTACATATCGTCAGTGGCGCTGATTATGGCTGGCGCAGAGCGACTGGAAAGCTTCCTGACTATTACGAAGACTGCTTGCCATCGGTAGTAGATATTGGACTGGGTTCGCCGACAGGGCTTGATTTCGGATACCAGTCAAATTTCCCGGACAAGTGGAAAAACGCCCTTTTTACCGGAGACTGGACTTACGGTCGGATCCTCGCGGTTCATATCGATGAGCGCGGCTCTTCGTTCGGAGGGGAATTCGAAACCTTTGCCGCGGGTCGTCCTATGAACGTGGTTGATTTAACCTTCGGTCCGGATGGAAATATGTACTTCGTGACCGGTGGTATGAAAACCAAATCCGGTATCTACCGGGTGCGTTGGACCGGCGAGGTTGAGAAGGAGAAAACGATACCTGTAGAATCCACTCAGACGGATGAAGCTCTACTTCGGAATTTGCGTTATCAGTTGGAATTCTTCCAGGTTATTCAATCCAGCAAGGGAGCTCAACTGGCGTTACATCATATCAATCATTCCGATGAATTTATCCGTCACGCCGCCCGGATTGCTCTGGAAAATCAGGAACCGGAACTGTGGGTTGAGCAGGCGCTGGCCAGTAGTTCCCCGGCCGCATTTGTTGCATTGGCCCGGGGGAAAGACCTACTTGATAAAGATCAACTGGTGAAGCGAATGAACCGGATTGATCTGAAAAACCTGGATGAAGCGACATTGCTCGGAATGTTGCGGGCCTACGAAATTCTGTTCACTCGCAGTGGTAAGCCTCTCGGTAAGATTCGGGGTAATACTGTGGAAAAGTTGACTGCCCTGTTTCCCCATGAATCAACAAAGGTTAATTACGAGTTGTGTGAGCTTCTGGTTTATCTGGAAGACCCTGAGGTGCTTACGAAAATCTGTGATTTGATTGAAAAGAGCGAGACCACGGAGGATTTGAGCCAGTATCTGGTGTATTCCCGATACCTGAAAAATGGTTGGGATCTCGAATCCAAAAGAACTTTCCTGAAGGGCGTTCAGAGACTGGAAGCGTTCCCCGGTGGTAAATTTCATCAGAAAATCGTCAATTTTCTGAGAGACGAAATGATCGAGAGGCTTTCCGATCCCGAGAAAATGGCGCTGGCGAGATGGACCGAGCCGGTCGAAGTGGAGACGGAAGTTGATCTGTCGGATCCGCCTCAATTTGTTAAAGAATGGGGGGTAGAGGATTTCAGTCAAAGTGTCAGTAAGCCACTTATCGGTCGTGATTTCGAAAATGGACGTAAAGCTTACACGAAGGCCAACTGTGTGACCTGCCATAAAATGGAGGGAAATCCGGCCAGTTCCAAAGGAGTTCTGGGGCCGGACCTGTCAAATGTCGGAGGGCGATTCGGGCTCCACGACTTGCTGGTATCGATTATTCATCCGTCGCGGGCCATCAATGATAAGTATCGGAACCCGGCAGCTCCCAACCTGTCGACGATGCCCCCCGGCCAGATCAATGTGCTGAACAAAGAGGAGGTTCTCGATTTACTCGCGTATCTTCAATCTGGTGGCAAACCTGGAGATTCAGTCTATGGTTCCATTGCGCCGGTCGCTAACAGTGAAAAAGTTGTGAAAGATGACCCCGAGATGGCTATTGTGAACGATGTAATCACCCCGCAAGACAATTTGAGTCTCGGTACCACTGTGAAACCTCACTATTTTGAGAAAATGTCAGCCGCCAATTTGGAAGATAGGGAACGCTTTTTCGGCGATCTCAAACGAATCCTCGACACCTATCCGGGTGCAACCTTCGAACTGGTTGGCCATGCTGATGACACCAAATTTCCCCAAACCAATCTCGATATCTCACTCAACCGCGCAAAATTTACCGCGTTGAATTTGATTTATCGGGGCATACCCAAAAATGCGATCACTTACCGGGCGGTAGGTGACAAAGAACCCTCAAAGGAAGGAAACCGGAGAGTCGAAGTAAACGTCAAACTGAATGAAGATAACTAAAGTACCATTAAAGGTGTTTTGTTATGATTTTTCTTGATAATGAGGCGTAAATTTGTGATTTTTCCTATTAATATCCTTCCGCACAATTCTGAAACTTGGAACCTATTCAGATAAAAATCCTTATGGAGTTGCCAGAAACTAACGACAAAAAACAGACTGAGCTGGTGGAGGAATACTCCCGCTCAACTTCACTCACTGTGTTCGAGATACACAGGGCTGCTGCGGAAATCATTCCGGGATACCTTCTTGCCAACATGATGAGCCCGGCTCTCTGGAAATGGCGGGAAACCCGGCCTATGCATGACGGCGAAGGTAACTTACGCGGAACGAACCGGCGATTGAAAGATCTGCAACGGGAGTTTCATTGGTACACTTTCACAAACGACATGTCGAAACCCGGCGGGGACTACTGGGGGTTGCTTAATTTTGACGATGAGGAAAAACGCCTCGGTAAAGAGTTTATTCAGACGATTCGTAAAGATTACGATGAAACGCTGAACTATCTTCTTACTCTGGATTCCGAATCTCAGTTCGGACAGATCGTGCTTCAGGATTTTTACAAACAAGGTTTCTTCCCCCGATTGAAGAATGAAACGATTGAGGGAATGAACGCCTACCAGCGTATTTGCCCGATGGGTAAAGGGTCGGGTAAATGTGTCGCGTTGGCGATGCTTTGGGCTTCGTCGTTAGCCGTTTGCAGTCGTTTTCCTCTCGACCAGATCATCGTTGTCGCGAATAAGGCTCACCTTTTTGTCTTTCTTGACGATGGCGAGAATGTGAACCTGTTTAATAACGCCAAATGGTACAACCATACCCGGATCAATAACGACTCGGAGTTAGCCGTTCAGGCCAAAGCGGTATCAACCGGTAGTGATGTGATGTTTATCTATATTCCCGGAAAAGGAATGTGCGATATCTACAATAAGCACAGCGCGATCGAAAGAGAGACTGTCGAGACCGTCGCGAAGCGGTGCAGTGACTTTCTCGGGGCGCCTCTGATGGTAGGGGATCTTGACGATGTAACTTTTGAAGTAAATGAGACTTCGTTACCGGATCCTTCCGACTACGAGCAGTTGGAGGACTATCAAAAAGCGATTTATGACCTGGCTGAGGAAAAGCCGCAGTCTTCCTACACTCATGCCAAGTATGCTTATCGTGACTGGCGGAATACCTCTCCCGAAGTGTATGCCTATGCTTCGATGAGAGAATACGAAGTCGGGCAGCGTGCTATGGCGATAAGTCAGCTTTCCGATGCGCTTGAAATCATCAATTCAATCGGGGAGAACGATTCCATTTTTAACTCGCGTGACCGAATTGCTCTACCTGATGAAACGCTTCTTTTCGGAGCGGGAGATGATCGGGACCGGGCTTTGCTTTTGTTTACTTTGCTCGAGAAATCGGAGCTGCAGACTAATTCCCTATTTGTGGGATTCAGTGAGGATGCCAGCTACGTGAATTGTGATGATGTCTGGATCGATCTAACGACTTTAAATCAATCAGATAAGCAGCCTGATGATTTGATCTACCTGTTTGACCATCAAAACAGTTGGAAACCCGGGCAGTTCAATGAAAATCACGCCAATCGTGTCACGGTATCCTACGGGAAATACGATTCAAGAATGTCAATGATTCGGGCGACCCGGGGAGAGAATCTTCCCAAAGTTCTCGAGGAGATGATTCTGACTCAAGTGATCACCCCTCAGGGAGCGGAGGAGCTTTGGCAGGAATTGAAAATCACCGACGTCGAAAGCCTGAAACAGGCCGCTGAAGGCCAAAAAATCCAGCTTCTGAGCGGTTTCTCTATCAGTAAAGAAAAACTGATTCTGGATCGCATTGAGGAAATGGTTGCAGGAGTCTAGAATTTACAGGTTTTATTAAAGTTAACTTGATTTTCAGGTTAACTGGAGTTCCCTTCTCCTACCTTGGAGCAGAAAAAGATACAGCAGTTCCTGGAGGAGCTGTGGACGAGAGATGGCGGGATCCGTGAGGTGTTAAAACTTGCGGCTCCCATGATGATTACGACGGGCGCATGGGCGATCATGCTTTTCGTCGATCGGTTGATTCTGTTCAAAAGTTCGATCTCGGAATTCAATGCGGCGTTGCCTGCGGGGACGCTCTACTGGATGGCGATGTCTCTATTTGTGGGGATCGCGAGTTACACCAATACTTTTGTGGCTCAATATTACGGCGCGGGGAAACCCGAGAGAATCGGAGCCTCGGTTTGGCAGGGGATTCGGCTGGGGATTTACGTGACTCCTCTGTTTCTCATTTTAATTCCGATCGGGAAGTACTATTTCCAGTCGACCACGGATGATCCAGCGGTTGCGGATGCAGAGATTCGTTACTTCCAGATTTTGGTCCTCGGATGTACCTCCTCGATCATAACGGCGGCTCAGGGGGCGCTGTTTAACGGTCAGGGAAAAACCCGGATTGTGATGATGGTGAATCTGGGTGCGGTGTTGCTTAATATTTTTCTGGATTACGGTTTGATCCTCGGAAACATGGGGTTTCCTAAACTGGGTATTCTCGGGGCGGGTATCGCGACTACCGCTGCATCGTGGTCGATGGTTCTGGTATTTGCGGTATTGATGCGTCAGAAAAAATACTGGGAAGGGTGTCATCTCAAGACGACCTGGCGACATGACTCAGAATTGATGGGCCGGATGATCAAATTCGGAACGCCCAACGGTCTGCCTATGTTGGTCGAGTCGATCACCTTTCACGCTTTGGTCAAGATCGTCCTGACCTTCGGAATGTTGAAAGCGGCCGCGAGTAGCCTGGTGCTGAGTATCAATCAGTTGGCCCACTTCCCGCTGGTGGGGCTGGGGATTGCCTGCAGTATTCTGGTCGGTCAGCGAATTTCCAGCGGCCGTCAGGAGGCGGCCAAAACGGCGATCAATAGTGCGCTTATTGTCGGGCTTACCTACTCGTTTTTCTTTGTGATTCTATATCTGATTATACCGGACGGCGTGATCAAAATGCATCGTGAAATGATGCCTCAGGATAGTGCTTTCTATAGTATCCGGGAGATCTCGGTAATACTGCTAAGGCTCGCCGGTCTCTACTTGATTATTGAGTGTCTCCAGCTGGTATTTTCCGGGGCTATCAAAGGAGCCGGGGATACCTGGTTTGTCCTGAAAATGACGATACTGGTCGCTGTGCTGACTTTGATCGGTTACTTCGCTGCCAGAGGACTGGGGCTCTATGCAATGTGGGTAGTATATATACTTCAGATCGCCATTCTGGGCGGTGCCTGCTTTATGCGATTCCGCGGCGGGAAATGGAAGGATTTCTCGGTGATTGAGAAAGGCGCGTCTCCCCGGGATGAGCCGGGTGCTGATGAGTGATTGCGGAGAGGTGGAGGGATTCTCTCCTCACTCACAGAGGGGTGGTTGTCAGGTTACTGTGAGAATTATCTCGCGCGACGCTGATAAACGTGACCGGCTTTAACTCTCTGTCCCTTAACGACGTGAAAAATAACTTCGGGGCTCGATTCTTCGTCGTGGCGGGTGGTCGCTTTGCCTTCTTTTCGGTAGACAAATGAGTCAATGACGGCGCGAGTCGTTACCTGTCGTCTCCAGACCGGTTGCCGGGTGGGTTCGCCGGTAAAGATAACGCCGCGTGGGATCCCGACGCGTGATGATAAAGTTCCGCGTTCCTGAGCGGACGCCTGCGATGCGAAGCCGGCGAGCGCGGTTGCGGCGAGTAAAAGAGTGAGTTTGGTTGTGTGTTTCATTAGTTCAGTTTCGTGTTCCCTGCTAATCTCCTTTGGAAAACTCCGATTTTCAAGAGGGAGCTTGTGCCGTCTATCAGCAGGGCGAAATGAACGATCAATTACTGCGAAAGCATTGCCTTCATCTCCTGAAAGAAATTCGCCGCGTAATCCTCATTGACCGGTTCCTCGGCGATTTCTTCGTATGAGGTTTCTTCGCACTCATTCTTGTCCATCTCGTTGAAGAAGGTGCTCGGCATACAAGGCACTTTATCACCCCACTTTTTCCGGGAGTGACACCAGGTAATGGTAAGCTGTTCTTTCGCCCGGGTGATCCCGACGTAAAGAAGGCGGCGCTCTTCGTCTTTGGTGCCTTCTTCAATGGAGCGGGAGTGGGGAAGAATACCTTCCTCCATCCCAATAAGGTGGCAGACTGGAAATTCGAGACCTTTGGAGGCGTGCATGGTGATCAGTGAGACTTCGTCACCCTGCTCTTTCTCCTTATCTTTATCCTGCATCAGAGCGCAGCTGTCGAGAAAGCGTCGCAATCCGCGCTTTTTCTTCTGAGTGTGGGCATACATCGATTCCACCAGATCGGCGACGTTTTTACGCCGGCTGTTGGCTTCATCCGCCGTTTTGCAGGACCGCTTGAGGAAATCTTCATATTCGATTTCCCTAATCAGATCCTCGGTCATGGTCGCATAGTTACCGGTTTTTGTATTGGCGGTGTCAGCGAAGGTGTGGACCAGCTCGACGAAGCCATCGAGGGCATTGCGGGCCCGGGTCGAGCAGGTCGAGAGAAACTCTTCGTCCTGGAACGCTTCGAAAATGCTTTGCTCCGCTTTGATGCTGTATTGGGTGGCTGACTCAATGGTGCCTTTCCCAATGCCGCGGGGCGGCGTGTTGACGATTCGTAAAAGGCTCACGTCGTCATCGGGGTTGACCATGAGAGACAGATAGCTCAGCAGGTCTTTAATCTCCCGCTTTTCGTAAAAGCTCTGGCCTCCAATCACGCGGTAGGGAACCTCGTGCTCCCGCAATTGTTCCTCCATGACCCGGGACTGAGTGTTGGTCCGGAACAAAATCGCAAAATCCTCCCACTTCCGGTTATCGAGATGCCGTTTTTCCATGATCTCGGTGACCACGTATTCCGCTTCGGTCTGCGCATCGGGCATGGAAGCGATCTTGATCTTGTCGCCTTCGCCCTGACTGCTCCAGAGAGTCTTTTCCCGGCGGTCGATGTTGTGCCGGATCACGCTGTTGGCGAGACGAAGCACGCGGTTCACGGAGCGATAGTTTTCCTCGAGCTTAACCACGGTTGGATTGGGGAAAAAGCGTTCGAAATCGAGGATGTTAGTGATGTCAGCTCCCCGCCAGCCGTAAATACTTTGATCATCGTCGCCCACCACACAGATGTTGTGCTCTTTGTTTACAACTAACTGAAGCAGCTCCATCTGAAGATTGTTGGTGTCCTGAAACTCATCCACCATTACAAAACGAAAGCGTTTCTGCCAGCTCTCGCGAATATCGTCGTTTTCCCGCAACGCTTTCACCGCGAGGAGGATCAAGTCATCAAAATCGACTGCGTTAAAAGCTTTTAGCTCTTTCTGGTAAGTCCGGTAAACATCAGAAATCAGCGAGTTTTCGTCTTCGCTGACCGGTGTTCCGGTGTTTTTCGCGTTACTGATCTGCGACTGGATCATAAACGCGTCGATGTTCTCATCTTTCCCCGCTTTGCGAACGAGGATTTGTTTGATGATCCCCATCTGATCACTCTGAGTGAAAATCGAGAAGTTTTTCTTGTAGCCAAGGCGCTCGATACAGGTCCGGAGAATCCGCACGCAGAGCGAGTGGAAGGTACAGAGCATGACGTCCTCCGCCATGTTGTTTTCCACCATTGAATCGACCCGCTCCCGCATCTCCACCGCCGCTTTGTTGGTGAAGGTCACCGCCAGGATCTGACTCGCGGGAATACCGTTATACAGCATTCCGGCGATACGAGTGGTGACCACCCGGGTCTTTCCAGTTCCTGCCCCCGCCAAAATCAGGAGGGGTCCAAAGTTATGTTCGGCCGCCTGCCGTTGGGCAGGATTCAGGCCGTTGAAGCCAGCATTCATGAAAAGAAAACAGAGAAACGGTGAGGGAGACGATTAAACGTTATTTAATAATCCGCCAGTTGAAAGGGTAGCGATACGCTTGCCCATCCTTTGCCGCAATAGCTCCCTGAATGCAAAAAATAAGATTTAAAACTGCCATCACAGCCGTCGGAATCCACGCAATACAGGCGGCGAATCCGATGATTCCGGAGACCCAGATCACGATAAACGTGAGGATACTGAAATTGAGTGTTTCCCGGGAATGTTCGTCAACATAGGGGCTTTCCCCCTTTTTAAGGAGAAATGGGATCAATGGTCCCACCACATAGCCGATACCACCGGTTACGATACCGGAAAGGCTCAGTAAATGCCCCAGCGAAGCCCAGAATTTCTCGTCTTTCTGGGCCATTCTGCCCAATCCCATCGCAGGGAAATGCAGTGGGTCAGTAGAAGTGGGCGAGGGTGCCGGTGTCGGCGTGGATTCCTCAATATAAGGCGGTGGGGTTTCCTGTGATGGGTTCTGATTTTGTGGTTGCGAATCGGGATCAAGAGGATCGGTCATGTTTGCTCGTTTGTTGTGTTTTTAGTTACAACTTATTACGGGAACTTCAAGTATTTGGCGATTACAAAACTCCGGGGGAATCGTAATCTTCAGAACCCGCGAGCACCGCCAGAGCCCTTACAAATACTCGGTGGGATCAGGGATCCCGGACCTTTCAAATGCTTCCTTCCGTTCCACACAGGTGCCGCATTTTCCGCAGTGAATTTCGCCCCCTTTGTAGCAGGACCAGGTCTGGGTGAAATCGACTCCGACTTCACCGCCCCGCGCCGCGATATCTTCCTTTCTCATGTTGAGGAAAGGGCGGAAAAGCTGGATTTTCGCGTAAGTCCCGGCAGCAATCGCCTGCGCCATCGGATCCATAAAATCGCCCCTGCAATCGGGATAAATCGCGTGATCGCCACTGTGTGCCGCGATGGTGACGGCCTCAGCTCCCTGACTTTCCGCAAAGCCCGCCGCGATCGACAGCATGATTCCATTTCGAAACGGAACCACGGTCTGTTTCATGTTATCCGCCTCATAATGCCCCTCCGGAATCTCGCCACCGGCCTTGAGGAGATGACTGTCGAAACAGTCGTTCATAAAGTCCAGAGGGATCGTTTGATGTGGGATTCCCAGCTTTTCGCAGTGATACTCCGCAAACGGGATCTCCCGGTGATTGTGTTTCGAGCCGTAATCGAAGCTCAAACCCGCGACCACTTCGTGATGGTCCTTCGCATCGTAGAGTGCGACCACCGAATCCATCCCTCCGCTGACCAATACTACTGTTTTCATAATTTCTACTCCGGGTAACTGGCCTCAGCCGTCAGCCGGATCCCGCCCCGCGGCGCGAACCGACCTCGCACCGTCATTTTACGCGGTTTGCAGGCCGTCGACATTTCATCGAGAATGCGGTTTACGACATCCTCATTAAAAGAAGCCAGGTTCCGGAACGAGGCGAGGTAAAACTTCAGTGACTTCGTTTCCACGCAAAGCTCGTCCGGGATGTAAGTGATCGTGAGGTGCGCCGAGTCCGGTTGACCCGTCACCGGGCACAGCGAGCTGAATTCCGGATAATCCAGCTCGATGGTGTAGTCGCGATGAGCGTTCCGGTTTGGGAACACCTCCAGCTTCGCCTCATCCGGGTGAGCCGGGAGACGGGTTTCGCTGTGACCCAGCAGGGTCAAATCATCAGTAGCACTCTGGTTCTTGCTCATAATCTTGCCCTCGTTCCTCCACTGAAAGGCGGGATCGAGAGCAAGATTAAGAAAAAGATCAGGATTTCGGGACAAAAAGCGGCGGAAAAGCCAGACTGTACCCTGTACAGTCCCCGATTGTACAGGGTACAATTGAATTTTCCGATCGCAAGAGGACTTAAAGCCTCCGCCGAATAAGCCGGGGCGTTACGGATTGATTGCCTGCGATGAACAGGTAAAATAATACGTAGAACAGGTTTCCAACCTGTTTGATCAACCCCGACCCTCAGGTCCGAACACTCGACCCACTTATGGCAGATAGATCATCACGGTTTCAGGCAGCGGCATTATTTGCTTTTCTGATTCTCCTGACTGGGTGTGATGCCCCCGAAGAAGAGGTTGATATTGTGACTAAACCTGTCGATCAGAGAGCTGTTTTCATCGCCGACATCCGGGCGGCGGTTGAAGCGAGAGAAAAATCACGACTTAATCCGGGCGCTCAAGAGCCTGGGCCATCAAAAAAGCTCCCGGATAGAGAATTGCTACTCAGTCTTTCGGGTTATCAAAAGCTATTGGAATCATCATATCAATCTGGTTATAGCGAGCCTGTGAAGATGAGAATAAATGACTTTAAGCGCCGGGCCGGAGAGGCTGGGTTGGAAATCCTCGTGAAAGATTTTGTATTTGGCTTAGAAGCTTATTCCAATTCAGTTCCCGAACCCGCTGTCGAACCAATTTTGTATTATGAAGTGAAAGCAATCGATCGCTTATTGCAGCACCTAATTGCCTCAGGGGCAGGCTCGATGACCCAGTTCTCCCGCGACTTAATTCCCGGAGAGCGTGGCGGCCCGGAAGGGTACGAAAGTCGCTATGTCGACAAATACCCCGTTCACCTCGGATTTGAATGTTCTGTAGCAGCGTTTCGAAATTTCGCGAGTTTGGTGTCCAATGACAAAGAGTTTTTCTATATCGGGCGGGAGCTGAAAGAGATTGCAGTAGGTGGCGATCCCTGGAGATACTCTGGATCTGAAACGATGATGATTTATACGGTAATAGACATCGTTCGTTTCCGTGATTTTTCAGAGGTTGAAACTGCCGCTTCCACTCATTGATGAAAAATAGAGGTAGCGCTAATTTTCCGGCGAATAACCCGCAGCTAACCCTTTCATGAATCCGACGGCGAAGAGGCGTCCCTGCATTTCGTAGCCGGGGAATTCGTTGCTGTCGCCGGTCATGCTGGGAACGTGGTCGGGGCGGATCGGGATGTCCTTCAGCCCGGCCTTTTCGTAGGCTCGCCAACAGGCTGCCATGTCGGTTTTGCCATTGTCGTGGAAGGTTTCGCGGAAGTGTTCCTTTTCGCCCATGACGTCGCGGAAGTGAATAAATTTGATCAAATCACCGAGTTCCCCGATTGCTTTCGGTATATCGATATCTCCGCGGGAGGCGAAGGTCCCCTGACAAAAACAGATTCCGTTTCGCTCGCTGGGAACCAGGCGGGCAGCTTCCTTTACCGCTTCCGGCGTGCTCATGATTTGCGGTTGACCATTCAATTCGTCGAGCGGCGGATCGTCGGGATGGATTGCGAGATTGATTCCGGCTGCCTCTGCCACCGGCACAACGGCTTCCTGAAAGGTTTTGAGGTTATTCCAAAGTTCGTCGCGGGAGGTATGCTTTTCCGATCTGGCATCGGAACCGTGGGGGACGTAGCTCTTATCGGCGGCGTTAAATTCAGTCACGAGAGCACCGCCCCGTTCGCGGGTCGTCACACTGGTGCGGTTCCAATCCTCGGAGGGCATCCAGTTGTAGCAAAGAGTGGTCAGCCCCGCTTCTCCCATATTTCGAATCAGTTGCTGGATCACTGCAATTTGTTCGTCGGCACCCGGCAACCCGTGCACTATTTTATGGTGGGGGATAAATCGCTCAATCGTCGTGAGGCGCAGTCCAAAATGTTCGACGCGTTTCCGGAGATCGAAGAGGACACCCAAATCGGTGCCGGGAAAAGTGGCCACGATTTCCTCGACACCGATCTGGCTGGCGAGGCTGAGGTTGTGATCACTGAGCGGTGTCAGAAGACAGGCGATCTTCATATAGAAAAGCTTGATTTACTGCCTGGGCAATCACTACGGATTGGCGGCTTTCTGGATCGATCTGATCAAATTCGCTGAGCTTTTGGAAACGGGGGCTTTTCCGGAGAACAGGATCTGCTGAAGTGTCATGCCATAGTAGGTTTGGTTGCGGTTTTTCGCTCCCACGATTCCACCACCTTTTAAAGAAATACCGGCAAATCCACCGGTAGCACTACTATAGATTAGAATCGGGGAAAGCTGATTGGTATCGAGATCCGCTCCTACGTCGACCGGACCAACCGTGGCCTGGTATTCGACCCCTATATCGCCACGTTTGCCGTCTTTGAGGAGGTCGAGGCCTTTTTCGGTCATTAGAACCATGACAATATCTTTATCCTGCGCACCGATTTGAACTCCCCAGCTGGCGTGGGCGGTGTTCACAAAGGCGGGTGGACTCCATACGCCATCGGAACGGCGCACCAGTGCGACACCACCTCCGGCTTCGGCTCCGAAGCCAAGACCGGCTTTCAGCTGCCGCAAAATAATGATGCCCCGGGCTCGGTTTAGAATGATGGGCGGGATCGCCTTCTTCGGGTCGGCCTGGAGGGTCGCCAATCGGGCCTGGGCCTCAATGATCTTTGCGTCGAGCTGCGCTTCATTCTTCTTGAAAGGCCCTGCTTGCAGTGTCGAAAATGCCAGAATGATAAGTGAGGGAAGAAATATTTTTCGATTGATCATTGCGTATCAAACGTCTCTCAATTTCGCGAATCAGCAAGGTCAAAGCCAGTGGATATCCGCATGGATTTTTCTCTATTGATCTTTGAATTTGCCATTTGATAACATGTCTCTAATGTCCTGCCATATATGAAGGAACCGAGCGAAAATCCCTCTTCGACAGGCCCTGAAGCAGAAGCTTTTATCCCGTTTCTGTTTGATGACTTGATCGAAATGTGTCTTTCCGAAAACCGGCTGCCCGGTGACAGTCATCAGGACTTTCGTGAATTCTGTTCGTTTTTTGCCGCTTCCGGCAATTATATCTCGCATCGCGATCTGGAGGGGTTTGATAAAGATTACGCGTATTTTAATCCCGATTCCGAAATGAAGGTGGTTGAATGTCAGCCCTCGGAATTGAAAGCGGCTGAGGAGCGGGTTGTTTCGGTTTTCCGGACGGTGGCGACCAATGCCAATTACCGGAAGTTGTCTCAGGAGGAGATCGAAGCTTCGTTTCACACCCAGAGTCTCATCAAATTGCGGACCGATGTGGATCTCGATGAGTTCACACAGGTCGAATGTTTTGTGCGAGGCGGGGACATCAAAACGCAAGAAGGCCGCGACTGGAAATTCAAAAAGGTCGAGCACAAGATCGATATCTGGAGGCGGGTGTTGCTGCTGATGCAGTTCAAAAAAGACAGCGAATTAACCGCCGAGCAGCTTAAGCGGCGTCAGAAAACCGGGATTGCCTATCAGCCCGGCAAAATTTACGTCTACCAATACAAAGATGTACCGAGGCCGGATTTGGAGATTTTGTTCCCCAACGTACGGGTGAGTATGAACAGTAAAGATCGCATCATGCTCAGTGTGCCGGCTCTGGCAGCTGCGATAGTAACGATTTTAAAAGTCGGGGTAAAGATCGCCTTCATCGCCGGGGTGATTGCTTTTGTTTTCTTTGGTAAAGAAATGTTCGGCTTCGAGCAAAATAATGCGACGGACCTGATGAAAGTGGCCGTGACGGTTCTCGGCGTTTTGGTGGCGTTCGGTGGGCTCGGTTTTAAACAGTATACCTCGGTGAAAAACAAACGAATCGGGTTTCTGAAAGAAGTTTCCGAGCATCTCTTTTTCCGGAACATTGCGATGAACAAATCAGTATTCGACCGGATCATTGATGACGGGGAAGATGAAGACAGCAAAGAGGCGATGCTGATTTATTATCACCTCTTAACTCACACCGGTAGTCCGCTTACCCGTGAGCAGTTGGACACCAAAATTCAGGACTGGATGAAAGAGCGATTCGACACCGTGATTGATTTTGATATTGATGGTCCGGTAGAGAAATTGAAACGATTCGAAGGTGTCACCAACCGGGGTGAAAAGAAAACGCTACTCACTGAGTCTGCGGAAGGCCTGCTTGAGATACCGACTTTAGACGATGCTAAAGAGATTCTCGACTATCACTGGGATAATGCTTTTCAATACAGCAACAAGCGAGAGTAGAGCCCGTTGACCTGAGCGGAATTGCACGGTGAAGATGCGAATCGTAGAGAAATCCTCACTAATTCCTCTACATTGCACAAAGTCGTGGTTTTTACGGCTTCACATCTGACCAAAGCCACTTCATCATTTCAGGAAGCATGGCGGCCGCGTGGCGACTGCCGTGGAATCCGTTGCCCCACCAGTATCGGTAGTCGTAGTTTTGAAATTTCAGAGCGGTTTCCATCTGCTGGTTGGCAAGCGGCCAGTTCCCGAACTGATTGTCGATATCCTGCTTTTCACCGAGTAGAGCAGCCCGGATTGCTTTTTTCTCTGTTTTCCGAACTAGAGAAGGATAGGCATTGGCCCCTCTGATATCGACAAAGGTTCCCACCCATCCGAGCACTTTGCCAAATTGGTCGGGGCGCTCCCAGGCGGCGGTCCAGGCACAGGCGCACCCGCTCGATCCTCCGGCGATCGCCCGGAGCTTTGGATCCGTAGCGAAAGTAACGCCGTGTTCTTTTTCGACAAAAGGGATGATTTCTTCGATGAGAAAGTTCACGTAGGCATCGCCCAGTGAATCGTATTCGAAACTGCGATTTCTGGGCTTGGAACCTTCCTTCTGCGATTTTAAAGCGCCGGGATTGATAAATATACCAATCGTGACTGGCATGTCTCCTGATGCGATTAGGTTATCGATAACGATGGGAGCGCGAAGGCCGCCTGTCGATTTGGTGTCGGCGTGGCGGAGGCCATCCTGAAAAACGATCAATGCCGCAGGTGTGCCTTTTTTATACTGAGCCGGGATATAGACTTCCAGCTCGCGGTTGGTTTCCGGATAGATTTTTGACTGGTTGAACGAATGGCGGGCAATCTCGCCCCTGGGAGCTCCGTCCCGGTAGGATGACTCCGGCGGGGCAGGGTAGAACTCGATTTTGAGGCTCCCTTGATTAAACGTTTTCCCGCCGTCCGATTTTGCGACGTAGTCCGTGATCGATTGGTTTCCCACGTCTTTGACGGCAGCCTGAAGACCTTTGTCATCGAGGGACGTCAGCCTCGTGATCAGGTCGCCGTTTTTGTCAAAGATCGAGACGGGCTCGCCTGACTCGACCATCCAGAGAATGCTGGTTTCCTCGACCCAGTGTTTGCCCTTCGTTAAAGTTGCCGGGCCGAAGCTCGACCGGATTAACTCAGCCGCCTTTTTGTTATCACTTCCGATCGCTGCGGCGACCTCGGAAACCGGTGGCGGCGACCAGGCTTTCTTCTGGGCATGGGCGATGGATACGGTGAGAGCAAACAGTATAAGGGCAACTTTCATTGGATGTTGCCCGAATATCGGGGACGCCATTCAAAAGCAAAGTTCGGAAATGCGCCGGAGATTTTGGGGAGGGAGCGAAATTATCTCAGATCGGGAACCAACTGCTTGTGCCATCCATGGATCCGAACTCCGGCTTTGATCTGAATCGTTTCGAGCTCTGCTCCGGCACTGTCGTTTGGAGTTTTGTAGGCGCCGGTAGGATCGTAGAACTCAGTGAAGCCTTTGGATAGTTTGTATTTGTCGTAAGACCCTTCCACATAGAGCGTTGTCGAGGGGTTCAGATCAAAATCGATCCCGGCCATTGCCCCGTAGAAGGTGTTGGATTCCAGGTAGTCCTCGAAGATGATCTCCCGCAACCAGTGACGATCCCGGGCTTCAGGCTGCATGGTGGTTCCGATGACGGCGCCCAAATTCAGGTGAAGCCGTTCGCAGATGGACCAGTTGATTCTGGGGCCGATGTAAAGGCTCGGTAACTTCTGGCGGTAGGAGATAACGGGGCGGTTCGCGAAGCTGATGTTGGTATCCCGGAATGAATTGACAGAGTAGGTGCCGCTTCCGCCGTAGGCGTCCATCGCAATATCGGTGTAGCGAAATGCGCCTCTGATTTTGAACGCAAACTGGTCGCGATCGATCAGCTTAAAATCACCACCAAGGTCGACTTGAGCGTAGTGATTGAGGTCGGAATCGGGGTGGGTCGATCTTTCTGACCAGGCGGTGGTAGGGTAGAGCCAATCGTAATCGACCATGTCGGTATCATCGACCGACAGACTGAACGTGCCTTCTCCGAACAAGCTCCAGCGGCTGTTGACTTCACCTTCAAACCCGAGGTTAAAGGTCAGGGCATTATTCACATCCCAGATCAGGTGGCTTAACTCATCGCCATTGGCGCCGCCGGGTCCGCCATAAACGATTTCGTCGGCCCGTGCATTGAGGTGACCGAATCCGGCCCAGACGGTGCTTTTCCGGGTTTCCCTTTCACAAATTTTTCTGTCGGTATTGCACCAGATATCATTGGCGGGGATTGTTACGGCGGTGAGGGCGGAAAGCACACAAGTCAGCAGAGCGGCAGAGCAATGGTTCATCAGATGGGATTTACAATTATTTTAAAGAAATTTATAAAATAACTGTAAATCACATCAAATATTTAACAAATGTTAAATATAAGTAAATATTAAGCGATAAAATTTTAGAAAAACGTTATTACTCGCTGACTGCCGTGTAATAAAACATTTCTCCGTTACCCCAGTCGTCGGCTTCCTCCTGACCACTGACATCCACATTGAGATCGCTGGCTTCAAACTGGGCGACCAACTCGTCGCTCATAAAATGGTGGTGGAGATCAACCTTCTGAAGTTGTTTCACCCTTTCGCTGCCGAGGAGAGCTTCGCCTCCGGAGTCCTGTAGGGTCCCGCAGGATAGGTCCAAAACTTCGAGCTGATCGAGGACCGGCGCGTCGCTGGCGATTCTGGCGATATCATTCTGATGATCGCAGTTTTTGAGCCCAAGGTATTTGAGCTTGGGGAAAGGATTGTCGTAAAGAAACGGCTTCACGCTCATGGCGTTACCGTCCCAACCGTATTCCTCGGTTCCCAGCCAGATTTCAAGATGTTCGAGCTCGGGCATAACCGATTCCAGAATGCCTTCGAGGACCGATTTGCTAAGTCCGCCGGTCTCAATAATCAGCTTTTTGATACAGATATGACGACTTGGTTCCCAGGTCAGCCCGTTTCCTCCCCGAATTCGGAGATCTTCCAAGCCGGGGAACGCATTAAGCACGGGGCCCACCGCTCCATTTTCGATCCACGAAATCTCAGAATCTTCCTGGTCCATTTCGCCGAGGAAAAGGGCCCTCAGTTTCGGGAGTTTGTCTTTGTTTTCGACAAGGAAAGCGACCTCTGAGCCGAAATCCTCAGCGGTGTCGTAGGGATTTCCGAGGCTCAGTCCCGGAGTTTCTTCGACGCCCTCACCGGCGAAAAAAGCTTCCATCAACTCGTGTAGGGGGATTTCGTTGTCCCAGTCGTACTCGAGTCGGTAAATCTTATTTTTGTAGTCCGGCAATCCTTTGGAAGGGATCCAGGGTTCCACGGGGTATCCGAGCCAATTGGTAAGTTTATCCGGAATCATAACTTTTGTAACAGACTACTGTTTCAGATATCAGATTAAAATGGTAAACACAAATTCGAATGTACCCATTTTCAGCGATAGCTTTCGATCTGGATAACACCTTGATTGACCGGGATGGGGCGTTTCGTCGGTTAATCTCCAGTTGGTTGGGGGAAGTAAATGAGAGTTTGATCGACGAGATCGTGAATCTCGATAACCACGGTCATAGTTCGCGTGAGGAGCTTTTTGCCGTACTTTCTAAAGAAATCGGGGCTGGGGCAGAGCTGTGGAATCGATTTAAAAGCGAGTTTCCCGGATACTTTGAACCTGACCCTGTTGTGACAGGAGTGCTGGAAGCGCTTCGTGACGACGGGATTGCTCTGGCTGTATTATCAAACGGGGGCGGTAAATTGCAGCGGGCCAAAATGCAGGCTGCGGGGATCGATTCGTTCTTTACTCCATCCAGAATATTGATTTCCGGTGAACTGGGTGTTGCCAAACCTGACGCGAGAGCTTTTCAACTGGTTTGTGAGCGTCTCGGTCGACCTGCGGGGGAAATTCTCTTTGTCGGGGATCACCCGGAGATTGATATCGCCGGCGCTGCAGCTTACGGAATGCAGACTTGCCTGATTACTCATCATCCCGGAGACTTGACCGAACTATGTGCCGCTACAACATGAACGAAATCGTGGGGCGGGCGGATATCGCTCTGTTGGTTTTCGATACCCTTCGCTTCGATGTGGCAGAAGCCGAGTTTTTAGCCGGTCGAACCCCTAACTTAGCGAAGGTTTTTCCGGAGGGTTGGGAAAAGCGGCACAGTCCGGGAAATTTTACCTACGCTGCACATCAGGCTTTTTTTGCGGGGTTTCTGCCGACACCATCGGATTCCGGCGCTTCCCGTGAGCGCCTCTTTGCCACCGATTTTGCGGGGAGCGAGACGACTAGTGATAACACAAAAGTATTTCCGGAATCCAACATCGTTGCAGGACTGAGGAATGCCGGTTACTACACAATCTGTATCGGTGGAGTCGGTTTTTTTAATCGGCAGACCGCCCTCAGTTGCGTATTGCCGGATTTGTTTGACGAGTCTCACTGGGAGGTTGCAACCGGGGTGACGGATCCGGATTCCACCCGGAACCAAATAGCAGTTGCTGCGGAACGACTCGCTGCGATCCCCCGGAGTAAGCCGGTGTTCTTCTACCTCAACATCAGTGCGATTCATCAGCCGAATCACTACTATATTGATGGTAAGCTCTCGGACGATATCGAAAGCCATGCTGCGGCCCTGCGATATGTCGACTCCTGCTTTCCGGAATTGGTTTCGCTTTTTCAAAACCGGAACGAGACCTTTTTGATAGCCTGTTCAGATCACGGAACCCTGTATGGGGAGAATGGGTTCACTGGTCACCGGATCAGTCACGAATCGGTTTATACGGTTCCATATCGGGAAGTTTTGCTACCCGCTCTTTAAATATGCCAATCTCACTGAAAGATCGACTGCTGGATCAGCCTTATCAGGGGTATGCCTATGCGTATCCTCACAAGACCGCCTACCGGCATTTCGAAGCGCCAATCCCACTTCGTGATTTATGGAGTCGAGAGGATCAGAGGAGTTTGTATCTATATGTTCATCTTCCATTTTGTGAGATGCGCTGCGGGTTTTGTAATCTTTTTACAACCACTAATCCGAAGGGCGATTCGGTAGCGAGGTATCTCGATGCGGTTGATTTACAACTGGAGGCAACCGCTGAATCACTGGGGGATGATTTCCGGTTTTCGAGAGGAGCGTTTGGGGGCGGAACGCCGAGCTTTCTCACTCTGGAGGAAATAGAGAGGCTTTTTTCCTCGATGGATCAACATCTGGGCAACCTGCCCGCGGGTATGCCATTATCATTCGAGTTGTCGCCGGGAACGGTGAGTGCTGAAAAGTTGGCTTATCTCAGGGAGAGAGGTGTCACGAGGTTTTCGATGGGGGTGCAGAGCTTTATTCGGGAGGAGACTAAAGCTTTGGGGCGACCCCAGTCCATTTCTGAAGTCCGCGAGGCGCTGGGGTTGATTCGCGATGCCGGTGCCCCGGTGATGAATATCGATCTGATCTATGGAGCGGAAATCCAGACGATCGCTTCGTGGCGGGAATCGATCGTTGAAGCGTTGAAATATTCGCCAGAGGAAATTTATTTGTACCCGCTCTACGTGAGGCCTCTCACTGGTCTGGAGAAAATCGGTCGATCTCCGGCGGATCACCGCATCGATCTTTTCCGGGCAGGGAGGGATCTGTTGCGGGAGAAAGGATACGAGCAAATCTCAATGAGGCTTTTCCGGAAAATCGACTCCGTTCCCGAGGATGCTGCTATCGAGGGTCCGGTCTACTGCTGTCAGGAGGATGGTATGATAGGGATCGGTGCCGGGGCGAGATCCTACACCCGGGATGTCCATTACTGCACGGAGTACGCTGTCGGGAAAAGCGGAATCAATGAAATCATTGCCGAGTACAGTGACCGAACCCGGTTTGACCACAGTCATGCGATTTTCGGGTGCCATCTCACTGAAGAAGAGAGAAAACGTCGGTTCGTGATGAAATCACTACTCAGGATCGGCGGTTTGGTGTTAGCCGATTATGAGAAGCAGTTCGGGAGTGATGCGATCGCCGATTTCCCGGAGTTGTCGGATTTGATCGCGCTGAATCTCGGCATCCTTTCGCCCAGGATACTTCAACTCAACGACTCTGGGTTCGAGCGATCCGATACAATCGGGCCGTGGCTTTTCTCAACCTCGGTGACTTCGAAGATGGAGGACTACGAGTTAGTTTAACATTGTACCGTGATTTAGCTTAAAACCGAAGTTGACTGGGTGGTTATTGCGACTCAGTATCATTTGTTTGAGTTTAATGACGGAATTGAGAGTAAAGACGCGGCGCGCTGCGAAGTTACTGACGGCTGATCTGAAGCACCCTCCCTCCACGGAAGAGCTTTGCGAAGCGGTTGGGCTCTCTGAATTTAAGCTTAAAAAGGGCTTTCGGGAGCATTTTGACACCTCGGTGGGTGCTTATTTGCGCTCAGCGAGGATGGATAAGGCGGCTGAATTGTTGAGAGCTGAAAATGTCACCGTTGCTTCGGTTGCGCTCGAGCTGGGTTACTCCAATTCATCCCGGTTTGCCGAGGCCTTTCGGAAACACCACGGAAAGAACCCCAGCGAGGTTGCTGAACTCAATCTGTAAAAAGTTATTATCCGGCTTCGCTAAATATCACACTCAGTGAAGGCAAGAAAAATAGTCCGAAATTAGTTTGAAATTTTCTGCGGCAAAGATTAGTGCAATAAGGAATGAGATTCAATCTCAAGAAGAAATGAAAATACAAAGGGACCTTCGAAAGATCAAACAGGGAATGAGATTTTTAACAATCTTGTTCACTGTTGGAACCATTGGAGCATCGGCTTACGGGCAGGATGTTGAAGTTGAGGCTGCAGCTGTTGAAGCGGCTGCACCGGCGCCCGCGCCAGTCGAGCCAGAGCCAGCGAGTGTTCTTTCTGAAACGGTGGTTCAATCGAGCCCAAGTCCTGCCACAGCCTCCCGTCCGAGGGAGACGCCGGTTTACCGCAACGTCCAGCCACAGGTTCTGGTAGCACCTCAGGCTACGGTTGAAGTCGTTGACACGCTTGAGCCGCAGGTACCAGTCGCCAATGTGGTTGACCTTCCCGGTTCCGGTTACTTTGTGACCGCATCTGAGATTCGCGAACAGAACTACGTGAACCCGAACCGGGTCCTGGCCCGCGTCCCCGGGGTATATACCCGTGAAGAAGGTGGTTCCGGAATTTTCCCGAATATCTCAATCCGTGGTGCTGACGGTACCCGGAGTGAAAAAGTAACGGTAATGGAGGATGGTGTTTTGACCGCGCCGGCCACTTATTCCGCTCCCTCTGCCTACTACTCTCCAAATATCGCCCGGATGGCGGGTGTTGAGATTTTGAAAGGATCCAGCCAGGTTCGTTTTGGTCCACACACGACCGGCGGAGTAATTAACTACCTTTCAACACCGATTCCGGAGCACGAGCAATTTTATATGCGTGGGACGATCGGAACGGACACGACCCGCCAGTTTCACACTCACTATGGAGATACCCTCGAAGGTGCCTATGGTAAATTTGGATACCTTGCGGAGTTGCACTACAAAGATTCCGACGGTTTCCGTGATATCGATGGCGGTCTCACCGTTCCAGGGAATGGAGATACCGGCTACAAGAATACCGATCCCATGATTAAGCTGTCCTGGGAACCCAATTCGATTCGGGATCAGCGCTTTGAGTTCAAATATGGAGCTTCAAAACTGGATGCCGACGAAACCTACCTCGGTCTGACGGAAGCCGATGCCCGGGCCAATCCCTACCGCCGCTATGCCGGATCGTTTGCGGATAACATCGATGCAGAACATCACCGCACCTACCTGAAGCATCAGATCGAAATTAATGAAAATCTGTCGGTTGAGACAATGGGCTACTACAACAATTTCTATCGTGACTGGTTCAAAATCCGTCAGGTGAATGGTAACTCTCTACATAATGTGCTGGCCGACCCCAATGGAAATGCTGCAGATTTCGCAACACTGACCGGTCAGGCCGGAGGCAACCTCGGGTATCGTCACAATGCCCGTGAGTATGAAGCTTACGGCTTTCAGGTTGAAGCGAGCTACCTCGTTGAAACTGAGATGGCAGACCATAATTTCACGATCGGTGGTCGGAGACATAAAGATTCGATTCGCCGCTATCAGGAGAACACCAACATCATCACCGCGATCGGCGCGGCTCCGGTATTTCTTGATCAGGGACCGGGCACTGGCGGAAATCGCTATCAGGAAACTTATGCGACATCAGTCTGGATTCAGGATGCGGTTGACTTCGGTCGTTTGACTTTGACTCCCGGTGTTCGCTACGAGCATCTTGATCAAAGATATATCGATTACCAAAACGACGCGACCAATACACCGACTGCTTCCGGTCGCGGTTCTACCGGTATCGCGACTCCCGGGATCGGAGTTCACTATGAAATCGATGAGCACGATTCGGTTTATGGTGGTGTTTATCGTGGGGTTTCCGCTCCGGGGCCTCGCTCGCATATCGCCAGCGAAGTTGATTGGGAGAAGAGTATTGGTTACGAAGTTGGTTTCCGTCACACCAGTGGCAATTTCAATGCTGAACTTGGTGGTTTCTATACTGACTTCGAGCAGCTTATCGGCCAGTCCGCCGGTCTGGGGCAAAATGCAGGTGGTGCGTTGTCCAATGCAGGTGAAGCGGAAGTGTATGGTGTCGAGTTCCTCGCGACTTATGATCCGTTCCAGGATCGCCGCGTCAGAATGCCTCTCTTTGTTTCGACAACCTGGACTTCAGCGACCCTTACGGGTGATCAATTGAAAGCCGGTGGTGGCGAAGATATCTATGGAGACGGCGATGGCGGTCCCGGTATCCTCAACGCCGAATTGCCCTACATTCCCGAGTGGAAACTCGCGATGGGTATCGGATTGGAAACTGACAACTGGGGTGTCGATTTGAATGCGACTTATCTTTCCGAGACTTTCGGTACCGCGTTGAATTCGTCCGTTCCCGTGACCAGTTCCCGTCAGGGATATATTGATGGCGGCTTTATCGTCGATCTTTCGACCTACTATGCGATCACGCCGAGGATCAATATGATCGGTGGAATTCATAACCTCTTCGATAACGAAATGGTTACGTCCCGTGTTCCCGAGGGACCACGAAATGGCGCGCCTCGTCAGGGCTTCGTCGGGTTTGAAATCCTCTGGGAACCTTCCGTGGAAGAATAACGTCTCTGGTTTTTCCCTGAGGTTCGTTTCAGGAGTTACTCAATTTATCCAATGCTCCGTTATCTGTTTCCCATTTGTGTCACTTTAGGAATCGCCTCGTCTCAGGACGTGGCGGTTTCGCCTTCTGATGGACCCGGTGTGGCCCGTGAGAAGGTGGCGCAGTGGGTTTCCGCAAAGAAGGCCGCCTCGCAGGAGGAAGCTCAGTGGAATCAGGAAAAACAGATGCTGACCGATCTGATCGCGCTTCGTGATCGTGAGAGCGAGCAGATGGCGGAAGTGATCGAGCTGGCGCAGGAGCGCGTCGCCGATATCGAGAAAAAAAGTGCGGATCTCAAGGGCGAAGAGCAGAAACGTCAGGCATGGCGGGGGCAATTCGAGAAGCGGGTCACATCACTCGAAGATTCTCTGATCGCACAGTTGCCCTATTTGCCGGAGCCGGTAAAAAACAAGGTTTACGATGCGATCGAGCGGCTCGAAGACCGCGAGGATGGCGGCGATTTGCAGGGCCGTTTTCGCGATGTTCTTGCGATTTTGAATGAGGTGATTGCTTTCAACAGCCAGATCCACACGCTGCCGGAGATCCATGAGATCGATGGTCAGAAACTTGAAGTCGATGTGATGTACCTGGGTATGAAACAAGCCTGGTATGTTGATAAAACCAATCGAAAAGCGGCCATCGGCCTCCCCGGCAAGAACGGTTGGGTCTGGAAAGAGGATCCCGCGATCGCCGGAAAAGTGCGGAGCGCAATCGATATCCAGATGAAAAAGGAAGCGCCCGCTTTTGTGAAATTACCACTCACCGGAAATGGAGGTGGCAAATGAGATGGCTGATTCTTTTGGTTCTGTCTCTGAGCTTCGCAGCCTCAGCTCAGGAGGCTACCCAGCAGGATGTCGCCTACCGGAATGCTGTCGAGTCGATTGATAAAGATCTGAAGCTTGAGTTGAAGAAGCTCGCAGATCTCCGGAAAAAGATTGCTTCGGAAAAACCCGAGCTGGCCCGGAAAGCTCACGAATCGGCGCTGGTGCTACGGCAGAAAAAGCGTCAGTACGAGGTCGCAAAAGCCACTCAGGCCTCGGTGGATCATGAATTGGAAAAGCGCGACAGCCAGCTGAAGCTGTGGCGTGACGAGCGGCTCTATCTCGACGGGATGCTTGCCGAATTCCGCAAAAATTTCCGGGGAGCGATTCCGCTCCCCGAAGCCTCATCGATGGATGACGCGTTTAAAAACGCAGGCCGCGACGGCGACGCCGGAACTGCCGCAAGCCTCGAGCTGGTTGAAAAAATGACGGCTCAGATCAGCGAACTCGGCTCGGTTCGCTCCATCGAAGGGAACGCGCTTGGCGAAGATGGCGTCATGATTGATGGAAAATTTGCGGTGGCTGGTCCGATTTCGTGGTTTGCATCGGAAAACGGCGCGGTTTCCGGCTTGGTTACCGAGACCTCCAGTTTGCAGTCGTCCGTGGTTTCCGGAACCGCAAATTCAGATGCTATCCAGTCGCTTCTCGCCGGAAATGATGCAGAAGTTCCCTTCGATCCCACGCTGGGGAACGCCATCGCTATGGAGGAGGTCGAGGGTGACCTTTTCAGCTACATCAAAAAGGGTGGCTTCTGGATTTATCCGATTTTGACCCTCGCAGTGATTGCCTTGATCGCCGGAATTTTCAAATGGATTCAACTCGCCAATGTCCGGGCGATCAAGCCCCGGGTGATTCAGGATGTGATCGACGCGACGAATCGCGGAGATCAGGCTGCGGCGGCACTTGCCGTGGCGAAAGTGAATCACCCCGCGAAGGCGATTCTCGAAAGAGGGATTGAAGTGGCTGGTGAGCCGATCGATGACGTGGAGGAGTCGCTTTACGAAAAATATCTCGAAGCACAGCCGCGTCTGCAACGTGGTCTGGCCCTGATTGCGATCGCTTCGGCGACGTCACCGCTGCTCGGTCTGCTCGGAACCGTGACGGGGATGATCAAGACCTTCAATCAAATTACAATTTTTGGAACCGGAGACGCCCGTTCGCTCTCCGGCGGGATTTCCGAGGCACTGATCACAACCGCTTTCGGTCTGATCGTGGCTATTCCCGCTCTCATTTTGCACGCCTTGCTTTCCCGGAAAATCCAGGGAATCCGCGCGACGATGGAAATGGTCAGCCTCGCTTTTATCAACGGACTGAAGCGCGACGAAAAGAAACCCGCAGCACCTGAATTGGCTGTAGCCGATGAGTAATACCGGAATCATTCAACGATTTTTCAGCGAACTTCAGGCCATCTCCAACGAAGGTGGCTGGGTCTTCTGGGCCCTGATTGTCCTCGCTTTTCTGATCGCATTTTCCATGCTCACGATTTGGAGCGCGATGAGTTGGGGCGAAACCCGGGTGCTCTCCGGCCAGCAGTGGCGGAGGCTCTTCGGAAACTGGGAAAAGGAAAAACTCCTTGTCGATAAAATTCGCGCCGAGCTCGGCGAAACCAAAAACCGCGGGATGGAGGAAATCGAGCAGTCCCTGTTTTCCAAAGCCCGTCGCCGGATCCCTTTTGCTTTTGTTCTGATCGGCACGGCACCTCTTGTCGGTTTGTTGGGGACTGTGTCGGGGATGATGAGCACCTTCCACGGAATGGCTGCATCGACTGCCAATGCACCGATCGAAACCATTTCTCGCGGGATATCGGAAGCCTTGATCACCACTCAGACCGGTCTGATCATCGGAGTTCCATCCTTTGTTGTGTGTACCTTTTTAAAAAGCCGGTTGAATCAGTGTGAACTGACCTTTCAGAGAATCGAAGCGGAGGTGTTAAAAGGGATATGAAAACTACCGATTGTACCCTGTACCGTTTCAGACTGTACCCTGTACAGTCCGTAGCGGTGGCTTCTTTAACCCATTCTTAAATCCGAAAAATGGCCCGTAGATTTCAAAAATTTCACGATACTTCCGAAGATAACAGTGGAGAGATCAATATATCTCCACTGATCGATATCGTTTTCATCCTTCTGATCTTTTTTATCGTTACTACCGTGTTTGTTGAGGAGACCGGAATCGATATAGAGAAACCGCGCGCCGCATCGCAAAAAGATCTCGATAAAAACAGTATCCTTCTCGGGATCACACCGGAGGGAAAGGTGTTTTATGGAGGTAGCGAAATCGGGGTAGGTGGAGTTCGTTCCGTCGTGAGTCGTTTGATTCGTCAGCAGGAGCAGCCCGTCATTATCCAGGCCGATCGTTTAACGCCTACCGAAACTACCGTTTCAGTCCTCGACGAAGCGAAGCTCGCCGGGGCCGCTAAAGTATTTGTTTCCACGGTTAAAAATTAATGAGTTCCGCCATCGCACAGACCAGTGACGGCCTTTCCCTTTTCGGGAGAATGTCGCGTTTTGTCGCTGCGGTGGGTTTGACCGGGTTTCTCATCATCTTCCTGATCGCGACCCGATGGATCGAGCCGAAGGCGGACGCGCTGACTTTACGATCGATGCAGGGAATCGATCCCGTGGCGATGCCTGCACCGCCGCCCCCTCCCCCTGAATCGGAGTCACAACCTGCGCCGCCGCCGCCGCCACCGGCAGTCTCAATGGAACTACCGAAACTCGATCTTTCAGTCGATAATCTCGCTCCTCCCGTGCAGGCCGCGATGGAGGATAAACGGCTCGATGTGATGATGAAGCCTGCCGAGTTTGCGACCGCTCAACCCCAGACCAAAGCGCGAAGTCTTTACTCAGCTGCTGATCTCGATAATCAGCCCCGACTGCTCAACCGGCCGAATGTGACCTACCCAGCCAGTCTCAAAAATCAGGGGATCCGCGAAGGTAAAGTTATTCTAGAGGTGATGATCAATGTCTCCGGATCGGTTTCGATTCGCCGCGTGATTTCCAGTAGTCATCCCGATGTGATTCCGATGGCTCGTGCTTTTGCCTCCCGCTCCCGTTTTTCGCCGCCGAAGAAAGACGGGCGCATAGTCAATGCGGTTTTCAACTGGCCCCTGGTGTTACGTCCATGAAGTCTATATTTCTCCAGATCCTGATTTCTGTGTTCGCCATTTCTCTACTGGTGGCGGACGAGCCGTTGCCGATTGATTCGCTGTGGAAAAGCGAGTCGTTCCGAAAGGCCTACACCGGGTCCTACGGTATTGATTCCCGAATCGAACCGCTCATCAATGAAGATGAAGCCTTCTATCTCGGCGAGGCGGCTAAGTTGATGGGGAAAGAAGACCGTCCCGGCGCGATTCAAAAACTGATCGATTCCGATCTGCTCGATAACAGTCCGGCTCTCCTGTTTTCACTGGGTAATTTTCACTTTGAGGAGGGGGATCCCAAGGTCGCGATTTCCTACTTCGACAAAGCTCTTGAATTGTTTCCGAATTTTCGTGACGCCCACCGCAACGTTGCGATGTTGAAGATACAGACCGGTGATCATGAGGCGGCGGAAAAACATCTCAAGCGCGCTATCGAGCTCGGTTCTCAGGAAGGGCTGACCTACGGTCTGCTCGCTTATTGCCACACTCAGAAAAATCGACTCCAGGCAGCGCTGTCCGCCTACCGGATGGCTCAGGTTACCATGCCGGAGGAAATCCAGTGGCAACTCGGAGAGGCCTACACCCTTCAGGCGCTCGATGAAGCGGAAAAGGCCTCATCGATCTACGCGTCGCTGATCAAAAAATTCCCGACCGACGTCAGTCTCTGGATCAATCAGGCCAATGCCTACGCTCAAAAGGAAAACTACTCGGAAGCGATCGCTCATCTCGAGTTGGCGAACCGGATGAGCGATTTGAATCCCCAAAATCGCGTGGTTTTAGGTCAGATGTTTCTTGAGCAGTCATTAGCGGACCTCGCTGTTGAAAACTTCCGGGAAGCGGTCGCCGAGAAGGGAGTCAGTCTTTCCCTCGCGATCAATTGTCTGGGATTATTGAGCAATCACCAAAATTGGGCCGAGGCAAAGAGCTTTGGAGAGGAGTGTGCCGGGATTTATCAGGAAGAACTCGCTCTGCCTGAGTCGAAGACCTTTTTCTCCAGTTTTCAAAGGACGATGGCGCTTGCCGAACTCGAAACCGGCGATGCCAAAGCCGGAGCCAAGCGGGTTGAGACCCTGCTCGAATCTGACCCGCTCGATGGCGATGCTCTGATCCTGCTGGCCCGGTTCCGCGAAGACAACAATCAGGCCGACGACGCGATCGTACTTCTCGAACAAGCGGCAATTATCCCCGAAAAACGGGCCGAAGCTCTGATGGCCCACGGCCGGATTCTGGTGAGTCAGTTTCGCTACGACGAGGCGCTAAAACTTCTCGAAGAATCCCAATCGCTCAGCCCGACAGCAGGTCTCAAGGCCTACATCGAAGCGATTGAAGAGCTGAAATAAGGGGGCTTTCCGAAGAACGGAGAAAGGCGAAGCGGGAAACTTCGCCCTTCCCGCTGGAATGGTTAAGAGTCCTTGAGCAGGACCTTGACGACTTTCTCCACTTTGGCTTTGCCGAAGTTGTGACCTTCCACCGTTTTCACGATATTGCCGGCCGGATCTTTGGCGATGATCCCGTGGGATTTGAGTTTAGATTCTGTCACCGCCTGATTCGCTTCCGCGCTGTTCATGGTGACGTTTGAGAAGGTGATTTTATCTCCGTGTTCCTTTTTCAGATCATCAACTATGACCTTTATTTTGTTACACATCATTCATCCGTCAAAGAAGTAATACGTCAGTGACGGCTTGCTATCCTGGGCATTGAGCACGCTGCCGGTAATCAGCAACAATGCTGAAGCCAGGAATACTGGATTCAGGATTTTCATCGCAATCACCCTAGACAGAAATTGCGGAGATTGAAAGAGCCGGTTTCCCACCTATCGGCCGGATTAGTTGAGATCGGTATCGACCGGGGCGTCCAGAGGCACTCTGACTTTTTTGATGACGGGTCTCGGCTCCTGATCAAAGTCGTCCCCGCCACTGCTGATCATGACTGATATCCACCGCAGGTCGGGCGTGTTATCGAGCATCACTTTGACCATCATCGTCAGTGGTACTGCGAGAAACATTCCGGCCGGTCCCCAGATATATCCCCAGATCAGAACGGACAGGATCACCACGATAGTTGAGATCCCGAAGCTGTCGCCGAGCAGTTTGGGTTCTAGCACGTTCCCGATGATGATATTGATCGCCAGATAGGCCACCAGCACGATGACAGCCGGCCAAAATCCCTGCAAAATCAGGGCTAATGCGACTGGGGGCAGGGCGGCCAAAATCGATCCGATTACCGGAATGAAATTGAGCACAAAGGCGACCAGTCCCCACAGCAGGGGGAATTCCACGTTCATCAGGGCGCAGGTCATCCAGGCGAGTAAACCGGTTAACAAACTGACCGTGGTTTTCAAAAGCAGGTAATTCTGGATATCACGGGAGGAGTTTTGAAACCGTCGTAAATCCGGTCCCCGTTCCCGGATCACATCGCGCACTTTGTCGGCAAAGCGCTGTGATTCCGCCAGGACAAAAATCATCAGAATGAGAACAAAAAACGATTTGGAAGCCAGCGAGGTGAACCGCCCCACCAGCGCCGATTGATCGATCAGCGCGACAATTCGCTTGGTATCCCAGTATCGATTGAAGAGGTCTTTGAAGGTTGGCACTTTCCGGTCGTTTATCTCTGGATCGATGCCGAAAAATGGACCCCAACTGTTAAATTTTTCCAACTGTTTATCGATCGATTCCGAGTATTCCGCTGCTTGCGTTTTGAGGCGTTCCGCGTATTCAGGACCTCTTTCCTGAAATTCCGGAATCACTCCGGAAACCACAAATCCCATGCCGCCGAGAAGCAGGAACACAATCAAAACGGTGACGAGAATTGCGAGCGGGCGGGGCAACTTGCACTTTTTATTCAGGAAATTCAGGACCGGCAGAGAGAGCACTCCGAGGAAGAGTCCCATCGCGATCGGGACGCAGATTTCGGCTGACAATTTCAGCCCTGTGACGATGACAACGACACAGGCCAGGGCCAGCAATACATTGTTGCCGCCTTCGCGATTTTTTTTTGCAATGCCTGCAGCCATAATTCGGGCAACCTTCTCTCTAAACACTAGGGTTCACAAGGGGAAAATCGGTTGCTTAGTCGTCACAAAGCCCTTTCTCTTTCAACGGTTGGCACATTAGTTTTATTGGAATGGTTACTTTTGCAAATCTGGCGGGATTCTGGGCCTTACTGGGTATTCCGGTGATCCTTCTAATCCATTTTCTGCAAAGGCAGTCTCAGGTGCAGGTCGTCAGTACCCTGTTTCTTCTCGAGGCAATCGACCGCGAAAGTGTGCAGGGGCAGAAGCTGGACCGAATCCGGAATTCGATACCGCTCTGGTTGCAACTTCTCGCCGTGTTGCTTCTCACCTGGATCTTGATTCAGCCGAGGTGGACCCGCCCGAATTCGGTTCAGAAAATCGCTTTGATTCTCGACAGTTCCGCTTCGATGCGGGCTTTTAAAGAGCCGGTGCTGGCGGCGCTGGAAAAAGAAATTCCGCTGCTCAGTCGAGGGGCGAAAACAGTGGAGTTGATTGCGATGGGATCTCACATCGATGGTGAGCCGCTATACAACGGCACATCGGTAGTGGATTTGAAGAAATCGCTGGAAGACTGGACGCCGTTCCGTCCGGCGCACGATCCGGGACCCGCGCTGCGTGTGGGGAGGAGTCTAGCCGGCACGAAAGGTGTCGTGCTTTTCATCACGGATCATCCTGTGGACCAACCGGGATACGACTCCCGGGTTCTGGCGGTGGGCGAGAGTGTCCCCAATGTGGGATTCTCCGGCGTCGATGTCGATACCTCAGTGTCTCCACCGGTTTGGCAGGCGATGGTGAAAAATTACGGCACCACACCTCAAACCAGAGAATGGTTTCTGCAGGCCGGGCAGCAGCGAACGGAAACGCGAACTCTGGAAATGAAAGCCGGTGAGACGCGCACCCTTCAGGGGCGTTTTCCGACCGGCGCGAAGGGCGTGGCGCTTCATCTTGTGCCGGATCTTTTTGATCAGGATGACCGGGCACCGATTGTCATTCCTGAGCCTAAAGCTTTGGCGGTGGCAAAAGTTGGTGCTCCCAGTCTCGACAAGCTCATGAAGGAGATGATCGATAGTTTCGAAAACACGATCCCGCCTTCTGACGACAATGGTCTCGATCTCGTCCTGACCACTTACGATCCACTTTCTCCAACTAAAGCGGAGCCGGTCTCGATTGTGTTGCTTGCCCAGCCCACGCCGGGTCGGAACTTTTTGAAAGGCTCGATCGTCGCTGCGAATCACTCATTGGTGCAGGGGCTGAACTGGCAAGGATTGATCGCGAGGTCCAGCCCCGGTATGCCGGTAGGACCGGAAGACACCGTTCTACTCTGGCAGGGGCGGCGGGCTTTGATTTTTCTTCGCGAAAACAGTGAGCAGCGTCAGCTTGTCTATAATTTTGATGTGCCCAGCTCGAATGTGGAGAATCAGCCCGCTTTCATCGTGCTGGCCCATCGATTTGTGGAATCAATTCGCGATTCAAAAATTGCTCCTTCCGCCTCTAACTTTGAACTGAATCAGTCAATTCCGATTTCGTTTCATCGAGGCGATGAAGCTTCTCCGCTGGAAATGATTTACGACGGCAAAAAGACGGTGATTCCGCTGAATCAGGTTCGTTCGTTGAGAGCTCCGGCCGAGCCCGGATTTTTCGAGATTCGTCAGGGCGGGGAAACCCTCATTACCGGCGCAGCTCAATTTGTTGATACCAGAGAGGCCGATTTTTCCGAGGCTGGAATTTTTGACGATCTCGAAGGAGTAAAAACCACATCGGTCACCGAGCACACTCAGGAAGACGATGTCTGGCAAATCTGGACGCTGCTGATTCTCGTTGCACTGCTGTTGAGTTGGTATTTTATCAATCGGAAAGCGCCCCGTCTCGAAGCGACTGCCTGACCGTGTTTCAGTTGGGGGAATTGCTCTGTTTTCTCTGACTGAGGCCGCCGAATCAACCGTCAAACTGACTACTTCCCTCCTCGCCGTTTCACCACAAACCTCATGTTACACTTAGGTAAAGTTATACCCACCGGCGTCGTCCTGCTCAGTCTGCTGATCTTCCCCTTGCTCACTACCGCGGGAAATGCGATTCCATCGGACAGCGCCTACGCCGAAGCGATAGCGCGCAGGTTGGGTGTCGATTTTCGCTTCACCTGTCCTGAAGAAATTTCCACCGGAAGCACAGATTCCGTCGAATTAACGATCAAGACCGGCGTTTCCACCGCTGAGTTGGCCCGGCTCATCCGGGAAATCTCGCCCCGGTCGGGAGATGCGGAACCCTATCTTGTTGCGGAGCTGGATTTCATCAAAACCGACGGATTGATTTCAAAATCTATGACTCCGGAGCGGCAGAAGGTCATCGCTTACGGCCAGAACCGATGGAGTTGGCAGTTGAAAGGGCTTGAGCCGGGTGAGCATCTCCTGTCGCTCACGATTTCTCTGGGAGCGAGTGATACGTCGGGTGGAGCCATCGCCACACCGATTGCCATCAACCGGGAAATTCGGGTGGTTGGGGAAGCGGTTCCTGTTCCGGATACGGGAAGCAGGGCGACTTTATTGATTGTCGGCATTCTGCTGATCCTCGGCGGCGTTCTCGGGAAAGTGATTCAACTCGCACGGGGGAAAATCCGTGATCGTTCCTTTCAGGTCCTCCCTGGAGGAGAGCAGAAAGTGTTTGTCTCCTACTCCAAGCACGACCGCAAGCGGGTGCTCCCCGTGATCGAACATCTCAAGGCGTCGGGACACCAAATCTGGATCGACCGGCACGGGATCGAAGGCGCCGCGAGTTGGCGCGAGGAGATTGTCGAAGCCCTCACGCATTCGAAATACCTCCTCTTTTTTGCTTCAAAAAGAAGTTATCGCTCAATCAATGTCGGCAAGGAGTTGTGTCTTGCTGCTGACGAAAATCTGGTAATAATTCCGGTGCTGCTGGAAGACTGCAAACCTGATGGGGCCGGAAAATTCATCGTAGCCGGGCTCCAGCGAATCGACGCCCGGGATCGGTCTCCGCGTGAAACCGCGTCCGACCTCTCAGTGCTATTGAATAAGAATATCAGCAACTTTTTCCGCGACCGAACTGGAGAAAACCCCGTCAAACCGACGCCGGAACCGGTGTAATTGGGCAGGGTAGGGATTTTCAAAGGCTAAAACGGATCATTGCTAGTGAGGGTTGCCGGAGCGGGATTTCCGTAAAATTCGCTTTCATCAAACCAGTCGTCCGGCTCCGGTTGGATCGAGCCATTTTGCCGCTGCGCCCGAAGGAGCCACTGCACCACGTGACGCTCAAGGTCGATTGAGGTTTGCTGATTTCGGGGGCCGCGGAGTTCATCGATTATCCACCGTTTTTTCCCGGCAGGGCGGAGTCCCACGGTTGCCCGTTCTCCTTCGAAGTTAATGGCATAGGCGTAGTAGGATCCGGCTGCAATTTCGAGGCTGAACGTGGCCAGGCAATGGTTCATTTCCCGCCCCTCGGCGATAATATCCTCATGGGTGGTCAGGGGCGTCATGGTATGGGAGGGAGGGATCGGCGGGGCGATCTGATTTCCGGCTTCCGCCCAGCGCTGGATTATTCTCCGGTCATTACCCCGGTCGTGGGTATTCAAATCCCTGATCAATTGATCGTGCCGGTTTTCCAGTTGGGAAACGGTGCGAATCGTGCGGAGTTGTTCCAGTTGATCTTCCCTTTCAGCGTTTATCAGCATTTTCCGAATATGAAAATAGGTGCGGCTCACGGTCATGTGCTGATTGAAACGTCCCGACTTCTTTTCATTGGCGATCTCCTGAAGGATAGGGAAGGAGATTGCTTCTTGTTTCCCCAGTAAATAGAGAATTTGGCTATCGATTTTCCCTTCAAGATTGAGGAGCCAGGAGTGACTTTCAGGAGTCCGCAAAGTTTCCCGAATCCAAAACGCCGTTTTCGGTGAGAGTTGATGTGGCGGAATCCGCTTCAGTATTTTCAGAGTTCCTTTTCCTTCCGGGAGGTCAAGCCAGCGGAGGATTTTGGATCGGGGTTGGGTGATCAGTGCTCTCAAACTGCGGTAAGGGCGCTGGACCGGCTGGTTTTTGATGTTCCAGGACGAAGCTAACAGCCAGGCGAACTGAGGCGATTCATCAAAAAGTTCCCGCCCGCCGGGGACTCGGAGCCAGAGGTTCAGTAAGTGCCACCGCCGGGTACTGAATTCATGACGCTCCAGGAAGTCCAACGCATCGCAGGGGAATTGTGCCGCCCAATCGCCGATTTTGCGGAGACGATTCAGTTGCCGGAGGTGAAAGTTAAAGCTCCTCAGTCGAAAATCGCTATGCCCCGTCCCGGGCCGAATCATACGATTCCGCAGATCGGGATATCCCAATGCGGATGGGGAGTCCAGCCATTCGGCCTGAGCGTCGAGCAGGGCGGCGGTCCTCCTTTTGGGGTTCCGATCGTCCTGAATCAGCCACAATCTTCTCTCCCTCATCATTTTTGGAGGGAGCATTCCTCGCTCGAAGATTCGAGAGTCTGAAACCGGGAGAGAGCCCTGGGAAAGTGAAGTCTGATCTGTGGTCAGGGATCTCAAGTCATCAAGCCACTTTTGCCGGGTTGCCGCGTAGACGGCGGGGCTCCGAAGCAGATGGTCACATGAAGGACGAAAGCATTGCCAGGGGCCGGTTCCGTCAGCATTGGCATCGACCGGCTTCCTCCAACCTCTGGGATCGGTCCCGGACCGGGCTACGCAAACATTATTGTCTTCCAGAAAGGTCAGTTTGTTCTGCCTGACGGAAAGCACGCCTTTCAAATGGCCGCGGGAAATCAGGTTGGGCAGCTTTCGGGGATGAAATGCCATGGAGAAACGGAGTGATTCAAACTGTCATCCCGGAGGAGAAATCGCAAGGGGATTCGCCCTTCCGGCAAAAGTCAGGTTTTGACGGCCAGGTTCGCCGAAAACGGCCGTTTTTCGGTTTTTGCGCGGATTTTGCTAATATTGCGTCTAAAAAAAACAAAATTTGCTTCAATTCACTAAGGATCTGCGTCCTCGTGAATTCTTATGGCGTATTTCCGAAAAAAACGCTTGTGAAATTTTTCACAAGCGGTTAAATGCCGCCTGACAAAGCAAAAATGGGGAACATCTTTCCAAATTGGACCAATTGGCTTGCCATCAAGGTTCTGATCTGTCTCGGAGCAATGGGAACTGCAATTATCGCGCTAGCGTGGTATTCGTGGACGCCTAAGTATACGAGAGTGGGTTACATGCCGCAGCAACCAATACCTTTCGATCACAGTCTGCACGCCGGGCAACTGGGGATGGACTGTCGATATTGTCACAGTTTCGTTGAGAATTCTTCTCATTCCAATCTTCCCGCTGCTGAGTTGTGCTGGAACTGTCACAGTCCCGGTAAAGTAAAATCGGATTCGCCTAAGCTGGAGTTGCTCCGCCAGGCAATGGATCCGAACTACGAAAACTATACGGGTGAGCCGATTCGTTGGGTTCAGGTTCATGAAACTCCTGATTACGCCTACTTTAATCACTCTGCTCACGTCAATCGTGGTGTGAGTTGTGTTGAATGTCACGGTCGCGTCGACGAGATGCCCGTGGTCTACCATGCTAAGTCGCTCAGTATGAGTTTTTGTCTCGATTGTCACCGCGAGCCTGAAAAGCATCTCCGGCCTCTTGATCAAATTACCAATCTTGCGTGGGAAGCTGAAGAGTCAGATCGCGATGCATTTTATGCCAAGCTGGCAAGCTCCAAGGGGGTTGAGGTGTCTGAGCTTCAGTCTGCTGACGAAAAGGCAGGTATGGAGTGGGGGCAGGAGTTGATTGGTAAGCACCTGAGAGAGGGTTGGGCTGTAAATCCTCCACAGGACTGTGCGGCATGTCACCGTTAATTTTGGGTAAGTAGAATTTTTAATGAAGCGTAAGTTCCATCACCCTGAAGTTGAAAGCTCGCATCAACAATGGCGTAGCCTTGGTGAGCTTGAGGGATCTGAAGAGTTTGGTCAGTGGCTGGAGCGCGAGTTCCCGCAGGGAGCGTCTGAGTTCCAGGGTGGAGAAAACTCCCGTCGCGATTTTGTGAAATTGATGGGGGCATCGACTGCTCTCGCGGGCTTTGGCGTCGCTTGCAGTCGTCCAGTTCGTCACCTTGTTCCATTCAATGAACATGTGGAATGGAATATTCCTGGTAAAGCGCTTTACTATTCGACGGTCCGTCCTCGTTCCGGCGGTCTTGGGGGCGATCCTTTGGTTGTAACGACTTATGATGGTCGTCCTACTAAAGTTGATGGGAACAAGCTGCATCCGGTTCGTTCTGGCGGCAGTAATCAGTTTGTCCAGGCTTCAATTTTGGATCTGTATGATCCGGATCGTTCTCGCGGATACCTTAAGGGCGGTGCAGAAACGACTTCGACTGAATTTGTGGATGGCTTTCTCAAAGACTTTACTGAAAGTCGTTCCGGAGAAAAGGTTGCGTTTCTAGTCGGGCAGTCGTCTTCGCCAACACGTAACAGTTTGGTTGAAAGAGTTCGGGCGGCATATCCCGGAGCTGAATTTTATCAATACGAGGCTCTCGCCGGGGCAGGTAAGGCTCAGGCTGATGAAGAACTCTATGGTGCCGGAACCGTAGTGAATGCTGACTTGACGAACGCAAAGCGGATCCTGTCAGTCGATTGCGATTTTCTGGGTAATGATTCGGTAGGTGAGGATTCCGGATGGCAGTTCTCACAGGGACGCAAAGTTGACGATGGTGCTGAGGCTGATATGAATCGCCTCTATGTCGTTGAGCCTGCGTTCACTCTAACTGGCGGAATGGCGGATCATCGTTATCGCCTTTCTTCGAGTCAGGTTTTATCTTTTCTCGTTCTTCTCGCTAAAGAAATTGGCGGAGCCGTTGGTGGTCTTGGTTCATCGCTCAATGTGGTGCCGACAGTATTTAATTCCGAGTGGATTGCGCAGTGCGCTGCGGATCTTGTTGATCTCAAAGGTGAATCTGTGGTTCTCGTCGGTTCCCGACAGTCTAGAGAGTGTCATCTGCTTGCTGCGGCAATCAATAATGCGCTTGGCGCCTATGGTTCGATTATTAACGGGGTTACCTTTGATCTTCCCGAGTTTAAGACCTTGGTCGAACTCGCTTCCGCAATCGAAGGCGGAAATGTCGACACGCTCTTTGTATTGAACGAAGGCGATTTACTTTTCGACGCTCCTGCTGACCTGAAGTTTGCCGAGTTGCTCAAAGATGTGACGGTTGTTCATGTTGGAGCCCGGGTAAACCTGACTGCAGAAGCTGCTACCTGGCATGTCCCAGGTGCTCACTACCTCGAAAGTTGGGGTGATTGTTACACAACTGGAGGGTATTACTCCGTTCAGCAGCCAATGATCAACCCGCTCTGGGGTGGTTTGTCGGAAATTGACTTTTACCTTAAGCTTCTCTCCGAGGGCGAAGAGGAACTGAAGGCTCTTGATCTGGTTAAGGAAACCGCATCATCTGTCGGTGAAAAGTGGAACGATATTCTTCGAAATGGATTTGCCGCAACACCTGCAGCCGCTCCTGCGGCGCTGAGTCCTGCTTTAGGTGGTGTCGCCGGTGCGTTGAACAGCGCAGTGATCGGTGATCTGCCTCATCCTCAGGCTTTGGATGTGGTTTTGACCGTTGGAGGTAATCTCGATGGCCGTTTCGCCAATAACTCCTGGTTACAGGAAGCTCCCGATCCGATCACAAAATTGACCTGGGATAACGCTGCTTTGATCAGTGTAGGCACCGCAAAGAAACTTGGTCTTGAAGACGGTGATCTGGTGGAGCTGACGAAAGAAGGTTTAGAGCCTGTCGTCGTTCCTGTGTTGCGGAGCCCCGGTCACGCTGATTATACATTGACGGTTCCCGTTGGTTACTACGGTGACCTGGGGCAAGGTCGTGTTGCTGAAGGTGTCGGTTTTAATGTTTATCCTTTGATGACTACGGAAAACCCTTACGTGGTTTCCGGTGTGCAGCTCGGCGGACTTGGTCGCAAGCATAAGTTAGCGCTCACTGCTGAGCACTACAGTATGGAGGGTCGTGCCATTGTCCGCGAAGGTACGCTCGAGATGTTCGAAGAGCACAAAGATTTCGCGGGTCATCAGGGAATGGATCACCATATTCCTGAAAACGTATCACTATACAAAGGTCCGGACTACGGGACTCAGGGGAATACGGATACCGACGAGCGCAATAAGGCGAATCAAAGTTGGACGCTTCCCGGTCACGAGTATCAGGTTGATCCAAATCACCAGTGGGCGATGACGATCGATCTCAACGCCTGCACCGGTTGTAATTCCTGCGTGATTGCCTGTCAGGCGGAAAACAACATTCCGGTTGTTGGTAAGAATCAGGTTCTCGCCGGTCGTGAAATGCATTGGATCCGGATGGACCGGTATTTCACCAGTCCTAAAGACGACGAAATTATTTCTCAGCGCGGCTTTTCTTTCACTTACGAGGAAGAGCCCGGTAAGCGGAAGGTTGATGATGATAACATCGAGATGTTGCCTCAGCCGGTCGCCTGTCAGCAGTGCGAGAGTGCACCTTGCGAAACCGTTTGCCCGGTAAATGCAACAGTTCACACTGGTGACGGACTGAACGCAATGGTCTATAACCGCTGTATCGGAACCCGTTATTGCGCGAATAACTGCCCTTATAAGGCTCGTCGCTTTAACTATTACGATTACAACAAGCGTCCGATCGAAGATATGACGATGGCGGGTATAACCGCTCCAGGTCTCGAGTTCGGACCTCTCGCGCCGGCGACGGGGCATGCGACAACAACCATGCAGCTTCAGAAGAATCCAAACGTATCTGTCCGGATGCGTGGTGTGATTGAGAAGTGTACTTATTGTGTTCAGCGCATCACCGCGGCGAAGGTTGCCGCGAAGGTTGCAGCGCGTGATACAGACGATATTCAGGTGAAACCCAATTCTTTCACGGTTGCGTGTCAGGATGCGTGTTCCAGCGAAGCAATCGTATTTGGTAATTTGAAAGCAGAAGGTGATAGAGTGATTGATTCGAAAGAAAATCCTCGAAATTACGACCTTTTGAAGTATATCGGCACCCGCCCACGGACCAGCTATCTGGCTCGGATTAAGAATCCGAATATGAAGATGCCCGGAGCGGACAAAGTTGGGACGGTAACGTCAAAGATGCACTGATTTTTCTACTGGTTAATTTTACATGGCAGACGCGACTACAGATCAGCAAGGTGTCCATCCTACCGAAGCGGTGGGAGTGGCTCGTGAGCCTCTTGTGCTGAATAACCGTTCGCTGGGATGGGTAACCGACCGGATTTGCGGAATCGTAGAGAAAAGACAACCTGCCGTCTGGTGGGTCCTGTTTGTTCCTTCGGTAATTCTTTTTGGCTGTCTTCTCTTCACCCTGGTTTATCTGGTTTCGACCGGTGTCGGTGTGTGGGGTAACAATCAGCCGGTAGCCTGGGGTTGGGCGATTGTTAACTTCGTTTTCTGGATTGGTATCGGTCACGCCGGTACGCTGATTTCAGCGATTTTGTTCCTGACCCGGCAAAAGTGGCGAACCTCGGTGAACCGGGCGTCGGAAGCGATGACGCTCTTTGCGGTGATGTGTGCGGGTATCTTTCCCGGCTTTCACGTGGGTCGTTTCTGGATGGTTTGGTTCCTGGCGCCGGTTCCTAACGCCAATGCCATCTGGCAGAACTTCAAGAGTCCGCTTTTATGGGACGTCTTTGCTGTATCGACTTATTTTACCGTATCTGTGGTATTCTGGTATATCGGTTTGATTCCCGATTTGGCCACCCTGCGTGACCGGGCTAAGAGCGGTCTTGCCAAGGGGCTTTACGGATTCTTTGCTCTCGGATGGAGAGGTGCTAACCGCCACTGGCGTCATTACGAGATGGCATACCTCCTTCTTGCAGCTCTCTCGACGCCGCTTGTGCTGTCAGTTCACTCCGTCGTTTCGTTTGACTTTGCAACCTCAGTGGTTCCCGGTTGGCATACCACGATTTTCCCGCCTTACTTTGTGGCAGGGGCGATCTTTGGAGGTTTTGCGATGGTGCTGACTCTCATGCTCCCGGTTCGGAAGCTCTATGGTTTGGAAGATCTCTTCACCATGAAGCATGTCGACTACATGACGAAGATCATTCTGCTGACAGGAACGATCGTTGGTTATGCCTACATCATGGAGCTGTTTATCGCCTACTACGGAGCGAATAAGTATGAGGCGGATGCTTTCCACATCAGGATTCTTTCCGGTCCCTACAAGTATTACTACTACTGTATGTTTGCCTGTAACGTGATCATTCCCCAGTTCTTCTGGTTTAAGAAGTGCCGTCAGAATCTTTGGGTTGTCTTTATCATTGTTAACTTCGTCAACGCCGGTATGTGGTTTGAGCGATTCGTGATTATCCCAACGTCTGTGGCACGGGACTTCCTGCCGGGTCAGTGGGGATTCTACGCTTCCTCCTGGGTAGAGAAGTTGATGTTCCTCGGGACATTCGGAATGTTTATGATGTTGTTCCTCCTCTTTATCCGGTTCCTTCCGGTTATTGCAATCAGTGAGGTGAAAGGGGTGTTGCCGGAGTCCGATCCGCACCATCCGGAATGGGAGGCTCTGAGGAAGAAGCGCCGCGCCGGAAAAGGGAATGCTTAATTCTGAACCATTGATCGATTTTGAGTGATTCAAATAATAGTTCCAGTGAGTTGTTTGGTTACGTTGCTGAATTCAGTTCCGCATCCGAACTCTACCATGCCGCTGAAAAGGTTCGGGATGCCGGATTCAAAAAGTGGGATGTTCACACTCCTTATCCAGTGCACGGGATTGACCATGCAATGGGCCTGGGTAAGTCATGGCTCTCTGCGGTAGTTCTCTGCGGCGGTGTTTTAGGTTCCTTCACGGCATTGGCTCTTCAGTTCTTCACGCAGGTGGCATTGTATCCCACCGTGGTGCAAAACAAACCGACTAACCTGTTTACATTGCCGGCATTTTTCCCGGTAACGTTTGAGCTGACGATTCTGTTCTCCGCTTTTGCGACCTTGTTTGGACTTTTGGTATTTATTCAGTTGCCCCGTTGGAATCATCCTTTATTTGAGTCCAAGCTGTTTAAGAAATTCTCTGATGATGGCTTTATCCTGGTGATAGAGTCCCGCGATCCCCGGTTTAAAAGGGATAAAACCCGGTCCTTCCTGGAAGAGATCGGCGCGGATGAAATTGAAGCTGTAGTTGTTTGATTTAGAACCACTAGAAACGAATGCGCTGGTTTTTCCTGATTTTTACTTTCCTCGTAATTGCGACGATCATTGGTCTTCGTGGAAGAGGCGAGAAGTTTTCGAAGCCTCCCTTTGAACTGTTTCCAGATATGGACCGACAGTACAAAGTGAAGTTCCAGAAGCCTAGTCACTTTTTCGAAAATGGCATGGGTTCCCGCCGCCCCGTTGAGGGAACGGTTCCGATGGGATTCGAGCTTCCAATTGAAAAAGCCGACGGTCCACCCCGGACAGATCTTGACTTCGAGACTGGAGACGAGTACTACAGCACCGGACTTTTTGGTGATCTTTATGGCCAAGGCTATCCTGAAGGATTGACGGTTGATGCGGCCCTGTTGGAACGTGGAAAGCAGCGATATCAAATCAACTGCGTGCCATGTCATGGTGAGAGCGGTGATGGTAAAGGAATCGTTTCAAAGTATTGGGGGACTCCGCCTGTAAAAGGGAAGCAGAGCGAGGAAGACTACCAAAAGGAGCTTGCCGATTTCAACGGTATCCCACCTTCAGCTAACTTGCTGGATCCCCGGGTTGATGCTTTTTCCGAGGGACAGATTTTCTGGACGATTACTCATGGTAAAGGTTTGATGGGTCCCTACGGTGGGACGGTTAATGTGAAAGATCGCTGGGCAATCGTTGCCTACGTAAAGGCTCTACAGGCCGCATCGAAGTAAGTTTTTTTAGAGACCAATTGATATGGCAGGGCTGAAAAACGCAGACGACTACGCAAATGGGGAACGGTTCAAAGGGGCCGGTATCTTCGGTGTGCTCTCACTCGGAGTGGGGGTAGTAGCTACCGTCGTCTTCTTTCTGGTAGTAATTCTTAACCGTGAAACCGTTGTCGATCTGGGCGGCGGCCATACGGAGGCGGTTAGTGTGACCAAGTGTCTCGCTTTTTCATGGTTGTTCGCCGTGGTATTTTTCCTTTCCATCGCCGTCGGCGGCATGTTCTGGACGATGCTTCACCACGCGACTAACTCCGGTTGGGGAACGCTGGTTCGTCGTCTCATGGAGAACCTCGGAATCATGATTCCGGTTTTGTTGTTTCTCTCTCTTCCGCTCGTGTTGAAGCAGGTTGGGTTCAGGGATGTTCTCTGGGAATGGTTTAAGGACCGGGCCGCTGCAGAGGTGGTTGCGGAAGAAAAGGCCGAAGAGAAAAAAGGAGTTTATATCGCTGAGATCCGCGGGAAAGCGGAAGCGGTAAAGAGCGAAATCGCCGAGGTCGAGAAGATCAAGGCTGCCGGTGGGGATATTACTCCTGGTGTGGCCCGTTTCTACGACGACCAAATCGAGGAACTCACCGAAAAGTCCAAAGTTTTATCGGCTCATGCCGAAATGGAGGATGAAGCACTGGTGGAAGAGCTGAAAGGTAAAGAGTTTCAGAAGGTAAATGCCCTGTTGTACGCAAAGCGTTCCTATCTTGAGGAGAATTTCTGGTTGCTCCGCTTCGTTCTTTACGCCGTTGTTCTCGGTGGTGGTATGTATTTACTGCGGTCCACATCGCTGAAGCAGGACAAAACCGGCGATCCAAGACTTTTTACCAGAATGCAGACTATGAGCTGTCTGATCCTGCTCCCTTTCGCGGTAGCCTGGACCTTTCTGGTATTCGATTGGCTGATGGCTCTCGATTATTCCTGGTTCTCTACGATGTGGGGTGTCTATCTGTTTGCCGGTGCCGCACTGAACTCGATGGGAGTTTTGGTATTGATTTTGTCTGCACTGCGCCGTGCCGGTTATTTAACCGATGTGATTACCAAGGAGCATTACCATATGATGGGTAAATTGATGCATGCCTTCGTGATCTTCTGGGCCTACATCGCTTTCTCGCAGTTCTTCCTGATTTGGTACGCTAATATTACCGAGGAGACGAAGTTCTTCCTCACTCGTAATACCGGGTTCTGGAATGTTTACACCATCATGTTCCTCGTGATCGGTCACTTCTTCATTCCTTTCATCGTCCTGTTGATTCGTTATCACAAAACCACGACTTGGATTATCTGTTCGGTCGCGGTGTGGAATTTGTTTATGCACTTCTTTGATATCTACTGGATTGTTATCGCAGAGCGTGCACCATCGCTGGTCGCAGGAGAGGTAACTCATATTCCTAAAATGTGGATGTTTGACCTGCTGGCTTTTGTTGGAGTGGGTGGGATCTTCATCTTTGCTTTACTGAAAGCTCTGGGATCTGCCAGCTTGTTCCCTTGTCGTGATCCTCGCCTGGATGAGTCACTTAACCTGACCAACTAATAATTTACAGATGAGTACTAGTTCTGATCAAACGACTGGATATTTCGGCGGACTCATCGTCGGATTCATCAGCCTGTCAGTTTTTGGATTTGCTTCGGTGATCCTTTTCCTTTTCGCAAATCCTAAGAAACCGACTGACCGGACCTTCGAGGGAGATTTCTCTGGGGAGCGCATTGCAACCCGCAGTCGCGTTCGCGAAATGGTAACCGCTGAGCAGAATGCCGCGGTTGACCAAGCCAAGCTTGCAGAAGCGATGGCGAAGGTGAAAGCAACACCTCCCGCTGCAACTGCCATTCCATTCCCGGGTTCAGCGACGGCACTCGAAGCGGCGAAACCAAAAGCGCCTGCACCAAAACCTAAAGAAGCGTCACCGAAGGCGAAGGCTCCCGAGGCAAAAGCACCTGAAGCGAAGCCTAAGGCAGAGCCAAAGCCCAAAGAGGAAAAGCCGGCGATGCCGGAACCTGTGATCGCACAGCCTGAGGCTCCTGCTGCCCCGGCTGCGAAAGGAAAAGCTGCCGAAAAGGGAAAGGCAAAAGGCAAGGGTAAAGCTAAAGGGAGTGAGAGCCCCAAGGGTGAGCCTAAAGGAAACGGTAAGGCCAAAGCCAAGGGACAACCTAAAGGTAAAGGGAAAGCTGACAGCCCCAAAAGTGCGGAAGCAGGGGAGTAAGTGCCCGTTAATTTTTAAAGAGATACTATCTGAACAGGATGACAGTTCAAGCCACAGACGAAGATATCAGGGAAAGAGCATCGATCGACCGGTCGATGAGATTCCCGGTTCTGTTCTTTTTTACGAGCGCAGCTGCGTGGCTGTTCGTCGCCACAATTCTGGGCTTCTTCAGTGCCCTTAAACTCAGAGTTCCCGGTCTTTGGGAAGAGTGCCAGTTTCTCGGGTACGGTCGGGTTTTCCCGATGCACATGATCGCTCTGGTATACGGGTGGGCCTTGCAGGCCGGTATTGGAGTTATGCTCTGGTTGATGGCTCGCCTGACCCGTCGTGAATTGAAGTATGGGATGGGCGTCGTCGTGATTGGGCACGTCTGGAACGCATTGGTGGCGGTTGCCGTAATTTGCATCTGGTCAGGGTTCGGTCGTTCGATCCCGTTACTCGACTTTCCGGGCTGGATGGCTCCGCTATTTGCCATGGTCTATATGGCGATGGTGGTCTGGGTGATTCCCATGTTTAAAACACGTCGTGAAGCCTCGATTTATATTTCCGAATATTACCTCGTAGGCGCGGCACTTTGGTTTCCCTGGGTATTTATCACCGCCGGAATCCTGATTTCGAAAGAAGCAGCCCCAACGATGGCCGCAGGTGCCGGTTCCTGGTTTGTTTCGAACCTGATTTACTTCTGGATGGCTCCGATCGCTTTGGCTGTCGCTTATTATATCGTTCCGAAAATTGCGGACCGCCCGATCTACAGTTATGGCTGGGCCAAAATGGGATTCTGGATCCTTGCTCTTTTTGCCGGTTGGACCGGATTTCAGCGTTATTACGGCGGCCCTTATCCTGCGTGGATTCCAGCCGTCAGTGGAGCCGCTGTGGTTTTCGTATTGCTCGCTGTGGTTGCCACAATTTCTAACCTGGCTATGACTTTGAGAGGTAAAACGAAATTGTGGGAAATCAGCCCCTCGCTTCGTTTCACTGCGATGGGAATGTTCTTCTTCGCCGTGTATGCCTGTTTATCGGCGGTATCTATTATCCCTATGGTGCAGCCAGCTCTGCAGTTCAGCTTCTTCCTGTCGGGACTTGACGTGCTGGCAATTTATGGATTTTTCTCAATGACCGTGTTTGGAGCGATGTACTTTATCGTTCCTAGGATCACCGGGTGTGAATGGCCGTCAGCGGCTTCGATCCGGAACCACTTCTGGTATAGCACCTACGGAATCATTACTTTGATTGTCTGTCTGTTGATCGCCGGGCTCGCTCAGGGAGGGAACCTTTCCCGCCCTAACATTCCGTTCTCGACTTCATTTATGAACTCAACCTGCTGGGTAGTCGGTGCCTGTATCGCCTGGTTGCTGATCGCAGTTTCGAATTTGTGGTTTTTCTATCAGCTCGCTCTGATGTTTGTTGGTAAGGGACGTAAGTCTGAAGGACCGACATTGATTCACGGTGGACACGACAATGCTGAAGGAGCAGCTGGAACTGCCTGATTTTTTAACGGGTTAATTTCGACCAATGAGTACACATCACTTCTGGAAACTGATCGGTGGGTTGGCAATTTGCTTTGCGTTGCCCTGGACGTTTCTGATCATGGGACCCTATTTTTCTGAAGCCTCCACCAAGCCGGTGCCGTATTCAGAGAAGGATGAGGTCGAGGGACTCGCGGCTTATCCGGAGCGTTCGACACTCCGTTACGGTTCGAGCGATTACGGTGCGAAAATCTATGCGGCCGAGGGTTGTGCTTATTGTCACACTCAGATGGTCCGCCCAACTTATGCCGGTCCTGACATGTGGCGTGACGGCTGGGGTGGACGCGATGCCGAGGGGCTGAGCCGTGAAACCCGGCCAGAAGATTATTTTGGCGAAAGTTTCGCTTATTTGGGATATCAGCGTCTTGGACAGGATCTTTCCAATGTCGGCCATCGTATCACCACTCGCGAGGCAATGCATCGGCACCTTTATGATCCAAAGTCCTTTGATGGGGACAGCGGAATGCCGAAGTATCTGCATCTATACGAGAAGGATAAAGTGACCGGGGAGTATGTACCGACAGCGAAAGCTGAAGCTTTAGTTGACTATCTGATGTCGCGGAAGAAGGATGCGAAAATTCCGGAAGCGGACAAGAGAAACGGATAACTGAAACCTTTTTGGTGAGTTTTTAATGAGTACTGGCGACGATAGAAACCTAGATTACGAGTCCGGCACAGCAAGTGTCGTTGACATGCACGATTCGGTGCGGCGTGAAAAGATCCTTCAGCCCAGTGGTGCTGAATCGCTGGGGCTTTTCCCACTCGTTCTGTGTGGACTGGTTCTGATTGCCGGTGGCGGATTTCTGTTTAAGAACGCCAATGGATTTTCTGACAGCACGTATATCAACTCAGATTATCGCCCCGATCCGAAGCCGGTTACGGATGATGGCGACGGAGAAGCTGAAGAAGTGGCCTGGATTGATTCCTGGATGAAGGAAGGTAAAAAGGTTTACGGAAACTGTGCCGCCTGTCACCAGCCCACTGGTACTGGTGCGCCCGGTATGTTCCCGCCACTTACCGGATCCGAGTGGGTCGATGGAGGAACCGCTCGTCTCGGTGCGATTCTGGTTCACGGGATCAATGGTCCTATGACGGTTGCCGGCCAAAGCTACAACCAGTTGATGCCGGCATGGGGAACACTCTCCGACAAAAAGATCGCTCAGGTTATTACCTACGTGCGTCGTGAATTTGGTTCCCTTCCTGAAGGTGATGACGGCGTCGTTACGACCGAAATGGTTGCGGCAGCCCGTGATATGTTCAAAAGCCAGAGTGGTCCATTTACGGAAGCTCAGCTGAAGGCAATTCCCGAAGATAAGCAGTTGCCGGGAGCTAAAGTGGACTTGCAAACTGGCGATCCACTTTAAGATTAGATTTTTAACGAAAGCAATCCACGAAAACGAGATATGAGTGAAGCAGCGGCACATACGCACGGCGACGTGCATGACGACCACGATCATCATGAAGCTCCATTTTGGAAGCAGTATGTGTTCTCCACCGATCACAAGGTGATCGGTATTCAGTACGGATTCACATCTCTGCTGTTCCTCGCATTCGGCTTTTTCCTGATGATGGTGATGCGGTGGAGTATTGCCTACCCGGATCGCGCAGTTCCAATGCTTTCAGACTGGCCCTGGTTTCAGGCCTGGTTGGATAATGAAGGTCGAGTAACTGGTGACCTTTATAACATGTTCGGTGCGATGCACGGAACCATCATGGTTTTCCTTGGGATCGTGCCTTTGGCTTTCGGTGCCTTCGGTAACTATGTCACCCCACTTCAGATTGGCGCACCCGATATGGCGTTCCCGCGCCTCAATATGGCCAGTTTCTGGTGCTTCCTGCTTGGTGGTGTGTTGATGTTTGTGAGTTTCTTCCTGCCATCCGGAGCTGCGAAAGTGGGTTGGACCAACTATTCGCCTCTGGCAACGACGACGGATTTGAATTTTTCCAGTCAGTTTTGGACGGGGCAAACCCAGTGGCTGGTCGGGATGGTGTTTCTGATCTCGTCCTCGCTACTCGGTGCGGTGAACTTTATCGCGACGATTATTAACCTGCGGTGTCGTGGAATGACATGGATGCGTCTGCCATTCTTTGTCTGGGCGATGATGGTGACAGGCTTTCTGCTTCTGCTGGCTTTCCCGCCACTTGAAGTTGCCGCTATCATGCAGTTGATGGACCGTCTCGCTGGAACCAGTTTCTTTGTTCCGACTGGATTGAACGTCAATGGTATCGCTTTTGATGCGGCCGGGGGCGGAAGCCCGCTTCTTTACCAGCACCTTTTCTGGTTCCTGGCGCACCCTGAGGTTTACGTTCTGATTCTTCCGGCTATCGCGATTGTTTCGGAGATCATCCCGTGTAACACACGGAAACCACTCTGGGGTTACAAATCGATGGTTTACGCTGTGATGGCGCTTGGTTTCCTTGCCTTCATTGTGTGGGCTCACCACATGTATATGACAGGGATGGGGCCGGCAGTTTCGACCTTTTTCCAGACCACGACGGTTCTGATCTCGGTGCCTTCGGTGATTCTGATCACATCACTGCTTATCTCGATGTGGGGTGGTTCGATCCGCTTTAACCCACCGATGTTGTTTGCCACTGCGTTTATTCCGATGTTCGGTATCGGAGGTCTCACAGGGCTGCCTCTGGCCTTCAGTCTTCCCGATCTGCATCTGCACGATACCTATTACGTGATTGCCCACTTCCACTACATTGTGGCTCCGGGTACGATCTTTGGACTGTTTGCCGGAATCTATCACTGGTTTCCTAAGCACACCGGTCGTCAGATGAATACGTTGCTGGGTCACCTCCATTTCTGGCCATCATTGATCTGCATGAATGGAATTTTTGCTCCGATGTTCCTTCAGGGAATGACAGGTTTCCACCGTCGGGCATTTGATGGTGGTGCGGCTTACGAGGAGATCAGCACACGGGTAATTGCCGAGCCGGGCACATTTGTCGCCGGTCTCTTTGAAAAATTACGCATTGTTGGCGAAGGTCAGCCGGTTGAGATGATTGATTTGAATATCGTAACCTCGACATTCGCCTGGTTGTTGGCTTTAGCACAGGTTCCGTTCATCATTAACCTCTTCATGAGTGTTTATGTCGGGAAGAAAGTCACGAGTGACAACCCATGGGATGCGACCACTTTGGAGTGGGCAACGCCGACGCCGCCTCCTCATGGAAACTTTTTAACTGAGCCGGTTGCCTATCGCGGACCTTACGAGTATTCCGTTCCGGGATCGGACGTGGACTTTACGCCTCAATTCGAAGACGATCCTGCGGTCGTTAAAAAGGAGCGAAGCGTTAAAGATAAGAATGTGAGTGCCGACGACTCAAGTAAGTCATAGAACAGGTGCCGCCACCGAAAGAAGTTTATTCGATTTTTCAGTATGGAAATTCCTTACGAAGTCAGTCCCCGGAGAGACACGGGTTTATTCAATTCCAAGCTTGGGATATGGCTGTTCCTTGCCTCAGAGGTCATGCTTTTCGGGGGGCTGTTTTCAGCCTACGTCTTCCTTCGGGTAGGTGTGATCGAAGGGGTTGATACCCCGTGGCCATGGGGCATTAACGTCCACAAGACCTTTGTCGCTCTCGGGTTCATCAACACCCTGGTGTTGATTATTTCTTCCGTCTTTGTCGTATTTGGCTGGATTGCTCTTAAGGAGCGCAAGTGGGCGAAGTTTCAGTTTTTCATGTACCTGACGGTTGCCTGTGCGGCGATCTTCATGGCTTTGAAGACAGTTGAGTATCGTTCGAAGTTGACTCAGCACCACGATATCAAATTGCTGGATAATTCAGTGATGGAAGGAAAGATTCTCGAGCAAACCTTCGACGTGCCTTTCGAGGGAACTTCGGTGGAGTTCAATTTGGTGGGTAGCGCCCCCGGATTTCTTCCGGACATCGTTGGTGATTTCCCTACTTTCACCGCTGAGTGGAAACAATACGAAAAAGGGGAGGATGGATCCTCTGAAATCGTATCGAAGACGACTGAGATTAAGTCGGCGTCAGAGTTTAATTCGTGGTTTGTGAAGGCGCGGACCAAAGCGACTGCTGATCTGGTAAAAGAGAGAAAGCGTTATCGCGGTGAAATCGCAGCGAAAGAGAAAGCACTCTACAATCAGGAAGAGGCTGTCGAGCCTCAGGCACCGGTTGTGGATACCAAGGCCAAAGTAACTGCTGCAGAACCTTTCGATCTTCATTCCCGTCGCCGTCAGGTGCGTCCAATCGTCAGATCGGACTCTGGAAAAGATTCAATGACTTACATCGATGGCTGCACGGTCTTCGGAAAAGGCGGTGATGATCGGATCAAGTTCGAGCCGCACTATGTGGACATGCAATTGGTTCCGGTTCACAAGCAGAAGGACTCGATGGTTTGGGATGTTCTGGGAGATTCGCATCTCAAGGACGCTTGGTATAAGAACCGCGACTCTGCCTATCAGGAGATGGAGCATTATTATTCCGGAAAGGACAAGGAAATCCCTGAGAGCATGCTTCGTGGCTATTATATCAACATCCAGAGCCTGCATGATAAAGCCCATGCGCCTTCGTTCTGGTCACAGTTTTGGACCGAGTTTAAGGCTGGTGCCGGTATCGGCGGAAGCAAATCCCATGATGATCATCATGACGACGATACTCACGACCACGGAGATCATGCCGAACATGCGGCGGACACTCATGACGACCATGCCGAAGAACATCACGACGATCACGGGCATGCTGTGATCATGGTTCCTCGCGATCAGGTTAAGTTTTTGAACAGTCACGGTCCCCGAAACGGGAACTACTATGCGATCTACTTCACGATGACAGCCTTGCACGGTCTCCACGTTATTGGTGGTGCGCTGGTGCTACTCTACTTCGTCGTCTTCGGGAAGCCGCTTTACTTGAAAAATCCGGAGCATCTCGCGAACCGGGTCGAGGTTGGAGGGCTGTTCTGGCACTTCGTTGACTTGATCTGGATCTTCCTGTTCCCTCTCATGTATCTTCTGTAATTTTTATTTTAATTCATTCGATGGCTGACTCACCTGAAGAACTTGCAAAACACAAGAAGCTATACAAATACGTTGGTATTTGGCTGATCGTATTCTCTTGCGTTGCTCTCGCTCTTGGCAAAATCCCGTTTCTCGATTTCGGGCCTCCGGGTGCGACCTGGGAGGACATCGTGATTGGACTTTCTGTGTCCTGTATCAAAGCATCGTTGGTCGCTTTGATTTTCATGCACTTGAATCATGAAAAGGGGTTGATCTACAAAACTCTGCTTTTCACGTTTCTCTTTTTTGTGAGTTTGATGGGGTTGACCCTGTTTGCGCTCGCTGATCCGATTAAAGAATCGTATGATACGTTGAATACCTTGAAGGGTATTTTGAACTTCAAAAGCTAATGTCACTGAAACACTTCCATCTCCTGTTTATTGTCCTGTCGATTTTGATCACGCTGGGCTTCGGGTTGTGGGCGGTGTTATTGAACGGGCTTCCTTCCGGATTTAAGGCGATGGGCGGCTTCAGCCTCTTTCTGAGCGTAATCCTGATTGTGTATGGCATTCGTTTCCTGCGGAAATCAAAATCGATAATTATTTAACTTTGGACTTTTCACAGACATCTCCTGTTTTGCAGGCCTGCGCGATGTGCCTCGGTGGCGCAGAGGGTGAGCTTGCGATTGCGGCTAACACCGCGATTGGACTGATGTTGGTGTTTGTTGTTTTGGTTCTCGGATCGTTCGGGGGCTTTATTTTTTACCTAAGCCGGAAATCCCGTCTTGTTGCAGCTGAGGATCTCGCTGCAGGAGACCGTACCCTGTTGAATCGCTAACTGTACCCTGTTAAGTCTTAGACTGTACCCTGTTTTATCACTGTTTTGCTATGAATCTCGAGTGGATTAATGACGTAACCTTTATGCATGAAATCGCCTCCAAGCACGGGCTGATTGGAAATCACATGCTGGCGATTGTGCATTGGTTCATGCTGTTCCTTTTTATTGGGTGGTCGATCTTTCTGGGGATCATTCTTTATAAATTCCGCGCCAAGAAGAACCCAAAGGCAAATTATCACGGGATCACTTCTCACTTTTCGACTCACATTGAGGTTGGAGTGGTGATTGTGGAGATTGTGTTGTTGATGGGATTTGCGTTTCCTCTCTGGGCAAAGCGGGTCGATCTTGATGAGCGTCCTACCGGTGACGACGTTGTGAATCTGCGGGCTGTCGGTGAGCAGTATCGCTGGAATTTCCATTACGCAGGTGCTGATAAGACGGTGGGGATCACTTCCTACGAGAGAATCAACAGCGGTAGCAATCCGATCGGGCTGGTGGCTGAAGATCCAAACGCTAAAGATGACTTCGTTTCCACTCGTGAACTGGTCCTTCCTAAAGGTCGTCCCTGTGTGATTCAGGTGACCTCGAAAGATGTGATTCACGGACTCGCGATCATTCCGATGTTTGTTCAGCAGGACGCGATTCCAGGGCAGGAAATTCCAATGTGGTTTGTCCCGACCAAGACGGGCACCTGGGATATTGTCTGTGCTCAGCTCTGTGGCGCCAGCCATGCTAAGATGACTGCGACAATCGAAGTCAAATCTTCTGAGGAGTTCGATGAGTGGTATGCTGAGCAGAGACCCCTCCTCCCACAGGACTAATTCCGGCACGGGATTTCCGGGCATATTTCCACTTCCAGATTGGGTCGAGAGGAGTTAATCTCTGTTCATGCCTCTTCTCGAAGTCCGCAACCTAAAGACCTATTTTCACACTCGGGAAGGGGTCGTGCGAGCAGTCGACGGCGTTTCTTTCGATGTCGAAAAGGGTGAGACCGTAGGAATTGTCGGAGAGTCAGGTTCCGGGAAGTCGGTAACCTGTTATTCGCTACTGCAGCTTATCCCTCGTCCTCCGGGTCGGATTGAGGGCGGACAGGCAATGTTTGACGGCAAAAACCTTCTCAAATTGTCTGAAGAGGAGATGCGAAAGATTCGGGGGCACAAGATCGGGATGATCTTTCAAGATCCGATGACTTCCCTGAATCCCTACATGAAGATATCGTCTCAACTCATTGAGCCGTTGCAACTTCACAAAGGCATGGGCAAAACTGAAGCTCTCGAGCGGGCGGTTGCGGAGCTCGATGCGGTGGGGATTCCCGATGCGAAAAGCCGGATCGACAGTTATCCCCACGAATTCTCGGGCGGGATGCGGCAAAGGGTCATGATCGCAATGGCAATGATCTCCAGACCCGAAATCATCATTGCTGACGAACCAACGACCGCTCTGGATGTCACCATTCAAAAGCAGGTCCTCGATTTGATCAAAACTCGACAGGAAGACCTCGGGACGGCGGTTATCTTTATCACCCATGACCTCGCTGTGGTTTCGGAGGTTTGCGATCGGGTCAACGTGATGTATGCCGGACGTTTTGTGGAATGCGCACCGGTCGAAGCCATTTTTACGGAGCCGCGTCATCCATACACCCAGGCGCTTCAAAAATCGATTCCGGCGCTGCAGGAAAAGGGCGAAGATCTCTACACCATTCCGGGGCTACCGCCGGATTTGACCAAACCGATCGGTGGCTGCGCTTTTGCTCCGCGATGTGAGTTTGCCGTGGAGAACTGTGCTCACGGTTGGCAGCCCAAGCTGGTGGAAACCGGGCCCAATCACTGGGTTCAACATTGCCGGGGATGTGTTACCGTTTAGTCAGGGAGAAAAATGGCTTATCTGGAACTCGAAAATCTCACGAAGCACTTCCGGCGCCGCACCGGATTGTTCACGCCGCCGGAAATCGTAAAGGCAGTTGATCACGTCGATCTCTCGATAAATGAAGGGGAGATCATCGGTTTGGTCGGTGAGTCCGGATGTGGGAAATCAACGTTATCGCGATTGATCATGCAGCTGCTCATGCCGACTGAAGGCAGCGTGGTGCTCCAGGGGAAACGTCTGGCCGATCTGACGCCCGAAGAAATTCGGAAACGGCGGCGGGATTTTCAGATGATCTTTCAGGATCCCTACGCGTCACTCAATCCGCGAATGACGATCTTTTCGACAATCGCTGAAGCCGTTCTGACGCGTCATCCGGATTTGGGGAAAGATTGGGATAAACTGACCGCTCAGGTTTCACTTTTGATGGAGCAGGTTGGGCTCGATTCTCGATATATCCGGAAATATCCACATGAATTTTCCGGAGGGCAAAGACAGCGTATCGCTATCGCCAGAGCTCTCGCGACAGAGCCGAAGTTGATCATCGCTGATGAACCGGTTTCGGCCCTCGATGTTTCAATTCAGTCCCAGATCCTGAATTTGCTACGGCATCTCCAGCGGGATTTGAATTTGACCATGATTTTTATTACGCACGATCTGTCAGTGGTCAGATACATTGCTGATCGAATTGCGGTGATGGAGAAGGGCAAAATTGTTGAGCTGGGAGAGTCCGAATCGGTCTTCAAAAATCCTCAAAGCCCTTGCGCACAGGTGCTTCTGAATGCGATTCCGAAAATCCAATTTTAGTTCTTAACAGAAAAGGACTGTTAGGTGGGCCTAAGCGAATCGGCGCCCGGTTGGATTCATCATGGTAATTTTCATAAAAGATGCTTTATTATGGTATGAAATCGTTAATTAAGACGATCTGTTTACCAGCCATAACGATCCTCTCATTCTTCGGGCTGACCTCCTGCCAATCCAGTCACGTCAGTCAATCCGGTCATTCGGGACCATCAAACTCATCGGTAGTTGATATGTCTCTTTTTCCCGACTCCAGAACTCTACCGATCAGCAAAAAGAAAAAGCGCGGAGAGCTTTCGGTTGATAAGACGATTTCGCTTCCCAAACCGGATAGTACCGACCGCTAAGTTTCGGTCGCTGGGGTTTCGCTTAGTTTTCGTGTGCGCTCCACTTTAGTTCGCGACGAAGCGCAAAAACAAAAACGACCTCCGATTTGAGGCCGTTTTTAAAAATCAGTGTGATGAGATCTGAAGTCCCGCGGATTAGGCGGCCTTCGAATCACTCTTGCCTGCCAACATGAAGTTGAGCAGATTTCCGAGAGTTTCTCTCATGTTTCCGCGATCGAGAATCATGTCGATCAGACCGTGCTCTTTCATAAATTCCGCAGTCTGGAAGCCGGGAGGCAGGTTCTGATGAGTGGTTTCTTTCACCACGCGCGGACCGGCGAAGCCGATCATACATTTTGGTTCTGCGACAATGATGTCCCCCAGAGTTGCGAAACTGGCGGTGACACCACCAGTGGTTGGGTGAGTGAGAACTGAGATGTAAGGGAGACCCGCTTCTGAGTGCCTGGCGAGCGCTCCACTGGTCTTAGCCATCTGCATCAGGCTCAGAATACCTTCGTGCATTCTGGCCCCACCGGAAGCACAAACCAGCACAAGGCCACGCTCTTCTGCGGTGGCGAGTTCGATCGCCCGGGTAATTTTTTCTCCGGAAACGGAGCCCATACTGGCAGCGAGGAAACGGAAATCCATGACCCCAATCGCAACCGGTGCGCCGACAATCGATCCGCGTCCGGTAACGACCGCGTCTTTCAGACCGGTCTTTTGCTGGTAACTTTTCACTTTCTCCGGATACCCCTTGAATCCGAGAGCATTGACCGTTTCCAGATTAGGATTGGTTTCTTCAAATGAACCGGGATCCAGCAGCATTTCAATTCGCTCAGGAGCCGACAGCGTAAAATGATAATCGCACTTGTTGCAAACACGGTGGCGTTGTTGCAGGGCAATCTCGTCGACCATTTCCCCGCAGGAGGGGCATTTCTTAAATATGCCTTCCGGCATATTGTCTTTCTTTTTGTTCGTGGGTTTGAACTGTCTACGTTTAAAAATTGCCATGTCGTGTCAGCGTTAAGGCTTTGTTAAGTAAGGTCTGTATTAACGGTTTCCTGAAAAAACTAGCGGAGAAAAACACAATCACAAACGCAAATTTCACCCTCTCAATACGGTAATTACAGAAATTCTATTAGGTGAAAGTGTCTCTCGTAAAATAGAAGCGCATTCTGAAGCCGTTGTTCCAGTTGTTAAGACATCATCCACGATAATGATGTTCTCTGCATCCTTTAATTTGTCGGCCATATGCTTCGCCGGGGCAAAAGCACCCTTTAGATTTGAGAGGCGTTCTTTCCGATCGAGTGTTGCCTGCCGGGTGGTGTACTGATTTCGTTTCAAGGCATTAACAATCCGGAGTTGTTTATTTTTCGGGGAGTGACGGACCCATTCCCGGGCGATTTCAAAGGATTGATTAAATCCCCGTTCCCGGAGTCTTTTGCGATGCAGGGGGACCGGAACCACCGTCCAGTCGTCGAAGTGGGAGAGTCGGCTGTCCTCCCAGACCCGTGTCATGAGTTGGCCAAAGGTCCGGGCAAAATGAATCTCGTGCACGTATTTGAAGCGGTGGATCCAATCCATAATCTCACCCTCCGCCCGGTAGGCGCCCACCGCAAAATCAAAGCTGAGATGTCGGCCCCTGCAGTTACTACATTGTTGGTTCGCCATATATCCCCGGTAACTTTGACCGCAGACATCACAAAAGGGCTCAACCTGCGGGAACAATTTCTCGTCAATGCAGGTCTGGCAAATCCCCGGTATCCCGTTTTTGTAGTAGGCGTCCCCGCAGCCCTCACACACCGGTGGGTAGGCAATTTCGAGGAGGCGACTCAGCATCTGAAAAGCCTATGAAAAATTTCAGCTTTCGTCGAGTCGCAATTTTAGGAGCCTACTGATCCGCAGTGGAATAATCAGGATTGGCTTCCGGCATCCGTGAGCCGGACTCTTTAAGGTAGGACTTTAATTCGTTGAGTAATTCGCTTCGCTTCTGCGGGCGCTGGTCCGAAAGATTGGCTGCTTCATTGGGATCTTCAGCCAGATGGTAGAGCTCAGTTCTGTTATCCTCCTGAAACCAAATCAGTTTCCATTCACCTTTCCGTATCGCCGAGTGAGGGCGGGTTTGACTGGTCACTCCGTCGTCGATTCCGATTGTCTGCGGCGCTTCATCAAAGCCACGTTCCGGATGATAGTAGGGGAAATGCCAGAACATAGACCGATCCCCGGGGATGTCTGTCTCGCCTTTGAAAATTGGAAGTAGAGAAAGGCTGTCCCCGGCTGTGCTGGAGTCGGCTCCCGCCAGTTCGGCAAACGTCGCAAACAGATCGAGAGATGTTACGGGATGGTCACTGATGGAACCGGGAGAGATCTGCCCTTTCCATTTCGCCACGAATGGGACGCGAATGCCGCCTTCGTAGAGATTCCACTTGCTGCCCCGAAGCGGAGCGTTCCCTGCGTAGTTAGGGTGGCCGCCATTGTCGGAGGTAAAGATGACTATAGTGGAGTCCGCTTTGCCTGATTCCTCAAGCCCCTTGAGAAGCTCGCCGATGTAATGATCCAGCGAAGTTACCATCGCTCCGTACTGAGCAACGACGCCCTTCCGGGGATGGCTGTCTGGAATCTTAGCCAGGTAGTGATCGTTGAGCCATTTGATCCGGGTATGAATGGGATCGTGGACGTAGAAGTGAGAGACCATACAGAAAAACGGAGCCGGGTGTTTCTGTTTGATAAAATCTATCGCGTGATTGGTAAGTTTATCGATCGGAAATTCACCATCTTTTAAATCAAGATAGGAACGTTCCGGTTTCCGGTTCCAATATTGATAGGGATGACTTCCGAACTCCTCGATCGATTCGCGGAAACCCTGATTGGGAGGACCGTGGGTCGGGCTCCAACCCAAATATTTTTTGTGGTGCTGGTTGAGGTGCCATTTTCCGTAAAACCCGGATCGATAGCCGGACGGCGCCAGCATCTCAGGCAAGGTCACTTCATCGAGATCCAGATTCAGAGTGAATGGCGGAGAACGAAGCGGAGCCTTGACGGGCTGAAATCCGGGGTTGTTCTTGGTCACAAACTCAAATCCGAGGCGTGCGGGCGTTTTGCCGGTAAGGATTCCGGCGCGAGATGCTGAGCAGATCGGAGCGGGGGAGTAGGCCCGGGTGAAGCGCATTCCCTCCGCCGAAAGCCGATCGATATTCGGCGTTTCGAAAAGCTCATTTCCATAGCAGGCGGGATCGGTCCAACTCAGGTCATCCGAAAGGATGAAAAGAATATTCGGACTCTCTGCCTCCAGGCTCGAGAGTCCCAACAGACCTGCGATCAAATACCGAAGTTTCATCGATCGAAGCTGCTAATCGGCTTCTTCTCCAGTTTGTCTGGATCAACGACGACATGTTTAATCTTCTTCCGATTCCAGGTATAGGTCATGTGCACCTTACCATCGCGGGCCTGAATCATTGCCGGATAGGAAAACTCACCTTTTTCTTCGTTTTCGACAAATCCGGCAGCGTGCCAGGTTTTACCGTCGTCACTGATCGCCAGGTTCAAGACATTCCGTTTTCCCCAACCGTCCTTTTTCGCACCACCGGTGTGATTATATAGTAGGAGATGACGACCATCCTTCAGAGTCAGCGACTCGATACCTGAGTTGTTATTGGGTAGAGATGTCTCCTCCAGCTCGCTCCAGGTTTCGCCATTGTCTTTCGAAAAGCTCTGGATGATTTTCTCATGTTTCGAACGGCACAGGGCCTGGATAGTTCCATCGGGATGAGTCAGCAGGGTCGGTTGAATGACCTGAAACGGCTGCTCTTTGGACTCGATTCTCTTCCATGATTTACCCAGCTCGGGAGCGGATTGATCGAGGCATTTCTCGAAGTGAAACCTCCAGCCGGTGTGTTCGGTTGAGGAGGGGCAGAGAATGGTACCATCGGCAAGGTTGATTGCCTTGGAGCGGACCGGGCCGTCGATCTGCTGAGGGAGCCTGCGACGGTCTTTGAAGGATCGTCCCCGATCGTAACTATAGACAACCTCACCCCACCAGGAAGCGGGATCCGGACCGACTTTGAAAAACAGCATCAAGGGAGCGTCGTCAGCTGGCTGGACCAGAACGGGGTTCCAGCAGGGGTAGCGAAGTCCGCTGTGTTGAATGCCATTGGCGAAGCTGCGGGGCCCGGACCAGCTTCCGTTGCCGTTGTGACTTGACCAGATTTCCACATCGGGGTTCTTCTCTTTTGTTCCTCCGAACCAGGCAACCACAATGCCGCGTGATGTTTCAACCAGGGTTGACGCATGGCACTCTTTGAAGGGCGCTTTGTTGTAGATAAAGCCTTCACTGATCAGGCCGGGGAAGCGAGGAGTCATTTCTGGTTTGGCAGGTTTTGCTTTGATCGAATCACCGGTGTAGGCAATACAATCGTCGTGTTTGATGAAATAAATCCGGCCGTTCTCCGCTCCGATGACCAAGTCGGGCTTTCCGTCTTTATCAAAGTCGCAGGCGGTTGGACTGGAAGTATGACCGGCGACATTTCGTTTAGCGAGATTTCCCACTTTTTTCAGCACAATTTTTCCGTCGCGGTCTTCACAGTTTCGGTACCAGGTTGCGTTTTCGGAGTTAACCAGCAAATCAAGGCGACCGTCTCCATCCCAGTCGACGACGTCGATCTTATAGCGTCCGCTACTACCTGCCGTCTTCTGGTTGAGCCGGATCAGTTCATTGTTTTCATCGATAAAGATCCGGGTCTCTTCGTTGGCCCGGCTTTGGCAGGTGAGGTACCCTTCCTGATCCAAAATCACGAGGTCCAGTTTGCCGTCGCCATCAAAATCGGTCGCAAGGGGAGTGGTTCGCCACTGGGTCTGAAGGTTCTCCGCCAATGTCTGCCACCAATAAAACGCAGGAGGCGCTTCTTCCGTCCAGAATGAAAGAGGTTTCTCTACCAAACCCTTTTCGGTATTCTGAAGTAGCTGTAGTTTCGGCCAGATAGAGTTGTAGATAATGTCATCGCGTCCATCCTCGTCCCAGTCCGCGACGGAGAGCGTGGTGTAACCCCATTTGGCTTCAGCTGGGCCCTGGATTGACCCGTTCTCACCTGCGAGAACCCGAAAGGTTTTTCCATCGGCTTCGATTAATTCGGGAGCGCTCCATTTGGTGCCTTTTCCATCCAGATTGCTGAAGATCGCGATGTTGCCGGCGGTATTGCCGCAGACGAGATCTTCGTCACCGTCGTTGTCCCAGTCGTGAGCGTAGGGAGTTGCGAGAGCACCGAATTTTAAGGTGTCGGCTTCCTGCTGAAAGTAGACGGGCTGTTTGAACTCGGGGATGACGGAGTCTTTACCTGAAACATTTTCGACCAGCGCGACGCGGCCGTCTTCGTCCCCGACGATCAGATCCTGGTCTCCATCCTGATCCCAGTCGTATGCGGTGGGCGTGATCATCTGGAGATGCATCACCAATGGATTTCCATCAGTCGCTACCAATTTGTGCCCCGCTGCGTATTCGGGCGCTTCGCGGGTTCCCAGATTTTGAAAGTAGGTAAAACCGTCGAGGAATTCACCGCAGAGCAAATCAAGATCACCATCGTTGTCGAAATCGACAAAGTTTGGACTCGGCCAGCCATATACATCGATAGGGGCTCCGCCTGCGTTGATTTTAACCGGTGTTTTGCTGTATTCCCCGTCGTTATTTTTGATAAGGTAGACCCAGCCGTGGAGGGGGCCGTTTTGCCAGCGACCTTGACGGTCATAGGCGTGATCCCACTCGTAATCTGTCCAGTCGCCGACGCCGACGACAATGTCCTGATCGCCATCACCTTCCCAGTCAACGTAACGCCACATTCTGGCGCGGGTTTTTCCAGGATGTATTTTGGTGGTGTGATAGATCTTGTTTCCTTTAGCAGCACCCGTTTTTTTGAAGTCGGGGTACTCGAGGTTTTCTTTCAACATCACGGGTTTGCCGGCGATGTAGCTGACCTGGACGTTGTGGCCCGTTAGTCCGATCCTGACGCCCGGTTTGAAAGCCGGGAATTTTACTTTTGGATCCTGAGTCGGGTTTTCGAAGTAATAAATACCGTTACTCGGTTTATCGGGGCAGGATACCAGTAGATCGAGATCGCCATCACCATCGTAATCCAGCGGAAACGGCCAGGCCCAGAGCCCCACTCCCAAGTCTACTTTCAGGCCCGGATTGTTATACTTTAAGGGTTGCAGTTTCCAGTCTTCCTCGCTTCGCAGAAACGGGGTTAGAATACAGGTCGCGACGAGTAGCGTCGCGAATAGGTAGGGTCGTTTCATGAGTGTCATGGCGTTAGTTTCAGTAGCGTTTTTAAAAGTAGGTTATTCGGCCCACCAACGGTCGGTCGATTCGTTTTCGCCTTCGTTGAGAGTCAAATCGAGGCTGTTTTTGATGTGGTTTTTCATCGCTTCATAAGACTGTTCAGAGTCCCGGGATTCGATGGCTGCCGCGATAGCTTCGTGCTCGGACTGAGTGCTCTCGAGAATGGAAAGATTGAAGGAATGCCGGTCGGCCTGAAAAATGCGGGTCAGGATATGGGAATCGCCAACCACCTTAAGCATCCGGCGGTTTTTTGACGCCTCGATAATGGTCATGTGGAAGGCGAGATCGAGTCCGTGGAACTGATTGGCTACCTCGGCGTCGGCGGTTTCCTGTCCCGCTGCCTTGACCTGATTGACGAGGGCGAGTGATTTTTCGAGATTTTCCCGAAGTTCAGCTAACAAACGCCCCGTAATTCGATCGGCAGCGTGAGCGGCGGCGTAGGACTCGAGCGCTTCGCGCAGCTCGTAGAGTTCGATCGCCTCTTCCCGGGTCAACTCTCTAACTACGGCGCCGAGTTGCGGCACCAGATCGATGAACCCTTCACTGGCGAGCTGCCCCACCGCTTCCCGGACGGGAGTCGCGCTCACTCCGATTTCTTTCCCAATCGTCCCATAGGATAGACGTGACCCGGGAGGAACGGAGCCATCGAGAAGTTTCCTTCTGATGTGGCGATATGCCTTTTCCGAGTGATTGGTTGCCATAGCTATAGAGGTCTATAGACTTCTATGGATTGGTAAGCAAAAGGTTTCGCCCCGGGGTCCGCGATCTCGCTATGAGGGCTAATTAACCGGCGAATAATCAGTGGGGAGCAGGAAGGTTGAGCTGACGCCTTTCTTCACGAGGATTGGTCCTGCTTTTTCCGAATTTCCCTTGGCGGATTTCCAGGCGGGATCCTGCGTAAACGCTTTGAACGCCTCGCTGCGGCTCGATTCATCTTTGTGGGAAACAAGGTAGACTAGTTTTGTCTCCGCTCCGTCTTTGGCTTCTGTCGGAGTGAAATAGGCGAAATTAGAGATGCCGTGTTTTTCAAACAGTTCACAGGTGTGATCGCGAAACCGTGCGTGGAGATCGTCGAGCTTTCCTTCGTTGGTGGTATAGATTCTCAGCTCGTAGAGTTGGTCGGTTGCGCTCTTCTTCAGAGCCGGCATTTTCGAATAATCGGTTGGCTGGAGAAACAGACTGTCGACTTTTGTGATCAGTTTTCCGTCGGCGGTGGAGGCTTGGTAGGCAGCCTGCCAGTCGGGATCGTTCCGGAAGGCGGTCCAACTCGTTTTGCGCGCGTTTTCGTCGGGATAGCCGAGGAGGTAGATCAAGGTGTCCGGCTTATCTTTCGGCGTCCAGTAACCGGTATTGGACATCCCGTGTTTGGTGAAAAGCTTGCAGGTATGATCGCGAAAGCGGGCGTGAAGAGCGTCGAGCTTTCCGGGATGGGTGTGATAGGTCCTCAATTCGAAAAACTTCAATTCCTCCCCGGCTGACACGGAGCCAAGGAGGAGAAGCGATAGCGCGAAGATCGAAATCGAGAATGGTTTCATGCGTCAAAGAAAAGCTTCAGCGCTGAAAACGATAGGTGCGCGATTGTGATTAGGTCAGGCGAAAATCTCGGGCTCACCCATTTGTTCGTGAATCTGATTGGCTTCGTCGCCGTCGATGCCAAGGCCTCCGGCCAGCTTGGCGAAATATTCCGCTTCGGCCTGGGAGTCGAGTTTTACCGCCATCAGAGAAAAGGCGTAAACCTGCTGGGCCATATCTTCCGGCACTTTGGAAAGGAAGGCATTGAGGTCGAGCGGGCTGGAGAGCTGGGCTTTGATGAAATCGATCTCATCCGGCTCTAAATCACCCAGTTTTGCGAGAATGTTTTGTTTTTCGGAATCGTCGACGCGGCCATCGACTTTCGCCGCATTGCACATCGCTTCGATCAGGATTTCGGCTTCGTCGTGAGCTTCCTGAGGAGGCGCTTCGACCGGTCCCGTTTTCGAGCCGAGGAGGCCGCCGAGCAAATCGCCCGCGCCGCCTTTGTCTCCGGCCGCTCCGAGGAGACCTCCGAGCAGTCCGCCGCTCGATTTGGAGCTTCCGCCGCCGAGAAGTCCGCCCATCAGGTCGCCGAGTCCACCGCTGCCGCCTGAGCTTTGCCCGCCGAGGAGCTCACCCAGCATATCCATTCCGGAGCCTCCTTTTTTCTGATTTTGGGCCGCGACACCGATAAGCGCGCCCAGAACGCCGAGGCCCGCATTTTTCCCGGTTCTTTTTCCTCCGCCCAGCAGGGAACTGAGGATGTTTGCTGCGTTGTTCTGATTGCCACCTCCGCTACTGCCGAGGAGGGATTCCAGAATGTTCTGGCCCGATTGAGAGCCCAGCGCGTTGTTTGAGAGTAAGCTTCCGAGAATTTTGACTGTATCCATAAATTTGACCTGAAAAGGTTGGGGAACATAGAGATTGTCCTACAGGCGGCAAAGTCACATTTTGAAAAACAAAACAGCCCTGTCCGCGATGCAGACAGGGCTGATTGAATCAAAAATAGATACCTTCGATTTAGAAGGAGTAGCGGGCACCGATTGCAATACTGTGTGTGAAGTATTGATCGAGGGTCACTGTGTTGTTGAAATAGTCAGTATCGCCAATGCCAAGCAATTTGTATTGGGCGAAAAGTGAGATGCAATCGGTAACAGGTAGATCGCCACCGACGATGAGTTGGTAGGCAAATGCTCCGTCTTCGTCAGAGCCGCCACCGGGATTCACTTCATTCCAGGCGTAACCAACACCGGCACCGACATATCCAGTAACGCAACCAAAAGGAATTTCTTTCAATGCGTTCACCATGAGGGCGTAGGTTTGGGTGTCCCCGGTAGCTACGTTACCGGCTGTCGCGAAGTCGCTTTCTGAGTAAAGCGCTTCAAACTCGAAGCGGCTTCCGCAGAAAAGATCGGAATAGATACCGGCACCACCACCGACGAGGAATCCGCCATCAGCGTCCAGGTCAAAAGCAATTCCGGCGTCAGTGCCATCGACATCATGACCGAAGGTATATCCGGCGTAGCCAAAGATATAGCCTGTGGGATCACAAGAGATCGGAGTTTTACATAAAGGTGCTTTCGCTGGAGGGCAATAGCTCTCCCCGGCTTGCACCATGGCGGCTGGTAACGCGACCAGTGCCAGTAGAGTGGTAAGGAATAATTGTTTCATAGTCAGTTATTGTTTCGATGTACTTAAACATCAATACCTACCGGTATTTCGGTTTTCTATACTGTCAAATCAAATTCTGCTGCCAAACAGGCTATGGTTTTTATATAAATTTATAGAAATATAAAAACTGTACCCTGTACAGTCTTGGATTGTACAGGGTACAATGTAGTGTTTCGGCGAAGCTCGTGCCGAAGAGGACTACATTTTCTCGGTTGTCTGGATGCCGAGTAGGCTAAGGGCGTGTTTGAGAACGCGTCCGGTCAATTCGCAGAGTGCGAGCCGGGTCGCTTTCACGTCGCCGTCCGCTTTCAGGACGGGGCAGGCTTCCCAGAACTTGTGATAAGTGGTCGCCAGCTCGTAGATGTACGTCGCGAGGGTATTGGGCCGGAAGTCGGACAATATCATCGGAACGATCTCGGCATACTGCGCGAGTTTCAAAGCGAGAGTGGTCTCGGCTGCCTCGGTCAGGGTAATGACATCGGTGCCCTCGAAGTCGCTGCCCATTTTTCTGAAAATAGCCCGGGTTCTCACGTAGGCATTTAACAGGTAGGGAGCGGTATTCCCCTTGAGCGCCAACATGTTATCCCAGTCGAAAATGTAATCAGTGAGACGGAACTGGCTGAGTTCGGAGTATTTTACCGCGCCGATTCCGATCGTTCTCGCGATCTCCTGTTTCTCCTCTTCGGGAAAGTCTGGATTTTTTTCATCGACGATTTTATAGGCCCGGGCTACCGATTCGTTGAGTACATCGTCGAGCTGTACGGTATCGCCATCGCGGGTTTTGAACATCTTGCGGTCTTTTCCGAGGATGCTGCCGAAGGGGATAAACTGGAGTTCCACATCGTTCCCAATCATCCGGGAAGCTTCGAAAAGCTGATCGAAATGCAGTTGCTGCGGGATGCCGACGACATACCAAAGGGTATCGGCTCCAAATTCTTTGATCCGGTAATCGATCGTTGCCAGATCGGTGGTGGCATAGAGAAAGCCGCCGTCGCCTTTCTGGATAATTGCCGGTGGTTGATCCGCTAATTTTTTATGATCCGGGAAAAAGATACAAACCGCTCCATCCGACTCGGTCGCGATCTTTCTTTCGAGAAGGTCATCGACGAGCGGTTGCAGCTTGTCGTTGTAGAAACTTTCGCCGAGCCAGTGGTCGAAGGTGATGTCCAGCTTGTCGTAAATTTTCTGAAGACCGATTTTTGACACTTCGACGCACTTTTCCCAGATTTTGAGGTTTTCCTCATCGCCTGACTGAAGTTTGACAAGCTCGGCTTTGCAGGTTTCCCGCAATTCCGGTTCGTCTTCGCAGAGTTGGTTGATCGCTTTGTAGACCCGGAGCAGCTCGGGAACCGGATCGGCCTCGAGAGCTTTTTCGTCGAGCACGTTTTTCCAGCCGTAAAGAATCATACCGAACTGGGTTCCCCAGTCGCCGATGTGGTTATCGGAAATAATCTCGTGCCCGAGGAAGTCGGCGACCCGCGAGAGTGAATCTCCAATAATGGTTCCCCGGATATGCCCGACGTGCATGGGTTTCGCCACATTCGGAGCGGAGAAATCGATCACAATCTTCTTCGGGTCGGCTACCTTGTCGACTCCCAACCGATCGGAATCGGCAAGCAGATCGAGGGTTCGCTGTTCGAGAACTTCCTTCTTCAGTCTGAAATTGATGAATCCCGGTCCGGCGATCTCGGGCGTTTCGGTGAGATTGTCGCTCTCGAATTTTTCGACGATCTCGGCGGCCAGTTCGCGTGGATTCTTTTTAGCCTGTTTCGCCAGAACCATGGCGGCATTGGTCTGATAATCGCCAAATTGAGGGTTCTGAGCCGGGTCCACGGAAGGCATAAAGCCATCGGGCAATAAGTCTGCCACGCTGGATGCCTGGAGAGCTGCTAATAATCTCGGTTGGATGAGAGCTGGAAAGGTCGCTGCCATGATTTTCTGAAGGCCGGAAACCTGCCGTCTTCTGCGAGATCTTCAAGGCCGAATAAAGATCTGAATATTTCAGCGTTTGGTTCGTATACTTTGAAGAGGAACTGAACTTAAACATTCGTCTCAATATGCTGCTGTTCTTGAATAAAATTAAACTGTTTTCCATCGCTGCGATCCTGCTTTTCGCTGCTCTGAGCTTTCTGCCCGGCCGCGATTTGCCGCCCGAAGACGGTGATCTCATTTTCCAAAACTCGCAAAGCCGCCAATCCAAAGCGATTGCCGCCGCGACTCACTCCCCGCTGACTCACGTCGGGGTCGTGTTCATTGAACGGGGCGTCCCTTATATCTACGAAGCGGTCCAGCCCGTTCGCAGAATCGCTATGAAAGACTGGGTTAAGCGCGGAACGAACGGAAATTACGTGGTGCGCCGTCTCAAAGACAAATCGGGTGTCGATATGGAGGCGCTGAAGCGTCACGTCACTTCATTCGTCGGGAAGGACTACGACAGCCAATTCGACTGGTGTGATTCTCAGATTTACTGTTCCGAGCTCGTCTGGAAGGCTTATGAGCGGTCCTGCGGTGTGAAAATCGGTGATCTGAAGCGACTGGAGCAGTTTGATCTCAGCCATCCGGAGGTGAAGAAAACTCTCGTGAGTCGCTATGGACGGAAGATTCCCTTCGACATGCAGGTAATTTCGCCGGCGGATATGTTTGCCTCCAGCCTGCTTTTCACCGTGATCGCGAAGTAGGCTCAGACCCGGGCCGTTTTCCGCGAGAGGACCTCCAGAATCGCCTCCGGATCGTTGGCTTTGGATAAATTTTCGCGGGTCTCCGCGCTGTTGAGGATCTTGGCGATCGCGGCAAGTGTCTTCAGATGAAGGGTGTATTGGGACTGGGGGACCACGAAAAGCACCACAAAGTGAACCGGAGCCCGGTCCAGAGAGCAAAATTCGATTCCCTCGGTCGATTTCCCGAAAATCATCGCCACTTTATCGATATCCTCCGAGAAACAATGCGGGATGGCGACACCGTTCCCTATCCCCGTGCTGCGCTGATCCTCGCGCTCTTTCAGCGCTGTCAGAACCGCTTCGCGACTCTCCGTGGGCAGGGCATCTTCGGCTACGAGGTGGTCAACCAGCTCGACAATCGCGGGCCAGTGTTCCTGAGAGACCATCTCTGCAACCACTCGATTCGGTGATAGTAGTCCGGCCAGTGTCATTTGTTTGAAAATACCATCAGCGGTAGTGAGGGCGATGATAATCATTGTCTCAAACGGATCAAGTTGGATTTTTGACAACCCGACTTTGACATTCCACCGGTTCGCGGTGACAGAAAGGATCGAGGAAAGAAATGAGCAAGAAGAGCGTACTTTTCATCTGCACAGGCAATGTGTGTCGCAGTCCGATGGCAGAAGGTCTATTTCGTCAACTCGTCGAAGAGTCCGGCGAAGACATCACCGTCGCTTCGGCTGGAATCGGGGCCATGGATGGCGCTCCGCCCAGCGCCAATTCGGTTGATGCGATGAACGAAGAGGGGATCGATATCTCCGCCCAGCGCTCTCAAATGCTGATCCCACCGATGGTTGAGGAGTTCACTCACATTTTCGGAATGGGCCGCGGCCACATCGAATTGATTCGCAATTACTTTCCCGGCAGCGTTGAAAAGACCTTTGTGCTTCGTGAGTTTTTGGGAGATGGCGACCTCGATCTCGATGTTCCCGATCCGATCGGAATGGATCTTGAGGAATACAAGCGGTGTCGCAATTTGATCAAAGAAGCGATGCCCGGGATTTTGAAATTCGTAATTTCCGGCGATTTAGAGGCGTAAGTTAGCCTGAACCCGTCATGGGTTCGTTTGAGGCGTTATGCGACAGTGATTGCGGACTGTACAGGGTACAATCTCAAACTGTACCCTGTACAATCCACGATTGTAACCTGTTTCTGTCGCTATGACGCACCGTTCCACTGCTCTTGTTCTCTCAATTTTCATCCTGATCGGCAGATCGGAGGCGGCGGAGGTCAGTTACGCTTCGGATATTCAGCCTCTTTTTGCTGAAAAATGCTACGAATGCCATGGTCCTGATAAGCAAAAGGGCGATCTGCGGCTCGACGATCGCGAGAGCACTCTGAAATCCCTCTCCGAAGATGAGCTGATCCATCGACTCACCACCGACGATCCCGACGAGCAGATGCCTCCCAAAGGTCCGCGCCTCTCCAGCGGGCAAATCGCCACGATTCGGAGCTGGGCTGATGCCGGTGCTCCATTCGAAAAACACTGGGCCTACCGATCGCTTTCCACAAACCCTCCGCCCAAAGTGAAAGCAAAAGACTGGGTGAGGAATCCCATCGATCAATTTGTCCTTTCCCGACTTGAGCAGGAAAAAATCGCTCCATCCCCCGAAGCGGATCGATCAACCTTGATCAAACGTCTCTACTACGACCTCACCGGACTGCCGCCGTCTCCGGAGGCCGTTGATGAATTTCTGGCCGATACCGATCCGAAGGCTTACGAGAAAAGGGTCGATTCTCTACTGGCGTCGCCTCACTTCGGGGAACGCTGGGGGAGGCACTGGCTCGATAAAGCCCGCTACGCCGACTCCGATGGATATGAAAAGGACCGTCCCCGACCTAACGCCTGGCACTACCGTGACTGGGTGATCGATGCGATCAACGGCGATATGCCGATGGACCAGTTCACGATCGAACAACTCGCCGGTGATTTATTGCCCGGTGCCACTCTCGATCAATTGCTCGCGACCGCTTTTCATCGCCAAACCCTGACCAACACCGAAGGCGGGACTGATAAAGAGGAATTCCGGACCGAAGCCGTCTTCGACCGGACCGAGACGACCGCCACGATTTGGCTCGGGCTCACCATGAACTGTGCGCGCTGTCACAACCATAAGTATGACAAAATCGAACAGGTCGAATACTACCAATTATACGATTTTTTCAACAACGGCGACGAAACCACTTTTAAAAAACCGCGGTCCGAAGCGGCGATGGCGAACTATGTCAAAGCCCGCGCCGAACACTCGGAAAAGTTAAAAGCTATCAATAAACGGATCGATGTCGCGAAGGCCGGTTATGAGTCTGTCTATCGTGAATGGTTGGCCGGATTCGAAAGTGGTGAAAAAGCCAAATACTATACTTTGAAAAACACCGCGGTGCAGGCAGATGTCGCCGGCGTCAGTTTCGATGTCGATAGCGCCGGGGTGGTTCTCGCCGGTGGGGAAAACCCGTCGACGCCTGTGATTTATCACCTCGAGGCGGCAACTCCGTCCGTCGCTAAACCCGTTACGGCGATCCGGCTCGATGCCCTCACTCACGACAGTCTCCCGCGTAAAGGTCCCGGAAGACCCGCTCACGGAAATTTTGTCATCTCGGAAATTGAAATGGCTCTCGATGGGAAGCCACTGGCGTTTTCCGCTGCCACCGCCGATTTCTCTCAGGGAGGTTGGCCCGTCGCCCGCTTAATCGATGGTAAAAAAGATTCCAAAAACGGATGGGCGATATCCAATCAGATGGGGAAACCGCACTGGGCGGTATTGCATCTCGAAACTCCCCTGACCGTTACTGATGGACAGAAGCTGGTCGCAACTCTCCATCAAAACTATGGGGCCGAACACACCGTTGGCCGCTTTCAGATTCGCTTAATGTCAGGTAGAGAAAGAGATGCCTCTCTACCCAAAGAATTACGTTCCGCTCTGGCGAAAGAAGACCGGGCAGGGAAAGACGAAACGCTGCTGAAGAACCACTTTTTCAAAACCGCCTATCCCGCAACCGCTCCGCTGGAGAAAGAAAAGGCGGAGCTCGTGAAAAAAGCCCCCGTTGAGCCGGTCGATCAACTCCCGGCGATCGCTCAAGTCGAGAAACGTCGCGAGACCCGGCTTTTGGAGCGGGGGAGTTTTCTCAGTCCCGGGGATTCCGTGGTTCCTGCCGGATTGACCGTACTGCCGGAAATCAAAGGCCGGGAGGAGGGTAAACTTGATCGTCTCGACCTCGCAAACTGGCTGGTCTCTCCGGAAAACCCACTGCCGCCGCGGGTCCTCGCAAATCACGTCTGGGAGAAGCTGTTCGGTGAAGGGCTGGTGCGGACGATGAATGATTTTGGAGTTCGCGGGGAAAAACCGACTTATCCCGAATTGCTGGACTGGCTGGGGCGGGAGTACCGTCGTCTCGGTTGGAGCCGGAAAGCCTTGATCAAAACAATCGTGCTTTCCTCTACCTACCGCCAGTCTTCGAAACACCGGGAGGAGATGCTCGAGCGCGATCCCGATAATCATCTGCTATACCGGCAGAACCGCTTCCGGGTTGAAGCGGAAATTGCCCGGGATCTGTGTCTATCGGTTGCCGGGCTGATTTCCGATAAAGTAGGTGGGCCCAGTGTCTATCCTCCGCTCCCACCTGAAGTGGCCGCGCTCAGCTACAATAACAATTTCAAATGGAAAGACAGCGAGGGCGAGGACCGGTATCGGCGCGGTATGTATACCTTTTTCAAGCGAACTTCGCCGCATCCTAATTTGATCGCCTTTGATTGTCCCGACTCCAATACCAGTAATGTGAAACGGCGCACTTCGAATACTCCGATTCAAGCGCTCACGATGTTAAACAACGAAGTGTATATCGAAGCCTCACAAGCCTTTGCAAAGCGGATCTTGAATCTGGAAGCGAAGAACGACTTGGACCGCATGGAGCAGGCGATTCGTCTATGCACCCTTCGCGAATTGACCGCCGATGAACTGAAATCCTTTTTGTCCCTGCTCGAAGCCAGTCGCAAGTGGTATCGGGAAAATCCGGGCGAGGCCGCCAAAATAACAGGGAGCCACCCGGTTCCGGAAATTTCCGCCCCTGAAAACGCCGCCTGGGTAGCGGTTGCCCGGATCGCATTAAATCTCGACGAATTAATTACCAGAGAATAGAGAAATGAAACGCTACCACGATCTCGATCTTCAGGCGGAGTTGAATCACTCCCGTCGTTCCTTTCTCAATACTTCGGCCAGTGGGCTCGGTGGGATTGCACTGGCTAACCTGCTGCAGGATGATGGATTGATGGCCGCGCCTTCGGTGAATCCGCTTGAGCCGAAGTGCCCTCATTTTTCCGCGAAGGCGAAAAACTGCATCTTTATCTTCATGGCCGGGGCGCCCTCTCAGATCGATCTGTTTGATCCGAAGCCTAAGCTCAACGAGTTGGACGGTCAGCCGCTCCCCGATTCTCTCACCAAAAACGTTCGTTTTGCCTTTATCAAAAAGGAAACCGCAACGGTGATGGGCTCCAAACGGGTTTTCAGTAAGCACGGCCAATCGGGGATGGAATTCTCGGATCTGACGCCGCATATCGCGACCTGTGCTGACGATCTGCTCATGGTTCGGTCGCTTCATTCCGAGCAGTTTAATCACCATCCCGGCCAATTGATGATGCAGTGTGGTCGCGGTGTCTTTGGGTTACCCACCATGGGATCGTGGATGAATTACGGCCTGGGAAGCCCCTCGAAAAATCTTCCCGGCTATGTGGTGCTGAACAGCGGTCGTGGATCCAGTGGAGGGGCGACTCTCTGGCAGAGTGGATTTTTGCCTAGTACTTATGCCGGGGTTCTGTTCCGCGACCAGGGGGAGCCGGTCCTGAATTTGAGTAATCCCGACGGGTTGCCCGCGCACCTTCAGCGCGTCGGTCTCGATACGCTTCGCGACGTCAATCAGCAGCATTACGAGCGAATGCGGGACCCCGAAATTGCGAGTCGGATTGCCAGTTACGAGCTTGCTTACCGGATGCAAACGGCAGCTCCGGAGTTGATTGATTTCAGCTCCGAATCAAAAGCGACTCTCGATGCCTACGGTGTCGATCGGGCGGATCCGCCTAATGGATCTCGCGGAAAAGCAGCCAGCGGGAACACCGCACAGAGCTTTTCCCGAAACTGCCTGCTGGCCCGTCGCATAGTGGAACGGGGTGTGAGATTTGTTAATATCATCTACGCATCCTGGGATCACCACAGCAATATCGATAAGGAGATTACCTATAATTCGACAGTAGTTGACCAGCCGATAGCGGCGTTGATCAAAGACCTGAAAGAGCGGGGTCTACTCGACGAAACGATGGTGGTCTGGGGAAGTGAATTCGGGCGGACGCCGCTCGGGGAAAACCGGAACGGAAGCAAAGTGGTAACGGGGCGGGACCATCACCCCTTCAGCTTCTCGATGTTTATGGCCGGTGGAGGATTAAAAGGTGGGCAGACCTACGGAAAAACCGACGATATTGGCTGGGGAATCGAAGAAAACCCCGTTCACATCAATGACTTGCACGCCACGATGCTGCATCAGTTCGGGATCGACCACGAAAAGCTCACCTATCGCTTTCAAGGCCGCGATTTTCGACTCACCGACGTCGCCGGGAAAGTGATTCCCGAGTGGATCAGTTGATGGAAACTCTTTCTTCCTGTGCTTCTTTTCAGGAATTCTTATATCACACGGTGGCGTTGTCTTTTGATAACTGTGAAATCATTGCGGTATAGATATCGTTTGATAATATATCGAGCAAAGTCACTACCGTTGAGCCATCAAGCGTTAAGGCGAGTTGTTCATAGCTATCCTCCCGGTTTCTGTCCTCTGACCCAGCCTCCCAGAAAATGACAAAGCCATAACCGTTGTTGGGAACCACGTTTCTGGCTAATTCGTATTCAACGACTTGTTGGCCGTAATTCCCGGATAGGTCGAAGCGATCGATCAACGCTCCGTTCGGTCCGTTGGCGCGAATCTCTACGGTCAGTGTCCCGTTTTCGCCAAACAGCCTGTGCGTCTCGAGAAATTTGTAGACCAATGATATATTATCAGATTCCCCGGTTTCAGTGACAACCGGGGTTGCCTCTATAGTCACGGTTACCAATTGAGTTTCAATGTTCCCGGCGCCATCAGTGGCGCTCACTGTGAAGGTGTCAGTGCCGATGAAACCTCCGTTTGGTGTGTAAGTCCAGGCACCGTTTGAGTCGATTGCCGCTACGCCCTTGGCAGGGTCCGCACTGACGGTATATCCGGGAGTTGCCGAGCCGTCGGCTGAATCTGTAAAGGTAAGGGTTCCCGACACAGGGTTGTCTTCGGTACCTGTTCCGCTGGTGTCACCTGCGAAGGTGCCCGGATCATTGACCTGGTTCACTGTCACTGACACAACCTGGCTCTCCAGGTTTCCGTCGTCGTCGGTCGCACTTACGGTAAAACTGTCGGTTCCATTGAAATCTTCTGCCGGCGTGTATGTCCAGGCTCCATTGGAATCGATCGAAGCGCTTCCGTTGCCCGGGTCGCTGGTGATGAAGTACCCCGGAGTCGTTGCTCCATCTATCGCGTCGGCAAAGGTCAATGTTCCGGTCAGGTCACTATCTTCAGTCCCTGAACCACTGACATCACCGGTGAAGGTCCCGGTATCATTGACTTGTTCGACCGTTACATTGACCACGATGTTATCCGTGGCCCCGTACGCGTCTGTGACTTGAACCGTGAAGCTGTCATTTCCGTTAAAATTCCCGGTTGGCGTGTAGGTAATGGTCGGAGTAGCGCCTGTGCCGGAAACGGTGGCGGTGCCGTTTGAGGCTTCACCACCTGAGAGTAAACTCCAGGTCAATGTGTCGCCCGCATTTGCATCGGTCGCGTCAATTGTCGGGGCAACAAAGCTGGTCGGCGATCCGTCTTCACTCATGGTTACCGAGAGCGGGCTGTCACCCTGCGTGATGACAGGAGCTGTATTATCGTTATCGGTGATCGTCCCTGAAGCCTCGTCGGTAATATCGACACCCGCGCCGGAAGGGCTCAGGTTTGAGAGAGAAACGTTAAATGACTCAGTTGTCTCTAAGATCGAATCGTCGTTGGTTGTGACGGTGAAGGTTTGGTTTTCCCCGGCGGTTCCTGCGAACGTTAGAGTTGTCGACGCCGTCGGGCTCGCACTGATATTGAAGTTCGAAATAGAGACGGCTCCGGTGCCATCTCTGTTCACGATATTGTTTGCAAATCCAAACATCAGGACGTCGACATCGGAGATGCTGTCTATCTCAAGTGAACCACCCGTGGAAGCGTTTTCCGCGATGTAGTCACTGATATCAAACGTCATCGAGTATGAATCCGTGATGGAGGAACTGGTGGAGTTTGTGAATGAGGCAACTGCCGTCCCTGCGGAGCCATTCTGCGCGCCATTATTCCCTGATAAATTGGCGCTGAGATAACCATTGTTTTTCCACTGCGATTGAATATTTCCGTTTGCTACACCAGTATTGAAAAGTTGATTGTTTGTCGGCGTCCCGTCCTCTTTCAACAGGTGGGAATGAAAGTAAACGGTCGAACCTGCCCCTATTTCGTAGTCGAATGAAACCGTGATTAGATTCAGGTTTGGATCGAGCGAATCAACCGTTAGCACTTGTGCGACTAAGCCTTCATTAACCCTCTCATCGGTGTTGCTGGTGCCTTCTCCGGTACCGGGATTCGAAAGGGTTCCTCCCGAAGTATCGATTTCCCAGAGAGACGCGCTACTAAAGGCATGCCAGCTGCCGGAGTCGGCATTCGCTGTGGTAATTCTCGATGAAGTTTGAACCGCTCCTGTCGAAAAATTATCAGTTAATAAAGTTTCAGTGCCGGCATAGTCAATGTTTCCGCCTGTTGCCGTATCGTCCGCAAAATCGACATCGACCGTGAAACCTCCCGGCACCTCTTCGTCGAGTGTTGCAGTGAAAGTGATGGTATCTCCTTCGACTACGGTTTCATCGCTGATTGATAAGGTTGCGTAGTGTTTACCCTCGAGGCTCCCGGCAATGGCGCCTTGAGCCTGGTTATCAGCCACAAACCGACGCTCACCCTCTTCGAAAATGCCATATAACAAATCGCTGGAGCGGGCGGTATCATAGATATCTTCCAATCCAAGGACGTGGCCCTGTTCGTGGGCCAGAACACTCAGAAGATCGATCCCGGTAAACCCGCTTTCGCCGAGCTCCTGAGGTGTTTCATCGATAAACCACTCCATACCGGCAGCATCGTCATCAATGTAGACGTTGGAACCCTCGGCGTAGCCAAGTGCGGCACCTTCGAGTTCGACAATGTGATACTCAATCTCATTGAGTGCGTCGATCTGTTCGGCAGTCAGGCCGGAATTGATCCAGTGCTGCCCGGCGGCATCGGCTATCACACTGAGAATGTCGGTCGTGATTGGCAGATTGGCGAGAGGGACGTCGACGGTGCTCTGAGCCGCCGATTCCCCGGCGAGACGCTCTAAGGTAGCGGAATCGCTGATTTCGAGGGGCGCATCAGTGATCAGATCGATTCCGAGCTGCTCGGATGGGAGAAGGGGAAACGAAATGGTGGTCCCGAAGTTATGACTCTGTCCTGACAGCTGATCGCTATCAACTTCCGTTTCATACCCCGATGCCCCCTCCGGAACGGTGACATTGATTCGCGATGCCTCGAGATTCAGGAGCAAGTCTGCCTGGTGTTCATCGAGACCGGCGTTATTCACTTCGTTCGCTAGATCCTCAATTTCTGAAGGAGTGAGGTTGTTGAAGCTGGCCAAAATGATTTCATCACTGACACCCTGTGCGTCATCTGATTGAATTGCCCCCGAACCAAAATCTTTAATCGTCGAAAAGGAGTTCCCGCCAGTGGCGTCAGGAGTCACCGATTCTTCGCTCACCGAAGCATCCGGCGCATCGATTGGAGCTCCTGAGAAAAGAATTCTGGATTCAAGAGATTCGGCGATGTATTCACGACTTTTTGTCACTGCCTTTTCTCCGGCTGGCGATTCGTTCTGCTTGTTCTTCGTTTTCCAAAATTTCATGAGTGGTTGGGGTGGGATTGTTTGCGTGTAGGGATTTTTGGGGACAATGGTGGGGGATTTGAACACGATCGTACCTCGAACCAAAAGGTTCGTCTATCGGTCGTATGACCGATGCCTGACTCAGAAAATGGTCGCGATCCGGAAGGCTGGAGGGCGCGCCATTTGATTACCGCATTACCTGATGCGCTTCAGCTAATGACCTGCTGATCGCGTTTTTCTTCCGGGAAATCCGCGTGCCGAAGTCGAACCAAGTATTGAAGGGGAGGGCTTTTGAAAAGCGGGGTGGGGATGTCTCAAAGAAATGGATTTGAGATGTTCTGCGCTTCCTGGGCTATAATTTTGATAATTAAGGCGGTCAAAGCGCAGTTTCTGAGTTATTTCTGATAGGGTTTGTCATTGTACACCTTCAATTCGTAGGAACCGTCCTCCTGCTGCTCAACCATCCAGATGCCGGTGTTAATCAAGCCTCTTCTGGCATCCCCGGTCGGCGCTTCTTTGAGGAGTAACTTCAAAAGCGACACTCCCGCGCTGTTATGTCCTGCGAGAAGGATTGACTGATCGGACCCGCCGAAACGTTTTTCGATTAATTTGATAGCATGCAGCGTGGCGTGTTTCATGTAAGCGACTTTTTCGTTTTCACTGATGTCTCGGGGATACTTTTTGTAGTTGTTCTCTGCACCGGGACGAATCTTTAAGTGCTCAGACTCTTTCTTCGTCAGGGTAATGGCTTCGCCCTTGTTCAGGATCTCTTCCTGCACATCAGGAATCTCATCAGAAAGGATCGTAACCATCCCGGGTCCCTCCCTCAGTTCCGGCCATATTTCAGCCTGCTGGTTGGTCGCCTTCAGATAGGGGGCAATCGTGTTATGGGCTCTCCATGCAGGGCTGGAGGCAATAAAATCAAACTGATACTTCCGGAGCTTTTCGGTGGCCTTCGCGACCTCTTTCAGCCCTTTGGGTGTGAAGACGTCTGGATCGCCTACGTAGGCAGGCCATTCTGATTCGGGGATTCCTTTCTCCTGCCAGGCTTTCTTGACATTGTGCCCGCCTTCAGCATGCCGGATGTAATATATTTTAAGTCCAGCCTCGGCTATGCCTGAAACCATTTGTGAAAGGGCCAATGCCCCTATTAACAAGTAACGGTAATTAGTGGTCATCTTTAAGATTAGAAGGGATTGCCGAACCCGCCTTCCAGCGGTTGCGTGCAGCCGATCCTGTTCATTTGGAAAGCGGTTTGGGGTTGCTGGTAATAGCTGCCGGCCGAATGTTTTCAGCCAGTTCCTGCTCGAAGGTGTCGATGTATTCACGAAGCCGGGCGACGACTTCTGGATTCTCTTTTAGTACATTCTGCTTCTCTCCGATATCATCTTTCAAATGGTATAGCGCGCTTGGTCGGCGGTTTTTCACGCGCAGCTTCCAGTCTCCGGAGCGCACTGCTTCCAATTGATTCTTGTTGTGGTAAAAGAAAGCTTCGTATGGGGATTTTCCCTTTCCTGTGAGGACGGAGCCGATGTCCTTGCCATCAATCACCCGGTCGGCCGGAACTTCTGCGCCGGCCAGCATGGCAAAGGTCGGCAAAAGATCCATTGCGGTCATTAACTCGTCATTCGTCATGCCGCCGGGAATCGCGGCTGGCCAACGGACCACGGTTGGGACGCGCATGCCGCCTTCGAACGTGGATCCCTTTTTGCCTTTTAACGGGGTTGATTTCCCGAGTTTGGGACCATTATCAGAAGTGAAGAGCACGAGGGTGTTGTTATCGATGCCCTGCTGCTTCAGAGCGTCGAGAATCTGACCGACTGACCAATCAACTTCGGCGATTGCTGAAGTATACATTTTGTCCCGGGTCTTATAGTCGATGGTCTGATTTTGAGCCTCAAGAGCGAGTTTTGCTTTGAGTGGTGCCGGTACATCTTTCCGAAACGGGGGGGACACGGTGATCGGGCGATGAGGCGTTGGATGGGGGACGTAGAGGAAAAACGGGCTGTTTTTATTTTCGTTAATGAACTGGACTGCCCGCTCGGTGATCCGTTTTGTCAGATAGTCGGCATCCGGTTCCAGCTCGATCACCGTTTCACCTTCAAGTAACGGGAGGGGTGGGAATTGATGGGATTTGTTACCGTGAAACGGATGAATATCGTGACTGTAGGGAAGTCCGAAAAACTCATCAAATCCCTGTTGCATGGGTAAGAATTCCGGCTGATCGCCCAGATGCCACTTTCCGAACATGGCGGTTTTATATCCTGCGGATTTTAACACTTCAGCAATGGTCAATTCAGACGGGTTCAGCCCTTTGGCATCGCCTGCAACAAGGACGTTTTCAGCCATTCCGACTCGTTTGGGATAGCTTCCGGTCATTAAGGCTGCGCGGGACGGCGTGCAGACCGGCCCGGCCATGTAAAAACTGGTGAGGCGCGCCCCTTCCTGCGCCATTTGATCGATCCTCGGCGTTTCGACATGCTTTCCCCCGAAGCAACCCAAATCACTATAGCCCTGATCATCCGTCAGAATCAGGATCATATTCGGTTTCGTATTCTTCGGATCCGCTGCTGGCACCATGCCCCGGCAAGCCAGGAGGCATAGTATCATTACTAACTTTGAGTATATCATATGCTTTCGTTCAGTCGTTCGGCAAATAGTGAATGTTTTTCAATGGGATTACTGTTGGTTCGGTTGCCTTCCGACGCCAGCTTTTCGTTGTGGGGCGTTTTGAGATAGGTGTTGCCCGCAGAGCCAACCTCTTTCCAGCCCGGGTCGTCGATGAGAATGAAAAGTATATTGGTCGGATCTTCCTTCGCAAAGACTGGTTGGATAGCCGGGAGGATGGTTCAGATTCATCCAGGTGGGTCGCTCGAATAGATTCTCGCTACTTTGCCAACGCGATGTCGCTGTATTGCATATACCCATTGGCATCAATGATCGAAAAGCAGTAGGCGTGAATGCCCGGCGGGATTGAAGCACTGGCGCTGAACCCGTCTTTGCTAATATCTGCCAAAGCGCGCATTCCTGGCAGTTTGGTATCGTCTGGTTTGCTCACGTACTCACGACTTCTATGCTTACTTTTAGCCTCTTTCGATCGATAAATCACATAGGCGGTTTTGATCGCCGGGCCGGAATTATTCACCGAGAGTTTCGCCAGCCGGTTTGTTTTATCAAACCCGCCATGCGAAACGACTGCGGACGGCTTTCCATGGCCTGCGAAGTCAGGATTCAAATAGGGGCCTTCCGCATGGTTGGCAATCAGTTCTTTTTCGAGGGTTGCGCTGAGTCGCTCCACAACCGGTCGGAACTCTGGGTTTTCCGCCAGATTGTTGGCTTCTTCAAGATCGTTGCGCTCACCGCTACTGTAGAGTTGATACAGTTCGTAGTCATTGGTGGCGTATCGTTTGTATAGTTTGAAATCGCCGCTTCGAATCGATGACTTCATGGCTTCCGTGGAGTTGTGCGGGAAGTGCCAGAAGAGATGGTCACGCTCCACGCCTTTGGCATCGACGATCTTTTGGGATTCGCCTTTAAGGACCGGCGAGATATCGAGACCGCTAAGTTTTTCGTGATCTTCCTTTGCAATCTTTGAGCCCGTTATTTCCAGTATCGTCGGGAAATAGTCGAGCTGGTTGACCAGACCATCGTAGCGGCTGCCTGGTTTGATTCCCGGTCCGGTTATCACCATAGGCACGCGGACACCGCCTTCTTCGGCATGCTTTTTGCCGTACTTCAAAGGGGCGTTATCGGATAGGATTTCTTTTCCTTTTAGTTCTGCACCGCCGTTGTCTGACGTGAAAAACAAATAGGTGGTTTCGATCAGTTTTTGACCCGGGTTTCTTGGGTCGTCGGCTTTTTCAAGGAATTCAACAATCCGCCCAAGGCTCCAGTCGACACTGGTGACCATCGAAGCGAAGTAGGGATTTTGCTGCCCGGGCAGCGACATCGCGCCGGGTTTGGGAGGGAAAGGCTGTCCAAATTTGTCGCAGTAATATTCGAGCAATTCGCCGTTCCGCGTCAACATCGGCCAGTGCACCATCCAGTGGCAGAGATTGAGAAAAAACGGCTGATCTTTGCTGCCGGCCATAAACTGAATCGCTGAATCGGTCACCTCGTCGTAGGGGTAGGAGATGCCTTTCGGTTTCTTATCACTCAAGGGCGGGTACTTTTCTTGACTCAGCGGTTACTTTTTATCTTTAGCAGTGGCAAAACCTTTGGTCCGATCATCCATACCACGATGGATCCCTCGCTCCTGATTTACGACCTCGAAACCATAGCTGGCAGCGTCGAGCCCGACGTGCCATTTGCCGGAGTGTCCCGTTTTGTAGCCGTTTGCCTTCATCGCATCTGCCAGAGTCAGGAGGTTCAAATCCAGAGGCGCCTGCAGGTATGGCGCGACAACCGGTTGATCCTTCGGCGTTTTCTTCAGCACACCGAGATCGACGTGGGTCATGCCTATTTTCGCGGGATGCTGTCCCGTGATAATACCAGCACGTGAAGGCGAACAAGTCGGGGCGGGTGAATAGCCCTGTGTGATATTCATGCCGGATTTTGCCAGCTTGATAAGGTTCGGGGTCTCGTAGGGACACGGATTGTCCAACTCATTGAGCTGCACATCCTGCCAACCGAGGTCATCGACGTAGAAAATGATGACATTGGGTTTCTCCGTTGCAGTTACTGAAATCGCCAAAAACAGGAGAAGGCACGTCAGGGCAATATTTTTGAGGAAGATCATTTTTAGGAATACTTACGTTACGAAGAATCGTATCTCGAATTGAACCTGTCGTCTATTGGTCGTTTTGCCGATGCGGGTCCCGTAACAGGAGGGGGGGACTGACTCCGCATTCGCTGAATGACTTGGCCTTCGGTGACATTGCCCGATGCCGGGTGCAGAGGTTCTTCGTCAGGGTCGGTTGCCGGCGTCCGGTCCCGAGAAAAGTCACCCCACCTGTCCTCTTCGAGTTTGGCCGCTCTCTCATTCCCCATCATTCACGTCGACCACTAATGTCATCGTATCGCTGGTTCCCGTTCTATTATCAACGCTGACTTTGAAGACGTTCGCGCCTGCATCATCATTACCTGGAGTGCCGCTCAAAGTGCCATCACCAGCTACCACCAACCATGACGGGCCGGTCACTTTAGAATAGGTCAAGTTGCTGCCGCTGGCGGTCCCGGCCAGAGTGCTACTGAATACACTGCCCGCTTTCGCACGCGGCTTACGAATCCAGGAACTGTTGAAACTCGCGCGATCACTCGTCACCGTGAACGACCCGGTGAGATCACGGATCCTGAATTTATCGGTCGGGCAGGAAAGCGTCAGGGTCTTGGATGGTGCGAATGTGAAATCATCATCGCCTGTAGTGACCACGGTCTTCAAGCCACTATCGCCCTCGCCGAAAACATAGGTGTCATCGGCTCCATAGATTCCGTCAAAGCCATTGAATTGAACCGCAGTTCCATCCTCGGCATCCAGCACTACGTTTTCAACGGAGAATCGAATGGAGTCGCCGGATTCGACATACCGTTTGTCCGAGACGCCGAAGTATTCATCTCTCATGTGAGCCTGCGCAGGAGCGCCCAATGTCACTGACGATTCCTTTTTTGTATCGGTAATGCGCCCACCCGTAAACCCTTTCACCCGAATGTCCCAGGATAGAGAATCGTTCAAGCCGCCGGCTCCGTCGAAATCCTGATTCACTAGCGAAAACGAATAGACAACATCCAGCTCATCCTTCGCTTTCGTGATGGTGACATCGGGATGCCTCTCACTCCGGCCATCGACTTTTCCACTCGATAAATCGGCACGTAAATCATCAAACCGGACGGTTCTGGAACCAGCAATCGCGCTTTCAACCATAACCGAATTAGAAATCATCTGCTTGAATGAACCATCAGCTTGTTGTTCGACCATCCAGATCCCGGTGTTCTCAATCGAATCATGATCAACTTCTTTGGTAAGCAATCTGAGGAGATTTTTGCCACTGGCGCCGTGTCCCGCCAGGAGGATCGCCTGATCCGTCCCGCCGAATCGCTCCATAATCAAATCTATCGCTGCCTGATAAACCACGATAGCCGCCGCGGCCTCGCGCTCTTCATCGTCCCCGTAGTCGGGAATATTGAAGTGGTTTTCCGCACCTGGACGCAGGGCAAACCAGTCGGTTTCGTCTGCCGGCAAAGTAATCAATTTTCCTTCACCCAAAATCGGATCAGTGACTTTCGGTAGATCCGGATCAAAGAGATAGTCACCGCTGACCGACAGCTCCTTGAGCTCCGGCCAGATCTCGCCTGTGGACCCGGTGTGTTTCATGTAGGGCAAGATGGTATTGCGCGAGCGCCACAACGGACTCGAAGCAATAAAATCGAAGCGATATTCCAGCTCGTGCAGGGTGCCGGATACCGCAGCCAGTTGTTTTTTCCCCAACGGCGTGAACCTATCGGGATCGCCCACATAATCTGGCCAATCTATTTCCGGCACATCTTCCCAGTCCCGTTTCACATTGTGCCCTCCTTCGGCGTGGCGGATGTAATAGATCTTCAGACCCGCTTCGCAAACGCTCACAGAACAAAGCAAACTAAGCAGAATAAGACGAAACATGGGCACATCGCTTGTGGACGAGGCTTTGAACTGACGGGGCGAGAATTTCATGATCCTTAGAGTTGAGAAGGCACTCATCCGGTGGTGCCGATTATTGCCATTAGGTTGTCTTTCACTTCCGGGCCACGAGAAATTCAACGGTGCGTTTCACAATCTCACCTCGCGATGGCTCAATCGGGGCGTCGACGCTGCGCCAATTGTGTCCCGCGTTTTTGACGAATAGGATCTCAACCGGGGCGTCGATGGTTTTCAATGCTTCCTGCATGCGGTAAGCTTGTTTTACGGGAATGGTGGTATCCTTATCGCCTTGAATCATTAACAGCGGAGGGCTGTCTTCGGTCAGGTAATTCACGGGACTCATCTCGCGGTATCGCTCCAGCTTATCAGTGGGGCCGGTATCGGAACCCATGATGCGGGCACCAAAACGGTCACGAAACCCCTTGCGATCGTCATGGTTGAATAATTGCGGGTCTTCGAAATCGCACGGCCCATACCACGATACGCCTGCCACTGTTTTGTATGGATACTTTGCGAGTTCCGGGTCTCCAGGTAATGTATCCGGAGGTGACAGCAGAACCATTTGCGCGAGATGGCCCCCGGCCGAATCGCCGAAAGTATAGATTTTCATTGGATCAATTCCGAGCGCCTCCCTATGGGCGGATAAGAAGCGAAGCGCATCCTTCGAATCGATCACACAATCGCGCATCGCCGTGCCGGCATCCGCTTTAACGAGGCGATAGCCAACCGATGCCACGCAGAACCCTTGCTTGAGCAGTGCCTTGTGCACGACATTGAATGAGGCATTACCGGCTCCCTGCTTACTCCCTGCCGCCCAGCCTCCACCGTGGGTATAGAGAACCACGGGCTTTGCAGTGCTGTTATCCACATTCGGAAAATAAAAATCCAGATAGACAGGGCGGGAATCCACCCTTTTAAAGATCACATTGCGAATCTGCTTCCCGGGGCTGTCTACGTATTTAAGCGGGACGCTTTTAAACTCTTCCAGATCCAGCGCCCCATCCTTATTTTTATCGTGACGTTTGAGCTTTTTCCACTGAGTCGGATTCTCCTCAGATTTAAATAGCCCATCCTTATCAAGGTCTAGCTTTGAAAACCCACGATTACCGACCTTAGCCATGTAAGTGTCAGTGGAGTCTTTTAAAGGCTCCAATCCATAGCTGCTCGCCGCAAAAGAAATCGCGAGCGCGACAAAAGTGTTTCGAATTATTTTCATGTAAATTTTATGGTTTCAGTTCGTTCGCCAACTCATCACCGCGAGCGCGGCAGGGTCTCAAAATGCAGGGATACAGGAATGCCGGCTTAAACCGCAAAGAGGCAGAGATGTCTGGTGTTTCTGCACAAACGGGGCAAATGCGGCCCGCTTTTAATCTTTCTTCATGATTGGGATCGTGTTGTTTTCCGAACCTTGTCACGATTCGTGAAACTGTTTCAAAGTTTTTTACGACATTTTCAGGAAGTTTTCCGCGGTTCAAAAAATGGTTGATCAATTTTCAGGCAGAGGAATGCGGGCAAAGGAACCGGATTCTTTAGGTTGGCCCGGGCCTACTCACATATCACGGAGGGTTGAGTAGCGGATCCGGACAACTGTACAGTGAACAGACGTTGACGAAAAAAGTCTACAGCCGGCCGCAATGTAGCGGAATTTGCAAAAAATTCCGACGTTACGGGAACTAACGCGTGGAGTCCCCAAAGCCCGATACGAAAGGGCATAGAGACACGAAACCCTATCCACGAACCCAAAGCTTCGGTGGCCGAATTTTTTGCAAATTCCGCTACTGAGGACTTTTTGCGTCGACGTCTGTACCGTCGTCCGGTGAGAGATTTCAGAATGGATCCAACCAAGTGGTTTAACGAGCGGCCGGAATTCGGATTACCATCCGCCTGCTCAGTCAGGAAAAGTTGCCTGCCCCTAACCACGCAAACAGCACGGCAACCATGAAATGGCCTGATAAGGGGCGTTTAACCGGCATTCCACCCGGGCTGGTAGCCTGATCAATCTGGGTTCACCTTCTTTTCTTGGTACGGAATCATACAACGAGGGTCGGGAGTTGACTAGCCACCCTTATCAGGGTTTGAATATTCCATGCCTGAAACCGTCACAACCCACGAGGCGAAAACTCATCTATCGAGGCTTCTTGCAGAAGTTGAACAGGGTAAGAGCTTCACCATTGCCCGTGGCAAAAAACCAGTGGCTGTACTTTCTCCTGTCGCCAAAGCACCGACGGAGCGTCCCAAAGTTGGGGATCTTCTCGGAGAGCCTGATCCTGTGCCGGAATCAGCGCTGCTACCAGTTTCCGATGTCGAATTAGAGAATGAGTGGGGGCTGTAACAGGCTGCGAGATCACTTCTGAATAAGCCCGTCGTGAATCTTTTACTCGATACCTGCTCGTTTCTTTGGTTGACCCGTGAGCCGTCGAAACTCTCGCCGACCGCCGTTGACCTGATTAACGATGAAGAAAATCTCCTGTTTCTTAGCGAGGTGAGCATCATGGAAATGGTGATGAGGAACTCGGCGAGTAAGCTTCCGTTTTCAGATCCTCCCAAAGAATGGATACCCGCCAGGTTGGAATACCACCAGGTGACGGCTCTACCTATTGTGCCGGATGTCATTTATCTGAGCGGAGAATGGACAGAGTGCACCACGATCCCTTCGATCGGCTTATTGCCGCTCATGCCATCAGTGAAGGCTTAACCATTATTTCGCCGGATCATCCACTCTCGCAGTTAGGTGCAAGCCTGTTTTGGTAGTTTCTGACAAAAAGCGGCTAACATGATTTTTGAGATTTGAACCTGGATCAGATGCAGGCCTTTTAGAAAGCTGATTCGAGTCGATTTTCGATCCTCTTACTGACAATTTGCCTCGCTGTTTGTCAATTATGGTTTCCGACCAACAAAACTGATGAGCGCTGCTTCTGCGCGTCCGCAAGAGTAGGTTAATGACGGAATCAAGCGGAGCAGAGATCTCAATTCGCCTACAAAAATATTAGCTTCATCGATGGTTAATTCGCTGAAAGCTAATTCTGTTAACCAATCTCCAACGAATTCGCTCCAATCCTGTTCATCTTTTAAGTTTGCAGCAGAAAACAGGCAGATTTGAATTGCCTCAGAAATAGGCACGTTATGGTTGGGGTCTTTTCGATATTTTCGAACTAATACTCTTACTTCTGAGGCTAGTGACTTGCTGCGCGAGACGGCAGAAACAAACGCTAAACCTCGTAAAATAAATAACAATTCACCATCACTTTTAATTCTGTTCAGATGGTATTTGCAGCGCTTCAAAGCATCTACAGCTAATTCTATGTTTTTATGTTCAAGACGGAAGAAATACGCTGAACTCAAGAGGACAAAAAATGAAGAACCATCTAATTCTCCAGCTCCTAGTTGAGTCTCCAGGTTCTCCAATAATTCAGTAGGTACTTCCTTTGCATTTTCCTCTTGTCCTTCCAAAGGACCTGGTCGCCACGAAGTGAATACGGAAGTAAGATGCGTCAAGCTGTCCTCGGAATCCCCTAGGACTAAATCGTGAATGTCAGTATCTTTTAGGTGTTTAACATATTTGGTGCACGCTGAAATAATCCGATCTAGAAACTCAACTTTTAGTTGATTAGGTTCAACACCAAAAGGATTCCATCTGGGCTCCAACCGCAAGTCGGCAAGGTTTTGATAAAGAAAAATACGCCCGCTGATTTTGTGAGAAAGATTTAAAAACTCTTCTACAACAACTCCCCTAGGTCGAAGTTCTCGATAAATTAGCGATGCTTGACTAATTGAAGCCAGCCTGCGGTAAAATGGCGGAGCACCACACAAGATTCGATTTTTCGCTATCAACCCGTCCACGAGAATAATCAGGGCGGAGATAAGCTTTAGCCCGCTCTCCCCACTATCCGGGTCATCATCCCTGATTTGTTTAACCATGGAAACCAATGAAGGAAGGATTTCAGGGTTATCAGGCAGAATTCGGAACCCAATTTCAAGTGCTCCAACTTGAGAAACTATATCCCCCTGCTCATCCAACCACTCATAAGCACTTAAGAGGTCGTCTTTTCCAATACGAGCAACTGGTATGGATTCGGATACGAGACCGTGGGAGCATAGCATTAGGCTCTCAAGGAATCCTTCCAAGTTGCTCCAAGTGACCAATTCCGAAAATTTACTGGAGCAAACGTTCTCCGCGTATTCACCAATCGACGAACTTTGATCATAACTCCCTACCAATCTCTCAAAATAGCGTCTCTCTGCAGGAACTAGCACCGCAACTTGCCCCCCCCCTAACTCAACGTCTTTGGCAATTGCTCTTGCCCATGCTATTGGCGTATGTTGGTGATCGTGATTAAATTCGTCCAACTCCGAATCTGACAATGGACGCTCTTTTAGAGTTCCCTTCCACTTGTTGTTTAATTCAAACGGAAAACCCACCCATTGCACAATGTCTTCAAGAAATTTTAGTCTCGTTTCGGAGTCGGGGGATAAAGCTTGAAATGAAGGCAGCTCAATTTTCATCTCGCCTCTCTCCAATAGAAACTGGGTGTTACCTTCTTTGCCTACGTTATGCACTGTACACAGCTCTCCATCGACTGTCAGTGTCGCTTTCTCCGATCCAGAATACAATTCCCTAACAGCATTGAAGAGCCTATTCCTTGATACTCTGACTTTCTGAGCACCCAAAACGACTGTTGCATTAGAATGAAGATTATACTCGTCTATAAACTTCGGATCGTTTAAGAGAGCTTGGCGAATCGAAGGGTGCGAATGATTCACAACTGCGGTTACGATTTCGGTAGCCGTAAAATTATTGAGCTGATTTTTCATCTGAAATACCTGTATTTAGTTCACTTAAAACAGTAGAAATATGTGATTTATAAGACTCCACGAAATCTCGAAACAAATCAGGGTGACCCTCCCTTAAATAGCCTAAAATTGTCGATTCGACCCAGCTATTGTATTCTGCTTCAATCTGCTCAGGAACATTTGGTAAATGTTCGCAAAAGCGACAGACCACAGCGATCTCCCAGCCGCGCCTGAAGGATCGAATTTCTACATCCTTATAAAAATGTCGCCAAGTGATCGGATCAATCAATGCCCAAATCCATGCTGATTGAGCTTTGACTAAATCCAGGTCGCACCCTTCTTCCCAAAGCGAGCGCTTTGCCAAAATTAGATTATCAACTAATCCGTCGAGCCAGTTGCTTTCTAACGGTACTTGGAGCCAGTGACTCATTTTTATCGAAAGAATGTATTCTCGAACGGTTTTTAATTCTGTAGTTTCCTTTAGTGCTCCGTCGTTCGTGAGGCTCGTCGAGTCGAGATAGTAAGATAACTCGTCTTTAGATAAAGGGATGAGAAGGTACCCGGCGCGCCGGATCTTCGTCAACTGATCAAACAACTCTACTCTGCTTATCTCTCCTTGGTTCATTAAGCTGCTTAAAACATCAATTGAAGTGCGAATTGGAATAGTCTTGCCTCCCTCACTAGTGACCGTTGCTTCTTTATTGAGTGCCCGATCGTCAAAAACAATTGTTGTGCATGCGTCCGCTAAAGGTAAGCACCAAAACAAGCGCATCTAGCGAACCGCCAAAGATAGTCTAGATTTCT
>JARGPI010000079.1 GCA_029213005.1 Verrucomicrobiales bacterium
GACGCAGTGCTTCCCATGATGTTTTTCCCTTCCAGTTTTGCGGTATAGAGAACTGAATCATCGGTGATTTGATCTGGATCTACAACCAGGGTTTCGGCGCCATACGCCATATATTTTAGGATATCTACCGCCTTACTTAGGATCTGGGTAGATTCCGCACTGTTTACGCTTGAAAAATGAGCGTAATTTTCAAAGCCATGCTTGTGTGCGGCATTAAGAACCACCGGTGCGCTTTTGACGGCAGCTGCGTAGGAGACAGTCGCGCCTTGCCAACTATTAATTCGGTCGATACCGAAGTAGAGCTTGAGTTGACCGCCGTGATCTAATGCCACAGCATCACCATGGGTTCTTAAACCTGGGTTTTTGGGGTCATATTCAGGCTCAGTGTTGATGAGTTCATTAAGCCGAGTGATATGCTCTTGGGGTGTCACTCGCCAAATTCGTTTCGGTGAAGAGGTCGGGAGCAGTTTTATATCTTTCGGCAGTTCTCCGAAGAGCAGTTCATGGCTGACAAAATTTGCTTTATTTGGTTTTTTGTGTGCATGAAAACCACCCTTGTCTTTCATGGTTTTACCCAGTTCGGTAAGAATCCAATCGGTAAATTCCAGACGCTCAATTTTCTCCGGCTGCGCTTTCTTTTTTGGCGGCATCTCTTCGATTGCCACCTGTGCCCATATCGATTTCCATAGAGCTGCGTTTGTCTCATTTGCCGGGCCAAGGGCGTCTAAGCTGAGCCCTCCCTTATCCATGCCATCGCCATGGCAGTCGAAACAATGACGCTCGATAAATTCGTATGCGAACGAATCAAAGTCTGCCTCTGGTGGATGCCCGGGCGTGTAAGGTTCTTCCGCCTGTAAAATCATCATGCTTAGCAGTGATAAGGCGGCAGCTATGAGTGCGTAGTTGTGTGGCGCTTTCATAGACTTCTTAGGCGATGATTTCTTTGAGGGGCCCCGTTCCAGAGTCATAGTGAGCAGCCATTGCTTCTGACATGTTAAAACGGTCTGTATTGACTCCTGCCGTTTTCAGGATGGAGGTGTAAAGTGCATTAATCGGGCGGGTTCCCTCCAGCTGAGTGAAGCGACCCGTTTTGAATGCACCACCACAGTTTCCAAGTAACATCACCGGCCAGGTAGCCGCGTTGGTATGTTGTTTGTCTGCATTGTTACTCGTGTAAACGATGAGGGTGTTATCCATCATGGTGCCGCTGCCCTCCGGGACGCTTTCCAGCTCTTCCATGATTTTGATGAGCATACTCATATTGTATTGGCGAATGCTATCCCAGATAGGATTCCCGGCTTGTGGCATGTGTCCGAGTTTATGACCTTCCACTGCCACTCCCAGCCCCTTCCATGAGCCAAAGATATCTCCTCGCCCCGACCCCACGGTGAGGACGCTGGTTGTTCCTGACTTCAGGGCAGAGATTCCGAGGTCGAGCAGGGTATCATGCCAATCGGTTTCAAATTCAGGGTTTTTATAACGATCATCTATCCTGGGAGCGAACTGGGCAAGTTGGTCAGACGCGTTTTCGAGTTTGCCACGTAAGTTATTGATATCACCGAGCCCGCGGGTGAATTTACTATAGCGTTCCTTTTCGCTTACTGAGAGTCCTCTGGCTTTTGAGACTGCCAGGGATTCGACCAGCTCCAGTGTAGCGCTATTGGCCTCATATTGACTTCGTACGTCCCCGCTGGAAATACTTCCATAGAGAAGTTGGTAGAGATGATTCGGGTTCGAATACATGGGAATCGTTTGCCCTGCCCCGCTGGCGGACAAGTTGGCTACCGTCGGCTTCGTAGTCATGTTTTCGAGGGCGTCCATCCCAATGCAGAGGTGAGGGAGCAAAGTTTCGGGGAGAATCTTGCTTAATTCGTAATCGATCGTGGAGGCACTTGGAGGCATGCCGTTACTCCCGCGGTAACCTCCCAGAGCACCAAAAAAAGCGCTGTGCGTGGCACTCGTATGCTTCCCGTGAAGACCGTTAATAATATGGAGTTTTTCTTTGTAGGGATCGAGGGCTTCGATTTGTTTCGGCAAAATTGCTGAGGCAAGTGAGCCGTCATTAGCCACATTAGTTGGAATACAGCTTTTGGGATCGAACCCATTGTTCTGCATGAAGAATACCACTCTCTTTGGTCCACCTGCATAGCCGGTGAGTGCCGAAGCGGCCTGGCTGAGTTGAGGAAAAACTGAAGACCCGAAAGCGGCGGCTCCAATTCCTGAAAATACTTTCTGAATTGATTGTCTGCGATTTATCATATGATTCTATACTGATTTGTTTACTTCTGTTATCTCATCGATGTTTACCACTTTCTTATGGTGGCTCATGAATTCAGGGTCTGTGTTGTTGATAGATTTCGTATATTTCATCAGGAGAAAGAGTCACATTCCAAATCGTCATCTCATCCATGGCTCCCACAAAATTGCGAGGCGGACCCGGCCCTCTACGCATTTTGGCTGGCACACTCCAATTACCGATATCTCCGATACCTATCTGAAGTGGGCGACCAAAATCGAGAACGTGCTCCGAGACTTCTTTCCCATTGAGGTAGTGCCTGACCATTCCTTCTCGCTGACTAAACGTTGAGCAGACGTGACTCCAGACTCCGAGTGCTCGTTGATCGAAAACATTCAGCACTTGCCCTGGCTTAACGATTGATTCTCCACGTTTCAACCCCGCCTTCAGGGCCAGTCCGCCATTGCGGGGGATTTGCCAATGAATGTGATCCTGCCGATATTCATCAGTTAACAGTAAGGCCTGGGCACGCTGCTTTGGTAACGCGTCCAATCGAATCCAAGTCATTAAAGTGAGTTGGGAAAACTTTCCCGGTATCGCAACACGCACTCGATCTCCGGTGTGGCGGAATTCAAGGGCGCCCTTGCCCGGCCAGCGACCTTCGGCCCAGTGACATCCCACGATCACCCCTTGCTCCAAAGTCTGATTTTCAAAGTCAAACCTCGCCTCGATGCGTGGATCGGAACGTAGCGATTCGTTCCATTGCGCCCAACGTTCCTGTTTGCTTTTTGCATCGGAATCTGCCTGTAGTTGTATAGCATCAAAGCTTGGGTAGATGGCACCACTGTTTTCCGTCAGCGACGAAACGCCTGCTTTATCGATCGTCACCGATTGCCCGCCGAGGACTGACCGTTTTTTCTGGTTGGCTGAATTGAGCTCAACCTCGCCATCAAAAACACGCACACTGGATTTTCCGGATGAGGCGACATCCATACCGAACTCCGTGCCGAGATCCACCAATTCAAATGAGGGTGCTTGTATAGTAAACCCCTGAGCTTCCCCGGGGACCCGCGCACGAATTTTTCCCTGAAAACAATGAACCAGATAGGGGGATATTAGTTCGACCCTGGCCGGTCCTTCGACGATTACGCGGGCACCGCTGTAAAATTCCAACTCAGTCATACCGGATGCGAATTCCAGTATACCGGGTTCCAACGCTGCTCCCTGGGCCGGTTGATTCTCCCCCAGCCACTCCACCTTTACCGCATTTTTTAAGCGAGCGATGCTTTCGTCCATTTCGCCATCGGCAGCGTCATCGCCATGTTGCGAGAAAAGATTCCAAATACCGATCAACAGAAGAGGCCAAAAGATTGAGGCGGCGATAGCAAGAAGAACGCGATTCTTCTTTCCAGTGCCTCGATATTTTCCGCCTGATTGAACGATGCCTGATTCTGAGGTTCTTCCGTGTTCATGGATCAGTCCCGCCAGTGACCGCATGTCGTTGAATTGCTGCACGCGCTCGGGTGATGCAGCTAATTCCAGATTTAACCGGTCGAGATCGCCCGGTTCGATCGCATCCTCAAAGTATAACGTAGTCAGCCGATTAAAATCTTCGTCCGTCATGATGACAATCCTTGTTCGTTGAGTTGACGGCGAATGCATTCGCCAAGCGTCGAATAGATGCGCTGTAAGTTTTTATAGATGGCATCGGGTTTTCGTCCCAATTTTGCGGCCACCTCTTTGCCGGGAAGCCCTTCGAAAAATCGCATCTGTACGATGTTTCGAGAATTTTCAGTGAGGCTGTCGAGACACGCCCGCAATGCATCCGCGCGTTCATCCTGCTTACCTGTGTCCCGGCTTTCCAATTCTGAATCCACCAAATCCAGCACGGCATCCTCCAGCAAAGCCGTGCGAGTTTTGTTGATTCGCACCAGCTCGTAGCACCGGTTGCGGAGCACTTTCCACGACCAATCACGGAGATGCTTGGGTCCCTCGAAATCATCCTGATTTTCGAAGACCTTTTTCAACATATCCTGATAAGCATCCTCGGCGAAATGGGATTCACGCAGGATCGACCAGGCAAAGCCAATCTGCTTGGTCCGCTCCGGCATCAGAATGCCCAATATGTCATTTCGATCCATGTTCTATAAGTTAACATGTTCGAAATCCA
>JARGPI010000052.1 GCA_029213005.1 Verrucomicrobiales bacterium
CAAGAGCAAGAGCAAGAGCAAGAGCAAGAGCAAGAGCAAGAGCAAGAGCAAGAGGCGCCGTGATTGATGGGCGACTGGCTATGCTGGGGGATGTTTCGGAACGAAGGTCCTGCTTTTAGTCCTTCATTTTCCCGCCCTGATGGCCTGATTCATACATTTCCTGAATCATGCTGTTTACGGGGACTCCGTTGATTCGGTAGCCTTTGTCTTCGGTGAGAATGTCGTAGGAGCGCTCGACTCCGCCGTATTCGGTTAAAGACTTTACGATGTGGCCGCTTTTTAACTCCTGGCCAACTTCGAGTTTTCCGGCGCGAACTCCGTGGATGCGATGCAATTTACAGAGGTCCACGATAGCTCCGTCTTCAAATTCAACTTTCAGGAAATCGTTAACAGATTTGTCTTCGACGTAGCCCTGAATCTGCATGACGCGAACCGGCTTTCCCTTAAATCCGATGACCATGTCGCCGGGGCGAAGGGTTTCAACGGCTTGAGATCCCTCCGGAGTGTCGATTTGCGCGCCCTCGGGGAGGCATTTGAAAAGCAATTTCAAGGGAATCAATGAGACCGCCGTCCGAACACCAAAACCGACCAGACCACAGCTGGTCGTCGAGAGAACGACTGAGATGAGCAGGGCGCACATCAATCCTCCTCTGAGAAATTTTAAAAAACGGGTCAGCATCATTGCGTCGGGACGCCCGATTCTACCGATTTTATACGAAATGACAAGGCTCTTTATCTTATTTAGTTAACTCATCTTTACTATTTTTACAAATTTGCGAGGGGGTGGTCCCGGTTTTCGAGAGGGATGACCACTCTCGATCCCTCTGAGAAGTGGGATTGGAAGAGTCCCATGACCATTTCAATCGTTGTCGTGGCCTCGGATAAACCGCAGATGGGCTGGCGATTTTTTTCGACGGATTCGATCAAATCCCGACAGGGAAAGATGTGATTTTGGGCCTGAGCGATGGCTTCGGGATCGGTGTTGCCGATTGGCTGCCAGTCGGCCTGGTTTTTCGGGTCCAGCGGATTGCCTTCCCGATAGTGGGCGAGAGGTCTCGCATCGCAGTGGATGATGACGGTTCCCTCGCTGCCGATCAACTGAAGTCCGAAGCCTTTATTCTTACTTTCATCGTTGGCGAGACTGTCAAAATAAGCGGTGATTCCGTTCTCCATGCGGTAGCGGGCGTGGATTTCGTCGGCTGCGAGCGGGCCGAGTGCTTCGTTGCCTTCCTTCACATCGGCTGCGGTGACCAACTGGCCTCCCTGCAGCATGGTTGCGGAGCAGGAAAGCGGCTGACCGGAGAAACGGGAGATCAGGTCGAGCACGTGGGTTCCGAGAACCCAGAGGTCTTCGCCGCCTCCCCGGCGGTCCCCTTTGCCTCTCCCGCGGATTTCGAGCAGCTTACCGATCTTCATTTCGCCTTCGTTTTTCAAAATCTGATCGATGGTGGACAGGTCGGGGTGATATCGATTCCGGTGAGCGACGGCGATTTTGGTGCCGGTTTTATCACAGGCTGCTTTGATGCGATCGGCTTCGGCGAGGGTGCTCACGTAGGGTTTTTCGACATAGATGCCTTTTGCTCCCGCATTGATTGCCGCCAAAATCATATCGGCGTGTTGGTCAGGGTGGCGGGGGCAAACGGCGACAAGATCCGCTTTGACTTCACTCAGCATCGTCCGGTAATCTGAATAGCCGGCTTCGACTGAGAGGGATTTTTTCGCATTGGCGAGCCCTTTTTCATCCGGGTCTGAAACGCCGACAATGGTGGTTTCAGGGATTTTCAGCCAGACTTTGTCGAGTCCATGCCCGAAGTTTCCCCGGCCGGAATGTCCGATCACTGCGACCCGGTATTTGGCATCGGCACTTCGGCTGAATCCGGCGCTCAGAGCCGCTGTCGTGACTCCGTAAATCATCGTTCTACGTTTCATGGCGTCACTCTAGCGGAAGGATAATTGTGGGACAGGGAAAAATGGAGCGCAACAATGTGAGGCATCTATGGTTTATTGCTGTGATGAAGTCGTTTTGCCTTTTTTTGTTCTCCGTATGTTTCGCAACTTCCATCCAGGCTGATAACTGGCCTCGGTTCCGGGGACCGGAGGGAAGTGGAAAACCAACCGGAGAAACGAATGTGCCGCTGGAGTGGAGCGAGTCCACCAACATCAAATGGAAGCTGGGGCTTCCCGGGCCGGGCTCTTCGTCTCCGGTGGTCTGGGGAGATCGTGTCTTTATCACAGCATACAGCGGTTATGGAGATGGCTCGACCGGAGAGTTGGACGCTCTGACTCGCCACCTGCTGGCGATCGATAAAAACACGGGTGAAGTGATCTGGAAGGTGGATGTCCCGAACCCAAATCCTTCTTCCGAGGATCCCTACTATGGATTCATCAACGAACACGGCTACGCGAGCCACACTCCGGTGACCGATGGAAACGGGATCTATTGTTTTTTCGGAAAAGGCGGTGTAATGGCTTTTAACTGGGACGGCGAGAAGCTCTGGGAAAAGGCGGTCGGTCAGCTCCATTCTCAAAAACGGTGGGGCTCGGCCTCGAGTCCGATTCTTTTCGAAAACAAAGTGATCGTAAAAGCGGGTGATGAATCACGGGCGGTCTTCGCATTTGATCGCAAAACCGGGGAGGAACTCTGGAAAGCGGAGGGCTCGGTTCTCGAGCAAACTTATGGAACCCCGGTGCTACATAAAGTCAGTGACGACCGGACCGATATCATTGTCGCTTCACCCGGTGAGATCTGGGGGATGAATCCGGATACCGGCAAGCTACGCTGGCTCAGCGAAACGGAGATCAAAGGCAATGTTTCATCAAGTCCGGTCGTGGAGGGCAACACGATGGTGATTTTCGGAGGGTTCCCCCGGACCATGGGGGCGGCTTTGAAACTGGGTCTAAAAGGCGACGTTTCCGGCACCGCACGGATCTGGGAGAATATCGATGTCAAAGCTTACATGACCGCACCGGTGTTCCATAACGGTTTGCTCTACTTCATCCGCGACGAAGGTGTGGCCTGTTGTGCTGACCCTGTGAAAGGGGAGCTGATCTATGAAGAAAGACTACAGGGAGCCTCCGGTCAGCGGGGTCGTGGCAAGCCATTCTACGCTTCGCCCATCATTGTGCAGGATCATATCATCGCGGTGAGCCGGACTGCGGGCACCTTTATTATTGAAGCGAAGCCGGAATACAAGCTGGTGCGGGTCAATCAGATCGAAGGCGACGCGGGGCGTTTCCAGGGAACTCCCGCAGTGAGCGGTGACAAACTGTTTCTTCGATCAGAGACGGCGCTCTATTGTATCGGGAAGTGAACTTACTATTTTTTCTTCGTCAGAAGGTAACTGAGGAAAGACCCGATTCCCGAAAACCGGTAGTTGGGATCGACATAGTTCTGGACGACGTAGAACATAAAATAGTAAAACCGGCAGAACCCCCAGATTGTAAAGATTATCAGAACACCGGTCCGCAAAGAAAAGCTCTCAACCAGCAGGGTGAGAGCTGAGACCGTCCCGATGATCAGAAATAGAAATCCTTTCAGGTAAATCAATCGGGAGCTTTTGAGATCGCGATTGAGTGACTTCCAGTTCATCGCAAATCTCTATCGAAGCTGAGACTTCTTAATACTTGAGTAGTGACTCGACCCGAATGTCATCCGGCAAATTGTCGCGGCCGTTGAGAAACTCCAATTCGATCAGGAAGGTGGCACAGACGACATCACCGCCCAGCTTCTTGACCAGTTCCAGTGCGGCTCCGGCGGTTCCCCCGGTCGCGAGAAGGTCATCAACCATCATGACTTTTTCTCCGGGAACGATCGCATCGCGGTGTACCTCCACTTCGGCATCGCCGTATTCCAGTTTGTAGGCAATACCTTCGCAGACCCAGGGAAGTTTTCCTTTTTTCCGGATCGGGACGAATCCGACTCCGAGGCGGTCGGCCACTGCGGCTCCAAAGATAAAGCCCCGGGCGTCGATTCCGATGATCTTGCTGATCTCAGCTTCCCGGGCGGTTTCGATAAAACCGTCGATCGAGAGACGGAACAATTCTCCATCGCTCAACACAGGAGTGATATCTTTAAAAACAATCCCGGGTTTCGGAAAATCCTGAACGTCGCGGATTCCGTCGTTGAGCCTTTGTAAATCTGAGTCTTTCACGGCGTGAGCATCCTGCCATGATTCGTGGGGGTCAACCCGAGATGCGGTGAAATTTGCTTTTGATCGATCCTGATTTTGTTTAGGTTTCCAGCCATGAAATTAAAGGGAAAAACGGCGATCGTCACAGGGTCCAGTCAGGGCATCGGCCTGGGTTGTGCCATCGAGCTCGCCAAAGAGGGCGCGGACATCGTGCTCAATGATCGCCCCGGCAGTGAGATCCTGGCAGATGCGGTCAAGCAGATCGAATCCTTCGGAGTTGCCGCTCACGGCGTCGAAGCGGATGCTTACACCCGGGAGGGGGCTGAACGCATCACCTCCGCGGCGATGGAGCGATTTGAGAAGATTGATATCTTGGTCAGCGTGCCGGGATTTAATATCCGCGACAGCTTTCTTGATTACGATCCCGACAATTTCGAGAAGGTGATTTCCGGAGTGCTCACCGCTGGTTTTCACATGAGCCAACTGGCCGCCCGTCAAATGGTGGCCCGGGGAGAGGGAGGTAAAATTGTATTTATTTCGAGTGTGCTGGCGGAAATCGCCAATGCGAGGTGTCTTGCCTACACCACAGGAAAAGCCGGGCTGAATCAAATGATGAAGCTGATCGCGGTGGAGATGTTTGAGCACCGGATCAACGTTAATGCCATCGAGCCGGGTTGGATCGATACTCCGGGGGAAAGAATCTCCTACGACGACGAGACGTTGATGGCTGAGGGGCGCAAGCTGCCCTGGGGAAGAATGGGGCAGCCGGAGGATATCGGCAAAGCCGCTGCCTTCCTCGCATCAGACGACGCTGATTACATCACAGGAGTTACTCTCCCGGTAGATGGCGGCTACAAGCTGCGGCACTGTCGTGCAATTCCTCAGGAAAAAGAATCCTGAGGTCAGTCCGGTTACTCTTTTACCGCGGTCACTTTCGCCTCGGAGATCCCGAGGAGTTTGGCGACCTCCTTATCGTCTTTGCATCTCAGGCGGGCTGCTTTGACGAGTTCGTTGGTCGCGATCTGAAGCGCGGTGAGTTCCGATGAGCCATTTGCTGCCGTAAGAATGGTTTCCGCAGCGTGGCGCAGGGCGTTGAAACCCGCCATCATCGTGGTGTCGCCCTGATCGAGCGGCAGATCCTGAGGTAACAACACATTGCCGGTCGCCAGAACAGCGGCGCGCTGCAGCAGGTTTTCCAGCTCCCGGACATTACCGGGCCAATGGTAACTTTCCAGCATCGCAATCGCTTCATTGGAGAGGGTGAGTTGACGGTTTTTGCCTTTTTTCGTCTGCTTCTGAAGGAAAAACTCAGCGAGTAGCCGGATGTCTTCGGTCCGCTTCCGCAAAGGCGGGATATGGATTCGAACGACATTAAGGCGGTAAAAAAGATCTTCGCGGAAATTACCCACTTCCACTTCCTCCTCGAGGCGCCGGTTGGTGGCTGCGAGAATCCGCACGTCGCTTTGCAGATTTTGATTGCCTCCCACTCTGGAAAATTCCCCGGTTTGCAAAACTCGAAGCAGCTTGCTCTGGACTTCGAGAGGCATTTCTCCGATTTCGTCGAGGAAGAGCGTTCCGCCGTCACACTGCTCAAACCGGCCGATCCGCTGAGTCACCGCACCGGTGAAGGCGCCTTTCTCATGCCCGAACAGCTCACTTTCGAGGAGGTTACTGGGGATCGCTGCGCAGTTGATGGCAACATATTCGCCTTTGGTGCGACGCGAAAATTGATGGATTGCGTTTGAGACCACTTCCTTACCGACGCCACTCTCGCCTGTGATCAGGACCGGAGCATCGGCGGTGGCAACCCGGCCGATCAATTTGTAGACGTCCTGCATCGCGGGAGAACGTCCGATGATGATATCTCCCGAAGGTTGAGCTTGAAGCGTGTCGGCTGACTCGTCTTCCTGAGTCCGCATTTTTTCCGCGGATTGGAGAGCCCGTTCCGCGGTGCTTTTCAGTTCGAAATTGAGAGATTCCCTCCTCAGCACATCGAAAGCGCCGAGCCTCATCGACTCGATGACGGCATTGGTGGAGAAAATCGTTCCGTTGAGAATCACCATGGCGTTCGGGACTCTCATGCGTACCCGCTTCAACAATTCGAGTCCGTCGAAGGGGATGAGGTTCATTTCCGCAATCAGGAGATCTGCATTTTTGGCAACAAAGATCTCTTCAGCTTTGTCAGCTGACTGAGTCGTGACGATATTCACCGATGCTGCGCCCAGATGGGTTTCGATCCATTTTGTGAAATCCGGATCGGAGTCGGCGATAACAATTGTCTGACTTTTACTAATGGCCATTGATTTGCTCAAAAGAAAATACGGGCGACTATAAAGCCAATTCGCGGTTATGTGCGGATTTTTACTATGAAGTATTCTCTGATTCCAAATCAACTATTTGTCGAAAACCGCAAACACATTTTGGAAAAATTGCCTGAGAACTGCTTTGCAGTGGTCAATTCGGCCGAAATTCCGTGGTTAAGCGCGGATGGGTCTTCAACTTTTATCCAGAACAGTGATCTTTTTTATCTGACCGGCGTGGAGCAGGAGGATACCATGTTGGTTCTGTGTCCCGGGCATCCCGAGCCGGAAAAGCGGGAAGTCCTGTTTGTCCGGGAAACCTCTGAGCTGATCAAAATCTGGGAAGGCCAGAAGTTGGACAAGGCCCGTGCCACGGAAGTTTCCGGAATTCAAACTGTGGAATGGAATGACCGGTTCGACGAGTTTGTGAGGGATCTCGCGCAGCGGTTCGATCATGTTTATTTGAATTACAATGAGCACGCCCGGTCCGGCAGCCCGATCGGTCTGACGCCGGATGATAAGTTCCGGAATCGAATCCAGAGTTTGAATCCCCATCATCGTTATGACCGCCTTGCTCCGCTGATGCACGGGGCCCGGCAGGCAAAATCTCCTATTGAAGTCGCCCTGATTGAAAGAGCCTGTCAAATCACGGGCCTTGGATTCAACCGGATCTTAAAATTTGTGAAACCGGGAGTGACCGAGTTTGAGGTCGAGGCGGAATTTATGCACGAGTTCAAACGCCACGGATCGCGGGGATTTGCCTACGAGCCGATTGTCGCCAGCGGAGAAAATGCCTGTGTGCTTCATTACCTCGAAAATGATCAGGTCTGTCAGGATGGAGAATTGCTGCTCATGGATGTCGCTGCGGAATACGCGAACTACAATGCCGATCTGACCCGTACTATTCCGGTCAACGGCAAGTTCAGCGACCGTCAGCGCGATGTTTATAATGCTGTTCTGCGGGTTTTCCGGCTTTGTATCGAGGAGTTGATCGTTCCCGGAAAAGATATTCGAAAAGAATTCTCTCCTCAGGTGGCCCGGGCGATGGAGGACGAGCTGATTGGACTCGGTTTAATTGAAAGAGAGGTCGTCGAAGAGGAGAGAGCTCAGGGCGAAGACCTGAAGGAGGAAAAACGGGCCTACCGGAAATATTTTATGCACGGGACCTCGCACAGTTTGGGCCTCGATGTGCATGACGTCACCTCTTCCAATCCCAAATTCGTCGAAAATATGGTGGTGACGGTTGAGCCCGGAATTTACCTGCCGGAAGAGGGTTTTGGGATTCGCCTCGAAAATGATGTGGTGGTGAAGGCCTCCGGAAATATCGATTTGATGGCGCACATCCCGATCGAAGTCGAGGAAATCGAAGCCTTGATGGCCGGGTAACGAAGGTAGGCGGCAAGCTGCTGTTACAAAAAATATGCTCAGTTAGAATTGCGTTTGAAAAAGCCGTCGTTAGGATGGCTTTACTATGTCTGATCCTATTTCAATAATCATCTGGATTGTTCTCGGCTTCGTTGCAGGCCTCATTGCTAAATTTCTCATGCCCGGACGACAGGGTGGAGGATTTATCCTCACTACCATTCTCGGTATCCTCGGAGCTATCCTGGGTGGTTTTATTGCAGAGAAAACCGGCCTCGTTACGGTCGTTCCGGGGACGTTTCAGATTTGGAGTGTCGTTTCCGCGGTAGTAGGCGCGCTGATCATTCTGATCATTTTCGGTGCTATATTCGGGCGGAAGCGCTAATCACTTAACCACGACCGGTTGAAAAAAATGCGGAAAGGGAAGGTGCTGCCTTCCCTTTTTTATTGTCCGGATGCCGCCCGAAACAGGTGCTGATAGACATCGGTGGCTTCGATCACGGAATCTTTATTCAAGCCGGGAAAATTTCCGATCATCACAGGGTAGTCTTTTTCCGACTTCGGAATACAGCCGTGAGACCCTTTTACCAGATCGGCATCGAGAGGGATGAGATCCATCAGCATCCGGAATCCCAACTTTTTCCGAATCAGCTTTCCAATGACCTTCAATTTGGGAAACGTGATGGCAGGGTCAATAAACAATTCCGCCGGATCGTAGCCGGGTTTGCGATGGATATCGACGCATCTTGCAAAATCCGGAGCCAGTTTGTCGTCATCCCAGTAATAATAGGTAAACCAGCTGTTTTCGTCGGACACCGCGACCAGATCGCCGGCCCTTTCGTGGTCGAGGCCGATGTCTCCCAGTTCCTCTCTGGTATAAACGTGGGTGACCCCTTTCAGATTTCTCACGGTCTCGATGACCTGATCGCGAATCGAAGGATCGTTCAGGTAGATATGTGCCAGCTGGTGGTCTGAAATGGCCAGTGCCTGACAGCTCCCCGGATCGATCTGCTCCCGTCCCAGCTCATCCCGGCAGGTGATCCAGCCTTTGGCGCGGAATTCGCGGTTAATATGAATGGGATGATCCACCGGGGTAATGCCGTATTCGCTGAGTATCACCGGCACGACACCTCGGCTCTCAAGGTAAGTGACGAGATCCTCGACAACGCGATCGATCTGCTCGAAATCGGTTGAGCACCGTTCATCCGCGGGACCGAAGCGCTGCAGATTGTAGTCGAGATGGGGGAGGTAGATGAGATTCATGTTCGGCGAGAATTTTTTCTCGAACCATTTGGCTGATTCCGCAATCCACTCACTGGATGGCAGACCCGCTGCCGGTCCCCAGAAGGTATGAAAAGGGAAATTGCCAATGTCCGGCTTGATTTCTTCCCGGAGATGCATTGGCCAAGTTTGAACGTCGAACACCTTTTTCCCGTCAGCTCCATAAATCGGGCGGGGGGTAATCGAAAAGTCCGCTGAAGAATACATGTTGTTCCACCAGAAAACCTTCGCACAGGTGTAGCCGGGGAAGTTCTCTCTGAGGTGTTCCCAGATTTTTCGACCTTTAACAAGATGGTTGGATTGTTTCCATCCGCGATGCTCGCCGAATTCGCGGTCATACCAGTAGTTGGCAACGATTCCATGTTCGCCCGGCGGTTTACCCGTCAAATAAGTCGCCTGCATGGTCGATGTGACGGCAGGGAGAAGCGGTTTTATCTTCCAAATTGATCTACTATCGGCGGAAGCGAACCGTGATAGAAATGGAGTTTCGGTCCCGATGATGCGCTGGCATAGTCCAACGACGTTTATTATCGCGATTCGCGGAACTGATTCTCTGTTTCCCATAACTTTACCAGAATCAATGCAGTCATCCATAATATCCAACCGCAATCATTCGAAAATGTGTCTTCTCAAAACCTCAAATCTGAGAAACGCAATGAATTCTCATCAGAAATTCCCGAAAAAGCATCGCTGCGACGCGGGTTTTGTCGAATTATCAGGTTTGTTAGGTTAATTGTAGGAAAATAATCCAGTAAAAACCTAAATTTGTTTGGCCAAACCCGTTACTTTTGATACATTTTGCAAAACTGTGTCTCACGCAGGTTGATTATGACTGAAAGCATTAGAGGGATTTCTTTGAAAAAGCTGGCTACGGTGGCCGGAATATCGTTAGTGGCTCTGGCTTTGGTTGACACCGCCTATCAATGGAAGAGCACAGGTCACGGTGTCAGTCCCAGCATCGGCGGAAACTCGAATCCCGCCTTTTTGATGGTCGGAATTATCGTGGGAATGCTCTGCGGCATAATCATGGCATTCTCCTATTTTGTCTGGAAAGAGAAAAAGCTGTGTGCTGAGCCGGATGAGTTGACTCAATTGCTGGAGGAGCTGTCCAAAGAGGAAGCGCTCTATGTCGATGACAATGCGTTCGAAGGTGAAGAAAAAGGTGACACGCTTGAGCCCTGGGAAAGACCCACCGATTGGTGGAAAGGCGACGAGGACTAGAATCGCTCCCTGAAATAACCATTTAGCAATCAGGCTGATCTCCCATGGGATCGGCCTTTTTTGTGTCTGATAGGAAAATCCTCAAAGAATTCACGAAAAGACGAATTTTCCGGTTGTTTTTCGCTGATCTTTGAGTAAATACTCCCCTTCCACGCCTTCGGGCGGGGAGGGGTTTGGCTTGATAGCTCAGTTGGTAGAGCAGAGGACTGAAAATCCTTGTGTCCCCAGTTCAAATCTGGGTCGAGCCACTTCCCCCTCTTTTTATTTCCGCGATTGTTCAATACGCAAAAGGCCTCCAATACATCTCAGGAGGCATTTTATTTTCGCGGCAAACGGGTCTTGGAATAGACATCACAAAATGATAATGGTTGTGATGATGCGTCTTCTTATTTCTCTTTTGCTGCTACCCGGATTGCTTTCAGCAGAACCTGAAGTTTCGGTTAAACCCGCTGTTGAATTAACCTTTCCCACCGAGGCCGGAAAATTTTACCAACTCCAGAGAAAGAAAGCTGAGCAATGGGAAGATTTTGGCCTTGCCGTAAGAGGGCGGGGGGCTCCTTTGACAGGGTATCACCCCTCCGGCGAATATCGCGTCGTCACTCCGACGAAAAAATGGGTCAAGGTTTGGGCGGATGAATTTGATGGCGATGCATTGGATTTCACCAAGTGGGAGAAGGAGGAAAACAATTACGGCGGGGGAAACAACGAAAGGCAGGCCTATCGCACCGACCCCAAATACTGCTTTGTGAAAGACGGTTTTTTAAATATGGCGGTTTACCGGGACGCTCACACCACCAACGACGGCAAAACGCAGCCGTATTCCTCATCCCGGATCCGCTCTCAGAAACGTGGCGATTGGCAATACGGTCGCTTCGAGATCCGGGCAAAAGTTCCGGCGGGTGAAGGGATTTGGCCGGCAATCTGGATGCTGCCGACTGAGTCAAAATATGGAACCTGGGCGGCAAGCGGCGAAATCGATATTCTGGAATCCCGAGGTAGTGAGGTGGGGGAAACCACCGGGGCACTTCACTTTGGCGGGGCGTGGCCTCGAAATACCTATCTGGCTCACAGCTACCAGTTCCTCGGAAAAAATGCCGCGGAAGATTTTCATATCTACACTCTGGAATGGAGCGCTGAAAAGATTGAATGGTTCGTCGACGGAAAGCTCTGTAAAACCCGGACCAATGACGAGTGGTTTTCGGAGGTGGCGAGGGATAATCCTGTCGCGCCCTATGATCAGCCTTTTCATCTGATCCTCAACGTCGCTGTCGATGGGCGGTTTTTCGAGAAGACCGATCAGCGTGCCGACAAATTGTCGCCCGATGCTTTTCCTCAGACTTTGCTGGTCGATTACGTGCGGGTTTACCAGTGGGCGGAGTGAGGTCCGGCAGGTGAAGACGGTGGAGAATTGCGTTGCCAGAACCGCATGGTTTGGCATGATGAGTGCGCTTAGCCCCTCTTCACCAACACGCTACCCGATTTATGCCTTTCGAGTCCTTCCTCGCCCAGTCGTTCGAATTTGACCACGAGAATGAACAGTTTCAGAGGCTGGTTGTAGAACTGGACGCAGTTTTCGGCGCGGGAGCGGAGCAGGCGGTCCTGCTGGGAAATGTGATGGGCCGTATCTGTGAATTTGATGCAGTCTTCATTAAAGAGAATGCCTTCTGCGTTATCGAAATGAAGTCGATGGGAGGCGAAGTGGCATTCGATCAAAATGGTCCCTGGAAATGCGGAGGGCGTGAAATCAAAGCCGGGAAATACGGCAATCCCTTTCGTCAGGCCCGGGCCTACCGCTTCGATGCGATGGAGCGGCTGACCGAATTGGTCAGGGAAGGGGCGCTGCAGGTTGATGATTACCAGTCCTGGAGTCATATATCGGCCTGTGTTCTTTTCGGGCCTCCGACCAAAGTGGATGGGGTGATTCCGAATCATCTCGCAAAGTGATTTTCAATCGAGGATCTTTCCACGATCGGCGCACAGCTCGCCGGGATGTCGAGTCAACGCCTGAAATTCAGCCGCTACGATTTTAATCTGTTTATTGAGCGCTTCGGTGGAGTCGATGAAGATGCGAGGGTTCGGATCCGGGAGTTGGCCAGGTCGGAGCAAGTCGGTGATCTGGTTTTTGATCGTCATTCCGATCTGGTCCAAAATATCAAGTCACTCCGAATCAGGGGAGGAAAAAGTCTCCGGGTGGCGCAACGCTTTGAGGAACTGCTTTCCGATGCTGCGGGATGGGCTGATTCCCTGGCGAAACTTGAGTCCACGGAAATCACGACGATCAAAGGTGCGAGGCGCTATCAGATTGCTCCGGGGCACAGTTTTGTTGTGATCGCTCATCACCTGTTTTCCAGTCCCGTGATGATTGGGATCGACGATACGGTCGAAAAATGGATCGATAAAAATTCGGGAACGGTTTACACGATCGATCCCACTGGAAAGATTTCGAAGACGAGACTCAATTCGAAGCGTGAAGATCCCCCCGTTATTACTTTCGAAAACCGGCCCCTGCTGGAGCGGATCGATATCGATCTGGAAGCGTTGGTTTCCGCAGCGTTTATCCGGAACGGTCTTTTGGAGCTGAACGAGGAAAGTACCGACGAGGCGATTGATCAAGTGGTGGAAGTCGTCGGCGATGAATCGGTGCGGACGTTGCTCTCCGATCTGCTTTATCAACTTCGGGCCGGGGAGTTGGACGCTGCTCAGGCGAGATTGGATCTCTACCGGGGAGACAGCATCGAAGTGGCGGAAATCGTGGGACAGGGTATCGATCCGAATATCAATTCGGAAAATCTCGTAGATGTCGCATCGCTCGATCCCTGGGAATTGCAGCGACTTCTCGATCCCGAAAATTTCGCGGAATGGATGGTGTTTTTACATCCTGAGCAAAGGCGGATCGCAACCGCGGAATATCAGAAGCGGGCTCTGCTCACCGGCGTTTCCGGAAGTGGCAAAACTTGTGTCCTGGTCCACCGGGCCCGGCATTTGGCGAAACGATATCCGAATGAACGGATCGGTATTCTGACTTTGAACCGGAATCTGAGCCATCTGCTTAATAATTTGGTCACCAGTCTCTGCACGCCGGCAGAGCGAAAAAATATATCGGTCTACGCTTCTTATGACTACTTCAAATCGTTGGTCGATCATCTCGGGTGCGATTTGGAGTTGGAGAATTTGTTACGCCTCGGCGAGACCGATCCGGAATTTGGCAGTGACTTTGCGGAGACGATCCGATCGGTTAACCAGGGCAGTTTTATCCGGAATTATGATCCATTGGTTGACGAAACCCTTCAGGAAACCTGCCTCGAGGAATTTTTTCAACGCCCCCTCGTCCGGACGAAGCTGACCTATTTCCATGACGTGTTGAAGTCGCGTTCGCCGGAAGTGGAGCCGAAGGCTTATCTGCACGAGGAGTTCAGCCTGATCCGCAGTGGCTGCCTGACGGCGGAACGAGAAGCGGAATACCTCGAGCTGCAACGGAAGGGGCGGGCGATCCCCTTACAGCCGAAAGATCGATTAAATGTTCTCAAGCTGTTGCTGCTCTTCGAGGAAACGTTGATCGGTTCGAATGCGCTGGATGAGCTGGGCCTGACGTTGATGGTGACACCTCACATGAAGGAGTTGCCGTCGCTGCCGGAGCATTTGAGGTTTCGCTGTTTGCTGATCGATGAATTTCAGGACCTTTCGACTCGCGATATCGCAGTCCTGCAGCGGGTGGTTCCTCAGGCGCCGGATGCCCTTTTTCTGACGGGGGATATGGTCCAGCAAGTCATGGTGAAAACCCTGGATTTGCCGCGCGTTGGCTACCTCAGAGGCTCCTACGATGCTGAGCATATCCATAGAAACTATCGGAACAGTCGTCAAATTTTGACCGCTGCACATGACCTCGTTCTGCATTACGGACAGATCGCCAATCAGCAGAACGACGAAATGGAACTGCTTGATCCCGAGTTTGCGATTCGTGAGACGGTGTGGCCCAAAGCAATTGAAATAGCCGACCCCGGAAAGGAGATTGCCGCCGCGTGGGAGTATGCAGCAGACTGTGTCGATGCAACCGGTGCGAAGCCGTGGTCGGTATGTATTGTTACGACGAATCCGGATCAAATTTCGGTCAACGATATCATTGTCGGCAGACCGCCCGGACAACCCTTCGGAGTCAAGCCGCTCAGTGGTGATTACGCCGAATCGGAACACACCATGACGGTGGGAACAATGTCAGACGTAAAGGGGTTCGAATTTTCCGTGATGGTGATTGTTGGTTGCGGAAAAGCCTATCTTCCCGTTCCCGGTAGAGCCAGTGATGAGGTGTGGCGGGATGCGCTGCGACTCTATGTGGCGATGACCCGGGCCCGCGATTTGGTCTATTTGATCTACTCCGGTGAACCTTCTGAAATTCTAGATGCAATGACCGAGCACATCGACTGGGAGAACTAACGACAAATTCGACTCTCAACGATTCGTATTGCCGACTAACTCAGGTCCGTCAAGCGGCCCCAGCATTTCCAGTCCTAATGACCACTCCAGCAACCTTCTGCTATCGGCGAACACCTGGCTGGTGGTGCTTTTGATGATGACGGAAATGCGATGTTTACCATCAACACTCGCGCTGGAAACCAGGCATCTTCCGGCTGCGTCGGTGTAGCCGGTTTTCATGCCGTTGCAAAGCGGCCACGAGCGAAGGTTTCGGTTCGTATTTGATAGGACATAGACGCCTCGATCGCCATTGAACTGGAAGTTATAGGTTTGGGTTTTCACCATCTCCCGGATGTCCGGATTATGGTAGGCTTCGAATGCCACAATGGCTATATCTCTAGCGCAGGAGTATTGGCCCTTCTCCGGCAGGCCGTGAGGTGTTAGAAAATTCGAATTAACGAGCCCGATTTGTTTACCCATCAAATTCATTTTCTCGGTGAATGCTTCGACACTTCCTGCATTGTCGATCGCCAGGGCTGCGGCGATGTCGTTACCGCTTTTTACGAGTAGTCCGGTTAACAGTTGGCGGCGGGTGTAGCGTTCGCCGGTTCTGATTCCGACTACTGTGGGTTCGACCTGAGTGGCCGCAAGCGGGATCGTGATATATTTATCCAGATCACCTGTTTCGCAGATCACGAGGGCGGTCATCAATTTCTGGGTGCTGGCTACCGGGGTTCTCACCAGAGCATTTTTGGTGTGGTAGAACTGCATCGTTTCGCCATCGAGAACGGTAGCGTATCTTCCGTGAATGCTGGGTGGATCCACTCCGCGCCATTTTTGCGGGGGAGGAAGCTTTTCCCGTTTCCTCAGCAGTTCATCGCGGCGGAGAATGGTTTCCTCAAGCCGGTTGAGCTTTGCTTCGCGGGCAGCGAGAAGCTTTTCCTGCTCCTCGAGGATTTGTTCGCGCGCGCTGAGCTGGTCCTCCCGGCGCTCAAGGGTATCCATTCGGAACGACAAGTGGTCGCCGATTTTTATGAGCATTTCTTCGCTGGGATTTGCTCTTTTGCGTGTCTCGGAATCTTCAGCGAACACTTCGCAGGTGGAAATGCCCGATATGAGAATCAGCAGAAAAAGAGCGTAGCCGGGCAAAGGTTGAAACATTGGTCCCAAGAAACGAACAGGATCAGATTTTTCAAGGGGTAAAATCCTTATTACGACCAGAGCCCCGGCAATCCGTTTGGGCCTGACAGGCAGCGCTCCCGGTTGGAAGCGCCCCTATCGGATTGGAGAAAGATCAAGCGACCCAATAAAAGGGGGGAGAGCGTTTGAAGGATCGCCTTTCAGATTTAACGACCGTATGATCCGGTCCGGCAGTTACCCGTGGCGCAACATGATGTTACCGCTGTTACTGTGGTGACTGCGATGGCGATGACTGCAATTAGCTTTAGAACTTTCATTTATTGGATTAGTTGGGTTGCCCTCCCGCTCCGTAATTGGAGCGAAAAGAGAATGAGATTTGCGGTCTGCGGATTGACGCATCAGTTCGAATCGTGATTCATGTTTTTTGGGGTTTTCTTGCGAATTCGGATGGGTTTGCGGCAATTCGATCAGAGTGGGGCGGAAAAAGATGTGACCGGGTTCTCTATTTTGGTATTTCCCTGTTGAAGACATTTATGAATTCACCGGACGAAGACTTTATCCGCAACCTCACGGACTGGCAGAACCGCCTTTTTGGCTATCTGACCACAATTCTGGGGAATGTTCACGACGCCCGGGATGTCTTGCAGGAAACGAATCTCGTGATCTGGCGGAAAATGGAGGAATTCGAACCGGGGACGAATTTCGGTGCCTGGGCCAAAAAGTGCGCTCATTATCAAGCCCTCGCTTTTCTCCGCGATCGGAAGCGGGATCGCCATGTTTTTGACGAGGAGACGCTTGCCAAACTGGCAGATGAAACCGGCCCGCGTCGCAGCGCGGGGGAAGAGGAAAAGGAAGTCGCTTTGCTGGAATGCCTCGCCGCGTTGCCGGATGCCCACCGCCGGATGCTTCGCGATCGATACCGGGAGGGAATGTCGATCAGGGAGCTGGCGACTAGCATCGGAAAAAAATCGAGTGCAACAAAGATGACTCTGATGCGGATCCGGGAAACGCTTCTCGTCTGTATTGAAGGGAAATTAGCTCAATCATAATTGATGGATACTGATCAAAATACTCCGTTTGAATTCGATAGGGAGGAATTGCTTCGTATCATCGGCGAGTTGTTCGATGAAGATTCGCTGAGCGATCGAGATCAGGAAAAATTAAATTTCTGGATCAAACACCATCCTGAGGCCCGGGAGATCTATCGAGATTTATCCGAATTGCACGCCCGGCTCCATCTCGACTATTCCGGAGGTTCCGCCCCTGAAGCAATGCCGGGGGAAAGAACCACTCAGGCAATTCCCCAACGGCGTTCCCGGATCGTTCCTCTGAGCCTTTCTGTCGCGGCGGTTGTGGCGTGTCTTCTGGCGGTTTCTGCGATCTGGAGGATGACGCCACAGAACGATGAGGACCGTCTGACTTCCGGAGGCGTCGCGGTGCTGAGCCGCAGCCTCGGAGTCGAATGGGCGGCACCGGAAGAGTACCACCGGGAGGGGGAGACTTTGACACCGGGGCGGTTTCGGATCGCGTCGGGACTGGCTCAAATCGAGTTCTTTTACGGAGCCAGTGTGATTCTTGAGGGACCGGCAGAGCTGGAAATCGTCTCAGCGAGTCGAGCCCGGATTATCAGCGGACGGCTTCGTGCCTCAGTTCCCGAGCCTGCTCGCGGATTCACCATCGAAGGGCCGGATTTTCAGGCTGTCGATTTGGGAACGGAGTTTGCGATGAGCCTCGACTCGCAGGGGCGCAGTGAGATTCACGTGATCGATGGTGAAGTGGCTCTGCATGAAAAAGATGGTGCGATTCTGGAGAAATTAACCACCGGTCGCGCCGCCCGGATCGGGGAGGATGCAAGTTTGTGGGAGTCTATCGAAAGTGACGGGAGTGACTTTGTCGATCGCGAGCAACTCCTCCACATGACCGGAGAGCGGGGGGAATCAGGGTATACCGGCTGGCGTCGCAGTCGGCTTAAATATATCGACGATCCGGACACTCTGGTTTATTTCGATTTTGAAGATCAGGCTCCGTGGGATCGGCAACTACGCAATGCCCGGAGCGCAGGTCCTCACGCCGCAATCATCGGTGCGCGCTGGGTGACCGGACGGTGGTCGGGGAAAGGCGCTCTGGAAATCAAACGGGTCAGTGACCGAATCCGTCTCGATATTCCGGGAGAGTTCAAGTCGCTTTCGTTTCTGACCTGGGTTCGGATTGAAGGTCTCGAGAAACGTTTCAACTCCCTGTTTTTGACGGACTCATGGGATGTAGGGGAGTCTCATTGGCATATTGGGAGGGAAGGGCAGCTGACCTTTGGGATCAAGGACATCGGGACGCTCAATTCCAAACCGGCGCTCGGGCCGGGGGATTTAGGTCGCTGGCTTCACCTGGCGGCGGTGTACGATGCCGGAAGCGGCGTGATTCATCTTTACCGGGATGGAGAGTTGGTTTCCTCTTCGGCCCCTTTTCCCAAAAAACTGCCATTGCGGTTGGGGCCGTCAGAGATCGGGAATTGGCAGTCGAGAGAGGACGGCGCGCTTAGGCTCCGAACCTTCAATGGTCGTTTTGATGAATTTCTGATTTCGCGTCGGCCTTTCTCTTCAGATGAGGTGCGGGAGCACTATGAGGGTGGTAATCCCTACCGCTGATTTTAGAAAATTTGTGACCCTTTATTCCGAATCGGTATTTATCCACGAACATGAGAACTTTTTTCACTCATCTATCTTTAATATTTGCGGTAACAATCTCCCTGCTTGCGGTAGCGGCGCAGAGTCAAAATGCCAAGGTTCCCGAAGTCGATTTTAATCGGGACATCCGTCCGATCCTTTCGGATAAATGCTTCCATTGTCACGGGCCGGATGCCAAAAATCAGAAGTCAGATTTTCGAATCGACACCCGGGAGCACGCTATGGAGGATCTCGATGGTGTCCGCGGTATTGTTCCTGGAGATCTGGAAGGTAGTGAAGTTCACTGGCGAATCCGGATGCCCAATGATGATATCGATGTGATGCCGCCGCTGGATTCAAACCGGGTGCTGTCGAACCGGGAAAAAGACCTGCTCGATGCCTGGATCAAACAAGGCGCAGAATATGATATTCACTGGTCCTTCAAAAAGCCGGTCAAAGAGGATCCCCCGGCGATAGAGAATCAGAAATTGTCGAGCCAGGCCAGGAACGAGATCGATGCCTTTGTCTTTTCGAAACTGGAGGCGGAAAAGCTCACACCGCAGGCGGTATCCTCTCTGGAGAACCGGATGCGTAGAGCTTCTCTATCATTGACTGGCGTGCTGCCCAAACTGGAAGATATCGATACCGCATTGGCCAATCCTGACGCAGATAAAGCTTACGAAGCGTATGTCGATCAGTTATTGGGCTCGATTCACTATGCTGAACGGCAGACATTGCGCTGGCTGAATGCAGCGCGTTTCGCCGATACCGATGGCTACCAGAACGACTCGCCGCGTACCAACTGGCCGTGGCGCGACTGGGTTATCAATGCGTATCACGAAAATAAGCCGTTCGACGAATTTACTATAGAACAACTTGCCGGGGATCTGCTTCCCGACGCGACAAAAGACCAGATTCTCGCGACCGCTTTCAACCGCAATCATCGTCAGAATGCGGAAGGCGGAGCCCTTGCTGACGAATTCCTTGTCGAAAACGTGATCGATCGCGTCGAGACTACCTCAACCGTATTTCTCGGTCTGACTATGGGCTGTGCGCGCTGCCATGACCACAAGTACGATCCTTTGAGTCAGAAAGAGTTTTTCCAGATGTATGCCTACTTCAACAACATCGGCGAAAGGGGAATCGGGAAAGGTGTGCAGGCGAATCCGGTGATGGAATTCTCCTCGCCGCTGGTTGACCCTCCCGCAGAGTTGCTCGAGGAATTGAGTGCCGCGAAGCAAAAGAAAAAGGAGGCGGCGCGAACCTTTAATCAACGCCGGGATCAGTGGATAGCAACGGCGGTTGCGACTCTGGGGAATAAGACCGAAACCTGGACGAAACAAACCGGGTTTATCTCCGCTAAAGCAACGAAAGGAGAGGGTGATTTGATCAGGGAAGACAATGGCTCTCTACTTTTCGAGGGCCAGAATGTGAGACAGGCTGACTACGAGATCGACTTTGTCCCGGTAGGGAAAGCGGTATCCGCTATCCGAATCGAAGCTCTGCCTCACGCGACTTTCGGTAAGCCGCGCAAACTCGCGCGGAGTGTAAACGGAAATTTTGTCCTCACTGATGTAAAGGTTGAGATTTTTAATCAAGAAAGTGGAAAGGCGAGGTCAGTGGAAATCGGAAGCGTGTCGGCCAGTTTTGAGCAGGATAGGTATCCCGTCAAAAACGCGATCGACTCCAATCCCAAAACCGGTTGGGCGGTATTCGGGCCCGGAGTCGCTGCGGAAACCGTGAGTGCGACATTTATTCTGGCGAAACCCATTTCTGTAGAGAAAAACGAGTCGCTACGACTTCATCTCGACCACCGGTCAAATTTCTCCGATCATAACATTGGAAACCTGCGGGTCCTCGTCAGTGATGACGTCGTGGCGGGGCCGGATTCATACAACCCGCGCGTTCTCTCCGCCTTAAAAGTTCCTTCTAAAAAGCGGAGCAGTCGGGAATTGAAAACCCTGACAGATTTCTATCGCACGTTGGATCAACCCATCATTGACGCGGACAAAGCGCTGGCCGCTGTGGAGAGAAAACTACAGGCCGCCGGAGCTGCAATTGTTCCCGTTATGGTGATGCAGGAGCGGGATGGAGATCGCATCCCTGCCTACCTGCTGGACAGAGGACAATACGACGCTCCGGATCGCTCCGAAGAACTGGAACGGGGCGTTCCGCTCGCCTTTTTCGACGGTGAAGAGGAGGACCAGCCACAGGACCGCCTTGAGTTGGCCCGTTGGATTGTTTCGGATAAAAACCCGCTGACTGCGCGAGTCATTGTGAACCGAATCTGGCAGGATCACTTCGGGATAGGTCTTGTGAAAACCTCGGAAGACTTTGGGGCGCAAAGTGAATTGCCCAGTCATCCGGAGTTGCTCGATTGGCTGGCGGTCGAATTGATCGAATCCGGGTGGGATATCAAAGCACTGCACAAAAAAATCGTGACCAGTGCCACTTTTGTACAGGGTACAGTCGTGGACCGTACCCTGTACAATCGCGATCCAGAGAACCGCCTGCTCGCCCGTGGTCCCCGCTATCGGCTGGACGGTTTTTCGATTCGGGATATCGCCCTGCAGGCATCCGGTTTGTTAGACAACAGGGTCGGCGGCCCGCCCGTCAAGCCCTACCAGCCCGCCGGTCTGTGGAATTCGCTGGGAAGCAACGCCAATACCCGCTACACCGTAGCAAAAGGTAACGATCTTTATCGAAAAAGTCTCTATACCTACTGGAAGCGGGCGGTAAACCCTCCCCGCCAACTGATCTTTGATGCCGGAGGTCGCGAAGCCTGTGATGTCTCGGTGCGTCGAACCAACACACCACTGCAGGCGCTCGTCTTGATGAATGACGAAACCTTCCTCGAAGCAGCCCGTAATCTGGCGGAATGGGGTTTGAAGGAAGTGGATAAATCCGATCAGCGGTTGGGCGAAATGTATAGAAAATCCACCGCGCTGAAAGCGAACGAGAGGCAGCTTTCCGTTCTCCGCGATAATTTCCAATACTTCGAGAAACATTTTACCGGTCATCCGGACGAAGCGGCTGAATTTCTCAAGTCAGGCATGTCCCCGCGCGATGAATCGATACCGCCATCCGAACACGCTGCATGGACTGCAGTAGCGCATTTGATACTCAACCTCGATACTACAATAACCCTGCAATAGATTATACGGACAAGAGTGTCCGCATCACGTGACGCGGACACTCCAGTCCGCGATTCCCAAAGCGAAATGAGCAGCAAAGAACAAGTCCGTTTCAATCCATACAATCCCTGTGGAGAAACATCTGTTTCAAATCGAAACCTCCCGCACTGGGAGCAACCTCAAGGCTGCTATTTTATCACCTATCGACTAGTTGATTCAATCCCTCAAAACCTGATTTTAGAACTGAGGATTGAACGAGATGACTGGCTAAAGAAACACCCGAAACCTTGGGACGAATCGACGAGAAGGGAATTCGGCAGGTTATTCACCAAGCGTGAACAAGACTGGCTTGATGCAGGATATGGTGGATGCCACCTGAGGTTGCCGAAAGTCCGCACCTTAATTGTCTCCTGCCTGGAAAAGTTCGATGAAGTCCGCTACGACGTCGATTGTTACACGCTCATGCCAAACCACGTCCACCTCATTTGGCAGATGCGTGATGAATATACAAACAAGCGGGAGCTGCAATCCCTGAAAGGAGTCAGTGCCCGCAAGTGCAATAAATACTTTAACCAAACCGGCTCTTTCTGGATGGATGAATCTTACGATCGTTTGATCCGCGATAAAGAAGAGCTGAACGCCTTTCGAAAATATATCGAAAGCAATCCATCAAAAGCCGGTCTCAGCGAAGACCATTATTCACTCCAACTAAACCATCGACTGACCTGTTACTAAGTAAAATGCGGACAGGAGTGTCCGCATCCCATAACGTGACGCGGACACTCCTGTCCGCGATTCCCAAAGCCCACAGCCAAAAGCCATGAATCCCATTCTCGAAAACAAACTACTTCAAAACCGTCGCCATTTCTTCGGTACAGCGGGCAAAGGCATCGGTGCCGCCGCACTCACATCCCTGATCGGTAGAGAGGCATCAGCAGAGACCGATCCGTTAAACGGAGCTCTGAACAAATTTCACAAGCCGGTTAAGGCGAAACGAATTATCTACCTATTTCAAAGCGGTGCGCCGTCCCAGCAGGATCTCTTTGATCACAAACCGCTTCTCCAGAAGCATTTTGGAGAAGATATGAGAGATCATTTTGAGATGACTCAGCGCATCACCGGGATGACGGCTAACCAGTCAAACTTTCCTCTCGCCGGCACCAAATATGAGTTCAAAAAGCATGGGCAGTCGGGTATCGAAATCAGTGAACTGCTTCCACATATTTCCACGGTTGCCGATGAAATGTGTATGATTCGCTCGATGCATACCGAAGCGATTAATCACGATCCGGCGGTGACCTTTTTTCAAACCGGGCATCAACTCGCGGGGCGTCCCAGTATGGGGGCCTGGCTTTCCTACGGACTGGGCTCTGCTAATGACGATTTGCCGACTTTTGTATCGATGGTATCCCGGGGTACGGGGCGGCCCAACTGCCAGCCTCTCTACGACCGCCTCTGGGGTAGTGGGTTTCTCCCGACGCAGCACGCCGGGGTCAAATTTATGGGAGTTGGAGATCCGGTTCTCTATTTGAATAACCCTTCGGGCTTTTCGCCATCGGCCCGGCGTCGGATGCTCGATGATCTGGGTAAACTGAATCAGCAGTCACTCGAAGAAATTGGTGACCCCGAAATCAATACCAGGATTCAGCAATACGAAATGGCCTACCGGATGCAGACCTCGGTCCCGGAGTTAACCGACTTTTCCGACGAGCCGAAACATATTCTCGAAATGTATGGTCCGGATGTGGAGAAGCGCGGGACCTATGCCTACAACTGTCTGCTCGCGCGCCGTATGGCAGAACGGGATGTGCGCTTTATTCAGCTCTATCATATGGGCTGGGACCAGCATTTCACGTTGGAAAAACAACTGCCCGGTCAGTGTCGTGATACCGATCAGCCCTCCGCGGCACTGATCAAAGATCTGAAGCAAAGAGGACTGCTCGATGATACACTCGTGGTCTGGGGCGGTGAATTCGGCCGGACCTCCTATTGTCAGGGTAAATTGACGCGCGACAGTTACGGGAGAGATCATCACCCGCGCTGCTTTTCGTTATGGATGGCGGGAGGAGGTATTAAGCCCGGAATGACCTACGGCGCGACCGACGACTTTTGCTACAACGTCACCGAGAATCCCGTCCACGTTCACGATCTGCATGCCACGATACTGAATCAACTCGGTATCGATCACGAAAAACTCACCTACTTTTTCCAGGGCCGCCATTATCGCCTCACCGATGTTCACGGTCACGTCGTGAAGGATATCCTGACCTAGCGAAGCGAAGGCATAGTTATAACGCTTTACTAAAACCTACCCGGCGCGGAACAATACAATTTTGCGTTTCTCGATGTTTTCTTCGATGCCGTCGATGAGAAAATCGATGAACCGCTGAGCGTAGGGATGAGTGGTGTCACTCCGGAGATAACTCAACACCGAGGTGTTTGGGAGGGGTGGGAGCTTCTCCGAAATCAGGGGCATGTTTTCCTGCACGACTGAGAGCGGTAGCACGCTGATGCCCAGCCCGGCCTGAATGGCGGACTGTACCGCCTGCACCGAATTGGCTTCGATCGATAGTTTCCAGGTTTTCCCTGCCCGGGTTAGGGAGTCAAAGGCGATTTTGCGATAGCTGCAGGGTGTCGGCATGAGAACGAGGTCGATCGGATCATCCGATCCCTCTTCAAGATTGGAGGTGCCTGTCCAGACGAGAGGTTCTTCCCAGAGCAATTTGCCATGCTCTGCTTCGGGGCCCGCGAAAACGACATCGAGGTCTCCCTGATCCATCAATTCCAACATTTCGGTTCCCATGCCGAGGACGAGACTGAGATCGCAGTTGGGATGAGCTCGTCGAAACCGGGCCAGCAAGGTGTGGAGATGTTGGGGCGCCAGATAATCGGCGAAGCCGACGCGGAGTAATGTGGCTTCGTCCGGCGAGGTCACTGCGAGCATCGCTTCATCGGCCAGCTCGAGAATCCGCCTCGCGTAACTGAGAAAGGTCTCCCCGGCGGGTGTCAGCGAAACCGATCGACTGGTCCGGTCGAGCAGCCGGGTATTGAGGCGCTCCTCCAGTTTTCCAATCTGAAGGCTGACGGCTGACTGGGTGCGTCCGATCCGTTTCGCAGCGGCTGAAAATCCCCCTTCTTCCACGACGGCGACCAGCGAGCGGAGGCTGATCAGGTCGGTTTCCAGTTTGAACTGAGATCTATTCGATTTGCTCATAGAATCCATTTTTATAACCAATTTTACTAATCGACTCGGGTTAGTAATTTGTCTCATAGATTCGCGGGCATCAATTAGAAATATCAATGAATCACGAGGCGCCCCGCGAGATTAAACGAACTGAATAGTTATCGAAGTTATGAAAGCAATGCCTATAAATTCCTACGGCGAAAATGCAGCATTCCAGGCTGTTGAAATCGAAAAACCTGAGGTGCGTCCCGGACATGTTCTGGTAAAGATCGCAGCATCCAGCGTCAATACGGTTGATACGATGATCCGCAATATGGGTGAAGAGTTGCCGCTCTCTCCCGCGACACCGGCGCTTCTCGGGATGGACTTTGCAGGGACGGTTGAAGCGATCGGCGAAGGCGTGGATAGCTTTTCGGTCGGTGACGAGGTTTACGGGTGCGCCGGCGGTCTGGCTGACCTCCCCGGAACGCTGACCGAATATATAGTAGCCGATGCAAACTTGATGGCCCGCAAGGCGAAAAATCTTTCCCTGAAAGAGGCGGCTGCGATGCCTCTTGTTGCGATTACTGCCTACGAGGGATTGATGCGGGCTGGAATTAAAGCGGGCCAAAAAGTCCTGGTCCACGGTGGCTCAGGTGGAGTGGGACACATTGCGCTGCAGTTGGCACGGCATTTTGGAGCTGAGGTCTATTCGACCGGCGGGGGTGAAAAGCAACTCGCCTTAATCGAAGAGCTGGGAGCTACACCGATCAACTACAAAACCGAATCGGTTGAGCAATATGTGGAGAAACATACCGGGGGAGCCGGTTTTGACCTCATTTTCGATTCCGTTGGGGGAGCGAATTTGATCAACTCCTTTGAGGCTGCCGCTCTGAACGGTCAGATCGCATCGACGGTTTCGATGTGCGAGTTGGATCTGAATACCGCTCACTTCAAAGGGCTGTCTCTGCATGTGGTTTTTATGCTGATCCCCATGCTGCACAACTACAAGCGTGAGGTTCACGGCGAGATTTTGTCTGCCCTGACGCAAATCGTTGAAGCGGGTGGCCTGAAACCAGTTCTCGATGAAAACAGTTATTCTCTGGATCAGGCGGGAGATGCCTATGCACGTCTCGAAAGCGGGCAGGGAATGGGTAAAGTTGTAATAGAGAATTAAGGATGGTGGCGCACGGCAAATCTACAGGGTTTCAAAGTCTCAACCGGGGCTATAACTCGGTATTCCGACCCGGCAAGCTGAGTCTTGGAGTGGTGGTTCCGCTGGGAAATTACGAGCGGAGTCCGGTGCCTACGATGGTAGGTCAACTCGAGCGCATTCAGCTCGCGGAATCTCTCGGGTTTTCAGCGCTTTGGTTGCGGGACGTTCCGTTTAACGTGCCTTCGTTTGGCGATGCCGGTCAGGTTTGCGATCCCTTTGTTTACCTCGGGTTTCTTGCCGCACAGACCTCCCGAATTGCCCTTGGGGTTTCCAGTATCGTTTTGCCCCTTCGTCATCCGGCGCACGTGGCAAAAGCTGCGGCAAGTGTGGATGTGCTTTCGGGCGGGAGGTTGATTCTCGGAGTTGCTTCCGGCGACCGGCCGGATGAATACCCGGCATTGAATCAGGACTATCAAAACCGCGGCGAGCGTTTTCGTGAGAGCTTTGACTATATCAGAGAGATGGCGAAACCTTCCCCGGCGTTTCGCAATGCCTACGGCCGTTCGAATGGAGAGATCGATATGCTTCCCAAGCCGGAGGCTGGAAAGTTGCCGCTCCTTATTACCGGCTCCAGTCAGCAGGATGTTGACTGGATCGCCCGGAGAGGGGACGGCTGGATGATATACCCGCGTAACGCGCCTGCACAGTCACAAATTATCGGGGATTGGCGGGCACGAATTAGGGATGCCGGGCGTCCTGACCAACCGGTGATGCAGCCGCTTCATATCGATTTAACCGATGATCCCGATACCCCGCCTCAGCCGATCCATCTGGGATTTCGGCTGGGGTCAAAGCGGCTCATGGACCATCTGAAACTGCTGGAGGAAATCGGAGTCAACCATGTCGCCCTCAATTTGAGATTCAATACCGGCGATATTGAAAACACTTTGACTCAATTGGCGGATACGATTCTGCCACATTTTAACAATCAAAATACCCGGGATTCATGAGTAAAACGATTCTTCTAACCGGAGCAACCGATGGGATCGGTCTCCAAACTGCCCGGATGCTGGTTTCCCGGGGGCATCAGGTTCTCTTGCACGGTCGTAACCCGGAGAAGCTGAATGCGGTGGCTGATTCCCTCGCCGCTGAGTATGGAAACGGATTAACCGATAGCTACCTGGCTGACTTGTCTGTGATGACGGAGGTCGCAAAGCTTGCGGATCGTATTTCAGAAAAGTGTAGTCATATTGATGTGGTGGTTAACAACGCCGGAGTCTATCGAATAGCGGATCCCAAAACCGGAGAGGGGCTTGATGCCCGCTTCGCAGTAAACGCCATCACTCCCTATTTACTCACGCAGAAGCTATGGCCCCTCCTTGGATCGACGGGGCGGGTCGTCAATTTGTCATCGGCGGCTCAGGCTCCGGTTGATTTGGAAGCACTCGCGGGACGAACCCGCTTGTCCGATCACGCCGCCTACGCCCAAAGTAAGCTGGCTCTAACGATGTGGTCGCGCTTGCTGGGGATCGCCAGCAAGGATCGCGGAACTATGGTTGTCTCGGTCAACCCCGGATCGATGCTGGGTAGTAAGATGGTGAAGGAAGCTTTTGGAGTCACGGGAGGTGATCTGGAGATTGGTGCCGACATACTGACGAGAGCAGCGCTCGACGATGAATTTGCGGGAGCTTCGGGACAATATTTTGATAACGATATGGGCCGGTTTGCGAACCCTCATACCGATGCGCTTTCCCAGTCAAAATGCGAGGAGGTGGTTGCCGGTATTGAGGCGGTCCTTTCAGGCATTCCGGGGTTGGATTATTCGGGAACTATAGATCGCAATTCGTAACCGGGTATTGAGTTGGTATCATTTTCCCTGACATCAGGGCGACTATAACCCCCCAGTGGCAGAGGGCCCAACCGGCTTTCCCTGCCCGGACCTGATCACTCGTTTCGCTCGGGTGGTCAGGTCTTCATATCTAAAAAAGAGGGCAAGGGTGGCATATCCCTCAAAAAAAACTGATGATTTGTAATCATCCGGAAAGGTTCCGGTAATCTTGGTCAGTTATCTTTATATTAATGAATAACACCAACAACGAAACTTTACTAAAACCAAGTCTTGAGACTTGCTATAAAAACCATTCCGGAAGCCTTATGATTCTCGGTTTGGTTTCCATTATTGCCGGTGCCTACGCTCTGGTATCACCGCTTCATGGAAGTCTTACACTGGAACGGGGCGTCGCCATTGCCGCGCTGGGCTCGCTGATCCCTCTGGGAGGGATGTTTATTAATTCGAAAGATTCAGGTGAGAAGTTTCTCGCGGGCGTGGGTGCTCTCCTCGCTATGGCGATCGGGAGCTTCCTCCTGATGTGGCCTGAGGCCGGGGTTGCTTTGATCGGGATCGTAATCGGGGTCTGGTTCCTGATTCATGGTCTGTTTAAAATCGTGATGAGTTTTAAACTCGAGTCCGATGTCGACAGGGGCTTTGCGATTCTCACCGGTTCGATCAATTTGATCGCTGCGCTCATGATCGCGAAGTTTTTTGAGGATGGAAACTACCTCACCGGGGCGTTGGCAGCCGGGCTCGGGCTGGTGTTTTCCGGAATCGTCTGGTTGCGGATGGCCCGCCAGTCAGGTAAGGGCATCGCAAACTGATTTCTGACCCGGTTTCAGATTGTACAGGGTACAATCTGAAACGGTACAGGGTACAGTCGAATGCCGATAGGAATTGCGTGGATTCCGTAGCAGTAAATTCAAAATACGGCAACGCCGTTACGTAAAACAGCCCATGGTTGCCGTAGTGAAACGGAGGCTACCATGGGATTTCCATATCAGGATATGCCCTGCGCTGAAGGCGTTGCGAAAGCTTTCGGATCACTTTCAGCGATCAGCTTGTCTTGTGATAGAATCCCCGGGTAGACTCTCTGCTTCGCTTCGGTCAACCCGGGGCTGTGTTGCTTAACGGCTTTGCCGTATCGCGATTGAAACCGAAAACTTTGCGGCATTTCAGGGTACAGGTGGAGAAACCGGTGCTTCCTGGATCCCGATTTACTGCTGCCCGATTCGGAATCGATTTACCAGTTCGGCGTGGGAGTGGACGGAGTAAAATCGATAGATATGTTTGATATACTCATTCAGCGTGTTGATCGAAATACTCATTTCAGAAGCAATCCGCT
>JARGPI010000053.1 GCA_029213005.1 Verrucomicrobiales bacterium
AGCAAGAGCAAGAGCAAGAGCAAGAGCAAGAGCAAGAGCAAGAGCAAGAGCTTGGGTGGACTGTACCCTGTACGAACTTCGGCTGTACAGGGTACAGCCGAAGTAGGGGATAATAAGTACGATCATTTGCCCCGGGGCGAACAACATGTTGATCGATGAATTGGGGCGGGACCTTAAAGGCGGTCTACCTGGCGTTGTAATCAAATACGAAAACTTTGTCCAGTTTAGGCTTTAACAAATCCACAAATTTTTTGTGATCGGGGTGGGGAAGATAAACTTCCAGTCCCGCCTTGTCTTTAAATGAGACGAGAAAACAGTGGGTAAACCCATCGTTCAGTGGCTCGATATTTTCCGACGGTCCCCATTCGAAGTCGATGATGGTGTCGATCTTGTCTTTGAGCGCGGCAAATGCCTGCTCAATCTCGGCCACTTCGGCTTCGCTGGTCCCGTCTTTGAATTTGAAACAAACCACGTGGCGGAAAGGTCCGGTGTGGTCCTCTTCCGCTGCAACGGTCTGAATTCCATTCATAATTATGAGTGCCAGTATTCCTGAAATTAATGATTTCATATTGGAATTCTTTGTCATTCGAGCCGATGTGTCGAACGTAAAACTGCGCGGCAATACGTGCGTCATTTCAACGACCTGAATAAGCAAAAAAGATGAGTCAGTGGGACAGTTATCAGAATTCTATTATCCGTTATCCAGACCTCGGATTTTCGATCGATTTTAGCCGGATGGATGCGCCGGACGATCTGGAGTCGAGACTTGCTCCGCAAATTCAGCGGGCTCTGGAAGACCGGAAAAAAATTGAGGCCGGTGAAATCGCGAACCCGGATGAAGGACGTATGGTCGGCCATTACTGGCTCCGGAATCCGGATATTGCTCCAAGTGCCGAAGGCCAATGGATCCGGGAAGTGAACGCGAAAGTCGCTCAGTTCGCCAAATCAATCCACAGCGGAGAGATCACCGCCGCGAACGGAAATTCTTTCCGTCATGTCCTGCTTGTGGGAATCGGAGGTTCCGCTCTCGGTCCCCAGTTGGTTGATAAAGCACTCACGGAGGTTAATTCACCGATCGATATTTATTTCCTCGATAACACCGATCCCGGTGGAATCGATGATGTCCTCGGGAAACTGGGGCAGGGCCTCGCTGAAACTCTCGTCGTCGTCATCTCAAAATCGGGCGGGACGCCGGAAACCAGAAATGGAATGCTGGAAACGGAAGCGAAGTTTGCCGCTCTCGGGATTGATTTTTCCAAGCACGCTGTCGCCGTAACCGGTGCGGGGAGCAAGCTCGACCAGTATGCGGAGACCAATGGCTGGTTGAGCCGTTTCGAAATGTCCGACTGGGTCGGAGGTCGGACTTCGGTGATGAGTGCGGTGGGTCTTCTGCCGGCAGCTTTGACCGGTATCGATATCGAGCAATTTCTGCAGGGCGCGGCCGATATGGACGAGAAAACCCGCAGCGAAAATATCCGCGAGAATGCGGCGCTTCAACTCGCCCTGATGTGGCACCACGCCGGAGACGGCCGGGGAGCGAAAGATATGGTGATCATTCCCTACTGCGACCGGCTTGATCTGATGAGCAAATACCTCCAGCAACTCGTGATGGAGTCTCTCGGAAAACAGTATGAACTCGGTAACGAAAAAGAAGTGAACCAGGGAATCGCCGTTTACGGTAATAAAGGTTCCACCGACCAGCACGCCTATGTGCAGCAGCTGCGCGACGGACTGAATAACTTTTTTGCGACCTTTATCGAAGTCCAGAGAACCCGTAGCGGGGACTCTCTGGTTCTCGACGGTGGTGCCACTTCGGCAGATTATCTTCAGGGTTTTCTGCGGGGAACCCGCGATGCCCTGTATGATAACGGCAGGTTATCGATCACGATTTCTCTGACTGAACTTAATGCCTATACCGTCGGGCAGTTGATTGCTCTCTATGAGCGCGCCGTTTCATTTTACGCGAGTCTCGTTAATATCAATGCCTACCACCAGCCCGGCGTTGAAGCAGGTAAGAAGGCCGCTGCGGTATTTCTGGATCTACTGACGAACGTAAAGAACCACCTCTCCGAAACCGGAAGTGGTGGTGTGACCGCTGCCGAGATGGCGAGTAATGTTGGCGAGAGTGACATCGAGACGGTGTATCACTGCCTGAATCATCTCGCCGGAACCGGCTTTTGCACCCGGGAAATCGGAGCCACTCCTGCCGAGGACAGTTTCCGGATCTAACGGAACGATAACCGCGCCGCTTTTACCTAGTGCTGGTAATTGCGGTAGTGGTACTCCTGACTGGGTAGGTAGATATTCAGTGGCGCATCCTCATAGGATTGATAGGAGGGTTGCGACTCATACTGATAGGCATTTCCCGCTTCGAAAGGGCATATTTCACCGTGTTCGCAGGGTGCCGTAAAGGTCCCCTGTGTCGCGTGGCCTGGATAAGGGCTGGCGTAGTATTCGGTATCCGGCTGTGAGCCATATCGGGGCTGATTTGGATTAGTCTGCGATACACCGGCGCATTCGTCACACCCGGCACAGCCCGTAGCTGATGGCGATTGGGGGTATTGGTACTCGCTATACTGTGGAGCGGTGCGTCCTACCGGTATGTTTCTTTTCAAAACATAGTCTCCGGGGAAAACTCCCGTGATTGCCGCAACGTATTCATTGTCACTCTGCCCAAGGGTCACTTCCCAGCGTTGAAACTGATCCGGATTTTCTTCGTCACGGGCGAGCACAAAAGTCTTGTTTCCCTCCTTGATAATGGATGACTGGGGGAGTGCCGTGACTTCCTGATTGCCGATCACGCGGTCTTCCACCATTTCCAGAGCAAGTCCCAATTGCTCGAACCAGGATGGAGCCGTGGATGGGGCTGTCACCGCCGGGGGATCGCAGCAGGCAGCTCCGGAATGGTGACTGTGATCATGTTCCTCAGCAAAGGCCGGAACAAATGTGAGTGCGGCAAAGAACGGGAGCAATCGGTTGAAGGTCATTGCGGCGAGACGAATGCCATTTCAGATTATGCAAAAAACCTGATAGAAGGATTTGGACAAACATCCATCTCGAATGCATCTTTTACTCGGTTTCGCTTCAAAATTTATGAAAACCAACCTAAAGACTCGCGCGGTTCACGCCGGTGAATCTCCGGACCCCACGACCGGGGCTTCCTCTCCGAATTTGGTGATGTCGTCGACTTTTCTCGCTGATCCGGAGGCCTCTTTTTCGGCTGAAGGCAGTCACGATGACGATTCCTTTTTCTACACTCGATGGGGTAACCCGACCGTCGCTCAACTGGAGCAGAAATTAGCGGCTCTCGAGGAGACCGAGGCGGCTATGGCATTCGCCTCCGGGATGGCGGCAGTAACAGGACTGTTTTTTCACTGCCTTCGTCCCGGTGATCACCTTATCCTGGCGGATGTGGTATACGCTGCTGTTTCCGAGATGGCAGGGGACTGGTTGAAAGGGATCGGTGTAGAGATCAGTCGGGTCGATACCTCGGACCTCGAATCGATTCGCGGGGCGATCCGTGAAAACACCAAATTGATTTACATCGAAACACCCTGCAATCCCATTCTTCGCTTAACCGACATTGCAGCGGTGGCGTCGCTCGCAAAATCGGCCGGGGCGAGATTGGCGGTGGACTCGACTTTTGCGACTCCGATAGCGACCCAACCGGCGAAGCTGGGTGCCGATTTTGTGGTCCATTCTTTGACGAAATATATCGGCGGCCATGGCGATGCGATCGGCGGATCGATAGCCGGACCTGCGGACGATATCGCGGAGATCCGGAAGAAGGTCGGCATCCGGATGGGAAGCATTATCAGCCCTTTCAACGCGTGGCTGATTCTCCGTGGGATGGCGACGCTTCCGATACGGATGCAGGCTCATGAAAGCGCAGCTAAAGAAGTCGCGAATTTTCTCGAGAATCACTCAGCCATTTCGAGAGTGATCTATCCCGGGCTGGAATCCCATCCCCAGCATGAACTGGCTAAAAGTCAGATGGCGAATTTCTCCGGAATTTTGACCTTTCAAACCCCGCACCATGCGGTGCTCCCGAAAATCTTTTCAGAGAAACTTCAAATCGTTCACTATGCCGTTTCGCTCGGGCACCACCGATCGTTAATTTTCTATATCCCGACTGACGAAATACTCTCCACATCGTTTTCACTGACGGAATCACAGGAAGAAAACTACCGGAATTTCGCGGGCGATGCGGTATTTCGACTTTCCGTCGGGATCGAAGACGCTGCCGATATTTGCGAAGATCTCGACCGGGCTCTGTCCGGGGTGACTTAAAATTAATAGAGGAACAATATTATGAGTTTAACACTATATGAACTGACCCACAGTCCTTTTTGTATATCTGTAACCCGCTTCCTCGATGCCTATGGAATCGAGTATCGTTCGATCGAAATTCCAGCCTGGGATCGACGGGAACTCGCGCGGATTACCGGTGGTGAATACTATCAGGTTCCGGTGCTCGACCATGCCGGTAAAATCATTCATGAAACCTCATCCGATCCGTTGGCGGTAGCGCACTACCTCGATCAAAACTTTGCAGAGGGGCGCCTTTTTCCCGACCACTGCTCCGGCTTGCAGGAAATAGTGATCAGCCATATTGAAGATACCCTCGAAGGAATCGGATTCCGGTTGAGTGACCCGGGTTACGTCGATTCGATAGAGGATTTGGGGGAGCGGATCATGTTGATTCGCCACAAAGAAAGAAAGCTCGGACCGGGCTGTGTCGAGGAATGGCGAAAGAATGCTTCCCGCATCGGGGCTGACTTCGAGGCGGCCCTCGCTCCTTACGAAAGTCGACTGGCTCAGAGTTCCTTTCTTTTTGGCGACAAGCCGGTTTATGCTGACTTTGCCCTGTATGGAGTGCTGGGGAATGCCGAGTACGGTGGGCAGTATCAACTGAGCGATTCGTTCAAGAATCTGAAAAACTGGCAGACTGAGCTGCGTAATTTCAATGTCTGATCAAAGCGAGGAGGGGGAATACCCCCAGTTTGCGTCACCCCCATGTTTTGCGCACGAATTAGAAGATATCATTTCACCGAAAGAGGTATCGCAGTGGAGAAAAACCGAGCGGGTCCGTCTTCTCAAAAAGCGGGTCGCAATGCCTGCCAGTGTTCGTAGAGCTGCTGCCATATCGGTAGCCGAAAGGCTGAATCGATTGATCCCTGATGTTTCGGAACGGATCTGTAGTTTTTATTGGCCCTTTCGAGGGGAACCGGATCTCCGACCGTTGATGGAGCAGTGGTATCAGGAGGGTGCGGCCTGTGCCCTTCCATGTGTGACTAGAAAAAACTCATCGATGGAATTCCGGCCCTGGGAGCCCGGGACACAGATGGAGCCGGGGATCTGGAATATTCCGGTCCCAGTTAATGACGAAGTGGTGATGCCGGATCTGGTGATAGCTCCGCTCGTTGGATTTGATCGCGGTAACTATCGGCTCGGCTACGGCGGCGGCTATTTTGACCGAACTCTGGCTGCGATGTCTGCTAAACCTACGATCATCGGAGTTGGGTATTCCGATTTGGAAATGCCAACGATTCATCCGCAGAGTTATGATGTTCCGATGAATTATATCGTGACAGAAACCGGCGTAATTTAAAAGACGTAGCTGCGGCACCGGGGAACCAACGTTAACACGTTCCGATGCCGCAACTAACTGGTTGCCAGATTGTTTTCCGCCCTTCAGGTTACGTTTCCGTAGCTGATTGAGGATGGCTCTGTATCACTACTCTTTCTTCTTGTGATCATGGTCATGGTCATGATCGTGATCATGATCGCCGTGGTCGCAAGTGCAGGCATACTCTTTGTAGTCACAGGTCGGGCACTGAACGAGGTTCAGGTTGAATTTTTCGATGATCGATTTTTCACCTGACTTGTTTTTGATTTGCACGACTACCGGGAAATCGTTTCCAGCCGGAAACGCCTTATCGGAAATCAGTGTGGTTCCGTTTTTCGCAAAGGAAAGCCGGATCGGGTTGCTACGGCTTCCGGCTGTCACATTGACGACCTGGGATTCAATCGGTACCGCTTTCAGTTCTTCTGTAAGCGCTGTGATTTGCACTTTACGATCTTCCGTGACGAAAAATTCCAAGTGAGGTTCGACTGCTGAGAGAACGCGCCCACCGTTAGGACCTGCTTGATTGGAATGATCGTGGTGATCATGGTCATGTTCCTCCGCACGAGTGTGAGTAAAGAAAGCGGCGGATACGATTACCGCGGCGGCGATTGTGTTTTTCAATGTAGTTTGCATAATTTTATGTTCTGGTTTGTTTATTTGTTGTTGGTTTTGACTGAAATTATTTGTGATCGTGTCCATCTCCTTTGTGATGTTCCAGATCTTCTCCGGAGTGGTCATGACCATCTCCGTGATAGTGAGTTTCTTCTTTAGATGGCTCCTTTGCTGAGTCGTCGTTGCAGGCGGTGATGCCGAACGCAACGACGGCAGCGAGAAGTGTATGTTTGATAATGGTTTTCATTTTGATGGTATAAAAGTTTCCAGTTTTCGGGAGGGGACTCAGAAAATCCTTACAGGTAGCTTACCTGAGAGTATTCATGGATCCGGTAGGGATCACAGACTTCGGCGCGCAGCTTCGCTGAAAGATACGAAGGGCCGGAATCAAGATGAAGGGTAGACTACGATGGTGTAGCCGGAATCCTTCGGAAAGAGATCAAACGTTGAAACGCTGATGAATAAGATGTTTTGCGACAGTAGAAAATGCCGGAGGCGGGGGCGGTCGCTTCCACGTTTTTTCTGGGTCGAAAACCGGGTTCAGAGCGAGAAGCCGGTCGCTGTAGAGTAGAAAACTCTGATTGAGCGGATCGATGTCAGCAGTAGAAATTGTCTTGGGCAGTTCGGCCTCTATCAACTGAAAGGCAATCTCACAACAGTCACCTCTCTCCGGGGTTTGATCGGAATTTTCCGGGGAGTTATGGTCGTGATCGTGATGAAGGTGATCCGATTTTTCAGCTGTGCTGTGACAGCACTCGCTGCTTTTTGCTTCGCCCGAAACAAAGTGATGAACATCAATTCCGATCCAGGAAAGGGCTTCGCAGCTGCAAACTCTTCCTCCGCTAATCAGAAAACTGACCAGATAGAGGGTTAAGAGAATTTTAGCGAAGCAAGGAGCCATCAAATAACAGTGATTAATATTAACAACGTTTTATAGGGAAGCGCAACAGGCAGAGTTTCAGTTTTTGTGCACTTTTTGTATCAGACGGTTGAGCAATCTTCAGGATTCAAATCAATTTCGATCGCGACATGGGAGAATTCATATTGAGCTAGCTGATCGCGGATTCGGGTTTTGACCTTTCGGTAAGCGGCTTCGTCGTCTATCAAAACGTGGACGGTCGCGACGTTGTGTTCTCCGTCGAGAGACCAGACATGAAGGTGATGAACGTCTTCAACGCCTTCAAGGGACGAAATTAACTCTCGCAGTTCGCCCACATCAATCTCCTCCGGCGAGACTTGCAGGAAAAGGCGCCCAATTTTCCAAAGTCGGCGCACAATATTGGTAAGGATAAAAAGTGCGATCGCAATGGCGAGCGCGGCATCTATCCACCACCAGTCCGTGAACCGGATAATCACGGCACCGGCCAACACCGCGACCCAGCCGAGGACGTCTTCCAGTAAGTGCCAGGAGATCACATTTTCATTCAGAGACTTGCCATGGCTGGTTTTAAGTGCCGCATATCCATTGATAACCACTCCGAGAACGGCCAGCAAAATCATGCCATCCGCGTGGCCGGATTCCGGTTGAAAGAGTCGCGGGATGGCTTTGATAAAGATCAGGGTGGATCCCACGGAGAGCACAACTGCATTGATGAAGGAGGCTAAAAGAGAGAGCCGGTTATAGCCGTAGGTAAATGAGTCATTTGCCGACTTTTTCCTCGATACACTCTCGAACCACCAGGCGAGACCGAGTGAAAGCGAATCGCCGAGATCATGAACCGCATCGGCAAGGATTGAGATACTGTTCGTGTATAACCCTCCGGCGATCTCAATCAGGGTGAACCCCACATTTAGAAAAAACGCGAGCCGTATCGCCGACACCGCTTTATCTGAATGGTGATCATGGGATTGCATATTACCGGAGATACCCCATCGGCTTTATGAGATCAATGAGTTTAACTCGCCGTTACTGTCGGCAAATCTTTCGCAATTGACCCCGAAAAGCCGAGCCTGGGTTAACCAGAGGTCGGCTAATGGTGTACCTTCAGCGAGATTGATGTGGAGACCATTGTTGACTCGTTTGCCGCCGCCACCAACCACAATGGGGAGATCGTTATACTGATGCGTTGAACCGTCGCCGAGCCCGGATCCGTAGGTGAAGATGGTGTTATCGAGCAGAGTGGAACCGTCCGCTTCAACCACCGCATCCATTTTTTCGAGTAGGTAGGCATACTGCTCCATGTAAAAGCGATCGACTTTCAGCAGGTCATCAATCATTTTGGTCTGATTGTGAGACATTTGGTGATGGCTTTGCGGTTTATCAAAAAGACTCTCGAAGAGAAAAGGGGTATCCCAGCGTTCGGGACCGACCATAAAAGTGGCAACGTTTGTGAGACCGGTTTGAAGCGCAATGACCATCAAATCACCCATCAGGCGAATATATTCTCCCCGTGGCAGATAGGTTTCGGCGGGTTCTTCGAGTGATACTTTCAGGAGTTCCCCTTTCATCTGTTCGAGTCGGTCCATCTGGGTTTCGATGATTCGAATCGAGTCATAATACTCCGCGAACTTCTGACGGTCGGCGTATCCCAGTTTTCGTTTCATGGAATTGGCGTCTTCCAGGACCAGATCGGTGATGTTACGATACCGGTCAATTTCCTGGGTCGAGAAGAGCCGTTGATACATTTTGCGGGGATCCCGAATCGACGGAGCCACGTGCCCGGTGCCATACCAGGAAATGTTATCGAAATAGATGGATTCCTTGTTGTCTTTGTGACTGTTACAGCTGAATTCCAAGGTAGGGAATGGCGTTTCTTTGCCGATTTGGTCCGCAACGAGGTGGTCGAGGGTCCGGTCGAGTGGCCAGGCTGATTGTTTGATCGTGTAAGGCTCGGCGCTGCTCAGGTAACAGGACGCGCACTGAGCGTGGACATCGGTTCCCTGTTGAAAGGTCCGGTCCATTCCGGTGATAAGTGTCACCTTATCTTTGTGCGCCTCCAGAGGCTGCAGAGTGGGCGTTAGTTTGTCGAGAGGGCGGACCTTGAAATTCGGATCCTGTTTTCCCAGCGACGTCATCACATTACCCTGGTTGCCTTTCGGAATGATTTGATCGGCTTCGCCTGGGAAAAAGCCTCTCCGAACTACACCAATCGGCACATAGTAGTGAGCCATTCGCATCGGGATTGCTTTGGCAACGGGGGCCGCGCCGAAGCTCTCCAGCCAGGGTAGGGAAAGAGCTGAGCCTCCGAGGCCCCGGAGAAAAGTTCGTCTGGTTGTAGCATTCATGGGACAGATGGTGCGTTGGCAGTGGTTGGGGATGGATTCAGAGGATTGGTTTTGCTGAGAAAGGACTCGCTGAGGATCAATTCTTTCATCAGGGTTTGTATTTTATAGTTATCTTCCATCGCCGCTTCGGCGATGCGATCGAGAGACGGTTGATCCGCAGGTCCGAGTTCCCGGGCCAGAGCGAACGAAAGCAGATGTCCGGCAAAGGCTCGGGCGAAACGGTCTTTTTCCGCAAGAATCGCATCTTTAAAACCCTCGACACTGTTGAAGTTGTGTTTGCGGAATAGAGTTCCGGAGATGTCGATCTCCCGTCCGTTATGGTATTTTTCCCGCCATTTTCCGATCGGGTTGTAGTTCTCCAGAGCAAACCCAAGGGGGTCAATCTGTTCATGGCATCCCTTGCAGTCCGACCGCTCGCGATGTTGCGAAAGGCGTTCCCTGAGGGTGAGATGCTCCTCGCCTTCGGGAGGTTTTTCACCGAGTGCCGGCACATCGGCCGGAGGAGGTTCGGGCGGGTTGTTGAAAATGACTCCGGCAATCCAGGCGCCTCTCGTTATCGGCTGGGTCCGTTCGGGGCCGGAGGTCATCGTCATCACCGCCGCGTTGGTAATCACCCCGCCATTGCGGCGATCTGTCACCGGTATGCGGTCGAACCCAAGCACTACCGGCCCTCCGGTTCCTCTTCTCTCTTCCGGGGGAACCTCGTCGATATGGGATTGAGGGGTTGCCAGAGTCTTGCCGTATATCTGGGTTAGCTGTGGAGACCGGTAGGTGAAATCGGAATCGATCAGTTGAGTGATCGGCTGGTTTTCGATCAGAACCGTTTCAAACAAGAGGAGGGGCTCGGCCATCATGTGCATGCTCTTGCGAAACTTTGTGGTATAGAATTCCGGGAATTCTTTCCGGTTGGGAGTTGATGAGATAATTCGCTCAAGTTGAAGCCATTGGGCCGGAAAAGAATCGCAGAACCGTTTCAACTTCTGATCGGTCACCATCCGTCTGAACTGGGATTCGAGAACCGCAGGCTGATGCAGTTTGTTTTCGGCGGCAAGATCGAGAAGTTCTTCGTCAGGTATACTTCCCCAGAGAAAAAATGAGAGGCGTGACGCCAGCTCCAAATCATCAATTCTTTCGGTCTCCTGATCGGAAGTGGACTGATCGTAGAGGTAGAGAAATTTCGGCGAAGCGATAGCCGCTGCTGCCACTGATTTCATGATCTCTGTATAGGGAATTCCCGCTTCAATGCGATCTATCGCAAAATGGTGGTAGCGGTTTAGCACTTCCGGTTCGACTGGTTCGCGGAAAGCGATCGTCAGAAAGGATGAGAGTCTAGTTTTTGTCTCCTCAACCAGCGACAGGTCCCGCGCGGGTGGCTCAAAAAACGTCTTCCAGATTCCAACTGATTTGGGACCGAAGTCAGGGCTTCCCGTAATTGATTGGCTCAACTTGAGGAAGGATTCCATAAGCAGCGGAGAGAGGGATAAATGATCGCCCCGGTTGTCATAACCGTGTTCGGCTCTGAGGTCCTGAGGAAAGGGTGCCACGCCGGACAACCGTGGTTCGATCAGCTGGGATTTGCCGAGGGGGCGACTCCCCACTGTGACAAAATCACCCATTTTCCCGGTCTCCGGTTTAAAATAGTCGCGATGCTCTCTCATCATCCGCTCGGGGAGGGCGAAAACGACGCGATTGAGATCAAAGAGGTCGGTTACGGCATTGTGATATTGGAAACGATTCATTCGGCGGATCGGTGCCCGGGAGAACTGTTTTTTCCGGTGTATTTCGTGGGCCAACACGGATTCCAATGCACCAAGGAGCTCTTTTCGGGTTTCGGGGGCGATCAGTGGCTCGTCCTCCGGAGGCATTTCTTCGAAGTCGATTACCTCAATCAGTTCCTGAACCACCTCGAGATCCTGAGAGAGGTCCGAAATGGTCTGAATCTCCAGAAGGTTTACTTTTCCTTTAACTTTCCCATTCTCACCATGGCATTGGACGCAATGCTGCTGGAAGACTGGTTTGATAATGGTGGAGAAGGCATCGGTTGCGTAGCCTGTGTCGAGCCCGCCGAAAAACAGGCTGATTAGAACAAAACGCTGGAAGAGGAGTAAACGCATCACCGAACTGAGAGTCTAGGTGGCATTTGAGGCCGTGCAAACGGTGGCGTATCCCGCATATCTATCCCTTCGGATCGCAAAACCGGGTGTTTATAAAATTTCTTTCTTTTAGGATAGGGCTTGTTTATAGGTTGTGCGGTCGAAGTGAGAATCATTGAAAAGAATGAAAACCGGGGGAACTGCAGCCGTTTTCTGATGAGTGCCAGTCAAATTGTGGTGCTTGTGCTGATCAGCGCTTCGGTCAACTGGACAGTGGCCGGGGATATTCTGGCCGTCGCGCCGACTCCCGCGACGGTGAGTCCGCTGTCTCAGGTTATTCCCGCAAAGGTCGGGAAAGTCGCTTTCACCTTCGACTGCGCGCAGTGGGGGGATGAGGGCCTCGACCATATTCTGGAAGTCATGAAGCGCCGCAGAATAACCGGAACCTTCTTCGTGACCGGCAAATTTGTGGAAACCAACCCGGAAGGCATTCTCAAAATCGCTGAGGCGGGGCATGAGGTGGCGAATCACAGTTACGAGCACGACAGGAAGAATTCGATCAGCGAATGCAATCGGGTGGCCCGCCTTTATAAAGCGGCGACCGGGAAAGAGATGTCGGGTTACTTTCGCGCTCCCTACTTATATGAAAAAGGGATCGATTGGACTTACTATGCAAAAAACGGGTGGGCCGAGGGTTACGTCAGTTTGATCACCTGCGATGCCCTGCCGGAGTATAAACACATCAGTGACCGGGTGTTTCTAAATAATTTCCGCTACTATGTTAAAAACGGCTCCGGTGAAAGGGTGGCGATTCATAAAACGCCTTTTCAAAAAGGTCCGGGTAACATTAACGGGGCTGCTATTTTGATGCATATCGACGGATACCGGTATCACCTCCTCGAGCAGATGGTCGATATTGTGGAGCAGACCGGTTATCAATGCGCCACCTTCTCGGAGGCTTATGCCGTGCGTCATGAACGGGATTGGCAACTGTATCCCCGCAGGTCACCCCGCACATCTTTTTCGACTCTGGATTTGCCCAAGGCTCCTCCGGTTGAAAAAGCTGATCCAGGCAAAATATCAGCGGCGCGGGCTGCCTTCGCTGATTACGCATCAACTGCGCAGGATGAGGTGAACGGTCAATTCACCTTCAGTTTCAATTGCCATCGCTACAGTCGTGAGGGGTTGGGAACAATCCTTGTGGTGCTCCGCGAAGCGAGAGCCCCGGCGACTTTTTATCTCTCAGAATGGTATTTTGATCATGTCCCCGGAGCGGTGAAACAGATTCTCGAACACGGTCATGAGATTGGCTACTTTGCAGCGGGTGAAGAAAAAAGCGGGACCCTTGCGGATGCTGCAAAATTTGCGACCCGGTTTAAAGAGCAGACCGGGCAGGAACTCGCGATGCTGTTTCGTGCCCCCGTGGTGGAAGGTGAGGAGTTGGTTGAAAACAACTACGCCATCACTAACTGGAAACACGGATACGAAACGCTTCTCGCTTCCGATACGGATGAAACTTCGCTGAGTGTCAAAGATGGCAGTTATCTGGCGTATTTTAAGATCTACCTTTCCATCGCACCCAGAGATCAGGTTTCAATTATGAAAGTACCCTACTCGGGAACCGGAAATATCGATGGTGGTGTTTTCTCAATGCACAGCGACGGGCATCGGGTTCATCTGCTGGAATCGATGATAAAAGCGGTTCGTGTCAAGGGCTATGCTGTCATCCCCCAATCGCAATTGGAGAACCGGCGTCTCTAAGTGACGCGATTAGTGAATTGGCAAACCTTCTGATTTGTGGATGATCGGAAGGATGATGTTGTTTTCTGTTTTTCTGCTCTTCGTCATTTGTGGTGGGTTGTCGGCAAAGGAAAAACCGAATGTGGTCTTCATTCTGACTGATAATCACGGGGCCTGGACATTGGGCTGTTACGGAAACGAGGATATCAAAACGCCGAATCTCGACCGGATGGCTGCGGAGGGGATGCAGTTTATGCGGGGGATGGCGAGTAACCCGGTTTGTTCGCCGACGCGCGCCACTTACCTGACGGGATTGATGCCGTCGCAGCATGGGATTCACTCGTTTCTTGACGGAAAATATATGATGGGGGACGAAGCTTATTATGCGCTGGAGGAGTTCGAAACCCTGCCGGAAATTCTTCACTCAGAAGGATATGTCTGTGGTTTGAGTGGTAAATGGCATCTCGGTGATAACATGAACCCTCAGGATGGTTTTACCTACTGGGCGACGATGCCGAGAGGTGGTACCGGGAATCTTTATACCGATCCGGTTATCCTTGACGGCAAACTACATAAAAACTCCCCGAAATATATGACCGATCTCTGGACCGAGCGGGGTATCGATTTTATCGAACAAAATAAAGACGGGGAAAAACCGTTTTTTCTCTATCTGGCTTATAACGGGCCTTACTGTCTCAGTCGCCTCCTTTTGAGACCCGGGAAAAATCGATGGGCCGACTATTACGCGGACAAATCAATGCTTTCTTTCCCGAGAGATACCCAACATCCCTGGCAGTATTCGAATCTGGATTACCACAATAATATCGTCAGTATGCGCCGGGTCGCAGAGGAGGTCAGCGGAGTCGACGATGGGGTCGGGGAGATTCTAGAGACTCTGAAAAAGCATGGTTTGGATGAAAACACGCTCGTGATCTTCGCTGGTGATCAGGGTTGGATGGGCGGTCAAAACGGATTTTTCGGAATGGGAGACCATACCCGCCCGATGGCCGCTCACGATATGATGATGCAGGTTCCGTTTCTCTTCCGGCACCCCGGCGGAATCAAACCGGCGAAAAGCGATGCCATGGTCACAAACTACGACTTTCTTCCCAGCGTCCTCGATTATGTGGGGCTGAAAGAACGCATTCCAAAAGAGGCCAACCTGCCGGGTCGGAATTTTGCGCCGCTACTCCGGGGCGATTCGGTCGACTGGCCTACCGAAATGTATTACGAAATGGAAAGCTGCCGTTCGGTTCGCACTGAAAAATGGAAATACGTGGAGCGCCGCTCACCCGATGGCCCGGGGGAACTCTACGACATGGAAATCGACCCGATGGAGCGGTTTAACCTTTACGGACAAAAGGCGTATCAGGAAATCCAGGCTGAATTGGCCGAACAGTTGATCCAGTTTTTCGACCAGTATGCGGATCCCAAGTATGACATCTGGAATGGAGGCGGTTCCAAAGCGCGAAGACATCATCCTCCCATGGGGCATCCTGATTATCGCGAACCTAAGCCACGCCCCTGGAAAGCGACCGTGGAAAAAGGGAAAGTCTACGAGAGGTAAATCCGGACTATCAGTGAGTCAGTTCAAAAGCGACCTCAGATCCGCCCTGAACCTTTTCAATTTGAGCTCCGTTTTGATATTGGACCCGGCAATTATTAGCGGGATGGGCAAAACCTTTGAAGAAACCACCCTGCTTGATTTTATAAGTGTTATCCGTTCCGGAATGCGCGGTCAATTTCCCCCCGTTTTCAACGATGTAGCGGCAGTTATTTCCCCCGGCACCGACGATTTCCGCCCCGGCAGGAACAATGTAAGTCTGATTGGCCTCGTCAGGATAAAATAGAGTGCCCTGCACCGTGATAGGCGGTGATTTGACGGTTGCTTGCTCGGTTGTGACGCACTGACAGAGCAACAGGGGCAGGAAGGCAATGGCTAGCAGGTTTTTTACTTTTTGAATCATTAAAGAATCATCGAAGTCTTCGAGATGTATCAGAATTTTCGGGGAAATTCCAGTTTTTTGTGGCTTCCAATCCGAAGCATTCTAGAATTCCGCATTATGAAAGCCCTAACTCTGACCGCTTATAATCAGTTCGAATACGGAGATGCCGATTTACCTGAAATCGCTGACAACGAAGTCCTTATCTCAGTTAAAGCTTGTGGGATCTGCGGTTCCGATATTCACGGTATGGACGGATCTTCGGGGCGCCGAATTCCGCCGATTATAATGGGGCACGAAGCGTCCGGCGAGATCACCGAAGTGGGTTCTGCGGTCCGGAACTGGAAGAAGGGAGACCGGGTCACGTTTGATTCCACCATTTACTGCGGAGAGTGCGAATCCTGCAAAAAGGGGCAGATCAATTTATGTCCAGACCGAAACGTACTCGGCGTCTCCTGTGGAGATTATCGTCGTCATGGTGCTTTTGCTGAATATGTAAAAGTGCCTCAGCATATTCTCTGTCCGATTCCTGATCAGGTATCCTACGAGCAGGCGGCATTTGCCGAACCGGTCTCAATCGCCCTGCACGGCGTCAACCGGCTGCCGATCCAAAAGGGTGATTCCGCAGTGGTGGTGGGAGCGGGGCTGATTGGGCTTTTGGTGGTTCAGGCGCTGAAGCGGAAAGGTGCCGGCACGGTGATCGCCGTGGATATCGACGAGAAGCGACTCGATCTGGCCCGCGAGCTGGGAGCGGATTATTCGGTGATTTCCAATGATGATTCGCTGGCGAAGATCAGGGAACTGGTTGGCAATGACGACGGAGCGGATCACGCTGTCGAAGTGGTCGGATTTGGTCCGACGATTAATCTCGCGATTAACTGTGTCAAAAAAGGAGGCAGTATCAGTTGTGTTGGTAACCTGAAAGCTGAAGTCCCGTTCCCCCTGCAAGCGGTGGTAACCCGGGAACTGTCAGTTTTTGGAAGTTGTGCCTCTGCCGGTGAGTATCAGGAAGCTGTCGAAGCGGTGGCTGATGGATCGATCAAGGTCGAGCCATTGATCTCCGGAGTTGGCGCTTTGAAAGACGGGAATGACTGGTTTCACCGCCTCCACAAAAACGATGAGGGTCTCATGAAAGTTATCCTTCAGCCTTAACGGGCAGGGATACGGCCCGTTTGGAGCGTTTCATTTTCGTGGTCGTTTGACAGATTAGTGTTAGTTTTGGCACATGATTTCCCGGGAACAACCCATCCTGAAAGTTCGCGATTTGAAGCGTTCCTATGGCAATTTTGTGGCCGTTGATGGTTTGAACCTGCAGGTTAACGAGGGGGAAATTTACGGATTTCTCGGAGTTAACGGGGCTGGCAAAACAACCACGATCCGGATGCTGATGGGGATCATTGCGCCCGAAAGCGGAACCATCGAATTGATGGGGGAGACTTCGCGCCGAACCACCCTGAAGCAAAAGCAGAAAATTGGCTACGTCTCCCAGGAGCAGGTCTTCTATCCCTGGATGACTGCCCGAATGCTCGGGAAATTTGTGGGTGGGCTCTACCCGGAATGGGACAAACAGGAGTTCGAGCGATTGCTGAACATTCTGGAAGTCCCGCCCAACCGGAAGTCGTCTCAATTATCGGGTGGGATGAGGGTGAAGCTGGCTCTCGCGCTGGCCCTCGCGCCCCGGCCCTCTCTTTTGATTCTGGATGAACCCACTGCGGGAATGGACCCGGTGGCACGCCGGGAATTTCTGGACATTATTGAACATCAGGCCCGGGAGTACGGGCGGACCACCTTTTTCTCGACTCACTTGCTGAACGAAGTTGAGCGGGCGGCTGACAGGGTGGGGATCATTCATCGCGGGAAACAGCGTTTCGAAGGGGATCTCTCACTTCTCCAAAGCCGGGTGAAAAAAATAAAAGTGGCGGAAGGGACCGTAATGCCCGCCGGTTTTGATGTCTGGAAGGTGATGGACCGGTCTCCCGACGATGTTTCCGGTATGCAGGAAATGGTGGTGGATGCGCCGCCGGAACTTTGGACTTCATCGGGCCTCACCGGGGAACGTCTTTCCCTGGATGATATCTTTATTTCCTGTGTCGGGGTGGCCACGATGAAAATATGACGCTGGTCCTCATCCAGAAAGAATTGCGCCGGAACTGGCCCACGTTTTTGATGCTGGGCCTGTTCACCTGGCTGGTGGTATTTACCATCGCCTACCGCGTCAATGCCGATGGCACCGGAGGGGGCGCTTTCCCGGGAGTGGGCTGGGGACTTCTCTACATGATGCCGATTTCCGGTATCATTCTCGGGCATGTGCTGATATCGAGTGAGTATCAGGCAAAAACTCAGCTGTTTCTGGAAGGGCTTCCTTTACCCAAATGGCGAATGATTACCTGGAAGCTGCTTCTCGGCTTTTTCCTGGCCTGTCTTTACGCTGTCGGAAGTGTGCTGATCGGTTGGCTCCTCGCAATGGGCAGTGAGCCGGTCACAGGGCGCTTCCTGGGGATTCTGCTAACGTCCGCCTGCGGCTGGGCCATGTTTTCCGCCGGTTTCTTTTTCGTCACCGGGTTTCTGGGGCGTTACCGGATTATTATCTATCTCACTTTGGCGATCACGTTATTACTGGTGATCAATTCCACGATACCGATCAGCGACTTCCCTCCCTATGCGTTGATCGCAAATTCCCGCTTCGGATTTGAGAGAGAGGTCTGGCCGCTTTTTGATTTAAAAATTACGGCTGCGATTATTATCGGATGGATTGCGATTGCCTATATCCTCGGACTGGCAAAAGAGGGATCGATCTCGTCGATGCTGGGCGAAAAAATGTCATACCGGGAAAAGATGTTTATTGGCGGCGCATTCGGAATTGGTTTGATGACTCTGTCACCCTTTCTATTTGAAGAACCTAAAGGCGAGCCATTCGCTATTCCCGGAGCGATCGAGGAAGATTGGGAAGGCGTTACCGTTACTATTTCGTCGGAGGAACTGAATAAACCGGTCGATCTTGAAATTTCTATCGCAGCTAAGTTGGCCCGGAGATTGGCTCAAGCCAGGGATTGGTTGGGAATACCGGAAGCAGATTTCCCGCGTGTCTTTGTAGTAGAGAAAAGCGATATCGAAGAGGTCGAGCGAATCGACTGGGATGATGTTGAAGGGGAAAATGTTGTTCTCATGTATGCCGGTTATCGTCAGCCGGAATTCACCGAAGGTCGCCTGCTGTCGTGGACGATGAGTCAGGTGCTGCGGAAAAATTCCAAAGACCGGGTCACTCACGAAGATCGCTGGTGGATTGTCTGTGGTCTGGAAGGACTCTGGGAAATGGAGGAGGCGGAGCCGGAGACGATTGTCGAACGGGAGCAGATGGCGGTCGAGGCGGTTCAGAAGGAGGGATTAACGATAGAATCCCTCGAAGGCTGGTCGCTCTATCAGGACGAGGTTGAGTGGCGCAGTGCCGATGCGGTCGCCTGGATGGGGATGCGGCTGCTCCAGGAGGAAAAAGGTCGCGAAGTGGTTCAAAAATTGGCGAAAGCAACCGTCACCAAACCGTTTACCCGGAAAGATGCCAGAGCGGTCGTCTGGGACTACAGCAACCCAGTCAAGCCTGCATTTGAAGCAGCGACCGGGGAGTCGCTGGAGTCCTTCGTCGAAAAATGGCGCAACTACATTCTGTCTTTCAGTAAAGAAACAGAAGAGGAGGAGCGCGAATGATTCGGCGTTTCCTTATCGTGCTCTGGAAGGAGTGGAAGAGCCTGCAGCCTTTCTACTTTCTTCTTTTGGCGCTGTTTATTTTCGGACTCGTCTTTGTCCAGATTGTGGAATACATGGACGAGTATCCGATCTGGGACAATGTGATCAGTACTCCGAACGATGCCCTGATCGTTACTTTTATACTGTGCCTCATCGGGGTGCTGGGCGTCTTAACCCGCGAAAAGGACGAAGGGGTTTTAACCTATCTGGATGGATTGCCGGTCTCCCGCCTTTCTATGTATTTCGCCAAAGGTTTCATCGTGTTTGTGATGGTATCTGCGCTGGATATCGCCTGGATATTGGAAGGGCTGATCTATGAACATTTATCCAGGGAAAGTGATTCTCCGGCGACACCGTGGAACCATATCGCCACCTTCCTGTTTTTAAATACCTTTCTGGTCGCGTTTTTTGTCGCCGTGTTGCTACCGGTTTCCTTTCTCAGGTTCTGGTCTCTGCTGGTGATTAGTGCGTGGTTCTTTATTATCGCGATTTTAAAGACTCAGTCGGTTCCCTATATCACGTGGATCGATCCTTTTGAGTTGATGCAGGTTCCCGACGAGATTGACGAGAAATGGGTGATCCCGTGGAAACACCTTGGTGTGCTTTCGGTGATCGGCATTTTCAGTTGGTTTATCGGGCTGTGCTTCTATTCCATGATGTCAGCAATTTCGGGACGGAAAGCCCGCGAGTTTGTGGGGTCGTTCTGGGGTAAGGCGCTGGCCGCGATTGGAGTGATGGCGTCGCTCATCTTCCTACTGGTGCTGTTTTTTATACTTTCATCAATTCTATACGAAAAAGGGGAACTACCGGAAGAAGTCCGCCCAATTGCGGGAACTGATATTCGTCCGGAGATCGAAGGGGGAAATGCCATTGAGACGGCGACTTCGAAAAAGTTCGAATTTGTCTATCGGAAGAAAATGCGAAAGCGCGCCCGGCAATTGTTGAAAGAGTCGGACGAAATCTTTTTCCAGGTCGCAGATTACCTGCAGGCGGATGACGCGGCTAAAGCGGGACGCACTGTGGTGGATTTTTCGAACCCTCTCGGTTCTCACAATGCCGGGCAGGCTTATTGGAAGAAGATCCGTATGGCCTATCCCGCCAACTGGTCGTTGGAAGAAGCCAAAGCGGTCCTCGGGCATGAAGTCACTCATGTACTGATCAATAATATTACCGGAAAACGACTCGAAGAATCATTCGGTTCCGCCCGCTGGTTTCACGAAGGGCTTGCGAGTCAGGTGGAGTTTGAGATTTTCAGACCCGGCAAAGCGGCGACAGACTACGAACACTGGCTCGCTCTCAGCTCTACCTGGGGAGAGGTTCATTTCAGTGAACTGGTGCTCAATGGAGTTCTGGTGACGAAACGGGACCCGAATATCGCTTACCCGGCCGGGATGGAATGGATCCGTGCTGCAATCGATGTCTACGGGGAAGAATTCCCGGCGAAAATCCTCAAGTCGATTGATCGCCCCGATGCGCCTCGTGAACTGGCGGGGCTTGCGCTGTGGCGCGATGCCTGTCTCGCGGCGGGCTACGATCTGGAACGAATTCGGGGAAGGTTTCGGGTTCGTTTGCGGGATCTCCGGACTAAATTCAAAGAAACCTGCGAGAAAATGCCTGAAATTACCGAGGGCGAAGCCAAGCGGGTTGATGGCCAGATCATAATCACTCCGGAGTTACCGGATGGATGGAAGGACAACGCGCCCGAGGGTGCCAAACTGATCTGCCGGGTGCGTCCCGATAAATCCGGTGATCCGGGTCGCTGGCGCTACAGTCAGTTGGGGGACGATGATACTTTTTCCGTTTCTGAAGTCGATTTCCTGAAACCCAAGATCGGTTTTCAGGTCGGTTGGCATTACAAAACCTGGTGCGATCAGCCCGTTTTCGGGCAGTGGATCGAGGCGACACCCGAATAAATTGCCGGGTTTTTTATAAAAGGAGGCTGTTTTTGCTCAAAATAGTAAACTTTTATAAATAATATGTTGATATTAATAAAAATGTCGCGGATATTTTCTATAAATATTAGAAGATATGAAAGCATGGAATTACGATCCCAAGGAATTTTTGACGATGAACCTGAAATTGGTGAAAGGCGTTCAATTCAGTAATCCAAAGGGCGAAATTCTGGCTTCACTCCCGGACTGTCTCGCTCCGACACTGGTTACGAAGTGGCAATACCGCATGATGCTCAGTCTCGATGGCGAGCAGCAGTTCATCGAAGTGGTGAGGGATGTCAAAAATGAGCATTCCGGTGAATTTGAAGCGACCGATGTCTGGATGTTTCTCGATTGGCTGGTGGAAAATGATTTGGTTGAGAACGCAGCGATCGAGGCTGCCGATTCCTCAGAGGGCCGCTCACCACGACTTCCCCACATTCTGGAGCCGAAAGCTTCGACCCGTCCCTGGATGAAAGTGCCTCTGCAGGCCGTCGGGATTTTGCTCGCTTGCGGCGTTTCCGCTTTTGGAGCCTACAAATTAACGCCACTGGTCATCGCTTCCTTTAACGAACCGGTTGTCGAAGCGTCATCGGTTGAAGTTGCCGCTGCGAAAGTTGAGCCGGTTAAAATTGAAGAGGCTTCCACCGCTGTTCGGACACCTCAGATTGCCGAAGCCAAAGAAGTGACTTTTGCCGCGAGAGCGAAGGTTGAGGAAATGCTGCCTCCGGTTGAAGAAGCGCCTTCGCTGGTCGAAAAACTGGTCGGGATGCGTCAGGAAATGGCTGCCTGTCAGATTCGCCGCGATGAGTATTATCTTCTCAACGACGAAGCCGGCTACCGCAAGGAAGTGGAGAAGATTTCAGAACTCGTCAAAGAAATCGGTCAAATCCGCGCCGATATCACTGAGTAAGCGACAGTTGGCGCAGTGAGTTCCTCACCTCGGTGATATCGAATTCGCTCCGCTTCCTTTCCTTGAAGACGCTCACGGCCTTGAAACCGGCCTCTTCGAGACTGGTGAGAGCTTCCTCAAACTGAGCGCCGACTCTCTCCGGGACGTGAGAATCTGAGCCGATCACGACTGGAATATTCCGCTCCGCCATCATGGCGAGCATTTCCGGTCCCGGATTCATTTCCGAGTAGGGCTTTCTCAGTCCGGAAGTGTTCAATTCCATCGCAACGCCGGTTGCGGCGATCCGGTCGAGAGCCCGGGCAATGACGGGTTTTGCAGTTTCAAAAGCCCAATCGTCCGGCTCGGAATTTTTGATCAAATCGGGGTGCGCGAGACTGTCAAAGAGACCGCACTCCGCTGATTCTGCGAGGTGCTCGAAATATTGTTCCCGGAACGCTTCCTGATCTCCGGTCCAGAACGCATCGATATATTCCGGAATGTGCCAGTGCACGGAGCCGAGGATGTAGTGGAAGTCCGCTTTCTGATGCAGTTCGGTGAGCCATTTTTCCATCCCGGGAAAGAAATCGCTCTCCATTCCGAGCCGGACTTCGAAGCCGTCCGGGGCACCGTCAGCCGCTCCCTGAATCAAATCGCAATACTCCTCGAATTGATCGGGCGTCATTCTCACTTTATGAGAAAAGCGATTCGGCATCGGACTATGGCAGGTGAAAATCACCCCGGCGAGACCGCGTTCCGCTCCCACCGCCACGTATTCACTGGGGAGTCCCTCCGCGTGTTTGCAGAGAGGCGTGTGCATGTGGCTGTCGAAAAATATCGGTTTGGAATCGCTCATCACTTTTTTGGAACCCTCCCTCAGATACCGGAAAAAGCATGTGCCAAATCAGCCATCGGGGAATACCCGCTTCATAGCCGCCACGTTTTCTTCGAGATGCTTCGGGTTCAGAGTACCAGTTATGACGCTGGTTGCGCCCGGATGCTTAAAAATAAATTCAAGAGAAGTGAAAACCGGATCTTTTTCATCGGAACTTCCAAACCAACCGCTTCCAAATGCCTTCTTCATGAAAACCGAGCAGTTCCCTTGCTCCGCTGCGAGGTCGAGAACCGGTTCCTCGTCGCGATGCCAGGGATTGTAGGTGATCATGACCGCATCCAGTCCCTGATTGACTGCGAGCAGTCCGCCCGAAACGGTTTTCGTGGAAATGCCGATCGCCCGGATTTTTCCGGCGGACTTCAATTGCTGAAGCGCCTCGACCGCTCCGGAATGACGCAGAATGTCCTCGTCGTTTCCATCGGAATGAAGGAGAACCACCTCGACCCGATCCGTTTTGAGACGGGTCAGGGTCCGCTCCACACTTCGGGTGATTGCGGGGCCGGAGAAGTCGAAAACCGATTTACCATCAATAAATTCCTCACCCGCTTTGGTGACGATTGCCCAGTCGTCGCGGCGGGAGCCCAGTAATTCCCCGAGCCGAATCTCGCTTGTCCCGTAGGCCGGAGCTGTGTCGAGGAGATTGATCCCGCTCTCCGAGGCCGAATCGAGCAACTTCAGAATTTGACGATCGTCAGGGAGATCGAAAGCAGTGGGATATTTGACCTGTTCATTCCTGCCGAACTTCACGGTTCCCAGTCCGAGACAGGAAATCTCAAGATCAGTTCCGAGGAGACGTTTCTTTTTCATGAAAAGGTCGGTTTTCAGGTCAAAGGCCGACTGTACCCTGTACAATCCGGGACTGTACAGGGTACAATCGATCGAAACGACGGGCTGCTAGAGCTTGTCCGCCGTCTCTTTGATGATTCTTTCGGTGGTTTCCCAGTCAATACAGGGGTCGGTGACGGACTGACCGTAGGTGAGCGCGCTCAAATCGGACGAAACTTTCTGATTGCCCGCCACGAGGTTACTTTCCAGCATGGCTCCGACCACATCGCGATTCCCCGCGATGCGCTGAGCGGCGATCGCTTCAAAAACGCCCGGCATTTTCTCGTGCTTTTTCGAGCAGTTTGCGTGGCTCGCATCAACGATGATGGAACCGAGGACGTCGTGTTTTTTGAGCTGTTTCGATACCTTTGCGATCGATTCCTCGTCGTAGTTCGGGCCGTCTTCCCCGCCGCGAAGCACGGTGTGGCAAAACGCATTACCCTTGGTTTTCACCATGGATGCCACGCCTTCGGGGCTGATTCCGAAAAATGTCTGGGGAGCGATCGAGGCCTTGAGGGCGTTAACCACGGCCGACATCCCTCCGTAAGTCGTGTTCTTCATTCCGACGGGCATCGAGAGACCGGATGCCATCTGGCGGTGAGTCTGCGATTCCACGGTGCGGGCTCCAATGGCGGCCCAGCAGATCAGGTCCCCGATGTATTGCGGGGTGATCGGGTCCAGAAACTCGGTCGCGGTCGGCACGCCGAGGTCGAGCACATCTTCGAGCAGCTGTCGGGCGATGCGGAGGCCCTTCGGCAAATTCGCCGAGTCGTCCATATCGGGATCCATGATGAGGCCTTTCCAGCCGACGTTGGTCCGTGGCTTTTCGAAATAGACCCGCATCACCAGCTCGATCTTATCGCCCACTTCGTCGCGGAGTTTTGAAAGCTTTGTGGCATAGTCGATACCGATTTTTGGATCGTGAATCGAACAGGGGCCGACGATGACGAGGAATCGATCTGATTTCCCGTGGAGGATGTCTTCAATTCGTTTCCGTCCATTGAGAACCACAGCGGCTTCGTCCTCCGTTCTCGGCATTTCATGCATGAGAAGGGCGGGTGCCGGCAATGGGACATTGAAATCGACGTTCAGATCGGATACTTGGGCGCTCATTTTCGCGCAAGGTTCGTATGAAACCTACGGGTGTCAAGGCAGCGGCCCCATGGGGCATAAAAAAGAGCCCTGCCGTTTGCACGACAGGACTCTTTTCAAAATTTGATGGATCGTTAGGGATTACCCTTCAGCATCTCCTTTCGACCAGCTCTTCACCACATATTTGCTCGCATTCGAGCCGAGTGAATTCACTGCGTCTTCTTTGGTCAAATCGGCAGAACCATCGGTTACGACTGTAACTTTCTGAGTTCCCGGCGCATCGCCGTTTTCGATTTTGATAGATGCGAAACCTTCCAGCTTTTCAAACGCCGCACGGACGCTTGCTTTGCAGCCGCCTCACGTCACACCGGTCATCCCGGCAACGTAAACGGTTTCTTTGCCAGTGGAGGCGGAATCACTTTTGGCTTCTTCAGTTGCCTCTTTTTCAGGGGCAGCTTCGGATTCCATGGCTCCTTCTTTGGCCCAGTTGACGACCACATATCGTGATGCCTTTTTACCAAGGGACTGAACTGCGTCCTCTTTGGTAAGATCTGCGGCGCCATCGGTAACAACCGTTACTTTCTGAGTGCCGGGCTTATCGCCATTTTCGATTCTAATGGACTTGAAGCCTTCCAATTTTTCAAACGCCGAACTGACGCTTGCTTTACAGCCTCCTCAAGTCACGCCGGTCATGCCGGCTACGTAGGTCACATCTTCGGCCATCGCAGGTGCGATAGCGAGGATGGCCAATGCCAATGTTGCTATTACTTTTTTCATCGTTTAGTTAATGTCAGGAGGGGAATAGTCCACCACCATATCAAAAGACTACGAACGAAATTCTGAAAGTCATCACAAAAAGATCCGTAAAAACGTTGATTTTGCCTGTAAGTTGCCGATCGGACGATTCTTAAGATGGGTGGGTTTATCCAAAAAACAGGTTTTCCTTTTGAGCCGGGTATCAATTTCAGTGAAATTATCGATGTCCGGGCCCCTTCTGAATTTGCGGAAGATCATATCTCCGGTGCGATCAACCTGCCGGTGCTAAATGATGCGGAACGGATTGAAATTGGCACCATCTACAAGCAGGAGTCTCCCTTTATCGCCCGGAAATTGGGAGCGGCGATTGTCTCCCGGAATATTTCGGAACACATCAATCGACACTTTATCGATCGCGAAAAAGATTACCGTCCGCTGATTCACTGCTGGCGCGGGGGACAGCGGTCCGAAAGTATGGCGACGGTGCTGAGCAGTATCGGGTGGCATGTCTATTTCCTCGAAGGCGGGTATCGCACCTATCGCCGCTACGTCATCACCGAAATCGAAAGCCGGGTAAGCCGGTTAAATTTTGTGGTCCTGAACGGATTGACCGGGGCCGGGAAAACGCTGGTTCTGAAAAAACTTCACGAACTGGGTGAACAGGTCCTGGATCTCGAAGGTCTCGCTTGTCACAAAGGCTCCGTTTTCGGCGGGGATCCCCACAACCCGCAGCCGGCGCAGAAGCGATTTGAATCGCTGCTTTTTAATGAATTCAATCGGTTCGATGATGATCGCCCCGTTTACATCGAGGCGGAGAGTGCCAAAATCGGGAAGCTGAATCTCCCCAACCCACTCTGGCAGAAAATGAAGGTTTCGCCGGTGATTGAGTTGAATTCCCCTCTCGAATGTCGCGCGGAATACCTCACGGAAGACTATAATGAGTGGCTTTCCGATCTCGATCGGGTGCTCGAAACCATTGACCGGTTGAAGGGCTTTCATCCCAACAAACAACTCGTGGAGTGGAAACAAATGGCGAAAAACCGGAACTGGAAAGATCTCACCGCTTCACTTCTGGCGGAGCATTACGACCGCCGCTACCGTCCCGCCAATGCAGAGGGCAATTTCCAGAGCCCGTGCCGGAAACTGGTGATTACCAATCACGATGACTCCAGCTTGCAGACCTGTGCCGAGCAGGTACGGGGATTTGAGATAAAAGCTTGAGTGAAGGGATTTTTGCAGGTTCTTTTCAGGAACCATGCCTATCTACCTCGATTCCAATGCGACCACCCGGGTTCATCCCGAAGTGATCGATGCCATGATGCCGTTTTTAACCGATCACTGGTACAATCCATCCAGCGGATACGGAGCCGGGCAGGCTGTTAAAGCCGCCATCGGGAAAGCGCGGGAACAGGTCGCTTCACTGATCGGGGCAAAACCATCGGAAATCGTCTTCACCGGATGCGGGACCGAATCGAACAACATGGCGATCAAGTCATTGGCCCGCGAGATCGGCCGGAAACATTCGAAAGTTCTCGTCAGCGAAATCGAACACAGCGCCGTGCTGCGCCCCACCGAAGCGATGGCAGCAGTGGGATTTGATGTCCAGCGGATCGGCGTCGACGGGGAGGGGCGTCTCGATCTGGAAGCCTTCGAAAAAGCGATCGATACCTCCTGTCCCGGTTTTATCTCGATTATGTGGGCGAATAACGAAACCGGAGTCATCCAACCCATTGCCGAAGCGGCCGCCCTTGCAAAAAAAGCGGGATGGTTTGTCCATACCGATGCGATTCAAGCCGTCGGGAAAGTGCCGGTAAAAGTGGATGAGGCTCCCGTGGATTTTCTCTCGATCAGCGGTCATAAATTTCACGCACCGAAGGGAGTCGGGGTTCTCTACGTTCGCGAAAACAGTCCCTTCGAGCCCATGATTCGCGGGGGTGGTCAGGAAGAGGGGCGTCGCAGCGGAACCGAGAACGTTCCCTACATCGTGGGGCTCGGCAAAGCGGCCGAACTCATGCAGTCCGAGCTTGAGAATGGCGGGATCGACCGGGTCGGGATGCTTCGCGATCTCCTCGAAACGACCCTTTGCGACCGTCTCAAAGGCGTCCAGCTGAACGGCTCCCGGGAACACCGCACCACCAACGTCGCCCACGTCTCCTTCGAAGGCTGTGTCGCAGCGGAAATGCTCCCCAAACTCGATGCGGCCGGGATTCAATGCTCCGCCGGAAGCGCCTGTATGACCGGGAAAGCCAACCCCAGTCACGTGCAGAAAGCGATGGGATTCAGCGATGAGCGGGCCTTCAGCAGCCTGCGCCTATCCCTCTCCATCTTTTCCACCGACGGCGAAGTCCTCGAGGCCGCCGAGAGCATCATTCAGATCGTGAACGATGTAAGGGCATAGACGAAACTTCGTCAAAAGCGCAGATCAAACTTTGACATTCCGCCGTAAATCATCGACAAAAAGCGGTGCTCAAAGGAGAGAGATGGGTGCCTGGTGGTCCCCGCGGTCTTCAAAACCGTTGTCGACAAGTGATCCTTGCCGAGGTTGGTTCGATTCCTTCCCTCTCCGCTTCTTTGTCGAGAAGTGTCTCGAATAGTCGTCCAATTGAGGTCGTTTATCCTGCGCTCGATGGGTTCTCCGCTTCTCGCACTGACAGCTAGATTAACCAGCCAGGTGACTGAGATGTCACACGAAGCGTTTTGACGGATCCGGCAGTATGAT